>JBEKUJ010000001.1:0-494239 GCA_049515135.1 Spirochaetia bacterium
CGAGCAGTTCGTCGCCGCCCACAACAAGAGAGCAAAGCCGTTCGTCTGGGTCGCTACGGCAGACTCGATCCTTGCGAAGATCGAACGCCTATGTGGGCGAATTTCGGGGACGGGACACTAGCGTCTCGAAATCGATGCTGATGAAATCGGCGCGGGAAAGGCCCGTGCCTATTCCGAAGAAAGAAACCTCAGGGTTGCCTGCCGCGTTCCTCAGCCCAAGATGCCGGCCGATTTCCGATAGATGGAAGCGCAATTCGCCGTCGTCCAGCCGGCCCAGCCCCTGGAACTCCTGGAAGGTGAGATAGCGCGTGCCGGTCTGCTCTCCATAGTAGTAGATCTCGCGTCCGTGAATCCCGATGCGGGCGGAGTCGATCATCGCCCGCATCTCTTCGGAGGTGATCGGCAGCGGCGTAATCCGCCACAGCTCCCCCCTTCGCTTGATGGCCTCCCGCACGCGCGCGTTCAGGACCCCGAGAAACCAAATGCGATGCTTCGCGATCAGCCGCTGGAGCAACTCGTCGGCCAGGAAGGCGAGGGCCATGTTGTTGGGATCGGGCCGGATCTGGATGGCGCCCTCCACGACGATAAGGTCCACGGCCAGGTCCCATTCCTTGTCCCTCTCCTCCCGCGTGAGTGGCGCCTCCGCCCGACTCCGCCGGAGCTCGTCAAGGTGGTCGAGGAACGCCTGCCGTTGGGTGACATGGATTCCCGGCACGGTCACGATTGTGTCATGGGCGGGAAACGCCGTCGCAATCCGTGCTTTCAGCTTGCCGCCAGGGGTTCGGGCGAAGGGATCCTCGCCCAGGATCGTGACGCCCGGAGTCGGAAGGTTCTCGCTGGTCCTCATGGACGCCGCTGGGATTTCATCTTGCCGCGCCCTCACTGAGCTTCGAGGCACGAGGTCGCAGCAATACAGACAGCCTCAGCGCCCCTTCTTCAGCAGATCGCGGATCTCGGCGAGCGCGTTTCCTGGTTCGACGGCTTGGGAAGACCTGGGGGAGCGGCTTCCTTCTTCGTCCGCGCTGTGTTCATGAGCTTGATGATCATGAACAGGACGAACGCCACGATGATGAAGTCGACCAGGACGTTGACGAACGTGCCATAGCGGATCGCCACCGCCGGCGCGTTGCCCGAGGCAGCCTTGATAGTGACCATGAAACTGTTGAAGTCGATCCCGCCCAGCAGCAGCCCGATCGGCGGCATGATGACGTCGTTCACCAGCGAGCTGACGATCCGACCGAACGCTGCCCCGATGATAATGCCGACCGCCATGTCGACGACGTTGCCGCGCATGGCGAATCCCTTGAACTCTTTGAATATCGACACAGGGCACCTCCGGCCGTAAGCGTAGTACGGATTTCACAATCGGGGAAGATACATGGTGGGGAAAATCGCTTTCTCCATTGGGAGACTACGTCCACGTGTGCTTCATGTCAGGCGCTTCGTCACAGTGCCCGCGCATCTGGCCCGTACAGGAAGGCGAAGGCCACGCAAAGATTGGACACGTGCGGCGCCGCAGGGCTTGCGCGGAGTTGATCTCCGCGGGCCTTCGTAGTTGAATGGCGGGCATGGATGCAAAACTCCTCGTGATCATCAATCTCTGCCTGGCCTTCTACAACAAGGTGCACGCGGTCCACTGGCACAAGACACCATTTTGGATCTTCATCCCTTACGGGCTGTTCTTCGCACTCTCAATCCTCCTGATCTGGTACCACCCTGCCGATTCGCCGGCATGGGCCATTTGGGGCAATCTTGCGTGCTTCGTGCTGGCAATCGCACTCACGGCCGCGTTCTGGGCTCGATGGCAGGCGAAGCTCGAGAATGACAACACAATAGGCGGCAGAAGCCCCTGGCTGAAGAAGATACTCGATACTCACTGGATCAGGGTCGTGCTCGTCAACGCGTCCGCCGGTTTCGCCCTCGCCCTCGTGATCGCAGCATAGACAGTGACGCTTCATAACCTGTTGTGACGCGACAACGTGGATGTCCCCCTGCTTCGCGGGGACGCGCGTCAGACTACCGACTCCGACCGCTGAGAGCGGTCCCAATCTGCTACAGACTGCCGCATAGAGCTCGATCGTCCGCGAGCCGCTTCAGGCACGGTTCACAGACCGATAGCGCTCACGCATCCGCAGGCTTCCCGCTGTGTTTTTGCCGGGAAAATATCGTCGCCGCTACAGGGAGATACAGCATAAGCAAGATGACAAGAGGAACAATCATCTGCCCCCCCGGACGCCCGCCCGTGACCCCTCTGATCATGTAGGCCGCAATCAGCAGGATGCCCATCAGGTTATGCGCGCGGATAGTGAGCATATTCGCGGGAGCCATGGCCGCGGGGTCCCGATAGTTGCTTCGTAGCAGGAAGAAAGCCTGGGCGAACAAGGGAAACGTAAGCAGGCTCAAATACGTCCAGAAGCTAGTCAGACCCAGAAGCGGCGAGACTAGGATTGCGAGGTAGGCCATCGCCCCCGCGGCTCCATAAAGCCACACCCCCGCCGAACGTCCGAAGCGGACTACGAGGGTTCGCTTTCCTCCCGTCCTGTCGCCTTCCGAGTCGGGAATCTCATTGATAGTAATCATGGAGAACATCATCAGGCCAAGCGGCAGAACGGCGAGCGCCGCTTCCCAGGAAAGCTCTTGCGCTTGCACGTAATATGCCCCCAAGCCGATTACCAGGCTGAAGTTGAGGAGCTGGGATACCTCGCCGAAGCCACGATATGCGTAAGAGACCGGCGGGGCCGTATAGAAATAGGCGGACAGCACGCCGACTAGCCCGAAGGTCAGGATAGGCCAACCGCGCAACACGGTGAGGTAAACTCCCGCGACACAGGTAAGAAAATAGAGAGAAAGGAATACCTGGCGCATGAGTTTGGGCTTGATCGCGCCTGAGGTGAGAAGACCGCTCCCGCCGGAGTAGGGATTCTCGACATGACCTGCGGCTCGATCGACGGACTGCTTGTAGTCGTAATAGTCATCGGTCATGTTGAGCGCGATGTGGTTCAGCGTGACGGCGAGCGTTACCACGACAAAGTATCCCAGTGAAAACCTTCCGGTGATCGACCAGGCGATAACTGCCCCGAGAATGGCCGGCAGAAAGCTTGGGGGAACGAAATGGTAGCGAAAGGCATGCCACCAGATTGGAATCCGCTGGAAAGCCGTACGTGAACCCATGTGAGAACCTTTCACCTCAATGTCTACTATAAACTTTTAGTCCTCTTGGCGCCATGCGGTGGGTCTTGGGCTCAGTGTTCCTCCAAAAGCTGCGCCGAGCAAAGCGAAAATCGCTCGCTTCTGTGTGCCGCCTCCCCGGGCAACACGCTTACCGAAGCTCATGGGGAAGAGTAGAATGAGCCAGAAGAGTATGGGCACTTAGTGTAAATGACTCCTGTGCCTGGAGGCGGCGAAAGGACTCGAGCGGTTCAGGAGATAGAGGAGTGAGCGATACCATTGAGACACTGCAGGCGGAACCCACTCCGCCGAGCAGCGAGCTGGTCATTGACGCAATCATCACGACTCATCGGATCCTCGAGGCATTCGGGCGCGATGCTCGGACCTTCGACATTCTCCACGCCGACCTCTACGACTCTCGCCCGGGGATCGTGCTGTCGGCTCTTCAGGCAGTCGCCGCAATCGGGGACGGCCGCAGCTTCCTCTATGTCGGGCGCCTTTTTCAACACCCTGACCAGCAGATTGTCTGCGCGGCTGTGCGCGCGGCGGGCGCGATCGGCGGTCCCGAGGCATTGCCTCTCCTGCACTCCCTTGCCACATCAAGCACCGTGGAGGAAGTAAGCCTTGAAGTCTTGCGGGTGCTCGCGCGCCATTTTCCGCAGGCTCCTGAAACGCGCCTGCTTGCGGAAGCTATTTCCCGGTCCCTGTCCGTGGAGCCGGAGACCACCGCTTCCCTGGAGGTGCTCCTGCAGCTCGAAAGCTCGAAAGGAGCGCAAAGCGCTCTCGACATGGCTGCTCGGCATTCCGCAGTCCTTCCCTCGCTTTTCCAGCTAGCAAGTCGTGATAAGAATCTTGCAGATGCACTGCTTGCGGCGCGCAGGAAAACGCATGGAGACCTGCCTTTGCCCTTGAGAAACGCTCTGGTCTCCCTTGCCGCGCCCCTCACATCGGAAGCCCATCGTGCCATTTTCTTCGATTCCCTTCGAGGCATGAACCCGGCAATCCGTCGAGAGTGCTACCGGCATATCGGAACCCATGCGACTCAGATCCCGCATTTCGACACCTTGTGTGCCCTGTTGGCGGAAAACGTCGAGGATGACCCTTCGATGGAGGAGGAGGCGCTGCAGGCTGTGGACTCCATGGAATCAGTCGCGCGGGCCGAACGATCCGCTCTCGCTCTGCCATCTCTCTCGAGGCTGACGGCCGCGATCGGAGAATCATACGACGATTTGCGAAAAGCTGTGGAAACGGATATTGACACATCCCATGAGATGGGCCAGCAACTGGCCAGTGCCAAGGAATACATGGAGCTGTATTTCAGCGAGCGGGCAAAGAAGACTTTCATAGATTCCATCAAGAGCGGGGGGACTCCCCGTTTGAGACGGGAAGGTGCGCAGGTTCTGAAGGCCTCAGCCGTCAATCTCGAGCCGCGCAATTTCGAGGGATACTCGATCATGTATTCACTGATAGCGGATCCCGGTCGTCAGGGCATCGCCCTGTTTCTTCGCCATCTGACGCACGCGGACACGCAAAAGCGCAAGGTCATGTCCCGCCTGAAACGGCTCCTCTCGCTTGCGCGGCTGTCTCCGCCAGCAGACGCCAAAGACAAGGTTTTCTCGATCTTGGAGTGGGGGCGGAAGATGAAGTTCTTCCATCTGGCCGAGTTCGCACTCCTCGCCTTGCACCGCGTCGATCCTCAGTCGGCGCTGACAATATGCCAGGAATGCATGACTCCGCCGGTGGCAGCCAAGATTCTCGCGATTGCTGCCCTCCAGCTCGTGAGCGAAATGGACATCAGGGCGATGGAGACAATATTCATCAGCCTCCTTCATGAAAACGACAGGTACATCCGTTTGGCGCTGCTGGAATCCCTTGGATCCGTTGAAATGTCGGGGGAGGGCGATCTCCTACGCTCGATTCTCCAACTTTTCTGCGCCGAAACGGATCCCGAAGTCGCTTCCAAGCTGGTAGAAATACTAGGATCACAGGCGGAAGCGGGAATTGCCGGCGCCTTGATCGCCGTCTACGACCGATTCGACGAATGGAAAAAAACCCTCGCGATCACTCTGCTGTGCCGTATTGCCCGGAAATGCGACCCGGAAACCCGACCGTCTCTCACGGAGTTCCTCTACCGGGTCCTCCGTTCAGATCCTCTTGGCGTTGTGGCGCGGGTGCCCGCAGGTCTGCTCGCCCTCGGAGATGATTATGCTCCGAACGTGCTCCGAGACCTTCTCTTACGCATGGGGCCTGCAGAGCAATGCATGGTCGTGAGAGACCTGCGCGGCGACTTGAAGCCGGCAGTGATAGCCGTCATCTGGTCCCTGCTGAGGGAAAAGGATCCGGGGCTCCAGCAGACTCTTAGGGAGGTTCTCCCCATGACGGCAGACCCTCGCGCTCAACAGCTGCTCGTCAGCATGGTTCGAACGTTGCGTACCAAGGCGGGCGACAGCGAAACGCAGGAAGGACAAGCTGAGGCCGACCGCGTGTTTCATCTTTCCTCGGAGAAGGAGACATACCGTTTCGAACGAGAGAAGACACTTACGTGCGCCGTGCTGTTCTCTGACATCCAGAACTACTCGATCAAGGCTCAGGAGTTTTCCTCGCTGGAGCTCGACGCTCTACTCCAAGAATATGAGGGGCTCCTCCTCCCCATCATGGGAGCCCACGATGGAGCCCTGGTCAAGAGGATGGGAGACGGGCACTTGTTTGTCTTCCGTGAGCGGCTCTCAGCGGTTCTGGCGTCCATTCGCGTCCAGAAGGCCCTGCGACGTTATAACCGCTTCCATCCAGAGAGGCAGCGGGTCCATGTGAGGATCGGGATTCACTGGGGAGAAGTCGTCGAGAGGACCGGCGATGTGCTTGGCAATACGGTGAACATCGCTGCGCGGCTGCAGTCGTTAGCAATGGGGGGCTCGACCTGCATTTCGAATGAAGTGTATGAAAAGGTGGCGGACTGGATTCATGCGAACAATCTGGGCATGATGCCGATAAAGGGCTTGCGCGACCCCATCCAGGTATGGGAACCCACGGAGGCCGCTCTCGGACTTCCCCCTGAGCTCGATCCCCTGAAGCAAAGCAGACGAGGGGAGGCCGTATTCCGTCCGCAGAGCACTGACGAAGCCCTATCTGCCGTGGATGTCGAAGGACTGTTTGTGGCGCTTTCCCAGACTTTCCAGCACCTTCAAGACGTGAGCAGGAAAAGCGCACGTGCTGGGGAGGAGGCCGTCATCGATGAGGAGTTTGTCAGAAGTTGGCATATGTTGCAGCCGTTGCTCTCGTCCTTTGAAAATCGCCGGGATGAGCCAAGGGAGCCGGGCAAGGAATGATGAACCATCTAGGCAAATGACGCCCGCCCGCGCCACCCCGAGTTCATGTGCGCTCGCGCTGGAGGATCGCCGACCGTCATTTTCGTGCGCGCTTGCAGGATGTGATAGTATTGTGGCTGGCTGAGTCAAATACAACCTGCCCAAGGCACCTACAGCCCCAGGTGAAAAAGGGCGGGGCATGAAAAAACACTTGGATCAACTTTTCGTCTTGGCCATCGCGCGAGATTTCATTCTTAGCGCTTGCTGCAGCCTTTTTCTGATCCTTGTCGCTGGTTGCGCACAGACGCCGCCAACCCCGGAAGAAGCGCCGCAGATCGTGGCTCCAACGATCTTGCGTCGGACAACCTTACCCCCCACGGGGCCACATCTTGTGGTAAATCTCGGGCACACGGACGCTGTCAATTCCGTGGCGTATTCGCCTGATGGGCGGACGGTGCTATCAGGCTCAGATGACAGCACATTAAAGCTGTGGGATGTGGCAAGCGGCAGGGAGATCCGCACCTTTTCCGGCAACACGGCCGCGGTCACCGCAGTCGCATTCTCACCGGATGGTCAGACGGTGCTGTCCAATTCAAGGGATAGGACCCTGAAGCTGTGGGACGTAGCCACGGGTCAAGAGATCCGTACTTTTCCCGGAGGTACGAACGGTGTCAGTTCTGTCGCGTATTCGCCGGATGGCAGGATGGCACTCTCCGACTCAGAGGATAGCACGCTGAAGTTGTGGGACGTGGCGACGGGCCAAGAGATCCGCACCTTTTCCGGCAACACGGCCGCAGTCATCGCAGTCGCATTCTCACCAGACGGGCGGACGGCGCTATCCGGCTCAGAAGATGGCACGCTAGAGCTGTGGGATGTGACAAGCGGCCGGGAGATCCGTACTTTCTCGGGACAGAGGGACCAGGTCACCTCAGTCGCATTTTCACCCGACGGGCGGACGGCGCTGTCCGGCGCAGCGGATGGCGCGCTGGAGCTGTGGGACGTGACGAGCGGCCAGGAGATCCGCACTTTCGCCGGCAAAACAGCCGCGGTCACCTCGGTCGCTTTCTCGCCTGACGGTCAGATGGTGCTGTCCAGCCTCGATGACAACACACTGAAGCTGTGGGATGTGGCAAGCGGCCGCGGGGTTCGCATTTTCTCTGGCCACTCAAATATTGCAAACTCGGTTGCATTCTCGCCTGACGGGCGGACGGTGCTGTCAGGCTCAAGAGACTGGACGCTAAGACTTTGGGACGTGTCAACAGGGAAGGAGATCCGCACCTTCGCCGGATATACCAACAGCGTCAGCTCAGTCGCATTCTCACCTGATGGGCGGACGGTTCTATCGGGCTATTGGGACGGCAAGTTGAAGCTGTGGGACATGGCGACGGGGGAGCAGATCCGAAGCATCTCGTTAGAAACAAGCACTGTCACTTCTGTCGCTTTTTCGCCTGACGGTCGGATGCTGCTGTCCAGCCAACGGGACGGCACGCTGAAGCTGTGGGATGTCGCAAGCGGTCGTGAGATCCGTACTATCTGGAAACAGATAGACAGCGCTGCCACCTCAGTCGCTTTCTCACCTGACGGGCGGACGGTGCTCGCCGGCTTGCATCGCTTTTATTCGTCGAACATACTGGCGCTTTGGGACGTGACGACGGGGAAGGAGATCCGTACTTTCTCGGGGCTGAAGGATCGAGTTACCTCTGTCGCCTTCTCACCTGACGGTCGGACGGTGCTGTCCGGCTCGCTCGACAAGACGCTGAAGCTGTGGGATGCGGCGAGAGGCCGAGAGATCCGCACCTTTGACGGCAACACAGCCGTGGTCACTTCCGTCGCTTTCTCACCTGACGGTCGGATGGTGCTCGCCAGCTCGCTCGACAAGACGCTGAAACTGTGGGATGCAGCGAGCGGCCGAAAGATTCGCACCTTCACCGGACATACGAAAAGTGTCACCTCTGTCGCCTTCTCGCCGGACGGTCGGACGATAATCTCTGGCTCGGAGGATAGTACGCTGGAGCTGTGGGATGTGGCGAGCGGCCAAGAGATCCGCACCTTTGACGGACATACGAACGGTGTCACCTCTGTCGCCTTCTCACCTGACGGTCGGACGGTGCTGTCCGGCTCGCTCGACAAGACGCTGAAGCTGTGGGACGTTGCAAGCGGCAGGCTCCTATACACGGCTGTTTCCACTCCCGCCGGCGAGTGGCTGGCTTGGACCCCCGAGGGCTTCTTCGCGGGCACCGATTGGGCCACCCACAACCTCGTTCACATCGTGGACAGAGTGAATGTGATCGGCATCGACCAGGTTTACAGCGTCTCCTACCGCCCTGATCTTGTGGCGGCCAAAGCTGCGGGGCAGGACATTTCCTCCTATACCAAGGGGCTGGATCTGCCAAGTCTTCTGTACGGAGCCAGCGGGGGCCTGCCTCCGACCATAGAAATCCTAAGTCCCCAAGCCGGCAGCTCGACCACGCGTGACGTGCGGGTCCGAATGCGTGTCACGGATCAGGGTGGCGGGGTGGGCAGGGTCACCGTGTTCAACGGCGATGCCCCCGTGGTGCTCTCCGAGGGGGGCACGGGGCGAGGCCTCAGCGTCGTGACGGCCTCCTTCTCGGGGGGCGGTCAGGTCTACCAGGCTTTGTTGAGCCTGTATAGCGGCACGAATACCATATCTGTCTCGGCCTACAACAAAAGCAACACCATCGAGTCGCGGAGGGCCTCGGTGGAGCTGGTCTATGAATCGACGGTCGTAACGAAGCCTGATCTGTACATGCTTGCGGTAGCGGTGACGCATTACCGCGACGGGGATCTGCAGCTGAAATACCCCGTAGAGGACGCCACAGCGCTGGCCGCGGCCCTGCAAAAACAAGAGGGCGGGCTCTACCAATCCGTGCACGTCTCCTCGCTCTACGATGAGAAGGTGACCAGGGAGGGCCTGGCCGCAGCCTTCGACCAGCTGGCACTCAGGGTGAAGCCCGATGACGTATTCGTACTGTACTTTGCGGGCCATGGAGTGACGTATGATAAGGACGGGGAGTACTACTTTCTGCCTGTAAACTTCCGCTACACCGACTCGGCCAGCATTGCGGCGCAGGGGATATCGAAGGACGACATCACGAAGGGCGTAACGGAGATCAGCGCGCAAAAGAGCCTTTTATTCTTCGACACCTGCGACTCGGGCTCGTTCTTGAATGCGCCGGCGAGCAGGGGCATTGCGGAGAAGACGGCGGTGGACCGGCTGACGCACGCTGTGGGAAGGGCGACAATTGTAGCCTCCAGCAAGAGCGAGGTGGCACTGGAGGGCTACGAGCACCATGGGGTGTTTACCTATGCACTTCTGCAGGGGCTCTCCGGGGCGGCGGACGCTGAGAAGCGTGGGTACGTGAGTGTGAAAGGGCTGTCAGCGTACGTGGAAAACGAAGTGCCCGAGATCACGAACAAAATGGCAGGCTATGAGCAGGTCCCGCAGAGCCTGCTGCCGTCGGAGGATTTCCCGCTTGCCAAGGACTGATTGAATGCTCTGGTCAGTTGTTCTCGCCTGCCTGGCGGTTCTCCTGATTTCATTTCCTGGCCATTTGGTCCTTGATCGACTGTGGGCTCTCGCTTTCAACCCGCTGCTGGCTGCTCTGTTTCGAAACCGGCGGAGATCCGCGTCACTGCAGGTGATGTGGCTGGACTTCATAAACATGTG
This sequence comes from Spirochaetia bacterium, assembly GCA_049515135.1. GTDB lineage: Bacteria > Spirochaetota > Spirochaetia > SZUA-6 > Fen-1364 > Fen-1364. The sequence goes on from JBEKUJ010000001.1 coordinate 10,162, forward strand.
CGCAACCGTCTTTCTTGCGCTGCTCAGCGGGCTCCTCATTCTTGGCAAAAAATCGCCAACGGGGTTTTGTTGGATTCCAGTAGGTGTCGCCGCGCTAACAAGCGCAGTCGTGGTTGCCATTGTCTCGACCAGGAGGCCAACGGAGCACAACCAGGTCGCGAGCCGTGTACCAGCGACTCCAATGATGATGGCCGGGTCTCTCGTGGCAATTCTGCTGGGAGTTATCCTTATTCTCGCCCGTGCGTAGCGCAAGCCGGGCCCTCGTAGGACTTGCCTATCCCTGGTCCCACCAATGATGTTCCTCTGGAACCTTCTCCAGGACATCAAGCTTCAAGCGTTGCTTGCCACCCATCGAAAAAGTACAGATGGCTTCGTCGCCCTCTATCTTCTCAACAGTCATCGGCGATCCGCCGCCCTTGAACCGCACGATATCTCCTACAACGATTTGATCTTCCATAGCTCGTTTATCCCTCAGCGGAAGGGGCATGAACAGAATATCTCAACTCGGGCGCAGGAATAAGTCCTGTAACCCACGTTCCAACCGTGCCTGTCGTCACCCGGTTGCGCCTTGCTGGTCGATCTGTGAGCGCAATGGCCGTCCCTCCTCACCGTACTCACATCCGCTCAGCGAGCTTCCGGGCAACATCTCTCTTGCCCTGCGCGGCGAACTCATTCATCCGCGCCAAGCGCGCGGCAAGCTCACGATCCTGAGAGCGTCCGTGGTATAGATCAAGCACTTCTGCAACAGTGATATGATCAGAGTGACTTTGTATCAATTCGAAGACATCCCCGGTGTTCACAAGACCCTCTTCCAAAGTGCGCATATGAAACCCCAGCCTGCCTGAATCCCGCGCTTGAACCCAGAGGTCGGGAATGCCTGTGAGCCGGTCAAGGGTATGGCAAGGATCGCGAGGCAGAGAAATCTGGACCACAGCCTGCCCCGCGCGGAATACGTCGCCTATGCAGACTTCATCCTCCCGCGCGCCTTCTATGGTCAGATTCTCGCAGAAAGCGCCGTACTGCATCTCATAGCCGTGCGCCGATTTCCACCAGGCGTAATGCTCAGCGATGTAAACGCAAACAGATCGGTCCTTCCCACCGTGGTAGCGGAGGTTTCCCTGGCCGTCTCCCTCGAAATTGTCGAAATGAAGAAACGCGGCCTCCACAGCAGATTTCGACCCTCCGGTAACGAAGGTCCCGTCGGCAACGGTCACGGATATGGGCATTCCGACGAAGATCGCGGCCACTTTCACGGTACCCTCCTTGGTCAGTTCCTGCGATTTGCCAAGATACACTTAACCCGACATAGTTGCCAGGTTATGCTTCGTTGTCCGACGGAAGCCTGCCCGGACGGCTGATACCCTCCTCCGCGCGGCTTGCCCGGGGACCAGAAGCGCCTATAATGAGCCAAGAAGGGGAAGGACTCTTCTCGAGCAAAGGGTGGAATCATGGACGAACAGGACCTTATGAGAATCATTCGCAACATGCTGTCATCGGTAGTTGATCTTGTGGACTCCAGCGGCGACGGGACAGAGATCCCCAGCGTGTTGTCCAATGTGCGGGATGGTGTTGCGGGCTTTTGCAGCATGCTCGATTCGGTGATTGATGACGACGAAGGGCTCGAGGATGTTGACGACGACACCGAGGATGGGGAATAGCGCAGATATCTGTGCCCCTGCCCCAACCTGTACGACCGCCGGGGACAGGCTTGTGGGGGCTTGAGTCGAAGCGTACGAGTACTCCATGCCGCCCAGCAGCGAGAACAATGACTGCGGAAGTCGATAGCGACCGATTCCGTAACACGTGACGCCATCTTCTTGTTTTGCCCAGAGAACGCTCCTATAATAGTTCCCATCGTTTCGTTTCAGGGAAATGTCGTGCGTGGGCGTCAAGACCAGTCGAATCAGATTGCATCGCCAACTCCCCTTGTCCGTATGGAGAATATTTGCGTCCGCTATGGAAACGTGATTGCGCTTGACGGTGTGAACTTCCAGATAGGTAAAAAAGAGATTGTCGGACTCATCGGTGACAACGGTGCCGGAAAAACAACCTTAGTCAACACCCTCACAGGAAACTGCAAACCGTACGACGGGAGGATTTATCTTGACGGTCATCTGGTCTCTTTTCGTTCGCCGAAGGAGGCTCAACGCTCCGGAATCGAAATCAAGTACCAAGGATCGTCGCTTATTGAGACGATGAGCATTGCGCACAATTTCTTCCTCGGACGCGAACCGTACAAACACCCTGCTTTCTTCGGAAAGGAACTGCGGCATCCCAGGTTTGTCGACCGAAAGAAGATGAACGAGATTTTGCGTCAGGAGATGGACCGGCTTCGAATACGGGGTGTGGACTATTTTGACGATTACCCTGGAATGCTCTCCGGCGGTCAAAAAGAGGCCATCGCGATTGCGAGGGCCCTCTACTTTGGTGTTCGCCTTTTGATTCTGGATGAACCGACAACGGCCCTTTCCGAAGAGGAAACATCCAACGTTCTCAACCTCGTACGAAAGGCAAAACAGAATGGACTTTCGGTTGTATTCATAACTCACAAGGCCGACGAGGTGTTCCAGGTCGCCGATCGCTTCGTGGTGCTGCGGAATGGGAGGGTTTTCGCGAACGTTGAAAAAGGATCGATTGACCTGAGACAACTCGAAACCCTCGATATGTACGCACGGCTCACCGCGATCAAGGAGCTGTCTTCGAGCCTTGCGCATCAGATCAGCACCCCGCTCACCGTCATGAAGCTTTCGGTGGAAATGCTGCAGGATAATTTCTCGGTCACCGCCAGGAAAGACGAATATGGGAAAATAACGGCCATGCTTATCCGGAAAATCGAGGCCTTGCAGTACATGGCAAAAAACCTGCTCGATTATGTAAAGCCCTTGATGTTTAAAAAAGAAAACGTCCACGTGGGGGAGCTCATTGCCTCCGTGATGGAGGACATGCCGATGAAGGATTTCAACGACGTACGTATCGATGCAAGCGGGGTGGACCAGACCGTCTGCTATCCCCTCGATCGAAACCTCATTCACGCCGCCCTCTCGAACCTCCTCCTCAACGCCCTGCAGAGCTCGCCGCCTCATGCGTCCGTCCAAGTCCGCGCGGCAATGGACAAAGGTCGGCTACACATCGAGATACAGGACCAAGGGAAAGGAATGGACGAAGAAACCAGGGAGAATGTGTTTAACTTTTTTTTTACAACGAGGGAAGCCGGGACTGGACTCGGTCTCCCTTTCGTGCACCGTATCGTCGAGAAACACGAGGGTTCGCTCGACATTGAATCGACGCCTGGACAGGGTTGCACTGTACGCATTGAGTTGTGAGGATAGGACGTGAAGAGAATTCTTATCGTAGATGACGATGGAGATACGCGGGACATTCTCACAATGCTTTTTCGAGAGGACGGGTTCGGCGTCATCACCGCGGAAAACGGGAAGACCGCCATTGATATTCTTGAACAGGACAACGCGATCGACCTCATCATCTCGGACATGAAGATGCCTGTTCTCGGTGGCAAAGGTATCCAGGAATACCTCGTCGCGCACGGGAAGAAAATACCGCTCTTGTTTATCACCGCGTACGGTACGATCCCTGACGCCGTTCAGATGATAAAGAAGGGTGCTGTCGACTACATAACCAAGCCATTCAAAAAAGACATCATACGCCACGTCGTGAGGCGAATGCTTGAAACGAGGGGGAGCGAGGGCCGGCCCGGGTTGCAGATTTCGCGGCGGTTCGCCGAACCCGTGTACAGATCCCGCGCAATGACAGCGATCATGGCGACCGTGCGGAAGATATCCACGGGGAGCGCACCTGTCCTCATTCTAGGAGAGAGCGGAACGGGAAAAGAGATAATTGCGAGGGCCATACACGCACTTTCTCCCGAGAAACCTTTCATCAAGGTGAACTGTGCGGCAATACCCGGCACCCTCATCGAGAGCGAACTCTTTGGCTATCGGAAAGGCGCATTTACCGGGGCTTCCGCTAACTTTGCCGGAAAGGCTATAGCGGCAGACGGCGGGATGCTTTTCCTTGACGAGATAGGCGACCTGGCGATCGAGGTTCAACCCAAATTGCTTCGATTGATCGAGGATAAGTCGTTCGAGCCGTTGGGAAGCAATACGCCGGTGAACATTGAAACGCGTATCGTGTGCTCGACGAACCGCGATCTCAAGGCCCTGATGAAGGCCGGCACGTTCAGGGAGGATCTCTACTACCGCATCAACACGATTACGATCACGATCCCTCCGCTTGCCGCCCGAAAGGAGGACATACCTCCAATGATCGATCATTTTCTCCAGAAGTCCGCGGACGCGAACGGCGTTCGACCGAAAGCGATTTCCGACGCCGCGCGGGAGGCTTTATCGCGATATGAATGGCCTGGGAATGTTCGCGAACTCAGGAACGTTATAGAGCGGTCGGTCATCCTGTCGTCGGGTGATTGCATCGAAGTGTCGGATCTGCCGCGTGAGATCTTCGGGGTACCGACAGTCCATGCCGCGAAGGGCGAAGACCGTCTCTCTTCCTCCGAAGTGAAGCTCATCGAGGAGTCCCTGGCATTGTGCGCGGGGAATGTAACCGCCGCCGCGAAAATCTTGGGCGTTTCTCGCGATACCCTCCGGTGGCGGATGAAAAAATACAATATCGGGCTGGGTGAAATCACCCCGTAAGTGGGGATTCTCGCCCTTTTGATTCTTCTCCTGATTCGTCCATCTTTCACCATCGCGCGTAAGTCTTTGCTACGTATAATATTATTCTTTATCGTTCAAACGAAAACTTGGCATTAGGTTTGCAGCTTTGACAGTAGTCTATTTAAGGAGGCTTTATGCGAAGATCCATGTTTACCGCACTCCTGGTTGTCGCGGTTGCAGTCGCCGCGACCGCGGCACCGGCGGGAAAAACGTATACTTTCTACGCCATCGGAGTGCAGCCGGGCGTTGATACGTTTTTCGCGACCGTCTACAAGGGAATGATGGCCGCCGCGGACAGCTTCCCTGTCAAGCTCAACTACCTGGGGCTGGCGAGTGACGAGGTGAATGCGACGGGCATGGCAAACAAGCTCGAAGTGGCGATCGCCGCCAAGCCCGATGGCATCATCTGCGGTCTCTGGTGGCCGGAGTCCGAATCCAAGCTCCTCAACGATGCGATCGCGAAAGGCATCCCCGTTCTCGCATATAACACGCCGGATACCCGTTCCGATGACGTGAGAACGAAGTACATTGGATACGTCGGCCAGGACGAGCGAACAACCGGCGAAATCCTCGCGAGGGCGACCCTCACAAAAACGAAGATAGTGCGCACAGTCGTTGGCCTCATGTATCCGGGGTCGACACCCATCGAAAATCGGGCAAACGGGATCATGAAGGTAATGGCCGCCAACAATATACCGATCGAGAAGCTCAACCTGACCACGGATCCGGCAACCGCAAGCAACGTCCTTGGGGCATACCTCACAAAGTATCCTGACACGAACGTTGTCTTCGTTCTAGGCCCGGTCAGCGTCAACCCGGCCCTGCAGCTTTTGAAAGACCGGGGACTGATCGGAAAGGTATCGATCGCGACCTTCGACGTCGATCAGAAAACGCTGGACGGCATTGATTCCGGGACGATCATTTACACGGTTATCCAGCAACCGTTCGCCCAGGGCTTTATTTCAGTCGAACAGCTCTACCTCTATAATGCCTTCGGGGTGCTCCCCCCGGTCGGTACACCGACAGGGCCGACACTTGTCGACAAAAGCAACCTCGACATCGTAAAGAAGCAGCTCGCTGCGACCGGAGGATCGTGATCGTTCGAGAGACGCCTTACGGCATACGCCGTAAGGCGTCTTTTCCGGCTTCACCGCGACGACTGCGCCTCGTTGACACTTTCACGAGCAACCAAATAGAGTGGAGCAACGTATGGAATCTGGCGCGAATCCGCCGCAAGTCATTTTGAAACGATATTCGTTGAACAAGATGATCACGCGTCCCGAGGTCGGTGTCACAATCGGTCTCATCGTCGTGTGGACCCTTTTTTACGTACTCTCGCCCAAGTTCCTTTGGCCGGCGAACATAGGGAGCATTTGTACCGTTGCCGCCGAGATGGGTATCATCGCGGTCGGCATGGCCTTCCTCCAGATATCTGGGGAAACGGACCTCTCGGTCGGTAGTGTGTACGTGTTTGTGCCGACAATCATGGTACAATCCGCCCAGGCCCTTCACCTGCCGGTCTTCATTGGCTTTCTTATCGCGATGGCGTTTGCGGCCCTGGTTGGATTCGTCAACGGGACGATCACGCTGCGTTTCAAGCTGCCTTCTTTTATTGTCACCCTTGCAACGATGATGCTCTTGAGCGGACTGTTGCTCGCGATTACGGGTGGTTTTATCACTCAGGTGTCGGGCGAAAACCTCTGGTTTACGATGCTCGCTCAGCGATTCGGAGATTTCCGAATCTCGGTCGTCTGGATGATCCTCATCGTGTTCTTCTTCCATTTCATGCTCACTTCCACCAGGTACGGCAATTGGGTATTCGCGACGGGAGGCAATGAGACGATCGCGCGAAAGATGGGCATCAATACATTACGGGTGAAGATGACAAACTTCATCATCTGCTCCATACTCGCTGGTTTCGCCGGCTGCATCTCCACAGCTCGCGTCTATTCGGTCAACCCATCGGTTGGATTCGACCTCATGTTTGACGCAATGGCTTCCGGGATCATTGGCGGATGCCTCCTCTCCGGCGGTCGTGGAAGCATTATCGGGACTCTTCTTGGTGTGCTTCTGTTATCCTCCGTAAACAGCGGTCTCATTCTTGCTGGAGCGTCGCCGTACTGGTACCGTGCGTTCGTCGGGGCGATCATCCTTGTGGTCGTCATAATCAATCTCATCGTCATTGGCGGAAGAAAAGGCAAAGTCTCCAAATGACCCAAGAAAACGTGCTCGAGGTTCGAAACCTGAGCAAGTCTTTTGGTGCAGTCCAGGCTCTCTCAAACGTCAGTTTTACAGTCGGAAAAAGCGAGATTGTGGGCCTGGTGGGAGACAATGGAGCTGGCAAATCGACAATCATCAACCTCCTGATGGGCGTGTACCAGCCGGACGAGGGGGAAATCTATTTCGAGGGCAAGCGAGTAACGTTTGATTCCCCCCGCAACAGCCGCGCCACCGGAATAGAGCCCGTTTACCAGAACACAGCTGTCGTGGATCTGATGAACCTATGGAGGAATTTCTATCTTGGGCGAGAAGTGACCAAATCATTCGGTCCCTTCGGTGTTCTTGACAAGAAGGAAATGAAGAAAAAAAGCATCGAAATGATGTGGGATATTGGGGTGCATGTACGGGAGGCCGACGAGAGTGTTCAGTACATGTCAGGGGGTGAACGTCAATCGCTGTGCATTGGTCGCTGCATGGAGTTCAGCGGCAAATTGCTCCTCCTTGACGAGCCCACCGCAGCCCTTTCGCTCAAGGAAACCGACAAAGTGCTGAAATTCGCCGAATCAGTGCGGGAGAAAGGCCTGTCAGAGATAATCGTTGACCACAACATCATCCATATTTATCCCATCGTGGATAAGTTCGTCATCATGGAGCGGGGCCGCAAGGTGACTGAGCTCAGAAAAAATGACGTAAGTGCCGAGGACGTGATCGGGACGCTTATGAAGCTGTGATTGATGGAAGATCAGAACTTGAAAGGTCGAACCGGGAGGGCGATCTGGACCCTCGCGTCCTGAAAGTTCTGGGCATAGGCGCGGTGCGTAGCCTGACCCAGGGAAAATGCGCTGCGAACTGCCTCACTGGGAGCTGATGGACGCCCTCTGGGAAGCCAAGGCCCTACGCGGCCGCTGGGTCAAGCAGTAACAATAGGTCACTGTCGCCGCCGTCAAGGTCAGCCCCATTCCACCTGGTCTGGGGGGCTTTTATCACCATCCTGTAACAGCCTGGGTTACACGTTATAATGGCGAGGGCCAGGAGGGAACAGGGGTGAAGAAGCAAAAAGAGCGCCTCAAGAAGAGCCGTGAACGGGAAATGCAGACGCTGCGCACGCTGATCGACAATCTGCCCGACGGCATCTTCTTGAAGGACAGGGAAAGCCGCTTCATCTTCGCGAATCAAATCATCGCGGAGCTGATGGGTGCGTCTGATCCTTCGGTGCTTACTGGCAAGACAGACCACGATTTCTATTCCAGGGAAGTGGCGGATGCGGTGCTTGCAGAGGAGCAGGTTGTCATCGAGACTCGCCAGGGTTCGGTGAACAAGGAGGAATCCAAATCACTGACTGACGGGCTGAGACGGATCCTGACCACAAAGGTCCCTGTTGTCGATGCCCGTGGCAAGGTAACCGGGCTTCTCGGCATCACGCGCGACATCACAGCGCGCCACGAGGTGGAAGAAAAGTTCCGCATACATGAGCAACGCTACCGAGATCTCCTGGAACAGGCTGCAGACGGGATCTTTCTTCTGGATGAAGGCGGGAACTTTCTCATGGTGAATACGGAGATCTGTGAGATATTGGGATACGCGCGTGATGAACTGCTTCAGTTGAACATTCTCGACACCTATCCGGACGAGCTTCGGGAGGCGGGCAAAGCCCGCTTCGATGCGGTCAAGTCAGGCGAGAAAATGCGTTTCGAGCGGCCGATGAAAAGGAAGAACGGGTCTGTCTTCCCTGTCGAGATGAGCGCAAGAAGGCTCGCCGACGGAGCAATGCAGGGGATCGCACATGACATAACGGAACGTAAACTCAGGGAGGCTGAACTGGCTCTCGAGCGCAGTCTTCTCAGTGCTCTGATGGAGAACATCCCTGACTATATCTACTTCAAAGATGTCGAGAGTCGCTTCATTCGCACCAGCAGGGCACACGCGCAAACGTTTGGCTTGCATGATGCCAAAGAGGCGATTGGCAAGACCGACAGGGACTTCTTTTCAGAAGAACATGCTCAGAAAGCATACGAAGATGAGCAGCATATCCTTCGTCACGGCGAGCCCATTCTGAACGTGGAAGAAAAGGAGACGTGGCCGAATCGCCCTGATACATGGGTCTTAACGACCAAGATGCCCCTGCGTGATCAAGAGGGGAAGGTCATCGGAATCTTTGGCATCTCACGTGATGTCACCGAGCACAAACGGGCCGAGGAGCGCATTCTCAGTCTCGCACGCTTCCCCGACGAAAACCCCCACCCTGTGATGCGGGTCACGCCGGACGGGGCGATCATCTATTCAAACAAAGCCAGTGAGCCTCTGACATCCTCCTGGGCGGGAAGGGGTGACGCTGGGGTCCCTGTAGAGTATTTGCACGCGCTCACTCACGCATGGGAATCGGGGGAAAAGCAGGAGTTTGAGATTCGTGAGGCCACGAAGACATACGCCATTACAATTGTTCCGATTGCCACAGCGGGGTACATCAACCTGTATGGCAGAGACGTGACAGAAGAAAAAACCCTGGCGCAACGACTCAATCAGGCTCAAAAGATGGAGGCGATCGGTCAACTGACGGGAGGGGTCGCGCACGACTTCAACAATGTTCTTCAGGTCATCACCGGCTACTGTGAGGTGCTCAAACTGAGACTGCCCGAAGAGAATCTGAAGTTTGTGGCAGAGATCACAAAGGCAGCGCACAGGGCTGCGGCGCTTACCGCGCAGCTTCTGGCATTCAGCCGCAATCAGATCTTGAAACCTCAAATAGTCAATACGAAGGACATCGTTCACTCCATGCAGAAAATGCTCGAGAGGGTCATAGGGGAGGATGTCGAGCTGCGAAGTTTCATCGATCCCAACACAGGTAACTTTTTGGCAGACCCTGGGCAGATGGAGCAGGTCCTCCTGAACCTCGCCGTCAACGCACGGGATGCCATGCCGTCGGGTGGGAAGCTCACCATAGAGACTACAAATCGAACATTCGATGAAGGCTACGTTCACGATCACCCTGGGGCGAAGGCTGGGCGGTATGTTCGCATCGCTGTGAGCGACACGGGAATCGGGATGGACCAGGAAACCATTTCGCATATCTATGAGCCATTCTTCACCACCAAGGAGAAAGGGAAGGGGACCGGTCTGGGACTGTCAACCGTGTACGGAATCGTCAAACAGAGCGAGGGCTACATCAACTGTTACAGCGAGCCTGGCAGAGGAACGACCTTCACAATCTATCTCCCACTGACCCTCGAGGAAGCCGACAAACTCCCGGACGCAGTGTCGATCACGATCGCCCCAAGGGGAACAGAGACAATACTTCTCGTAGACGATGATTCAGCGGTCCGAAGTGTTGCAAGGATCGCACTTGAGGAGGCAGGATACGTCGTCGTGGAGGCGTCGGGAGGAGAAGAGGCCTTGACTGATGTCGCGACGCGCAACATCGCAGTCGAGCTGTTGATTACTGATGTCGTGATGCCACGAATGAGCGGAAAGGAGCTGTCACTCAAGCTGAGGGAGATTTGCCCTGATATGAGAGTCCTCTATGTCTCGGGGTACACCGCGAATGTCATTTCGCATCATGGGATTCTTGAGGCGGGAGTGAACTACTTGCAGAAGCCTTTCAGTTCTCTTGAGTTCCTGATCAAGGTTCGAGAGATACTGGACAGGCCATGAGAACCTCCCATGTTTCGGTTTCAAGGCACCGGGAGGCCGCCTGGGCGTTGCAGAGCCGTGAAATGAACCGTCTCGGCTATTTGAGCGAAAACTCCATGTTCTCTGACGCACCGGAAAATTGCAGTTTGTCCTCGCGTGCCAACCAGCCTATTCCCATGTACAGCAGATCTTCCGGCAGCTTGGTCTTCTTTTTGAGCAGGCTGAAAGTCATCGGCTTATTTTCTTCAACCAAGGCCGACCAGATTTCTCCAGCCGTTTCGCCAATTTCATTGACCATCCCGATCACCTCCCTCGATGGAGGGCACAATCCCTACCTTGCCCTCTTCGGCCAGTGTTTCTGTAGCTATCCCTCCTTTCTTCTGGACGAGTGTCACCCGAGTGATGCGGAAACCGCTTTTCCGCGTGTGCTGCTCTCCTTGTCGTAAGAATATCACAGAATCCTAGAATCGACATCCCGAGCACAGAAGATCGAGGCCATCATAACAAGATCTGGATTGTCGGGAGACGCGGGACTACGTACCAGCTGGACCTCCTTCCGAAGATCCAAGTGAGCATCATCCTGTTTTGCGAGCCGCCGCCTAACGGGGGGAGGCTGAAAAAACCTGGAAGAGTTATCGGACAGTCGTCGAATCAGACGGCGTGTCAGAATGGCGATTCACTGCGCGCCGTTCAACTCTTGGTATTGCCTGGTTCCGTTCATCTTCTTGTTTTGTTGAGCGTAGTCAAACGCTGTCTTATCCTCAAAAGACTTGAGCTTCCCATCCGCTCCCGCATTCAGAAGCACCGAGACAACCTCGGGGTTCTGGTTGTGCCAGGCCGCCAGCATCAAAGCGGTCAGACCCTCCCGGTCTCGAGCGTTGAGATCAGCTCCCGACTTCACAAGAGCTAAGACCACGTCCGAACTCGGGTTGTAGCAGGCGGCGTACATAGTCGGAGTCAACCCATATCTGTCTCGTGTGTTGAGATCGGCTCCAGCTTGTAGAAGAGCGGAAATCACTCCAAGGTCCTGATATGCACGGGCCGCCAACATCAGCGGGGTTTGACCGTATCTGTCTCGCGCATTTGGATTGGCTCCAGCTTGCAGAAGAGTGGAAATCACCTCCGGGTTCGGGTTGCTTGAGGCCGCCAACATTAAGACTGTCCAGCCAAAGTTGTCCCGTGCGTTGGGGTCGGCCCCTGCCTTTAAAACCAGGCTGGTCACCGCAGAGTCTGCGTTGCACATTGCCGCGTACATCAATAATGTCCGGCCGTAGTTATCACGTATGCTAAAATCGGCTCCTTTCCGGATTGCTTCCTGCACTTGTTGTTCTGTTGCCGTCTTCACAAGCTCCAACAGACTATTGGTCTGAGCATAGACTGCCAGCGCAATAACACTACCGAAGGCTATCGCAAGGGCTCCAGTTTTTTGCATTGCATTCTCTGCTTCTGGCACAATTTACTGCTTTTGCGCACGTCGCGTCTTGATAGCCAGCACGGGTACGTATCTCTGCAGATGCCTTTCACCCCGTTAAGAAGATTTAACGTAGCCGCAATCTGACTGCAATCTTGCGCGGCTACCATGGCAGCCACTATGGACGGCAGCGACAAAAGGACCAGAAGGACTGACGAGAATGTTCTTGCCACCTATTATAGGGAAATCAACAGGATCCCCCTTCTTTCCCGGGCGGAAGAGGATTCTCTCGCTCGCCGCGCAAAAAGAGGCGACCGGCTTGCGAGGGAGAAGCTTATCCAGGCTAACCTGAGGTTTGTCGTGAACGTCGCAAAAAACTTTCACACGCGTAGTCTTCCCTTTGAGGACCTTGTCAGTGAAGGCAACGTCGGGCTTGTAATGGCTCTGGAACGTTTCGACCCGGAGAAGGGCTACCGCTTCATCTCCTATGCCGTGTGGTGGATTCGCCAAACAATCCTGAGAGCTATCTGCGAAAAATCTCGCATGATCCGTCTACCACTGCACAAGGCTTATGAGCTTCTACAAATCCTGAAGGTACGCGAAGACCTTCAAGGAGGAGAGATGTGCTCGAAGTCGGAGGCAGAAACGATCGCGCGGAGACTTCACACCGACAGCGATAGCGTAGCGGAGCTGTTGAATATTTCCCGTGATTTGCTGTCCCTCCAGTCCCCCGCTGGCTTTGAGAATGATTTCTCGCCCCTCGAGGACTTCGTCGAGGACAAACGCAGCAGCCAGCCGGAGGAGATTCTCATAGAAGGCTCCCTCCGTGACGATATCAACCGCGTCTTGAGATTCCTAACGCAAAGAGAATCCGAGGTTCTCCAATGTCGATTCGGACTGAATGGCAAGGGGTCTAGTACTCTAAGAGCCGTTGGTGGCAAATATAAACTCACAAAGGAAAGGATCCGCCAGATCGAGAAGAAAGCAATCAAACACCTCAGACATCCTTCTCGCAGCCGCCTGCTCAGAACCTACTACTAGGGGAGGCTCACTATCGATACGCCCACCATCACTTAGATCTCTACGGGCGCCGGACAGGCTGCGTGAAGCTCGCGGTGGCGATCGTCTTCGTTGCCCCGTTCTCGACAACGGAAACATCAATCTGAAACGTTTCGTAGCCGGAGAGCAGACTCAGCTTCTCTTCGACTCTTGCCGCGCCCGTCTTGGATTTGGCTCCCTCCCATGATGAGATTGTCGTCGTCTGCCTGTGATTCAACCCTGAGACTGTGACCCTTGGATCAGATGTTTCCCTGAGATCTTTCATATCGAACGGCGACGTCCAGAACGGGTTTATCGTTGCTCTGGTCCCACATTGTGGTGATGACGGCGGTTGGATCATGCGGGGACGCGACATAGTAGGTGGAGCTTTGGAATGGCCGCTCACCCGGTTTCGCGTAGGCGCGAATGAGGAGTGAGTCGTAGTCAGTGACGTTGACTACCTTTCCCTGGATCTTGGCCGTGCGCGTGTTCAAGGACAGGACGCCGAGCCAAGAGGCAACATCTTTCTGTTGTGAGCTCTGAAAGCCAACAACGGTCAGGGCCGGCGCGGAGTCGTCTGGGAGATCGCTCAAGTCCGCTGCTATGTCCAAAGCAGGTCGCTGCCCTGAGGTATCCATCGTTGTAGTGATTGTCGCAGCAGGTTGATGGCTATTGCTTACGTAGAAGAACACTACGATTGCCCAAATCAGCGCAAAGAGCAAGGCCCCCGTCGCAGCGCGAGCGAACCATGCTCTGTGCCAGATCGCGCTTACAAAGACCTTCTGCACGGTCAGGAGGTTGTTGGCATTGTCGATGGTCTCTACCCGTGGAAATAATGCCCAGACCGCCAGGGCAAGCGCGGCAGCTGCCGCCAGGACTAGAACGCCAAAAAGAAACGGATGCTTGCCATAACCGCCGGCAAAGTTAGTCAAAAGGCCAAGCCCCCCGAGCACCACTGAAACGATTGAAATGTTCTGGACGACATACTTGGCGGAATCGCTGGCGTGGCTGAGAGATTTCGCGGGCGAGATCTCATTCGCTGCATCGCTCAGGTACTCGTCATGCGGCTGCGGCGGGGCGCCCTCGATCTTGTCCGCCGTTGCATGCTCCGCCATGGAGCTGGAGAATACATTGAGGACATCGTCATTCGGGCACTTGACGAGAATCAGCCACGCCGAGCTGCTCCCCAGTTTGCCACGCCGAGCTGCCGGCATGACCACTGGGGAAGACGCCCCGGTTGAAGGCTGCAGTTGAGCCGCGACGTCCTGTGTAAGATCGTATTGATCTTTGTAGCACACGAAAGTGTGCCCAAGGGTTTCCGCTGACATTTATGATCTCTTGAACCCGTCAACTATTCGACCCTGATTATATGATGGTATTTTTGTCTGTCAATGCCCATGGACATCTGATCTCGCATGGCGTTCCTCCTGCCTAATGCGGCGCGTTGCCACGCATTCGTTTCACGCGCCGGAAAGACGGCCTCTTCGTGTATCATCGGGGACCGTACTCGATTCTCTTTCATTCGGAGGCAGACATGGGGTGGAGAGAAATGCATTCAACGGCAGTTTCCATAGACAAAGGCTTTTGGGCCGAGCGGAGAGCGTTGAACAAGGATCGTGCAATCATCTACCAGTGGGAACAATACGAACGCTGCGGTACAATTCGCAACTTTCGAATTGCTGCCGGCCTCCAAGCTGGAACCCGGGCGGGCTTCTTCTATACTGACTCCGACCTGCATAAATGGGCTGACGCTGCGAGCCGCATCCTCCGTTCCACGCCATCTGCCAGGCTCGATGCCCTTTTGAATGAATACATTGCCCTTATAGCCCGATGCCAGGAACCCGACGGCTACCTGTTCACCTATAACCAGATCCATTTCCCTGGCACGCGGTGGAAAAACCTCCAGATCGAACATGAGCTTTACTGTCACGGCCATCTCATCGAAGCGGGCGTCTCTCACTTCGAGGCGACGGGCAAAACGGAACTTCTGCGGGTGGCAGAGAAGGCGGCTGATCTCATCGTTCGTGAGTTCAAAAATGGAGGTCCAGAGCGCACGAGTGGCCACCAGGAAATTGAGCTCGCTCTCATCAGACTCTACCGCGTCACGCACAAGCGCGAGTACCTCGAGGCGGCCCGAAATCTCCTTTGTCGGCGGGGACGTATCGGCCATTTCTGGCTCCACTTCCTTTCCCAGGTTGTCTCCCAGATTTCGCGCTCCCGGGCTGCAAGCCGTCAAAGCCGGAAAAGGGGCGAGTTGGGTTTCGAGTTCGGCGAGAACCTCACCGGGCGTGAACCGCCGTTCATCATGTTCCGTTCCGTTGCTTCATTTCTGAGCGGAGCATACCAGCAGCAGGATCGGCCTTTGCCAGAGCAGCGCGAGCCGCGCGGCCACTGCGTACGCTGGATGTATCAAGCGACCGCCGCCGCCATGCTGTGTCGCGAGGAGTCGATGCCTGACCTTCTGGGATGGATGACAAACTCCTGGGACGCAATCGTCGATCAAAAAATGTATGTGAGCGGCGGCGTCGGCGCTCTTCCCGTGATAGAGGGCTTCGGACGGTCGTTTGAGCTGGATAACCGATATTCATATTCCGAAACGTGCGCCGCCATCGGGTGTGTCATGTGGAATAGAGAGATGTCGCTTGCAACAGGAGATGTGCGATATTCCGATCTCATTGAGTGGCTGCTGTTCAACGCCGCTGCGGTGGGCATCTCTTTTTCTGGCGACCGTTACTTCTACCGCAACCCTCTGTCTTCTGACGGCACGCTGGAGCGTCAATCATGGTTCCGAACAGCGTGCTGCCCCTCGAACATCTCCCGTCTTTGGGCTGAAATCGACCGTCTTGTAGGCTCGGAAAACGAGTCAGGATTGTGCATTGACCAGTACCCCAGTTGCCGCATCACTCTTTCAAATGGCGTTATTCTTGCGATCGAGTCAGGCTTCCCGTGGGAAGGGGTTGTTCAGATCAACGTCGAAAGCCCGATAACCTTGCGACTTCGCCTTCGATTGCCGGGATGGGCCCAGCACGGCCGGGTCCTTGTGAACAACTCAGAGCGCTATGGTCTCCTGCGGCGACATGCGAGGCTTTTCAACGCAAGCCGCTTCACACAAGCTGAGTATCTCGACCTTGAGCTTGCAAAAGGATGTTCAACTGTCAAATTGGAGCTTGCGATGGATATTACGCCGCTTTGTGCAGATCATCGCGTTTTCTCCGATCTTGGGCGGATCTCGGTCACGCGAGGACCTCTGCTGTATTGTGCGGAATCCATAGACAACCCGGCACTCGATCTCGATCGAATGATTCTTGATCCGTCTTCCCTGAGCTACATGTTTGACCCGGCGCTCTTCGGCTCCGGCCGGTGAATCCAAAGGCCGCAGCCCGCGGCCGTGAAAGCCTTTTTCAGGCCTTGCGGAAACTCATCCGCGCGCTCTTGCCCAGGCCTTTCAGGCTGGAGACCCCCTCGGTCACCCGGCCCACGGGGAGGACAGCCGATGCCGCCCTCGGTCTCTCGTCCGTGCTCACCGGCGTCCGACCGAAAAAGATGCACAGCGCCTTGCCCGGAGGCCAGTAGGCGATCTCCCCGACCGTCATGAGCTCTCTGCCCGTGGCGTCTTCAGGAATGTCGAGATCCACGCTACCGTAGTACTCGTCTCCCCACCGCGACATGTGCGCGCTGAGCGGCAGCGCTTCGGCGACCTTTCGCGCCGCGGGATCATCTGACAGCTCGGCCTCCATGCTCCACCCCTGCCCTTCAATGACGATTCTCACTGCCATGCCTTCAGTCTGCACCGGACGGCGTCCGGACGCAACCGAGTCCGATTCAGGTTCAGACGCGCCCAACAGAACCCCGCCAGCGCATCAGAGCCTGAGGTTTCCCCGTGTGCGCATGCAACGCGAACAGCTTCGCTGATCGCTTCCGGTGAGTTGGAACAAACAATGCAGTCGGCCAAAGCAACAAGGTAGGCAGGGAATGACCGCCTGAGGGCCATCCAGAGGAGCGTCCTTCCTGCCGGGGTGGTCCATGGCCAGGCAGCCCGGAGAAGTTCGCCGCGCGGCTTGCACGGGAATGCCATGAGAGCACCGACAAGGAAATCATCCCCTGCAGGAGTCAGTCCGGGGCCCAGGCCGACCAGGGCCTCCAGGCGCCGGTCTACAAGGGCCTTCCGTGCCTTTTCCACGAATGGATTTGTCGCCCTCTCCGGCGAGAGGATGCCCAGCAGTCCGCCGGTTTTCCCGTACAGCAGAAGGGCATCGCGAACTTGCGCGATACGCGCGGCGGGAACCTCACGAATCAGGGCGTCGTCAATTGTGCTTTTCCACATCCGGCTTTTCGAAAGGTCAAGACGAGCGAACTCGGCAACTTCAATCCACTGCCCATCGCGCACAACCTCCCGACCCACTGCTGCTGCTTCGGGAGGCTCCTCGAACAAACCGGGGACGCATACGCCCAATCCTGTCATGGAATCCATATCCGCAACCAGAGACACGACAAGCCCATCCGCACGAAGGATGTTGACGGCACGCGCGTGAACGGTGAGGACCGTCCCTGTCCAGGCCTCGCAGATGAACTGTCCTTGCGCATGCGCCGCAAGATGGCGCGCAGGCTCCATAGTTTTGCCTGGCACGTGCCTTCTCTCGGCCCATGGTAACACGGCCGGCCCGCAGAAGCCACTCCGGCTTGCGCTCCCTGCCCAAGAGGCTGGGTTTCATTGATCGCTCCCCGGTTCTAGGGTAAACTCCTTCCGCCGATGAGCAGCACGGCTGGGACCCCGTTGATTGAAGCGCGCCAGATCGTCAAGCGATACGGCAGCGTCCAGGCCAACGACAGAGTCGATTTCACCCTGTACGCCGGCGAGATCCACGCCCTTCTGGGGGAGAACGGGGCGGGAAAGAGCACACTCTCGAAAATCCTCTATGGCTTCACGCGCCCCGACAGCGGGATGATCCTCGTGAACGGCACGCCGACGGAGCTACGATCCCCGCGCGATGCCCGGCGGCTGGGGATCGGCATGGTTTTTCAGAACTTCATGCTCATCCCCGCGTTGAGCGTATCCGAAAACATTGCGCTTTTCCTGGCCGACCTTCCTACTGTTGTGCGTCGAGATGTGATAGCCAGGCGCATCCGACCGTTTGCGGAGAGATTCGGCCTCTCCGTCGACCCCGCCGCGCCCGTTCGCCAGCTTTCCGTGGGGGACCAGCAGAAGGTGGAAATACTCAAGCTGCTGATGGCGGACGCACGGGTGCTCATCCTGGACGAGCCGACCAAGGTCCTGGCGCCCCACGAGGTTGAGGCGTTGTTTGGAGTCTTCGAAGCACTGAAATCCGAGGGCTATGCGATCCTGTTCATCACTCACAAGCTGCGCGAGGTCATTGCCTGTGCGGACCGAATTACGGTGATGCGCCAGGCGCGTGTGGCAGGTGAGCTGACACGCGGACAGGCAGATGGGGGGACCCTTGTCTCGATGATGTTCGGGGAGCGTGACACCGACGGCCTGTCTGGCGCGGTGGCAGCCCCGCGCGCAGCGGGCGGTGGAGAACAGAAGCTCCTCGAGCTTCGCGGCGCCTGCACACGCGCATCAGGGAGCGAGACACGGCTCAGAGACATCGACCTGGTGATCGGGGAAGAGGAAATCGTCGGTGTGGCCGGAGTCTCCGGCAGCGGACAAAAGGAGCTGGGTGATCTGATCCTTGGCCTCCTGCCTGTTTCCGCAGGCAGAAAGCTGCTCTTTGGACACGATGCGACACGCTGGACGATCGGACGCATACGGGAAAGCGGAGTCGCATTCGTGCCGGAAGACCCTCTGGTCATGGCGGCGGTGCCGGGCATGTCAGTGCGGGAGAACCTGGTTCTTGGAACGGGTCGGCAATACTGGAGGGGCGCAGCGGTTGACTGGCTCCGCCTGGAAGCCGACATGCGCGGCTCGTTTCACAAACTGGACTTTCCGATGCCGCTGTTGGACCCGCCTGTTCGCGCGCTTTCCGGCGGAAACCTCCAGCGAGTGGTGATTGCCCGGGAGATGGCGAAGGAGCCGAGGCTCATCGTAGCGCTCTACCCCACGCGAGGGCTTGACGTGCGAAGCGCCGAGTCGGTTCGGGGTCTGCTTCGGAGAGCTCGGGATTCAGGCGGAGGAGTGCTTCTCATCTCGGAAGACCTTGAAGAGCTCTCCGAGATGAGCGACCGCCTTCTTGTCATGTACGATGGCGCGGTTGTCGGGGAGTTTGAGCGCGGGGCCTGGCGGGCAGGGACTGTGGGCCGCTTGATGACAGGATCACCGGAGGCGCCCCAATGAAGAGGCATCCGATCCTGGCCTCCTCCGTGCGCTACGCTGCAATCTGCGTCATCGTCCTGGGCGTCTTCGCCGTGGTCCTGCTGGCGGCCGACAAAGATCCGCTCAGAGGGTATGCCGACACGTTCCACTACACTCTAGCCAACGCGTACGGATTCTCCGAGCTGATCGTCCGCATGATTCCGCTCCTTCTGACTGCCGTTGCCGTTGCCCTTCCTTCCCGGCTGGGCCTTATCAACGTGGGCGGAGAGGGCCAGTTGTACATGGGTGCGTGGCTGGCCTCAGCCGGAGCACTTCTGCTCCCAGGCCTTCCGGTCTGGGTCCTCCTTCCCCTGGTGACCCTGCTCGGTTTCGCAGGCGGGGCTGCGTGGGCCGCAATTCCGGGGCTCCTGCGCGCCAACAAGCTGGTCAACGAGACGATATCCACCCTCCTGCTCAATTACGTGGCTCCGCTCATTGTCAGCTTCTTCATCTTCGGACCGTGGCGGAGCGCGGAGAGCTCAGCCTATCCCCAGTCGGCGGCCTTCCCAGACGCGGCGCGTCTGCCCTCCTTTTTCAACACTCGAATCCATGCAGGCCTGTTCCTCGCGCTCGCGGCTCTCCTTCTGTACTGGGTGCTCATGGACAGGACGCGCTGGGGCGTCCAGATGCGGGCCATCGGAGGCAACTCGGAAGCGGCTTTGCGGCTGGGCATCCCCGTTGCCACCTATGTCGTGATCGCCCTGGCAATCGGCGGAGGAATCGCCGGACTGGCCGGCATGGGGGAGGTCTCGGGCATTCACGGCAGGCTGCGCCAGGGTCTATCTCCGGGCTACGGCTTCACGGGATTCCTGATCTCATGGCTCGCAGGCGGCAAGCCCCTGGGGATGATCCTGATGTCGTTTCTCTTCGCGATCATCACCTCCGCCGGGGACATACTCCAGATCACCCAGGGTCTCCCGTACGCGGTCGTGAACATCCTTCTTGCCATGCTGCTGTTCATCGTGCTTGGCAGGAATACGCGGCGGAGGTCCGCGGGATGAGCACACCCCTTGCCCTTGGAGTGCTTGCGGGAGCGATCCTCTCGGGGACTTCCCTTTTGTACGCGACGCTCGGGGAAACCGTCGTGGAACGCGCCGGCATCGTAAACCTGGGGCTGGAGGGAATCCTTCTCATCGGCGCATCCACAGGTTTCGCCGTGACCGCGGCCAGCGGGAGCGCATACCTCGGCGTGGCGGCCGCTGCGGCGGCCGGTGGCGTCGGCAATCTGATCTTCGGTTGGCTCGTGGTCACGCGCCGCGCCAACCAGCTTGCAAGCGGTCTGGCCATGATGTTCTTCGGCATCGGGGTGAGCGCCCTGGTTGGCAGGCCCTTCGTGGGCGCCGTTATTTCCGGTCTTCCGAAGTGGAGACCGCACTGGCTGGCGGTTTTGCCGTGGGTAAAGTCGACCACCCTCTTCAACTACGACCTCCTCATTTGGATCGTCGTGCCTGTCGCCGTTCTTGTGTGGTGGCTTCTGTTCGGAACGAAATGGGGACTTGGTGTGCGCGCGGTCGGAGAGAGTCCCGCTGCCGCTTTTGCCTCGGGCCGGAATGCGGCGGCGGTACAGTTTCAGGCGCTTTTCGCAGGAGGCCTGCTGGGAGGCCTGGCAGGGGCTCACCTTTCGCTGTCGCTGACCCTTACGTGGGCAGAGGGGATGACGGCGGGCCGGGGATTCATCGCCATTGCCCTGGTGATATTCTCCAAGTGGCATCCGCTGCGGGCGATTGCCGGCGCTCTGGTGTTTGGAGGAGCTGAAGCGCTTCAGCTCCAGCTGCAGGCGCGGGGAGCCGACATCTCGCCGTTCCTCCTCGACATGCTCCCCTATGTGCTGACCATTCTCGTCCTCCTTGCCTGGGGAGGCTCCCGAAGGCACGCCGCCCCCGCCGGGCTTGGCAGAACCTTTTACGGAACTGAGTGAACGGAGTATGATGAGGCGTGGCGTTGCCGCGCTGCGTGCTCTTGGAGTGTTCGAAGGAGGTATTCAACATGAGAAAGATTCTGGGATGTATGAGCCTCGCGCTCATCCTGGCGGTTTTCATGATCGTCGTGCCCGGTTTCACGGCGAATGCCCAAAAGCTCGTCATCGGAGCCATCTACGTGGGCAGCGTCAACGACTATGGGTACAACAGGTCTTTCCACGATGCCTTGACCCAGGTGGCAGGAACGCTCCCCGGTGTCAAGCTTTTGGAGGCGGAGAACGTGCCGGAGAGCGCCGAGGCTGAAAGGGTCATGGAAGGCATGATCCAGCAGGGCGCAAAGCTCATTTTCCCGACGAGCTTCGGGCATCAGGAGCCTGCGTTCAACGTGGCCAAGAGGCACCCCGACGTGTATTTCTACCACGCGGGCGGGTGGATGATGTCGGCCAATTTCGGGAACTATTTCGGCAATACGCAGACGGCCTGGTACCCCATGGGAGTCGCCGCGGGCAAGATGACAAAGAGCAACAAACTTGGCTTTGTCATCGGCATCCCCATCGGTTTCGCGGTCGGCAACGTGAACGCCTTCGAGCTGGGCGCCCGGTCGGTCAACCCGAAGGCCCAGACAACCGTCGTGGTGACGGGCGGGTGGTCGGACAAAGCAAAAGAAGCAGCGGCTACAAACGCGCTCCTTGACCAGGGATGCGATGTAGTGGCAATGCACGTCGACTCCCCCGCAACCGTCATCCAGACCGCGGAAGCCCGGGGCGCCATGTCCATCGGCTTCCAGTCGGTGGAGGCTCGCGCGCTTGCCCCCAAGGGATGGATCACCGGGCTGGGCTTCACATGGGCGCCGTTCTTCACCGAGGTGGCAAAGAGCGTCATGGCCGGTACCTTCAAGGCGCAGTCCGTGCACTGGGGCCTCGAGAAGGGCGGAATGGTTGCCATTGCACCCTTCGGTCCCTCGGTGCCAGCCGATGTGAGGAAGCTCGTCAGCGAGTCCGCGGATACGGTCGCGGGGGGCTTCAACCCCTTTACGGGCCCCATCGTGGACAATACCGGCATGGTTCAGATCAAGGCGGGCGAAAGCTGGGGCGGCGACAAGATGGGCGACTTCAAGTGGTACGTCGAAGGAGTGGTCGGCAAGGTCCAGTAAGAAATGAGCCTGAAAGAAAAAATCAACGCGGCGAACGAAGAGGCCGTTCGCCGCATCACGGCCGCTGACCCGGTGCTTGTGGACGTGGCGCCGGCCTCAGAGGTGATCCCCGGAATGAGGGACAAGCTGATCCTCCACTCGGGGCCTCCCATCCAGTGGAGCCGCATGTGCGGGGCGCAAAGAGGCGCCGCCATCGGCATGTGCATTTTCGAGGGATGGGCAAAGGATCGCTCGGATGCGGAAAAGCAGATAGAGGCGGGAGAGATCTCCTTCGAGCCAAACCACCACCATTCGACCGTCGGCCCGATGGCGGGCACCATCACCAGCAACATGTGGGTGTGGGTGGTGGAGAACAAGGCTTTCGGCAACCGGGCCTACTGCCGCCAGGTGGAAAGCTTCCAGCAGTTCGGGGACTACTCGAAGGATGCACTCGCCACCCTGGAGAAGTGGCGCGACGTCTGGGGCCCCGCGCTTCGCGCGGCCGTGCGGAAGATGGGCGGAGTGCCCCTGAAGCAGCTCATCTCACGCGCCCTTCTCATGGGAGACGAGATGCACAACCGCGTGGTTGCATCGTCGAGCATCTTTACCAACGCGGTTGCGCCGGCCCTCGTGGACTGCGGGCTGCCGAAGGAGCAGGTGCTGTCCACCCTGTATTACGCTGGAAACCACCCGTTCCTGTTCCTCGGTCTTTCCATGGCAGCCGGCAAGGCTTCCGCTGACCCGGCGCGGGGAGTAGAGGCAAGCAGCGTTGTCACGGCCATGGCGCGAAACGGCACGGAGTTCGGCATCCAGGTCAGCGGCCTGGATGGGGAGTGGTTCACAGCGCCCGCTCCACGCGTCAACGGACTCTTCCTTCCGGGCTCGAAAGAGGAGGATGCGGGGCTCGACATGGGGGACTCGGCAATCACCGAGACGGTCGGCTGGGGCGGATTTGTCATTGGCGGGGCGCCGGGCATCCTCACCTTCACGGGAGGCACCGCGGAGGAAGCGCTGGCTTTCAGCCGCGAGATGCGCGCCATCTCGGTGGGCAGGAGCCCGGACTACCTCATGCCGGCGCTTGACTTCGAGGGCTCTGCCGTGGGCATCGACATCCGCAAGGTTGTGCAGACCAACACGGTGCCGGTCATCGACACCGCCATAGCGCACAAGGACTCAGGCCACGGGATCATTGGAGGCGGCATCGTGCGTCCGCCCATGGAATGCTTCACGAAGGCCCTCACGCGTTTCGCCCAGAAATACAGGGATTGAGAGCGGGTGAGCGTGATCAAAAGAGTCGTCGTCCGCAGGAATCGATACTTCGACTCCGTGTTCCTCATGCAGGCAGCGAAGCGGATCGCCGGACAACTCGGAATCCGCGATGCGTCGGCGGTCATGGGCACCGAGGCGAACAAGAAGCTCCTTGCCGAGCTTGGCTATGGGAGTGGAAAGACAGGGGAGCTTTCTGCGGCAGGTCCCAACGACCTCGTTCTTGCGTTGGAAGGCGACGAAGCCGCGGTGGACGCCGTTGCTGCGGACCCGGACTCGTGGCTGTCGCGTGCGTCCGCAAGCTTCCCCGGCAAAGGCACGGCGGCGGCCGAGCCGAGATCCCTGCGTGAAGCTGTGGCACTGCGGCCTGACTGCGGCGTCGCGGTGATTTCCGTTCCAGGGGAATACGCTGCGCGGGAAGCGCGCCTGGCCCTCAGCGAGGGCCTGAATGTTTTCCTCTTTTCCAGCAACGTTTCCGTTCAGGACGAGCTTGCGCTCAAGACTGAAGCGCAAAAACAGGGGCTCATCGTGATGGGCCCGGACTGCGGCACTGCCTTTCTGAGCGGAGCCGGCATCGGGTTTGCAAATGCGGTCCGTCGCGGGCCAATCGGCATCGTCGGCTCCACAGGGACCGGGATGCAGGAGTTCTCAAGCCTGGTCCACCAGGCTGGCTCGGGCATATCTCATGGAATCGGAACAGGCAGCCGCGATCTCTCGGACGCAATTGGCGGCATCTCGACCATGGCCGCAATCGACGCCCTGGAATCGGATCGGGCGACGAAGGTCATAGCGATTCTCTCGAAGCCGCCCGGGGCGGCAACAACGAAGCGGCTGATGGACCGGCTTCTGAGGTGCGCAAAGCCGGTCGTGCTCTGCCTTCTGGGATCAGGGGCGGCGCAATCCACGCGGAATGTCCACTCGGCGGCCACCATCGATGCGGCAGTGAATGCGGCCCTCGAGGCTGCCGGAGTGGCAGTACCTGAGCGCCTGCCGCGCCAGGCCGAATCCCTCGGTGAGATGGCTTCAGGGCAGGTGTCGAAAATGCGGCCGGGGCAGCGCTACATCCGCGGTCTGTTCGCCGGAGGCACGTTCTGTTATCAGTCGCAGGCCATATTTCACAAGGCGGGCCTCGTGGTGCACTCGAACTCCCCCCTTCCGGGAATGCTCGATCTCGCTGATCCTCGGGAGAGCCGGGAAAACACGCTCATCGACATGGGCGCTGAGGAGTTTGTCGAAGGGCGCCCCCACCCGATGATCGACGCTACGCTGCGCAGGCAGAGGCTTTCGCTGGAAGGGAACGATCCGGCCGTCGCCCTCATCCTCCTGGATTTCATCCTTGGGGCTATCTCCTCCCGAGACCCGGTGGGGGATCTTCTGGAGTCGGTCCGCGGCGTTCAGGAGGCTGCGCGCCGCAGGGGCGATCATCTCTGCGTGGTGGCCTCTGTCTGCGGCACAGATGATGATGCCCAGGGTCTGCAGTCGCAAGTCTCCGCGCTGGCCGGCGCAGGCGTGTGCGTCTTTTCCAGCAACGCAAAGGCCGCAGCCTTTTGCCTGGAGGTCTTGCTGTTGCTTGCACAGCGCAAGGAGGCTCGCTGATGCCCAGGAAGCTTGAAGAGCTCCTCAAAGAAAGGCCTGTGTTCGTCAACGTGGGCGTACGGGATTTCGGCGAGACTCTGCGCGAGGAGGGATACGACGCGGTGATCGTCGACTGGTCACCACCCGCGGGCGGTGACCCCGCGATGGCGGCCCTCCTGGACGACCTGTTGTAGCGCGAGGCGGAAAAGTATTCTATAATTGAGCGGGCGTCCACTTCCAAGATCGCGCATCTGTGGCCCAAAGTGGAGCGGAAAATGTCGCACAGCGGAAAGCACGTAAGATGGAAAGTCGGCCGTAGTCTTCTCATCCTGTGCGGGGCTTCGCTGATCCTCTTTGCAGGCTGCGCTACGGTCAGGCCCCAGAACGTCGACCTGTTTCAGCTTGCCGCGAACGCTTCAGCGAAAGTCCTGCAGGAGAATTTGCGGAAGGGCGCCGACCTGCACGCCAGGGACGCGTACGGTAGAACACTGCTCATGGCGGCCGCGGCGGAGAACAGGGATCCTGCCGTGATCTCGGTCCTGGTACGGGCCGGGGCCGAGATCAACGCCCGGGACAACGACGGCTGGACCGCGCTCATGGTGGCCGTTGAGAACAATCCCAACACCAGAGTCGTTGCTGCGCTGATACAGGTCGGCGCCAACGTCAACGAGCAGAAGAAGGATGGTGACACGGCGCTCATGCGAGCCGCTCACGCGGACGACTCCGAGGGCATAACCCTTTTGCTGGGCGCGGGGGCGGCGGTCAACGCGCAGAACCAGAACGGCATGACGGCCCTCATGTGGGCTGCGCAGGATGCCAAAAGCCTGGAGGTGATACACAAGCTCTTGCAGGCCGGCGCAGCTGTCAATCCGCGGACCAGGGTCTCCGGCAAGACCGCCCTCATCCTTGCGGCCGAGCACTGGCAGGATCCCGAGGCGGTCTCCATGCTTTTGAAAGCTGGCGCGGATGTCAACGAGTGCGACAGTGTCGGCAATACCGCGCTCATGCAGGCTGCCTGGTACGCACTGGACCCCCAGGTGGTCTCGCTGCTGCTTCAGGCCGGCGCCCTTGTCAACGCACGGGACGATGTGGGCGAAACGGCCCTCATGGAGGCTGTGCGCAACAAAAATAGTCCAGAGACGGTATTCGTGCTATTGAAAGAGGGCGCCGAGGTGAACCTCCAGGACAAGGACGGATGCACCGCACTCATGTACGCAGCCCGGGATAGTGAAGATCCGGCTGTTGTCTCCGCGCTCCTGCGGGCGGGCGCCAGGACCAGTCTGCGGGACGTCTCCGGGAAAGCCGCCTTCGACTATGGCGAAGCCAACGGGGCGCTCAAGTCCGCCCAGTCGGGTCAGGATCTCCTGGAAAGCCTGAGACCCCAGGTGGAGTTCATCGCACGCTTTCCCCCCGCGCTTTCCCTTTTCTACAAGCACTACGACGATCATCCCATCGGCACCCTCGTGATCAACAACCCGCTCGCCGTCCCCTTGTCGAACATCAAGGTGCAATTCTTCATCAAGCATTACATGGACGATCCGAAGCAGATCGACGTGGCCGGGCTCATCGCCCCGAACTCGAGTGAGCAGGTCGACATTTTCGCCCTCTTCACGGACGCCATCCTCGGGACCACAGAGGGGACCAAAGTGAGCGCCGAGCTGGTGATTGACTATCGCGTCAACGGGCAGGACCGCCAGGAGAAGCGGATCGAGACCGTCGAGATACTGGGTAGAAACGCTATGACCTGGGACGACGATCGCAAGGCAGCAGCATACGTCACGGCGAAGGACCCCGCGGTCCTGCAGTTCGCCCGCAGCATTGTCAGCCAGGTGCGCACGTGGGAGACGCGATCCATCAACAGGAACTTGGAGGCCGCCATCGCCCTGCACGAAGCCCTGGATATCTATGGCATCAACTACGTCCCCAATCCAGTGTCCCCGTATTCCGTGACCTCAAAGAACAAGGAACTGGTGGATTTCCTCCAGTTTCCGCGCGAGACTCTCCAGTACCGGGCCGGAGATTGCAGCGACATCTCCATTTTGTACGCCGCCCTTCTCCAGGCGGTGGGGATCAACACGGCTTTCATCACCATCCCCGGGCATATCTTCATTGCACTGAGCGCGGACATCCCGCCCGATCAGGCCGAGAGCTCTCTCATCCCCGCGCAGCTGTCTTTCGTGCGCAACGGCTCCGTTTGGGTTCCCGTTGAAATCACCCTTCGCCATCAGGGCTTCTCCACGGCATGGGAGATGGGCGCAAAGGAATGGAACGCCGAAAGCTCGCGCGGCCAGGCGGGTTTCTATCCCCTCCAGGAGGCGTGGAAAGAATACCAGGCGGTAGGGCTGCCCGGCGCGGCCGAGCCGATGGCCGTGCCGCAATGGGAGCAGGTTCTCGCGGCCTATCGCGCGGAATCGCAGAAATACATCGACCAGGCAACCGTTCCGCTGGTTGCCGGTCTCCAGGCCGAAATACAAAAGGCGGGAAGCCTTTCCGCCATGAACAGGCTCGGGGTGTTCTACGCGCGCTACGGGTATCCTCAAAAAGCTGAGGCGCAATTCAAGACGATCCTTGCAAAGAATCCCCCGTATCTTCCCGCCCTCTTGAACCTGGGCAACGTCTATTTCCTGCGGGAGGACTGGAAGGCGGCTTTGGGTTGCTACCAACGGGTTCGGGAGGGCGATCCGACCAACCCGCACGTGCAGCTGGCACTGGCCATGGTGAATCGGGAGCTCAAGTCCTTCAGTGAAATGAAACGGGCCTATGACCGCTTGAGAGAACTCGATGAAGCGCTGGCCGCGCAATACGCCTATCTCGGTGAAGGGACAGAGAAGGGCCCCCGCGGCGCTGAAATCGAGCCTGCGCGGCGCGAGGTGGTGTGGGAAAGCGACTGATGGCCCAGAGGGCGGCACGGTGGCCGCGTGCTCGCTCTTCTATCTGTCGTTTTCAGGAACTTTCAAATACGCGACAACCTCCGATGCAAAGCCCGCAAGCACGACGAGAGCGTCCCGAACGCTCCTCCCTTCGAGAAGGCGCTTGCCCTCGATGTCCTCGAAAGCGATCTCCTCCCCCCCGTTGAGGCACTTCACTCCGTCTCCGTCCGAATCCTCGATCAACTCCTCGCAGAAGCCCCGGACCGAACGGAAAAACTTCGCCGCGTCCGACTTCGTCTGCCGTTTGAGTTTGTCGTTACGCCTGCGAATCTCCAAGTCAATCTCACGGCTGACATTGCCGCTGGAGAGCCGGGCGTTCTCCTTGCGGAAGTCGTCCAGCTTACGCGTCAAGTCACTGAACGTTGTGTAGAAGCCACTGCGGTCCAGAGAGAACTTGTAATCGAGCTTCAGCCTCTTTTCCGTGAGAATCGGAAGAAGCTCGCTCTTGAAGAACTGCGTATAAAGCATGAGATTGAAGATCTCGTCCTGGCCGGGCGTCAGGGGCTCCAACCGCTCCGTGGGTGACCGGCGGCTCTCCGCGTGAAGAAGCCGGCGCAGATGCTTGAACTCCTCGAGAGCTTCAGCCTGCTGCAGCGCTTCCATGTCGATGAAATTCACATCAAGAATCGCCTGCCGGGCGCTGCGCAGCTCCTTCAGCTGTTTTGCCACGCGGTCCCTCTGCTCGTCGCTTTTTGTCGTCCGATAGACGGTCTCGTACTGGTGGATGAGGTGGTTGAGCTTCTTCAGCTCTTCCTCGGGGGGCATGCGGCAGAGTCTAACACCACTTCTTGTGAAAGAAAAGCATGTCCCATTCCAAGAATCTCGATACAATCGGGCTTTGGTTGCCGGCACTTTGACAAAGGTTGTAGAATGGGTGTCAGCGAAACAGAGGCTTCATATGTGGTTATCCGCGGACAAACGTAGAGCTTTCGCAAAGGAAACATCGAAGTTGCCCTACCTCGAGGGCGCTTCCAAGCGAGAGGCCGATTTGGCAACTCAAATCAGAAGCGAAATCCTCGAGCAGGTATTCGATAAGTTCGTCAAGCCGGATGATTCAGACTTTGACGCGTCAACGCCAAGCAGATGGAATCGAGCTTTGCAGCTATGGAAAGTTCTGCTGACCGAAAAACGTGTCAATTATTTTATTGAGTTGAATAACTCCGAGTACATCGAATGGATCAAGACGGGCGAACCGACCCTACTCCCTTGCACGGCCGTTGAAATCGAAAGCCACAACAAGGCCTTGCCAAAACTGGAAGGGGACAGGGACGTCATACAATTCGCGCGAGAGATCAGGGCAACCCTGTTGAAGTCTTGTGATGCATTCGAACAACTCCTTCTTAAAAGTGGCGTCCAAGCAGCAAAGCATCTCAAATTGCGTCAGATCCGTGACGTCGTTCGGAGAGTGACAGACCCTGCATGGTTCCTCAAAAGGCGGCCGAAAGTATTCGCGGACTACAAAGAGCTTATCAGCAAGTGGGTTGAAAATAGCAAAGTACCAGAATACCCAAAAAAATAGCGAGAGGGAGCGGGCCCCGCTTCTCAAGAATCCGGGCTTGGGTGCGAAGTCCGAAATCCGTTATACTGGTATTGCGAGAGCAACTCATATGAGAACACTCATCGTCGTCGCGGTTGTCGGACTTGCAGCGGTTACTGGTGTCTTTTCCCAGACAAATGACTGGGAGGAGGACGGTCTGAAGGGAAAAGTAAGGGACATGACAATCGAAAGAGCTGAGCTGGTCCAGAAGGCGGGAACACTCTTCGAGGCTAAAAGGAAGCCGGTGGAAACGATGAGCTTTACAGCCGAAGGAGCGAAGATCGAGGAGGCGCATTACAGCGCAAACGGCGCCCTTCTTTGGACCTTCGTGCACGCGTACGGCAGCGACGGCAGGCGCAGGACAACCGAAAGCCGCCTGGCAAACGGCACCGTCTCAGAGACGTTGGTCTTCGCGTACAGCAACGATAAGAGAACCGAGTCCGACACTTTGGGTCCTGACGGATCCCTTCGAGAAAAATCCTCGTATGCCTACGATGAAAACGGCAACACAGCGGAGATCGACGAGGTTGCGGCCGATGGCACAAGTGTCGGAAAATGGACTTACCATTACGACACCCGGGGGCACGTCCGGGAATGGGCGGCCTACAATCCGGATGGCTCGATCTTTGAGGAAAGCACATACACCTATGACAGCGAAGGACGCCTCAAAGTCGCTGCCCAGTACAGGGCCGACAACTCTCTTGAGAAAAGGGTCACCTATGATTCGAAAGGCAATGAGATCGAAGCTGAAAAAGACGCCGCGGACGGGACCGTGCTGTGGAAGCGAATATACGAATACGAATTCGACTCGGTGGGCAACTGGATCAAAAAGACAACGAAAGAGCTGACAGGCAGCTCAGGCAATTCGGATTTTGCAGCGGTGGAAATCGAGTTTCGGACCGTCCAGTACTATTGAAACCGGCCATCCGACGGTGAAGCGGGAAGGAGCTCTGATCTGCCGCTGACTACGATGGCGCGCCCGCGCCTGTCATCCTTCGAGTGAGCGGTAGGGAAACCCCGATTTCGACGCCGCGTGTCCCTTTTCCCCGTTGGCGCCCGAGAGGGCCGAAATGGTCAGGGCATCAGGGCTGGCCGAGAGCGTGTCTGACACGTACGTTCGACGAAGATCGTGCGGGCCGACATCCGCGATTCCCGCATCCCGTGCGCGGTCTTTGAATAGCCGAAAAAGTCCGTCAGCTGTCAGGCGGCCCTGGAGATCATGCTCCCCGGTCGTTCTCACCGACCCAAGTAGCGCGCCTGGAGCGTCCCCTCGTTTTGCCAGGTAGTCGCGGATGGCCTCGGCGCCGCCGTTGTTGATGGACACCAGGCGCTCCTGCCCTCCCTTCCCTCGCACTCGTATCATGTAGGCCTCCGCGGCAGCCTTCACGTCATCTGCGTCCAGCGCGGCGATCTCTGAACGTCTCAGTCCTCCGCAGTAGGCAAGGGCAACAGCTGCCAGGTCCCGCCGGCCCTTGAAAGTCCCGTCCACGCAGGTGTCCACCAGAGCGCAGATATCGTGCTGTGACAGCGACCTGCCGAGGGGCCCTGAAGATTTGCGTACGGCCTTCACGCTGAGAATCCTTGCGAACGTCCCCCCTCTGATCTGCCCGAGCTGCCATGCCACCCTCAAGGTCCCTTTCAATGCCGACAGGTGACGATTCGCCGTGGCCGGCTCGAAAGTTCCGGAAAGCCACGACCGCAATGCCGCCACATGTTCCGCTTTCATCTCATGCCACGGAACCGTCTTTGCATCCATATACCCGAGCCGCTGGGCCACCGCGTCCAGAGATCCGCGAATCGCAAAGCGGCCTTTCTTCGCAAGATCAGCCAGGTAGATCAGAGCGGGGTTGGTCATAGGATCCTTCATTTCGCCCTCCCTTGACGCTTGGCCGGCTCCTTCTCTTCCAGGTCCAGAAAGGCTTCCTCCGGCGCGAGCCTGGTGCGTGCATACATGCGCGCGGTCACCCCCGGGTTCGTATGTCCCAGCACTGCCGCCACGGCCTGGATATCTTTTCCCCGCTGAATCTGGATTGCGGCCCAGGTGTGTCGCAACTGCTGTGCGCTCACTTCCCTTCCAATCGTCCGAAGAGCTTCCTGCTTGATGCGGTTGGTGACGGATATCCGATTGAAAGGCCTGCCCTGGTGCTCGAACAGGCGGGTCGCGCCGTGAAAGTGCTTCTTGATTCGCTCTATGAGCTCTTTCTTGACGTGGATCGCCCTCTCCTTCGAGCCTTTTCCTATCACTCTCACCTCAGCGAACGCCCCCTTCCCGTTTTTGATGTCCGAGAGCTGTATTCCAAGCATTTCGGACACCCTGACTCCCGTGCCGACAAGAAACATGGCCATCAACCTGACGGTGCTGTCTTTCGTACGTTGGACGAGCAGCCGGGCTTCGTCGACATTCAGCAGCTTTTCCGGCTGAACCGGAAAGGAATCAATCTTCTTCAACCGCACTGATTTCAGCACATCCTCCAGCTGATACTTCTTTCGCAAATCCGCGGCATATCCGCTGTGCCGGAATGCATATCGGATCCGGTTTTTCGCAGCCGCGATCTTCCTGTTGATTGTGGCCGGAGAATACCTCCTGCCGTTCCCCCCCTCATCCAGCCACCTGGCATATTGTTCGAGCCCGTCGACGATGAAAAGCCTTCTGCTCGTCACAAACTGTATGAACTGCTTCACATCGAGCCGGTACCTGTCGCGGATGCCCGCGAGCTCGGCAAGCAGCCTCTCCTGGTCCCGGCTCAACCCCCGTTCTTTCGCCATTCCTCACGCCCTCTTTCGCGAACCTTACTGAACATTTCTTGTGTAATGTAACAGATAGTAGTTGCCGAGTCAAGACCCGCCTGCCGGGGCTGCAAAGGGGAGCCGCAGCAGTGTCCAAGGATCGCCGATTTGTGTATGATCGCATGGTGATCAGATTCACAACGTTCCCCCTGCATCAGGCACTCCTCCGCTCGAGAGGGTTGGCAGACCACGCTCACTAGTCCCGATACATCCCACATCGCTTTCGCGGAACGGACGCGGACCGCCATTCTCACCGCCTACTTCGCAAAAAGCGAGGAAGGGGGCAACGCTCTCAGGACGTTGCAAAGGAGGGGCTTCCGCCGCATCGCTTTGCTGCGCAAGGGCGCGGGAGGGGATGTGCATGCGCGGGACCCATTTCCGCCGCGTCGCGCGCTCGTCGCCTTCCTGGCAGCAGCAATTTTCGGGATCGCATCTGTCGCTGCATCGCTCCTCCTGGAGTGGCCGACACTGCCCACCGGCCTGGCGGGCGGCTTTCTCGGGCTCCTGGCCGGTTGGATGTCGAATCGACGTTCGAAACTTGGGATTGCGAGGAGGCTGCTCAAGGATCACGCGCGCTGGCTGGTGTCGGATGAGACGGTCCTCGTTCTGCAGGCGCCTGTTCACACAATGCACGCCGCTGTTTCACTACTGCGGGAAGGCGGTGATATCCCGCCGGCGGTCTTCATCCTGCATCCGAAGCGGGCGACGCCCGCGAACGACGCACAGAGCCCCCGAGCGCCGTTCCTGCCTGCCCAGCTCCGGGAGCGCGCCGCGCGCTTGGCTCTGGACCACCTGCTCGATCCCGAGCGTCGAACCGGTGCCGAGCTTTTCACGAAGCTCCAGAACGCTCGCAGCCAGGTCCACGAGATATGCGTGGATCTCACACAGGCGGGCCGGCTGGAACAGGGAACGCCTCCGACGGCAGAATGGATTCTCGACAATGAGTACGTCATAGAGGGCAATGCGCGCGACGTCCAGGTGAACCTGCCCCGACAATTCTGCGGGCAGCTTCCCAGCCTGAAGGGCGGGCGCTCCGCGGGCCTGCCCCGCATCTACGACATCGCCTGTGAGCTCGTGGCCGCGCTGGAGCTGCGCCTGGACAGAGAGAACATCTCCGCGTTCATCGATGGATATCAGTCAGCCTGCCCCCTCACGATAGGCGAGCTATGGGCCCTTCCCCAGATGCTGCGCATCGCGCTGATCGAGAGCATCCGGAATCTCGCCCTGCGCGCCGCCACAGAGCTGCGTGAGCGGGAGGTCGCCGACTTCTGGGCGAACAGACTGATACGAGCCAACAGGCGGGGGTCTGACCAGCTCTTCGCCATCCTTGCCGAGGTAGCGGTCACACAACCCGGCCCGAGCCCCTATTTCGCGGGCCAGCTCGTCGACCACCTGTACGACGAGGAAGCGGCGCTGGTGCTGGCGCAGGGATGGCTGGAGCGCACGTACCACCAGCCCCTGAGCGAGATCAACCTGCGCGAGCAGAACCGCCAGGCGACGGACCAGATCTCCATCGGCAACGCATTTGCCAGTCTTCGGCAGCTCGCCCTGCTCGACTGGCGGCAGATCTTCGAGATGTCAAGCCGGGTGGAACAGCTGCTTCGAAAGGACCCCGCAGGCGTCTATCCCAGGATGGATTTCGACACGCGGGACCGCTATCGCAGAATAGTCGAAGAGCTGTCCCGATTATCAGGCCAGACGGAGGACGGGGTCGCGCAACGAGTGCTCGCGCTTGCAGCGGAGGAGGCCAGGGGTCCTGATGGTGATGAGCGCCGCCGCCATGTCGGCACGTACCTGATCGGAGAAGACAGGCGGGTGCTCGTTCAGCAGCTGCAGTGCAGAGAGAGTCGGCGCTACCGCTTCCTGCGCTGGATCTACCGCCACGCGACGGCGGTGTACCTTCCGGCCTTTGGCATCCTTACGATCCTGTCCACTCTCATGATCGCCCTGGCCGGCTCGCGCGGACTTGCGCCGCAGGTGCGGCTTCTGACGGCGTTTCTTCTGCTTCTTCCCGCCAGCCAGCTCGTCCTCGAGTTTCTCAATTATCTCGTCACTCGGCTCCTTCCGCCGAGAGTCACGCCCAAGATGGATTTCAAGGTCTCTGGGGTCCCCGACGAGTTTCGGACACTGGTTGTCGTGCCCGTGCTGCTCGGCAGCGTGGAGTCGATCCGCGCCGAGGCGGAGAAGCTGGAGGTCCGGTACCTTGCCAACAAGGAACCGAACCTCCTCTTCAGCCTCTTCACGGACTACCGCGATGCGGACCACGCGCATCGGGAGGAAGACGTGCTGCTTCTCCGGGCGGCGGCGGAGAGCATGGAGGCGCTGAACCTGCGCCACGGCGAAGGCCGCTTCCTGCTTTTTCATCGCGAGCGCGCATGGAGCGAATCCGAGCAGAAGTTCATCGGCTGGGAGCGCAAGCGGGGCAAGCTGGAAGAGCTGAACGGGCTGATTGCAGGCTCACGGCCCGAAGATCCCGCCGGCATGGTCCGGGTTGGCAATCCCGCCGCGCTGCGGAATGTCAGGTTCGTGATCACTCTGGACAGCGACACGCAGCTCCCGCCGGGCGCTGCCCGGCGCTTGATCGAGACTCTCGCGCATCCTCTGAACCAGCCGCGGTTCGATCAGGCAGGAAGGGTGGAAGCCGGCACTTTCACGATCATACAGCCGCGCGTGAGCCCCTCCCTGCCGAGCGCGAGCGCCTCTCTTTTCAGCCGCCTGTTCGCTGATGCGGGGGGCATCGATCCCTACACACGGGCGGTTTCCGATGTTCACCAGGACCTCATCGGTGAAGGTTCGTATTACGGAAAAGGGATCTATGACGTTCGGGCTTTTGATCGCGCGCTTTCGGGGCGTTTCCCCGAAGAGCGCCTGTTGAGCCATGACCTGATAGAGGGGGCCCATGTCCGCGTGGGGCTGGCCAGCGACATCGAGCTCTATGACGAGTTCCCCCAGGGCTACGCCGGGTACGCTGACCGGCAGCATCGCTGGATTCGCGGTGACTGGCAGATTGCGCAGTGGATTTCGGGGTGGGTTCCGCGGCGCGAGGGGGGCCGCGAACGGAATTGGCTTTCCCTTTTCGATCGCTGGAAGCTCCTGGACAACCTGCGCCGCAGCCTCGTGCCGGCTGTGAGCGTGGGTCTGCTCCTGGCGTGCTGGATCATCTCCCCGGGCGCGGGCTGGATCGCGACCCTGGTTGTCGCGGCGCAGCTGCTGTTTCGACCCCTGGCCCAGCCCTTCACCATGGTGACCACCCGACGGGGGCTCAGGGGCTTCACCCTCTCCGGCGTCGCGCACGATGTGCTGCGGGCGCTCGCGGATGCCTCGTTTCTCCCTCACCAGGCCGGGCTGGCGCTGGATGCGATTATACGAACAGGGTACCGCCATTTCATTTCCCACAGGAGGATGCTCCAGTGGACCTCCACCCAGGCGCTGCCCGGTGCGGGCTCGAGACGGCGGAGGCGCCTCATGCTGTCCATGGGCATGGTGAGCGTTGCGAGCGCAGTCGCGGCATTCCTGCTGCTGCGCTGGATGCCATCGAGTCTTGCAAACGCCGGTCCATGGCTGGCTCTGTGGTTTCTCTCCCCAGTCGCCGCCTGGCTCCTGAGCTTCAAACCGCATGCGCGGGAGCGCCCGCTTGCGCTGCCCCAGGCGGACGCGCGTTTCCTCAGGGAGATTGCGCGCCGGACCTGGCGTTATTTCGACGATTTCGTCAGCGCAGACACCTCCTGGCTGCCCCCCGATAACTGCCAGGTCTCCCCGCTGAACGAGCTTGCGATGCGCACCAGTCCCACCAACGTCGCTCTCTGGATGCTGAGTCTGCTCGCGGCGCGGGATTTCGGGTACCAGACCGTTGATCAGGTCGTCGAGAAATTGACTGGCACCATGGAAACCATCAAGGGGTTGCAACGCTTCGAAGGTCACCTGCTGAACTGGTACGACGTGCGGACCAAGGCTCCTCTCGAACCGCGTTATGTTTCTGCCGTCGACAGCGGGAACCTTCTCGGGGCCTTGTGGGCCCTCGAGCATGGGCTTGAAGAGATGCTCCAGGAGCCAGTCCTCAGCGGCACTGTCTTTTCCGGCCTGCGGGACACAGGGAGAATCCTGCGGCGCATCCTGGGCAGGGACAGGTCGTCAAGCTCCTCCTCGCATGCTCTTTCTTCCCTCCTGGGCAGGTGGGAGAGCCCGCCGGCCCGTTTCGTGGACTCACTCGGCCTCCTGCGATGGGGGGATGAGGAGATCACGGCAATTGCCGGCGCGGGAGAGGAACACGGGTATTGGGCCGGACAGGTGCAGAGGCAGATATCGGCCTGGCGGCACCTTGCGGACCGCTATCTCCGCTGGATGGAGATACTGGCAGGGAAGTCGGAGGAGCAGATCGCGTCGCTGGGTCCGGAGGCGGCGGAAGCGGTGCGCGCGGATCTGTCGCGCGCCCCTTCGCCCAGGGACCTTGCAAGCGGGCGTGTCGGCTGCATTCCCATCCTCCAGGCGATGCGGGATGAGGCGCCCGCGGATTCGACCCACGCCTGGATAGAGCCGGTGCTGCAGGCCTTCTCGACATCGCGCTGGCTTGCCGGCGAAATCCTGGGTCTTGCCGAACGGCTCATCACTGACTGCCGCGCCTTGTCGGAACAGATCAACATGCGTTTTCTCTACGATCCCGAGCGCCGGCTGTTCTCCATCGGCTACAACGTGTCCGAGGGCCGCCGCGACGGGGCATTCTACGATCTGCTTGCCAGCGAAGCGCGGCTGGGCAGCTTTGTCGCGATTGCCCGGGGCGATGTTCCCTTCGAGCACTGGTTTTCCTTGAGCCGCCCCTATTCATCCCTCGGGCGGCGCCGCGTTCTCCTGAGCTGGACGGGGACGATGTTCGAATACCTCATGCCGTTGATCTTTCAGCGATCGCTCCCGAATACGCTCCTGGACGAGGCTGCGCGAAGCGCCGTTGCCGTCCAGATGGAGTATGCGCGGCGGCATAGGGTGCCGTGGGGAATCTCGGAATCGGCCTTTGCGGACCTGGATCTCAACAGGGTGTATCAGTACAGGGCATTCGGCGTGCCCGAGCTGGGATTGAAGCGCTGGACAGAGCAGAAGGTGGTCGTAGCCCCTTATGCAACCCTGCTCGCGGTCGGTTTTGCGCCGGCGGAAACCATGCGCAACCTGAGGCGGCTGGCCTCGCTGGGGCTGCTCGCCAGACACGGGTACTACGATGCCATCGATTTCAGCCGTCAACCGGGCCGCGCCGGCGGGCGGGGCGTGATCGCCCAGACCTACATGGCGCATCACCAGGGCATGGGTTTCCTTTCCCTTGCCAACTTCCTGCTCGAGGGAGTGATACGCCGAAGGTTCCATGCCGATGGACGCGTGCGGGCAGTGGAGCCCCTTCTCCATGAGAGAGCCCCGGTGTTGCCCTCGCTGTATCACATCTCCACCCGGGAACAGGCGCAAGCGGCTGACAGCGTCGGAGAGGTGGCCCCCTCCACCAGCACGTTCGACACGCCGCACACCAGGACGCCAAAGACGCAGCTCCTCAGCAATGGCCGCTATAACGTCATGCTCACCAACGCCGGCGGCGGCTACAGCCAGTGGGGCGCGGAGGAGATCACGCGCTGGAGGTCGGACCGGACGCGGGATTCGTGGGGAACCTTTTTTTACATCCACGAGCCTGACTCGGGTGAAACGTGGTCCGCCGGTTTCCAGCCCTGCGGCGGACCGGCTGAGTCGTACTCAGCTTCCTTCGCGCTTGACCGGGCCTTGTTCAAACGTACAGACAACGGGATCCAGGCACGGACCGAGGTCGTCGTCTCGCCGGAAGACGACGTGGAAATCCGCCGCGTCACGCTGATCAATCGGTCCCTGCGCACTCGCCGCCTGGAATGCAGCAGTTACATCGAGCTCTCCATGGCGCCGCACGCGGCTGACAGGCAGCATCCGGCCTTCAACAAGCTGTTCATCCAGACCGAGGCGCTTCCCCACCTGCGCTCGCTTC
Organism: Spirochaetia bacterium; assembly: GCA_049515135.1. GTDB lineage: Bacteria > Spirochaetota > Spirochaetia > SZUA-6 > Fen-1364 > Fen-1364. Next base: position 48,591 of record JBEKUJ010000001.1, read on the forward strand.
TCGCAGTCCGACGCCCGCGGGCGGAGGATGCCCCGCCGATGTACGTGGCTCACCGCCTCACCCTCGAAGACGCCGGGGAGGAGCCGCTGCGGTTCGAAACCGACCGCCGTGCTTTCATTGGGAGGGGACGGACCCTTGCAAACCCGGCGGGCATCGTCGAGGAGCCGCATAACACCGAAGGGTATGTATTGGATCCTGTCCTCAGCCTGCGGACGAGCGTGAACCTGGCTCCCGGGCAGCACGTCGTGCTTTCTCTTGTCCTGGCCGCCGGGGAAAAGCGGGAGCACGTCGTGAACCTCATGGGGAAGTACGCTGACCCCTACGCCATCCACCGGGCCATGGACTTCGCATGGGCCGCCGCACAGCTCGAGCTTCGTGTCCTGCGCATCCAGCCCGACGATGCGCGCCGCTTTCAGCAGCTTGCAAGCCACCTGCTGTACCCCAACCGGCTTCTGCGGTGCGCTGCGGAAAGGATCGAGGAAAATGTCAAAGGCCAGGCCGGCCTGTGGCAGTATGGAATCTCGGGCGACCTGCCCATTGCGCTGGTGACCATCAGCGAGATTCGTGACGTGGGCCTGGTCGGGCAGATGCTCCAGGCCCATACCTACTGGCGCATGCATGGCTTGACCGCGGATCTGGTGATCCTTGCCGAAGAGGTCGACAGCTACGAGCAGCCCTTGCACGGGAGGCTCGAAACACTGATCCAGGCCCACTCGGTGCACACGGGCAGGGACAAACCGGGCGGCGTTTTTCTGCGCAAGGCGAACCAGATCACGGAGGCGGACCTGACCCTCCTCCACGCTGCGGCCAGTATTGTGCTGGTGGGAGCGCGCGGCGCGTTGGCACAGCAGGTTGGCATCCCGGGGGAGACACCCTCTGCCCTGCAGAGACCGGCCTGGAAGCGCGCTCCCCAAGATCCGTCCAATGCCCTGCCGTTCCTGGAGCTGCCCTACTTCAACGGCATTGGCGGCTTCACTCCGGACGGCCGGGAGTACGCCATCTATCTCGGCGCCGGCACCCACACACCCGACCCCTGGGTGAATGTCATCGCCAATCCGACCTTCGGGACCCTTGTCAGTGAAAGCGGCGCAGGGTTCACCTGGAGCGGGAACAGCCAAAGGAACCGTCTCACCGCCTGGTCAAACGATCCCGTCACGGATCCGGCCTCCGAGGCGCTCTACATCAGGGACGAGGAGACCGGCCTCTGCTGGACGCCGACGGCGTCACCCATCCGGGAGGAGACCGCGTATCGCGCCCGTCATGGCGCCGGGTATTCGGTTTTCGAGCACAACAGCAACGGCATCAACCAGGAGCTGACGGTGTTCGTGCCGATGGACCGGGACGGGGGGCAGCCGGTCAAGCTGCAGAGGCTGCGGTTGAAAAACGACTGCGAAAGGCCCCGTACGCTCTCGCTGACCTGGTATGTCGAATGGGTGCTCGGCGAGCACCGCGAGACATCCCAGATGCATGTCGTCACGAGCTGGGACGACGAGATCCAGGCGCTGATGGCCCGAAACCGTTTCCACCCCGAGTATGGAGACCGCGTGGCATTCGCGGCGCTCAGCGCCGCCGCGGGGTCCTGGACCGGCGACCGCACCTCCTTCCTGGGGAGAAACAGCTCTCTGCAACATGCGGCGGCCATGGAGCAGACATCGCTCTCGGGTCGCACTGGTGCGGGGCTGGATCCCTGCGGGGCGCTGCGGATGACATTCGAGCTGGCCCCTGGGGAGCAGACAGAGGTGGCATGCTTTCTCGGCGAGGCTGACTCCGCCGAGGCGGCCCGCGCCCTGATTCTCTCCTTTCGAAAAAGCGGGGAGATCGATGTCGCCCTGGAAAAGACAAAGGCGTGGTGGGACGGGCTCCTGGGCTCAGTGGAAGCGCATACGCCCGAGCTTGCAGTGGACTTCCTCATCAACAGGTGGTTGTTGTACCAGTGCGTGAGCTGCCGGATATGGGGAAGGTCGGCTTTCTACCAATCCGGCGGCGCATTCGGCTTCCGCGACCAGCTCCAGGACGTCATGGCTCTCCTCTACGCCTCTCCCTCTCTGGCGCGCGACCACATCATCCTGGCGGCGAGCCGGCAGTTCAAGGAGGGAGACGTCCAGCACTGGTGGCATCCCCCCAGCGGCGCGGGAATCCGATCACGAATCTCAGACGACATGTTGTGGCTGCCGTTTGTCGTTGCGCACTACCTGCGAGTCTCGGGCGATTCAGATATCCTGAGCGCGCCGGTTCCCTTCCTCGATGGTCCAACCCTCAGGGAGGATCAGAAGGAGGCTTTCTTCACCCCGACCTCCGCGACAGAGAGCGCGACGCTCTTCGAGCACTGCCGGCGCGCGGTGGCGCGCGGCCTGACGGCAGGGCCGCACGGGCTGCCTCTCATGGGGACAGGGGACTGGAATGACGGAATGAACCTTGTCGGCGCCGGCGGCAGGGGGGAGAGCGTCTGGCTGGGCTGGTTCCTTGTCGATGTGCTGAAGGGGATGTCTGAAATGTCGGAGGCTTTGGGCCTGACCGGCGCGAGCAGGGAATACCAGGAGCAGCGGGAATCGCTGATTGCTGGGATCGAGCACACGGCCTGGGACGGTGACTGGTACATTCGGGCGATCTTCGATGACGGCACGCTCCTCGGCTCATCGACAAGTACCGAGGCGCGAATCGACTCCATTCCGCAGTCCTGGGCTTCCTTGAGCGGCGGCGCAGACATGGATCGAGCTCACAAGGCCCTGGAGTCGGGGTGGTCCCAGCTCGTTCGGGAGGAGGAAGGGCTGGTGCTGCTTTTCACGCCTCCATTTGACAAAGCCGTTCCTTCGCCCGGATACATCCAGGCCTACCCGCCCGGGGTTCGGGAAAACGGAGGCCAATACACGCACGCTGCCCTCTGGCTTGCTATGGCCCTGGCGCGTCGTGGAGACGGCACCCGTGCGGCAAAGCTGCTGCGGATGCTCAATCCCATCGAGAAGTCGCGCGATCCGGAGGCGGCTAGGCGATACTCGATTGAGCCGTATGCGCTCGCGGCTGATGTCTATCGTCTGCCCGGTCGGATCGGCATGGGCGGCTGGTCATGGTACACCGGCTCCGCAGCATGGATGTACCGGGCCTGGGTCGAAGAAGTCCTTGGCTTGAAGGTGCGCGCAAAACGACTGCTGATTGATCCGGTCATCCCAGGCTGGTGGAAAGAGTTTCGCGCGCAATTTCGCCATGGCAAGGCGCTCTATGCGATTCATGTCGAAAACCCGGGAGGCTGCGAGCGCGGGGTGTCATGGATGGAGATGGACGGCAGGCGCCTGAAGGACCGCGTGATTCCCCTTGCGCGTGACCTTGCGAAGCACGAGGTCCTGGTGCGGATGGGGAAGCCTGGAGAACCTTGAAGGCCGGCTGTTCCCTGACGTAATGGCGGAGTGACTCGACTCGTCAGTGTCCGTGGATCAGCGCCACCTCTGCCGATTCCGCCGTGGTGCTCTTTTCGCTCTGAGCTTGTTCCACGAAGAAGTAGTCTTTCACCCCCAGGACGTCCCCGAAGGTGTTGAAAACATCGCCGGACAACCAGTGAGCAGGTCTGGGTCCGCCGGACTTGGTGGGAATTGCAAGCCCGGTGTTGATCACCTTTCCCTGCTCGTCCCTTGCCGCCGTGGGATGAAGGAGATTCATCGTCTCTATCACCACCCCCTTGTAGAGGTTCTCATGAACGTAATGGATGGTGCCGTCTTCATCAACTGCCAGCACGATGCCTGCGTGGGTCCTCGGGTCATGAATCCGGTCCCCGTTGCCCTTGGAGTCCCACGTGTTGTCCCAGATGATGACATCCCCGGGCCGCGGATACTTGTCAGTGTGCAGCACATTCCTTTCCTTGAGGGTCTTGTACAGCCGGCTCACCCCGTCTCCTGAGTAAAGCCCGAAATCCTTGGTCACGTCGATCCAGAGCCGATAAAAAACGGCGCTGACCGTACCAATACAGTCAAGGACGAACCTCTTTCCGTTGACACTCACGCTTTCATTCGGCCGCTTCCCGATCAGAGTCTTGGCGGATGCAATGACCGCAAGCTCATCCTTTGTTGGCGGCTTCTGGAGCTCTTCGGGAGAACGATAGATGCCGAGCGCCTCCGCGGAGAGAGAAAACGGCGGCGCCGCGGGGTTCTGCGCGGCGGGCTGTGTGGCAGGGCGGGTTGGCGGCGCTGACTCCGCGGCCGCGGCCGGCGCTGGTTGCGCCGGCGGTGGTTGGATGACCTGCGCAGGCTTTTCCTGGGACGCCGAGGCGGGCGTCGTGGTCACGGAGGGCGTTGACGCGCATTCCGCCAGGAGAAAAACGGAGACAAGAATCAGGTACTGGACATTCTTCATAACGGCCTCCGCGCTTCTTGGGTCTTATCAGCTCCCAGCGTATCACATTCCCTGCAGAGCACAACTCCTCATGGAGTTTTTTTCTCTTCGGGAGGTACCCTGGCCTTGGCCAGGGCCTTGTACGCGCCGGTACCCTTCAGTTTCTCGTTGCCCGCGGCGTAATCAAAAGCGGTCTTGCCGTCGTTTGACTTGAGCGTGCCGTCCGCCCCGGCCTTCAACAAAGTCATAATGACGGCAGGGTTCTTGTTCTCCTTTGCCGCCAGCATCAAAGGCGTCCGGCCGTCGGGGCTCTGGTCGTCGACTTTGGCCCCTGCCTTGAGAAGAATTGTGACGACCCTGGGGTTCTGATTGCGCTGCGCCGCGTACATCAAAGGCGTCCAATCATCTTCGTCCCTGTCGTCCACCTTCGCGCCTTTGGTTATGGCCGCTTGCACCTGTTCAGGCGTCCCGGTGCGCACAAACTCAAAGAAGTCCTGCGCTTTTTCCAGGGCGTTGCATGCGGCAGTACTTTTCAGATTCCCGTTGTCAGTGGCGTACTCAAAGGCCGTCCTGCCTGTGCTGGACTTGGGGTCGCCCTTTGCCCCTGCTTTCAACAGAACCATGACGACCTCGGGGTTTGTGCTCTTTCTCGCAGCCAGCATCAAGGGCGTCCAACCGCTGGGGTCCTGATCGTTGACCTTGGCCCCTGCCTTCAACAATGTCGTGATGACAGCGGGGTCGTGGTTGCACTCCGCCGCGTACATCAAGGGCGTCCAGCCATCCTCGTCTCGGTCGTCAACCTTCGCGCCGTTGGCTATGACCCCCTGCACCTGCTCGGGCGCCGCGGTACGCACAAACTCGAAGAAAGCCTGCGCTTTCTCCAATGCCCCGTACGCGTCTGCAGTCTTCAAGCTCTCGTTGCCCTGAGCATAGTCAAAGGCGGTCTTCCCGTCGCTGGACTTGAGCTCGCCGTTTGCTCCTGCATCGAGCAGGGTCATGATGACCTCAGGGTTGCTGTTCCTTCTGGCCGCCAGCATCAAGGGCGTGCGGCCGTCAGGGGTCCGGTCGTTGACATTGGCCCCTGCCTGCAGCAGAGTCGTGATGACAGCGGGTTCAAGGTTGCGCTCCGCCGCGTACATCAAGGGCGTCCAGTTATCCTGGTCTCGGGAGTCGACCTTCGCGCCTTTGGCTACTGCGGCCTGCACCTCCTCTGTCGCCCCTCTGCGTACAAACTCGAAGAAGTTCTGCGCTTTCTCCAGCGCTTTGGACGCATCTGTTCCCTTCAGGTTCTCGTTGCCGGATGAATAGTCAAAGGCGGTATTGCCGTTGCTGGATTTGAGCTCGCCATTTGCCCCTGCCTTCAGAAGCCTCATGATGACGTCAGGGTTCCGGGTTTTCGCAGCCGCCCACATCATCGGCGTCCTGCCATCCACGTCTTGGTCGTCAAGCCGCGCACCTGCCTCCAGCAGGATGGTGATGACCCCAAGGTTGCCGCCGTTTTCGCATGCGTACATCAGCGAGGTCCGCCTTGCATTGTCTTTGTCATTGACGTCGGCTCCGGCGGACAGCAAAGTCGTCGTGACCTCAACGTTGCTGTTGTAGCGCACCGCTTTGATCAGGGGCGTCATGCCATACCCGTCCTTGTCATCAAGTTTCGCCCCGGCTTTCAATATTGCGGTGATGACCTCGGGACTTCTGCTTTGCTCCGACGCCCACAGCAAGGGTGTCTGGCCATCCTCGTCCCTGTCATTGATGTTGGCTCCGGCTTCCAGGAGGGCAGAGAGGACCTCGAGGTTCGGGTTGCGCGCTGCCGCGAACATCAGGGGCGTCATGCCGTCCTTGTTCCGCCCGCCGAGCTTTGCCCCGGCCTCCAGCAAGGTTGTTATGACCGCGGGATTCCCGCTGAACGCTGCGGCAATCATCAGCGGCGTCGAGCCGTCCCTGTCCCTCCCGCTGACTTCGGCCCCGTCAGTTATGGCTGCCTGGACCTGCTCCGGTGTTCCGGTTCTGACCAGCTCCATGAGGTCCGCTGAATCTTCCGCAAAGGCGGCCGGGGCGATGAACAGGCACGCGAACAGAATCACTTCCAACCTTTTCATGAACTTCCCTTCCGGATTGCACATTCTCTTTCTCCTTTTCATGAAGGTCTTACTTTTCTTCGTAATCTCCCGCGAGATCCATGACGCACACAAAGCCGAACCTGGGGTGAGGGCCAACAGCAATGCCCACCGTTCCAAAAGCTGAATTGAAAATATTCAAGCGATGGCCACGGGAGGGGACTCCGTCGTCCACGATGAGCTGGATGACGATCTGTCTGGCATTGTCCGGACCGTACGCGCAGTTTTCGCCGGCTGTTTTCTTCCACTTCCCATAGCGATTCATTCTCACGAAAGGCGATGAGCCATCGGAGCCGTCGTGGCCCGTTGCGCCTGTCTTGCCCTGATCCTTCGCCTGGTCCTTGGCGGCCTGGGAAAGTCCTTTGGAAGCCGAGAATGGACGGAACGGAGATTGTCTCTTGAGAAAGGCAATTGCCTCGTCAACTGCCTTCGTGCCCTCACTGAGCCTGACGCCGATTTCCCCCTTGTATTCGAGGACGCCATGATGGATGTGCGAGCGGTAATCGAGGAGAATGGCGACATACTCTGCCGGCGAGGTGCGAGCGCGATTGAGCTCCTGAAGCACCTCGGCCTCCGTCCGGTCCAGAAAAGCGTAGTCGGCGAGGTCCTTGGCGTAGGCGACAGAAGCGAGCAGGAGGCACACCGACACGACTATCAACAGCCTTCCCGTGCGTTTCCTTCCCATGGCGACATTCTATCATCTCTCTCCAGGAGACGCACGCCGCCGTACGCTCCGCAGCTGACTGTCATCCCGCCGTTTTCCCATCGACAGAAAGTCGATTCTTCTGGTATCGTTGCGCGATGGCTTTTTCGCCGGCGTCCCGCTCGCTTCTTCCGGGCGCCTTTCTGGCTGCGCTCCTGCCAACCCTTCTTTCCTGCTCTCCTCCTGCCCGCCGCGCCGTGTACTATTGGAAGACGGCGCAGGGTCCTTCCCTGCAGGAGATAGCCCGCGCGGACCAGTTGGGGGCGGACAGGCTTTACGTGAGGATGTTCGATGTGGAGTCCAAAGGCGCGGCTTCTCCTGCCCTGACCTCCTCCGTCGCGGAGCGTTGGTCGTGGACTGATGGAGGAAATCGCGAGATTGTTCCCGTTGTGTATGTCGTAAACGATATCTTTGCGGCGGCAGGTTTCCAGCCGGCACAAGCCGCCGGCTCACTCCTTGCAGGAGTCTCCCGGGTCTGGGGAACAGGGAGCCCTGCATGGAAAGAGCTGCAGGTGGACTGCGACTGGACGGCGTCCACGCGCGCGGCGTACTTCGCTCTTCTTGCAGCCCTCCGGCAACACCTTGGCGCTCAGGGAAAGAGCCTGAGCGCAACCATCCGGCTCCACCAGGTAAAGTATCGAAATCTGTCCGGAGTGCCGCCCGTTGATCGCGGCATGCTCATGGCGTACAACCTCCTTCCCCCGAACGATGCCGGGGAGAAGTCCGCCATCCTGGACAATGACGAGCTTGAAGGGTACCTGGCATCGGTGAAAAGCTATCCCCTGCCTCTGGACGCCGCCCTGCCGATGTTCGCCTGGGTGATCCAATGGGAGGGGGAGCGGCTCATCGGCCTGATCGACGATGCGCGGGCAATCGCGGAGCTTGCCGGCCCCGGGTTTGCGCGTGTCGGACCTGATCGCTTTGTAGCCCTTGATCGAGGTTCCCTTGCAGGGCGCTCTGTTGAAAAAGGAGATGTCTTTGTCATCGACAGGCCGGGACCGGAGGCGGTGCGCCAGACGGCCGTGAAGCTTTGCTCGGCTCTGCGTCCCCAGGCCCGTTGGATCGCGCTCTACCATCTTGATTCCAACGTCATGGACGCGTTCACCGGAGGAGACTATGCAAGGATTGAGGCGATTTACGATGCTCTTGGCGCTCGCAGGGGTCGCGGTGTTCCGGCTCCCCGCGTGCGGTCCAGGCCCTTTTGTCGGAGAAGCGGCATTCGCGGGAAGCGATCAACTGACATGCTTCTCGTGGTCCGAAGCGGGGGATCCGATCTTCCTTCCGCTCCTTTCCACTGAGGAAGACACGCAAGCCCGCTATGACGGGCGGGAAGCGGAGCGGGAAGCGGAGCTTGACTCCTACGCCCGGGACTGGTCTTCTTTCCTGGAGCTTGGCTCCTCGCAGGCCGCCCGCGATCTCGCTCACTCCATGCTTTCAGACGATGACCCGGCCGGCTTCTTCCGGCAGAAGGTGCTCCAGCGCGTGCCCGGCAACGTCGCCTTCCGGTCCGACGACGTGCAGCGCTATCTTGCGCTGATGACGCGGGCAGGAAACCTTGATGCGGCAGCTGACCCTTGGGCGCCAAAAGAGCCTCAGCAGGACCTGTCCAGCGGATGGCGGGAGCTGTTCCGCGATGCTTCTGCCGCGCAGGACCGCAAGGGACTTTCTCCGTTCCTCCAGGCCCGGCTGGCTTACCTGGTTCTACGCGCGGCCACCCAGTCCGGTTCTCCGCAGAAAGCGCTGGACATCTACCAGGGTACTTTCGCCGGCAAACCAGCATCCCTTTTGAGATTCAAGGCATGGTCATACGCAGCGCGCGCCGCGCTCAAGCTCGGCGACGTGACCCGGGCGGCCCAGTGGTACCTTGCCATCCTGGACCAGTTCCCGTCTCTGCAGTTCGCAATGGAGGAATCCCTCGGATCCTTGAACCTCGATGACCCGGCATGGGACTCGCTCTCCGACTCTCTGCCCGCAGGCCATCGGCGGGCGGTTGCCGCCTTTGTGCGAGCCCTTTTTGATCCACACGTGGAGACGACACGGTACATGGAGACCATCGACGCTGAGGAGCCTGGCTCTCCCCACCTGGGGAAGCTCTTCATCAGATCGCTTCGGGCGATCGACGAGGTCCGATTTCCGAGGGTGTTTGCCGGCTATGCGGCCCCCGGGGCAGCCCTTTCCCAGTCCGTTGCGGCGCCTTCCAGCCCCGGCCCGATGCAAATCGATGACGGCAAATTGCAGGCGCTTCTCGACTTCGCGCTCGGTGTGATTGGGCGGAACAGAGAATGGAATGCCGGACTCTGGCAGGCAGGGACCGCGCATCTGGCGCTTCTCCTTGGACACGTCGACGACGCGCAGGCCGTGCTGGAGCAAGCGCGGTCCCAGGAGCAGCAGTTCTCCGCCCCGGGGAAAGGGGCGCTGGCCGTTGAGCGCCTCCTCGCCGCCCTTGCACGGGGCCGGCCGGAGGGGGAATTGCAGTCTCTGCTGCCGGACGCACTGTCAGTGCTGGATACGATGGCAAAGGACGGTGACACGGCCCCCCGGGAGGCGGTGTTCGGAGCGCTGGGGCTCAGGAGGCTCGCGCAGGGCGATGCGCCCCGAGCGACTCTGGCGTTCACCGTGGCCGGCTACTCTGAGACGGTCCGGTTCATGCTGGACATGTACGACACGCCCTCGGACCTCCAGGCCCTGGAGCATCTCCTGGCTTCCCCGCCGGAAACAGAGAGCGCGGCCGGGGCGGCCCGGTTTCCCTTCAAGGCTTCAGACCTGGAGTACATGCGCGGCGTGCGCCTTCTGCGCGCCGGTTCCTTCGATGCGGCAGCGCAGGTGATGGGATCCCTCCCGGCCGGCTTCTGGAAGGCCGGGCCGAAAAAGAACGACGCCACTTTCAATGAGCAGTACGCCAGCGCGCCCATGTTCTCCCTGTGGATAGCCAGCGGCGATATGAACGACCCGTCGGTGAAGCCGCGGCTCATCCGCAAGGACGTCCTTGCGCGGCGCCTGGCGGAGCTGAAGCGCGCGGCAGATTCCACAACTCTGGGCTGGATGTACCTGTCCACACCATATATCGGGTACAACGACCTTCTCTGGAACGGCGATATGATCGAGGTGCTCAAGCGGGCCTCTCTTGACGGGGGTTGGCCCTTCGTGACGAGAGACCTCGCCGGCAGGGCCACCGAACGGATGCGTGACTTCCTGGACGAGTATGATTCCAACGGGATCGCTTCCCGGTATCTTAAGACCTCCCTGGATCGTGAGAAGGTCACCGAGAGAGCCGCCCGGCTGGCCCTGGGGCTCTGGCGGTCACTGACGGACCGCTCCTACACGGAAAGCGCCGGCACCCCGTCCGGACGGCCGGCGGCGGATGCTCACAACGTCGCCGTTACGATCGCGGGGAAATACGGGCGGACATCAGTGGTCCGGGAATATCGCGGCAGCTTTGACGACGGCTGTCCCGGGCTGGAGCTGACCCGATAACTGTATCCGCGCGCAATCATGCAAAGACGAATGGATGACCTCTGCAAGCGAAACCCCCGCGCAGCTCTCTCTCAAGAAGTACTGACGGTGAGGAGGCTCGGGACCGCTCTTGGCGGCCGGACCTGACTAGTCCCCGGAGACCGCCTCTTCTTCCACCGGCTCGGAACCGTCCAGCACCGCTTCCCCAGCCACAGAGGGTTGAACCGCCCATACCGGAGAGTGAGCAGCCAGACTGTCGATGGTGGCCCGCACCCACCAGTATCCGGCAAACGCCACAATCAGGTTCGTCCCCGCCAAGGCAATCCACGCGGCTCGCAACGGCTGGTTCAGGGGATGAAGCAGAAGGTAGGCGGCGGGGATTGCAACCGCGACCCGTATCAACGTCAACAGGAACCCCGGCCATGAACGGCCCATGCCCTGCAGAGAGCTGATCTCCACATTCATCATTGCATACAGGCCGTAGGTGAAGGGGATGGTAAGGAAGTACGCGCGCGCATACTCGTTCACGCGCGGGTCTTTGGTGAATACGCCGATGATCTGGTTGCTGAACGCGGCCACCAGCAGGCCAAACAACGTTGCAATCCCGAATCCCCAGACCAGGGCGGAACGGTAGGCTGCCCGCACACGGTCGAAGTTCCTGGCGCCCGTGCTCTGGCCCATTATTGCCATCGCGGCTATTCCGAACCCGATTGCAGGCAGGTAGGCAAAGAACTCCACGCGGAACCCGATGGAGAAGCTGATGGCCCCCGCTTCCTGGAACCTGCTTGAGATGATCAGGGTGAGTAGAGACAGGGAAAGAGGCCCGATCACGTTCGTCAACGCGGCGGGGAAACCGATGTTCAGGACCTCCCGTACCGCCGCCCACCGGATGCGCAGGCGGGACCACTTCAGCGCAACCATCATTCTGGCCCTCTTCAGGATGACCAGACCCGCGACAAAGACCATGAGCTGGGCAAGGAGCGTCGCCAGCGCGGAGCCGCTGATCCCCAGGGCCGGGAACCCCAACCACCCGAAGATCATGACGGGGTTCAAGGCGGCGTTGATGATGGTCGAAATGACGAACAGGACAGTCACGGTCTTGTTGTCGCCCTGGGAGCTGAAAGCAAAGACCACGGAAAACATCAGGAAGACAAGGATGGATCCACCTGAAACCCATGTGAAATACTGAAGGGCAAGGGGCAGGATGGAGCCCGTGGCACCAGAGGCAACCAGGAGCTGCGTCCGGAAGCTCAGCGAGATCGCAGTGAAGATGACGCCCGCGATTGCTGAGAGCAGGAATGACTGGCCAAGGACGCGCTCAGCCTCTGCGATGTCCCTGCGCCCTATGCTCATCGCCATGAGCACGCCGGAGCCCACCGTGATCCCCATGCTGAGGGACACCATGATGAACAAAGTGATCTGTGAGATGCTCACCGCTGCGATGGCTTCCGGGGCGAGCTTGCTGACCCAGAACGCGTCAACGGCGTTGTACAGGGTCTGGAAAAATATCGAAAGCATCACAGGCCATGCCAGCGACCACATCTGCGGCATGAGCCTGCCCTGCGTCAGGTCCTGTCCGTGCACAAGTTCCTCCTCAGAACGCGCCGCGACGCTGCCCCGCGGCCGGCGTCGCGTGTTCCAAGGATAGTAACCAGGGGAAAGGGTCGGCAACAGGAATCTCGAAGGATGTCGCAATCAGCCGCCCAGGATGTCGCTTTCAACCCCGGCGCAGGGCGGCGGCAGTGATGTGTGTCGGGTTCGGCGTGGCCGTTCAGACCTTCTCGAAAAAGCCCCCGATGATGTTTCCGCCTTCACGCACTGCGGCTTCCTGGGTCTTCTTCTTGTCGATGGGCAGCCATTCTTCCAGGGCCTGAAGTCCCGGCGGGCACACCTTCCAGCGTCCAAGGAGCTCCTGGAGCCTCTGCCTGCTCCGCCTGTAGATCGGCTGCTTCACCTGCGTGTAGAACGCGTCGAGCTGGCGCGAAACCTCGGTCACCACGTCGATGTTTGTTTCGCACAGGAACAACTTGGATCCCGGTCCCGCCCAGTTGTACAGCACCTCCATGGTGTGCGCGATCTCTTCGTCTGTCAGGAACCAGGCGATCCCGTTGAACCCAAAGGCAACCCTGCGCTCGGATCCAAGCAGCTTTTTCACCTCGTCGAGGCCGAGGAGCTCCTCCGCGCGGCTTGCGTCGCAGGCAACGAACGCGACGTTGGAGTAGTCTTTGATGACGTCCTGCGCATAGCTCACGGTGACCGGGTCGATGTCGGAGTAGATCACCACCGAGCTGCGCGGCACCACGTGATGGATGTGATCCACCGTGGGAAGGCCGGAGGCAAAGTCCACGAAGTGAGTAAAGCCTTCGTTGACCAGGCGGTAGACCGCTTCGTTGAGGAACCATCTGATCAGGCGCACCCACTGCGGCATGGACGGCACTGCCTGAAGCAGGCCCTGCGCGGCTGTCCGATCGATCTCGAAGTTGTGGTTGCCCCCAAGGAGAAAATCATAGATCCGGCCCGCATTAGGTTGGCTTGCATCAGCAACGGACATGGGCTTGCGTTCGGTCGCCATTTTGTACGCTCCTTGGGTCCCGGCAGAGTTCCCCTAACGTAGTATTGTGAAATGCGATGCGGTTTGCAAGTTGTCCAGGGATTGTTGGGTCCGGATCCGCCCCTATTTCACTCTCGCCAGGGCGTCCTGCACTGCCGTGAGGAGGGTCCGCTGGTGGAAGGGCTTCTCCACTACGCCAAGAGCGCCCTCTGAAAGAAGCTCCTGGACGGAGCCATCCGTGATGTGACCGGTGACGATGAGCACGCGCGCCCGGGGGTCCGCTTTCCGCAGGAGCTTCAGGCATTCCCGGCCTCCCATGCCCACCATCACAATGTCCAGCACCACCAGGTCGATCCCGGCGCCTGTCCCAAATCGCGTCAAAGCCTCCCTGCCGTCCTGCGCGGCAATAGCGGTATAGCCGCTGCCCCTGAGCATCCTCATGATCACTTCACGCACCTGGGGATTGTCGTCCACCACCAGGATAGTGCCGTGCCCTGACGCGCGGCTGGGCTCAGCCCAATCTCGCGCCGTGGTCTCGATCTGCCGTTCGCTCTTGGGCAGAAATACTTCGAATATCGACCCCTTTCCAACAACGCTTTCCACGTTGACAAAGCCGTGATGCCCCGCGACGATGCCGTAGACAACGGCAAGCCCCAGGCCCGTTCCGCTGCGCTCGGTCTTCGTGGTAACAAAAGGGACAAAGAGCCTTTCCAGGAGCTCCGGGGGCATCCCCACGCCCGTATCGCGCACCTGCAGCTTGACGAACTTGCCCGGCCGCCCGTTCACGTATTTCATCGCCTCACTGTCGGAGAGCTCCACCAACGACGTCACGATGGTGAGGTTCCCTCCGGCGGTCCTCTCCACCTGATCCATCATTGCGTCGCGGGCGTTGACACACAGGTTGACAAGGACCTGGCTCACCTGGTTCGAGTCCGCCTCTATGTTGACCACGGAAGGGGAGAGAGAAAGGTCGATGACGATCTGCGGCGGGAAGGTGTGCCTGAGAAGCTGCAGAGTCTCACGGACGATGTCGTTGAGAGAGACGATCTGAAGCTCACCGGCGGCCTGCCTGGTGAAAAACCGCAGCTGACGGGTCAACGCAGTACCCCTGTCCACTGCGGTCGTTACCTGCATCAGGTCCCTGTGCAGCTCGCTCTCCCGCGGAGCGTCGACCAGCAGCAGCTGCAGATAGCCGTTGATGACGGCAAGAAGGTTGTTGAAATCGTGCGCAATGCCGCTGGCCAGCTGCCCCAGGGCTTCCATCTTCTGCGCCTGGATAACCTGCGTCTGGAGCCTCTTTCTTTCAGTGACATCGATGAAGGAAGTCATGATGCCGACGGCCCGCCCCGTCTCGTCACAGATGAGGGAAGCGGAGAGCTCGACATTGAGGTTGCTCTGGTCCTTGCGTTTGGCCACAAGCTCTCCGCGCCACCCGCCAACCCCGGGGAGCGTCTTCAGTATCTTCCCTGCTTCTTCGCCGACCCAGAAATCCTCAAAATGCCCGCCAATCACCTCCTTGGGAGACTCGAACCCCCAGAGCGTGAGGAAGGAAGGGTTTACATATGTGACTCTGCCGTCGAGGTCGGTGAGCATGATGCCGTTGATCGAGGTGCTGATGGCATGGTCCTTGATCAGAAGCTCGTAACCCTGGCTTTGCAGGGCCGTGGAGAGGGCGCGGCGCAGCTGCTCCTGGTCCGAAAAGATCTGCGACTCCCGGGCTTTCATGAAGCCTTCCAGGAGGGGGGAGGTAAAAGAATCCATGGCATCGAAACACGCAGCCGCCGGTTGCGCGTCGGTGCCGAGCTGCTCCGCGTAGAAACGATGGATGGTGGACACCAGGAGGACCATCGTTCTCTCAGCCACCCCCTCCAGTGCGATGCTCTGACCGTATGAAAAAGCGTCATCCGGGCTCGGTGAATCGATGAAGCGGGAAAACCTCTCAGCGATTTCAGCGCCCAGCTCCGCAAGGCGCCGAGGGTGCAAGGTGTAGGGGTTGTCGAACGCCCCTTGTCTCAGTTGGGAAGCAAGAACAGCTGCAAGATCATCGCGTTTCCGTTGGAAAAAGGCACCGAGAGGATTCACAGCCATCCAGCGCATTATACGGAAATGGGGCTCTCGAGCAAGCTCCGGGATTCACCCGTCAAACGCCAAGCAGCTTCAGCTTGTCGTCGACAAACCTCTTTGCGCGGGGGATGTCGCTTTCCCCGTCGACGTGCTCCACGATGAGCGGGACGTTGGGACTCTTCTCCGAGAGCCTCCTGAGGTACAGGTCATAGTTCAACGATCCCAGCCCGGGTGCGGGCAGCTCCACGTCCCCGGCGCCGCGGAAGGTGTGCGCCTCCGATGCATCCAGGTTCTTCACGTGCTTCTCTTCCACCTTGCTGGTCCGCTTGCAGTCCTTTGCATGCGCAATCCTGATCCTGTCCGCCAGGGCGTTGAAAATCCTGTTGATCTCTCCGTCGATGTCATCGATGTTCGCGTTGTCGAAGTAGTTGGTGGGATCCATGAGCAGGCCAAGGGAGGAATGGTTCACATCACTGAACAGGCGCTGGACCTCTGCAACCGATCCTATGACATTGTTCACGTAGTTCTCAACCAGAAACACCGCTCCGCAATCCGAGGCTTCCTTGACGATCTCCGTAATCACCGTGAGCGCGTCCTCGTAGCCGGCCCGGGTCTTGTTCTTCGGGTCGTGCACCCAGTCGCTCTTCATGTTGAACGTGCCGGTCTCCGAGACCACATATGGCGAGCCCAGCTCCCGGGCATGCCGCAGGATCTCCTTGAGGTAGCCGATTCTTTTCTTCCGTTCCCCGAGGTCCGGGTGGACGATGTTGGTGTACGCTGAAATGCAGCATACGGGGAGGTTTGCGTCGCGGAATGCGTTTCGGATTCTTTTGCACTTGTCCGCCGTTATGTTCCCCGCGCTCAAGTCGATGTCCTTGAAGCTGAGATCCAGCTGGACCGTGGAGAATCCCGCTGCCTTGATCTTTGCGATGGTTTCCTCCAGCGTGTAAGGGAAATAGCCGTTGAACACCCCAACTGGAATCATCCCCTCCTCCTTGTGCTTATCGCATGATCTCTTCCAGGGAGACGGCCCTGCCTTCCTTGATGGAAAGGTAGCACGCGTCCACCGAAGCCATGGTCTTCAGATTGTCCTCCCCGTCTATCTCGGGAGTCGAGTCATCCTCCACGGCGCGCAGGAGCTGCGCCATGGTCCCCGCAAATGCGTCAGGAAACCAGACCTTGTTCCACCGCGGAAGGAACCAGCACCCCGGGCTCTTGCGGGAGGTGAAATCGATGGTGCTCGGCGTGGGCACAGGATAGTAGGGCCAGCCGATTGTCCCCCGCGCCATTCCCTCCGTTCCTTCCACGCGCCAACGGATGTAGATATCCTTCTCCGTTCCCTCCCCCGGCCAGGCCCACACGTCGTCCAGGCTCATGGCGCGCAGGCCGCTTTCGTACTCGAAGATGTACATGACAATCCCGTCCGTATGGCTGAACCTGGTGCGCGGGTCCGTTCGGGCGCTGGCCAGAATCCTTTGGGGATCACCGAAGAGGTACCGAAATACGTCGATGTGGTGGATGCTCATGTTCAAGAGGGTCAGCCGATCGTAGTCCTTCAGGAACGTCTGCCAATGGGGGATGGCGCGCATCTCGATTGTGGCCAGCACCACCTCTCCGAGGTAGCCCCTCTGGATGATGGTCTTGAGGGCGCGGATTGACTGGTCGTAGCGCATGTTGGAGTTCACGCCAAGCTTCTTCCCCGCCCTCCGGCAGACATCGACCGCCTGCCGGGCCTCCTGGAGGTTCATCGCAAGCGGCTTCTGCGCCAGGATGCCCTTGATGTTCCTGCATTTCGCGGCTTCGGTGATGATCTCAAGCTGCTGATCCGGCGGGAAAGCAATGTCAAGGATCTCGACAGCGGGATCCTTGATCAGCTCCTTCCAGTGATCGAACACGCGGGGGACCCCGCGGAGCTCTGCCGCTTCTTTTGCATGCGCCGGGGTTCGCGAGGCAATCGCAACAGGGTGGAAACCGGCTCCCTTGTACGCCACAAGGTGGATGTCCCGCATGATGAACCCCGCGCCAATGCAGCCAATCCCGTAATCCATGCGTTTCGGCAATTGTGGTTCGATGTTCATTTCGAGATCGATCGTCGAATGGGCCATCCCCCCTCCTTCGCCGTGCGTGATCTCTGAAGTCTACATCATCCCTTATTCGCCTGTCGATGTTCGGACGGAACGCCGCTTTACGACCCATCAGAAAAATAGATACTTTCTATCAACACGATGAAGCGATCAGGCGGCAGCCCCAAGTGCTCGCGCTTTGCAAAGACAACCGGCATCGTTGCTGCCGGCTTTGTCTCACTCGTTATGCTGTCAACGTGCAACCTGAACAGCGTGGCAGGCGGTGGGGGCAGGATCTCGGGCACTGTAACACTGAACGGCGTAGGCCTGCCAGGAGTAACTCTTCTTCTCAGCCCGGGTTCAACCTCGACAACAACAAACGCAAACGGTGCCTACACAGTCGTGGCATCCTCCCCGGGAACGTACACCGTCACACCAAGCCTGGGCAGTTACGCATTCAGCCCCGCCAGTCAGCAGGCAACGCTCTCCAGCGCAAGTGCCAGCTATTCGGGGGCAAATTTCACGACCATTCAATACTCTCTGCGCGGGCTATGGAGCTCGCCAAGCCAATCTGGCTCGCTGAACCTTGTTACGACTTCATCCCTCGCGTCCAGGCCCGCTTCTCAAGCTCTCCGCGTGAAAGCGCTTTCCAAAGTCTCCTACCAGCAAGCGACGGACAGAATAGTTGTGCGATACAGGACTGGCATTGCGAGGAGCCAATCCCTAGCCTCCCGTGTGCTTAGCCAAGGCAAGGTGGTGCAAAGGGTCACCACTTCCCGCCTTATGTTTGACGCCGTTAAGATAGACACCAGCAGCGGCAAGACCCTTTCCGACGCTCTTGCATATTACCGAAGCTTGCCGGAAGTGGCTGATGCCCGACCCGATGGTATTGTCCACGCCTTGGGCACGCCCAACGATACGAATTGGAACTGGCAATGGGATTTGCAACAGCTCAATATGCCGACCGTGTGGAGCACAGTGACGGGTGCCCCTGGAGTGGTGGTAGCGGTGCTGGATACCGGCCTGTATCGGTCCTTGCCGGATTTTGCCGGGTCGTCGACGAATCCCACACACGTCCAACCTGGATACAACGCACTCACAAGCACTGTGGATACCTCGACGACACACGATCCAACGGCTTCATCCGACGACAACGGGCACGGCACACATGTTTCCGGAACGATTGCCGAGGCATCAAACAACGGCTTCGACGTGGCTGGGATGGCGTATGGGGTCACCCTGCTGCCGGTGAAGGTCCTCGACCAGACAGGGTCGGGATACTGGTCTGATGTTGCCGCAGGAATTGAATGGGCCATCACGCAGACGCCAAAGCCGGCCGTCATCAATATGAGCCTGGGCGGCAGCATTGGGGACCCGAGCCTTTTGCAGGCAGTCGAGGATGCCTACAACGCGGGCGTTGCAGTCATTGCCGCTGCCGGCAACGAAAGCCTGCCCTCAATGGACTACCCTGCCGCTTACCAGCCCTATGTGCTTTCCGTGGGCGCGACCGGTTACAACAAGGAGCTTGCCTACTATTCGAACTACGGATCGCAACTCGACGTTGTGGCGCCTGGTGGAGACGACAGCGTTGTTACGAACAGCGCCAGCCCGAACTACTACGAGGACTGGATAACGCAGGAAACCATCAACGGATACAATTCAACCACTGGCACGACAGACTACGGCTATGCTCTCTGGTGGTACGAGGGAACGTCAATGGCCACGCCTCACGTCTCGGCGCTGGCCGCACTCCTGGTATGCCAGAACTCTTCGCTGACACCCGCGCAAGTCTACGACAGAATCGAAAGGACTGCAGACAGCCTGGGTGCGGCCAGTACATACGGTTACGGGCTGATCGATCCCGCGGCTGCCATAGTGGCTTCCGGCGGTACGTATGACCAAAGCCAGACAGTTACCGGGGCTGTCCAGGTAGCAACGCCATCGAGCTACACTTTTGCCGCGGCTGCAAACAGCGCAGTGAAGTTTGAGGGGAGTCTTTCGCCCATGTCGGGAAGCTTGACGCTCAAGCTCTATGACTCCAACAACAACCTGCTGTCAAGCTCGTCCGGGTCCCCTACGGTGTTGTCATTTACCTTCACGGCGGCGGGAACCTACCGGATTGAAGTGGACTATATTCCATAATCCTCAGTGGCTGCTGCTTGCAATCTTCGCGGCAGGCTTCGCAGCGCCGTCCTACGGTCAAGGCGATACCAAGGCAGGGGATCAGCTGACTGAGGATCTGCGCAACGCGCCAATGACTGTCACCATTGCCGGGAGCTCGGTGACGCTGGAGGCGCATGTATGGAGCAATCGCATGCCCACGCCCGAAGCCCACACCACGGCCGTGCGCGTCGGGGCAACTCTGAGGTTTCTTGGTGAAGCGAACCCCGGCGACATCACCGTTTCTCGGCTCTGGGCAGTCCCATCGAATGGAGAACCTCTCGAGGCCTCAATTGTGAGCTCTCAGACCACGCGAGATGGCGTCCGAATTGCCGCGACCGTTCCTTTGCCTGAGGATCTGGCTGCAAACGTCTGGGTTGTCGCCGAGTTGAAGGATCTCGCGGGCCACCGGCTGCTTATCCGCTCGACAGAAACAAGAATCCAGAAAGTGCGTTAGCGTAAGCCGCAGGGCATCTACTGGACTACTTCTTCAGATGACATGGCCGCCACATGGTGGGCTTAGGCCCCTCACGGAACGGGCGATGGCAAAGTCAACTGAAACCGACAATCTTCCGCGGTAGTTGGGAAGTTTTCACCCGTTGCAGCATCAGCAATCTCTATCCTGAATCCGGCTTCCCCGCCATGAAAATTGGCGTCAGTGAAGAAAATTACCGGACTCGAATTGAAGTACAAGGAAAAAGTGCTGCCGGTCCCAGGGTATGTCACTTTGATCGTATTTATGATGTTCAATCCAGTATTAATATACGTTGAAGAAGTCCAATTCTGAATAGTCCCATAAGTACTATTCACTTTTCTCCCAATAAAGTACTGCCCGTCGGCGGAAATCAACACATAATAAAAATCGTTGGAGTCGCTGTAGCAAAAGATTATCCCGAATCCTGCATCTTTTGTGAGGACTCCAGAAACCTTCTTTACATTAGCTGACACAATCGTCATCGTGGCTTGAATTGTGTTTGCGTACGGATTAAAGAAGGCATAGTCGTAGTTAGCTGTCTCCGAAGTGTAAAACTGAATGTAGTTCCCGCTTGAATCGGTTTGCCACTTAATGGTACTTCCGCCTCCGCCTCCACCGCCTCCTCCGCCGCCGCCGGAGTTGCTTGACTCGGCCGTCTTGAGGTTTGTCAGCACCGATATGTCGCCGCATCCCCAGAGGGCGAGAAGCAGCACCAGGAAAGCCGCTGCCAGGCGCACCAGCCGGAAGCCTTTCGGACTTATTCCTCCCATATGATTACTCCACTCACTCCGCGAATCTCAGCTGCCCGCGTGGCTTCCTCTCCCTTGAGGTCCAGATATGCGAATTTCTCCGCGAGGTCGGGGTCCTTGGATTTCAACGCCGTGTACATTTTTTTCACCTGGTAGTAGTTCTCCAGGTCGTGATTCACTTTTGCAACCGCCAGGAGCACGTCCGCGTTGTCCGGGTCTTTGGCATACGCTCGGTTGTAGTACTCCAGGGCTTTTTCCTTCTGATCGTTGATATAGAAGATATTGCCCATGTTCAGCAGGGCCGGGACATACTCCCCTTTTGCCAGCAGCTTGTCGAACTCCTGCTGCGCCTTGTCGTATTGGCCGTACCTGGCGTAGAGCACACCCAGGGAGTTCCTGGGCTTGCGGGGGTCCGGACTCTTGTCGATCTGGTTCTGCAGGGATGCAACCCTGGAGAAGATCTCCTGGTCGACAAACTTGCCCGCCTCCTTCACGTAGCTGTCCACGACCGTGTCGGAGGGGGGCAGGTTCAAGGCGACCTCAGCGCCCGACAACCCCACCGACTCGTAGAGCGTCCACGCATCATGGATTGGATAGAAATCAGCCTGCTGCTTGGAAAGGTTCTCCCTCCATTCCCGGGCTCCGTCCTGCCAAGCTTTCAGGAACCCTGCGCTCTCAGTGACTTCAACGGGGATCCAGCTCTTGTCATTGCCGGCGCGTATGATCAGCTCATCAGGTCGAGAGAATGTCTTCCGTGCATCGTCAGCGCCGAGTCCCGTGGAAAAGGCCATGAAGATGTGACCGGGAGTGGTGATGAACGCCGTTTCGATCCCCGCAGATTCCAGCAGGGCCGAGTACAAGACGGAGAAATCGCTGCACTTGCCGCCCTTGTACTGCAGGGTCTGCCGCGGGAACTGGATGTAATCTGCTACCTGATTGTTTGCCGTATATGTCGGAACCGGATCCTGGGAATACGTCAAGCCGTAAAGCTGAAGCGCCTGGAAGAAGGCTATGGCTGTGAGAAGGTTCGGATTGATGGCTCCCTTGGTCTTCCCCTTCACCATGCTGTTGACATTCTTTGAGAACAGAAGGACGGAAGGGTCCTTGGTCGTGACAAAGGCGGCCGCTCTGCGATTGTCCGCCCACGTGGTGGCGTTCCTGTCGAGGATGGGGATGGCCTGCACCGCGCTCAAATGCTGCGGCTGCCCGTTGAGGGTGTAGGTCACGTCAATTGTTGCCTGCGCCTTTGTCTTTTCTGTGGTTTCAAGAATGGACGGGAGGAACAGGCCCAGCAGGTCCACTGACTTCGATTCACCCGGACCAAGATCTGTCGGGGCGGGGCAATCCGTGGGGTCAGTCATGAACTCCTTGATCTGAAACCTCACCTTGATGCCTGAAATTGGCTTGTCCAGGCCGTTTCGGAGCACAACCTTGCCAAGGGGATGTGTGGCGTAATAGGTGCGGAATACGGGGTAGATGTCATCAAAGGCGACATCCTTCAGCTCCACCACGGGTGCCGGCTTTTCCACCGGCTTTTCTTTTGGAGGCTCCACCTTCAGGGGCTGCGGCTTTTCCACCGGTTTTTCCTCTGTCTTTGGCGGCGTGACGGACTTGGCAGCGCCTATGACGTCATAGGAAATCCCGACGGAAGCCTTCATCCCGCTGTAAAGGCCGAAATAGTAGTCGAATGAAGTTCCAAGAGAGAAATGCAGCGGGCCGGGGAGAAAGAGCATTCCGGCGCCCACCGATATGAAGGGGTTGCCGCCTGAGGCTGAGGAGTCACTCAGGAAGCTGTAGAAATACCCCGTGGAAAGGCCGCCCTGCAGAGTGGCCCATGGCGCAAGCGGGAACCCAATGCCCGCGCCAACGGACAACGCCACCGAGGAGACAGACAGCTTGGTGCCCCCGGTAGCTCCATGATAGTCGTAGTCGAAAGCGCCGGAAAGGAACCAGCGCTGCGAGGGCAGCTTGAACTGTGCGCCAGCAAGAACCGACCCTCCCACGCTGAATACGGAGCCGCTTGGGCCCACGGGAATGCCGACCGCCGGGCTCAACTGCAGGGACAGCTGTGAAGAAGATCCGACCACGCCCGGGGCCTTTTGATCCTCACCAAAGAGCGTGGCTGCACAGAGAATCAAAACAAAGAGAATGAGTTTACGCATTTATATCTCCTACCGGTCTCACCGGAGACTTTCCCTGGCGAAACGTTCTCTGTTAGCAACAATCATTCTATCACATTGTTTAGAAAAACGGTAGGCAAAATGCAAAACCTGAGAGCCGCGCTTAGAACCTGAGGAGGCGGATAATCCCTCCAAAGCCAATACGCCCAAAACTGCTTGGGCCCGCCACGTAGGCGCCGCAGTAAGATGGCAAGGGAGGAACTGATGAAGCGGTCGATTGTTTTCATTGCGCTGTGCCTCGTGGCCTCTGTCTCCTTCGCGCAAGACATCCCCCCGGGCGCAGTGATGCTTGGTGAAAGGAGGGTGGACTTTCATGCTGACCACGATGTCATTTCAGTCGGCTCGTACGAGGGATGGTTCAAAGACATCGTTGTCTGGGTGGAGAGAAACAACATCGAGATGTTCAACCTTGTCGTGACCTACGGAAACGGTGAAAAAGAAAGGTTTGACACCAGGCTTGTCTTTGATGAAGGGACGCGTTCACGAGTCCTGCACCTGGAAGGCGGAAAGCGACACATCAGGAACATGGCTTTTGCCTTCAAGACCGTTGGAAGCTGGACCGAGGGACGCGCTCGGGTGGTGGTCTACGGGATCAGGTAGGTGAGGCCAGGGTATCACGCGGTTGGGGATCAGGCCGATCGGGGCGGTCGGCCCCCTGGGCCCGGCAGACCGCGGACGCTGCCAAAAGCGCGCCGATCGCAATGAAAAGAGACAGGCGGGAGTGGTGGGGCATGTGGCGCAGTATACGCGCTCTCGTGCTCTGGGGCAATCTGAAGGGCTTCGGCTAGCCCGGACCAGGCGTGCAGGCATGACTGTTGCTCATTGTCAATCATGGTTTATATTTGAAAGTATTGGAGGCAGTTTCATGACGTTCTCAGTCACGTCACCTTCCTTCACCCCCGGCGGCAGCATACCCAGGGCATTTACGGCTGATGGCAGGGATGTATCTCCGCGGCTTCGCTGGGACAACCCGCCATCGGGGACCCAGGCCTTTGCATTGATATGCGACGACCCTGATGCCCCTGTGGGAACATGGGTTCACTGGCTGATCTGGAACCTGCCCTCCTCCGCCAGGGGGTTAAGTGAGGCCATCCAGCACCTGAAGACCCTGCCGGACGGCAGCGCCCAGGGGAAAAACGATTTTGGCCGGATAGGCTACGGCGGCCCGAGCCCGCCGCCGGGGAGGGCGCACAGGTACTTCTTCCGAGTGTATGCCCTCAAGGAGAAGCTTCCGCTGGCAGCCGGCGCGACCAGGGGGGAGCTGGAGAGGATGCTGCAAGGCAAGGCGCTGGCCAGCGCGGAGCTGTTCGGCACATACGGCCGCTGAGACGCCGCACGCCGTTGACACGCCGTCCCGCCTCGTGACTCCATGGGAGACCATGCTGCTGAATCGCTCCCTCGGGGAGATCATCCAGATCATCATCATCGTGGTGATGAGCCTGACCGTTCACGAGTTCGCCCATTCACTCGTTACGATCAGGCTCGGGGACGACACCCCCCGTCGCCAGGGGAGGCTTACCTTGAATCCCCTGGCCCACATCGACCTGGTGGGCTTCATCATGCTCGTGGTGGCCGGGTTCGGCTGGGCCAAGCCTGTTCAGATCAACCCGGCCAACTTGAAAAAGCCTCGGAGGGACGAGATCCTGATCGCCATTGCCGGGCCGGCCTCCAATCTGGTGTTCGCAATGGCCGCGGTGGTTCTCATCTGGGCCGTGCTCGCAACGCACGCGCTGGTGTCCCGAAGCTCAATCCGCGACTACGGCAATTTCATGGTCATGCTCGCGGAGATCAACGTCAGCCTTGCCATCTTCAACATGATCCCCATCCCGCCCCTGGACGGCTCTCATCTGATCACGCCTTTTCTTGGCAGGGTGAACACCACGCTGGCGGCCACGTACTTCCGCTATGGTTCTCTCGTCCTGCTTGCCATCATCCTGATCCAGAACTTCACGCGCTTCGAGATCCTGCCGATCAGCAGAGTGACCTACGCCATAGTCCTGTGGATGCTCCGCCTCGTCGGGATCGTTTAGGGATCGCGCGGCAATTGACGGGTTTCCCGCCCCTGAGATAATCTTCCCCGTGCTTCCGATGCGAATGTTCGCGCTCGGTTTTCTCCATCATCCTTTCCGATGAGACGCCTGGGTGTAGATATAGGTTCCCTCACCCTGTCCATGGTCCTCCTGGAAGAAGGCAGGATCGTGGCCAGGCATTCCCGCGCGCATGAGGGAAGAATCGATGCGCTGGTGAAGTCCGTCGTCTCCCAAGCTCCCTTTTCCGACTGGGACACCGCCGGAGTGACGGGAAGCCTGGCGGGCGCCGGCAAGGGCATCATCGACAACACCCTGGCCACCATCGAAGGGGCCCGGCGCCTTCTCCCCCTCTGCAAGAACCTCATCGCCATGGGAGGCCAGAGCTTCTCCCTTATCCTGCTGGATGGTGAAGGCCGCTACGTGGAGCACGTGTCCAATCCACCCTGCGCGTCGGGCACAGGCTCCTTTCTGGAGCAGCAGGCCGAGCGCCTGGGGCTCAGCGTGGAGGACCTTGCCCGCCGGGCAGCTGCCTTCACCGCAGAGGTCCCCAGGATAGCAACGCGGTGCGCGGTCTTTGCAAAGACGGACATCGTTCACGCGATGCAGGAAGGCCATTCCCTGGACGCGGTGTGCGCCGGCCTGTGCGAAGGCATTGCCCGCAGCATGCTGGAGACGCTCCTCAAGGGAAGGAAGCTGTCCCCCCCTGTCGGGCTGGTGGGCGGCGTTTCCCGCAATGGCAGGATAGCGCAGGCCATCAGACGAACCCTCGGCGTTGCGGTGGAAGTCCCCGGGGACTGCCAGTACGCGGCGGCCATGGGCGCCGCTCTCCTGGGCTCCGACTCGACACTGGAGGCATGGACCCGGTTCCGCCCGGCCCGTGGGCGCCGTGAGATGAGAAGCCCTCTGCCCACCGCCCTTGCCGACTACCCATCCCTGGAAGGTTTCAAGATCTCCACCAGGGACAACGTTGAGATATTCCGACCTCTCGACCGAAGTCCCGGTCCTGCCGAAAACGGGCGGGGCTTTTTCCTGGGCATCGACATAGGGTCAACCAGCACGAAGGCAGTGCTCGTCACTGCTGACGGAAAGATCGGGGACGGGTTCTACACCCGCACAGGCGGCGACCCCGTTGATGCGGTGCAGCGGCTCCTCAAGGTCATGGAAAGCGCGCGCGGAGGGGCTGCGCCCCGGCTCCTGGGAGCGGCCACCACGGGCTCAGGCAGGTCTATCATCCGCCATGTGTTCCAGGCGGACGCCGAGGTGAACGAAATAACGGCACACGCAAAGGCCGCAGTCTTTCTGCGGCCGGACGCGGACACGATCATCGAGATCGGCGGCCAGGACTCGAAGTTCACCCGGATCAGGGATGGGGATGTGTACTTTTCAACGATGAACTACGTCTGCGCCGCGGGCACGGGGAGCTTCATCGAGGAGCAGGCAAAGAGGCTGGGCGCGAGCCTCTCAGATTTTTCCGACATGGCGCTTGCCCAGCGCGCCCCTTTTACCAGCGACAGATGCACCGTGTACATGGAGCGGGACCTTGCGGCCCTGGTTGGGGAGGGATGGCCGCGGGAGGCCCTGGCCGCCGCGGTGCTCCATTCCGTCCGCGACAACTACCTCTCCAAAGTCGTTGGGAAGAGCCCCCTGGGGGATTCCATTGTCT
This sequence comes from Spirochaetia bacterium, assembly GCA_049515135.1. Lineage (GTDB taxonomy): Bacteria > Spirochaetota > Spirochaetia > SZUA-6 > Fen-1364 > Fen-1364. Next base: position 75,119 of record JBEKUJ010000001.1, read on the forward strand.
TCCAGGGCGCTACGGCCCGGAACAAGGCCCTGGTGGCCGCTTTTGAGCAGCACCTGGGGAAGACGCTGCACGTCTCTCCCTGGTGCCACCTGACGGGCGCGGTCGGCGCTGCGCTTCTCTGTCGGGAGCAGAAACCGGAATCCTCCAGCTTTCTCTGGGAAACGGGGCCGATTGTCCTGGAAACCGAAGAGTGCCGGCAGTGCGCCAACCACTGCCGGCTCACCGTGATGGACCGGGCCGGCCGGCGCACGGGCTGGGGAATGAAATGCGGGCGGGACTACGCGGACAGGAAGCCGGCCTCCCGGCGCGCCTCAGGGGAGCAGGCTTCCTCCATCCAGGAGCGATTCAACGAGGCCATGCGCCCTCTGCATGAGAAGCCTGCAGTTCTCTCCGAGACAGCGCAGCGGAGAAAAAGGATCACGATCGGAGTTCCCCGCAGCCTGTACAACATCTCCTACGAGCCGCTGTGGCGCAGCTTCCTCTCCCGGCTGGGGTTCACCGTTGCCGCAACTGACCAGCGCCGCAGCGCCCTGGACTCCGGGGCAGAGTCAGTAAACTCCGATTTCTGCGCGCCCATGGTCCTCTCTCACGGGTATGTCAGGCAGCTTGTCGACAGGGGAATCGACCACATCTTTCTTCCCGCAGTGGAGAACAGCGCGGAGGGCACCGGCCCCATACGGTCCACCTTCCGCAGAAGAGACGGAGACAGCGCGTTCTGCTACTACTCGCAGTACCTCCCCTCGGTGATCGGCAACGTGACAGCTTTCCCGATTGCTGACCGGCTCATCTCCCCGCTCCTGCCCCTGCGGGAGAAGACCACGGATGAGACAGCAGGTCTCCTTCATGACGCTCTGGCCGCGAGATTTCCTGACCTCACGCTGAGCGAGACATTGCGTGCCTTCACGGAGGCGAACGCCCTGTTCGCCGCGGCGCGCGCCGGGCTGGCCGGAGCTTTCGGCCGCTCGACCGCTGACGGGGACAAGCTTCGCATCCTTTTCCTGGGCCGGCCCTACGTGGCTCTTGACGAGAGCTTGAGCCTCTCCCTGCCGCAGACCTTCGAAGGACTGGGCGCCGCGGTGTACTGGCAGGAGGAGCTGGATCTTGACAGCTACCCGCTTACCTATGGAAGCCAGTTCCTGGAGCGCATGCACTGGCACTATGGCAAGCTCATCATCCGCGCGGCGGAGTTCGCGGCACGCACGGACAACCTCTTCCCCGTTCTTCTCACCTGCTTCCGCTGCAGCCCCGACTCTTTCCTGATGAGCTACGTGAAGGACATCCTCACTCATTTCGGAAAGCCTTTCCTCTTCCTCCAGCTGGACGCCCATGCCTCGGACGTCGGCTACCTGACTCGAATCGAGGCCGCGCTGCACTCCTTCCGCAACCATCGCGCGCGGGAGAAGGCCGCGTGGAGGCCGTCCGCTCCTCCTTCTGTTGTACACGCCCGTGATGACAGTCTCTCGGAGGGGGACACCGTCCTCATTCCGGCCGTGGACACCCTGATCAGCAGTTTCTGGGCTGATGTCTTCACGCGCATGGGCCATCCCGCGGTGCTCCTGGAAGCGGGATCCGCAGCCTTGAATACCGGCTATCAGTTTGCAAGCGGCGGAGAGTGCATGCCGCTGGTCTCAATCGTGGGCTCGGCCATCGAACGGATGCGCAAGGGTGGCCTTGATCCGTCCAGGACATTCTTTTTCATGCCCACCTCCCCGTTCTCCTGCAACATGCCGCAGTTCCCTGTGTTTTCCGACATGGCATTCCACGCAGCGGGCATCGAGGGCCTGAAGATCGGCAAGCTCAACTTCATGGCGCTGGGGGATACTCTTCCGCAGACCCTTTCCATGAAGGTCCTGGAGACGTACATGGTGGCTTGCATCCTCTACAAGCTTGCGTCACGGATCAGGCCGTATGAGAAAAAGCGCGGGGACACAAACCGCGCGCTCCTTGATTCGCAAGAACGGATCAGAGCGGCCATCAGGTCCGGCGCCGACCTGCGCGCCTGCCTGCCGGGTTGCGTCGAGCTGTTCCGGGGAGTCGCGCGGGACGAATCCGCAGGCCGCAAACCCCGAATCGCCCTGCTCGGGGACCTGTATGTGAAGTACAACGCGGTGATGAACGAAGGGATCCAGGCCCTGGTGGAGGAGATGGGCGGGGAGCTCATCATATCTTCCATGACGGAGTACCCGGCCCACCTCTTGGACATCGGCGCGCGCCGCTACGGCGAGGACCCCCGTTCCACCAGGGTCCTCAAGAGCATTGAGCAGCGCTACGAGAAGCTGGCGGAAGACCTGATCGGAGACCAAGCCGAGCCCGACTTTGCGGAGTGCGTGAAGCTGATGGAGGAGAACGGGTTCTCCCACTACCTTGCAGGGGAGACATCGATCAACGTCGGGCGGGCGCTGTGGTACATCGCGCGCCGCAGCGTGGAGGCGATTGTCCACATCAATCCGATGTTCTGCTGCCCCGGCGTGGTCACCGCCTCCCTGTACCGAAAGATTCAGGCGGACTCCGGGATTCCCATCATCGACATCTTCTTCGACGGGACGGGGGACCCCAACCGGGTGCTCATTCCTCACATGCACTATTTGCGCCGCGAGGCGTATCCCCTGCCGTGATATAATGGCGCAAAAGGGTGAGGCAGATGAAAACGACGATCCGCCTGCTGATCGCAGATGATCACGGCATTGTCCGCAAGGGAATCAAGGCCCTCCTGGCCACGGAGAAGAACATGCAGGTCGTCGGCGAGGCGGAAAACGGCGCGGAGGCTGTCCAGAAAGCCGCGACGCTCCGGCCCGACGTCGTGCTCATGGACCTTGTGATGCCGGAGATGGACGGGATCGAGGCCACGCGGAGGATCACGGCGGAGCAACCAGAGACCAGGATCCTGGTCCTCACCAGTTTTGCAGCGGACGACAAAGTTTTTCCGGCGGTCAAGGCGGGCGCCCTGGGTTACCTGTTGAAGGACTCCACGCCTGACCAGCTGCTGGAGGCCATCCGCCAGGTGCACCGCGGAGAGCCCTCCCTGGAGCCATCCATCGCCCGCAAGGTCCTGCAGGAGCTGTCCCATCCGGGGCAGGGCAAGCAGACCACGGAGCCCCTCACGGAGAGGGAGCTGGACGTGCTTCGCCTCATTGCCCAGGGGATGAGCAACAAAGAGATCGCGGCAAAGATCTTCGTCGCCGAATGGACGGTGCGCAGCCACGTGAGCAATATCCTGGGCAAGCTGCATCTTGCCAGCCGGACCCAGGCAGCGCTCTATGCGCTTCGTTCGGGTCTGGCATCGCTGGACGACGCTGCTCCGCCCCAGAACGCCTAGCGGTTTAAAATCACACATTTTGATGGTGTGCGCGCGCCAGGGAACGGACCTATATTTGTATCGTGACATGCGCCAGGAGAACCACCGCGTGAGGATCATCATCGCGGACGACCAGAAACATACCAGAAACGGCCTGAAGGCCGTGCTCTCAGCGTGCCTGAAGGGACCCGAGATATGGGAAGCCACGACAGGGCTCGAGGCAGAGCGCCTGGCGGACGAGGTTCACCCCCATCTCATCCTGATGGACATCCGCATGCCGGGACTGGACGGACTTTCCGCCACCCGGCGGATCAAATCCCGGCACCCCGAGATCAAGATCCTTGTCCTCTCGCTGCGCCACGAAGGCTCACAGGAGGCTAAGGCCGCGGGAGCGGACGCGTTCGTGAGCAAGGGCGAGAGCCCGGAGCGGCTCCTGGCCGCCGTGGCCGAGCTTGCGAACCCGCGCCAGCAGCCGTAGTATCGGAGGTCATGGGACACGCAGTCAGCCGGGAAGCCTGGACGCTCGCTGAATCGGACCTTCAGAAGTGGAGGACCCGGGCCCTTGGCCTTGTCTTGATCATCGTGGCTGTCGCAGGCCTGCCGGCCTGCTTCACCGTTGTCGCAAACGCATACCTCGGCGGCAGGTTGTCCCCGCTGCTCATTGCCTACGCGCTGGTCTACCTGGGCTTTGTGACGCTGGCCTTCCTGCGGCGCGTTCCGGTCACCATCCGCGCGTGGCTGTTCATTGGCCTGACGTACATCATTGCCGCGTCCAGCTTTGCCCGCGTGGGGCTCGTGGGAAGCGGTCGGCTGTACCTGGTCTTCCTTCCCGCGGTTTCCATTGTCCTGATGGGTCAGCGCGCCGGATACCTCTGCCTGGGCATCAGCCTGTTCGAGTTTGCCGTTTTCAGCGAGCTGGCAAGGCTCGGTATCCTCTCGCAGACGCTGACGGAGACGACGAATCCCCTGGATGTGGGATCCTGGATAGAATCCGGGGCAGCTCTCGCAGTCATCCTGATAACCCTGGGCGTCCTGCTGGAGCGTTTTTTTGCGCGGCACGTGTTCACGCTGGAAGTAAGCCACAAGGTCACCATGGAGCTGGAGAAGGCATACAAGGCCCTGAAGCAGCGCATCACGGAGCGCACGCGCGAACTTGCGCTCCTGAACTCCGTGGCCGCCGTGGCAAGCGGGCTCACGGACATCGGGCAGATCCTCATGGTGTCCCTGGAGAAAACCATGGAGGCTTTCGGCATAGAGGCCGGAGGCGCGTACGGGATGCAGGAGGCCACCGGCACCATGGTGATGCTGGCTCACAAGGGCCTGTCGGAAAGCTTCGTGGGGCAGATGGAACGGCTGGTCCTCAAGGATGCCCTGGCCGGCAGGCGGCTCAACCTGGAGGAGCCCCTTTCCTGGGGCGTGGAAGACTATCCGGACGGTCCCATGCGGCAGTTTCTGGAAGCCGAAGGGCTGCAGCGGATCATCGGCGTGCCCCTTGTGGCCAATGGGAAGCTCGTGGGCGGCCTGGTCATCAATTCGCGCACGGACCGGGTGCTCTCACCTGAGGAAGGATCGCTCCTTATCGCCGTGGGTCAGCAGATCGGTCTGGCCGTGGAGAATGCCCGGCTCCTGGAGGCGCAGCGGATCCAGCGCGACGAGGAGGAAAGGCGGCGGGAGGTGGCCGAAGGAATGCGCGAGATCCTGGCCATCCTCAATTCGAACAGACCGACGCAGGAAACCCTGGATTACGTCATCTCGCAGGCCTGCCGGCTCATGAAGTGCGATGCTTCCTCGCTTTTCCAGATCGAGGCGCCGGAAGGGCAGCTGCGCATCCAGGCGGCTTGCGGCCTGGATCTGGAGATGGTATCGACCGTCCGGCTGGCGCTGGGCAAAGGGGCGGCAGAGAGGGCTGTCGGTTGGACCAGCCCCATCACCGTGCCTGACACAGCCGCCTACGAGGAGTGGCAGGAGCAGGCATCCAACCCGGATTTCGCAGAGGACTTGAGCGGGCTGGAGCTCCTGCTGAACCAGGGGTTTCGTGCCATTCTGGCCGTCCCCCTCATCGTCTCCGGCTCGAACTACGGCGGGATCACATTGTACTACAGGGAGCCCCGCAGCTTCTCTGAGGAGGACATCTCACTGGCCATGGCCATCGGCAGGCAGGCGGCCCTGGCAATAGAGAACGCCCGGCTCCGCGCGCAGGCGGAGCAGGCGGCAGCCTTCGCAGAGCGAAACCGTCTGGCCCGCGAGCTGCATGATTCAGTGACCCAGTCCTTGTACAGCGTCACTCTGTATGCCGAGGCCGCCGCGCGCCTGCTCCAGGGCGGTCAGACTGACGACGCCGCAGGCCACCTGCGCGACCTGGGCACCACTGCGCGGGAGGCGCTTCGGGAGATGCGCCTGCTCATCTTCGAGCTGAGCCCTCCCGCCCTGGAGGCCGGCAGCCTGGCGGAGGCGCTCCAGACCAGGCTGGATGCGGTTGAGGCGCGCGGCGGCATGTCGGTGAACTTCCGAGTGGAGGGTACCGAGTGCCTTTCCGCCCGTGTCCGTCAGGAGCTCTACCAGATAGCCCAGGAGGCGCTGAACAATGCGCTCAAGCACTCACGAGCCCAGGCCGTGCGCGTCCTCCTTACCAATGGGGAGGCGCAGACCCGGCTTTCAATCAGCGACGACGGGGTGGGCTTTTGGTTGGACCAGGCGCAGAAGAGTGGAGGCGTGGGGCTGCGAGGGATGAGGGAACGGGTGGAGCGGATCGGCGGGACCCTCTCCGTGACCAGTGAGCCTGGCGGAGGGACAACTGTGACTGTGACCGCGCCGCACGGCTGACGGCCATCACGGACGATTCCGAAAAGAGGGAGGAGCCGGGCTAAATAAGCTGTGCGCGGATCCGGTTAGCCATATACAAAGCCTCCTGGAGGACCAGCGGTCCAGCCTTATATGCATCGTCCTCGCACAGGGAAATAAGCTTAGCCAGATCCGAGGCGCTCGTCTGGTACTCGATGAAGAAACGGTCCTTCCCCATGGCGGACAGGACCGCCGCGATGTCGCACAACAGCGCACGGGCTTCGCGGCCCTTTATGTCGGCGGGGCTCACCGGTGCGCGGCGAATCGCCCTGTGGGAGAGCTCCGAGCGGATCCGGTCACGCTCCCTGAGAACTCGCTCCAGCTCTCGTCGAATCCCTTCCAGCAAGTCAGGCACTCTGCCAATTCAAAAACACAATGGATCGAACGTCAAGCGGCCCGCCTCGCAGCACACATAAGGACGGGTATAGTTCGAGTCTTCGTGGGAGAGCGAGAGCGGCCTGCCCTGGATGCCCGCCTCGGCAGGCTTACCCCGCCAGCCGCGCCTCACCGTGCCTGCGGAGAGAGTTCAGACGCTTGCGCACTCCGGAAATTGACAGTCCCACTTCCTGCGCGGTCTCCGACAGAGTTTTCTCCTCCAGGTAGTGTATGCGGGCGGCCTGGCGGGTGCTCTCCCGCGCATCCAGGAAGACCTGGTCAAGCTGCCAGGCATCCACCACGCGGTTTTCCAGGTTTTCGCGCCCGGCCAGGGAATCTAGAAACGGCTCGGCGCTGACCGCGAATTTGCGCGTCCGGCTTCGAATGGCGTTCAGGCAGGTATTCGTGGCGATCCGGTACAGGAGGCTTGAAGGATAGCGTGCGTCCAGGCTCGACTTGTGGCGAAGCACCTGGACAAAGGTCTCCTGCATGGCGTCCGCTGCCATGTCCTCATCCCGCAGCATTGCCGTGCACCTTCGCAGCACCATGGGACCGTACCGGCGGTACAGGTTTTCCACATCCACTGTTTCAAGCTTTTTTGTCGCGTTCATGACTTCCTCGCTCCTGTTGCTTGCACTGTAGATCGCGGCCCCTGTTTCCCGCATCACCAAAATGTGGGATTTCATCCGGAAAAAAGTCCGGCCGGGATGCGCCTGTCGCGAACCTGTCATGACGGCGGCCCGGATCTTTTTGCGAGCGCAAATCCCTCTTTTTGGTGATGAGCAAAAACCCTTCCGCGGCCATCAATGGCCGCATGGAGAAAAAGATGAACCGATCCAACACAAAGTGGCTCGTCCTGGCAACGGTGTGCTTTGCGCTCTTCATGATCAACCTGGACGGAAACGTGGTGAACCTGGCCATGCCCACCATCATCAGGCAGTTCAAGGCAACCCTGCCCCAGATGGAATGGATCAGCAACGCCTATCTTCTCACGTTCGCAGTCTTCCTTATTACACTGGGCAGGATGGGCGACCAGATCGGCAGAAAAAAGATGTTCCTGGCGGGTCTTGTCGGTTTCACCGCGGGCTCCGCTCTGTGCGGCTCCGCTCAGAATGTAGGCCAGTTGATTGCCTACCGGGTCGTCCAGGGGGTCGGCGGCTCCGCCATGATGCCTGCTACTCTTTCCCTCATCACCGCCAACTTCCCTCCGGAGGAGAGGGGGCGGGCCCTCGGGTTCTGGGGCGCGGTGTCCGGCCTGGCCTTCATCATCGGTCCGACTCTTGGGGGCTGGCTGACGCAGTCGGGTCTTGGCCCCGCGATCAACGGCCTGGTCGGCATCCAGCAGTTCTGGAGATACGTCTTCTACGTCAACGTGCCTTTCGGCGCGCTTGCCTTCGTCATTGCGCTTGCGGTGGTTCCGGAGTCACGGAGCAGCGAAACGGCAAATCGACTGGATGTTGCCGGGGTGGCACTGGCATCAACGGCGGTGTTTCTGCTCACCTTCGGTTTTATTGAAGGGCCCCGGTACGGATGGTGGAAGAGCGTTCGAGGGTTCAGCCTTTTCGGCTTGAGCGTCGTACCGATGTTCCTCGTTCTGGCAGGTCTGCTGGGAGCCGCATTCTTCCTCTATGAGAAGCGCAGACGGACCGATCCCCTGGTGGACCTCGAGCTTTTTTCAGACAGAAACTATTCCATCGGAATGGTCACGGGAGTCATCCTCAATTTCGCGCTCATGGGCGCAATCTTCCTGGTGCCGCTCTATTGCCAGTCGGTGCTTGGGATAGATCCGATCCATACGGGAACGCTCATGATTCCTTTTGCCCTGGCCCTCCTTGTGGCCTCTCCCGCCGCGGGCATCCTGTCCGACAGGATCGGGGGAAAGTACGTGCTGGTGGCAGGGCTCGCCGTGCTTGCGGCGAGCGATCTCCTCCTGGGAAGGTTTCGCGTCGACACGAGGCCCGCGGAGCTCATCCTCCCCTTCGTGGTCATGGGGATCGGGATGGGGATGTCCATGACTCCACTGACAAACCTCACCCTCTCCGGCGTATCGCAGCAAAAGACAGGGGGAGCATCAGGAGTGCTTGCCACCACGCGACAGATCGGCGCCGTCATGGGAATTGCGATCTTCAGCGTTTTTCTCCAGTCAGGCATGGCCGGGTCGATCGGAATGCACGCCCGCGAGGTCCCCGGCCTTTCCCCTGCCGCGCAGCAGGTCCTGGTGAGATATGTAGCAGCAGGCGGGCTTTACGGTGTTCCAGACAGTAGCGAGAACGGGCTCGGGGCGCAGCTTGCCAGGGTAAGCGGCACCTCAGCGCCCGGAGGGATCGATCTTGCCCTGAAGCGAAGCTTCACGGACAGCATCAACCAGACCTTCCTGATAGCAGCCCTGATCGGGTTAGCCGCGGTAGTGGTCAGCCTGTTCGTTGCCGGAAGACTCAGGGTGCGCGCGGACGCAAAAAAGATCGCCAGCGAAGACGACAACCTTGAAGCAGTGGGAGAATGATGCAAACAGAGACCCGCCTTTTCTACATCGACAACCTGCGCGTGGCGCTCACCATCCTGGTGATCGCCCATCACGTCGGGCAGGCATACGGCCCCACGGGGGGCTACTGGCCGGTGCAGGAAGCCGCCCGTGCCGCCCTTCTGGGTCCGTTCTTCACGGTGAACAGGTCCTTCTTCATGAGCCTGTTCTTCATGATCTCAGGCTATTTCATGGTTGCCGCGTACGAGCACGGCGGGCCGGGCGCTTTCATCAGAAGCAGGCTTACGCGCCTGGGAGTGCCCTTCCTGGTCTACGCCGCCATCATGATCCCCCTGCGCATCTTCATGTTCGGGGAGCACATCACCCGGTGGAACGACCTGATCAACGCACAACACCTCTGGTACATCCAGCACCTCCTGCTGTTCAGCCTGGGATATGCGGCCTGGCGCTGGATCCGGAGAAACAAGCCGGCGGCGCAGAAGGCCGGCGCCAGGCTGCCCGGCACGCTGGCCATCCTTGCTTTTGCCGTGGTGCTTGCAGCTGCTTCAGCCCTTGTCCGGCTCTGGTCTCCCATCGACAGGTGGATGAACCTGCTGGGATTCTTCCGGGTGGCATTCGCGGATGTTCCGCGGGACCTGGGCTTCTTCATCATCGGCGCCGTGGCTTTTCCCCGGGCCTGGTTCACCCGTTACCCCGCCCGCTCGGGGTACGTGTGGCTGGGAGTCGGCGTGGGTGCAGCGGCGCTGTGGTATGCGTACAGCCTGTGGCTTCACGCCCTGGTGCCCCTAGGCGCCACGGCCATGGGAATCGTCTATCCCCTGTGGGAGGCAATCCTGTGCTGCGGCATGTGCATCGGGCTGGTTGTACTGTTCAGAGAGACCCTCAATTCCCAGGGCCGGCTGGGCAGGCTCCTTGCTGCAAACCAGTACGCCGCCTACGTCTGGCATCCCATGCTCATCGTTCCGCCGCAGCTTGGCGTCCTGGGCTTGCAGTCTCCGCCGTTTGCAAAGTTCGCCGTTATCACCGCGATCGGGGTTCCGATTGTGTTCCTCTGGAGCTTTTTCACGCGCCAGGCGCGGTTCATGAGAGCCGCGCTGTGACTTGACCTGCGGGAAAGCGGGGATCAAATTCAGCAGATATGAACAAGCGCGATGCGATGATGAAGCTGCTGGACCCGTCGTACAGCCCCGAATGGACACCGGCGGCGTTCTTTCTCCACTTCGACCCGGCCTTTCACCGCGGCCAGGCCGCAGTCAACAAACACCTGGAGTATTTCCGGTTCACCGGCATGGACATGGTCAAGATCCAGTTCGAGCTTCGCATGCCGCCCTTGGAGATCAGGCGGCCGCAGGATTGGGCAAAAGTGCCCATGCGGAACAGGGAGTTCTGGGAAGAGCCGCTTGCCGTGGTAAAGGGACTGGTAGAGGCGGCAAGCAAGGACGCCGTTGTCGTCCTCACCCTGTACTCCCCTTTCATGCTGGCGGGTCAGACCGCAGGGCCGGATGCGGTTGTCCGGCACATCCAGGAAGACCCCGAAGCGTTCAAGAAAGGCATCGGCGTGATAACAGAAGGGCTGCTGGTGCTTGTGAAGGAATGCGCCAGGCTGGGCCTGGACGGATTCTATTCATCCACTCAGGGCGGTGAAAAAGGGCGACTGCCTGATGTGAAGGCCTTCGACGAATGCGTCCGCCCGTACGACCTGGCGGTCATGACCGAGATCAACCGTTTGTGCAACTTCAACATCCTCCACGTCTGCGATTACCACCTTCCCTATGATGAGATCGCCCCGTTTGCGGACTATCCCGGCCATATCGTCAATACGAGCCTCACGCTGGCAGGGAGGGAGATCAGCTCCCGGGAGGTTGCGCGCGCCTTCAACCGGCCGTTCATGGGCGGCCTGGATAGAAAAGGCGTTGTGGCAACGGGCCCGATTGAAGCTATCCGCCGGGAAGTCCACAAGGTCATAGACGCGGCCCCCCAGCGGTTCATCCTTGGCGCGGACTGCACGGTGCCCTCGGACACGCCCTGGGAGAACCTGAGAGCGGCCATTCAAGCCGCTCACGAGCACAGAAGGTAAGCGCGCGGGCTCCGGACGACAGACACGGTTGCCCTGCCCGCAGCAAGATCCGGGTTGCGCGCGGCAGACCATGGTGTGATACTTGGTCCATGCGGCACGTCGAAACCGCAATGGAGACAGAATTATGACGACCATGGAAACCCTTGAGGAAGACTACATCCGCGTGGAGAAAGCCATCCGGTTCATCGAGACCCAGGCCTTTCAACAACCGTCTCTTTCGGAGATCGCTTCATCCGTGGGCTTGAGCGAGTTCCATTTCCAGAGACTGTTCAGCAGATGGGTCGGGATCAGTCCCAAGCGCTTTCTCCAGTTTCTCACCAAGGAGTACGCGCGAAGGCTCCTGGAGGAGTCGCGCGACGTGCTCAGCGTGACCTACGACGCAGGCCTTTCCAGCCCGGGGAGGCTGCACGAGCTGTTCGTCACCTGCGAGGCGGTGACCCCCGGGGAAGTCAAGACCCGGGGGGAGGGCCTCACCATCGAGTACGGGTTTCATCCATCCCCGTTTGGCCGCTGTCTCCTTGCGCGGACCGAACGGGGCATCTGCGGGCTGTCTTTCGTGCAGGAAGAGGCACCCGAGGCCATGCTGGTGAAGAACCTTTGCTCGCGCTGGCCTGGGGCGCGGATCGTGGACAACCCGGAGTCGACGGCTGCGCTGGTCAGACAGATTTTCGCGTTTCCCGGGGAGCATGAGCCCGCGCCGCTGCACCTGTTTGTCCGGGGAACGAACTTTCAGATCCAGGTATGGCAGGCCCTCGTGAGGATCCCTTTCGGGAAAGCAGTCACATACCAGGACGTGGCCCGGCACATCGGCATGCCCGACGCCAGCCGCGCCGTGGGCAACGCGGTGGGCAGCAACCCCATCCCTTTCCTCATCCCGTGTCACAGGGTGATACGCAAGCTCGGCGAGTTCGGAAACTATGGCGAGGGTCCTGAGAGGAAGAAAGCCATCCTTGGGTGGGAGGCCGCGCTTGCCCTGGGAGAAAACACGGCGTAAGGGGATGCTGACGGCCGGACGCCCGGGCTGCCTACTTCACCTCCCGCCAGGCGCCCGTGGAGAGATCGATATCGACGTTGTTGTCCGCCGGCTCCAGGTCGTCCCACATTCCCTCAACAAGATCTCCCCGGGCTGAGATCACAAGACTCCCCGTGAGGCTGAGGCCCTTTCTCTTCAGCTTCTCCACGCCGGTGAACTTTTCATCTCCTTCGAAGTGAGCGGCAAATGCCTCGGAGATCTGACGGGACAGGAGCGCCGCCTCCTCCGTGGGGACCAGGTATCTCTTCAAGAGCCTGGCCGCGATGCTCCTGATCCCTTCGCGAAGATACTCCCGTGAATAGGTCTGGAAATCTCTGCCCGCGGCCGCGAATGAAGGCAGCTCCGTGATGAAGGAGGAGCGAATGGTCATCCGCTGCTCCGCGTCGATTTCCACGCTGCGGACCGGGTTGGGGTCCGTGACAAGGGAGCCGGTCTCGACGTCGTAGAGGTACCTGCCCCCCTCCCACCTCTTCAGGGTGATGTCCTGGGCGTGAAAATGGCCGGTGAAGATTGTCCGCACGTGATATGCGGCAAGGAGCGCTGAAACATTCCGCCAATCCTTCACGAGGTAGCTTCCGTAGAACTTCTCCTGGCCTTTGAAGTGCTCAAGCGCGCCGTGATGCATCATCGCAACAACCGCTATCCCCTCTCTGGCCGCTCTGGAGAGCACACCTTCCATCCATTCGACTGTTTGCCCGGTGAGCCTGCCCCCTGTTTCTGATAAGCTCCTGCCGGGGTTGCCGCGGTAGTCGCATGCGTCAAGCGCGAGGAGCCAGAGGCCCGGAACCGGCTGGGCAACATAGCTCAGCGAATCCGGGTCACGGGACAGGGCGTCCCCGTAGCCGAAGTCCCGGTACAGCCCCGCAAACTCCTCCGGAGACACGTTGGCAACCCGCTCGGTCCCCGATGCGCCGTACCTGAACGCCCTGGGGTTGAAGATGTCATGGTTGCCCGGCACCACGTACGCCTGAATGCCGCTGTCGCGAAGCTCCCTGAGATACTTCACGAACAGCTCGTGGTCCTGCAGCTCTCCGTCCTTGGTGAGATCACCAGGGACAAGGAGGAACTGGGGATGCATGTCCTTCACTTTGTGGACGGCCGCCTGGAGGATCTCCTCGCTTTCCACCAGGAGCTTTCGGTCCTCCGCGAGGTGCTCCGCGAACGCCTTTCCCTGGGTTTCGAGGCTCTTCTGAAAGAGGTGGGGATCGCTGAGCACGGCGAAACGGGCGGCGGGGAACTGCGCCGCAGGCAGGGAGAGGATGGCAGCGGTTTCAGAGTCCGTGACATACCGGGGCCGGATGCCGGCGCACGACGCGAGCAGCGCAACGGCTAGAAGGATTGCGCCCCTTCGTCCGAGGGTTTTCATCGTCACCTGTTCATGGCATGGCTTTCCGCAAGAATGCTTTCGAGGGCGCCCCTGTTCTTCTCAGGCTGGTAGAAGCAGTCCAGGATGCTTTCGTGGGGGAGGCTGTCGATCCTTTCGTTCATGATCCGAAGGGCGCGGGCGTTGACTTTGATTGCCTGCACAACCGGCATGTGCTCGGGATTGATGTCGATGCCGAAATACTCTTTGTACCCGATGGTCTTCAAAGCGTAGAGCAGCGCCTCCGTGTCCTGCCATGAGACCACCCCGACGTTGAGGTCCTGGTCGTAGTTGCCCAGGGGCTGGCTGTTCACATGAATGTGGGAAAGCCGGCTCTCCCGGGCGATGCGCAGGTACGCCTGGGGGAGCACCTCGTAGCCCATGAGGATGTGCCCGATCTCGGGCTGGAATCCCACAAGGCAATGCCCTTCGGAAAGAAGCTTGCGGTTGGCCGGGTTCCTGAGCCGGGCTTCCACGTCGCGGGCCATGAGAAGTCCGTCACCGGTTGTGCGGTAGATATTGTTCGCCACGGGCTCGTACGGCTTGGTCTCAAGGCCAATCCGCACCCCCGGGACCTCGTCCATACATTCCGCCAGCGCTCCTTCGAACCAGTCCCACATCTGATAAAACACCGTGCCCAGCGCGTAGAGAAAGCCGTCGTTGCCCGGCCACAGCCCCATGTGGGTTGCCCCTGCTTCTCTGACCAGTTTCAGCGCCCCAATGATCGTTTCCTGCGCCCGTCCGCGCTTCGCAGCATCGGGATTGCTGAGAGTGCCGAACTCGCCGTCCTTACCGCGGAAACTGTCAGGGCCCAGACCCACGAGCCGTATCCCGGCCTCCTTCTCCAGTTTTTTGTACAGATGGAGGTTCTCTTCATTCACTTCGGAAGGATAGTGCGCTTCGATTCCCGTGACCCCGAAGCGCGCCATCTCTGCCGCGAGCTCCAACCTCTGCGGGATGCTCAGTTCAGGCACATAGCGGTCGTGAAACCTTCCCCCACCGGGGGCGAAATACCAGATTCCGACGGAGAGCCTGATGTCCAGGGAAAAACTCTTCAGGTGGGCAAGCAACTCTTGCGCAGTGCGGCGCTGTGCCTGGTAGCGAAGGTCTGCGAGTGTGTACATGTAGGGGGTAATATCACATGATCCCCCTTTCCACAACGAGAGGGAGATCCGCACATCGAACTTTGATAATAATCGCCAGCAGGAAGATACCCCGCTTGAGCACTGGAAGACTTTTTCGTTTGTCGTGTACGGAAACTTTCAGCCCTGACTTTTTTCCTATCTTCCTGCTGGCATGTTTTACTTTATGTCGCCGATCTTATCTTGTTTGACTTAGGTTTCAATAGTCCAAAAGTCTCATTTTAGAGAATTTATCAGATTAATTAACTGAATTTTGTTCGTAACTCCGGTCTTCTGGTAAATGTGATAGATATGGTTCTTCACTGTTGTTGTTGAAATGAAAAGCTTCTCCCCGATCACCCTGTTTGGGAAGCCCTGAACAAGCATCGTGATTATTTCCTGCTCACGGGGGGAGATTCCGAACTGCTTGACGATCTGCTCCGGCAGCCTGTAGGAGATGAGGATTTCCTGTTGAAAAAGGTAGTGCGTGGCATGGAAAAGGAGCAGACCGACGATGACCAGGTAAAAAAGGATCTGGACAAGGGGGAAACTGCTCAAAAACTGTGGCACAAAGTGGGTTGCCTGGCCGATCCACTGTACCACCACGACAGCAACCGTGACCTCAGCCCCCGCCGCGGCGATGCGAACCAGGGAGAGGAGGCGTGGATGTCTGATGGCGTGGGTCCGTCTTGCAATCACGACCACGGCATAGGCCAGGATTCCCGTCAGCCACGCGGAGTTCAGGAACAGGAACAACCGCTGCGGGAACATCTCCTTTGCCAATCCAAGAGCCGCCGCCGTAATCGCAAGGACAATATGGACAACCCTCCGCAAGGGAGAAACGGACAGCAAGACGACTTCGCAGGCAATCACGCAAATCATGAGGACAAGGAGGCCGTTGCCCGGGACGGTCAGGGCGAGCGATATGGCCAGCAGGGCGGCCCCAAACACGTGCTCGACGGTCGCAAGCTCATACATTTTGAGAATCTCGCAAAGCAGAAGCAGAAGGACGGAACCGAAAAGGAGCGCAACGTGCCGAAACGCGGAAACCCCGGACCTGGCACGCGCAAGCACGCTGAGAGTGATGACTACCAGGCCCAGCGAGAACGAGAAGATATAAACTGCCAGAAAGACATGAAGCACGAAAACCTCCGTTCGAACATTTTCTTTATATATATGACTTGCTGGAGGTTATCAGGAAAATATCCAAAATGTCAATACAGTCTGATCTCTAAATAGAGACTATAACGAGCTAAACGGGCATCACGCGGATGTTCGGATCCAGCTCCTTCCTGAGGAACTCCTCAATGAAATCGAGAGTGCCCATCTGAGAGCTGGGACACCCCTTGCATGCGCCGGTGTATTTCACGTAGACCGCGGTGTCAGCTCCGTCCGCTCTCATGTCCACGACTTCAAGGTTGCCGCCGTCCCTGATCAGCGCCGGGCGGACCTTCTCATCAAGCACTTTTTCCACTGCCCTGTGCTTCTGGATCAGGCCCAGCCCGGCGAAAGCTCTTGATTCTCCGGCCGCGGGGCTCTCTGCCCTTTCCATCTCCGCCCGCACCTCCCGGAGAATATCAACCAGGTAATGACGCCTGGCTTCATGCCCGCCGGGCCGGATGCAGGACTTGCAGAATGCCCCCGCCTTTGTGTAGCGGGTGATGTCCTCAACCGTCATCAGGTTGTTGATCCGGATGACCTCTTTGATTGTCCGAAGGCTCACTCTGGCGCACTGGCAGACGATCTCTTCCTCTTCCAGGGAATCCATGTCGACTCCCTTGTACATCGCGGCGGCTTTGCGGATCACATCGTAAGCCATGACGCTGCAGTGCATCTTCTGGGGCGGGATGGCGGCGGTGGCCTCCTCATCCCGCAGGGCTTTCTCCACGTCGATGTTCGTGATTTTCATGGCTTCGTCGACTGTCTTGCCGATGATCATCTCGCACATCATGTCGCTGGATGCTATGGCGGTGCCGCACCCGAATGTCTTGAACCTGGCATCAAGGATCCTGCCTGAGCCAGGGTCAACGGCCCAGAAGGCGCGGATGGCGTCACCGCACACCTCGGCGCCCCAGTCTGCAACCACGAGGCGCGCGCCGAGCTTGTCAGCGTCACTTTGCGTTATCTCTCCGAGGTGGCGGGGATTGAGCATGCGGTCATTCACCTTGTTCGAATAGCTTTCCCACAGGGTCCCGCCTATCAGATCAGCCTTTGCCATACAGGTCTCCTAGCCCCGGTGCGCTGCAGCGTTCTGGTCGGCCTCTCGGCCGCCCTGGCTGGGCGATATTGCGCGCAGCCTCTCCACTGACGCGCGGATGGCGGCGATGGTCTCATCCACCTCTTCCTCCGTGGTGAAACGCGAAAGGGAAAGCCGCACGCCCGTGTGAATGCGGTCGCTGTCAACGCACATGGCCACCAGGGTGGGGTTCGGCTCCAGGGACTCCGATGCGCAGGCGCTCCCGGTGGATGCGGCGATGCCCTGCCTGTTGAGGTCCCAGATCATGGCCTCCCCCTCCACGCCTTTCATGCTCACAAAGATCGTATTCGGGGTCCGCAAGTCCCTGCTGCCTATGACGGCCGTGTCGCCGATGGAAAGGATGGCGTCCTCCAGCTTGTCGCGGAGCCTGCGCACCTCGCGAAGCTCGTAGGGAAGGTTCTGCACCGCCATTTCCATGGCCAGGCCCATGCCCACCAGCCCCGGCACATTGATCGTTCCCGAGCGTTTCCCGCGCATCTGCTCCCCGCCATGAAGCAGCGGGGTAATGGTCACTCCCTCCCGGATGAAAAGCCCGCCGACGCCCTTGGGCCCGTGGAACTTGTGCGCGCTGAAGCTGAGGAAATCAACCGGCACGTCGCGCACGTCGACAGGGACTTTCCCGATTGCCTGGGTTGCGTCGGTGTGGAAGAGGATGCCGTTTTCCCTGCACAGGCTGGCCAGCTCCTTGACGGGGAAGATCAGCCCCGTCTCATTGTTTGCCCACATGACGGAGACCAGGGCCGTGCGGTCGGGATGGATGTGGGCCTTCAGGGTCTGGGCATCCACGATCCCGTCCCTATTCAGCGGAAGGTATCTCACCTTCACGCCAAGGTCCTCAAGGTACTTGCACGAATTGGCCACGCAGGGGTGTTCCACCGGCGTGGTGACGATCTCGGTCTTCCTGCCCGTCCTGATCAGCTGATCGTACACGGATTTGATCACCGTGTTGTTGGATTCAGTGGCGCAGCTTGTGAGGAGCACGTCGTCGCGGTCAGCAGCGTTGATGCCGGCGTACAGCCGGTCGAAGGCCATTCTCATGTACGGGTGGACCTCGGTGGCGAAGTCGTACAGACCGTTCGGATTGCCGTACATCCGGCACCAGAACGGATCCATGGCATCCTTCACCAGTGGATCGACAATCGTGGTGGCATTGTTATCAAGGTAGATTCTGTCCATTCGGAAGCACTATACCCGGGGGCTCAGGGAGTGTCGAGCCTAGCGAGTGCCGCCCAAAGGGCGGCATCCGGCAGCTGAGGTCGACCGCAACAGGTGCTCCATCGCAGTAGCGGATTGGCCGGCTATTTCACCTTCTTGCGCAGCTTCCGCGCGCTGGGCCGCGGCCCGGCGTCCTGCGGCACCGGCTGACGGAGCGCGCGGGCGCGAAAGACGGCAAGGGCAATCACGGCCCCGGCAATGAGGAGCACGTTGAGGATCTGGCCTGTTGTGAAGTTGAACCAGCTGAACTGACCGGGGCTGGACAGCGGAACAAGGGTGATGGGGAAGCCGATGCCCTTGTCCGGTTCCCTGGCGTACTCGATGAAAAAACGGAACACGCCGTAGCCGATCATGTACCAGGCAATCACAACTCCGTTGTAGGGCTTGCGCTTGCGGACAATGAACCAGATGATCAGCCACAGAACGAAACCCTCGAAGAAAGCTTCATAGAGCTGGGAGGGGTGCCGGGGAAGGTTGACAAGACCGGCGCCGCTCACCTGCATGCCCACCGATTGCGCGAAATCCCTGACCCAGGGCTGGCTGCCGGGGAAGCCTTCCGCGCCGGGAAACACCATGCCCCAGGGGACCCGGGTGATCCGGCCGTACAGCTCGCCATTGATGAAGTTCCCAAGCCGGCCGAAAGTGTATCCCAGCGGAATGCCTGCCACCAGCATGTCTCCCCAGTCCAGGATGTTCAGCTTCTTGACCCGCATGAATATCGCGAGGGCTATGACCGCTCCCACCAGCCCGCCATGATAGGACATGCCCGCGATGCCCGTGAGCCGCAGCTTCCCGTCCACCATGGCAACGGGAAGAATAATCTGCAGGGGATGGCTGAGGTAATAGCCGGTGGCATCATAGATGGTGACGGCAAATGCCCGCGCGCCGATCAGCAGCCCGATGATGCCCCAGAAGAACATGTCAAGGACGAGGTCCTGTGACGGCTTCTCCTTTCGCGCCCGGAGCTGCCACGTGAAAAGCAGGTATGTGATGACGAAAGCCACAAGGTACATGAGGCCGTACCAGCGGATGGGCAGCCAGGGGATGATTTCCGGATGTATCCACGAGGGATACTGGATATAGGCCAGCATGCGTTTCTCCTCAAGGGTCAGATCTTTTCCGCGATCCTCCCCTGCACCTGGTCGAAATACAGGGTGATCATGTTTTTCTCAATCCGTGTTTCCCACCGTCTTCCATGGCTCTCGATCACCACGCCGGGGAACAGCGTTCCGCGCACTCTGACTTCCGAGGGCACATGGACATCAAAGGTGTCGTGGAGCGCTATGAGACGTTTCTTTCGAAGCTCGAGTGCCTTCAGGGACTGCGCCTTCTCCGCGCGCGCATGGGAGAGGGCATCTGCGTCCGGCTGCTTTCCGGCAAGAGCCTCCCGCTGCATCCTCTTCATCTCCGCATCCAGCTCCACCACCCGCCGCGCAATGGTGGCGACCTCACGCTCCTCCCGCTCGATCTGGTCCTTGAGCATGTAGTCCTGGCCGAAGAGGATGAGGGTGGTTATGCCGCCGGGAGATCCAAGGTTCTGCACGGCCACCCCCTGGCGCGCGCGCACTTCTCCACCGACGAGGTTGCCCTTCTCCGATTCCAGAAGCAGCTTGCCGTCGCATTTCACCTGGCAGCGCAGGCACGCGCCCTTGAGGCGGACGTTTTCCCCGGCAATGAGGACAGCCTGCTCCGCGAACGGAGAGGTGATGTCCTTCTTTGCCCGCAGAATGGCCTTCCCCTCCCCCTTGATCCCCTGCCCGATGAGGATGGAGCCTTCCGAGGACAGCAGAGCGGCGTCCACGGTTTCCTCGATCTCGATGTCCCCGGCGGCAATGACGCGGAAACCCGGCTGGACCGACCCGTTCACGCGGACGATGCCGGGAAAGTTCACGTTGCCGCTCTTCATGTCCACGTCCCCGACAACGGTGTGCACCTGCAGCACGGAGATGACAGACCCGTCGCGCACAAGCTCTCCGTCCGCATCCGCATAGAAGAACAGGCTTCCGTCCGGCTGCCTGGCGGCGGACACGCCCCGCCCCGCCTGCAGGCCGGAGAGGGCGCCGGGAGGCGGCGGGATGGGCCTGCCGGTCACGTCCCATGACTCCAGGCCCTCCAGCGGCGGAGGCTTCACCGTGGCCACGTGCGCGCCTTTGCCCACGTGCGTGATCCTGTCCTGCGCGCGAAAATCCGCGCGGCCGTCGTCAAGGATGGTCAGCGCCTTCCCCGTGGCCAGGCGGATGTGGAACGTCACGCGGTTCTCCTCCCCGGGGGGAGGGAGCCTGCCCTCTGCGATGAGAGTGTTCTTGAAGAACTTGCCTCTGGCCACCAGGTCAAGTGCTTTGAGGAGCCTGGCCTCATCAACGCCCATGACGATGCCGGCCTCCTTGATCCGCGTCCTCACTTCCTGGACATCGATTGAGGAACCGGTCCCTCGCGCAGGGGTGAACGAGAGGAAGCCCTTCATCCTGTCGTCGGAGACCGTGATAACGAGGTCCGCATCCTGGTGGCGCCGGACGCGCAGCAGGATGGCCATGCCGTCGCTGCCCTTTTCCAGGATGCCTTCCTCCACCGCCACGACGATGTCGCGGCGCTGCTGGAGTCCTTCGAACAGGCGCACCTCAGGAGTGGCGCCTTTGAGGCCGGAGATGCTTGCACCGAAGACGTCCACCCCTGATGCGCCGGCCTGTCCCTGCACGATCCGCAGGATGGGCATTTCCGCGGTCGCCCGGCCGATGGCCTCCACACGCTCCAGGGGAAACTGCTGGAGGGAAGGGATCTCTCCCGTTGCAGCTGATTTGGCCGAGCTGAACGCCCGAATGCGGTCCGCCTCCTCCGCAGGCAGGAACTTCGCGAGCCACTCCACGCTGCCGTCCTTGCCTCGCGCCGGTGGCTGGCCGGCGGCGAGCTTGTAGCCCACGAGCTCCGTTTCAGCGCCCTTGAAGAAGGCCTGGAGGTCCTTCCGTACCGCCTCGATGTTGTACCGTCGGACTTTGCTCAGGCGGACGGCGTCGCTCGCAAGGGCCAGCGTGAGCGGTTTGCCCCCCCCGCGTCCCTTGCGGAGGAACAAGACGGCGGAAAGCTTGTCCGGCGACACCGTGACTGTCGCTGTTCCGTCAGCAGACGGGCTGAGTGACTTTCCCGAAACCGGCGCGCCTGCCTTCGCCGCCTCCTGAAGGATGGAAGCGATCTCCCCGGCGCCCAGAAGCTTGGTGGGCGCAAAGCCGATCTTTATTGCCTCAGCAATGACTTCATCCGCGGTCGGAAGTGGAACCAGGGGATCTCCAGGCTCGAAGAAGAGCAGGCACGTGGCGCCGTCCTGAGATGCCGAGAGCCGAAAGGCGTGGCCCCGGAAGGGCACGACGTCCGCCCAGTTCGCGCCTCTCCTGAGGAAGCCGTCGGTGGTGGCTTTCACGTCGCTGCCCGTCCGCGTGAGCCCTTCGCAGAACAGGAAAGCGGCCTGCGCTCCGCGCCGGGCCGGAACGAGCTTTCCGAAAACGTTCTTGCCCTCTTTTCCCGGCTTTCCCGGCAGCACCTTTGCCACCAGTGCGCCCTTCTGGACATACCCGGTGGCCGTGACGGCCGGATCGATGGCCACCTCCTCCCGCACGAGCCTCTTCTCCACCACCACTTCGACTTCCTCCCGGGCGGCAAGGAATGGAAAAGACGCTTTGTGCAGGACCTTCTTCTGCTTCTTGAATCTTTCTTCGCGAAGGCGGAATCCCCTTGGCTGGGGGGCCTTCTTCAGCACTTCCTTGGCCATCGCGTCCAGCCGGGGCGGCACGGGGCTGGGCTCGAACTCCACGGACTCAGGCTCGGGCGCACGGGGCATCACTCCCGCAGCCGCGACGAAGCTCACAGGCTCGTCCTTGCGCCGGGCCGCGGCGCGCAGGCCTTTCTCTATTGCGTCCGTGTCAATGCCTTCGCGCACCCTCTTTTCGTCGAGGATGGCAAGGAGGCTGTCCGTGGACACCTCGGTCCCGTTCTCGTTGGGCACGATCGTGACGCGGGCCTCGATGCCCTGTTCGTCGAACTCGAGCTTCAGATCGCCCTTGACGTTCATGCTGCGGCTCGCTCACAGGATAAACAAAGGCGCATCATCCGACAAGGGTGAACACCGCCAGCGCGACGAAAACCCCGGCCAGGCCGAGCTTCACTTTTCCCATGTGGGACTGGAACCAGGTCGTGATCCTGCCCGAGCTGACGCCCAGGTAGCTTGCCCCGAACACAACGAGAAGCGGGACTATGAAGCAGAGGTTGTACAGGAGGAGGAGTGCCAGAGCCGTCATCCCTCCCTGGATTCTCACCAGGTAGGCGAGCATGGGAAGGTACACCTGTCCGGTGCAGGCGAACTCGAAGATGGAAACAAGAAACCCCAGAACAAGCGAGCTGCCGACGAGCGCTGCCGTCCGGACGCGGGTTCGGATGGAGCTGTGGATCTGCCTCCTCAGCGCAGAGGGGAGCTGCAGGAGGATCTGAGTGGGCCGGCCCTGGCGGATCAGGGCGTAGTCGTAGACGCTCATGCCGGCAAAAACAGTGAGCACCGCAACGAGGGCCCAGCGAAGCACCAGGGAAACGATGGAGACCGTGCTTGCGGCCCGCAGGACCGCGAACAGCCCGCAGCCGATCCCCAGGTATGTGAGAAACACCGCCAGAGTGAACACGGCGCCGATCAGAAGGACTTCCCGCCTGCCCCGGCCGGCAAGCGCAAGGGAGGCAAGCAGGAATATCAGCGTGGTGAAGGCGCATGGGTTCACGCCGTCGATCAGTCCGGCAAGCGCGATGGGCAGCGCTGCCAGGCGCCCTGAGAACACCGCCCACGCCGCTGACGGCAGCAGCCCAGGCGTGGCAGGCGGCGCTGCCGGGCTCCCCAGCCATGCCCGCAGCGCCGGCGCAAGATTCTTCCTGATGTTCGCGTCGCCCTGCAGGAGAACGTTCCCGACTGCGAGGGCCGGGATCTCGCGGACAGTTTCTCCGTGGGAGGCGGCGAATGAGGCCAGCTCCTCGTAGAGGGCTGGTTGAAGGACGTCCTTGCGGTCCACGACGATCGAGATCCCAAGCGAGCGCGCGAATCGCGGGACCTCATTTGAGAGGAACTCCTCGCAGCTTCGACAGCCGGGCGTATAGTAATACGCAATCGTGACGGCGGACCTGCCCTGCGCCGCGGGCCGGCCGTTCGAGGCGGCGGGAGGATTTCCTTTGGGTGCTCCGGCCTGCCGCTCCGCGCGGACCACGCCGGTGATGGTGTAGTACGGAGGGGCAACGCCCGAAGGCGTGGTGCGCACGATGAAGTCCTTGCGGGTGATTCCTGTGTCATCCGAGGAATCGTAGGCAATGAGAAAAGTCCCCTCGGCTCCCGGCCCGATGCGGCGCTCGGCAGGAGTCGCGGTGTTGCAGGTGCATGTGGGAAGAAGGCCCACAGTGACCTCGGCCTCTCCCGTGTTCTTCACAGTGACGGCCGTCTGGATCTTCTCTCCCCTGATGATCATGCCGAACTTCCACACCGGCGGGGAAAAAACCACGCTGGGGCTGCCGGCAGTGGGGAATGCCGCGGCGCAGAGCAGCAGAAGGGCCGGCAGGAGCCTGGCAGTCACCTTCACGCCCTGCCTACCCTTCGTGCGCAGCGGCCGGGGAGTGCGGGCCTTTCTCCCGGCGCCATGCGATGAGGACCGCCAGGAAGAGCAGATCGAGGAATAACAGCGCCAGGAGCACGGTGCCCTGTCTGATGCTGAAGGGACCCAGTCGAATCAGCTCGATTGCCGTCGAGATGCCGGTTGCCCCCGACGTCACGAGCAGAAGGAAGGAGAAGACAGAGAGGACTTTCCCCAGCCGCAGGAACCCGATCAGCTCGCCGTATTTCTCCGGAAACAGGGAAAGCATGGTTCCCCCCGCTGCAATGAGCAGGTTGCCGGACCCTCCCAGGAGGAGCCACGGGATGATGGCTGGTCCGCCGCTGCCGGCTGCGTAGAAGAGCTGTGCAAGGAGGGAGAGGACGATGAAGAATCTGGCGGTTTCCCAGAGGGAGCCGGCCAGGATGAAGGCATGTCGCGCCGCCATTGTCCGTGCGAGTGTAGACGCGCCGCAGACAGCGGTCAATAGTTGAAGGCATCCATCGCCGCGCATTGACAAATCAGGTCATAGATGTAGATCATAGATGGGGTGGAGAATCAAATGAAACCTATAAAAACTCGCGAACGGATCGTCTGGGTGGTCGTCACGGCGGTCCTCCTCGCGGCTCTTGCCCTTTTCACCTTCTCTCCAAGGCTGCTGGCAGGGAGCCCCGAGGATGAGACCCAGGCATACCTCAGCACGATCGGCGAGATGTTCCGATACGTCCGCGACAACTACGTCGACGCAGACAAGGCCGAGCCGAAGGCCCTGTACGAAGGCGCTCTGAAGGGGATGTTCGAGTCCCTCAATGACCCGTACTCCGCGTACACTACCGCGGCGGACTGGCGCATGATCTCGGACACCACAACGGGGACATTCGGCGGCGTGGGGTTGACCATCACCAAGATCGACAAGGTCGGCGCAGAGGTAGTCACTGCCATCGAGGGCACTCCGGCATACAAGGCCGGGATTTCTGCCGGTGATATCATCATCAAGGTCAACGGAGAGGCGGTGGACAAGCTTTCCATCGACCAGATCGTGGACCGGCTGCGGGGAACTCCGAAAACCGACGTGACAGTCACGGTGAAGCGGGGGGACTCCATCCTCTTCGACGCAACCATCACGCGGGACGTGATCGAGCTGCCCATCGTCAAGTACGCAATGATCCCCGGAGGGATCGGGTACCTGCGAATCACGGAGTTCACGCCCCAGACCGCGGAGCGGTCGCGCGAAGCTCTACGGTTCTTCAAGGACAACGCGTACAAGTCCCTCATCATCGACCTTCGCGGCAACGGCGGGGGGCTCCTGTCAGCGGCCGTCGACATGGCGAACCTCTTCATCGATGAAGGCCTCATCGTCGAGATCAAGAGCGAGCGCGTGGCCCGTGAAAACGTCAAGTACGCGGCCCGCAGCAATCGGATGATGGTCGACCCCGATGTCCCCATCGTGCTCCTGGTGGACAAGTACTCCGCCTCGGCCTCCGAGATACTCTCCGGGGCCCTGAAGGACCATCATCGGGCCGCCCTGATGGGAGAGAAGACCTACGGCAAGGGTTCCGTGCAGACCGTCATGTCCCTCGGAGAAGGCGGGTTCCGTCTGACAACCGCTCGCTACTACCTCCCTTCCGGAGTGACCATCGACAAGGTGGGTATCCAGCCTGACATGCCCGTGGCGGAGCCTGCCCTCACTGACGCGGACCAGAAAGCGCTGAACGACCTGTTGAACGGCTCGTACCTGAAGGATTTCGTGAAAGCCAATCCTCAACCAACGGACGCGCAGATCGGTGCGTTCATCAACGGTCTTCGCTCCAAGGGGATCACGCTCAACGACCGGTATCTGAAAAAGCTGGTCAGGAACGAGGTCAACAAGACCAACAACAATCCGCCCCTGTACGATCTCGATTTCGACATCGTGCTGCAGGCTGCGGTGAAGGCGCTGCAGAATCACGAGATCCAGGCCGCCCAGAAATAGGGTTGCGTGAGGCGCTCCCTGCCCTCCGTGGCCAGGGAGGAGCCCCTGGCGCGTTCGTGCGCTCGACGCTCCTTTTCTGTTCGCACATGAAGCAGTTTCTCCTTCCGCGCTGGTACGCGGGCCAGACACGCATCTCGATCTCCGGGGACGACTACCGCTACCTTGCCCGCGTTCTGCGGCTGCGCCCGGGAAGCGAGCTCCCGGCGGTGGACGCGCGCGGCGCCAGATATGTCATGAGGCTTGTGCACGTCAGCCGCTCGGAGTGCAAGGCGGAGCTCTCCCCCGACGGGTTGGCTGCACCCGCGCCCGGCTCCCCATCCATCACGCTGCTGCAGTGCTTGCCAAAAGGGAGGAAAATCGATCTGATTATCCGCCAGGCGACCGAGGCGGGTGTGTCGCGGATCGTTCTCCTGGAGAGCGACCGGTCAATTGCAAGGGCATCCGGGGAGGAAAACAGGATGTCGCGACTGGAGAAAATCGCCAGGGAGGCGCTCCAGCAGAGCGGCAATCCGCGCCTTCCCGCAATTGAAGCCCCCCGGCCGCTTGCATCACTCTGCGACACGACGGAAGAATGGGGCACGGCCCTGTTCTTCCACCAGGAGCGGCTCTCCGCCAGCGCCCTTCACGAGCTGCTGGCCGGGCCGGCGCGGCAGATCAGCATCCTCATCGGCCCCGAGGGAGGATTGTCGCCCTCGGAGACCGGGCTTCTGGCGGGCGCGGGCTTCCGTCCGGCGTATCTCGGCGGCGCCGTGTTGCGGGTTGAGACGGCGGCAATCTACGCCATTGCGGCGGTTCAGACGATTCTACAGGAGAAGGACTCGTGGAGAGCGGCGCAGAAAAGGTGAAGAGGATCAAGGTCCTGGATGTTCCGGTGGATGCCGTGGACCCCGACATGGCCGGCAAGGCCATCGAGGAGCTGCTGAACAATTCCCAGGCAAACCAGATCGTCTTTCTCTCCCTGCTGGGCCTGCTCAGGGCCCGTCATGACGCTGAGTTCATGCGATGCCTCCGTGACGCCGCGCTTGTGCTGCCGACCTCCCTCGCGGTTGTGCAGGGCGCGAGGTTCCTGGGCACAGGCAGGCTGAGCCTCTTCAACCCGTTTGAGTTCATCATCCGGATCCTCAGCGTGGTTGAGAAATGCAAGGGGTCCGTCTACCTCCTGGGCACGCGCAAAAGCCTGCTGGAGATCGCGGAGGTGAACCTTCTGGGCTCGTTCCACGGCATACGGGTGGTGGGCCGGTTCTACGGGTTCTTTTCGCGCACGTTTGAGGGGGACATCGTCACGGCCATAAAAAAATCCTCCCCCTCGCTCCTCCTTGTGGGAACGGGAGTGCCGGGGAAGGAAAGGTGGCTTCTGCGGCACAAGAAAGAGTTCAATCCGGGGATCTCTCTGTGGGCGGACAACTGCTTCGAGGTCTTTGCAGGGACTGAAAAGCAGGTTTCCCGAAGGCTCCATTCCATAGGGCTGGGGATCCTCTCGGGCATAGGCCGCAAACCCTGGCGCCTGGCCATGATCTTTCCATATTTCTGGTACCTGGTCCTTCTCCTGGGATACAAGATCTTCAGATTGTAGACGCGGCATGAGCTACGACGACTTTCTCACACTCATCGAGGTGCTGGGCGTCCTTGCCTTCAGCATGACGGGAATCTTCGAGGCCCGGCGTCTCAAGATGGACATCGTCGGCACCTACTCGGTGGCCATGATCACCGCGTTCGGAGGCGGAACGCTGCGCGACCTGTTCCTCCAGCGTCATCCGCTTTTCTGGATTCGTAACTGGCCCTATGGGGTCGTCATCCTCGTTCTCTCGATCATTTCCGTGGTCATCCTGAAGCAGATCAAAGACCGCAAGAGCAAGACTCTCATCCTCGTAGTCACGGTTTTCGACGCCCTTGGGCTCGGCCTTTTCAGCGTGCTGGGGGCCGTGTACTCGCTCCAGGTGTATCCGAACCTCTTCTTCATCGCGGTCATCATGGGCGTCATCACGGGGTGCTTCGGAGGAGTGATCCGCGATATCATCGGCAACAAGGTCCCGACGGTATTCCAGAAATCCCAGCTCTACGCAACCTGCAGCCTGGCAGGCTGCGTCATGTACCTGCTTCTTGCGTGGCTTCAGCTGCCTGCCGCGGTTTCAATCCCCCTCGGCGTGGCAGTCACGTTCGTTGTCCGCATGCTGGCAGTGCGATACAACGTTTTACTGCCGTTCTGAAGGCGAAGCAGCCTCAGCTTCGCTCCAGCTCACGAAGCCTCAGGAAATCGTAGAAGTCTCTCAATCCCCGGTCCATCTTCCTGGCCAGGGCCCGGGACAGGAGGTTTCTCAGGGAGGGAACGAGCAGCAGGTATCCCAGCACATCGGTGAGAAAGCCCGGCGTCACAAGGAAGACCCCGCTGACCAGGATCCCCAGAAGATCAACGAACTCAGGGCCGGGATACTGGAGGTCCCGGATCTTTCGCCTCAGTCGCTCCAGCGCGTCGTGCAGCTGGCTCTGGGCAACCAGCACCCCCGGCAGCCCGACCAGCGCGGCGAGGACGAGGACCAGCCAGTTGCCGATGAGGTTGCCCAGAAAGATGAAGAAGACGATCTCCGCCAGTGGGACCAGGGAGTATATAAGGAGCGCGAAGATCAGCTTGAACAGGAAATCCTTTTCGATGAACTGGAAGAACAGTCTGAGCTCTCGCATGATTGTGATGAGTGTAGCAGGGCTGTGTTCGGTCTGTCAGGCCGGAGGGCCGACTCCGCAGGGCTCCAGGTTCAGGCTTCGGTGTCGATCTTGTTTCCCAGGGACGCGTCTTCCACCTTCTCCTGGACCTGGGTCTTCAGGATCTTCTCGGAAATGCGCATGGACTGCTCGTTCGCATTCTTGAGAATGTCTGCGAGCCCCTGGATGGATCGGGCAAGCTGAGCGGCTGATGCTCCGGGACCAATGTCTGCTGTCATGCAATCTCATCGGCAGTGCCGGCCCAAAAACTTCACTGCCAGCAGCGCTCGTTTGACACTTTTTTCTCAATACGATACATTTACATAGGCTGTCTATGTATCGAGCCTCTATGCATATTGTGCCTTTCATTTTCGTTCTTGGAACTCTGTATTTCCTTTTTTTGTCTATTTCGAATGTCCTGTGGCTCAGGCTCAGCTCCCTGCGTCCGCGTATCAAGCGCGGCAGAATGGTCTCAGTGCTGATCCCTGCCCGCAATGAAGAGCGGAACATCGGACCATGCCTCGATTCGCTCCTGGCTCAGAGCTACACCAACTTCGAAGTCGTTGTGCTTGACGACCAGTCCAATGACCGCACCTGGGAGATCATCCGGGAGTATGCCCGGCGTTTCCCGGGGCGGGTGAAGGCAATCCGCGGAGAACCTCTCCCGGCAAGCGGATGGAGAGGGAAGACCCACGCCATGCAGCAGCTGGCCGCGCACGCGCAAGGGGAGTACCTGATGTTCACCGACGCGGACACCGTTCACGACAGCCAGAGCATCTCCTGGGCGGTGACGAACATCCAGGCGCACAAGGCAGATTGCATCTCGGGCTATGTTCACCAGGAGCTGGAGACGCTGGGGGAGCTTTTCATCGTGCCGGCCATCTACATCATGAGCGCGATGGTGCTCCCCTTGTGGCTGATCGGGGCAACCCGTGTCCCCGGGCTTTCCTTTGCCATCGGCCAGCTCATTGTGTTTCGCCGCCGTGCCTTTGACGACATCGGCGGGTACGCCGCGGTGAGCGACCAGATCACGGACGACGTGGCCATAGCCCGGGAGCTGAAAAAGGCCGGCTTCCGGGAGGTGTTCCTGGACATGAGCCACCACGTGCGGTGCAGGATGTACAGCGGCTACCGGGCATCCTGGAATGGGATCTCCAAGAACATCTACGATTTCGCCAAGCACAGGTCGATCTTCCTGGCGGCCGTCATCACCGTTCTTGTCGGGCTGGTGGTGCTTCCCTTCGCCCTCCTTCCAGTCCTCGTCGTCACCGGAAATCCCGACATCCAGTTCGCCTCCCTGTGCGTCGTGTTGTTCCTGGCCGCGTGGACGCTTGCCCTCTACGATCGCGGCCTTCCCTGGTGGTCGCCCCTTCTCTACCCCCTCATGTTCCTCCATCTCCTGTACATGGCGTGGTGGAGCATCGCGCAGGTGTTCGGTGGCCACCCGATTGTCTGGAAGGGACGGACCCTTCGATGAGAGAGCAGCCAGCGGAGGCCGGGTAATGGCGTATCGGAAAGGCAGCGATATCGTCGGGTTCACCCCGTCTTTCCTTCCTTTCCTGGCGATGTTCCACCTGATCATGCTGCCCGTGCGGCTGGTCAACTGGCTATTCTACCGGACGCGCGTCCTGGGCCGGGCAAACCTGTCCACGTGTGCGGCTGCCATCCTGGTCAGCAACCACACAATGCTGATGGACCCTGCGGTGATCGCCCACGCGCTGAGCCCGCGCAGGACCTGGTTCACCATGCTGGAGGAGACCGCGTTGATCCCGTACCTCGGCACGTTTGTGCGGCTTCTAGGGGCCCTCCCGATTCCCGAGGGGTCAGGTTCGCTCCTGTCGCTGGAAAGGGCCGCGCGGCGCGCGCTTGCCGGGCTGGGCTTCCTTCACTTCTTCCCGGAAGGGGAATGCTATCGGTGGAGCCAGGACATCCAGCCCTTTCGGCCCGGCGCCTTCCTCCTTTCCTGCCGTCTCGGCCTGCCAGTGATCCCCATGACCACCGTCCTCCACGAAAGGAGGTTGGGCGGCTGCACAAGCGTCCGCGTCCTCGGCAGGACGGTGCCTCTCCCTCCCGTGGTGACCGTCGTCATTGGCGCCCCCATCCGGCCCCCGGCAGTGCCGTCAACCCTGAACGGCCAGACACCGAGCCTCCATGCCCTTCGGGGAGCGGCGCTGGGCTTGAGCGTCCGCGTGAGGGGGTCGATGCAGGAGACCATCGACAGGCTGGGCGGAAGCAGAGAAATCTATCGCGGCAGGATGCCGCGCCTGGTGAAGAGAATCGATGCGGCCGGCCGGCAGCCTGCAGTTCGGCGCGCGGGCTGATTCCGCTTAATCGTTGATCCCCTTCTGCGGGTCCGGCGGGTTCTCTTTCAGGTACTCGTGCTCGAGACGGACCTGGTCAACGAGGTCCCGTATCTTCCATTCAAGGTTGGTCGGCGTCGTGATGGCGAACGCGATCTCTCCGGGATCAGCGGCCGCGGCCTTGACGGCGCGCATCATTGCCACGGCTTCTTCATTGGAAAACCCGTGCATCAGGATCAGCTTCCCTTTGCGCATGGGGGCAGCGTACACAAAAGCCGGCAATCTTGCCACGCCTGCTGCGCTGCGATAGATTCTACCTGTCATGTCAGACGCCCCCGGCCCCGCAGATGATCCCCGCTATCTCGGGGGCTACCTCCTCATCTCGGATATCAACCTCATGGACCCCAACTTCCATCGCTCCGTGGTGCTCATGATCACGCATGACGACAACGGGGCCTTCGGGCTGGTGGTGAACAGGCCTTCGCGGTTCACCCTCGGGGAGCTGGCCGAAGGGATGGAAGAATCCCCGGCGGCCTCCATTCCCATCTACATCGGCGGCCCGCTGCAGCAGGAGTTCCTGTTCATCCTCCATAGCGAGTTCTCAGGCGGCACCGGAGGCGAGCACGTCGAGCGGCCCGCAGAGGGCGTGGTGTTCGAGCCTGCCACGCAATCCGTTGTGGACTATCTCAAGGAGGAGTGGGGCCCGCTGCCCGTCTCCGAGCGCCCCTCTGTCCGTCTGTACGCAGGGTATGCCGGCTGGGGCCCCGGGCAGGTGGAGGGAGAGCTGAAATCGGAGGCATGGGTCGTCCTGAAGGCCACTCCCGAGATCGTCTTCCATCCCAACCCTGAACAGGGCTGGTCGGATGCCTTTGCCCGCAAGGGACCGTTGCACCAGATCATACTGCAGACAGGATTCAAGCCGTCCATGAATTGAGGCGGGCCCTTGCAGCCCCGCCGGTTTTGACCTATACCAGGAGTCGAAAAGTCCGGGTCTTTCAATGGTGAAAGTTCTTTTCATCGACGACGATTCTGAAGCTCACAGGACAATGAAGCACGTGCTTCCGGATCCCTTTGTGCTGGTCTCAGCCTGCAACGGCGCTGACGGGCTTGCCGCGGCGGTCAGCGAAGGACCGGACGTGGTCATCCTGGACATCAACCTGCCCGACATCGACGGCATCACCGTGCTCAGGCGGCTCGTGGCGGGGCCCGCGGCGCCTCCCGTGGTGATGCTGTCCGCCCTGAGCGACGCCCGTCTCATCAGGGATGCGCTGCTTGGCGGCGCGGTGGACTACATCGTCAAGCCGTATGACCTGAAGGAGCTCCTGGGAACGCTGCGCACGGCGGTGTGCGGGGCTGACGCGCGCCGCCAGGCGGCCGGCGTCCTGGGAGAGACCCTGCTTGCCGGGCTGCTGGGGGAGAACCCCTTGATGAAGGAGATGAAGGAGCTGGTCCTGCGCTACGCCCCTTCCGACTCTCCGGTCCTGGTCCAGGGGGAAAGCGGGACGGGCAAGGAGCTTGTGGCGCGCTCCCTCCATCAGGCCTCACGGCGGCGGGACGCTCCGTGCATCGCCATCAACTGCGGCGCCCTTCCGGAGACCCTCCTGGAAACGGAGCTCTTCGGCTCGGAGAAAGGAGCCTTCACCGACGCCGTGACCCGGCCGGGGAGCTTTGAGCGCGCAAACGGCGGCACTCTTTTCCTGGATGAGATCGGCGACATGTCCCTTCCCGCGCAGGCCCGTCTCCTGCGCGTCATCGAGCAGAGGGAGCTCACGCGGGTCGGAGGGAGCAGGATCGTCAGCCTGGACGTGCGCGTGGTGTCGGCCACCCACCGCGACCTGCGCTCCGAGGTTGCCCGCGGAGCTTTTCGCGCAGACCTCTTCTATCGCCTGGGCGTCCTGCCCATCCGCGTGCCTCCCCTTCGGGACCGCCCGGACGACATCCCGCTCCTTGTCGCGCATTTCCTTGCGCTCCTGGGCCGGCCGCGCGCCTCCCCGGACAATGAGGCTCTTTCAGTCCTGCGCGGGCATTCATGGCCGGGCAACATCCGCGAGCTGCGCAACGTGATGGAAAGGGCCGCTCTCAACGCGGGAGACGGACGTATCTGCGCGCGGCACATCAGCTTCGATTGACAACGCTCCTCAGGGGCTGCGTCACTCCACCGCGCGGACGAACATCCCTTCAACAAGGATGCGCTTGTCCCCCATGGGGGTCTTTGTCACCTCGAGGGGACGGCCCACTATGATGACGCGGGAGTTGATGGAAATGGTTCCCGGCTCGGGCGTCCGGGGCGGGCGTGCGGGAAAAATCCTGAAGTACTCTGAGCCCGTGAAATCGACGTAGCAGGAATAGCTTTTCACGTCCTCGGTACCGATCCATTCACCGGTGATCAGCTCTATCCTGACGCGGAAAGAAGCTTCGTCCTTGTTGATCACGTTCACGTCGGAGACTGTGCCGTTGATCACGACCAGTTTTCCCGCGGGCAGGGTCTCCCGGCCGTCCGCGGCTGCAGCGAGGTCTTTCAGCGTGATTGAAAAATCGACTACCCTCTCGAAGTCGGCCCGGGAAAGACCGAAGGCCGTGTGTGCGGCTGCGGCGCAGAGGACGCCTGCAAGGACGGCGGGAAGGATTCTTCGCATGGGAGACTCCTTGCGGCCATACTATGGAGGATCGGATTCGGGGTCAATTCCCTTTTTCGTGATGAGCCCCGCGATCTTGCGGAACGTCACGGCAAGGCGCCTTGCCTCGTTCACGGACAGCCCGGCCCTTCCCAGGATGTCCTTGAAGAAGACCCCCGTCTGCTCGGGACCGACCAGGTGGAAGAAGCCGATGCGCTTCAAAGAACGGGTGATGACGGAGACCAGGGAATCCAGCTCCGCCACGCTCACGGGAGAAAAGGGCGTGAGATGCCCCGCGGAGCGCGCCCGAAAAATCTCGTAGCATATGATCTGGACCGCGTGGGAGAGGTTGAGCGACGGGAAGTCCGCCGTTGCAGGGATGGTGACGCTGAGATGGCAGAGGGAAAGCTCCTGGTCGGTAAGGCCTGTCTCCTCGTTGCCGAAGAGCACCGCCACGGTTCCGCTCCCGAGGGAGGCCACCCGCTCTCCGAGCTGCTCGGGAAAGATGCTGAAGTACTTCCGATTTCTGCCGCGCCGGCGCGTTGTGCCCGCAACCAGGACTGCGTCCTTCACTGCATCGGCCAGCCGAGGGTAGATGGTCGCGCGCTCCAGCACGTCCGCCGCATAGTGCGCCAGCGTGCGGGCCTGGGTCGGGTCCACAATCGCCTCCGGCACGATCCCGAGAGACGTGATGCCCATGCTCTTCATTGCGCGGCAGGCCGCCCCGACGTTCCGCGGGTCCCGCGGCCGCACAAGAACGATTCGCACATCTGTTTGACGGCTCATGGAGACCTCACAGTAGCCGATACACTAGGCATGACGAAAGTAATCATTTCCGCGGTGTTTGCCTGTCTGTGCCTGCCCGCCGGGGCCCTGGATTGGGAGCTTCCCGTCTTCACGCTGCGATACGAGCTGGCGCACGGGATCCGTGAAGACCCTGAGGAGGAGCTGGTTCTGCCGTCGTCCCTGCGAAACACTGCTTCACTTCGGATCAAGGAGGTGGCTGACCCGGCCGTCTTCGACCTGACCCTGCGCTTCTCCCAGAAAGACTACTTCCTGACAACCGGCGACTACGGCTTGTTTGAGCTGCTGCATGAGCAGACATGGCGCATGAGCGACGCCTTCAGCCTGGGGTTCCTCCTGGGAGCAAAAAAGGTGGATTTCCCCGAGCCGGACTCCGATGGGTGGGTCAAGGATTACCTGTCCTTCAAGGTCGGTCCCACGGCAACGATGAAGCTCGCGGGGGGCACCAGGATCGACGGCAGCGTTGCCGCGCGCTACGACCTGGCCGAGAACCAGGCCAGATCGTTCCAGGCGTACGTCCTGTCCACGGGAGTCACCTCCCGGCTTGAAGGATGGCAGCTGACCGCGCGCTACCGCGGGGAGTTTCGGCTTCCCTTCGATCAGGCGAGCGCGGTCGGGCAGCTGTTGTGCAACACGTGCAGCCTCACGCTCCAGTGGGACCCTTCGAAATGACTATGCAAGCGGCGTTCCCCCGCGTGCCTGTAAGTCCTTCTCTATTTGACAAATGTGCCGGAAAGACGATAAGATAATAAGGTTCTAAAAGGATTGCCGTTCGACGAAACCCTTGCGGCACACCTGCGCGAGGACTATACTAGTATGGACCTAGGGGTATCTTTGAAGGCAAAGGGGCGCCATGAGTAACAACGAAATTGTTCCAGGTTTCGACGACGAAAAGGACGACAGCCTCAAGATTCGCCTCCAGAAAATCGACGACGCAGACGGGTGCCTGGTTCTCTACCTGACAGGTTATATCGACACCTACAACTCGAACTATTTCCAGAAACGGGTTACCAAAGCTGTCGAAAGCAACTTCATAAAGCTCATTTTCCATTGCGCCGGCCTGAACTATGTTTCCAGCACGGGGATCGGCTCCTTCACGGCATTCCTGAAAGCGGTCAAGCCGCGCGGTGGCGACCTTGTGCTCCTGGAGATCCAGCCCAAGGTCTACGAGGTCTTTCAGCTCCTGGGGTTCTCCCAGTTCTTCAACATCAAGGAGAACCTCGATGAGGCGGTGTCGTTCTTCGCAGCGCGCGGAGAGGAAGGCAAGGGCAACATCTTCCCGCGCATCTTCAAATGCCCCATCTGCAGCAAAAAGTTGAAAGCATCAAAGGCGGGAAGGTTCCGCTGCTCGGAATGCAAGACCATACTCGCCATCGACAACGCCGGACAAGTATTCTTAGGTTGATGGCACTCTCATGAGCCCCAGGGAAAAGATCGAAGGCTACCTCGTCAGACTCAGTCTGAGCTTCCAGGAACCGTCCTCGGGAACGTGGGTCGTCACTGACGACCAGCGCGGGCTGCACAACCTCGTCATTGCCCTGACGGACTCCCTGGTCATCATGAGAATGAACGTCATGGAAGTGCCGTCCAAAGGGCGGGAAAAGCTCTTCGAAGAGCTGCTTCGGCTGAACGCCGCTGACCTTGTGCACGGCGCCTATGGAATCGACGGGCGTCAGGTCATTCTCATTGACACCCTCGAGGCTGAGGGAATGGGCTTGGAGGAGTTCGAGGCGTCCCTGGACGCCATAGGGCTCGCGGTGGCGCAGCACTACCGCATCCTCTCCCCGTACCGCGCAAAAGCTTGACAGGAGGAATCCATGGGGATTCTCGATAGAATACGCACCGTTCTCAAATCAAACATCAACGCGCTCATCAGCAAGGCGGAAGACCCCGAGAAGATGCTGAACCAGCTCATCATCGACATGAACGAGCAGCTCCTCGAGGCCAAGAAGCAGGTCGCGATGTCCATCGCCGACGAGAAAAAGCTCGAACGGCAGATGCTGGAGAACAAGGGGCAGGCGGAGGACTGGGAGAAGAAGGCCATGCTCGCGGTGAAGGCGGGCAAGGATGACCTGGCCAAGGAAGCGCTGCTGCGCAAGCAGGAGTACGACGGCTACGCGGCTTCCTTCCAGAAGGAATTCGAGAGCCAGCACGCCTCCGTGGAGCAGCTCAAGGACGCCCTGCGACAGCTCTCGGGCAAGATCGAAGAAGCCAGCCGCAAGAAGAACCTCCTCATCGCGCGCGCCAAGCGTGCGGAAGCGCAGAAGCAGATCCAGCAGACCATGGGATCCCTCACCGCGGGCTCCTCGTTCGACACCTTTGACCGCATGGCGGAGAAGGTGGATCAGATAGAGGCCGAGGCGGATGCCATGAAGGAGCTCGGGGAAGTCACCGCGGACCAGAAGCTGGAAGACAAGTTCAAGGAGCTGGAGTCATCGGATTCAAGCGCCGACAAGATGCTGGAAGACCTCAAGGCCAAGATGGGGCAGATTGAAGACAAAAACAAGAAGTGACGCACGGTTCACCGTGCAGATGATCGGGCTGGACAGCGTAGTCTTCGAACGAGTGAGGGCTTCCCTTCGGGGAAGCCCTTTCCATTTCCTGCTGAAGGAGCCGCCGGAGACGCGCCCGGCGGAACAACCGGACCTCTACATTGCGCCGGCACGGGCACTGGTGGAGCTTTCAGCCACGGGGACGCCTGTCATTGCCTGCGGTCCCTCCGGGCTTCTGCGCTCCGCGTTTCTCGGGGGATGTGCTGACTATCTCCGTGAACCATGGACACCGGAGGAGCTGGAGCTTCGTGCCCTGGCGGTCCTCTCCCGCGCGGGGAGGCGGTTTCAGTTTCCATGGGGCACTGTCTCTTTCGAGGGGAAGGACCTGCGCACCCCAGGGGGAATCGTTGCGCTCACGCACCATGAGTCCCGGCTGGTGCGGCTGCTCCTGCGGGCGCGGGGCGAGCCTGTCCCGCGATCAGCCATAGCCTGCGATCTCTGGGGGAGCCCTGCGCGCGTCTCAGGCAGGGCGGTGGACATGCACGTCGCGGCGGCAAGGAGGAAAGTCAGGCGGACCGTACCGGAAGCGGGTCGTTTCATCATCTGCGTCAGGGGCAGGGGGTACATGATCCCATGAGGCGACGTTCGTCTTTGCAAACTCCTGACGGGCATGATACGCTGGAGAAGCGGTGAAAGAGCCCCTCAAACTGCCTTTTGTCTTTCTCTTCATCCTCCTGTGCGTGATCGTAATCCTTTCCGCATTGGCTCTC
Organism: Spirochaetia bacterium; assembly: GCA_049515135.1. Taxonomy (GTDB): domain Bacteria; phylum Spirochaetota; class Spirochaetia; order SZUA-6; family Fen-1364; genus Fen-1364. The sequence goes on from JBEKUJ010000001.1 coordinate 112,434, forward strand.
TTTGCGGAATGGGGGCAGTCCGGTTCCGCGGGAACCCCCTTTGATCTCACCTGGGTCCTGCAGCATTCCCCTGCGGCAGCCTTCGAAGTGCTCATCCCCTCGGTCGTCACCACCATGGTACTGCTCGGCTTTCGCATGGCGCGCCGCCCTATCTCCCGGCTCCTTGGCTTCCTGATCGCCCTGGGGGCGGGCTACATCGTACTGGTCAACGGCATGATCTGGCTCTCCGCGCTCGCAGGCAAGACAACGCCGGCGCCAGAGGCCTCCGCGCAGCACCTGCAGCCCCGGACGTTTCTGGGCCTCGGGGACGCGGTTCTGGCCCCGGCCGTCGTCGCGGACGACAACCTCGGAGGTATCCTGCTGTATGAGCCCGCCGCGCCGGCGGCGGCGCTCACCGTTTACCCTGCCGGCAGCGCCTCCGCGCGCGGCGGCAGCTTCACGGTGATATTGGCCGGGCAGACCCGCAGACAGCTCTCCGTCTCTCCCGCTGAGGCGCGCTCGTCAGTGTTCGCTCCGGACAGGGTTTCCGCCCTGTTCCTCCGCGACATTGCAACGCTCACGGATGACTTCCAGAGGCTCATGAAGAACTCACTGCCGGACTTCTTCGCAGCGTCCTTTGCCCTGGTATTCCTCTGCTCCGCCTCGCTGGCTCTCCTGAGATTGACCCGGTGGCCGCTGGCAAACATAATGCTCCTCATGGCGGCGGTCCGGGGGTATTTCCTCTTGTACCACCTCCTTGCAACGCGGCTCGCCTCCACGGTGGCCGGCGCCGTCACGGACCCGCTGCTGGCCCGTCTCTTTCCCTCCGCATCCTTCGTCGTCCTGGGGGTTCTGCTTCTCCTGGTTGACATCCTCTTCATCCCCGTCGACCGGTGGTCAGGGAACGAGCCGGCATGAACAGGCCGCTCCTGGGGAGGATCAGCACCTTCCTTTTCGCCTTCTACGTCCTTTCCTTCGGGATTTTCTACCTGGTGTCGGCCCTCCAGTTCACTGCCCAGCTTGTCCTCCCGTCCCTGCGATGGACCTATGCGCTTGACCGCGCATTCATCCTGTTCATTGACTACCTCCTGCCGGTGCACGCGGCGGCCATTGCCGTGGCGGCGTCCCTGAGCGGTGGCCAGCAACGCCCGCAGCCCGGGGCGCAGGCCCGGCCGTTCAGCCGGCTCGTCTCATCGAGCCTCGTCATGTTCCTCCTCCTCAGCATCGCATATACCCTGGCATACGAGATCACGTACCCGGCCGCGCGGCGCAGGATGGTTGACCTGCAGTACACAACCCGGCTGGCGCGGCAGCTCAGGACGCAGTCCGAGGCGGCAGAGCAGGGCAGGGATTATCACACCAGCCTTGGACTGGTCAACCGCTACCTGGCCATCGACCCTGGCAACAAGGACATGGTGGACCGTAAGGTGGCGCTGGAGAGTCTTGCGGCCCGGCAGGCGGCGCCGCCCGCTCCCCCCAAGCCCGCAGGGGAGGAGGCCGGCTCCGTGCTGAGCGCGCAGGCGCTCATGCAGAATGCGCAATACTACTTCGACCGCCGGGACTGGTTTTCCGCGCACTACTACGCAAACAAGGCGAACTTGCTCGACCCGCGCCGCACCGACGCTTTGCGCCTGGCCGCGCAGGCGTCCGGCAAGCTCTCTGAGGCCGCAACCCCTGGTCCCGGAAACGACGCGCAGAGCGCCGCGCTCTACCGGCAGAAGAGGGACGCCTACCTGCTTCTCAGCGGGGGCGACTACCTGCAGGCATACTACAGCTTTGTAAAGCTTGCCGCGCAATATCCCAGGGACAGGGACATTGCCACCTACCTGGACAAGGCGAGCGAAGAGCTCAGCAGCGTCTCCTTCTTCCTGGACGAGGCGCGCCAGGTGGAGCCCCTCCCTGGCGTCGAGCGGATCCTTTTCCTCAACCGGGTGAGCCCCGACGGGATGGAGGCGGTGGCAATCGGGCGGATGGTGCGGGCGAGGGAAGGAACGTATTTTCTCGGCGTCGAGGCGGTACACTACACAGCGGCGGGCAGCGTGACCTGGCATTTCAGCGCCCCGTACGGAAAGCTCCAGGACGGGACCATCATCATGCGCTGCATCGACAGGAGCAACCCCCGCCTCCAGTACCTCCCCGTGTACTCCCAGGGGGCCAGGCCTGCGCAGGAGAGCGCTCTCCTTCGGGTGCAGCCCACGGATGACGAAATGCAGTTCCTCTCCACGCAGAGGGATGCCCTGGCGGATGCCGGTCCGGTGGATCTGTGGCGCCTGCGGGACTCCCTGGGATCCTTCGGCCTGTCCCGCGGGGCGCTCACCGTGGAGCTTATCATGAAGCTCGTGATGCCGTTCGCGTTCCTCATCCTCTCGCTGCTGGCCCTGCCGTTCGGCTGGGCGTTCCGCGCCCGCTCCGGCGGCGGCGCGTCCGGCCTGGCCGTCCTGCTGGTGCCCCTGGTTCCGATCGTTCTCTCCGTTCTGACGCTCCTGTACGTGTACGCCCACCGGGTAGTCCTGGGGTTCGTTGTTCTTGCATTCGGATTCACTGCCGCGCTGGTGGTCGGCGCACTCCTGGAGTTCTTGCTGCTCGCCGCCGCGCTCGTTGTCCTGGCCGGGCAGTCGGGCTCCTGATGGCGATTGCCGGCAAGCTCATCGGCGCCCTTATCGGCTCCATTGCGGGGCCGTTCGGGACCCTGTTCGGCGGGCTCATCGGGCATCTGTTCGATCGGGCCGTGGAAGAGCGGCAGATGCTGGGCTCTGCGCGGCGTCCCCGGCTGGGACGTGACCCCTGGGGAGGGGCGGATCCCGTCTCCCAGGCGCAGATCAATTTCCTCACCTGCCTCATCGGGCTTTCCCTTGCCGTGGCTGAGACGGACGGGGACGTGAGAGCTTCCCACCTCCAAACAATGAAGGAGTTCTTCCGCCGCAACTTCTCGTTCCCGTCAGTGGACCAGGAGCTTCTCCAGAGGCTGATCGACGAGATGTTCGCAAACCGGCAGCGCATCGATGTGCAGGGGTTGTGCGCGTACTATGCCGGGGTCTCCACCATCGAAGGCCGGGTCCTCCTGCTGCGGCTTCTGTTCCAGATTGCCCGGTCGGATGCCTTCGGGGTGAGCGGCAGCGAAGAGGAGCGCATCCGTCGCATTTCCCTCATGCTCGGAATGGATGACAGCGCATTTCGCAGCGTGCGCGCCGAGTTCTTGGGCAACGGTCGGGCGGCCTGGGAAGTGCTGGGCATATCGCCCGAGGCCGATGTGGAGGAGATCAAGGCGGCCTACCGGCAGATGGCGCTTCAGAACCATCCCGACAGGGTGGCCAACCTCGGCCCCGAGTTCGTGAGGGTAGCCGAGGAGAAGTTCAAGGCAATCCAGGAAGCGTACGAGGAGATCCGGCGGCAGAAGGGGTTCTGATCCGGCCAGCAGCGCGCGAAGCGCGCTACGGCGTATCCGCCGAACGGGTACTCCCGTATCCGGTAGACGCCTTTATCGGGATCAGTCGTGCCATTGCCCTGAAAGACGCTCACGCGTCGCACTTGCGGATTCGGGCGCCGAGACTCTGCAGCCTCTGCGTCAGGTTCTCGTAGCCTCTTTCTATCTGGTAGACGTTCTGGATGGTGCTCCGTCCCTGGGCGCACATGGCGGCAATGAGCATGGCCATCCCGGCCCGCACGTCGGGGGAGAAGAGCTCCGATCCTACAAGTCTGGACGGGCCTGTCACGACGGCGCGGTGGGGATCACAGAGGATGATCTTCGCCCCCATTCCGATGAGCTTGTCGACAAAGAACATGCGGGATTCGAACATCTTCTCGTGGATCAGGACCGTTCCCTCCGCCTGCGTGGCGGCGACAAGCGCAATGCTGATGATGTCTGCCGGAAACCCCGGCCATGGGGCGTCGTCGATCTTGGGAATCTGCCCGCCCATTGTGGGCACCACTTTCAGGCTCTGCGTTGCGGGCACCCGGATGGTCTCCCCCGAGGTCTCCCAGGTGATCCCGAGCTTCGCCATCGCGATCCTCGTCATACGCAGGTTCTGCGGGGCTGCGTCTTCGATCTCCAGCTCTCCGCGGGTGGCCGCCGCGAGGCCGATGAGGGAGCCCACCTCCATGTAATCGCTTCCGATGCGGAACTCCGTTCCGGAAAGCCGGGCAACGCCCTGGATGGACAGAATGTTGGATCCGATGCCGTCGATCCGCGCGCCCATGGAGACGAGCATCCGGCAGAGGTCCTGAATATGCGGCTCCGATGCGGCGTTCTCAATGGTGGTCGTGCCCTCCGCCAGAACCGCGGCCATGAGCACGTTCTCGGTTGCCGTGACCGAGGCCTCATCAAGGAAAATCGGGGCGCCCTTCAGCTTGTTTGCCAGCATGGTGAAATTGCTGCCCAGCTCCACCCGTGTCCCGAGGTCCATGAGCGCCAGGAAGTGGGTGTCCAGCGGCCGTCTGCCAATTCCGTCTCCTCCGGGAGGCGGCAGCAGGACCCTGCCCTTGCGGGCCAGCAGCGGGCCGGCAAAGAGGATGGATGCGCGGATCTTCTGCGAGAGATGAGGGGGTATCTCATCACTCGTGATGTCCAGACAATGGAAGCGCCACCTGTTGTGGTCCAGCTTTTCAGCCGAGCAGCCCAGGGCCTTGAGGATCTCGATCATGACGTGCACGTCCTCGATCTCCGGCAGGTTGGACAGCACCACGGGCTTGTCCGTGAGGAGCGTGGCCGCCAGGCAGGGAAGAGCGGAGTTCTTGTTCCCGCTGGCCTTGATCCGGCCCTTGAGGGGGAAGCCGCCCTCTATCTCGTAATGGCACATGGCGGCCATTATAGCATTTTCTTTTCTTGTGTCCTTGGTTTCTGTACCTTTGATGCGAGCATCGTCATGCCAAGGCGGCGCGCGAAAGTTCATGAGCGAGAGGAGAGTAATCATGTCTGAATTGAAGGACCTGTTCCAGACCGCGGATTGGAAAAAGGAAAAACACGCACCCGTCATCGAGGCATCCGAGACCGTGAAGAAAGGGGAGCCGGTGGCCGTGAACGTGAGCGTGGGCAAGGAGATTCCCCACCCCAACACCACGCCGCACCACATCCGGTGGATCGAGGTCTTCTTCCATCCTGACGGGGCAAAGTTCCCCTTCCAGGTTGCCCGCATGGAGTTCAACGCTCACGGGGAGTCGCCGGACGGACCTGACACCAGCAGCGTCTACACCAATCCCGCGCTTACCTGCTCCTTCAAGACCGAGAAACCCGGGACGATCCTGGCGTCGTCGTACTGCAACATCCACGGGCTGTGGCAGAGCTCGAAGAAAGTCCAGCTCGGCTAGTCCTCAACACGACGGAGGGACAGCGCCATGCGTCGAAATGCAAATGCATGGCCGCCCAGGACCAGAGCAGGTGTCTCCCGGGTCACACGGAAGCCCAGCCTCTCGTAGAGACGCTGGGCATCCGGATTGTCCGTCTCCACGTCCAGAACCATGTCAGCCAATCCTGCGCTTCCGGCCTCCTGACGGGCCCGGGCAATCAGCAGCGCGCCGATTCCGCTCCCGCGATGGCGCGGATAGACTGCGACATTGCTGATGTAGTACTGGTTTCTGCCGATTCGACCTATCGTTGACTGCATCTTCAGGAGGGCAGGCAGGCGGCGGATCATGTCCGCCCGCAGGACGCTCAAAAGGCCGAGCCCGGTGCGCGGATCCTGGGCGGCCTTTGCCGCGCCCGCATAGCCCAGAAGCATCCCGCGGACGTCGCCCTCCCCCTCCGCCACCCATGCATGCTCGTGGCTGAACAATGTGCCCCGCCCGGCCGCCATCTCCTCCACGGCCTTCGCAATCCCAGGTCCGAAGACAGCCGGCAGGAATGTCTCCGCGGACAGGAGGACCAGGCGAGCGATATGAGGCGCATCCGAGGATTGCGCCGGACGGATCCGGAAGCTCACCGTTCTTGACACCTGATTGGGCGGCTCGTATTGTAACACATTCGTATGTGAAAGGAGAGACCACGCATGAAGAGGCTCATCACGTCGATTGCGGTTTTGGCCCTGCTTGCGTCGGCGGCGGTCACCTGGGCCCAGGCCAAAGACACCCTGGTGTACGGCACAACCGACAAGGTCACCGACATGGACCCGGCAAGCGCGTATGACTTCCATACATGGGAGATATTCCAGAACGTCAGCTCGGGTCTGCTCGCATACACCCCTGGCACCACGGACATTGTCCCCGCCCTGGCTTCCAGCTATGCGGTCAACAAGGCGGGAGACGAGTACACTTTCACGCTGCGCAAGGGCCTGAAGTTCTCCAACGGCAACCCGTTCAACGCGCAGGCCGTCAAGTGGAACATCGACAGGGTGGCCGCGCTGAAAGGAGACCCCGCCGCGCTGGTGACCAATTACGTGAAGTCCGTCGAGGTTGTTGATGACTACACGGTGAAGTTCCACCTGACCGGACCTGTGGCCTTCTTCAACGCCCTGGTCGCTACGCCGACCTACTTCCCCATGGACCCAAACGTCTATCCGGTGGACAAGATCGTGAAGGATGTCGGCGAGCTTTCCGGCGGAGAGATCGCAGCCCTGGGGCCGTACAGCCTCACCTCCTTCAAGCGGGATGAGGAAGCGGTGTTCGAGGCAAACCCCAACTACTTCGGAAAGCAGCCCCCCATCGCAAAGATCATCATCCGCTATTTTGCGGACGCAACCACGATGAGGCTTGCGCTGGAAAAGGGAGAGATCGACCTGGCATTCAAGTCCATGAACCCGTCAGACGTCGCGGACCTCGTGAAGGGCAAGAAATACAACGCCGTGAAGGTCCCGGGACCTCAGATCCGCTATCTCTGCTTCGAGACCTCGGAGAGCGTGTTCAAGGAGAAGAAGCTGCGCCAGGCGGTGGCCGCGCTGATCAACAGGCCTGAGATCAACCAGAAGGTCTACCTCGGGGAGAACGCGCCCCTGTACTCCATGATACCCATGGGCATGAGCTATCACAGGGACTATTTCAAGACTGCGTGGGGTGACGGAAATGTCGCGGCCGCAACGAAGATCCTGAAGGGCCTCGGTTACACCAAGGACAAGCCGTTCGAGTTCGACCTGTGGTACACGCCGAGCCATTACGGCGATACGGAGGTGAATACGGCTGAGGTCCTCAAGGCGCAGCTTGAGAAGACCCCACTCGTCACAGTGAACATCAAGTCGGCGGAGTGGGCCACCTACAAGCAGCAGTGGGACCAGAAGCAGATGCCGTCGTTCCTCCTGGGATGGTATCCAGACTACATAGACCCCGATGACTACACCAACCCGTTTGCGGGCACCGAAGGATCGCGGGGGATGGGCATCTTCTTCAGCAATCCGGCGTGGGATGCCCTGTTCAAGCAGGAGGCTGAGAGCGCCGGCGCCAAGGTTCGTGATGCGGCCTTCGCAAAGCTCCAGAGGATGTGGACCGACGAATGCATGACCGTTCCCATCTTCCAGGGCAACCTGTACGTCTTCTCCAGGAAGGACGTGACAGGCGTAAAGATCGGACCCACCCTCATCTTCAACTACAACCAGCTGAAGTTCGTGAAATAAGAGCGGGCAGCCGCGGTCGGGTCCCCTCGCGGGGGCCCGACGCCTTTTCCCTCCCATGAGACACCTTCTCAGCTACATCGTCACCCGCCTCCTCCTGGCAGTCCCCATGATCTTCATCATGCTGACCCTCATCTTCGTGGTATTGAGGATCATGCCGGGCGATCCCGTGAGCGCAATGCTGGGAGGCCATGCCCCGCAGAAGGTGATCGACCAGAAAAAGCTCGAGCTGGGCCTCAACAAGCCCATCGCCGTGCAGTACGTGCGGTACCTCGGCCAGCTCCTGCGCTTCGATCTGGGGGAGTCCATGATCTTCAAGCAGAAGGTCAGCCAGCCCATCATCGAGAAGCTCCCTGCAACGATCGAGCTCACTCTCTTCGGGCTCCTTGTGAGCCTTGCCATCGGGATTCCGCTGGGCGCATACGCCGCGCAGCGCAGGCGAACCGGGCGGGACTACGCGGCCCGGCTGTACGCGAATGTGGCATACTGCATTCCCGTGTTCTGGATGGGTCTCATGCTGCAGCTTGTTTTCGGGGTGTGGCTGGGCTGGTTTCCCATTGCCGGGCGCACCGGAGCGCGCGTCGATGTCTCGGCCTTCGGCAGGACGGGGTTCTACATCATCGACACCCTTCGCGCGGGCAAGGTCGCCGCTTTTGCCGACGTGATGTGGCACCTCGCCCTTCCCGCGATAACGCTCGGGGTGGTGCTGTCCGGCATTTTTGTACGCCTGACAAGGGCGAACATGCTGGATGTCCTGAAAAGCGACTACATCCTGGCCGCGCGCGCGCGGGGCATCCCTGAGCGCAGGGTCGTGTACAGCCACGGCCTTCGCAACGCCCTGATCCCGGTGGTCACCATGCTCGGCCTCCAGTTCAGCCTGCTCCTTGCAGGGGCAATCCTCACGGAGAGCACGTTCTCCTGGCCTGGCATGGGCAGGCTGCTCTTGGAGCGGATTTACCTCCGGGACTACCCGGTGATCCAGGGAGTGATCATCGTCTACACGCTGTTCGTGAGCGTCGTATCGCTCCTGGTGGACCTCCTCTATGCGGCAATCGATCCGCGGGTGAAATACTGATGAGCGGTCAACCGTCCAGGCGCGCCCCGGCGGCCAGATTCTCACCTTCTTCCGGCCTCGCCTCCCTGCTGGGGTGGTTCTCTTCCTCACGCAGGAAATACGGCGGGGAGTTGTGGATTCTCACCGCAGGCGCGCTCATCATTGCTCTCATAGTGGTCATGACGGTTTTCCCGCGCGCCTTCACGCGCTACAGCCCTGTCGATCAGGACGCCGGCGGACAGATGACTCCGCCCAGCCGCGCGCACATCATGGGCACGGACAACCTGAGCCGTGACGTGTGGGCCCGCGTGGTCTACGGAGCCCAGACAATCCTCGGTGTGGCTTTGGCCGCGGCTCTTGTCTCCGCCCTGATCGGCATCCCCCTCGGCCTTCTCTCGGGATTTGCCGGCGGAATCTTTGACCGGGTCCTTTCCCTCATCATGGATTCCATGTACTCGTTTCCAGGCCTGATCCTGGCAATCGCCTTTGCCGCCATGCTTGGTCCCGGGGTGATCAACATCACGCTCGCGGTGGCAGTGGTCTACATTCCCACGTATTTCCGCCTGGTGCGCGGCCAGACCCTTTCCATCAAGGAGGAGGTCTACGTGGAGGCGGCCCGGGCAATCGGCGCGCGGCGCTCCACGATCCTGGGACGCTATGTTTTTCCCAATGTCATTGCGACGGTTGTCGTCATTCTCTCCCTGAACATTGCGGACGCGATCATGACTGAGGCCGCGCTGTCCTACATCGGCCTCGGGCTTCCCGCGGGGATCCCCGACTGGGGCATGGATCTCTCCATGGGAAAAAAGTTCCTTCCTTCCGGCGTCTGGTGGATGATCACCTTCCCGGGTCTGATGATCATGCTGCTGGCCCTGGGGTTCACGATGCTCGGTGAAGGCCTGGCCGAGGTGCTCAACCCCCGGCTCCTGGAGAGATGATGAAAACCGGCGCGGAAACGATCCTCCGGGTGAACGATCTCTCCATCTGCTATCCGATCTCCATCGGCGTGGTGCGGGCAGTGGAGGCGGTCTCATTCACCCTGGCAGACGGAGAAGCCCTGGGTCTTGTGGGGGAGTCGGGCTGCGGCAAATCCACCCTTGGGCTCTCCCTTCTCAAGCTCCTGCGCCCGCCCGGCCGTGTGACGAACGGCAGCATCATGTACCGGGGGATAAACGTTCTGTCGCTGGACCGGCGCTCTCTTCTTGCGCTTCGCGGCCGCAGCATCTCCATGATTTTTCAGAACCCGCTCACTTCGCTGAACCCGCTTTTCACCGTCAAGCAACACTTTCTGGAGACAATCCGGTTTCACGATCCGTCGATGCCGCGCGGCAAGGCGCTTGCCGCCGCGGCAAAGATGCTTGCCACGCTGGGCATCGAGGAGAAGCGGCTCGGGGAATATCCCCATCAGCTCTCCGGCGGGATGCGCCAGAGAATCATGATAGGGCTTGCGCTGATCATGAACCCCGACATCCTGATCGCTGACGAGCCTACCACCTCGCTGGACGTGATCGTGGAGGCGGGGTTCACCGAGCTGCTGGCCACCCTCCGCAGGGTCTACAAGCTCTCCATCATCCTCATCACGCACAACCTGGGCCTGGTGGCCGAGATAGCGGACAGAATCGCGGTGATGTACGGGGGAAAGATCATGGAGATCGGTCCCGCAGAAGAGATATTCGCGCGGCCCCTGCATCCGTATACTCAGGGACTCATCAACTGCGTGCCGAACATCAGGCTGGACCGCAAAGAGCTGGTGACCATGCCGGGCAGCCCTCCGGACCTCGTGACGCCTCCTGCGGGCTGCAGGTTCGCTCCCCGCTGTCCCAAGGTGATGCCCGTCTGCGGGGAACGGTTGCCTGATCTCATGGATCATGCCCCCGGGCACAAAGCGGCATGCTGGCTCTACGCAAGGAAGGCCGGGGAGTGAGCACGCTTGTTTCCGCCGTGGACCTGGTGAAGGACTTTCCCCTCCGCGGCTCCCTCTTCGATGCCTTCTCCTCCCGAAGGAAAGCCGTCCACGCCGTAGACAAAGTGAACCTCTCTGTCGATGAGGGTGAGGTGCTGGGGCTGGCAGGCGAAAGCGGCTCCGGCAAGTCCACCATGGGGCGGCTGCTCCTGCGGCTCCTGGAGCCCACCTCGGGCCGCATTGAATACGCGGGCCGGGACATCACGACTCTGGACGCCAGGGAGCTGGCCGCCTTTCGTTCCCGGGCCCAAATCGTTTTCCAGGACCCCAACTCCTCGCTTTCCCCGCGCATGAGCGTGGGGCAGGCAATCACGCATCCCCTCCAGATCCACGGAATGGGGACTGCTGCCAAGCAGAAGGCAAGGGTGCTGGACCTCATGGAAAAGGTGGGGCTCTCCCCGGCGGAGTTCCTCTATCGCAAGTATCCCCACCAGCTCTCCGGCGGGCAGAGTCAGAGAGTGGTGATAGCCAGGGCCCTGATCACGCGACCCGACTTCCTGGTGGCGGATGAGCCCATTGCCATGGCCGACGTATCCGTTCGGGCGCTCATTCTCCAGCTCATGCAGCAGCTCAAGCAGGAGATGGGGCTCACCTATCTGTTCATAACGCATGACCTGGCAACGGCGAAGTACCTGTGCGACAGGATCGCGGTGATGTATCTGGGCAGGATTGTCGAGCTGGCCAGCCGCGACGAGCTGTTCAGCCAGGCCCACCATCCCTACACCAAGGCGCTCCTTGCTGCGGTGCCCGTGCCGGACCCGCGCGCCCGCCGCGACAAGAACCTTCCCACCGGTGAGATCCCCAGCGCCATCGATCCGCCCGCAGGCTGCCATTTCCACCCGCGCTGCCCCTTTGCCAGGGCAGAATGCCGCCAAGCGCGCCCGCCTCTGCGCGAGGTTTCGCCAGGGCACCTCTCCGCCTGCATATTACAGTGAACCTGGGCGGCTCGCCGTTTCCGGGGGCTGTCAGTATCTTCATTTCATGCGAATAGAACGTCGTATTCGAGGCGCGGTCTGTCTCTCTGTCCATCCCCATGGATGCGAAGAGCACGTGCAAGAGCAGGTCGCATTCATCAAGTCCCAGCCGAAGCCGGAGCGCGGACCGCGGAAAGTGCTCATCATTGGTGCCTCCACGGGGTACGGCCTCGCTTCACGCATCACCGCAGCATTCGGAAATCGGGCCGACACCATAGGGGTGTTCTACGAACGGCCCGCCGATGAGGAGCGGACGGCCTCCGCGGGATGGTACAACAGCGCCTTTTTCGAGGAAGAAGCACGCAAGGAAGGCTTGAACGCCTGGAGCCTGAACGGCGACGCTTTCACGGATGAGGTGAAGAGGCAGACTCTGGAGCTGGTGAGCAAACGGACAGGACCCGTTGACCTTGTGATCTACAGCCTGGCAGCCCCGCGCCGGGGAAATTACACCTCGTCTCTGCGTCCCATCGGGAAGCCTTTCAGCGGCAAGAACGTGAACTTCCAGACCGGCCAGGTCTACGAGACCACGGTTCCCCCTGCAACGGAGGAGGAGATCCAGGGGACGGTCGCGGTGATGGGCGGCGAGGATTGGCGGCTGTGGATTGAGGCCCTTCGGGGCGCAGGGCTCCTGGGACGTGGGGCAATCACGCTTGCATATTCCTACATCGGTTCCCCGGCCCTGGCTGCCATTTACCGCAAGGGCACGATCGGCGCGGCAAAGGAGCACCTGGAATCGACGGCCCGGGAAATGGACCGCGATCTGTCCGCCATTGGCGGCAGGGCGCTCGTTGCCGTGAACAAGGCCGTCGTGACCCTGGCCAGCGCAGCCATCCCGTTCGTGCCGCTGTACATCGCGCTTCTGTACAAGGTCATGAAGGACAGGGGCACTCACGAGGGCTGCATCGAGCAGATGAACCGCCTCTTCCGGGAGAGGCTCTACGCTGGCGGACCAATCCCTGTGGATGACATGGGACGCATCCGTCTGGATGAGCGAGAGCTGGACCCGGCCGTCCAGGAGCAGGTGAAGGAGCTGTTCGCCCGCGTGACCACGGAGAACCTTCAGCAGCTGTCGGACTTCGAAAGCTACCGCAAGGAGCTGTCCCGCATCTGCGGGTTCGATTCTCCCGGGGTGAACTACACCGCGGACGTGGACCCGCGCGTGCGCATCCCGTCGTTGAACTAGCCCGCCTCCCCTGCTATTCTCGAAATCATGGACACTGCCACCCTTGTGCGGGAGCTGGTGGAAGCGCGCGGTGCCTCCGGATACGAGACTGAAGTACGCGAGGTCGTAAGGAAGCGCTTCGGCGAGTTCGCCCACGAAGTGCGCGTCGACGCCATGGGCAACCTCATTGCGCTGCGCAGGGGGGAGGGTGCGTCCGGTGAGCGGCCCTGCGTCATGCTTGCCGGCCACATGGACGAGATCGCCCTCATGGTGACCCGGATCGAAAAAGGCTTCCTGCAGGTCACGCAGATCGGCGGTTTCGATCCCCGGGTGCTTTTCGGCCAGGAGGTCGTGGTGCACGGCGCCCGGGAGCTGCCCGGGTTGGTGGTGAGCGTTCCGCCCCACTTCACGGAACAGTCGGAACGGGAACGGCCTGTCCCCCTGGAAAAGCTCTTCATCGACGTCGGCCTTCCGCCGGATGAAGTCAATTCGACGGTCCACGTGGGGGACATCGTGACGCTGCACGGGCGGTTCACCCTGCTTGCCGGCGGCTACGCGGCGGGCAAATCAATGGATGACAGGGCAGCCGTTGCTGCCATCACGCTGTGCCTGGAGGAGCTGGCCCGGCGCCGGCACTTCTGGAATGTGTTTGCGGTAGCGACCGTCCAGGAGGAAGCCTCCATGGCTGGGGCGGTCACCGGGACCTACGGCATCGACCCGACAATAGCGGTGGCGGTGGACGTGACGTTCGGCATGCAGCCCGGTCTTTCTCCAAACGAGACGGTGAAAATGGACGGGGGCCCCAGCATCGCCATCGGCCCCAACTTCCACCCCGTCCTTCGTGAGAAGCTGGCCGCGGCCGCGGCGGCGCTGGAAATCCCCCATCAGACCGAAGTGATCGCCGGGGCCAGCGGAACGGACGCATGGGCCATCCAGGTGAGCAGATCGGGAGTGCCCTGCGGCCTCCTGGGCATCCCCATTCGCTCAATGCACACTCCCGTTGAAACGGTCTGCCTGCGTGACATCGAGCGCGCCGCGAAGCTCCTGGCGGAGTTCATCGCCCGGCTGGCCCCCGGCTTTGAAGACAGCCTTTCCTTGCGGGACGCGCTGGCCCCCCGGGACATGCCGCCCGCCCCTGACGGCCAAGGGAAAGGAACCTAGGGGTGCTTCTGCAGAAGCTCTCGGAGGCATTCGGCGTCTCGGGTCACGAAGAGGAGGTTCGCGCGCTCATCCTGGAGGAGATCAAGGGCAGTGTCGACGAGTGCCGCGTGGATGCAATGGGAAACCTCATCGCCCGCAGGAAAGGACCCAGGTCGTCCTCCCTGCGCGTGCTGGCTGCGGCGCACATGGACGAGGTCGGGCTCATGGTGACGCAGATCGAGGACACGGGGCTCCTTCGGTTTGCGAAAGTCGGGGGCATCGATGATCGCGTGCTTCCCGCGCGCGCCGTGTTTGTCGGTGACGCGCGCGTGCCGGGAGTCATCGGGTCCAAACCCGTTCACCTCACGGAGAAGGGGGAGCGGGACAAGGTCATGGAGTACAAGCAACTGGCCATCGACGTCGGCGCATCGAGCAAGGGGGAAGCGGAAAAGCTTGTGCGCCGCGGCGACTGCGCCGTCTTCGCGACGGATTTCCTCCAACTGGCTTCCAGCACCGCGTGGCGCGCCCTGCGCGGAAAGGCGCTGGATGACAGGGTGGGATGCGCCGTGCTCGTGGAGCTGCTGAAGGAGAAGCTTCCCTTCGAGCTCATCGCGGCATTCACCGTGCAGGAGGAAGTGGGTCTGCGCGGCGCCCGGGTGGCCGCGTACGCTGAGGATCCTGACGCTGCTGTTGTGCTGGAGTGCACGGCCGCAAACGAGGTGCCCAATCGAAGGGACGTCAGCCCTTCCACACGGCTCGGTGAGGGCCCGGCAGTCACCGTCATGGACAACAGCTTCATCGCGGATTCCCGGCTGGTAGAGCATTTTCTTTCCGTGGCCGCGCGCAAGAGCATCCCGGTCCAGGTCAAGCAACCCAACATCGGCGGAACCGACGCAGGGGCCATCCAGCGATCGCGCCGCGGAGTGCCCGCGATCACCATCGCCGTTCCGGCCCGCTACATCCACTCCCCCGCGGCAATCATGAACGCCGACGACTTCGACCGCACCGTGGCGCTGGTCCGGGAAGCCATGCCGCGCCTCCCCAACGCACTCAGGAAGTGAGGATCGACGTGAAGGAGATCATCAAGAAGCTGACGGAATGCTACGGACCTTCGGGCCATGAAGCCGGCGTTCGGGAGCTGATCACCGCGGAGCTCAAGGAGGCCGGCCTCCTGTCGGCCAGGAAAGTCGAGACGCGCGCGGACGCATTAGGGAACCTCGTTGTGCACCTCGCAGGCGATGGCGGGGGAAGCAAGGTCATGCTGGCCGCGCATATGGACGAGATAGGCGTCGTGGTTACACACGTGGATCAGAAGGGCTTTCTGCGCTTCGGGAGCGTCGGCGGGGTCCGGCCTCTTCCCCTCATGGGGGGCAGGGTCAGGTTCTCCGACGGGACCATCGGGGTGATAGGATTGGAAAAGCTGGATGACGCGACAAAAATCCCCCCGCTGGAAAAGTTCTTCATCGATGTCGGCGCCGTCAACCGGGAGAGCTGTCGGATCAAGGTGGGCGATATCGGATGCTTCCAGAGGTCCTGCGAGGAGCTGGGGGACAGGATCATTGCAAAGGCCATGGACGACAGGATCGGGTGCGCCGTTCTCATCCAGGTCATGAAGGAGCTGGGCAGGTCCCCGCACGACATCTCCGTCGTCTTCACCGTGCAGGAGGAGGTCGGACTTCGCGGCGCGGTGACCTCGGGATATGGCGCCGAGCCCGATATCGCGCTGGCCGTCGATGTCACGCTCACCGGTGACACTCCGGAATGCCCTCCCATGGCCGTGGAGCTGGGCGCCGGCCCGGCCATCAAGATCAAGGACGGCGGGATGCTCACCCACGTGGGAGTGAAAGAATGGCTGTTTGCCACAGCGGAGGTTGCCGGCATCCCTTTCCAGCGGGAGGTCCTGGTGTCAGGCACCACTGACGCCTCGGCAATCCAGACCACACGCGCGGGGGTGCCTGCCGGCTGCGTGTCCATCCCCACGCGCTACGTTCACATGCCCTCGGAAATGGTGGACTACCGCGACGTGCAGGGAGCGGTGAAGCTCCTGGTAGGAGCGCTTTCAGGGCCGATCGACATCGGAGTGACTGATGGATCGAAACGGTGACAACCCTCCCCTGCGCACACTCGATACGCGGATCTTTGCCAGCATCGTGGAGGAAAGCCCTACCTCCGTCATCATCACCGACCTGCGCGGAAACATAGAATACGTCAACAGCAAGTTCACCACCCTGACCGGCTACTCGCGCGGAGAAGTGCTGGGCAGGAATCCACGGCTGCTGAAATCCGGCCGTCAGTCCCCCGCGGTCTATCAGGAGCTGTGGCATACCATCGTTGCCGGCGGGGAGTGGCGTGGGGAGCTGTGCAACAGGAAAAAAACCGGCGAGCTGTACTGGGAGCTGGCCGCCATATCGGCAATCCGGGCAGACGACGGGACACTGGCACACTTCATAGCGGTGAAAGAGGACATCACCGACCGCAAGGGCATGGAAGAGCTTCTCCGCCACGCAAAGGCCTCCGCTGAGGCGGCCAACGTGGCAAAGAGCCAGTTCCTGGCCAACATGAGCCACGAGCTGCGCACGCCGCTCAACTCGATACTCGGATTCAGCCAGCTGCTGGAGATGCAGGGAGCGGACGCAGCCGGGCGCCCGGGCGCCCTCACGGACAAGCAGCGCGAATACCTGCGCTGGATCCGCGACGGCGGGGAACACTTGCTGGACATGGTCAACGACGTCCTGGACCTCTCCAAGATCGAGGCAGGGAAGGTTGATCTTGAGAAGGAGCCTTTCGACACCGCCATGTTGATCCGACGGGTCCTGACCACCGTGCGGTCCCTTGCTGCAAAGAAACACCTCCACGTCGACACTGACATAGATCCGGAGCTCGGTCTCCTGGACGCAGACGAGGTAAGGATCAAGGAGGTGCTCTACAATCTCCTTTCCAATGCAATCAAGTTTACCGACAAGGAACACAGGATCGGCGTGGAGGCCCGCGGGCGCGGCGAGCGGTGCGAGATCACCGTGTGGGACGAAGGGATCGGGATCGACGTGGGGGACAGGGAGCGGATCTTCGAGCCCTTCGAGCAGCTCAGCAGAGGGCACGAGGACCACGGGACCGGGCTGGGGCTGACCATCGTGAAGAACCTGGTGGAGCTGCACGGTGGAACGGTCTCCGTCGAAAGCGAAGTCGGCAAGGGCAGCCGGTTCACCGTTCTTATGCCGGGGAGGCAACCTGAGAAACGGGCCGTTGCCCGGGAGGGCGGCGTTCGGGAGGCGGAAGAGCCGCGCGAAGAGATGCCAGACATGGCAGGACGGACGGTGCTGGTGGTGGACGACAGCCCCGCCAACAGCGCCCTGATGCAGCGGATCCTCTCCGCCCTGGGATGCACCGTTCTCCTTG
Organism: Spirochaetia bacterium; assembly: GCA_049515135.1. GTDB lineage: Bacteria > Spirochaetota > Spirochaetia > SZUA-6 > Fen-1364 > Fen-1364. The sequence goes on from JBEKUJ010000001.1 coordinate 129,634, forward strand.
CGGGAAGCGGCGAAGAGGCGCTGGCAGTGGCGGGGCATTCCTCCTGCGACGCTGTCTTCATGGACATCCACCTGCCCGGCATGAACGGAACCGAGGCCATGCGGCGCATGAGGGAAACGGGAGTCCGCGCGCCGGTGGTTGCGCTGACGGCATACGCGATGAAGGGGGACCGCGAGCGCTTCCTTGCCGACGGCTTCGACGGCTACATCGCCAAGCCCATCCGGATCTCGGAGATCGTCTCCTTCCTCGAGACGCTGTGATGCTGCCCGCTGATGCTGTGCCGTTTCGCGCCGTGCTCTTCGACTTCGACGGCACTCTCACCCGGCCCGAGGCACTCGATTTTGCCGAGCTTCGCCGGCTCCTCTCCTGCCCCCTCGGTGAGCCCATCCTGGAGCATATCCAGGGACTGCCCGCAGAGAGCGACCGCCAGAGGGCATGGGAGATCCTGGATGCCTTTGAGCTGGCCGCGGCGCGCGCCTCTGTTCCCAACGACGGATCCGAGGAGATTGTCCGGCTGCTGAGGGAAGCGGGGATTGCCCGCGGAATCCTGAGCAGGAACAGCCGGGCTTCCGTGCTCGAGGCCATGAAGCGCTTCGCCACCCTGGGGCCGGGCGATTTCTCCGTGCTCATTTCGCGCGAGAGTCCCGGACGCCCCAAACCCCATCCTGACGGCGTGGAGCTTGCCGCCGAGCTGTTCGCCCTGCCGCCATCCCGAATTCTCATGGTGGGCGATTTCATTTTCGACATCATGGCCGGCAAGTCTGCGGGCGCAGGCACCGCGTATCTCACCAACGGCAGGCCAGTGCCTGAGATGCCGGTCAGGCCGGACTACGTGGTCTCCAGCCTGCCGGACCTCAGGCCGATCCTGGGGCTCTGACGCCGCCGGTCAGTCCCCGTTCACCGTCACGACGACAGTCCGCCGCCGTTCTCTCACATCACACTCCAGGAGGAACACCTGCTGCCATGTGCCAATCGAAAGCTGGCCGGATTCCACGGGCACAGTCAGGGAGGGGCCAAGCCACGTGGCCTGCAGATGGGAGTGACCGTTGCCGTCGTGCCAGGCGCGCTCGTGGCCGTAGTCCCGGCTGGGCGGAATCATGCGATCAAGGAGCGCGGGCAGGTCCCCGGCCAGGCCTGGCTCGAACTCGATGGTGCCAACCGCCGCGGTGCTGCCCACAACGAACACGTGCGCGGTGCCTGTCTCAACGCCCGCTTCAGCCACCTGCCGGGCGACCTGCTGAGTAATGTCATGCATGTCACGATGACCCGAGGTATGAACCTCGAACTTGCCCTGGTGCGTCACGACGCCTCCCTCACACGAGCTATGAATGCGAGCATCCTCCGGAAGCCCTGTCCCTCGCGCCGAAAGGAGCCGAGTGCCGGCGAGCAGCTGCTGCAGTCAGCAGTCACGACAATCCTCTCGACGGCAGCAGCTTCCAGGAGCTGAACGTTCGCTGCCTTGAGGTCCAGACGGAAATCCCCGTTTGGTCCGCGCGCCACCGAGCGCTCCCCGAACTCGGCGCGAAACCGCTCGTATCTTTCCCGGGGAACCGTGTAGCAGCACGGCCCGATGCCGGGACCGATTGCTGCGGCAAGATTGCGCGTCTGTGTCCCGAATGCTGCCGCCATTATCCGGATCGCCTCAACGACAATTCCCGTCCCCTTCCATCCTGAGTGCACAAGCCCGAATGCGCCCGTGGCCTTATCCACCAGGAAGATCGGCAGGCAGTCAGCAACAGTGACGGTCAGGAGAACGTCCTGCCTGGCGGTGACCATGCCGTCCGCTTCCACGGCCACCAGCGCCTCGGGCTCCTGGTGATCGATGACCAGGACATCCTTCGAATGCACCTGATGGACGCCAAATGTACGGTGCGCAGGGACTCCGAGGGAGGCCAGAAACCCCAACCTGTCAGGGTGCTCAAGCCTTGCAGCCAGAGCCATGTCACCAGCTTTCGCCAGGGAAATGCCTGAGACTATGCCTGAGGCGATCTCAATGACGCACGCCGAATCCTCTGAATGGAAGGAGAGCGGGACGGTGTTTGCCATCCGGCGCTACTTGCAAGGATTCGACGCAGCGGGAAACAGGAAGGCATCCACCGGACCATGCCCCCTCCCTCCGCTCGCACACGAAACAAGACCGGCAAGTACGAATGCGGACGCGACGAAGCCCGGTATCATCTTTCTCATGTCGGCCCACCTTTCCTGCAGCCGCATCACTCCAGCAGAGATTCGCTCAGACTCTGGAAAGCGCTTTCGGTCATATCGATTTCTGAGGGAAGAAGATCATCGATGATCAGTCCCGCCCATCCGTGAACCTGGGCCCAGAGGGAAAGCACCAGCGCGTTGGCATCCTGCAACGCCCGCCACCCGCGTGAGCGCGCCTGCTCGACCGCCCGTTCAAGGCAGGCAAGCGCCCGCGCGCTATTGATCCGACAGCTTTCCGAGTGCAGGCTGAACCCAAGCCGGGAGAACATGAGCCTGTAGAGGGCCGGCCGGGACCTTGCAAACTCCAGGTAGGCGCGGAACAGGGAGCGGACCCCGGCCGTTGCATCTCCACGAGGATCATCGCTTGCCCCGCCGCTGGTCCCCGCGAACGCTTTTTCCAGGGTGTCGGCCAACGCACCAAAGCCCTCGGCCGCCAGGGTCATGAGGAGCTCCCCCTTGTCTGCGAAGTGCCGGTAGGGGGCGGTCTTCGAGACCCCGGCCGAGGCGGCGAGCCCGCGAAGGCTTACGCCTTCCAGCCCGTCCTTTTCCAGCACCAGGAAAGCCTCATCGATAAGGGCCTGTCGCAGGGCCCCGTGGTGATAACGTTCTCTGACTTTCACCATAGAAAAAAGCTACTCTGTTCGCGCCAAGTGGTCAATGCCAACAAAAAATGTTGACTCTGCCTACATTACGTGGTATCTTGGGATAGAAATATTGGCACTGCCAACATAGGAGGAATGCATGGGTTCGATTGGATCAGAGAGGAAAACAAGCAGCGGCGCTCACGGTGAGCCAGGCCTCCAGGTGGTTTTCGGCACCGGGCCGGTGGGGTGCGCCGCAGCGGAATTGCTTCTGGAGAAGGGGTTGCCTGTGCGCATGGTCAACCGCACCGGCAAGAGGCCTGCCGGCTCATTTCTCGACCTCGGGCCTGGCCTCAAGCCCGCGCTCGAGTTCGTGTCTGCCGACGCCATGAAGAAGGATTCAGTCATTTCCGCTGCGCAAGGGGCGACACATATCTACCACTGCGTCAACGTGCAGTACCAGGATTGGGAGAAGAAACTTCCGATCATGCATGCCAACATCGTGCGCGCGGCAACCGAAAGCGGCGCCGTCCTTGCTGCCGCTGAAAACCTCTACATGTATGCGCGCGGCCTCGATATCATTGACGACACCGCCCGTGTGGACCCGCCCTCGCGCAAAGGCAGGTTGATCCAGCGTCTGCACGAAAGCCTTGTCGAGGCGGGTGTCCGTGACCGCTTGCGGTGGACCGTGGTGCGCGCGTCGGATTTCTACGGCCCTGGATCAACCGAGCAGAGCCTTTTCGGCACGGTCAGGTTCCTGGATCCCTTGTTTGCGGGAAAGCGGCCCCTGCTCTGGGGAAATATCGACCTTGCACACACATTCACGTACGTCGGGGACTACGGCCGCGCCCTGGCCACCGCAGGCCTGTCTCCCGAAGCCTACGGCAGCGCCTGGATCGTCCCGAACGACCGCACCGTGACCACCAGGGCAATTGCTGAGCTCTTCTTCCGCGCGGCCGGCTTCACAAACAGCCACATGCCGCGTGTCCAGCGGATCCCGCGCGCAGGGTTTGCTTTTGTGGGGCTGTTCAATCCGCTGATTCACGAGGTCCTTGAAGTCCTCTACCAGAAGGAAGAGCCCTACGTGGTTGATGGAGGCAGGTTCCGCAAAACCTTCGGCTTCGAGCCGACGCCTCTGGAGGAGGGGGTGCGGCGGACGCTGGAGTGGTATCAGGCAACGCGCAAGACGGCTGGAGCCAGCATGCGGCGGCCTGGGCAGGGTTCGGCAGTCGGCGGGCAGGAGCGCGGCGAAGAGGCGCTCAGCTCTGCAGGAGGGGAAGGTTTACTGTAAACACGCTTCCTGCGCCGGGCGTAGAATCCACGGAGACGATGCCCTGGTGAAGCTCGGTGAGCCGCTTCACCAGGCTCAGGCCGAGGCCCGTCCCGGGAATGCTGGCGGTCAGCTCGTTCCTGGCGCGGTAGAACTCCTCGAAGACTTTCTCCCTGTCCGCAGCAGACATCCCGATGCCATCGTCTTTCACGCGTACTGACACATAGCTCCCTGAACGCCCGGCCAATTTCAGGATGTCCGCTCTTGCGGGCCGCCGGCATTAACCGGCACGAACGGCCCGCTGGATCTGTGGCTCTGCGCGTGGATTGCCCGCGCCACGAGCTCTTTGCCGACTCCCGTCTCCCCAAGAAGAAGGACCGGCACATCGGAGCGGGCAGCCGCCTCCACCTGGGCGTAGACCTCCTGGATGGCCCTGCTGCGCCCGATCATGCCGTATTTGCCGTCCTCCCCAGGAGAGCAGAGGCGGAGCCTTCGCCGCAGATCGCTTGCTTCGCGGACCAGGCGGCTTTTCTCCACGGCCTTGGCAACGTACGCCAGGAGGACATCGTCATCAAAAGGCTTCTCGGCAAAGTCGAACGCGCCGGCCTTCAGGCAGCGCACTGCCATGGCGATGTCGCCGTGGCCGGTGATCATGACCACCGGAGGCGCCGCAGGCATGGTCGTGACGTGTGCAAGGAACTCCTCCCCGTCCATGCCCGGCATCTTCACGTCCGTGATGATGCACATTGCCTCCGCAAGGCCGGGCCAGGCCAGCGCGGCCTCAGCAGAGGAAAACACTTCCGGGCGCCACCCGCGCCCCCTCAAGTGCCTTATTGACACTCAGGCCCGGCCCGTCACACCTTGCTCTTCGAGCAGGCATGAAACCCGCCGAGCGACGCAACTTCCTGGCACTCTTCGGTGACTTCACCTTCTTCGGGGCCGGCTCGAGCTTTGCCAGCCAGGCCACGGTCCTGCCGACATTCATCGCCACGCTGACCTCATCCGCCCCCGTGATCGGGCTCTCTTCCACCGTGGCAAACGGCGCCTGGCTCCTGCCTCAGCTTTTCGCGGCCAACGCAATTGCCGGCGCCCCCCGACGGAAGCCCGCGGTGCTTTGGCCGGCCGCCTTCGGCCGCTTTGTGTCACTTGCTCTCGGTCCGCTGGTCCTGGCCCTTTCGGGACGCCCCACCGCCGCTCTGTGGGCATTCTTCATTCTCTACGGGCTTTTCTGGGCCCTCGACGGGGTGGCAAGCATCGCCTGGCTGGATCTTCTTGGCAAGGTCCTTTCTCACCGCTTGCGGGCCAGGCTCATCGGCATCTCCCAGGCTGCCCAGGGACTGGCAGGGGTAGGGGCCGGCGTGCTGGTGGGAATTATCCTTTCCTCCGCGGCGTTCCCGGCGACCAGCGGCTACGCGCTCCTGCTCTTCCTCTGTGGTGTCTGCTACACGCTTTCCTACGTCTGCTTCTTTTTCCTGCGGGAAGAGCCGGACCGGCAGGTGGGAAGACCACTGCCGTGGCCCGCGTACTTTCGCAGCCTCTGGCAGATCGTCCGCGCCGACCCTGCGTTCCGCAGGGCCCTCGGCGTCAGCCTCCTTTTCAGCGTCACCGGTTGCGCCACTCCCTTCTATATCATCCATGGCCTGGAGAACCTTCACTTTCCCGAGTTCAGCGTCGGGGTCTTTACCGCCGCCCAGGTGATCGGCGGAATCATCTCCGCCCTGGTCCTTGGCTGGATGGGGGAAGTGCGGGGCACGCGATCCGTCATGAGGCTGTGGGGCGTCATCTGCATCTGCACGCCGCTTATCGCCTGGGCCATCCCCATCGTTGGCGGCTCCCCGGGGCCCGGCGGCTCCCCAGGCTCCGCGGCCCTCATGTACGCCTACGGGCTTGTGTTCGTGCTCGTGGGAGCGCAAGGGAACGCCGTCATGGCCGGCTTCATCAACTACGTCATCGAGCTGGCGCCTGCCTCCCGGCGGACAACGTACATCGGGTGCGCGAACACGCTGGCCAGCCTCTCCATCTTTGCGCCCCTTTTGGGAGGTTGGATGTTGTCCGCGGGCGCTTCATGGCCCGCGCTTTTCAGCATAGCGGCCGCGGGGCCCGCGGCGGGGCTGGCATTCTCCGCGCGCGTCATTGAACCGCGCCGACGGTCAGTCGAGACGCAGGCCAGATCATGAGCGACGCGACTGTCCGGCCCGCAATCGAAGACATCAGGTTAGCAGCGGCGCGCATCGCGCCGCACGCCCATCGCACTCCCATCCTCACCAGCAGGACGATGGATGAGCTCACCGGGGGCAGCCTCTTTTTCAAATGCGAGAATCTCCAGCGCATGGGCGCATTCAAGTTCCGGGGTGCAGTGAATGCGGTCTTTTCCCTTGAGGAGGCGGAGGCCGCGCGCGGGGTGGCCACGCATTCCTCGGGCAACCACGCGCAGGCGCTGGCCCTTGCAGCCAGGATCCGCGGGATCGAAGCCTGCATCGTGATGCCGCAGGACGCCCCAAAGGTGAAGGTGGATGCTGTCCGCGGGTACGGTGCCAGGATCGTGTTTTCAGGCAACGCTCCCGAGGACAGGGAGCGCACGCTGAAGGAGGTGGTGGAGGAAACGGGCGCCGTCTTCATCCACCCGTCAGACGACCTTCGCGTGATCGCAGGCCAGGGAACATGCGCTCTGGAGGTGATGGAGGAGGTCGCTGGCCTGGACATTGTGGTGACCCCCGTAGGCGGAGGAGGCCTCCTGAGCGGAACGGCAATCTCTGTCCGTGCGGTGTCGCCACGAACACGGGTCATCGGAGCCGAGCCGGCCGCTGCGGACGACGCATACCGGTCCTTCACAACGGGGATCCTGCACCCCTCGGGGAACCCGCGCACAATCGCCGACGGGCTTCGCACGTCCCTTGGACCGAACACCTTCCCTATCGTGAGGTCCCGGGTGGCGCAGATTGTGACCACCAGCGAAGAGGCGATCGTCAGGGCCATGAAGCTCATCTGGGAGAGGATGAAAATCGTCGTGGAGCCGTCCGGCGCGGTCCCCCTGGCCGCGATCATGGAAGGAAGGCTGGACGTGCGCGGATCCAGGACTGCCATCATCCTCTCCGGCGGCAACGTGGACCTCGACACCCTGCCCTGGCTTGCGCGCTGAGCTGGAGCGCGCATGAGCGTCCTGGAGCCGGACAGCTCGATTCAGCTTCCCAGTCTTACCGTTCTCAAAGCTTCGGCAGGCTCGGGCAAGACGCGCGCGCTCACCGCGCGCTATGTCCAGTTCCTCCTTTCCCCGCGTGTCCCGAAGAACGGGCTTCGAAACATCCTGGCCATCACGTTCTCCAACAACGCCTCCCGGGAGATGAAGGAGAACGTCCTCCTCTGGCTCAAATCACTGCACTTGCGCCGGCCCGAGCGGATACGGGAGATCGAAAGCGTCACAAGCGGCGGGCAGAGCGAGATTGTCCGCAAGGCCGGCGAGACGGTGCAAAGAATTCTACGGGAGTACTCCGATTTCCAGGTGAGGACGATCGACAGCTTCATGTCCACCGTCTTTCGGGCATCAGCCATAGAGCTGGGGTTCGCGCCGGATTTCCAGATCATGATGGACCCGGCGCCGCTCCTGGATTACGCATTCGATCTCTTCCTTCGTGACGCGCGCCCGGGAAGCAGGGCTGCGGAGCTGCTGGACCAGACTGTCGCTGCCATTGTCGCGCAGAAAGGCGGCGCGGATGGTTTCCCCTGGGAGCCGGCCTCCCTGCTGCGCTCTGAGCTTCTGGAGATGGAAAAACAGACCAGCATGCTGGAAGCAGACCCGGTGGTGGATGACCTCAGTCCCGCGGCCGCGAATCTTGAACAACGGATCCTGGAATCCCTGGCGGAGGTCGAAAGGCTGGTGGAAGGTTCCGGTCTGGAGGAAAGCCCAAGGTCCTCCCTCCGCAGGGCCCTTCGCTCCGCACGGGCAGGGATGTTCGCGGACATTCCCAGGCTGGGCATGGGCGCCAGCCCGGTGAAGAAGCCGCAGGAGAAAGACGCGGCAGGACGCGCCGCATGGGAGGGCATCAGCGCGGCGTGGGCGCAGACTCGTGCTCTGGCAGGGGAATACGCCGGGATCATTGCACGCGGCTTCTATGCCCCGTACCTGTGCCTCCACGCAGAGCTTTTCAGCACCCTGGAGCGCGCAAAAAGGACGCGGGGCGCAGTGTTCATCTCTGACGTCAACCGCAAGCTCCTCTCCTGTCTCTCCCAGGACATGGTGCCCGACATCTATTTCAGGATGGGTGAAAGGGTGTTTCACTATCTGGTAGACGAGTTCCAGGACACGTCGCCCATCCAGTGGAAAAACCTTTTCCCGCTCATCGAGAACTCACTTGCACAGGGGGGAAGCCTCTTTGTCGTGGGCGACACCAAGCAGGCTATCTACGGTTTCCGCCACGCTGACTACACCATCATGCGGAGCATGGAAAGGGAAAACCCCTTCCCATCTGTGCGCCAGCACACCACGCTCTCCATGCAAACCAATTACAGGAGCAGGCCGCGGATCCTCCGCTTGAACGAACAGGTCTTCAGGGAGAACGCGGCGCTGCTGCCGCAGTACCGCGACGCCGCGCGCCAGAGTGGCCTGGACGACTGGCGCCAGGACGCCAATGACGCAGGCTCCCAGGGCCGAGTCGAAGTGGAGATGCTTGTCCGGGACGACGAGAACCCGCCGGAGCGCGGGAGGCTGCACGCCATTATCGAAGGGGCGCGCCGGCGCGGGTACCGATGGGGGGACATCGCCGTGCTTGCCTCCCGCAACGAGGAGATCATCAGGGCCACCTCATGGCTCAACGAGAAGGGGATCCCCTTCATCTCTTACAGCAGCCTCGATGTGCGGCGGAGGAAGGTGGCAGGAGAAATGCTTGGCCTGCTCACCTTCCTCGACTCGCCCAAGGACGACCTTGCCTTTGTCACCTTCATCCTGGGGGACATCTTCGCGGCCTGCCTTGCCGGCGCACCGGGGTCTCCCACCCTCCAGGGGCTGCACCGCTTCCTCCTTCAATACCGGGATCGACGTCCGCTGTACAAGGCGTTTCAGCAGGCGCATCCCGAAGCCTGGGATCGGTACTTCGCCGGACTTTTCCGGTCCGCCGGCTATCTTCCGTTGTATGACCTTGCCAGCGAAATATGCGCGGTCTTCCAGGTGTTCGAAAGAAAGCCCGACGAAGAAGCGACACTTGCGAAGCTCCTGGAGGCGATCAAGGACTTCGAGGGCCGCGGCTCCAACAGCCTGCGCGACTTCCTGCACTTCGCCGGCAGCCTGGAGGGCGGAGCATGGGACATCAATGTTCCCGACGGGGCCGACTCGGTCACGGCAATGACGATCCACAAGGCCAAGGGACTCGGGTTCCCCGTGGTCATCGCGCTGCTCTACGGAGAGAGGAGTCGCGGTCTTCGCTTCACCGTGATTCGGGAGAACGGACAGATCAAGCTTGTCAAGCTCAGCAGGCAGCTTGCCAGGCATGATGAACAGCTCAGCTCCCTGTATGACGGCGAGCTGCTTCGCGACAAGGTCAACAAGCTCAATGGGTTGTATGTGGCCCTTACCCGGGCCAGGGAAGAGATGTACGTGGTAGGAGTCAAAAGGAAACGGGATTCGTTCCCGTTTGACGTTCTTCCCGAGCCTTTCGCGCACACTGACGGTCAGCAGGAAGCCCCGGGCGCGCGCCCTGTTGAGGGCGGGCGAGGCACGGACGCCGAAAGCCCGCCCCTCGCCCTCTCCCATGCGGCACGGCCCGTCCCCCCTTCTATCGGCGCGAGGCGCCTGACTCAGGCGGAGCGCCGGCGGGGGGACATGGTGCACGCAGCGCTTTCCCAGATTCGTTACGCCTCCTCCGACCTCGAAGCCGACATCAGGAGCGCCTTGGGACGGACCGCGCGCGCCATGCGTCTGGACCTGGACCAGCCGGACCTCGCGAAAGCTGCCGCCCTCCTCATCAGGAAAGCGCCGCTTGCGGAGCTTTTCTCCCCCGGACCTGAACGGTCGGTCTTTACGGAATGGGAGCTTTGCGATGAGCAAGGAAAGCTCTTTCGCCTGGACAGGGTGGTGGTGGACAGAGACCGCGTGACGGTCATCGACTGGAAGACAGGAGAAGAAGAAGACCAGGCGGACGGGCACGAAGAACAGGTTGCCAACTACGCGCGCATCGTGCGGACCATCTATCCGGAACGGGAGGTACGGGCCCTCCTGGCGTACCTGGACCGCGGCGAAACGAGGTCTGTCGATTGAACGCTGTCCTGGTTGCGCAAAGCACCGACCTCATTGACTTCGTCGCTTCGACTCTCGACAGACAAGCGGCCGACCTCTCGGACTGCCTTGTGGTCTTTCCCGGCCGGAGGCCGGGACATTTCCTTCGCAAGGCGCTTGCCCAGGGACGGGACGCGGGCTTTGTCCCGCCGCACATCCTCTCGATCGACGAGCTGATCGACCAGCTCCATGCCATCCGGCATCCGCAACCCATGCCGGATATCGAAAGCATTGATGCAGTGGCGGTTCTCTACGACATCCACGGGAACCTGCCCCGTCCGCTGGGAGGCTCCGCCTTCCTCACCCCAGACAGCTTTTTTCCAATCGGGACCAGGATCTACAGCGACCTCGAAGAGCTTCGCATCGAGGGAGTGGATGCCCGGGCCGTTGGCGAGGTTCAGCCCCTGATCGAAGAGAAGATTCCGCCCAGGTCCCGTGACAGCCTGCAGACGCTCCAGATCTTCTACAAGGAGTTCTACCCGCGCATCGAGGCGCTGGGCTTTTCCACGCGGTCTTCCCGCTACTGGGAAGTGTGCACGAAAATCGGGGAAACGGACCTCTCCCAGTATCGCCGGGTCGTCTTTGCCGGGTTCTTTGCGTTGACAAAGGCAGAGAGAAGACTCTTTGCCGGTCTCGGTTCGTCCCCCCTCTTTATTTTTCAGGATGGCCCAGGCATGCGGGAGAGACTCACCGAATTGGGAATCCGCGCCAGGAGCGACGCGCAGGGCGATGCAAAACCGGCTGGGCAACCCGCAGTGCACCTGGTGCAGAGCCCTGACAGTCACGGCCAGGTCTTTGCGCTGAACGCGCTTCTGGAAGCGCCCGATGAGCGCACGGTCATCGTGCTCCCCTCCGCGGACACCCTCTTCCCCGTCCAGCGCCACTGCCTTTCGCGTCTGGACGGGGAGAGCTACAACATCTCATTGGGCTACCCCCTTGTGCGCACGCCCGTGTACGGGTTCCTGAACGACCTCATGGAGCTCATCGGCTCGATGGAAGGCGAACATCTGTATGTCCCCCGCTACCTCACCTTCATGCTCCACCCGTACACAAAGAACGCCCTGTTCCGGGGTTCGGCGTCTGCCACCCGCGTGCTGATGCACGCCATGGAAGAAAGTCTGAGCGGCGCGCGCACCCGGCTGTTCATGACTCTCGCGGAGATCGAGCAGGGCACGACGATGTTCGAACAGGCAGCGCTCAGCATTGCCTCGGACGGCATCGCCGCGACGGCGGAAGAGCTCCGCGACCACCTGCGCGCCATCCACGACGCCACCATCAGGCGGCTGCGGTCATTCACCGGCGTGAAGGACTTTGCGGACCGTTGCATCCAGCTCCTCAGCTGGGTCCATGACATGACCACGGCGCGGGACCACCCCTTCTTTTCCCCGTTTGCGCAGTCCTTCATGGAATCCCTGGAGACGATTTCCCGGTCCCTCATGAAAGACACGTCTTTCCAGGACCCCCGGAGCTACTTCACGCTTCTCAGGAAGTACCTGGAAAGCCGTTACCAGCGTTTCCCCGGCACCCCGCTTCGGGGCCTGCAGGTCCTGGGCTCCCTTGAGACTCGAAACCTCACATTCAACCGCGTGTTCGTTCTGGACGCCGTGGAAGGAATACTTCCCCGGGCCGGGTCGGAGGATTCTCTTCTTCCCCTTTCCGTGCGCCGGGCCCTTGGGCTGGCCACGCGCAGGGAACGGGAAGAGATGGAAAAGTACTATTTTTCCCTTCTCGCCGCAGGCGCCCGGGAGCTCACGGTATTCTTCAACGACAATGGAGAGAAGGAAAAGTCGCGGTTCGTGGAGGAGCTCCTCTGGGAGCAGCAGGTCCGTGACGGGACAGTCGAAGCCCGGCCCTATGTGAAGACCATCCAGTACAAGGTCAACCTGGAGAACACGCCGCCGGGGGACATCGGAAAAACCGGTGAGCTTGTCGCCCTGCTGCGGCGCCGGGCATTCAGCGCATCCGCCCTCGATGCATACCTCCGCTGCCCTCTTGCCTTCTACTACGGCAGGGTGCTCGGCCTCTCCCGGCGTGAAGAGGTCACGGGGGAGCTTGAGAAGATCGATATCGGCATCCTGGTGCACGCCGTCCTGGCGGAGTTTTTCCGTCCCACCGTCGGGAGGCCGATGGAGTCCGGGGACCTGGATCCGTCACGAATGCGGTCTGTGGTGGATGCGCGGTTCGCTTCAGCGTATGGAGAAGTGGACAGTGGTGCCGGCCGGCTCCTGCACGCGCAGGTCCAGGCCCACATGCAGCGTTTCCTGGACGATTACATGCGGCCCATTGCGCGCGACGCGCCTGTGACCATGATCGCCCTGGAAGAACGACTCAGCAGAGAGTGGCAGGCCTTCACGCTCACCGGCAGGCTGGATGCCGTTCAGCGTCGCGGAGACGAACTGCTGGTGATCGACTACAAGACTGGTCACGACGCAAAGAGCCACAGCATCAATTTCAAGAAGCTGGACCCGGAGCGACGCGATACGTGGAGCGCCGCCATTGGGAGCCTCCAGCTCCCCTTGTACCTGCTTCTGCATGAAGCGGCAGGCCGCGACGCGGCGCCTCAGGCCATGTTCCTGCTGCTCGGCCGGTCCAGGCTGGATCGTTCCATCGAGCTTCCGCTCTTTGCGGACGGGGCCGAAGCAGCGCGCGAGCTGCCACGGCTCAAGGAGGTGGTCCTGGCCATCCTGAGCGAGATTACGTCCCGGCAGATCCCGTTCTCTCCGACAAAGGACAGGAAGCGCGCCTGCCCCACGTGCGATTTCAACGGCATCTGCGGCACCCGTTGGCTTACCCGGTAGCGTTGTCCTTGTTGCTTGCATGACCGCGGGGTGTCGCGTTTTTGCAATCCCGATCGCCGGCGCTATATTTGCCTCATGAAGGAAACATTCACTGCAACCGCCCGCATCGCCATCACGGCCGCTCCCGCAAAGGTCTGGGATGCGCTCACCAATCCGGCTCTCATAAAACAATACCTGTTTGGAACGGACTGCAAATCCGACTGGAAGGTGGGCAGCGCAATCACCTACACCGGTACCTGGGAGGGGAAGCGCTACGAGGACAAGGGAACCATCCTGGAGATCGTCCCCAACAAGCTTCTGAAGTCCACGTACTGGAGCTCTTTCTCCGGTAAACCCGATGTCCCGGAGAATTACAACACGGTCACCTACGAGCTTTCGAAAAACGGCGGTGAAACCACCCTCACCATCACGCAGGACAATAATCCCAGCAAGGACTCCGCGGACCACTCGGCGGATAACTGGAACAAGGTGCTCGCAACAATGAAGGAGCTGCTGGAGAAGCAGCGCTAGGGGTCATTTCGCAGGCGACGTGGGCCGCACGACTGCCGCGCCGGTGCCCAGGCCGATCCACTCCGAGCTGCCGTCACTGTAGTGCTCCTTTTTCCAGATAGGGACGCGCAGCTTCACCTCGTCGATGATGAAGCGGCAGGCGCGGAAGGCCTCGTCGCGATGGCCCGCAATCACGCCTGCCCAGACCGCCACGTCCCCGACTGAAAGCAAGCCCACCCGGTGGACACAGCGCGCCGCAATGACTCCTTCAAGGGCCTCGCGAATGACTGCTGTCCCTTCAGCAAGGGAAAGCCGCGGGTAGGCTTCGTATTCCAGGTGGACCACCGAGCGGCCCTCGTTGGTGTCCCGCACTCGTCCCTCGAAAGAGACGAATGCCCCTGCGTGACTGTCCGTCAGGGTTGCGGCAAGCTCGCCGATTCTCAAGGGCGTGCCGCTCAGCTCGAACAGCTCCCAGCCAGTCATTGACCCCCCATCAGCCGCCCGCAAACGGAGCCAGAAAGACCACGGTGTCGCCGTCCCGGACCTCGTGCGTCCAGGGCACGATGATGTCGTTCAGGACGACCCTCAGGATGGACCGATCAAAGGAAAACCCGTGACGGAAGGCAACCTCGTCGTACAGCTCTGACGCGGTGACTGCCGTGCTGTGCAGCTCCTCCTCGCCACGCCCGGCCGCCTCGCGAAAGGCGGCATAATACTGTATCCGCAGGGTCTTGCGGGCCGGCACCGCCTATCCTCCCACGGTGTACATTTCGACCTTCCGGATCCCATCCGCGCCCCTGGCGGCGCGCTCGTCGGAGTAGCGATCCGCGCGCCTGCTCCAGAGAGTCCGGATCATCGAAAGGAGCTCTCCGTCCGAGGCCCCATGCCGCAGGGGACCACGCAGATCGAAACCCTTTGCTGCAAAAAGGCACGTGTACAACCTGCCGTCTGCCGAAAGGCGGACCCGGGTGCAGTCGCTGCAGAACGGCTGGCTCACGGAAGAGATGAAACCGATCTCCCCCTGGCCGTCCGTGAAGCTGTAGCGCGACGCGACCTCGCCCCGGTAATTCGGCTCCACGGGAGAAAGCGGGTACTCGGCGCTGATCCTGGACAGCAGCTCCTTTGACGGCACGACAAGCTCTCGACGCCACCCGTTTCGGTTGCCCACATCCATGAACTCGATGAATCGAACGATATGCCCCGTGCCGCGAAATCGGCGAACCAGGTCCAGGACCTGGTGATCGTTCATGCCGCGGATGACAACGGCGTTGAGCTTGATCCTTCGGAAACCCGCCGCCTCGGCGGCCGCTATCCCGTCCAGGACCGGCTGCAGCCGGTGGGCCCGGCCGTTCATGAATGCGAACGTCTCCGCATCCAGCGAATCCAGGCTGACAGTGAGACGACTGAGGCCCGCGGCCTGAAGGGGCCGGGCCATGCGCGCAAGATGGGCGCCGTTTGTGATCAGGGCAAGATCCTCGATCCCCTCCACCCGGGCAAGCCTGCTCACCAGCTCCGGCAGCCAGGAGCGCAAAAGCGGCTCGCCGCCGGTAAGCTTGAGCTTGAGCACTCCCAAACGGGCAAAAAGACGCGCAATCCGTTCGATCTCTTCGAAGTTGAGCAGCTCGGCAGGCTTCAGGAAGGCGTAGGAGTCCCCGAACACCTCCGCCGGCATGCAGTACGGACAGCGGAAATTGCAGGAGTCGATGACGGAAATGCGAAGATCACGGAGAGGCCGTCCGAACAGGTCCCGAATCGGCTCCTCACGTATGATGTCACCCACAGGCCAGAAAAATATAGGCAATCAATGCCGCCGGGTCAACGAAACCGCCTCACTTTACTCGATCACGCGCGTGGGATAGTCTCGCTGTCCACCGGGCGCGGCAGATGTTGGAAAAGCCAGTCTTCAAAGTTCATTTTGTCCGGCATCTGGATCAAAGCGCGTACGTGCTGCGCCTCGACCGCCACGGCCTCAAGTTCGAGCCCGGCCAATACGTGAACCTCGGCTTACGGGGCTCGATCGCCATGCGCGAATACTCCATCTACTCGGGCGCAGAGCACGGCTTCCTTGAAGTGCTGGTCAGGGAGATCGACGGGGGCATGGTCTCCCGCGCGCTCAAGCGCTGTCAGCCGGGAGAGGCGCTCTCCCTTGAAGGACCGTACGGGAGTTTTGTCACGAACCCGGCGGAGAGGAGCTCGGCGCGGTATCTTTTCATCGGGACCGGGACAGGGATCTCCCCCTTTCACTGCCTTGTGCAAAGCTACCCGTGGATCGATTACCTGCTTCTGCATGGCGTGCGTACAGAGCGGGAGCATTACGACGCAGAGGCATTCGACTCATCGCGCTATGTGTCCTGCGTCTCCCGCTCACAGGGCGGCGGTTTCCAGGGCAGGGTCACTGACTACCTTCGCCAGCATCCGGTGGACCCCTCTTGCCTGTGCTACCTCTGCGGCAACAGCGACATGATCTACGAGGCCTTCGCGCTGCTGAGGAGCCAGGGCGTGCCGCGGGATCACCTGCGAGCGGAGATCTACTTCTGAGCCAGGGCGTTGCGCCTCACCGCGATCAGCTGCGCCATGATGGACACAGCCAGCTCCGACGGAGTCTCAGCCTTGATATCGAGCCCGATAGGAGCGTGAAGGCCGTCGATCTTCTCCTGGTCGAAGCCATCGTTTCGCAGCTGCTCGCGCAGGAGCTTTGCCTTGCGCTCGCTTCCAATGAAGCCTGCATAGCGGTACTTCTTCCTGAGCACGGTCCGCACGCACTCCAGGTCTGTGAGGTGTCCCCTGGTTACCATGACGACGTACGTGGCGGAATCGAACGGGAACTTGTCGACGATCTCGGTGTAGTTTCCGCACAGCGTCTCCACGCCCGGCGGAAACCTCCCGGCAGCAGAGAACTCTTTCCTGTCGTCCCCCACGGTGATCTTGAAGTCAAGCCGGGCGGCAAGCGCGGCAACGGCCTGACCCACGTATCCGCCACCCAGGATCAGGAGCTTTTCCTCCGGGAACACAGGATCAAGAAAAGCGTTCTCCTCCTCCAGGAACGCCGGCCTGCCGTTATCCAGGAAACGCTCGGCGCTCTTTCCCAGAGAAGGAGGAAGGGACCCGTACGCGGGGAGGCCTTTTTCGTCCAGGACTGCGATTGTGACGGCGCTGGCGGGATCCGCGGCAGTTCCGGTCAGTACCTTGGCAAGGAGGGTCCTCTCACCCTGCGCCAGCTTTTGGAATGCTATTCGATAGGGCTCGCGGTCGGCGATATACTCCACAAGGATCCTGGCTGTCCCACCGCAGATCATGTCCTGTCCTTCGACTTCCGTCCCCTGGAACTCCAGGCTGAGCTGGGCGGCCTTTTTCCCTGCGATGCATTCTTTCGCCATGGCGATGGCCCTTGCCTCCCCTTTGCCGCCGCCAACAGTCCCCAGAAACACTGATGCGCCTCGCACCAGCATCTTGGACCCGGGGTGCCTTGGCACCGACCCTCGCGCGTCGATGACGGTCACCAGGGCAAGCTCCTCATGGGCGCTCGCGATCGCCTTTATTATCTCGTAGCTCATACGCGTCCTCTCTGGCATTCTTCCATGAACGGCTCCCTGCCGACAATATATAGAAACCGAAAGAACATGATGATGAAAAGCAGGAATGACTCATTTGCCATCCGCCACGGTGCGCTTTTCGACGCCTCCGCGCTGGCCTACGATCGCTTCCGCCCGGGATACCCCGATACAGCCATCGATGACATCGTCTCTCTTTCGAATCTCAGGCCCGACTCACGGCTTCTGGAGATCGGGTGCGGAACCGGCCAGGCCACCGTCCCTCTTGCGCGTCGCGGATATCGCATTGATTGCGTGGATCCGGGGAAGAACCTCTTGGCGCTGGCAAGGAAGAAATGCCGACAGTGGCCCGGTGTCTCCTTCACGCCGGCAAGGTTCGAAGACGTCGAGCTGAGATCGCTTGCATACCACCTTGTCTTTTCCGCGCAGGCATTCCATTGGACCCGGCCGGGACTGCGGCTCCGAAAAGTCGCGCGCCTTCTTGGCGGCCGCGGGTCCCTGGCGCTCCTGTACAATTATCCCGCAGCACCGAAGGACGATTTGTTGGAGATGCTTTCGAGCCTGATCCAGAGGGAGTCCGGCGGCCTTTTGTCCGCCTGGAACTACGAGGATGAGGTGAAGGGATGGATCGAGGAGATCGGCGGGAGCGGACTTTTCAAAGATCTCAGGATGTCCCGCCATTCATGGCATCAGAGATACTCCGCGGAAGAATATGCCAGTCTTTTTCGAACGTACTCGGACTTTCTTTCTCTTCCGACAGCGCTCCAGAACAGGGTCAGCAGGTGCATCCGCAGGTTCATCTCACGCTACGGCGGAAGCGTTTGCCGCCCGTATGATTGCGTCCTCATCCACGCGCGCAAGAGTTGACGCCGCCTCATGCACCCGTTAGCTTTTGCGGCATGAGATTCCCGGGAGCCATGCTGCCGTGTTTCTCCGCTCTTCTATGCGGCAGCCATCGGGCGGGCATGCTCATGGCAGCCGGTGGAATGGCAGTTTGCAAGACGCAGACATGATTTGACGCTCGTGGAAGCCGGTTCGTATTATTTGCAGGAGGTGCTGACATGGGAAAGTTCTCCTTGATGATGTTCTCATCCCTCCTTCTGCTTTGCGTTCCCCTGGCGGGAGCATTGGCCCAGGCAGGCGCGCCGGTATCAGGCTGGACAACGGTAGGAGGGCCGGGGCAGGGAGACCTGCAGTTTTCCGGCCTCAGCGGCATTGCCATCGATTCAGAAGGACACATCTACGTCGCGGACCAGGGAAACAGCCGTATAGCCCGGATGGACGACATGACGGGAAAGAACTGGGTCGCGTTTGGCAGGGATGGACCAGGCCGCCGGCAGTTTTCCGCTCCGTTTCGGATTGCCGTGGACTCCAAAGGCCGCATCTATGTGGCTGACAAGAACAACGACCGGATTGTCAGGTTCGATGACATGAAAGGCGGCAAATGGACTGCGTTTGGAAAACGCGGCAAGGGCCGGACCCAGCTTTTCGGCCCCACTGGGATCGCAATCGATGCGAGCGGTCGCATTTATGTCGTGGACCAGAACAACAATCGCGTGGTTCGCATCGATGACATGACGGGGAAAAACTGGACGACCTTCGGCACTTTCGGCCAGGGCGACAACCAATTCTCTGGTCCCAGCGGCGTTGCCGTGGACGGGGACGGCCGGATCTATGTCACGGACCAGAACAACAACCGCGTCGTGCGCATCGACGACATGACGGGAGCCGGATGGGTCGCGTTCGGCAGCCAGGGCCTGGGCGACGGTCAGTACTACGGACCCAGTGGGATAGCCCTGGACGGCAAGGGACGGATCTACACTGCGGATCCGGAAAACAATCGCATTGAGAGAATCGATGACATGACAGGCGCCAACTGGGCCACCTTCGGGGACTTCGGATCGGGGACCAACCAGCTCTACCTTGCCGGCGGGGTTGCGGTAGATTCCGAGGGAAAGGTATACGTGGCCGACACACGCAACTCCCGCGTGGTGCAGTTCGAGTGGCCCTAGCCAGGACCGCGCGAAGCGCGGTATCCGGTAGATGTGTCCGCCCGCGTCAGTCGTGCCATCGCCCTACAGGGCCCCAGCCATGGCCAAGCGCTCCCCTCTTGACCATTTCCGCGTGTTGCGGTAGCGTTGTGATCACGGCTTCAAGACACAAGGGCTTCGTGAGGCCAAATCAGCGGAAAAAGAAGCCCGATCATTCGGACCTTCCATGAGCTACCCCGAAGGAACTCCCGACCAGACAACGGTGTCAGATGAGAAATCCTGCCTTGTGCTGCTCCTTTCGCGCGGTGTTCGAAGGGCGATGATAAAAACTCTCCAGGAGGAGTAGATGAACAAGAAACTCTATGTTGGCGGTCTTTCGTATTCCGTGACTGACGATCAGCTCCAGCAGCTCTTTGCCCAGCACGGCACAGTGGAATCCGCCAAGGTGATCACGGACAAGTACACGGACCGCTCGCGCGGCTTCGGCTTCGTCGAGATGGGCACGGTGGAAGAAGCTGAGAAGGCCATCCAGGCGCTCAACGGCTCGCAGCACGAAGGCCGCAAGCTCACGGTGAACATCTCCAAGCCCCGTGAGGAGCGCTCGGGCGGCGGCGGTTACAGAGACAGATATTAGAAGCTACGTCTTTTTGACATAAGCAGGGGGCAGGTCGGCCCCCTTTTTTGTCGCCCGGGGAGGCGCAAAGCCATGGCAGAAACGGTAAGGATCCTGGCAATCGCAGGGAGCCTGCGACGCGAATCGTACAACAGGGCCGCGCTTCGCGCTGTTGAAAAGCTGGTGCCGCAAGGCGCGATCCTCGAAACATTCGACCTGAAGGGAATTCCCGTCTTCAGCCAGGATGACGAGCTTTCACCTCCCCCTGGGGTGATAGAGTTGAAGCGCAGAGTCAGGGCGGCGGACGCCCTCCTGTTTTCGACTCCGGAGCACAACTTTTCCATTCCCGCGGCGCTGAAGAACGCAATCGACTGGGGCTCCCGTCCCAGCGCGGACAACTGCTGGGCCGGCAAGCCGGCCGCGATCATGGGCGCTTCTTCGGGCAGGTTCGGAACAGCACGAGCGCAGCTCCACCTGCGCCAGATCTTCGTCTACCTGGACGTGTTTCCCATCAACAAGCCTGCCGTCTTGATCGGGGACGCTGCCCATGCCTTCGACGCGCAGGGAAACCTGCTGGACGAAAAGGCGAAGGAGCTGATTCGACAGCTCCTGGAGAGCCTTGTGGCGTGGACCCTCCGACTTCGTGGAGGCGGGAAGAGCAAGACGTGACCGGGCAATGCTTCTCAAGCTGATTTCCTGGAACGTCAACGGAATCCGGGCCGTGCATCGCAGGCGCGGTTTTTCTTTCCTCCGGCAGGAAAAGCCACACATCCTTTGCCTGCAGGAGACCCGTGCCCGACCGGAGGATGTCGGGAAGATCTTCCCGGAGTTTCGGTTCCATCACTGGAACCCTGCCGCGAGGCCCGGCTATTCAGGCACCGCGGTCTTCTCCCGCGTAGAGCCGCTCTCTGTCCATCGGGGAATCGGGAAGCGCGAGCACGACCAGGAAGGCCGGGTGATCACCGTCGAGCTGGACCGGATATTCGTGGTGAACGTCTACACGCCCAACTCTAGGCGCGACCTGTCGCGGCTTGCCTATCGGCAGAGCTGGGACCGCGCGTTCCTGCGCTTTATCCTGCGCCTCGAGTCGAGGAAGCCCGTTGTCTTCTGCGGCGACATCAACGTGGCCCACCAGGAGATCGACCTTGCGCACCCCCGGGAGAACCATCACACGCATGGCTTCACCGATGAGGAAAGAGCCGGATTTTCCGCGATTCTCGGCGCCGGCTTCATTGACAGCTTCCGGGAGCTTCACCCCGGGGCCGGGCACTATACCTGGTGGAACGTCGCCACCGGTTCCAGAGAGCGCAATGTCGGATGGCGGATCGACTACGTGGTCATCTCCAAAGCCCTGCGGCCCGCCCTGCGGAAGGCCTTCATCCTTCCCCGCGTGACGGGATCCGATCACTGTCCCGTTGGCCTGAGCCTCTCTCTGTGACGCCTGGGCCCGCGATCTGGCGAAGGAAAGGGATCAGGGCCTCCATGGCCCTCTCGTTGAACCCTCCCTCGGGGATCACCAGGTCGGCATACGCCTTGGTGGGCTCCACGAACTCATAGTGCCCGGGCCTCACCTTGTCCATGTACTGGGCGATCACGGACTCCACCGTGCGGCCGCGCTCCGTGATGTCGCGGCGCAGGCGACGGATGAAGCGGATGTCATCCGGGGTGTCCACGTAGAGCTTCAAGTCGATGAGGTCCCGGACGCGCTTGTCGAAGTAAATCATTATCCCCTCGAAGATCACCAGCCGGCGCGGCTCCACCAGCACCGTGTCCTCACGCCGGCGATGGTGGACAAAGTCGTACTGCGGCATCTGTATGGGACGGCCTGACTTCAGCGTCTGCAGCTGCTGGAACAGGAGGTCCGTATCGAACGCGTCCGGATGGTCGAAGTTGAAGTCCGTTATAGTTTGATTGGTCAGGTACTCCGCTGACTTGTAGTAGTTATCCTGCGCCACAAACGCGTGGTCCCTGACGATCTCCGTGATGCGGGTGACAATGGTGGTTTTGCCCGAGCCCGATCCGCCCGCAATCCCGACGATCCTGACGTCCTTTTCCATGCGGCGCCATCATAGCCCTTCATTGAATCCTTGTCGCCGAGCGGATACCATGGGCGCATGGCCGGCCCGGCAATCGTCTCCCTGCGGAAGATCTGGGACCGCGGCGCGCACAACGCCTTCACGGACCTTGCGCGATTCAAGGGGAAGTGGTTCTGCGTCTTTCGGGAAGCAGACGCGCATGCGGGCACAGAAGGCAAGGTACGGGTCCTGGAGTCGGCGGACGGCTTCCTGTGGATGAGCGCCAGCCTCCTTTCCGAGGACGGGGTTGACCTTCGGGATCCCAAGCTTTCCGTGACGCCGGGCAGGAAGCTCATGCTGCTGATGGGGGGCACATACGCCCGCACAGGGGCAGGCGGTCAAAGACAGCCGCGCGTTGCTTTCTCTGATGACGGGCGCGCATGGACACGGCCCCAGCCTGTCCTCGGTGACGGGGATTGGCTGTGGCGGGTGACATGGTTTCGATCGCGCGCCTACGGGATTTCCTACAGACTCAGGAATGCGCGCACGTGGAACATCTTCTTTCACCAGAGCACCGACGGGGTTGACTATGGAGTGATCTGTCAGCTGAGCGTGCCCGGCAGGCCGAATGAATCCACTGTCCGCTTTCGTCCGGACGGGGAGGCGCTGGCTCTCGTGCGAAGGGAAGGCGGCGACGCGGCGGGATGGATCGGCACGAGCAGGCCGCCGTACCGGGCCTGGAAGTGGCGCTCTGCCGGCATGCGGGTGGGGGGGCCCAACTTCATACTCGGACCGGATGGCACTTCGTGGGCAGCCTGCCGCCAATACGCAAGAGGCGGTCCCGTCACGGTCATCGCCCGGATGAGCAGCGCGGGCCTGCATCCCGTCCTCACACTGCCCAGCGGCGGGGATTGCAGCTACCCGGGCCTGGTCTGGCATCGCGGCCTGCTGTGGGCAAGCTACTATTCCTCTCATGAAGGGAAAACAAGCATCTATCTGGCAAGGGTGAAACCGGACCTGCCCGCTAGGGCAGCCAAACCACCTTTGAGACAACGATTCCCTTCGGATGATCTAAAAGCATTGCGCGCGCGGACGCGGACCGGGGAAGACTGAAATCAAGCTCGTAGCTTCCCGCTGGCATGCCGCGAAGCGTGAAGAATCCCTGCTCATCGGTTCTTGACGGAATGCACAGCGTTGCGCTGCAGGCCTGGATCTGGACGCCGGCGATTGCTCTGCCCTCCGTGTCGACAACCCGGCCGCTGAGCTCGCTTCCACCCGTTTCGGGCAATCCTGCCTGCGCTGCCGCCAGGATGCGCATTGTGCGCGCATCTTCGAGAAGAGCTATGAGGCCTCGCGTTGCTCCGGCCGCCGCGGGCGGGAACTGGAGAGCGACATCCCCGCCGACTGCTGGTACAACCTTCACGGCCCGAACGACGCTCGAGTGCACCAGGGTCCGTCCCGCGTTCTCGCCGGCATTCGGCGTGGCGCTCAACCCCTGCTCGACCTCCACCAGAAGCACATCGGAGCCTGAAGGCGCGTTCATCACCTCCATCCGCGCGCTCACTGATACGGGAGAGTCCCGGCGAACCTGCGTAAGGCTGATGGCGCTCTTCCCAGGCAGCGCTGCAAAGGAGCGTGTCAGTGCCTCCAGCTCCTGCTGGTCGCCGGCGTAGCTTGCAACTGCCTGTCCGTTGATGATGACCTGCGGCGTATACACGGAGGACGGCAGCGAGCTGGCGTACGAGTATTGCCGATCAGTTGCAAATCTCGAACCCCACGGGTCTTTCCACCCGAGGTAGTCCCAGTAGTCCACATGCCATTCCAGGACATAGACCGGGAGCTTTTTCTCCTGCGCGCTGCGAACAAGGCGGGACAACGCCTCGTCCGCGGGCGGGCAGCTGGAACACCCCTCGGAAGTGAACAGCTCCACTACTGCAAAGCCTGAACCCGCCCCGTCCGCATGCAGCGGCACAGGCGATGAAAGTGCTGTTGGCAGGAAGATTGCAAGGAACATGAACCCTGGGTGTTTCACCGCGTGCCTCCCCCTTGGCTCCAGGATAGTCGAAGAAAGTCACGGAAAAATCTCGAATGGATCATGTTTTTGTATATTGGTCCGTAAGGACTTTTTACCCCTGCGTGACACTTCCGTGAACTCTGGATTCGACCTTCTAGGCCGGATCGTAGAACCTATGGAGGAATGAATGAAGCGAACAAGCGTTCTTTTTCTTCTCCTGACCGCGGCGGCCCTTTCGTTCGGGCAGAGCATGATGATGAGCACGAACAACTCGAAAGGCAGCGCGACCACAATGATGTCAGCCAACCCGATGAAAGCAGATCCAGTGGTCGGAAACGAGCTCCGTTACGCAAAGAGCAGCGGCACGAAGGTCATCTTCACGACGCTGGAAGCGGCGGAAGCTCTGGCGGCGAAGCAGCCGACTGTCCTGTTCTTTGCAGCCGACTGGTGCCCCTACTGCCAGGCTGACCTCAAGGACATCAACGCCAACGGAAACCAGCTGGGAGACGTCGCCATTGTTGTCGCCGATTACGACAGGGCAGCCGAGCTGAAGGCGAAGTACGGGATCACCGTCCAGGATACCTTCGTGCAGATAGACGCTTCTGGTGGCCAGAAAGCCATCTGGAGGAGCGGGGGCGAGGGCGTGGACGGGATCCTCAGCCACATCGTGCGATCGTAAGGAAAAGATATGCTGGTGCTACTCGCGTTTGCCTTTGTTTCCGGCGTCATCACCATACTCTCCCCGTGCATCCTGCCGGTCCTCCCCATCGTGCTTTCCGGGAGCGTCGGCGGGGGAAAAGCGCGGCCATTCGGCGTTCTGGCCGGCTTCGTGGTCAGCTTCACCGTCTTCACGCTGACCCTGTCGGCCATCGTGCGCGCTCTGGGCATTCCGGCTGATGCGCTGCGCGTGGTTGCGGTTGTGCTGATCGCCTTGTTCGGGATCGTGATGCTCGTCCCCAAGCTTCGCGAGGGTTTCGAGCGGATGACCAGCAGGATTGCAAACCGGGGCAGCAGGGCTTCCGGCGTCCCCGCCGGCCGGCCGGGCGCCGGCCAGGCGGCCCCGCTTGCCGGGCTCTGGAGCGGGCTCGTCGTCGGCTTCAGCCTCGGGCTGGTCTGGACGCCGTGCGTCGGCCCCATCATGGCTTCCGTGATCAGCCTGGCGCTCACCCAGCAGGTGAATGGCGGCTCGGTCTTCATCACGCTTGCATATACACTGGGAACATCGATCCCCATGCTGGCAGTCATGCTTGGAGGCAGGGCCCTCCTGACCCGCGTGCCGGCGCTCACCAGGAACTCGGCCAATATCCAGAAGGGCTTCGGCGTCCTCATGCTCGCCATGAGCGTCGCAATAGGCCTTGGCTGGGACAGGAGGTTCCAGGCTGCGGTCCTGAGGGCTTTCCCCAACTACGGAACCGGGCTCACCGCAATCGAGAAGGCACCTTCTGTGCGCACGGCGCTGAAAAGGCTCCAGCCGGCGGCGGGGCAGCGGACCGGCGGCGCGCAGACAAATGCATCAGGGGAGAGGATCTTTTCGGGGGCGATGGACGCCGCTCCTGTGAATGGTGTGCTGGGAGATTACGGGATTGCTCCTGAGTTCGTTACCACAGGCATGTGGTTCAACACCGAGGGAGTCGTGCCCATGGAAGGGCAGCTCTCCAGTGGCGGCTCGCCGCCGTTAATGATGACCAGTCTCCGCGGCCGGGTCGTCCTGGTGGACTTCTGGACGTACAGCTGCGTGAACTGCGTGCGCACCCTGCCCTACCTCAGGGCCTGGTATGACACCTACCGTACGGACGGCCTGGTGATCGTCGGCGTGCACACTCCTGAGTTCGAGTTCGAAATGAAGAGCGCCAATGTGGCGCAGGCCATCAAGGACCTCGGAGTGGACTGGCCGGTCGTCCAGGACAATGAGTACAAGCAGTGGAATGCGTATGCCAACCAGTACTGGCCGGCGCATTATTTCATCGATGCCAAGGGTCATGTCCGCTACTTCCATTTCGGGGAAGGAGACTATGACGTTTCGGAGAAGGTCATCCAGGCGCTGCTGAAGGAAGCAGGGGCAAACGTTGCCGGCGTGGTATCGAAGCCCGCGCCTGACATCGAGGCGAACACTCCTGAAACATACCTCGGGTATGACAGGGCCCGGGGGTTCGCCAGCTCCACGGTGCCTGCGCCCGACAAGCCCGCCGATTACATGCCGGCGAAAGTCCCCCAGAACGGCGAATGGAACCTCACCGGCAGGTGGACCATCACCCCGCAGTACGTTGTGCCTGAAACGTCGGGGACCCTGCAGCTGGGCTTCAACGCGAAGAATGTCTTCCTGGTGATCGAGCCGGCCGGGCAGGGAGGGACAATCGGTGTCAGCGTGGACGGAAAAAAGGGTGCGGACACGCCGGACGTAAAGGATGGCGCCCTCTTGCCTCGCGAGAGCCGCATGTACCAGCTGGTAGGGCTGAAGCAGGCAGGGTCCCACCTGCTGCGTCTGGAGGTCCAGGGAAAGGTTCGGCTTTTCGCATTCACGTTCGGATAGGCTCGGATAGAGGAGGCTTTTGATGAGGAGTTTTCGCGCAATCATGATGATACTCGCAGCGGCGGCGCTCGCTCCTGGCATGTCGTTTGCCGGGAGTCAGGACAGCACCGCCAACGCCATATTCGCCGGAGGACGCTTCTGGAGCATGCAGGCCGCCTTCGAGAAGGTCTACGGGGTCATGTCCGTTGTTTCCGGCTACACGGGTGGCGCAAGCAGGAACCCCACCTATGAGACCTATGCGGCAGCAGGACATGTCGAAGCGGTGAAGGTGGAATACGATCCTTCCCGGGCGAGCTACAAAGACCTGCTGGACGCCTACTGGCGGCACACCGACCCCACGGACAAAGGCGGCCAGTTCGTCGACAGGGGCCCGCAGTATCGCCCCATCGTCTTCTGGATGAATGACACGCAGCGCCACGAAGCAGAGGAATCGAAGGCGGCGCTGGAGAAGTCAGGCCGGTTCAAGGCGCCCGTTGTCACGGAGATCAGCAAGGCGGAGGCATTCTACCCCGCGGAGGAATACCACCAGGACTATGCAAAGAAGAACCCGGCTGCCTACCAGACGTACCGCGCGGGCTCCGGGCGCGACCAGGTCTTCGTGAAGTACTGGGGTCCGTCCGCGCTCCTGGACCCCGCTGCTCCGCCCTCAGCCCGGGACGGCAGCTATCGCAAGCCCAGCGTCGATCAGCTCAAAAAAATGCTGAACCCGATGCAGTTCGAGGTCACGCAGCAGGAGGGCACGGAGCCGCCGTTCAACAACGAGTATTGGGACAACCACAAGGCCGGAATCTACGTGGACATCGTTTCTGGTGAGCCCCTTTTCAGCTCGACCGACAAGTTCGAGTCCGGAACGGGCTGGCCCAGCTTCACCCGGCCCCTGGCGCCGGGAAACATCGTGGAGAAAGTCGACAAGAGCTTCATGATGGTCCGCACCGAGGTGAAGAGCCGTTATGCCGGCTCGCACCTGGGCCATATCTTCGATGACGGACCGGCGCCCACCGGACTGCGCTACTGCATGGACTCCGCGTCGCTGCGCTTCGTTCCCGTGGCTGACATGCAGAAAGAGGGCTACGGACAGTACCTGTACCTGTTCAAGGAGTGACACCCGCGAGCCCGCCCCCAGGGCGGGCTCGCTCTCCCTCGAGAAGCCCTGACCCTTGCAGAAAAGGGGGATAGAGGCTACCCTGCGTATGGATCACCATGAATCGCGCTCGCCGCGCCCCTCCGGAACACATCAGCTCTCTCGAGAAACGGATTGGAATCCTCGAAAAAGAAAACGCGCGCCTGGCCGAGGAACGCACTGCCATCCGTGAGGGCGAAGAAAAGTACCGACAGCTCTTCGAGTCCATGCCCTTGTCAGTCTATGTGCTCGACAAGGACGGGATCATAATTGACATCAATCCATTCCACGTTTCACACATCGGACAGGGCAGGACGTGCAGGGAAGACTACGTGGGCAAATCTTTCCTGGAGCGCGAGAGCATCTCAGCTGCTGGGCTGACCGAAGGCTTCAAGCGCATGCTGAAGGGAATCCCCCTGGTTGCGGACGGCGTGCATTTCCCCCGGTTGTCCGGCGGAGGGGAAGGATATTTCAACGTCCGGGGCATCCCCTTGAAGCGCGGAGGGAAGGTCATCGGGGCCATCTACATCTCAGAGGATGTCACCATGCTGAAGGCGACCGAGGCGGAGCTGAGACTTCACAAGGAGCGTCTCGAAGAGCTTGTGCGCGCCCGCACCGCTGAGCTGAGCGACGCCCTTGCCCGGGTCAAGACCTTGAGCGGCTTTCTCCCCATCTGCGCCTCGTGCAAGAAGGTCCGCGATGACAAAGGGTACTGGACGCAGGTGGAGGCGTACCTTCACGAGCATTCCGAAATCGAGTTCAGCCACGGCCTTTGTCCGGATTGCATGAAGAAGCTCTATCCAAATCTTGCAAAAAAGGACGAGTGAGTCCCCAACGACGCCCCGGCGCGCCCGCGCGCGGTGCCAAGACTGCCGAGGTATGGTAGACTGGGCTCCACATTCCGTGAAAGGAGCCCTTGTCATGGAAAACGCTCTGCCGCTTCGAAAACGACGCCTGGACCTCATCCTCCTCATCTATTTCATCTTCAACCTGGTCGCAATCAGCTATCTCTTCGATATCGAGCAGATCGTCATCCCCGACACCTCGCACTTCACCTACCCCGCATGGCCGCCGCGATTCGTCGTGGACCTGGGCCACTGGTGGGGGCAGACATATGACCCGCTGCTGAATGCACGGCCCGTGTGGTGGCGGGCAACAATCTGGATCGACGCCATTTTCTTCGGGCCGTTCTACGCGTTCGCCATCTACGCGTTCGTCCGCGGCCGCAACTGGATCCGGGTGCCAAGCATCATCTACGCGTCGGTTATGCTCACCAATGTGACGATCATCCTGAGTGAGGAGATCTGGGGGGCTCACGCCACCCCGCACCTGCTCAACGTCGTTGGAGCAAATGCTTCCTGGGTGATCGCGCCCATCCTGATCATCTGGCGGATGCGAAAGGACCCGTATCCCTAGCCATGGATGGCGAAGGTACGCGAGTACGCGTTCCGCGCGAACGCGGTGCGCCCTCCCACGCCACCGCGTGGGAGGGACGTGCGAAAGGCGCACGGGCCTTTTCACGTCACGAGCTTCGACAGCTCGTCGAATATGAAATCGATGTCTATGACGGCATGCAGGGACTTGTCTTCGTGCACTATGGGAAGCGCCGCCGTCATGATGAGCCTGCCCGTGTACTTGGAGAAGAAAAGGTCGGAATAGTAGGGCTGGCAGTTCTCCAGGACGGTCACGAACCATTCGTGCTTGCGGAAGTCCTTCGTGAGGAGATTGCGAAACAGGGATTTTTCCCCGCGCTGCGTGTGCACCTGGCTGGTCCTTCTGCCCTCCGTGTTGGTGATTGCGATGAGCTGGATGGAAGCCTCCCGCTTGACCACGTCGCGCAGGAAGCGCTCCATGGAGGCGCCCTGCAGGGCCTGAACGGCAGGCGAGGCTGAGATCTCCTCTGCCAAGCCGTGCGCCTTGTCCATTGCCGCACGCTTGATCCGCTCAAAGTCAGAGACAAAGAGGTGCGGCAGGTAGTGCCGGGCCTGCGCAACAAGCTCCTCCGTGGAGATGCTTGTGGTGCGCCCCTGCTCGTACTCTTGCGCCACCCACGCGCTGATGTGGCGCACCCCGGGGTGGCGCTTGCCCAGCGGCGCAAAGCTGATGCCGGTGAGAGCCGGGACATTCTCGTTCAGCCACTGCGCAATTCCTGCCATGCCGGACTTGTCCGTCACCATGACGCGGATGGGCCTTCCCAGAATCTTCTCCGTGTCGAAGATGTTGTAAATCTCCTGATTCTTCATGAGACCGTCTGCATGGATCCCCGCCCGGGTGGTATTGAACTCCGCGCCGACAAACGGGTAGTTCGCCGGAATGGGGGCTTTCACCTCGGTCCTGAAGTAGTCGGCGATCTCGCTGATCACGCGCGTGTCCATGCCATCCTCGGTTCCCCGAAGGGCTATATATTCCATCACCGCTGCTTCCAGCGGAGGGTTGCCGGTGCGCTCACCGAACCCGAGCACCGTGGCGTTCAAGGCCGAGACCCCGTAGAGCCACGCGGTGGCCGCGTTCACGTGGACCTTGTGGAAATCGTTGTGCCCGTGCCACTCCAGGAGCTCAGAGGGATAGCCCAGCTCCCTGACGAAGGCGTGAACAAGCCGGGGGATGCTCCGGGGCAGGACGGCGCCGGGGTAGGTCACTCCGTAACCCATGGTGTCGCACAGCCGGACCTTAACGGGGATTCCGCTCTCCTGGTTCAGCCTCAAGAGCTCTTCTGCAAAAGGCAGGCAGAACCCATAGATGTCCGCGCGCGTGACGTCTTCCAGATGGCACCTGATCCTGATGCCGCTGGACAGCGCTTCCTTCACGACGCAGAGATACTCTTCCATGGCTTTGCGGCGGCTCGTCTTGAGCTTCAGAAAGATGTGGTAGTCAGAAGCCGATGTG
Organism: Spirochaetia bacterium; assembly: GCA_049515135.1. Lineage (GTDB taxonomy): Bacteria > Spirochaetota > Spirochaetia > SZUA-6 > Fen-1364 > Fen-1364. The sequence goes on from JBEKUJ010000001.1 coordinate 159,962, forward strand.
AGGATCCCGGTTTCCTTCAGTCCGAGGTCTTTCACGATCCCCAGGTCACGGGCATCCGCCCTGATCCATCCGGTAATCTCGGGATGCCCGAATCCGAGGGAAAGGCACTCCTGGACCGCCTCCCTGTCCCGCCTGCTGTAGAGAAAAAACTCGCACTGGCGGATGATTCCTCTGGGTCCGCCCAGCCGGTGGAGAAGGGAGTAGATCCGGGCGATCTGTTTCGGCGTATACGGAGGCCTGGCCTGCTGCCCGTCCCGGAAAGTGGTGTCAGTGATCCAGATCTCATCTGGCGGAGAAAGGGGCACATCTACCCCGTCGAAGATGATCCTGGGCACCTGGGAGAAGGGGAACTGCTCCCGGAAGAGCTCGGGCTCTCCGGGATCTGCCAGGGGAAAGGTTTTGCCGCGCGCGGCCAGGAGCACTGTTGATTTCATTCAGACATAAGGGCATGAGAATGCCATTTCGTCAACAGAATGAACGCGAATTCATCAAAAGGCATTATTTTTCGTCAAATTCATGTCCTATCACAACTGCGACAGAGCGCCAATTGATTGTCAAGACGTTCCTTTGTATCATTAATGCGTCGCTGGCGATCAAACTGATGACACGGCAGCGCATACGCGGATGGACGATACAGTACCAAACGGCAGTAGTGCGCAACCCGATGTCGTGGTCATCGGCGGAGGCGCCACAGGATGCGGGCTCGCATGGGACCTCGCGCTGCGGGGTATCAGCGTGGCCCTGGTGGAGAAAGGCGACCTTGCCAGCGGCACCACCGGCCGGTTCCACGGCCTTCTCCACTCAGGCGCCAGATACGTCGTTTCGGATCCGGTCACAGCCGGCGAGTGCTACAAGGAGAGCGTCATCCTCCGGCGGGTCGCGGCGAGCGCTGTCACGGAGACGGGCGGGCTCTTTGTCTTTGGCGACGGAGATGACGCGGGCTACCTCGAGCAGTGGCTGGAGGGCTGCAGGCAGGCGGGGATCCCTGCCCGGGAAGCCTCGATGGTGGAGGCGCGGCTTCGGGAGCCCGGTCTGGATCCCGGCATCAGTCGGGCCTTCCTGGTCCCGGACGCCGTCTGCAACTCAGTGGCCCTCTGCGCAGCCCTTGGGCGGGGCGCGCAATCCCTTGGCGCACGGGTGCTCACGTTCCACAGGTGCGACGGGATCGAGATACGCAATCGCCACGTCAGCGGGGTCAGGCTGACCGATGTGCGGACGGGAGCCTCGCATGAGCTTGGCTGCAGGATCGCAGTGATCGCGGCAGGCCCCTGGAGCGCGCGGGTCGCGAAGGGAGTCGGCGTGAGCCTCTCCCTGGACCTCGTGCGCGGCGCGATGATCGCCTTCCGCGGCTCAGTGGTAAAGGGAGCAGTGAGCCGGCTGCAGCCGCCGGGAGATGGCGACATCATCCTGCCGCGCGGCCGGGTGAGCATCGCAGGGACAACCTCCGTTGTGACGGAGGACCCGGACGACCGCCGCGTGGACGAATGGGAGCTGGAGCTGGTGCGCGCCCAGATCCAGACCCTCCTTCCCGGGCTCGCAGGCGCCCCAATGGCACACGCATGGGCAGGGGTGCGGCCGTTGTACAATGCGCAGGGAACCGCCGATGAGGCCAGGCACCTGGACCCCCATACGTGGAGCAGGGACTTTACCGTGCTTGATCACGCAAGCCGTGACGGGATATCAGGGCTATTCTCCATCGTAGGGGGCAAGCTGACGTCCTTCCGGCTCATGGCGGAAAAGACTGCCGACAGCGTGTGCCGCGTGCTGGGCAATACCCGGCAGTGCAGAACCGTCTCAACCGTGCTCGGATAACCCATCCTGGTGCTTTTCGAACCTTCCCCAAATGACCGTGTCAGGACCGCATTCCGCCTGCGTCGTCTGGGCAAACTCCGGCGGCTTTTTCCCTTCCTCGAATATGCGCAGGCCTTCCATTTTCACGGGGCTTACCGTTATGACCGCCTGGTGAGCAAGCCGGCGCGACATGAAAGAGCGAAGCACGCGGGCGCCCCCTTCCACCATCAGGGATTCGATGCCATGCCTGCCAAGGACGCGAAGCACCTCTTCCAGGGGGAGACCGCCTTCTCTCGCGGCAAGAGCAAAGAGCCGGGCGCCGCAGTCTGCTAGCTCCTGCGCCCTGCGAGCCGGCGCGCCCAGGGCATGGAAGATCCAGGGTGCACGGTCAGCGCGCAGCAGAAGGCTCGCGTGATCAGGAATGCGCAGGAAAGAGTCCAGCACGACCGGTTGGGGCGACGGTCCACGGACCAGCCGGACCGTGAGCAGCGGGTCGTCGGCGAGGACCGTTCCAATCCCCACAAGGATTGCCCCATGGAGGCTGCGAAGCCGATGGGTGAGCGCCATCGACTCGGGACTGCTCAGGGTTGCGCGAGTCCCGCCCGCGGGCGCAATGGCCCCTTGCTGAGACTGGGCCCAGCTCACCGTGACAACAGGTGTGCCGGCGCTGCGCTCATCCAGCACCGACTTCACGAGACACGGGATTGCATCCGCTGTGCGGTTCAGCGCACCTTCTGGCACACCGCCACCCCATCACGCAGGGGCAGGATGACTGTCTCAAGGTCCTGGCGCCGCGATATGATCGAGTTGAACTGGCGGATGGCAAGAGTAGCCGGGTCGGACTGTCCCTTTGATGCGACCTTACCGCTCCACAGGACGTTGTCGGTGATGAAAAGACCGCCAATCCTCAGGAGAGGGAGGGCGACGGACACGCTTTCCGGGTAGTCCTTCTTGTCGATGTCGTTGAACACAATGTCGAACAGTCCAGTCTGAGCGCGCGCAAAGGACAGCGCGTCCCCGACATGAAAGCTCACGGACTTCTCCAGCCTGGCCGCGCGGAAGAACTTGAGAGCCAGCTCGCGGTTGTCGCTGGAGAGGTCGGTGCAGCTCACCATGCCGCCATTTGTCAGGGCCCGGGCAAACCAGAGGGCAGAGTATCCGAACCCGGACCCCAGCTCCAGGATACGCTGCGCCCCGAGGCTCCGGGCAAGAAGCCCCAGCAGCCGTCCCACCTGCGGTCCCACGATGGGAAAGCCCTTTTCAAGCGCAACAGCCTCCATCTCCGAGCGTACCGGATCTGCGTGCCCGTCAAGCTCAGAAATGTAGCTCTCTACCTTCTTGTCTACGATACCACCGGCCATCTTGCCTCCAGAGAACAAGATACGAACAATCGGGCCGGCCGCACAGGCACGCAACCGCTGGACCGACTCCTGCCTGTTGCTCCAATCATCCGCCAAGGTCAATCACGGCTGAGCCGATGATCCGGCCCGTGCGCAGCCGCGCAAGGGCTTCGTTCACCTCATCCAGGGAAAACACCTGGACCTCGGTTTGAACGGGGACGCGCGGCGCGAGGTCCAGAAACTCCCGCGCGTCGGCCCGTGTAAGGTTCGCAACGGATCGGATCATTCGCTCTTCCCAGAGGATGCCGTACGGGAATGACGGAATGTCGCTCATGTGGATTCCCGCGCAGACAACCGTCCCCCCGCGCTCCACAGCCTTGAGGGCAAGGGGAACCAGGCCGCCGTCCGGCGCGAAAAGAATGGCTGCATCCAGCGGCTCAGGGGGCGCCTGAGTGGAGTCCCCCACCCAGGAAACGCCCAGCCTCGCGGCGAGCGCTTTTGCGCTTTCGTCGCCGGGCCTGGTGAACGCATAGACTTCCTTTCCCTGGTAGCGGCAGACCTGCGCAAGGATATGGGCTGCTGAGCCAAAGCCATAGAACCCGATCCTCTTTGCTTTTTCCCCCGCCATGCGAAGCGCCCGGTAGCCGATGAGCCCCCCGCACAGCAGGGGCGCAACCTGCAGATCGGGCTGGCCGGCGGGCAGGGGGAAGCAGAATGATGAGTCCGCCACGGCGTGCTGGGCGAATCCGCCGTCGGTGTGGTATCCGGTGAATCGTGCGTAAGGGCAGAGGTTTTCCCGACCGCTTGAGCAGAAGGCGCACGTCCCGCAGGTGGAGCCCAGCCAGGGGATTCCCACCCGCTGGCCGACGGAAAACCCGCTTACGCCCTTGCCGATCCCTGTGACCGTGCCAACGATCTGGTGGCCGGGCACGAGGGGAAGCTTCGGTTCCGCAAGCTCCCCGTTCACGATGTGCAGGTCCGTGCGGCACACGCCGCATGCGCTCACGCGGACCCCGAGCTGACCGGGCCCCGGCAGCGGAGTCGGGACCTCCCGCAACGCAAGGGGCGTTCGGGCCCGCTCGAGGACTGCTGCTCGCATCGTGCCGGCCAATCCCGGACCTCCGACCTGACCGTACAACGACCCGATGCACCCCGCAAGGTCCCCTTCTGTATCTTCCGCCCATGCGCTATAGTCCCTGCAATGAGTCGCCGCTCATTTCCGGCCCATCGGCCTCGGTGGACCTCCACCTTCGACAGGATCTCGGAGGACAAGCGCCGGCGCGTCCTGGACTGCGCAAAGCGGGCTTTCGCCCGGCGCGGCTACGCAGGAACGAACGTCAACCTCGTGGCCAAAGAGGCCGGAATCTCGGTCGGGTCCCTCTACCAGTACTTCAAGACCAAAGAGAGCCTGTTCCTCGCTCTGATCGAGGAATCCCATGGCACGCTCACCGGTGTCATCGACGAGATCTTCTCCCGGGTTCCCGGCTTCTTCGAGCGCGTCGAGGCGCTGCTCACGGCAGCCGTGGAATGGTCGCGGAAAGACCCCGACTTCCTGAACCTCTACATCGCCTGCACGACGGAAGAGCTGGCCCCGCTTGCAGCGAAGCTCTCCGGACGGATCGAGAGCGTGGCAGCGGAGCGCTACAGCCAGATGGTGGGGGAGGCAAAAAGGCGCGGGGAAATCGATGCGGGCCTCTCAGAGACGGCCACGGCTTTCTGCCTGGACAACCTCTTCCTCATTGTCCAGTTCTCCTTCGGATCGGCCTACTACCGGGAGCGCCTTGGATTGTTCCTAGGGGAGGAGGCGGCCAGTGACGCCGAGACCGTCATTCAGGGGGTGATGAGTTTCATCCGGCGCGCACTGAGCCGTTGAGCTTGCGGAAGCTCTGGCGGTTGCGCTCATAGAGGCTGCGAAAGACCTCGAGCCTCTCCTGGTAGATCTTCGACCTGGCCGAATCAGGCTCGAAACTCCCGCGCACGGGCACCAGCCGTCTGGCTTCCTCCAGGGAGCCAAGGATCCCCAGACCGGATGCGCACAGGAGCGCTGCCCCCAGCGCCCCCGCGTTCTGAGGAGAGACCACGGGCTCCACGACCTCCTCCAGGGCATCCGCCATGATGCGGGCCATGGCGTCGGACCGGGCGCCGCCGCCGACAAACCTCACCGGCCCCCGGGCGGGAACCTTCCTCCGTATGGCCGCAAGCTGCCACTTGCCATGGAGGGCGATCCCTTCCGCCACGGCGCGGATCATGGCGCGTTTCCCCGTCTCCAGCCCCACGTTGAAGAAGATGCCGCGGGCAGCCGGGTCCTCGAAAGGCGAGCGGTTGCCCCGAAGCCACGGGGTGAAGACAACGCCCTGCGCGCCCGGCTGCACCCCTTCGATCGTCTCATCGAGAAGCTCGAAGAGCGTGGCATACCGGCCCTCGGGATCATCAGCAACGGTCCTGTGCTGGAGGTAGACGCCGATCTCATCCAGCGCAAGGTGGTCCCGGACCCACTCCAGGCATTTCCCCGAGGTCTCCTGCTCCGAGATGTAGTTATAGCGGCCCTTCTGGGCGCCGAGGATGGAGGCGATGAAGCAGTCCGTGTCCACCACCCGGCGGTCCGTGACCGTGGAGACCCAGCCGGAGGTCCCCATGTACACGTGCGTGTCATGGACTCCCGCTGCGCCCGAGCCAAGAGAGACCAGGGACAGGTCGCCACCGCCGCCGAAAACGGGCGTGTCCGGCGCCAGGCCCATCTCCTCCGCGGGCCCGGCTAGCAGCGGCCCAGCCGTCTCCGCGGGGCCGATGACCTCGGGAAGATGTGCGGGATCAACATCGAACAGCCGGCATACAAGCGGGCTCCACCCCTGGCGGCCGGGCCGGGTATCATAGAGGAATGTCGCGTTTGCGGAATCCGGGGTCATGGCGAACCGGCCGGTGCACCGGTGCACAAGGTACTCCTTGGCGTCCAGCCACTTGTGGACCCTGCGGAAACACTCAGGTTCGCGCTCGCGCACCCAGTGGTACTTCCAGACAGGATCCTTGACGCTCGCCGAGACGCCGCCGGTGATAAGAAGGGACGGGAGGAGCTTGCGGGCGTTCATGCCTGCAATGCGCAAGCCTTTCTCAATTCCGGCCCGCTTCTGCGCCACGGCCCGCTGGTCCATGTAGCTCATGGCGGGCCGCACCGGGGTGCCCCGGGCGTCAACCAGGACGAGCCCCTGCATCTGACAGCAGAATGCCAGCCCTTTGACCCGGGCCGGAGGGACTCCCGAATCTGCAAGGAGCTTCCGCGTGTCTGCGCAGACGGCTTTCCACCAGTCAGCGGGATCCTGCTCCGCGCCGCCGTCGGGAAGGAGCGAAAGGGGATACTCTGCTGAGGCGCCCGCAACGAGCTTTACCTCCCTGCCGAGGCTGTACAAGCACGCCTTTGCGCCGGTAGTGCCGACGTCGTACGCAATGACATGGGCCGCGTCGCTCATTCGTTGTCCTTCCTGCCCTGTCGGGAGTACTTCCTCAGATAGACCTGGTGCATCACGGCGGCCTCGAACCTGTTGATTCCCTTCGCTCCGCCCAGGAACTCTGCCTCTATGAAGGCGCGGCACCCCTTTTCCACGATGCGCGCGCACAGGAGCGCTTCCTCCATGGTCCTGCCCAGGGCCACGGCTCCATGGTTCGCCATGAGCGCTGCCATGCGGCCGCGCAGGGCGCGGAGAACGGTGCGGCCCATTCTTCCCGATCCCGGGATGGCATAGTCCGCCACCCGCAGCGTGGGTCCCACGATCTGCGCAAGGTCATCGAGAATGGGAGGGACCTCGCGCCGGGCCGCAGCGACCGTGGATGCGCTCATCGAGTGGGTGTGGACCACGGCGTTGACCTCTGGACGGGTTCGATAGATCTCGCAATGAAGCCTCTTTTCCGTGGATGGCTTGCCAACCCTGGCCTCTCCAGTGGCCAGGTCCACGATCACAACGTCATCCACGCTCATGGACAGGTAGTCGAAGCCGCTGGGAGTGATGGCCATCGCGGCAGGGGAAAAGCGCACGGAGACGTTCCCCCACGTACCGGCAACGAGCCCCTCCTCCACCAGCTTCACGCCTGCAGCGCGCACTGCCTCCCGGGCCGTCTGCTCATCCACCGAAGTCTCCCTTCTTGATGTTCGCCAATACCCGGCCGAACCGCACCAGGGCGTCATCGATCACCTCGTCTGTGTCCGCGGCGCTCGTGTACATCCTGCTTCCGGCCAGAGTCACGATCCCTTCCGCCATGTAGGCGGCCCCGTACTCCTCCATGAGGGCTTTGCGCACCTTGATCTCCTTGAGGACTGAGAGGATCTTCAGCAGCTGGAGCCGGACAAACATGCCGCCCACCACCTCGAGATGGCAGATCGATCCCTGGTTGTACGCCACTGCCGGCAGCCCGAGTGTGTCGACGATTGCCTGGAGCCCGCGTGTGAGCCGATCTCCGGCCCGGCCGGCTTTCTCGCAGGCGCCTGTCCGTTCAATCTCCTTCAACGTGAAATACCCTGCTGCGGCGCTCAACGGGTTGGCGGCCATTGTGCCGCCGACGTATGCGCGCTTTTTCCCGCTCTCGATGCCGGCCGCGACGAGCTTCATCAGGTCCCGGCGGCCTCCCAGGCCACCGGCAGACGGATAGCCGCCGGCCACGATCTTCCCGAAGCACGTCAGATCAGGCCTCACGCCGAAGTAGCCCTGCGCGCCTCCCAGCCCGATGCGAAACGCGGTCACCACCTCGTCGAACACCAGGAGAGCGCCGTACCTGTCGCACAAACGGCGCACGCCGGCGTTGTACTCGAAGTCCACGGGACGGGTCCCGCTCTCGGGACCCACCGGCTCAACAAGAACGCACGCTGTGCCGCCGGCAAGCCTGTTTGCCCGCAGCACGCGCTCCAGGGAGGCAAGGTCGTTCGGGGCAGCCTCCCGGGTGTGCCGGGTCGCCGCGCGTGGAATTCCGTGCGCCTCGAAGCGCCTGGTATGCGGGATCTTGAGGCTGTAGACCAGCTGATCGCTCCAGCCGTGATACGCGCCTCCGATTTTTACGACCTTTTTCCTGTGCGTGGCCAGGCGGGCCACTCTGATTGCCGCCATGACCGCCTCCGTGCCTGACCCGAGCATCCGGAACATTTCGACTGACGGAATATGCCTGGTGATCTCCCTGGCAAGCTTCAGCTCGAACTCGTGGAAGAGGCCCGTGGAAGGGCCGACCCGGGCAAGAACGTCCATTACCTGCTCGCGGACCACGGGGTCGTTGCTGCCAAGGATGGTCGGCCCGCCCGCCTGGAGAAAATCGATGTACCGGTGGCCGTCGATATCATACAGGTAAGGCCCCTCCGCGCGGTCGATCACAAGGGGAAACGGATAATTGAATGCCAGGTTGTGCTGGACGCCCCCGGGGATATAGCTCCTGGCCTCATCGGTCATGGTCTTGGATCCGGGGCATTCCTCGTTGAAGAAGCGCAAGTAGGCATCCATGGCGTCCTTGCGGATTCGAAGAGGCGGGACCGACATGAGCTTGCCGATCTTCCGATAGATGTCAGAGGCGTCGGGATACTCACGGACCCCATAGCCGGAGCGCTCTTGAGGCCTGAGCTGCTCTGTCCGCGGATAAGAGAGTGAGTGTTCACTCATATCGGGAAGCTTATCACATTCCAGGCAGTAGTCAATAAGGGTCCAAAGAATGTTTGATCTTTATGCCCTGGATAGCACCCTCTCCTGTTTCCAGATCAACTTCGCCTCAGGGGGGCTCACTCCCGTGGGGTCGCCGGTCCCTCAGCAGACCACCACTGTGTTCGTCCTGGCCACTGCCCCGCAGTAGACCGATTCTCCCTTTGCGGGAGCGGCAGTTTTCGGCTATGATTCTTCCTCGCCACATGACTGTGAGCCCAGGGACAGTTCCGCAGTGAAGCTTCGCGCACGCCTCCTCTTTGTGACATCAAGCGCCCTCCTGGTTCCCGTCCTCGTGGCCATCGCCGTTGCCGCGGCGCTGGTCGTTGAGAGCGGAGGGAGGTCGCAGGAGTCACGCTTTCGCTCCTCGCTCTCCCTCATCAAGAAGGACATCGCGGCTACGGAGGAGCGTTATCGCTCCAGCATCGCCATGCTTGCCCTTTCTCCCCGGCTCCAGTCGAAGCTGTACGTCTACAACAAGTACTGGGGCTATTTCAGCAAGGACACCCTGGACAGCGACATCTCGGTGCTGCGGGACGACCTGGAGAACCACCTTCTCAGCGAAGCCATCGACACCATCGCCGTGTATCGCAGGGAGAGGGACCACTACGCGGCCGTCGCCGTTGTGGGCAACTCGACCTACATCTCTGACACCGTGCCACGCGACGTTCCCGCCCGCCGGGCCGGCCAGGCAGAGTACGCGCAGATGTCGGACGGCATCTACGCAACGTTTCACACGCCCGTATTTCGCGACGGAGAGGAGATCGGTCTGATCTCCCTCCAGAAGGCATTCAACAGGGGCTACTTCGAGACGCTTTCCCTGCGGAACAACATCGGCATCGCCCTCTATGCCCAGGGGCTCTACCGCTATTCATCCCTCCCGGGAATCGACACGGCGGGGGTGCTCTGGACGCGCTCTCATCCCATGACGGGCAGCCCCTTTTCCGGGAGCTACCGCTCCGGCCGAAAAACGTACAAGTACATCGGCTCCTACCTCGAGATGGGGCCTTCGGCCAAGGCGTTCCTTTTTGTGGGGGGGCTTTCCCCCAACACGTTCGGGGACTGGCTGCAGAACTTCCTCCGCCTGTCCATCATCCCTTTGATCTGCGTGGTCGTGGCCACGGTACTCTTCCTGGTCTGGGGGAGCCAGGTCATCGCCGCCATCCGTACCCTGCTTGCCGCTTCAATCAGGATAGGCCGGGGCGCCTACAGCATCCGCCTGCCCGTGGAGCGCAGCGACGAGTTCGGGGAGCTTTACCGGGGCTTCACGCGGATGGCAGAGGAGCTGCAGCACAACGCGGAGCGCCTGGAAGAAAGCAAGCGCCTCCTGGTCACAAGCGAAAAGATGGCTGCCCTGGGGAGGTTTTCCGCCGGGGTGGCGCATGAGATCAACAACCCCCTGGGGATCATCCTCAATCACGTCCAGCTTCTCCTCTCCGGACGGCTTGAAGAGGGGGAGCGGGAGAGCTTCCTCAAGCGCATGGAGGTGGAGATCAAGCGGGTGAACCGTCTTCTGAGGAGCCTTCTCCAGCATGCCACAGACGAGGAGCTGGCCTTCAGCGACCTCTCACTGGAAGGGGTTGTCTCGGAAGTTGTGCAGCTCTTCACGCCCAAGCTGCGGCTCAAGGGGGTGCGTGTGGAGGTTGCGCCGTTTCCCTCCAGCGCGGTCATCGAGGGCGACGCGGATGCCATCAAGCAGGTCTTCTTCAACCTCCTGTACAATGCCATCCAGGCCATCCACCACGACCACGGGCTGGTGCGCATCGACGCACAGGTGGACGGCGCGGGCTGCCGCGTGCGCGTGGCGGACAATGGGGAGGGGATGGACGAGGAAACCCGGGCGTCGATCTTCCAGCCGTTTGTCACCCGAAAACAGGGCTATGGAACAGGGCTGGGGCTTGCGCTGAGCCAGACAATAATGAAGCTGCACGGCGGCTCCATCGACGCGGCAGGTCAGCCAGATATCGGGACCACCGTGACTCTTGAGTTCCCCCGGAAGGAAGAGGCATGCTGAGTCGACGCGGGTTCTCGCTTCTCATTGTCGACGACGAGGAGGGCATGCGCCTGGGACTGGAGAAGGCCCTCTCCCTCGAGGGCTACCGGGTGTCCAGCGCGGAGACAGGCACAGAAGCGCTCCGAAAGGCGCGCCAGGAGAGGTTCGACTGCGCGTTCGTGGACCTGAAGCTTCCAGACCTGAGCGGCACCGACCTGCTGTCCGACCTGAAGCGCTCAGGCACGGCAGTGGTCATCATCACGGCGTTCGCGTCGGTGGAGACAGCCGTGCGGGCCATGAAACTGGGGGCCGTGGATTATTTACAGAAGCCCTTCGACAATCATGACATCGTGGCGCTTGCAGACCGCCTGTGCCTGGGCGCGCGGGATGCGGAACACCCGAACAGGGAAGTGCTCCTAGACCAGACCCTCGTTGCAGCCAGTCCCGCCATGCGGCACATCGTGGAGACCCTGCGGAAGGTCATGGACTCCGAAATCCCCCTCCTGCTCCAGGGAGAAAGCGGCACGGGAAAGGAGATCCTGGCCCGGTTTGTCCACGAAAAATGCTCCCGGTTCGGCCGCCCCTTCGTGGCAATCAACTGCGCAGCAATCCCCCCCGAGCTGCTGGAGAGCGAGCTCTTCGGGCACGAGAAAGGCGCATTCACCGGCGCGCATGCGGCGGCTGTGGGCAAGTTCGAAGCCGCGGGAGCCGGAACGATATTCCTGGACGAGATCGGAGACATGGGTCTTCACCTGCAGACCAAGCTGCTTCGGGCCCTGGAGCAAAGGACCTTCGAGCCCGTGGGCTCCACGCGCGCGGTTCCCCTGTCGGCGCGGATCATCGCGTCCAGCAACAGCGACCTCTCGGCGCTGATCAGGGAAAAGAAGTTCCGCCTCGATCTGTACTACCGGCTCAAGGGACTTGCAGTCACGATCCCGCCGCTGCGAGACAGGCGGGAAGACATCGAGCCTCTGCTTTCTCTCTTTCTGGACCTCTACCGCAGGCGGTACAACAAGCCCGGCGTCGAGATTTCCCGGGAGGCGGTGCGGTTCCTGCGCTCCTACCAGTGGCTTGGAAACGTCCGTGAGCTGAAGAATGCGGTTGAGTCCGCGGTCCTGCTCTCCGAACAGAACCGGCCGCTGCTGCCGCAGGACTTCCTCCTGGAGGGGACAAGCGAGACGAGCCTCCCCGAGCTGTGGCAGCAGGAGCGGGATGCTATCATCGAGGTCCTCAAGCGCACCGGCTACAACAGGTCTGTTGCATCACGGGAGCTCGGCATGAGCCGCAAGACCTTGTACAACAAGATGAAGCGCTACGCGATACGGTAGCGCGCGAGGGTTACCCACTTTTTCTCAATATGGGAAATCTTTCTTGGTCGCAGCGTTGCGGCAGGATACTCAAATGTCACGTGCAAGCAAGTTCCTATGGATAAAAGAATTACACGATGTGCACATCGCTGTCGTCTTGGACCGGTTTATGCACGACTTGAAGAGCAAAAAGCCATGGTGTCTCCCCTGAATTTACTCTTTTCCCTGATAGCCCTTTTTCTCATCGCTGCGGGGCCGGCTTTTGCGCGCGGCGATCACGAGCCTCAAGGCCTCGGCGGCCCCTCATCGGCGGGCGTCGGGCAACAGCTTGCCTTCGTGATGGTGCCCAAAGGGGTCCATCCGTATTTCGAGCCGGTCTACCGGGGGTTTACCGAGGCGGCTTCCAAGTACGGCGTGATCGCCGAGGTCGATGCCCCGCCCCGTTTCGATGTAGCCCTGCAGGTGAAAGTCATCGAGGACCTCATCGCACGGGGGGTCAATGGCATCGCCATCTCGGCAAATGACGACAAAGGACTGGTGGCCGTGATTCACGAGGCGGCGCAGGCCGGAATCAAGGTGATCACCTTTGACGCCCCGGCCCCTTCCAGCGAAGCGCTCACGTACATAGGAACGGACAACGAAAGTGCCGGCTATGAATCCGGCAAGAGGATGGCGGCTGCAATGGCGGACCGCGGCTCCGTGGCCGTGCTGCAGGGCGGGCTGGATGCTACAAACCTCAACCTCCGAACGCGCGGTTTCAGGCGGGCGCTCACAGAGGACGCCCCGGGAATCAAGGTCATCGGGGTTGTGGACGAAGGCGGGGATTTCTCCGAGTCGGTGAACAGGACGGAGGCTCTCCTGGCCCAGCACCCCGAACTGACCGCGATCTTCAGCGTGTCCGCTGAGGGCGCCCCGGCCGCAGCGGCAGTGGTCAAGCGCGAAGGAAAAGCGGGGAAGGTGCTCGTGGCCGGCTTTGATGACCTTGGGGACACGATCCAGGGGATCCGTGACGGCGCCATCGCGTTCTGCGTCGTGCAGAACACCTACAAGATGGGATGGCTCTCCGTGGAACGCCTTCTTGATGCGGTTGCCAACAAGACGCTGCCGCGCGTCATCGACACTGGAGTGATCTTTGTCGACAGGAGGAACGTCGACACCTACAAGGGCATGATGGAGGCGGAGAACAACCGGCAATTGTAGCTCTGTCCCTGCTATAATGGCTTTGAGCGGCCCCGTTGGGGCTGAGAGCATATCTTAAAGGGAGGTTTGGCGTATGAAGTCCAAAGTCCTCATTATCGCAGTGGCCGTCCTTGCGCTGGCAGTGGTCGCAATGGCCCCTGCTCAGAACAAGGGTTGGGCATCGAACGTCCGGATCGTGTTCTTCCCGGGCGGGCCGCAGGGCGGCGTGTTCGCCGTGAACGTGTACAACGGCGCGGTCCAGGCGGCATCTGACCTTGGCTGCAAGGTCAATTACGTCTGGTCGAACTGGGACCCACAGCAGATGATCCAGCAGTTCCGCGAGGCCATGGCAACCAAGCCCGACGGGATCGCAATCATGGGTCACCCGGGCGACGCGGCCTTTGACACGCTCATCGACCAGGCGGAAAAGCAGGGCATCATTGTCACCAGCCAGAACACCACGCTGGACAAGGCGGAAGCGAAGTACGCGCCCAAGGGCTTCGGGTACGTGGGAGCAGAGAACTATCCGGCAGGACACGCTCTGGGCGCGCAGGCCGTGAAGACCTTCAACCTAAAGAGCGGAGACCGCGCCATGGTATGGGGGCTCCTCGAGCAGCCGGCCCGCGGTGAGCGGACCAAGGGCGTCATTGACGCGCTGAAGGAAGCCGGCCTGACCGTGGACTACATCCCCATCGATCCACAGACCAACGCGGATCCTGTTGCGGGAGTCCCGACGTTCGCAGGCTATGTATCCTCGCACCCGGATGTGAAGCTCGTCGTGACGGACCACGGCGGTTTGACGGCAACAGCTCAGAAGTACCTCCAGGCCGCCGGCAAGAAGCCTGGGGACATCGCCATCGCAGGCTTCGACCTTTCCCCGGCAACCATTGCGGCTATCAAGGGCGGCTGGACGGGGCTGGTCATCGACCAGCAGGAGTGGCTCCAGGGCTACCTGCCCATTCTGCAGATCTGCCTCTCAAAGGTGTACGGCTACTCCGGGCTGCACATCAACACGGGCGCCGGCTTTGTTGACAAGAGCAACGTGGACATCGTGGCGCCTCTGGCAGCAAAGAACATTCGCTGATATCCTGAATCAGGACTGGGGGCGGCTGGGGCGTGACCCCGGCCGCCCTTTCTCAAAGGGGAGAACCCATGGATCACATCCTTCGGATGAAGAACGTCTCCAAGACCTTCGGCCAGGTGGCGGCCCTCCACAACGTGAACTTCGAGGTCGGAAGCAATGAGATCGTGGGCCTGCTGGGAGACAACGGCGCGGGAAAATCGACGCTGGTAAAGATCATCACAGGCTACCACCAGCCGGACCCGGGGGGTGAGATGTACCTGAAGGGGAAAAAGATAGAGCACCTTTCGGTTGCGCGCGCCCGCGAGCTGGGGATCGAGGTCGTCTACCAGGAGCGGGCTCTGGCAGACAAGCAGTCCCTGTGGCGGAACATCTTCATGGGACGGGAGCTGTCCGATGGCTGGGGAAGGCTCGATCTGCGGGCCATGCGGGAAGAGACTCGAAAGCTCATGAACACCCTCATGGGGTTCACCTCGTCGGCCATCACCCCGGAGTCCACGGTCAAGACGTTCTCGGGAGGCGAGCGCCAGGGGGTGGCAATCACCCGTGCGCTGTACTTCAAGGCGGAAATGATCATCCTGGATGAGCCCACCATGGGACTCTCCCTTTCAGAGACGAAGAAGTGCCTGGATTTCGTTGCAGGCATCAAGGCTGCGGGCAAGTCCGCCATTTTCATCGACCACAACATCTTCCACGTGTACCCGGTGGCGGACAGGATAGTCGTCCTGGACAGGGGAACAGTGGCGGGCCAGTTCATGAAAAACGAACTCTCCTTGCAGGAGCTTATCGACAGGCTGCAGGCTGTCGCGCAGACAGGGCAGCTTGATACCAGGCCGAAGCGGCGCGGAACGCCACGGGCCGCCACAAAAGCGCCGATGAAAGCGGCGACAAAAGGAAGGAGACGAGGATGAGCCAGGCACAGGAAGCAGGGAGACCGCTGTCGCCCACAGCGGGAAAAGGCTGGATCTCGGCGTATCTGCGCGCCTATCCCCTCCAGATCGGCATTGTCTTCGTGGCCATCTTCATCTGGATTCTCTTTCTGATCGGCTCGCCCCGCACCTTTTTGGCCGGGAACATCTACATCGCCTTCATGTCAACCACGCCGTACTTTGCGCTCATCGCCATTCCCCTGACGCTCGTGGTCATTACGGGTGAGATCGACCTCTCGTTCCCCTCTGTCATGGCATTCGGCATGACCATATTCGATCTGGTGTTTACCGCCACGCACAGCATAACGCTCGGCTTCATTGGCTGCATCCTCGGAGGAATCGTAGCCGGCCTTCTCAACGGCGTGATCGTCACGAAAATCGGGATTCCATCCCTTGTGGCCACAATCGGCACCCAGTTCTTCTGGCGCGGCGCCGTCATGGTCCTCACCAACGGCCAGGGCATGGGGATGACCGACGTGCAGAACACTGTCCTCTACCCGGCGCTCGTCGGCAAAATCGGCGGGGTCCTCCCCATGCAGTTCGTATGGACTATCATTGTCGGCGTGATCGTATGGTTCTTTCTCAACAGGCACCGCTTTGGCGCCCACGTTTACCTGACCGGGGACAACATAGACAGCGCGCGCCTCATGGGCGTGAACGTGGACCTGACCAAGATCCTGGCCTTCGCCGCCGTGGGCGGCGCAGCGGCATTCTCCGGGTTCGTCGTCAGCGAGGACGTCCTTTTCTTCTGGCCCACCCTTGGTGACGGGTACCTGCTGAATACGCTGGCTTCGGTATTCCTTGGCGGAACCTCGGTATTCGGCGGCATGGGGACGATATTCGGCACCTTTGTAGCGTCGTACATCATCGGGGCCATCCAGGGCGGGATCGTGGCTGCGGGTCTGACGGGATACTGGACGTACGTGATCTACGGTCTCATCATTGTCGTGTCCGTGGCGCTGCAGACAGTTGTGGGCAGGAGGCTTCGTTAGCAGAGAGGCACCTGCAACGCGGCGTGCACACGGGGGAAGCGCGAGGGGCTCGGTATATGAGAATGACACACGTAGCCGCGAAGATCGGGGCGGGTTTCGCCCTGGTGATCGTCATTGCCGCCGTGGTGGGTGCAATCGAGCTGTGGAACATGTGGGGCGTTCAGGGGGATGCCAGCCGCCTGGACAAGGAGACGGTTCCCCAGGTTGCCGTTGCCAACAACATCGAGCGGAGCGTCCTGCAGGCGATGTACAGCTTCCGCGGCTTCCTCCAGACAATGGACTCGGATTCGCTGGACCAGGCCAAGCAGCGCCTGCAGGACACGCAGCAGTACCTCCAGGACGCCGACGCCCTCGCCGCGAAGTACCCGCGGCTTGTCGTCCTGAAAAAAAACGTGGCGGACGCCAAGGCGAAAGTGGACGTGTACAACACCCTGGTCCAGGACTCCGCAACAATCAACTCCACCATTGTGGCGGCGCGGATGGACCAGTCCTCCGCCGGTACCACCCTGGTCAACGGGCTTTCGAACTACATCCTCAAGAAAACAGCGGACCTGAACACCCTCATTGCCCGTCACGGCTCGGCTGCCGCTCAAAAGAGCATTCTCCAGGAGATATCCATCGCCAACGAGATGAGGGATGCGGGGAATGCCCTCAAGATCTCCAACTATGAAACGCAGGCCACCGATGATCCCTCCTTCATGAAGGACGCAATGCAGAGCTTCGCGGGCTTCGCGAGCAAGTTTGAATCCTGGCGCGCCATTCCCACCGTGGGGGCGGATGACAGGCTGCAGGTGGATGCCATTGCCAAGGCCGCCGACGCGTACCAGCAGGCATGCCAGACGGTGCTCGACAGCGTGATAAAGCTCGTCGACGTGAACACCAACCAGGTCAAGACCGCCCAGGCGGTGCTGGATGCAGCCCAGCAGATCTCGCAGGAAGGCTTCAAGGACGCCGGGGCCATCACCAAGCTGACCGTCACCCGCATGATGACGGCAATCATCATGCTGCTGGCGGGGATCGTGGCAGCTGCCGTCATGGGAACGGTCATTGCCCTGGCCATCACCCGCGCCATCACGCGGCCTCTCACCAAGGGAGTGGAGTTCGCCCAGCAGATAGCGCAGGGAGACTTCACACAGTCCCTGAAGATCCGCCAGCGAGACGAAGTGGGCGCGCTGGCCAACGCTCTCAACGAGATGGCTGGCCGCCTGAGCGGCGTGGTGACCACGGTGCAGGAGAGCGCGTCGCAGGTGGCCCACTCCAGCCAGGATATCTCCACAAGCGCAGTAAAGCTTGCGGAAGGCGCGCAAAGCCAGGCCTCCACCCTGGAGGAAACCAGCGCCTCGGTGGAGGAGCTGGCCGCTTCCGTGGACGAAGTGTCCGGACAGGCAAAGCTGCAGGCGGAAGCCCTCCGGGAAGGCTCCAGCTCCATGGAGCATGTGCGCACGGCCATTCAAGCGGTTTCCCAGAGCTTCGAGCAGATTTCCGGGTTGGCCCGCAGGTCCTCAGAAAACGCCGTGGATGGCGCAAGAGCTGTCCAGTCTGTCGTTGACAGCATCACGCTCATTGCGGACGGCTCCGAGAAGATCGGCGGAATCGTCAACGTGATCTCTGATATCGCAGACCAGACGAACCTCCTTGCCCTCAACGCATCCATCGAGGCGGCGCGGGCCGGGGAGCATGGCCGGGGCTTCGCCGTGGTGGCGCAAGAGGTGAGCAAGCTCGCCGAACGGAGCGCCGCCTCCACAAAAGAGATCTCGAACCTCATCCGGGAGAGCGTCAAGAACGTCGGGGACGGAGTGAAGACTGCCAAGTCGTCGCAGCTTGCCATGGAGCAGATCCGCGCTGCCTCCCAGCAGGTGAACGAGACCATCACCGAGCTGGCCGAGTCCATGGGGCAGCAGGTGGCCGCCATCACGGAGCTCTCACACGCGCTGTCAAATGTGACGGCAATGAGCCAGGGCATTTCCAACGCTACCGAGGAGCAGACCATCAACGCGCGCCAGGTCTCCAAGGCAGTGGAAACGGTGACCGACCTGACGCAGTCCGCCGCAACCTCCGCGGGGGAAATGTCCGGCGCCACGGAGAAGCTCTTCCTCATGGCACAGGAGCTGAACAACCTCGTTGCGCAGTTCAAGATCGGCCGCGAAGTGGAGACCCAGAGCGCGCCGCTTCCCCTGGAAAGCGACCAGCGGCCCGAGCTGCCGTCCGCCTGAAAGCGCCCCCCAGCATTGGGCCTGGGAAAGAGATTTTCCTGACAGAGAACGCTATACTTCTCCTCACGGGACCATGCCAAAAATCGAAAAAACCTCAGACCAGGCCCTCCGGCGGGTGGCGGAGCTGGAAGCGGAGCTTGCGCGCACCAGGACGGCTTTCCAGACCTTCATGGACAAGGCCCCTTTTGGAGTCCACCGCTACTCCCTGCAGCCGGACGGCAGGCTCCTGTTCACCTGGAGCAACGAAGCTGCACACCACATCCTTGGGGAGGAAGGCGCGCGCCTCATGGGAAGGCCGATCGACGAGGCGTTCCCCGTCCTTGCGGACAGCCGGGTGGCCCGTGAGTGCGCACGGGTGGCGGCAATGGGAGGGGTCTTCGAAGAAGTGCACCTCACCTACGCTGACCAGCGAATCGCGGGTGCCTTCGAGATCCATGCCTTTCAGCCGGCCGCCAACACCGTCGCTCTGCTGTTCCGCGAGGTGACGGAGCGGGCGCGGATGCAGCACGCGCTCAGCGTCAGCGAGAAGCGCCTGTCAAGCATTTTCCGTGCCGTGCCGGTCGGCATCGGCCTGTCGGTCAACCGGGTCATCCGTGAAGCTAACGACCACATGTGCGACCTGACCGGGTACGCGCGGGAGGAGCTGCTGGGCATACCCACCCGCCGCCTCTATCAAGACGACGTCGAGTACGAGCGCGTGGCCCGCGCGTTGTCCGAGGAAGAAATCCGCAAAGGGAGCGCTTCCGTCGAAACGCGCTGGGTGCGCAAGAGCGGATCCCTGATCGACGTGCTCCTTGGGACTGCTCCTCTCCTTCCGGGGGACCTGTCCGAGGGCGTGACCTTCACCGCGCTTGATATCACGGACCGCAAGCGCGCGGAGGCGGAGCAGCTGGGACTGGAAGCCCGGATGCAGCATACCCAGAAGCTGGAAAGCCTGGGCGTCCTGGCAGGGGGAATTGCCCATGACTTCAACAACATCCTCATGGCCATCCTTGGCCATGCGGATCTGGCCGACAGCCGGCTGTCCCCGGTTTCTCCGGCCCGGGAAAACCTCCAGGAGATCGAGCGCGCCGCGCGCAGGGCGGCAGACCTCTGCCGGCAGATGCTGGCATATTCAGGCAAAGGCCGGTTCGTCGTCCGGCACCTGGACATCAACGAGGTGATCACGGAGATGGAGGAGATGCTCCAGGTCTCCATAACAAAGAAGTCGTCGCTCCGTTTCCGCCTGTCCAGGAACATACCCTCCGTGGAGGCGGACGTGGCCCAGATCCGCCAGGTCATCATGAACCTGGTGATCAACGCATCCGAGGCCATCGGAGACGGAAGCGGGGTCATCAGTGTCGGGACGGGCGTCATGAGCTGCGACCGCTCGTACCTGGACGGCACGTTTGTCGACGAACAGCTCCCCGAGGGCTCCTATGTCTGTCTGGAAGTGAGCGACGACGGGGCCGGCATGGACGAGTCCACCAGGGAACGGATCTTCGAGCCTTTCTACACTACGAAGTTCACGGGACGGGGACTCGGCCTGTCTGCGGTCCTCGGCATCGTGCGGGGACACAAAGGGGCCATCAAGGTCTACAGCGAGCCCGGCAGAGGCACCACCATCAAGGTTCTTTTTCCCGCCAGCGAAGCCCCCGCGCAACGCCTGGAAAGGGACCCCCCGCAAGCGCCGCAATGGCGGGGCAGCGGCACGGTCCTGATTGCGGATGATGAGGAGTCTGCGAGGAAGGTTGGGGGCCAGATGCTGGCGCACATCGGCTTCCAGCCCCTGCTTGCCGCTGATGGCCAGCAGGCGCTTTCCAGCTTTCTCCTTCACCGGGATTCGATAGTCTGTGTGGTCGTGGATCTCACCATGCCAGCAATGGACGGGGAGGAGACGTTTCGGGAGATTCACAGGATAGATCCGGGCATCCCGGTCATCCTGTCCAGCGGCTATAACGAGCAGGAAGCCGTGCAGCGGTTCGTGGGCAAGGGCCTGGCCGGCTTCCTCCAGAAGCCGTATCAGCTTGCCCAGCTCCGTCGGAAGCTGAAAGAGGTCCTGGAGCCGAAGACATGAGCGCGGGCGGGGCAAGGGTCAGCGTCACTCGCTTGGCGCTGTATCACCCGCCCGCTGCTGCATCACCCGCCCGCTGCGGCCTGAAGGTCGGCCTGTCTCATCCAGCCGAAGACCCTGAAGTTCCCCCACACAATCAGCTCCACCCAGCCATTCTCCACCAGGGTCGGACGAACGATCGTGCCGGAGGGGAGGACCGCAGCTATCCGCTCCGCTGCATCAGGGAAGACCCTGAGCGCCGCCTGGTCTGATGCGACAATCATCGGGGCGTACGCCCGGGCCACCAACGCATCCGGCTTCAAACGTGCGCGCTCGCTCAGGTACAGGATGATTCCTGCGGCAAGGGCCCGGGCCGGTGTCTCAGGATCCTCCACTATGACGCGCCGGTCCTCCTTGTTGGTGAGATACCCTGTCTCGACGATCGCCGAGGGCGTCGCCGGGGCTACTGCGTGCTCGAAGCGAAACCAGCTGAAGGAATAATAGCCCCGCATGTTGTAGGTGACGCCATAGCGGTCCATGGGGATCCCGGAAAGCTCCCCGTACGCCTGCTGGATGTCGTCCCGAAGCCGCCGGGACGCCTCGGACGCCCGCCAGGGCGCGGATACCTTAAAGCCCCGTTCGCGGGCCCCGCCTCCATCCGCATGGATGGCGACAAAGGCATCCGCCTGGTAGCCGGGCGGAACAGTGGCCGGCAGCAGATCCACGGTGACGCCGGCCAGGGCGAGATCGTACGCCACGCGTCGGGCAATCCCGAGGTTGACGTCGACCTCCTGAAGGCTTCCGTAGCTCGCCCCGGTGTCAGTGCGCAGGCGCGCCAGCTCCGGAGGCAGCTGATCTATCTGCCAGTGGCCGGCCTGGATCCCCACCCGCCATGGCCTGTCGAGCCCCCCGTCGGCAAAGAGCGGCGGCGGGGTCAGGTAGGCGGGCGCCTCCTCCGCCATCCGCAGCGCGGAACGCGAAAAGAGAGCTGCCCTGAGAAGGAGATGGGCGAAAGACGGAGAGCCGTCCGGCGAGCTGTGAAAAGTCCACACGGCCAGGACAAGAGAAAGCAGTAAAGCAATTGCTGAATGCAGGCGCGGACGCATGGCTGCCCGGGCTTCAATGTAGCCGCGCCCGATCCCTTGCGCCAAGTCACGAGCCGAATCGCTCAACAAGCTGGTCCAGCCGAAGCACCCCGTCATACTGCCGCCTTGAGCCGGCAATGCTTCCGCACAGGAGTTTTCCCGTCTCCCCGCCAGGGTCGCCCAATGAGGAGACCACGATGTCCGCCCTGCTCAGGTCCTCTTTCGCGGTGTAGCCGTTCGGAGTCGCCACGACAAAAAGACCCGCGTCCTTTGCCGCTTCTATTCCGATCTGCGAGTCCTCGATGACGATGCATTCCCCCGCACGCAGCCCTGCCTTGTGAAGGGCAAGCCGATAGATCTCAGGGTCCGGCTTCTTGCGGGTCACCACGTCTCCTGCAAGCACGAAGTCGAACCTGATGCCCCGGAGGATTGTGGTAGTGACAGCGAGCGCAACGCGGGCGTCTGAGGTTGTGCATACCCCCAGGACGAGCCCCTTGCGGTTGATCTCCTCCATGAGCCGCCTGACCCCCGGCCGAAGCGGGAGCCCCCCCGACTCCAGCATTTCGATGAAGATGTCGGTTTTCCGTTCGTGCAGCCGGGCAATCAGCTCATCCTCGGTGCCGGGAGCCACCGGCGCCCCGGACCCCGGCGTACGAAGGAAGTGGCGAAGCCTCTCCTTGCCTCCGGCTATCTTCAGGAGCTCTCCGTAGAGATCCACGTCCCACCTGGCCGGCAGGCCGAGCTCGTGGAAAGCTCTGTTGAACGCCACCCTGTGACCGTCGCGCTCCGTGTCGATGATGACGCCGTCCTGATCAAAAAAGAACCCGCGGATACTGCTCATCACGCCTTCCCGGCGCACCCCAGGAGGTCGATCCAGGCGGTGACTGCCTTCCGGGTGGCGTCTCTCACCGCGGAGTCGATCCTGCCGGGATCATATTCGCCGGGATGGTCCTGAATGTGGCGGCGCGTGGTATCGACCAGGACATGTTTGAGCTCCGTGGAGACGTTGAACTTCGCGCCTCCCCGCCTGATCAGCTCGAGCACCGTGTGCTCAGGAAGGCCCGTCCCTCCGTGGATGACCAGGGGCGTGGGCATGCCGCGCGCGTCCAGCTCAGCGCGGATACGGGAGAGCCGATCGAAGTCCACCCGGGGGTCCGGTGTCGTGTAGATGCCATGCGCAGTCCCGATGGCGGGGGCAAGAAGGTCCACGCCGGTGCGCTGGACGAACTCCACGGCGCGCTTCGGGTCGCACAACCGCGTCTGGTCCGTGACAACCGCAGCCTGGTCCTCCGCGCCGGAGACGGTTCCCAGCTCACCCTCCACGGAAACATCGCCGATCGCGTGCGCGTGGCCGCACACGGATTTCGTCTGGCGGACATTCTCCTCGAAAGGGAGCTGGGAGGCATCGATCATCACGTTGGTGTATCCAGCTTCGGCGCACGCCATGCAATAGGCGGCCTCCGTGCAGTGGTCAAGGTGAAGGCAGACGGGGACCGGAGCCGACGCTGCGAGGGAACGATACAGGGCAACCAGAACATCCCGACCGATGCTCCGGGAGGGCATCACGGAGGTCTGCAGGATGAGGGGTGCCCTCCGGTCCACGGCCGCCTCCACCACGCCCTGCATCTGCGGGAGGCTTGTCACGTTGAATGCGCCCACGGCGTAGCGCCGGGCGCTCGCCTCCAACAGCATCTCTCGCGCGCTTGCGACGGACATGCGTTGATCCTATCACCAATGGAGTCTATACTCTCCCGCCAATGCGGGACTACGCGCTCATCCAGAGTGACAGCGATGTCGCCTCCCTGGCCGCTCACCTGCGTGACTCGCGGTGCGTCAGGGCGGCCGTCGACATTGAAGGGGAAAACAACCTGCACTCCTATGGCATCCGCGTCTCGTTGATCCAGATCTTCGAGGGCAGACGGGCGTACGTGATCGACGTTCTTGCGCTCTCGGGCCGTGGGGCACTCGCCTCCCTCCTGCAGGAGTCGAGCTGGTTGAAGGTGATGTATGACGCGGCCAATGACCTCCTTGCGTTCCAGCACGACCTGGGCTTCAGCCCTGCCCCCATCCTCGATGTGGCGATTGCCGCGCAGCTGCTGAGAAAACCGGGCGGCCTTTCTGCGCTTTCCCGCTCGGGGCGTTCCCGTTCTTCCAAGGACAGGTTCCAGAAGGCCAACTGGATGCGCCGCCCTCTGTCGGAGGACCTTCTGGAGTACGCGGTCTCCGACGTGCTCGGTCTTCCCGATATTGCGGATGATCTGCTGGCAGAGCTGGCCCAGAAAAAGCTCCTGGCTGAGTTCCTCAAAAAGAACTGGGAGAGGCAGAGCGCCACGAGAAGCTGGGACCCGCTGGGAAATTACGTGCGGATACCCGGCTACCACCGCATGAAATGGGAGGACAGGCGCCTGGCCCGTGTTCTCTGGTATGCGCGCGAGTTCTATGCCATGCAGTTCAACCTGTCGCCGGAAATGGTTGCATCGAAACAGCTCCTGAGGCGCATCGTCGATGAGCGCGCGGGCGACGCTGCCGCAATTGTGCGGCTCCTCAATGAAGGCAGAAAGCGGGAACCGATCAGCCTGCGGGACTTCTCAGCATGCCTGGAGAAAGCCCAGAGGGACGCGCCCGCGCAGGAGGTCACAGGCAAATGAGGTTTCCCCCCATCATCTCGGCGCTGGCAGGGTGACACGTGAAGGCAATGAGCTGCTTGTCCCGGGCGAAGGAGCGCAGGGCGCCGGCTGCCGCCTTTTGACGTTCGGGGTCCATCTCGGAGAGCGGGTCGTCCAGCATGAGGAAGCCATCCGTGTCACGCAGGAAAAACGACGCCATGGCAAGCCTCAGCGCCAGTGCCAGCATATCCCGCGTGCCGCCTGAAAGAAGCTCCCATCCAAGCACTCGGCCGCTTGAATCCGCAAGGCCCCGCGGCAGGGAGCCATCGAGGACCACCGCGGCGTGACGACCCCTGCTCATTGCCCCGATAAGCGGCTCCAGCGCCGAACGCATCCCGGAGATCACCGCCGTGTCGCTCCTTCCGAGCAGCTCGTCAGTCACGACGCTGATTCGCTTGAGCGCCTGTCCCGCGCGAAGCGCCAGGTCGAAATCCCGGCCGGCAAGCGCAAGGACATGCGCCAGCTCCTCAGAGGACTGCTCTGGCGCCCGCCGTTCCAGGTCCCTCTTCTCGTCGGCGAACCTCGCCTTTTCCTCCGCGCGCTTCCGGGATTCCTCCCGGGCGCGGTCATACGCGCGAAGGAACGACTCTGGGTCCATGAATCCCGCAGGAAGAGGGGCGCATTCCTCGAGTCGGCGTGATATCTCCTGGTCCTGGACCCGGGTCTCGGCCAGCCGGTCAACTGCCTTCTCCAGCCTGCCAAAACGCCCTGTCCAGGTGTCCAGCTGGACCGAGATGCCACGAAGCTCGCGGCTCAGGGCTTCGCTCTCGGACTGAAGCCGGGCAAGGTCTGCGCTGACCTCCGCAAGGGACCTCACGGACCTGACAGGACCCAGCGCAGCCACGCTGGCGTCCAGCTCTTCCTCCGATTGTCCGCCCAGCTCCTCGCGGAGATTGTTTTCAGCCGCGCTGACTGCTGCTGAGTTGACTTCCGCGATGCGGGCTCTCTCCTCGGCCTCCTCCACGCTTTCCACGCCACAACGCTGCAGGAGCTGCTTCAGCGCTTCCCGCGCGGCTGCCTCCTCTCGAGACGAGGCCAGCAACCCCGCGTCGCCGGATCTGACCTCAATCTCCATCTGAGGTGAGACAAGCCGGATGCGGCCGCCGGCGCGCATCTCCACGATCTCACCCGGGGCAACTCGCCTGCGCTTCTGCTCGCCGAAGTCCTCCTGCAGAATGACCTCGAGATCAGTCCGGCCGGCAAGGCTCATGGTGAGCTTCCCTGCCTCCACACCGGCCTTGAGCGTCGCTGCCGCATGCGCAGCCCTGCGAATCTCCTCCATATCCTTTCGGGACAAGGTTTTTGCGGAAAGGGCCGCCGCGCGGGCTTCCTGGAGCCGCGCCTTTCTGCGCTGGACCCGGGCATGCTTCTCTAGTAGGGCGCGGCCGTCCTCCTGCGCCCGGGCTTCCGACGCCTCCGCTTCCAGAGGCGCGCGGGAGCTGCCAAGCGCCTCCAGCTTGCGCTGAATCTCAGAAGCCCGCGCCTCCGCCACCGGCCACTCCCGGCTCACCGTGCGCAGCTCCCTCTGCTCCAGCTGGATGGCAGTGTGCTGGGCCTCGAGAGTGCGCCGATTCCTGGCATCATGCTCGGCTTTGAGGTTGGCCGCCAGGAAGGTGTCCGCCGCGGCTGCCGCCTGCTCCACGGCGCGGAGCCTGCCGTTCACCGCATCCAGCGCGGTCTCGTACGCCACCGCCTGGGCGTGCTTCGCCCGGGCCCCTTCGCGCGCGTACCATGCTTCGAGGATGGCGCCGACCTCTTTCTTCCATGGCCTTTCGATCCCCCGGCCGGCCTCAGGCCCCTTGTGAATATCGTCCCAGTGCTGGAAGGTCTCCTTCACCTTGCCGGCCAGGAGGCTGCGAAAGTCATCCACGGGGATGCCGCCGGTCTCCAGCACCGTGCGTCGGAGCATATCGGTGAGGTCAGAGACAGCGCCTCCGCCGTCCAGGCGCAGAGACTCAACCGTTCTGGCGAGCTCGGCCTGCCCCGTCATGAGGACCTTCCAGAAAGTGCCCTGCCGGACGGGAAGCGCCTCCTGAAGTCTTTCCCTGATTCTTTCTTCGTCGACAAGGGTCCCCCCGCCGGGCAGCCGGAGCTCAGACTGGGCGTCCGCGCCCCACTGCCTCCTGAGCACCCAGGTGCCTTCGGCTGTCAGGAACTCCAGCTCCAGCCGGGCCACGTCTCCACCGCCGGCGGGAAGGAAGCGGGCCATGAGCTTGTCGAACTCGGGCTTCTTCAACCGCGTTCGAAGGAGGGAGCTCCTGATTGCGGAAAAGAGCGTCGACTTGCCCGCCTCGTTGGGACCCAGGACAACATTGAGCCCAGGGAGAAACCTGATCTCCCTGTCGGAGAAAAAGCCGAAGGGGTGGACCCGCAGCCTGCTGACAATCATCGCCGCGCCCTTTCCAGCAGCTCCTGGGCAAGAGAAAGCGCTTCAGCGTCCCCGGCCTCTACGAGCCTGGTAAGGAGCTGGTGGGGAAAGGAGCCCTGGGGATACTCGCGGTCAATGGCTTCAGGCGTGATTTCCTCAGAAAGATCCGTTGTCCGAAGCTCGCAGTGGAGGAGGCTCTCAGAAAGGCGCTGCCCGATCTGACCGACCTCTGAAAGCACGTCCCGGGAAACTCTCCCTGTCAGCTCGGCGTGAAGCAGCGTCAGGCCCGCGCCGGGCCCCGCATATTTCTGCAGAAGACTCTCCAGGTCTGCCAGGCCCTGCACCGCGACCGTCTCCTCCACGAACCGCAGGCTGCCCGTGGGCACCTGCGCGGCGGTCACTCCCTGGGGCGAGACCTGGAGGTGCCATGCCGAGCCCCCGTGTGTGCAGTCAAAACCGTCCGGCTCCGGAGTGCCCGGATAAAAAACCCTCTCACTGCTGCCGGTCCGCGCCGGGAAGGGCAGGTGGGTATGACCGATAAGCCACACCTCCAGTCCCATGGCCAGGAGCTCGGCTCTTTTCATGGGGTAATAGCTCTGGTCGAAATCAGGGGAAAAGCCTTCCAGGCTTCCGTGGGCCACGCCAATGTGGTGCGTCACCCCGGGATCGCGCGGCGTCTCCCGCACCCACTGAATGGCATTCGACCGGGAATGCTTCGATGTGCAGGGTCCCGGGTACAGGCACGCATCCAGGTCATGGCGGGCAAGGGTGTAGACGCGAGGCTCATCCAGAAACAGGATCTGGTCCCCGCATGCGGAGCGGAACGCCGGCCACAGCCCGTCCCCCGGAGCCAGGTAGTCATGGTTTCCTGGCAGCACGGCGACGAGCTTTCCGGAAAAGGAGGCGAGCGCCGATGCGGCCCGCTGGATGTCCTTGCGGGAGACGGTGATCCTGTCGAAAAGGTCCCCGGCCACCACAAACAAATCGCAGCGCCTGCGTCCGGCCTCTTCCACCATGCGCTCCAGGCAGGTGAACCGGGCCTCTACCAGCGCTGCCTGGGACGCCTCGGGGTAGCCGGCGAACCTCATCCCGAGGTGGAGGTCCGATGTCAGAAAGACCGAGAGCGTCACGGCGATGCCCCCGGATGACCGCTTACTTCTGCTGCGGGGCCGGCGCCGCTGCGGGGGGTGTGACCTGCGCCAGCTCTTCCTTGGTGGCGGCCCGGATCTTCACGATCTGCACCTCGAATGTCAGGTCTTTGCCGGCAAGGGGATGGTTGAAGTCCACGACCACCGTCTTGTCCTTCACCTCAGCGATCTTCACTGGATAGGGCCCGTTGGGCGTCTGCACGACAAAACGCTCTCCCACCGTGAAGGCGGCGTCTTTGGGGAACTTCTCCTTGGGAACCTCCTGCAGAGCTCCCTTGTCGTACTCTCCGTACGCATCGGCTGCCTTGATGGTGACCATCTTCTTGTCACCCACTTTCATTCCCAGGAGCGACTTCTCCAGGGCGGGGATCAGCTTCCCCGCGCCAACCATGAACTCCAGGGGCTTTTCCTTTTCCGACTGGCCGAACACCGAACCGTCCGAGAGGGTCCCCTTGTAGCTCATCTGCACGACTGCCTTGTCTTTTACGGTAACGGGCGCGCACCCGACCACCGCCAGGGCAAGGAGGATGAGCGCGACCCGTCCAGCTGTCAGTTTCATGCGCGTGAGCATAGACCCCTTTTCCCCCGGGTACAAGTAGCGTACAATCCCTGCCCGCATGTTCCCCGTCGCCGGGCACTCCCCCCACCTTCTCACGCGGCTTCGCGACTTTCGTCTCTACGTGACAAATCCGACCTTTGCCAATCCCGCCTGGGAAGAGGCCTTGGGGCATGTGCTGATCCTCCGTTTGTCCGCCTTTGCCGACGTGGAGAGGTCCACCCCGCATCTCTTTCTGGCCGGGGAAGTCCGCCGCGGATGCCGCTCCGCATTCATCGACATGGCGTTTCTTCCGCGGCGCGAGGATTCTCTCCTGATGGAGCAGGCCGGCCTTCCCCTCATCCTGGGAGCGCAGTCTCATCGCCCGCTGGGGGATTTCGATCTGGTACTCATTTCCAACTCCTTCCTCCTGGAGCTTGCCAACCTGCCCTTTCTTCTCTCTCATTCCGGCGTCCCGCTCTGGTCCCGCCAGAGGGAGCAGCAATGGCCGCTCCTGATCCTGGGCGGCTCGAATGCCACCGCCTCTCATGCCCTGGTGTCTGAGGACGGGGACTGCATGGTGGACGCGATCTTCTTTGGCGAAGGGGAAGGGGTTGTCGCCGGAATGGTTCCGAAGCTCCTGCGCGTTGACCGCCCTGTGCGCAGGAAGCGCCTGGCCGAGATTGCCGCGGAGACCGACGGCCTGTGGCAGCCGGGCGGCGAAGCCCGTGAGATTCGCAGGGCCCGGTGTGACGTCGGCGCGGCTGCCGCGGAGCCTTTCCAGCAGCCTGTGCTGCCTGGAGCAGAAGCCGCCACGGCGCGTCTTTCCATCACACTGGGCTGCCCCTGCCTGTGCTCCTTCTGCTACGAGGGTTACGACCGCAGGCCCTTTCGGGAGGTCCCTGCGGAGGCAATCGTGGCCGCTGCGCGACGGCTGAAGTGCGAGGCTGGAGCGAGCACCCTGGAGCTTGCAAGCTTCAACTTCAACACTCACTCGGAGCTCGCGCGGCTCCTGATCGCGCTGAACCGGTTGTTTCTGCGCGTGAACCTCATGAGCCAGCGCGTGGACATCCTTGCCCGCACCCCGGGGCTCCTTGACCTCGAGCTGGCCGCCGACAAGCGCACCTTCACTCTGGGCATCGAAGGCATCAGCGGCAGACAGAGAAGCTTCCTGCACAAGAGCCTGGCTGACGCGGACATCAGGCGCGCCATGGAGGCGGTGTGCAGCCGCAGGATCAGGGAAGTGAAGCTTTTTTACATTCTCACAGGCAGGGAGACCGGGGATGACTTCACCGAGCTGGCCGGGTTCGTGAAATGGCTGAAAGACCTGCGCCGCAGGGCCGACGCACCGCCGCGATTTGTCTTCAGCTTCGGGATGCTGGTTCGCATGCCTTTCACGCCGCTTCGCCACGACCCGCCCGTCCTCTCGGAGCTGCTCTGGCGACCCCTTCTGGGCAGGGCGAAGTCCATCTGCGAGACAAACGGCCTGGAGTTCCGCCTTTCCCATCAGTGGCCGGAGTATGCGGCAACGCAGGCGCTGGCCCTTGGGGATCCCTCCCCGGCCGAACTGCTGGTCCGCCTGTCTGAGAGGGGATGCGTTTCCGGGGAAGGCCTGCCCCGGGACGCCGTGCGGGATGTCGAACAATGGATCGAGGAGCATCGCGAATGGCTGCTTGCCGAGAAGCCGCAGGACTACGGCTTTGCATTCTCCTTCCTGGACACGGAGAACGGCAGGAAGGCGCTCTTTCGGCAGTACCTCGGGGCAAAGGCAGGCAAGGACGCAGGCTACTCGGGGGATCAGAACCGAAGCGGTGTTTCAGCGGAGAGCGTGCGGGAGCTTGCCGCGATAACGCAGGCCAAGCACAAGCTTTCACCCGTCCATCGGGAGGCCGCGTTTCCCCGCGAAGCGGCGGGGCTGGGGACCGAGTGGAAGGAAAGCTGGCTCATGCGCCGGTTCCTGGCTCTCTGTCCCGGGCAGATCGACAATGTGCTTTCCTTCAGGGAGACCCTCCTGGAGCCATCAGGGCTTTTCGGACCGGACAGTGCCTGGTTCGGCAAGTCCGTGGTTGCAGTCACGGCGTGGGACCTTGCATCATTCGCGCAAGCCGCGCACAGCGTGCCGGAGCTCTTTGGCGATGAAATGCCGGCATTCGTCCCCGGCACTTGGGTGCGTCTCCAAATGTCGCTGTCCCTGCCGGCGCGGCACTTTCCCGATCCGGCCGGGCGGCTGGCCGCGTTCCTGAAAGATTGCCATGCGCCCGTGACCATCAGGCGGGACGGGGACTCCTTCGAGCTCATCGTCCCTGAAAAGTCGGCCCGAAAGAAGTCGGTCCTCGCCGGAAAAGGAGCTCAGACTGCTGATGGCACGCGCATGGAGCTGGTAATCGGGACCAGGCTTCCCCTTGATGTTTTCCTGAGCTCTTTTGGAAGCGCGGCCGGTGAAAAGGAAAGCGCCAGGCGCAGCGCGCTGGTGGAGGTTCTCAGCGTCAGGTGACCGTGGTGCCGGTGGACTCCGGCCGAGCCGAGGCGGCCTCGCCTGGTCCGCCCGCGTCTCCCCCGGCATCCCGGGGCCAGTTCTCCTGCAGGTTCTTCTTGATGGCCTCATAGGGATATGCGCCGGTCAGGCGCATGCGGGGCTCACCTTTCCAGAAGAGCATGATCGTGGGAATGCCCTGCACCTGGAATGCCTGCGCGATCA
Organism: Spirochaetia bacterium; assembly: GCA_049515135.1. GTDB lineage: Bacteria > Spirochaetota > Spirochaetia > SZUA-6 > Fen-1364 > Fen-1364. The sequence continues at coordinate 190,985 of JBEKUJ010000001.1, forward strand.
GAGGCTTCCTGTCCACGTTGACCTTGACCGTGAGAAGCAGCCCGCTGTACTCCCTCGCAAGCTTCTCTATGGCGGGGGAAACGAGCCTGCAGGGACCGCACCACTCGGCCCAGAAATCGACCAGCACCGGCTTTTCCGAAATCCGGACCAGCTCGAAAAACGAGGCGGGAAGCTGTCCGTGGTTTGCCTCGTGCATTCCCTCGCATCTCCCTGTCGCAATAAAGATACACAGGGCCGCAGGGTGGGACAATCTGCGGCGCCGGTGATACACTCCCGCCATGCAGGCAGAGACGCACACACCGACCAGGACTGAAGCATTCGCGCTGGTGCGCGAATACATCACGAGCGAGAACCTCGTGGCGCACGTCCTCGCGGTCGAAGGGGTCATGCGGTACATGGCGCGCAAGCTTGGCGAGGACGAGGAGAAATGGGGTGTCATTGGCCTTGCCCACGACATCGACTACGAGAAGTATCCCGAGCTCCATTGCAGGAAGAGCCCTGAGATCCTCCGTCAGGCAGGCTGGCCGGAGGACTACATCCGCGCAATCGTAAGCCACGGCTGGGGCATCTGCTCGGAGGTCGAACCTGTGGAACGCATGGAAAAAGTCCTCTACGCTATCGACGAGCTCACCGGGCTCATCGTGGCTACCGCCCTGATGCGGCCGTCGCGCAGCGTCATGGACATGGAGGCGCGATCTGTTCTGAAGAAATGGAAAAACGAGCGCTTTGCCGCGGGAGTGAAGAGACCGGTCATTGAGAAGGGCGCCGCAATGCTCGGCGTCGGGCTGGAAGAGCTCATTGCCGACACGATCATGGGGATGCGCGACGTTGCAAAGGAAATCGGACTGGCCGGCGTTCCTTCAGGCCAATGAGGGAAGCGCGTCCCTGCGGCGCTCCTGAAGAAAACGATCAACAGCCGCGCGGGTCGGAATGCCCTGCTGGCCGCCCGGCTGCATGGCCTTGAGCGCGGCAACAGCGGAGGCCCGGCGCATGCGTTCCGCCATGGCCAGGCCTTCGCTGAGCCCTGCCGCGTACGCGCCGTGAAGAACGTCGCCGCAACCGGTTGTGTCCACGACAGGGACCTGGAACGCCGGCTGATGGAAGACCCGGTCAGGCTCCTCCCTGGAGAGATACCAGGAGCCGTCGGCGCCGCAGGTGACAGCAGCCGCTGCGCGGTCATTCCCCCAAAGGGCGCGGACGGCGGATGCCGCATCCGCCATCCCGGTCTTCTGGCGCGCGTAGTCCAGGGGAAGGATGAGATGGTCGGAGAGGGCGGAAAGCTCGTCAAGAAGCGGATGCCCGCCTCTTTCCAGGTCAGCCACAACGGGAATACCTGCCCGCCGGGCTATTCGGGCGGCCCGTACCATGCCTTCCACTCCCGCCTGGTCCACCAGCAGGACCCGGCATGAACGCAGGAAATCCTCGGACGGCTCTGAGGGGTCTGCGCCAATGACCCCGCTTGGATCAAAGAGAATGGTTCGCGTGATCCGGCTCGTATCCACCAGAATAGTGGCATGAAACGGCCGGGTCCCCGGCCTCCGAACGACGTGGTCCACGTCGATTCCCTCCGCTCTGAACCGCTCCAGGACGAAAAGGGAGAGCCCGTCCTCCCCCAGGCTTCCGGCATACGCGCAGCTTCGGCCCTGCCGGCGCGCGGCAACAAGCGCCGTGCCGGCAAGACCGCCTGCGTGTCTCTCCCGGCGAAGGACGGCCATCTTCGAATCCGGCCGCGGGAACTCCTTGAGAAACAGGATGTCATCAACGGTCACTGCGCCCAGGCCCAGGACATCGATGGCGCCCGCGTTGCCGCTCATGGGCCGAATCTTCAAGGAAACGCCGGCCCGGGTCAAGGTTGGCAGCAGGGGCGAGCTTCCGTACCTCCCTGTACTCGCCCGCCCTTGGCCATCCCTGGCCAGGATTGACGCTTATTGCCCAGCGTCATACATTTCCTCCGGGAGGGGACACCCATCGCAGCCAGGGACTTTGCCGTCTCGCCGGGCAGGCCAATGCCGTTCGGCGCGACACCCACGGAGCAGGGAACCCAGTTCGCGGTCTTCAGCAGGCACGCCACGGCAGTGTCTCTCCTCTTCTTCGACGACCCTCAGGCCTCTGTGCCCGCGCGGGAGATCCCCCTGGACCCACGGCTGAACAAGACCGGCGATATCTGGCACGTGCATGTCGACGGCGCGGGCCCGGGGAGCCTGTACCTCTACCGGGTGGACGGGCCATACCAGCCTGAGAAGGGCCACAGGTTCAATCCCAACAAGCTCCTGCTGGACCCATACGTGAAGGCCGTGACGGGCAACTTCACATGGCGTCTTGCCGATGCGCGCGGGTTCGATCCGGCCTCGCCTCAGGCGGACCTTTCCTTCTCTACGACTTCCGACGTCGCGGGCATGCCCAAAGGCATCGTTGTTTCAGACCGCTTCGACTGGCGCGGCGACAGGCCCCTGAATCGGCCTCTGCGCTTCAGCGTGATCTACGAGACCCATGTGCGCAGTCTCACCATGCACCCCAGCTCGGGCGTCGCGCATCCGGGCACTTTTCGAGGGGTCGCGGAGATGATCCCCTATTTCAAGGACCTCGGGATCACCGCGGTGGAGCTTCTCCCCGTGCAGGAGTTCGACGAGCTGGACAACCCTCATGTCAACCCGCGGACCGGCCAGCGCCTCCAGAACTACTGGGGCTACAACACCATCTCCTTTTTTGCGCCCAAGGGGCGCTACTCCAGCTCCGGCGCCCTGGGGGAACAGATCATCGAGTTCAAGGAGATGGTGCGCGACCTTCACGCCGCCGGAATCGAGGTCATCCTGGATATCGTGTTCAACCACACGGCGGAAGGGGATGAGACGGGACCCGCTCTGTGCTTCCGCGGGTGGGACAACTCGATCTACTATCTGCTGGACGAGACGAGCCCCCGCTTCTATCGCAACTTCAGCGGGTGCGGCAACACGTTGAACTGCAACCACCCCATCATGCGCACGTTCATCATGGACTGCCTGCGGTACTGGGTGGTGGAGATGCATGTGGACGGTTTCAGATTCGATCTGGGTTCCGTGCTTGGGCGGGACTCGGAAGGAAGGATCATGGAGAACCCCCCCATCCTGGAACGGATCGCGGAAGAGCCGGTCCTGAGGGACACGAAGATCATCGCCGAAGCGTGGGATGCGGCCGGGGCATACCAGGTGGGGTCGTTCCCCGGCGGCCGGTGGGCGGAGTGGAATGACAGGTTTCGCGACGACGTGCGGCGGTTCTGGCGTGGTGACCCGGGCTCCGTCTCCCTGTTCGCAACCAGGATCGCCGGCAGCTCCGACCTGTACCTGCGTGACGGCAGAAAGCCGTTCCACAGCATCAATTTCGTCACCTCCCACGACGGCTTCACCCTGAACGACCTGGTGAGCTTCGAGCGCAAGCACAACGAGGAGAACGGGGAAGGCAACCGCGACGGCTGGGACGCGAACGTGAGCGACAACTGCGGCGTGGAAGGGCCGACCTCCGACCCGGTGGTGGGGGGCCTGAGAAACCGGCAGGTGAAGAACTTTCTGACCACTCTGCTCCTTTCCCTGGGCACGCCCATGCTGCTGGGCGGCGACGAGATGCGCCGCACGCAGCGCGGAAACAACAACCCGTGGTGCCAGAACAACGAGATCTCCTGGTACGACTGGCGGTTGCTGAAGGCGCACGCGGACATTCATGTCCTCTGCAAGGCCCTGATTGCCTTCCGCATGAGACACCCGGCTTTCCTTCGCCCGGAGTTCTTCAGCGGAAAGAACTCGCGTCACAACCACATCCCCGACATCACGTGGCTCACGGAGGAGGGGGAGCCCGCCGACTGGGCGCCCGGTCGTCAAGCGCTCTCCCTGCTCATCGACGGCAATAAGGCGGAGACAGCGGCCGACAGGGACGACAGCGACATCTTCATCATGTGCAACGCAGCTTCCCAGGAGACCCTCTTCACTCTGGCCCCCATCCCTCCGGGCAAGGAGGGATGGTATCGCGCCATCGACACTGCGCTGCCCGGGGGGAAGGACATTGCCGCCCTCGGAGCCGAAGAGAGGATTTTGCGCGACATGTACACCCTCGCGGGGCGCTCAGTGGTGGTGCTGCTCTCGAAATAGAAGCGGCATTCGATTGACCCGGACCCGGTTCGGGTATACCCTCGGGCAATACCATGCTCCGGCGCATCCTGTTCTTCACAGGCATCACCCTCGTTGCCATGCTCCTCTTCATCACGGTGATAACGCGGACCGTCCTTCTGAACGGTTTCTCGCGCCTGGAAAAGGGGTTTCTGGACCGAAACGTGCAGCGCGCGGAGAACGCGATCTCAGATGAGATCACATCGCTTGGAATGACCACCACCGACTGGGCGGCATGGGACGAGACATACAGGTTCATCCGCGACCGAAACACTCAATACAGGGAATCCAATCTCGGAAGCGACACGTTTCTCACGCTGCACCTTGGAGTGATACTCTTCGTGGACACCAGGGGAGCAGAGGCCTTCGCCGTGAGCTTCGACCCTAAGAAAGGCGTTCACCAGGGCGCTCCGGCCTCTTTGCTCAGCTGGCTAGCCGCGCACCCGTCCATGGTCCGCCTGTCGGAGGCAACCGCGCACGCAGAGGGAATCATCCCCCTGCCAGAGGGGCCGCTCGTTGCGGCCGCCCGGCCCATCCTTGGATCGAAGCGGCAAGGCCCGGTGCGCGGCACTCTCCTGATGGGCCGGTTCATCGACGCCCAGGAAATCGATCGTCTCTCTCGGAGCCTGAGGCTCCCAATGGCCTTGTCGGCGCTGAGCGGCCAGAGCAGTCCCGGAAGCCCGGGACAGGTGGCCGTTGACACGCATCGGGAAGATGTCATTTCAGGCTCCACCGTGCTGTCAGCCGCCGACGGGTCTCCTGCGTTCCTGCTCTCTGTGGAGTTCCCTCGGGACATCTACCGACAGGGGGTGACCACGTCACGGTACTTCATCTTCTGGCTGCTCGTGATCGGGGTGGTCTTCGGCGCGGTGGTGCTCCTGGTCATCCAGCTGAGTGTGCTTTCGCGTCTGGAGCGGCTGGGCGCCGGCGTGCTTGCCATCGGCACCGGAAGCGAGCCGGGCCGGCGCGTCTCAGTCAAGGGACGGGACCAGATCGCATACCTGGGAGCCGCCATCAATGGGATGCTGGAGGCGCTGGAAGGCTCGCACGACAAGCTGCGCCAGAGCGAGAAGCGCAATGAAGCCTTCCTCGATGCAATCCCGGACATGATCCTGCGCGTCAGTCGGGAAGGAGAGATCGTGGACGCCCGATTTCCTCCCCGCTCCCGGCTCGCAGGGAAGTCCGACGCTTTCATTGGGAAGGAGCTCGGAGCGCTTGCCGGGCAGTTTCCTTCCATCTCGGAGAAGCTCGTTGCAGATGCATTGGCGGCCATTGGCCGGGCGCTGGGCGAAGGGATGCCGATCATCCTGGAGTTCGCTCTGGACCTCGGCAAAGGCACGCAGCACTTCCAGGCGCACTTTGCGGCCAGCGGTGACGCTGAAGTGATCGTGGTGGCGCGGGAGGTCACAGCGGAGAAGCGCGTGGAAGAGGCGCAGCGGCACGAGATACTGGTCAAGGAGATCCACCACAGGGTGAAGAACAATCTCCAGGTGATTTCCAGCCTGCTCAGCCTCCAGGCATCAGCTGTCCAGGACCTCACGATGCGGTCCCTGCTCAACGAGAGCCGGGACCGCGTCCGCTCCATGGCGCTGATCCATGAAAAGCTCTACCAGTCCGACAGCGAGTCAGGGAGCGGCTACGCCCAGTACGTCCGCGACCTGGCGGACAGCCTGCTCCACTCCTACAAGGGCGACGCGGCTGGTGTGGAAATCGGGATCGAGGTCGGCGAGATACCCATGGACCTCGACATGTCGGTTCCCGTGGGGCTCATCATCAACGAACTGCTCACAAACGCCCTGGCACACGCCTTCCCCCAGGGGAGGCGGGGGCGCATCACAGTCAGCATGAGACGCGTGGAGGACGGGCAGCTGCAGCTCAGTGTCGGGGACGACGGAATCGGGTTTCCGGAAGGGATCGACTATCGAAACCCCACGTCCCTGGGTCTGCGAATCGTGAATATTCTTGTTCAGCAGATCCGGGGGACCCTCACGCTGGACGGCCGGCAGGGAACGACCTTCTGCGTCACGTTCTCCCCCCGCTGATCCCCAGGCCGGACCGCGCGAAGCGCGGTATCCGGTAGACGTGTTCGCTGGCGTCAGCAGCGCCATCGCCCTACAGGCTCCTGGGTCATTCCTTTTCCAGGGCCAGCACTGACACGTCATCTTCCAGAGGATCTCCTCCACGCCATTGCTGGAGCTCTTCACGGACGCTCGCCACGGCATCCCTGAGGCTCATGCGGCGACTGGCGGAGATGCACTGGAGAAGGCGTTCGGGTGAAAAGCGCTGACCCGTCTGGTTTGTGCACTCCACAAGACCGTCGGAGTAGAGAAAGAGCCTGTCGTTCTTGCCAAGCACAAGCTCTTCCATGGGCACATCGGCGCCGGGGAAGAGCCCGACGGCCTGGCCCTCCGGCTTCAGCAGGCGCACTACTCCGTCCGCGGTGTGGTGGATGGGATAGGGATGACCAGCCCGGACCAGCGAAACTTTTCCCGTGGCAGTTTCGACGACTCCATAAGCCAGGGTGAAGTACGGGCTGGCGGTCTCCTTGAGGAAGAAACGCCTGTGGAGGGCTTGGACCACCTCGGCGGGGGTCAGGACGCGTCGGCCGGGCTCCTCGCACAGCTTCTCCACAAGGATCCCACCTCTGTCGAAATGCGGGCTGAGGAAGGTGCCCAGAAGAAGGGAGAACAGGGCCGAGAGCAGGCCATTCCCCAGGACGTCCAGCGAATAGAACCCTGCATGACCGTCATCCAGGCCGACGAAGCCCACGGCGTCCCCTCCTCCATACGAGGCCGGGAGAAAGAGCCACTCGAAGCTCATGCCGCTGATCACGGTGTCTCGGGAAGGAAGCGAGCGTTTCTGAAGGCGGGCCAGCTCGTCCAGCTCCCGCAGGACCCGGCCCTGGATCTGCTCCTTGTCCTTCGTCTTTCGAAGCACGTACAGGATCCCGAACAGGGTGCCTTCAGGGCTGCGCAGGGGAGAGGCGGTGAACTCCACGGGGTACTCCCGTCCTTCTCCGGCAATCAGGTGGCAGTTGCCGCGCATCGTGCTCCGGCCCTCCAGGAGCGGTTCGGTCACCGGGAATGGCAGCGGCAAACGGGTCTGCGCATCCTGGAGAGAGACCACATCGCGCATGCGCATCTCCTGGACTTCGCGAAGCCTCCTGCCGATCAGGGCCTCCGCGGCCGGGTTGATGAACTTCACGTATCCCTTTGCGTCGCAGATGAGAACAGCTTCCGTCATGCTCTCCGCAAGCGCCGACATCCACATGCCGCTTTCACGGGTCTCCCGCGCGTGCCGGTGTTTTGCAAGGGACATCTCGATGATGGCGTGAAGGCTCTTTTCCTCGAACGGCTTCAGGACATACCCGTCCGGGTCCGTTACCTGCGCGAGGGCCAGGGTCTCCTCATCGGAGAAGGCGGTAAGGTAGACGACGGGCACATCAAGGCGGCCGCGGATCTTCCGTGCCGCCTAGATCCCGCTCAACCCGCCGGTGAGCTTGATGTCCATGAGGATAAGGTCCGGCTCAGTCTCCAGGAGCTTGTCCACGGCCTCTTCCCCGGTCAGGGCCACAAGCGGCACCGCATAGCCCATGGCTTCCAGGGACTCCCGGATCTGCAGGGCAACAACCCCTTCGTCTTCCACGATCATGATCCGCGCTTTGCTCATGGTTCGCCCCTACTTCCTGAGGTCTCCGTTGCCCCTCAGGATCCACTTGTACGTTGTGAGCTCCTTGAGCCCCATGGGGCCCCGCGCGTGAAGCTTGTCCGTGCTGATGCCGATCTCCGCCCCAAGGCCGAAGACGCCGCCGTCACTCAGCCGGGTGGAAGCGTTCACCGTTACCACCGCCGAATCAACCATCCCGACGAACCTCTCGATGGAGGCCGCGTCCCGGGACAGGATCCCGTCGGTGTGGCTGGAGCCGTACTTTTCGATATGGGCAGCGGCTTCCTCCAGGTCCGCAACCACCTTGACGGTGAGGATCAGGTCCAGGTATTCAGCGTACCAGTCGTCTTCCTTCGCGGCTGCGATTCCCGGGAGGATGGCCCGCGCTTTCTCGTCGCCGCGAAGCTCCACGTTGGGCATTTTTTCCCGCACCATGGGAAGAAACTTCTCCGCAACGGCCTTGTGGACCAGCAGTTTCTCCAGGGCGTTGCAGGTGCCCGGCCGCTGGACCTTGGAGTTCGTCACAACCTCTGCCGCCATGTCCAGGTCCGCGCTGTCATCCACGTAGAGATGGCAGACTCCCTTGTAGTGCTTGAGAACGGGGATAGTAGCCTGCTGGACAACCCGACGGATGAGGGACTCCCCGCCCCGCGGGATGACGAGGTCAACAAGACCGGACTGGGTCACCAGATGATCGATGGCTTCATGCTCGGTCCTCTCGATGTACTGCACTGCCTGGCCGTCCACCCCGGCGGCCGCGAGGCCCTGGCGGATTGCGTGGACAAGCGACGCGCTGGATTCCACAGCCTCGCTTCCGCCCCGCAGGATGACCGCGTTGCCGGACTTCAGGCACAGGGCGGCGGCATCAACAGTCACGTTGGGACGCGACTCATAGATCATGGCGATGACGCCGATGGGCGTGCGCACTTTTTCCAGAACAAAGCCCGAGGGACGGCGGACGCCGATCACCTCCCCCACGGGATCCTCGAAGGAAGCGATCTCCCGCAGAGACGCCATCATGTCCTCGATGCGCTTGTCCGTGAGGGTGAGCCTGTCCAGGAAGGCCTCGGACAGTCCCGCCTCCCTTCCCCTCGTCACGTCGCGCGCGTTGGCTTCCCTGATGTCCTTCCTGCCCTGGTCAATGGACGAAGCCATGGCAAGGATGGCGCGGTTCTTCCTCTCGGCGCTCAGAGCGCGCAGAGACACCGAGGCCTTCTTTGCCGCCCGTGCAACGCCGCTCACGTATTCCTTCAGGTCCGCCATGTCACTGCTCCTCGCGGGCCACAACGACGAGGTTGTCCCGGTGGACCACCTCATCGAAGATCGCCTCAGCGCCAAGGATCTCGGGAATCTTCCTGGTGTTCAACCCCCGGATCTTCTCCAGCTCCTCGCTGGAGAAATTGCACAGGCCCCTGGCCAGCTCGCGTCCGTCCTCGTCCTGGATGGAGATGACGCTTCCCATTGCGAAGGTGCCCTTGATTCCCTTCACCCCTGCCGGCAGGAGCGACCTGCCCTGGCGCAGGATGGCCTTCCGTGCCCCCCCATCTACAACAACGGCGCCCTCGGTCTGCGGGTTGAACGCCATCCACTTCTTGCGCCCCTTCATCCTGCGCCGGGCAGGCACAAAGAAAGTCCCGATCTCCTCCCCGGCAAGCATCTTTTCCAGGTCCACCCCCGCGCCGCGGCCAATCACCACAGCCGTGCCGCTGCGCGTGGCGATGTCTGCGGCCCTGATCTTGGACTCCATTCCCCCCGATGAGAGGTCCGATCCCTTGCCTTTGGCGCCCGCGAGCACCGCATCCGTGACGCGAGCCACAGTGTGCAGGACCGCGGCCTCGGGGTGCTCGCGCGGGTTCTCCGTATAGACGCCGTCCGTGTCGGTAAGGATGATCAGAAGGTCGGCATCCAGCATGGTAGCGATGTGGGCCGAGATGATGTCGTTGTCGCCGAAGCGGATCTCCGCGAAAGACACCGTGTCGTTCTCGTTCACGATGGGCACGACGCCGAAGGACCAGAGGGTGAAAATGGTGTTGCGGATGTTCAGGTACCTTGCCCTGTTCCTGATGTCCTCATACGTGAGAAGGATCTGCGCTGTTTCGCGCCGCACCGCCGCAAACTCGTGCTCGTAGGCATGCATCAACCTGCTCTGCCCCATGGCGGCCGCAGCCTGGAGCAGGGTGAGCGCCCGGGGCCGCGCGTCAAGCTTGAGCTGACGCAGCCCCATGGCAATGGCGCCCGAGCTGACAAGGATAAAAGAGCGGGCGTCCGGCGCTCCCGGCGTTCCGCTGAGGAAAGCGATCTGCCGGACCAGGGAGCCCATCACGCCGGCTGAGAAGGCGTTGTCTCCCCCGGTAGCCACACTGGTGCCCACCTTGATGACGATGCGGCGGGCGTGCGTGACGGATTCACGGGTACCTGTCATGGCGCGAAGTGGCTTAGTATAGCACACCCTTGCCACATGGGGGAGTCAGGTACACACGGCCGCTGCCATTGGCTATAGTGCTCACCATGCGGTCGCTCATCCTGAACGGGGCCGGGCTGGCAGCATCAGCGGTATTCGTCTTTTCCGTGATTGCCGGCGCCGGGAAGCTTCACCAACGCGGAGTTTCCGACGCGTCAACGGCACGAAAGCTGATCCATATCGCGCTTGCCCAGTGGTGGCTCATCGCCGTCTCGATGTTCGACGATCCATGGGTGGCCTCTGCCGGCCCGGCCTGCAGTCTTCTTGCTGCGTCACTCATGCCGGGGCTGGCGCTGCTTCCGGCAAAGGACGGGGCAGGTCATGTCCGCGACAGGGGCACCATCTGCTACAGCGCCGCCCTCCTGATCCTGGTCAACCTTTCCTGGCGCGGGCTGATCCCTGTCCGGGCGGCGGCTGCAGGCGTGCTTGTCATGGGGTGGGGCGACGGAATTGCCGGCCTGGTTGGAATGAGGTGGGGCGGAAAAGGCGTCAACATCTGGGGGCGGAGAAAAACGGCTGCGGGGACAGCAGCCATGTTCCTGTCCTCGTTCATCGTCTGCCTGATCGTCACGGAACTCTGGAACCCCCGCGGCGCAGGCTTCGCGTGGGCGGTCGGAACCTCCCTGGCCACGGCCGGGGTCGCCACTGCCCTGGAGCTTCTCACGCCCCTGGGAATCGACAACCTCACCATCTCCCTGGGGACGTCGCTTTTTTACGCGGGGGTCTTTGCGTGAGCGCGTCGCTGCTCAGCCAGATCCACCTCCTCGTCCTGCTGGCCGTCGGCTTGCCGCTGAATTGTGCGGCAGGGCTGGTCTCTTTCTGGAGAAGGTCGGTGGATGCCGGCGGGGCGTTCGTCGGAGCCGCGCTGGGAACCGTTGTCTTTGTGGCCGCCGGCCCTCTGCTCTGGCTAATCATGGCGGCCTTCGTTCTTTCATCCTCGGCGTTCACCAGGTTCCGCGCCTCAGAGAAGGAATGGCTCGCATCCATGCAGGAAAAAAGCGGCCGACGCGACATGTTCCAGGTCTTGGCAAACGGCGGGGTCGGCATGATCATGGCTCTGCTTGCCCGTCTGACCGGAGAGCCGGCGTTTGCATTTGCCCTGACCGCGGCGTTTGCGTCGGCGAACGCGGACACCTGGGCGAGCGAATTGGGCGTCCTTTCCCGCAGAGGCCCCATTTCCCTTGTTACTTTCAGACCGGTGCCCCGGGGCATGTCGGGCGGAGTGACTTTGGCCGGGCTGACCGCCTCTATGTGCGGCGCCCTCTTCATCGCCCTCATCTTTGCCCTGGAGAATGCGCTTCACCAGCCCGATCTGGCCCGCATTGCATCCCTTGCAGGTCTTGCCGCAGGGGCCGGCGTATTCGGCTCGCTGGTCGACAGCCTGCTGGGGTGCACTCTCCAAGCCCAGTACGAAACGGCCGTCCACGGCCCGACGGAACGCAAGATCACCTCCGGCACCAGGAACACGAGGATTCGCGGGCTTCCGTTTGTCACAAACGACGTGGTGAACCTTCTCAGTACGGCATGTGCGGCGGCTGCAGGGATATTGCTTTCTCGATTTGTTCCCGGGACCTGACCCGTCCTACTGCTGGCTGTCTGGCGGGATCCCCGGCTGACCTTGATCGGCGCCCGGACCATCCGCATATCCTTCATGATCAATGCAGCTCCACAGTTCCGATGGGCCCAGTCCTATGCGCCAGAATGCCACCGAGGGGACGTTTTTCGATTTGTACATCTGCAGCTTTTCCCGCAGCGACCGAAGGTTTTCGTAGAATACGCTTACGACGACTTTCTCCGAATACTCGAAGTATGATCCAAGCTCCGACTCATAGCTCGTCGTGGGGTTCTTGTCCTTGATGAGCTTCTGCACGTTTTGAAAGCCCATGGCTCGCGCAAGCTTCTTGTCCTGCCACGCTCTGCCGTAGAGCGGCAAGCCCATCACGATCTTGTCATTTTCCATGACGCTCTGCGTGTAATCGAGCACACTCGAGCACCACGGAAGGGAAGCGACAGGGCCGGGTGAGCTGGTGCTCCAGTGCTCGTCATAAGCCATGATGACCACCCGGTCCACAATCGGAGCTATCTCCGCGTACGCATATGCATCCTGTTTCGGCCCTGTCCTGGCGGGCACGGCTATGCTCAGCATCTTGTCGGATGGAAGCTGACTCCTCAGTTCTTTCAGGAAATCCCAGAAGGCCTGTGCATCATCAGGAGAAACGGACTCAAAATCGATCTGGACGCCGTCGAAGCCTTCTGACACCCGGCATATGTCTTCAATCAGGAGAGGCCGTACTCCATACGCGGGACTCAGGGAAAAATGCATGAGGGAAGGATTGGAAAGATCGGAGATGACAAGGGATATCCTGGGCTTTGACCCGTCGGCTTCGGTGACTTCCGGCCGCGCAATTGTGTCTGTTATTCGCCCTTCGTTCGTCACACTCGCGCTGAAATAGCAGATGTGCGTCAGGGGCTCCAGGCCTGTGAGCTCGCTTTCACGCCCCTGCATCAAATATCCCCAGACTTCAGTAAACACTATTTTTGCGGGTTGTTCGGGATTGCCGGGGTTTTCCATGGATGCGCACCCGTTCAGAGCACCTGCAATGGAAGCAGTCAGGACAGAAAGAATCAAAGCATTTCGTGCAAGCACAGGCAGTCCTTACGTAGAGATTGGGCCCACAGGGACTTGAACCCCGGACCAACGGATTATGAGTCCGCCGCTCTAACCGACTGAGCTATGGGCCCCGGGGGTATACCGTACCGAAATGCTGCCTGCTGTCAAGCACGGGAGGCGACGCAGGGCTACGTGCCGTTGAGAGCTTCGCGAACGGCTTCGAGCAGCTCGCGCGGACCGAAGGGTTTCTTCAATATCTGCACCCCGTCGTCCAGGGCGCCCTGCAGGTCAGGCGAATCGCCGAGATAGCCCGAGATAAAGAGAACCTTCACATGCGGAAGCTTCACCCTGGCGCTGCGGGCAAGCTCCGGCCCGCTCATCAGGGGCATGACTACATCGCTTACGATGAGGTCGACGCCGGAGAGCCCGCCGAGGGCTTCCAGAGCTGCCGCTCCGTTCTTCGCTTCAGTCACGGAATAGCCTGCCGCTGACAACGTTCGCGCCAGGAAGGCCCTCACCGCGTCTTCATCCTCGGCAATAAGGACTGTTCCGCTCCCTGGAGAATCCACTCTGACATCTACCGACTCTCCGGGCACCTCGTTGCGCGCATCTGCACGAGGGAAACGGATGTGAAAGGTCGTCCCTTCGCCGGGACGGCTGGTGCAGGATATCGACCCGCCGCTCTGCTTTACAAACCCGTAGACAGTGGAGAGCCCCAGCCCCGTCCCCCTGCCCTCATTTTTTGTCGTGAAAAACGGCTCGAACAGGTGAGAGAGCGTCTCTTCATCCATCCCCCGCCCTGTGTCGGAGATTGTCAGGACAACTGAATCATCGCTGGATGCAGGGACCATGGGCGCAATCCCCCCGGGGCCGGGGGAGTTCACCGTGGCTATGGTAAGCCGTCCTCCCCGGGGCATGGCATCCCGCGCGTTCAACGCGAGGTTGATGATGATCTGCTGGATCTGCGCGGCATCCGCCCGCACGCTCCACAATCCTTCCGAGAGCTGCGTGCGCAGCTCGATGTTTTCGCCGATCACGCGGCCGAGCATCTTCGTCATTTCCGCGATGAGCACATTCAGGCTCACAACATGAGCAGAACGGACCTGCTTGCGGCTGAAGGCCAGCAGCTGCGAGGTGAGAGAGGCAGCGCGGCCCACCGCGTTCTGGATCTGCCTCAGGTCTTCGAGCAGCGCGGCACCGTCGTCCCGGCTTTCAACGGCCATGTCGGCGTATGCCTTGATGACCGTCAGGAGATTGTTGAAATCATGCGTGATGCCGCCGGCAAGCCGCCCCACCGCCTCCATCTTCCTGGCCTGAAGCAGCTCTTCCTGAGACTCCCGCAGGGCCTGCTCCGCGCGCTTCTTCTCCGTGACGTCACGCGCGAACTCAACGGTGCCGATCACTTCCCGTCCCTCGCGGATTGGGTAGACGGACACTTCGAGAAACCGCTGCTGCCCCGTGATGTCCACCGAATACTCGTCCGTGACTTTTCCCTCGGCGACGCACTTTTCCGTAAGGTGCTGGAGGGTCTGGCGCGCGCTCAGCGGAAGGTGCTCATGGTAGCGCATCCCCGCGCGCACCTCGATTCCCGCGTACTCGTGAAGGATTCTGGCAAAAGCCGCGTTGAAGGCGATCAGGCACCCTTCCCTGTCGCACGAGCAGAAGCAGTCATCCGTTGTTTCTATGAGGGCGCTGAGGTTGGCTTCGCTGGCGCGCAGGTCCCTCTCCGTTTCCCGACGGCGAAAAACGCTGGCCACGAGCAGGCAGGCAAATCCCACCAGGAGGACCACCACGCCCGTCATGACTCCCGAAAAAACCGGATACAGGCCGAACACTGTCATGGGCCTGTTGATGACAAGGCTCCCTTTGGGCAGAAGGAGCATGGGTATGTGGAATCGAACAAGCTGGTTGTAATCGAAAAGAGCAACGGAGGAGCTCCTCATGTCGACCGGAATTGAGGAGGGGTCCTCCCCCGAGAGAACCCGCACCGCAAGATCCCCTGCGCGCCTTCCGTGCTTGACCCCGGACAACATCAACCCGCCGACAACGCCGTAGCCAAGCCGCGTCTCATGCGGGGCGTACGCCGGCACGGGACAGCGCGAGGTAAGCAACCGCGTGCTCGCGGCGAGGGAGAGGCTCCGGCCGGTCCGGTCCGTGGCGTAGGAAAGGATCATGAGGAGGGAGTCTGCCGACAGGGCAGAGATTCGGGCAACGGCCTCCTCCCAGGTGGACGGGGGGAGAAACTCGAAAGCGGCGCGGCTGGAGAGCTGACGCACTGCGGTCTCTGCCTCCCTCTGCACGGCCCTGCCGCTGGAGGTGTCGTCGCTCACCATGAGCACGTGCCGCGCGCCCGGGTGCAGGGCCAGGGCGATACCGAGAGTGCCCGCAAGGTCAGTCACTTCCGCGACGCCGGTCACATGAACGCCGGCCGGCACCGTCATGGAGGAAAAATCGCTGACGCCCGCGAAAACCACAGGCGCGCCGCTGAAGAGCTCTTCGTGATACTTGAACAGCATCTCGAGGGCGGGATTGTCCAGCGCAACCACGACGTCCGGCCTGAAACCGCCATACTTGCGCTCCAGGTAGTCCTTCACCAGGAGCATGTTCTGCGCGTCCGCGCGGCGCTTTGCGTCCATGTATTCGATCAGCGGGTCAGCGCCCGGATACGCTTCCCTGAGCCTTGCCGTAAGGCCTTGCAGCTCCTGGTCCGACCAGACAAAGCCGTTGTGGTAGGAGTCAATGATCACAACGGAGGGATTGTATTGCAGGCGAGGAGAAGACCAGGTGGGGAAGAGCGACGCTGCGCAAAGGAAGGCGACGATGAACCGCCGACGCAGGGCACGTGTGGTCGGAGTCATACGGGTGTCCCAGGGACATGGTATGAGAAATCCCGCAAAGTTGACAGCCCCCCGTGGCAACGCTATCCTCCGTTGGAAGCCGGCGTGATGAAATGGCAGACATGCCAGACTCAAAATCTGGTGGGGGGCAACCTCCGTGTCGGTTCAAGTCCGACCGCCGGCATATAATTCCTTACCGGAATTGGAAGAACAGACTTTACGAGGAAGGCACCCTGAATCCAGCAACGATCAACCGATCTCTAGCGACTTTGAAAGTCATGTTCAAGCAAGCTGTACGCGAGGAATACATCCAAAGCAACCCCTGCGTCGACATCGGCGTTCTCCACGAAACACCGAAGTCAAAAACTATCCTCTCCCCAGCCGAGGCAAGAAAACTCTTCGCCGACTCGGCTCTTTCCAAAGTTTGGAACAATGACTTCCGCAAGTTTACGATGAACCTACTTGCGGCAACAACTGGTATGCGCCTCGGGGAGATCAAGGCTATCAAATTCGGTTGCATCCACGATAGCCTCAGAGAAGTAAGATACTCTTGGGCTGACAGAACCGCGCTTAGTACTTCTTCAACACACTCTGTCGCACCCGTGTCATCCCAGATTCACTAACTCGCGCTATCATGGGACACAAGACCTCGGCGATGACAGATCGGTACACCAGTCCCCCAATCTCAGAGCTAAATGCGGTCCTGGTATTGGAGGACTCTGTTTTTGTAGCGAAACCGACGACTTGAGCTTTCAAGCATCAACGGTTCTCTTCATAACACCTCATCCCGGTGCTTCAGTCAATCCAGCGAGAACTCCTTGATGCGGAGATAAGGGTCGCAGCCCTACAACCGAAGAGTAAGCCAACTCCAAGAGAAGGTGGCGGCGAACCTAGAGGATTCAACAAGACAGCACGTTCAGATTACCGTATGACAAAGCAGATGATAGGCATCACAGCAAACATATATGATGGCGAGGAAAAATTGAAATTAAGGTAGAGGGTTCGTGCTCCAACTTCAAAGTTCAGACCAAATGGTGAAAAGTCCCAAGCAACAATACCCCCAAATCCGTACCCCAAAGCAGTAAAGCCATTCACCATCGACACCCCAACATCTGCGCCAATCACCAGCCTATTCACGAACGGGTAAATACGAACGCCTAAAGAAAAGAGAGAAGATGATATTTGATTGGAATAAGTACCGCTTGTAAATATCTCATCCAAGACGCCATCGTATCCACCCACCAGATACAAGGATCGTGTGATAGCCCATCCTAAATGAACATTCAGATCAAGCTGAAAACGAGACGTGCTAGCAAGGGAAGCATCAACAGCGGAGCCATAGGTCAAATACGGGTAGAATCCCAAACCAGCCTGCAAATATGTCGAACTGGAATGTTCGAAATATTGGGCAACCAAGTTAGATGTTGAAATCCAAGGCGATTAGAAGAGCGAAAAAGCATTTCCTAAGGCTCATCAGCTTTGCCATTTCGGGCAAATATCAACGACACGCTCGGATCGCTAATACTACAACATGTCCGCAACGTCTCAATTCTTCCTAACCCTGAATCCTGAAGCCTTTAGTTCTCCCCATACCCTCTAAACTTTAGCCAATCTCTATGCCTTTCATATTCAGGCACTAGAGATTCAACAAGATTCCAAAAGACTTTCGAGTGGTTCATGTGCCGCAAATGGCACATCTCGTGAGCAACAACGTATTCCAAGACCTCCTTGGGAAACAGACCAAGCCTCCAATTCAGATTTATTACATGATTTCTTCCACAGCTTCCCCAAAGCTTTTTTTGCGCTTTGATCTTCAATCCCTTGGGGAGTATGCCAATTCTCTTTCCAAAGACTTGTATGATTTCTAAAGTTTTCTGGAGAACTTGCTCCTTAATCCAAGCTTCAACCTTTTTCTTGACTTCCTTCTCCATTTCCTGAGACGTTAGTCCATTCTGAACTCTCACTGATAAACTGCCATCGTATTCAACACGAGATCGTTTCCTCTTTTCTGGGAATACGGTCAGTCGTATTTCGCTCCCTAATAACGGTATTCTTGCTCCTGAGATATACTCAATATCTGTGAGGCTCTTGAACCTGTCTTCCTGCCTAAGAACCCTTTCCCTGGCAAAATAGACCCTTCTCTTCATTTTCTCGATAAGTTCAATTGCCTCGTCTTCTCGCGATCCTTGAGGAAGAACCACTTTGACCCCAGATGGTGCAATAACGATCCTCTTGTGCTTGGCTCTTGAACTGTAAGCGATTGTGTAATGGATTACGTCGTTCGCTACTGTCAATCGAGGCACAATCACTCTCCTTAGTATCGAAATGCATCAACCGACCCATCAGCCATCAGCGTAAAAATCGCCACTATGTTGCCATCTTTCACCGCGCTCTCCGTCCTAAGATAAGCAAAAGGACCGCGCCAAAAGGTCACCTTGAGAGTCACTCTCTTAGTATCTCCTCCAGCCCTTTCATTTTCGCGAGTTTTTGATCAAGAAGATTAATCGACTGCAAAAGGACAAAGCTTTCGTCCTTTGTTCCAACTTTCATCTCTATTCCGTTCTTTTCAAGCAACTCTTTCATCCTCTTTGCAAGATACGCCGTTGTATTGGAGATATAGAACGGGAAATACCAGAAATAGAAAAAAGCTAGCAACATGCATATTGCTCCAACAACAGCCATAGCATCCACCATATTCCCGGCATTGTGCTTGGTCGATAAGCTTTTACGTTGGATAGCTTGCATGTTTAGGTCGTTAATCTTAATAACTGCTTGTCTGGCGCTTGCATAGGCTGGCAGAAAATCGTTGAAATACAGACCAGAAGTTGCTCCTTTTCTGAGTATTTCCAGACTGAGGTTCAAGTAGAGGTTATAGTTATTAGTCAATTCCTCCACGTAATCCTTCTCACCTATCTCAGTAATATTGCTTTTTTCATCGCTCAGGCTACTTTCAAATGTAGACTTGCTGGTTTCAAACAGATGCGAATAGTAATCCGACAACTTGATTTGATTTGAGCCAAAGACCATGCTACTGATACCGGTTCGCATATCATCCAAAGCAACGAGCATGTTTTTGCAATAGACCAGAGAGTCATAGTTGTCCTTTATTATTTTCTCAGCATCTCTCGACAGCCCTTGAATGTCGAACGAGCTATAAATCGCAAGGGCAAATATGATAAAGAATAGGAAACTAAGCCCTACCGTTAATTTGGTTCGCAACGACATATTGCCTCCTGCCTATCAGTTCAAGAAGCCGGTGAATCAGCTTACATCTTGAGGGCTTCAAGGTCAAATAGTCGCGTCAAATTTGCATAAGTTCGCGATATTGACTAGCCTTGATTTTGGGCTTTACGACTCTCTGCTGTTCGTTTAGCATTCCTTAACACCAGGAGGACACCGCAAATGGCAAAGCAGGAGCGATTGTTTACGTCCGAAGAGGCAGCATATGCAACACGCTTGACGCTCTTTTCCTTCAGGACAAAGGTGAGCAAGTTAGGAATCAAGGGGCTGAAGCAGGGACGAAAAGTGTTCTACACAAAGAAGCAGTTAGAAGATGTTTATAACGGTATCCCTTCGAAAAAGGGAAAGGCGGCAAGAAGAAAAGCGATTAAGGGGAAAGGCGCTGCAAAGCGACATAAGGCATAACAGCTTTTTGAAAAGTTTCAGAACGAGCATAGGAGTGTTAGGAGCCGAGCATTGAAAACTCTTACGACTATTCGCACTGAACTCGGGTATTACTTCCAGTGCGTTTGGGACGAAACTACGGATATTGCGAAAGAATTCGAGGAAGCACAAAGACACTGCGCCACCCATGAAGTTGATTGTGACTACGTGCCAAATGAGGATACAGCGATGATCCACGGAACCAGTATGCATGACGAACTGAACATGGCGGAGGTAGAGTGTATCCATTCATATTTTCTTGAGCATGGCTGGACGCTGGAAGATAAATGACGGGCACCCGCTTGCTTGACATTCCCTTGTTCTAATGTAGACTAGATGTCCTTTCTCCACAGTGATCAAAAGTTATCAGTGCTGCCCTAGAAACAGTTCAAGTCGAGGAGGATAGTAGCGTTGTCTTCCCATTTGCGCTTGTCCCGTAGAGCAACAGGAAAAACTGACCCGATGTATCGCCTGTTAGACAATACCCACAAAGCTGGCAAGCAAACGGAATAAGCACTGGATGCGCCTCAAAGATTTCTTCAAGGAAGCTTTGCCAGCGCGCACATTTCGCGCTTGGATCATAGGTAACCGGAGCTACCATAGAGATCATGTGCGTAGGATCGTGGGGAAGAAGCCTTCCAGATTTCACGTCCAGGGTCCCATTACCGACATCCTTTCTTGACTTCTTTGCTTTCATCGTCGTTTTCGGGAAGGGGTTGTTTAGAACCTTGAGGGCATCAGCTTTGGTATACATCTTCCTTGTTCTGACCTTTTCACAGGGATGAGTCCTGTTTGCATCAGGATCGCTTTTGAGCTTTACAATTTGTTATTGGTCTTTTAGTATGCCTTTGTAGGAGAAAACCACACGTGCCAAAAGAAGAGCGGTTGTATTCGGCAGTTCAAGGCGCATTTATGATGCGCTTGACACTATCATCCTTCAGAACAAGGGTAAGCCGACTTGGAATCAAAGGGCAGAGGAAGGGACAGAGAACTTTTTATACAAACGAACAACTTGAAGATATCTACTATGGCACTTTCTCCAAGGCAAAGAAATCTATAACGGCAGGGGAAAGGAAGCCTTTTAAACGGAAATCCACTCCAAAGCGAACCGAATGAACTTGACTTAGATGCCCAACCTATGATAACGAAATCTAGTTAAAAATACTTTTGACCTTATACTTTGGCTACGAAAATCTCGACCAAGCTCCGAACTGCAGTCCATCTCAATGGCTTCGATCCCCTTTCCCTACAAGTTGTGCCTTCACACCATTCCTTAATTTTAAATTTCTCATAAACATCATGACCTCGAATATGGCTGACACATCGGCTGTGCGCTCTTGAGACACTTCTTGAGGGTCCGAACTCATAGCTTAGAGCATATCTGGTCATTGCCAAGCAAGATAGCTCTGCGTAGAATATAGCGGATGGATGTCAATTACGGACGAAAATTGAACAGTTTTCACGGTTGAAAATTGAACACTCTGATGGGTGGTGAGCCCCTTAAGACGACCTGCCCTCCCGACCCCTCTTCTCATGGAAAGAATCGCTTGATCGCACCAAATGAAGGCCCGCTCTACTTCCTCAGTCTGAGACTATTATGGGGGAAGAATTGGCTGATCCACCCATTTCACATGTCTCGCTGTGCGATTCCCACTAGCTCCTCGCACGGCTATATTCCGAGTGCTTGAGGGATGTCTTTCGCCTTGGCCCCCTCCAGGACTAACTTCTCCAGATGCTTTCCCAGAGGCTTGACCAGCGAGGGCCCAGGATTGGGATACATATCCAGTACCGCACCTGCGCTGTGTCCTTCACGTTCCCATACTCTAAGGTAGAGATTTGGTGTGTTGCAGAGCACTCGAGGCTCCGCCCTCTCGTCCGAAGAGACACTGTCGTAGTTCAAAGAAAACAGATATCCGCCAAAGGCTTCACACTTGAGGCGATGCGGCCTCGGCTCCGGCCGCAAATCTCCTCCTGCCATGTTGATCCCGGCGATCATTCCAACGTTTTCAGCTGAGTGCCAAAGCCCCCACGAGGTGCCCGGCAAGGCTGCCGCACAGTCGCCTGCGGCGTAGATTCCCTCGACCCCCGTCTTCATGTCACGCTGGACTTTCACGCCATGACGTTTGTCATTTTGAAGTGGGATCCCGGCAGAAACGGCCAAATCGATCATCGATGTGGCCCCTACAGAGACGGTCACCATTTCGGAATCGATTTCGCCTCCCTGTGCAATTAGTCGATACCTGCCGCTTTTTCTCTGTATCTCGAGGATTCTTCCCCAGCGCAGCACGTCCACCCCTGCCGCGCATATCCGCTTTTCCAGACGTTGACTGGCGTTAGGATCGACATATCCCGCCATGAGAATGTCCTGACGTCCCACAAGCGACGTTCCTATCCCCGCCGACGAAAATTGATCGGCGAGTTCTATGCCCTGGACTCCAAACCCGACGGAAATTGCCGTTCCTATTACCCCCAGCCGTTGGGCCATCACCTCGGCCTGATCGATCCAACGCAGGTAGTTAAGATGTTGCGCGCCCGGAATATCCAAGATGGCAGGCGCAGCGCCCGTAGCAATCAGGAGAGACTCGTACCCTATGACTTCGCCGGTACTCAAAAACAGCTCTCGTGAGGAAGGCTCGACCGAGACTGCTCGCGTCCCCTGAAGAAGCGCGATCTTGTTTGCGGGGTACCATTCCTCGGCATGGATAGCAAGTTCTTCACCGGAAAAGCCACGAGCCAACTGCTTGGACAGCTGAGTACGTTTGTACGGAAGGTGGTTCTCTCCATGGACCAGGAGAATTAGTCCAGTAGAGCCTCGCGAGCGAATGGCCCCGGCCGCGGACAGCCCAGCAATAGAGGCTCCCACAATGACATATGGATAGTGCTTCATTTCATAACTGTGCGCGCCATTTCAACTCCTCGTATCGCAGTGTTCAAATGGCATGCGACAATAATTGTTCAGAACCTCCCGGAGCTTCCAACTGCAGCCTCTGTGCTGTGATCTTCGACGAACAGGCGCGGCGTGTCAACATTTTACCTTAAATCATGACTGGCGAAACACGTCACGAATGACTGAACGGGCCGGAGTGAGGAGAAGAGAACCGACCGCACACCAGCGCTTGCAAAAGGCGCAAATCCTCGTTCCTCCAGGTCCTGATCCTGGCTGCCAGGGGACAATCGACAAAGGAGACAGCAGCCGAGTGAAGCTTGTCGACCAGGAGAAGAGCGCAGCTGAACGGAGACCGCCAGCAGGGGACCGCAGCGCTCACCTGGCGGCCAGAAGAAGGAGGTCTATCCGCGGGCTTTCGATGCCACAGAGCGCTGGCCTGGGAATGGCGGAGCCCGCAATCTGGACCATGGCCCGGCCGAAAAAGAAAGGATAGAGAAAACGGGGGCTATGGCAAGACGATGGTCGATCGGGAGTTGATGCGTGCTCATGGCTCACTCGAATCCATGCCGCCGCCTTCAGCTTTTGAAGTCACCCTTTGAGACATGCAAAAGCATGGCGTGAAGCCGGAGACGGGGCTATAATGCAGCCGCAGTGAAAAGGTTCGTCCCCATCCTGCTCCAGGGGCTGTGCGCCCTTGCTCTCATTTCTCCTTTCTCAGCGCTGGGAGCGCAGGAGCGGGATCCGGGCGTTGTAGTCCTAGGCAATTCCCCGGTACGCCACCGCCTTTCGGATGAGAATCTGCGTTTCTCTCCTGAATTGGCCCTCCCTGGCGAGCGCGCGTTCAGGTTTTCAGTCCGCAATGAATCCCACGATAGCGATTTCATCTTTTCAGTGTTCACGGATGACGATTCCTACGTCACACTGTACGAGTTGAACGGTCAGGGCCGACGCGAAATCGCGGTCCTGTCCAGGCTCATTCCCCGGGACCTGCGTCCCATGCGGGACCTTCGGCTTTCGACACCTCTGTCCGTCCCTGCCGGAGCGGGCAGAGAGTACCTGGTAGCAATCACCGGCGCGCCCTCGCCCCCCGGGGTGAGTGTCGGAATGGAAAAGCCCAATTTCGACTTGTGGCCGCGGGAGCTTTTTGATGACTGGAGGGCCACGCAGCGGCTGCTGTATGGCCTTTACTACGGCGGCATCCTCCTGATGGGGATCTACAACCTCTTTCTCTTCTTCTCCCTTCGCGACTGGAGCTACCTGTGGTACTCACTCATCATCCTCGTTTTTTCTCTGGCACTGGCCCTCTGGGATGGAGTGGCAGGGCTCTATCTCCTGCCGGGGTGGGCTTCGATTTCCACCCCCTTCACCTTCGGTCTGCTGGATGATCTGACGATCATTTTCGCATACAGCTTTACCAGGAACTTCCTTGGCTTGAAGAAGACCGCCCCCCGGCTCGACCGCGCCATTTTCCTCATGACGCTCGTCCAGGCAATCTTCTTCCCCGTCCAGGTGATAGCCCGTCTCCCCTCTTTCCTTGCCATCATTTCGGTCACCCTCTTCATCCTGTTCGGCTTCATGGTTTCCGCGATCGTCGTGTCGCTCAAGCAGGGGTTTCGGCCTGCCCGGTATTTTGCAATCGGAGTTGCAGGGCCGCTCGTCGTAGTCTTCCTCGTCGCCAGCGCTTATTTCAGACTTGCGGCGAACATCCCGCTTTCCATGGTGGGCTTCTATTTCTCGTTTGCTGCGATGGCTCTCCTGTTCTCCCTTGCCCTCGGAGACCGAATCTCGTTTCTGAGCACGGAGCGGGAGCGGGCAAACAGGCTCAACCTTGCCATGACGGACTTCTTCGTCAATATCTCGCACGAGATCCGGACTCCGCTCACGCTCATCTCGAATTACCTCGACGAATACGCGCGGACCGTCGAGCCCTCCGAGAGCCTGAAGGTTATCAGGAAAAGCGTGGACAAGCTGGTGCGCGATGTCACGCAGTTCTTCGACGTGCAGAGGCTCTCCCGGGGAATCGAGGTCTACGGCGGGGGGCCCGCGGACCTGTCGGAGATCGTCCGTTCCCGCACGCTCCTCCTGGAGCCCACGGCGCGGCGGGCCGGCATCGGAATCACCATTGTCGTGGAGGACAACCTTGTCGTGCACGCCGCACCTGCGGCTGTCGAGCGGGTCCTGGACAATCTTGCCGACAACGGAATCAAGTACAACAGGCCGGGAGGCGGCCTTCGGATCGAGGCACGCCGCGCCGCGGGGGTCGCGGAGCTGGTGGTGAGCGACACCGGGATCGGGATCGCTCCCGTGGAGCAGGAAAAGGTCTTCCTGCCCTACTACCGGGTGTCACAGCCGAAGCTGAACGCGCAGGGGATCGGCATGGGCCTGGCTCTGGTCAAGAGCACGGTTGCTTCACTCGGCGGATCCATTTCGATCGATTCGGTCCCTGACAAGGGGACTTCCCTGGTCGTTCGTTTCCCGCTGGAAACGCTGAAAGCCGCCGCCGGACCGGTATGGAGGCGCCGGACCGCTCCCGTGGAGACCGTGTCCGCGCAGCGCATCGACGCAACCCCGGTCCTGCCGGAGGCTGCGCGGGAAATCGACGGCCCCGCCATCCTTGTCGTGGAGGACGATCCGGACCTGCGGTCCCTGCTCTGCTCGCGCATTTCCGAGACCTTCCCGGTTCGCGCCGCCGCCAATGGGATCGAGGCAATGTCATGCCTCGAGGGGATGGGCGACTGCCGGGGTATCGTCTCTGACCTGATGATGGACGGCATGGACGGAAACGAGCTCTTCCGCAGGGTAAGGGCCGACACACGGTTCGCGCGCGCTCCGTTCATATTCATCACCGCGATGAGCGACCCCCAGGAGCGGCTTCTCCGTCTTGCCGACGGGGCTGCGGACTACGTTGTGAAGCCGTTCCTCATCGATGAGCTGGCGCTCAAGCTGTACAACCTGATCCGCAGATCAGAGGAGGAGAAGCGCCTGCGGGAGCTTGATCGAACGCGCGCGTTCGAGGCGTTCCTCGGGGGGCTGGCGCATGCCATTCGCAATCCCCTTTCGGCGGTCACGGGCCCCGTGACCAACCTGAGAAAGCTGCTGGAGGGAAGGGGGTTCGGCCAGGATGACCGCATTGTCACGTACCTGCGCTACGCGGAGGAGGGGGCGGCGCGGATCGAGAGGACCCTCGTGGACGCCGAGCTCGTCCTCTCCAGACCCGAGCTGAAGAGATCCCCTCTGGACGTCCTGCTGCTCGCGCATGCCCTGGGCCGCAGCAGCGTCCCGAGCGGAGTGGATGTCATTGTCAGAGTGGAGCCCGGAACAAAGGTCCTGGGAGACGCACGGGCTGCGCAACGGGTGCTGGAAAACCTCGTCTCCAGCGCTGCAGCGGCGCTGGGGGAGAAAGGCCAGGTGGAGGTCGCCGCCAGGCCGGCGCATGCTACGGCATCCCGACCGGCCACGGAGATCACGGTGAGCTATGCAGGACCGTCACCTGAGGCGGTGACAATCGACAGGATGTTCGAGCCGTTCTTTGCCTCGCAGCCGGGCCAATCTGCCATCGGTTTGTACGCGGCAAAAGAGCTTGCCATGAGCATGGGATGGGAGTTGGCCGCAGCCTCCACCACGGACGGCCGAGCGGGCTTTAAGATCAGGGCCCCGTCGTGCTGACCGGCTGCCGCTTGGCCAGACGGTAGAACCGGTCCTTCGGGATTCCCGACTGTCTCACCGCTTCCATGACGGACCCCCCAGCCCGGCGAAGCACTGCCTCGATGATCTTGTCTTCCACCGTGTCCAGCAACGCTGACCCGTCCTGCAGCTGCCTGCAGATCAGGTCCAGGGCCTGGTCAATGGAATCCACGGACTTTTCGCGGGGAACCAGAACGCCTTCGAACGCCGATTCACCAAGCGTCTTTGCCTGAGGATCCGTCATGATCAGGGCGCGCTTGAGGGTGTTTTCGAGCTCCCTCACGTTGCCCGGCCACGGGTACTCCACCAGTCGGCTCAGGACCTGAGCGTCAATGCCCGGCCTGCGCCTGTTGAGCTCCCTGCAGAACACATCGAGGAAGTGGTCCACCAGGAGCGGGATGTCGTCTTTTCGCTCCCGAAGCGGAGGGAGATGGAGGTGGAGGGTGGCAAGGCGGAAATACAGGTCCTTGCGGAAGGATCCCTTCTCCGACTCCTCCTGCAGATTGCGGTTTGAGGCGGCGATGAGCCGGAAGTCCACGCGGATGGGCCTGTTGCTTCCCACCCGCTCCACGGTCTTGTCCTGGACCACGTGGAGGAGCCGGGACTGCAGCTCCAGCTTGAGCTCGCTCACCTCATCCAGGAAAAGGGTCCCGCCGTCGGCCTCTTCGATCTTCCCCTTGCGGTCCTTGTACGCCCCGGAGAATGCCCCGCGCGAGGAGCCGAACAGCTCGCTTTCGATGAGCGACTCCGGGATTGCGCCGCAGTTGATCTTGACGAGCGGCCCATTCTTTCGGCGGCTGCATCCGTGAATAACGCGGGTGAAGAGCTCTTTTCCCGTTCCGGTCTCCCCGGTGAGCAGGACGTTCTCATCCGTGTTTGCGAACTGCTGCGCCCTTTCCATGGATACGGCGATGCCCGCATTCGCCCCAACGACCCGGGAGAGGACGCTCCCTGGATCCGCCATGAGCTTCTGGTAGTCCCTCTTGAGCTCTTCCACTTCCGCCTGGTCAGCGCGCGCCCGCTCGCATTCCACGATGGCGTTCTCAAGGACCCGGCCCAGCTCCTCGAGGTCAAGGGGCTTCTCCAGCACCTTCTGGATCAGGTTCTGGTTTATGAACTGGCGCAGAAGGTCCTTGTCCGCATACGCCGTGAGCAGGATGCCGAACCTGTACGCGGAAAGCCTCCGCGCCTCGATGAGAAGGTCTAATCCGGAAAGACCCGGCATGCGGTAATCCACAAGGACGATGTCGAAGAAATCGGACTTAAGAGACCGCAAGGCCAGAGCGGGGTCGGCGAAGCCGGTGATGTTCAGGTCCTGAAAGTAATCCTTGATTGATTCGACGATGATCGGCTCATCATCCACGACAAGGACTTTAACGCCCGGCTTTTGTACCGCCATCTTGATTGCTAAAAACTATACCGGAGCCAAACGGCCGGCGCAAGACAAAACTTGGAAATTTTTCGCAAAACGCGAAGAAACTTCGTATTTTACGAAAAGCGTGTCTTCAAGATCGAAGAATTGGGCATAAATCCTGTCTCCAAGAGGGTTTTAGGCTCAAAAAGCTCAATTTGCTTTGGCATATAAATTGCATCTTGAATTGAGAAGGAAAAAGTCGAATTGAAAAAGTAACCCCAAAGGGGGCAGTCAAGGCTGAGGCGGCAAGCTCAGCCCTGGCTCGGTTTGCAGAGAGCGCCAATCTTGGAAGCTATCTTCTGCTCCGTGCTGTCCACGACATCAGGAATCGAAAAGAAGCGTTCCAGGAATATGCCAGCCGTACCGCAGGCAACCGCTTTGTCTCCCAGAGTGGCAAACTCAAGCCCTCACCGTAGTGGACCTTGCCGTTGAGAACGAATACCAACCCGACGGCGATCCCCCAATAGCCGGACTTCACCGTGCGTCCCGCGCGAAACTCGCCCGGCGCCGTTCGCTGCACGCCTTCCCGCACGCATGGTATACTGGGCAGACCATGACAACTTTCGAAGAGATTATGGAGAACGCCCGCAGGGCAGGTCCTGTCCGATTCGTCGTGGCCCAGGCCGCGGACTCGACAATCCTGGAAGCTCTGGCGCAGGCGGACCGCGCCGGGTTCGCCAAGCCCGTGCTGGTCGGACCGGGGAATGAGATAAAAAAAGCGGCCCAGGAGCGCGGCGTGTCCCTCAAAGACTGGGAAATCGCTGATACCCGGACAGCGGCAGAGGCTGCCACAGAGGCTGTCAGGATAGTGGCCAACGGGCAGGGGGACATCCTCGTGAAGGGGCTTCTTCAGAGCGCTGACCTCCTGCGTGCTGTGCTCAACAAGTCAAATGGCCTTGCCACAGGACGAACCCTCTCCCACGTCGGAGTCTTCCGTTTCCCCGAATCCGAGCGGTTCTTCTTTGTCACCGACGCAGCTCTCACCATTGCCCCTGACTACAATCAGAAGATCGATATCGTGCAGAACGCGGTCGACGTAGCGCACAGGCTCGGTGTGCCGGATCCTGTCGTGGCCATGTTGTGCGCAATCGAAACAGTGAACCCTGACATGCCAGCCACCGTGGACGCGGCATGCATTGCCAAGATGGCTGACCGGGGGGCCATCCGCGGGGCGCGGGTGGAAGGTCCCCTGGCCCTTGACAACGCGGTCAGCGTGGAGGCGGCCCGGCACAAAGGCATTACAGGCGATCTGGCAGGTCGCGCGGACATACTCGTGGCGCCGAATATAGAGGCCGCCAATATCCTTTACAAAGCGCTGATCTTCTTCGCAAAGGCGGAAGAAGCAGGAATCGTGATGGGGGCGCGATGCCCTATCGTTCTCGCCTCGCGGAGCGACTCGGCAAGAAACAAGCTGTATTCCCTTGCGTTGGGCGCGTTGACCCGCTCCTCCTGAAGAAGCAAGCCGCACTCTACGTGATGGGTTGTCTTGCGCTGCTAGGCTGGCCTCTCGAGGTTAGGCCGTGTACTCCTTGAAAATCACGATGGCGTTGTGGCCGCCGAATCCCAGCGCGTTGGACATGGCCGCACGGATCCGCCCCTGGTAGCCTTTGTGCGGCACGTAATCAAGGTCGCACTCGGGGTCGGGGTTGTCGAGGTTTCGCGTGGGCGGGAAGTACTGGTCCTGCAACGCCTTTATCGTCACAATCGCCTCCACGCCTCCCGCCGCTCCCAGGAGGTGGCCTGTCATGGACTTGCTGGATGATACCTTGAGCTTTGCCGCGTGCTCCCCGAAGACTGCCTTGATGACGCGAGTCTCGATGGGGTCATTGATCTGGGTCGACGTCCCGTGCGCGTTGACATAGTCGATGTCTTGCGGGGCAAGACCTGCTGAGTCCAGGGCGATGAGCATGGCCTTGATTGCCCCCCGTCCCTCGGGATGGGGAGCGGTGAGGTGGTTTGCGTCGCAGGTGGCTCCATACCCCACCATCTCGGCAAGGATCGTTGCGCCCCTCTTCCTGGCGTGCTCCAGCTCCTCAAGCACCAGGACGCCGGCCCCTTCCGCCATGACGAACCCGTCGCGGTCCTTGTCGAAAGGGCGGCTTGCCTTGTCGGGCTCGTCGTTTCGCGTGCTGACGGCCTGCAGGGAGCAGAAGCCCGAGTAGCCCAGCCCCGTCAGCGGGGCCTCCGTGCCGCCTGCCAGCATGACCTCTGCTTCGCCTCCGCGGATCATCCTCCAGGCATCTCCAAGGGCGTCGTTTGACGATGCGCATGCTGTGACCACGCACCGGCAAGGACCGAAGGCTTTCAGCCGGATGGCCACATTGCCGGGGGCCTCGTTGGCGATCATCATGGGCACGAACAGGGGATGGACCGACTTGGGCCCTTTTTCGAAGATCCGCCGGCACTGCGCTTCAAGGGTCTCAATGCCGCCGATCCCGTTGCCAAGGACGATCCCGAATCGCTCGGGGTCGGTGTCTCCCACGGCGAGCCTTGCATCGCTCATCGCCTCCAGGGAGGCCACCATGGCGAACTGGGTGAAGCGGTCCATGCGGCGCGCTTCCTTTGCCTCCAGGATCCTCTCAGGGACAAAGTCCTTCACCTCACCAGCCACCTTGGAGGTATATCCGTTGGACTCGAACCTCGTGAGCTTCCCAATGCCGTTCTCTCCCGCTTTGATGGCTTTCCAGAATTCGTTCACGTTGTTGCCGAGGGGATTCACCGTCCCCATGCCGGTCACCACAACTCTTCTATTCATGCTGTCTCCTTGCAATCACATGCACATCCCGCCGTCGACGGGAAAAACCTGCCCCGTGATGTACGCGGCCCGATCGGAAGCCAGAAAGGCCGCAAGGGCAGCCACGTCGTCCGGAGAGCCGGCCCGTCCCAGGGGGATCAGGGAGAGCAGTTCCTCACGCGCTTTGTCGGGGAGCACCCTTGTCATGTCGGTCTCTATGAAGCCCGGTGCGATGGCGTTCACGCGGACGCCCCGGGAGGCAACCTCCCGCGCCAGGCTCTTGGAAAATCCGATGAGTCCGGCCTTGGACGCGGAATAGTTGGTCTGGCCGGCGTTCCCCATGATCCCGCTCACGGAGGAGATGTTCACGATGGAACCGGCCTTCTGCTTGATCATGAAGCGCGCCAGAAGCCGCGAGGCGAAAAACGCCGCGGTGAGATTGGCGTTCAGGACCAGGTTCCAGTCCGCGCTTGACATGCGGAAGATCAGCCCGTCGCGCGTGATGCCTGCATTGTTCACCAATACCTCGATGCTGCCTGCCTCCGCAACAACCTTCTCCAGTACCCCCACAATCTCCTGCTCAACCGTGACGTCCGCCTGTTTCCAGAAGAAGCGGCCACCGTCGCGCGCCAGGGCCTCCAGCTCTCCCGCGTCTTCCGGCTGTTTGCGCGACACTGCGTAGACGGTAGCCCCTTCCTTCAGGAACTCGCGGACGATGGCGTTCCCGATTCCGCGCGAGCCTCCCGTGACGACGGCCTTTTTTCCCTGGAGCAGCATCAGTCTTCCCCGGTGGCCTTGGCAATGCCCGAAAGCGTGCCGGCCGGATGGCAGACGGCGTGCGGTTGCAGGGCCTTCATCAGCCCGGTAAGCACAGTCCCGGGCCCTGCCTCGAAAAACCTGTCAAAGCCGTCGGAAAACAGGCTTTGCTCCACGGAGACCCACCGCACGGGCGACACCGCTTGCTCCCCGCACAGCCGTCGGGCTTCGTTTCCGCTCATAATGGCACGCCCTGTCACGTTGGAATAGACTGGAACCCGGGGATCGGAGAACGCATAGCCGGCCAACGCCTCGTCGAACGCCCGGCGCGCCTCGCCCATGAGCGGAGAATGGAAGGGGCCGGAAACCGAGAGCCGATGGAATCGCCTTGCCCCTGCCTCTTTGAGGGCCTTTTCAGCCCTGGCAAGACCTTCCGCCGTGCCTGAGACGACAACCTGTGTAGGGCTGTTGTGGTTTGCAATGAAGACTCCGGCTCCTGCGAGGGATTCCATCACAAGAGTCACCTTTTCCGCGGGCAGGCCGAGCACTGCCGCCATTCCGGGCTTCCCGGATCCCGCATCCAGAGACCGGGCAGCCTTTTCCATGAGCATGCCGCGCGTCTTCACGATGGGAAACACGTCCTGCAGCCTGATGACCCCCGCTTCGCACAGGGCGGCGTACTCCCCGAGGCTGAAGCCCGCGCACCCCTGAAACTCCACCCCGGCAGCCTTCAGGGCCGTGCTGGCCGCAAGGTTTGCCAGTGTGATTGCGATCTGAGTCTTGTCTGTTGCCTTTAAATCTTCTTCACTGGATTCAAACAACAGCTTTTCAGCATCGGCTCCCGATGCATCGGACGCCTTGGTAAACAAATCCTTGACAGCGGGGACTTTTTCCCAGAAATCCCTTGCCATGCCTGGATATTGGCTGCCCTGCCCGGGGAAGAGAAAGCAGTTCTTCATGTAGCGGCAAAAATACCACGCAGGACAGATGGAGGTCAAGACAAGCGAAAAATCGCATCTAATTATTTATGGGGAATGGAAATCGGTAAACATGATCGGAAAAGACTAGTATTTTAAGAATTCCCGCCTATTGACCCTATTTCTTGAATAAGATTACTATTTGGCGGAGCCCACAAATGCGTGCAGTCATTCAAGCAGTCGATTTTGCGGTCCCCGAGCGTAGAATCACCAACGACGAGCTGGCCACAACGCTCGATACATCGGATGAATGGATCCGGTCCCACACAGGGATTGGCTCCCGGCATATCGCCGGACCCTCCATGGCCACGTCTGACCTGGCTGTGGAGGCATGCCAGAAGGTGCTGAAAAAGACCGGCGTGCCAGCGGCGGAGATCGATCTCGTGCTTGTGGCCACGATTTCCGGAGACTACATCGGCTTCCCCTCGGTATCCTGCATCGTCCAGGACAAGCTCGGCGCCGCTTCGGCCGCTGCCATGGACATCGGGGCGGGCTGCACAGGCTTCATCTACGGGCTGGAAACGGCTCGCAACTTCGTAGTTTCCGGCAGTGCCAGGAAAGTCCTGGTGGTCGGCGTGGAGCTCCTGAGCCGGATCATCGACTGGAAGGACCGCAACACCTGCGTCCTCTTCGGCGACGGAGCTGGAGCCGCCCTTGTCACCGCGGAGAACGGTGACGGCAACCGGGGCATCCTCTCCTCCGTCCTGCGCGCGGACGGCTCCGGTGCCCAGCTCCTTGACCGGCCCGCCGGGGGATCCAGGCTCCCGATAACTGACGAGGCGTTCGATCCGGCAGCTTCCTACCTTCATATGGACGGCCGCCAGGTCTACAACTTCGCCGTGAAGGTGATCTCCGAGGGGATCGTGGACATAATGGAAAAGAACAAGATCTGCCTGAACGACGTGGCCTGGATCGTGCCTCACCAGGCGAACGTGCGCATCATCGAGGCGGCCAGCAAGCGCTCCAAGATCCCGCTCTCCAAGTTCTTTGTGAATATCGAGGAGTACGCCAACACATCGGCGGCCTCCATCCCCATTGCCCTCTCCGAGATGCAGGCCAAGGGCCTGGTGAAGGAGGGGGACCTCCTGGTCACATTCGGCTTCGGCGCGGGCCTGACCTACGGCGGGAATGTGATTCGCTGGTGACTCTGAGATAGCGCGGGCGCCGTCCTAGTCAGGCTTCCCCACCCCGATCACTGATTCAATGGGAAGGACAAATGCGATCCCCTTCCCTTTCTCATGCGAGCAGCCAAGGATCTTCTCCAGCACGTCCATTCCTTCGCGGGCCTGTGAATCCGCGACCACCGAAAAGATGATGTTGTTTCGCGGTTTGGCGGACCGGAAAAGGCTGCGCATACCGGCGAACAGGGGGACATCCTCGATGATGCGTCCCATGCCCACAGAGTCCACCACCGTAGCCCCGCTGATCCCCGTTTCGATGAGTCCTTCGAGAACCTCTTCCAGCATCTCCGTGGCGTTGAGCACAATGACCAGAAGCTTCATCAGATCTTTGCCTCCTCTTCGTCGAACGCCCTGACCATGTCCTGGACAGAGCCAGCGGAGACGATCTTGTCGATGAACTCGGTGCTCTTGACGAGCCGGGCTATCCGCGCCAGGGCCTTCAGGTGCAGGCTGTGCTCCTGGCGGTTGCCCATGAGCAGAAATACAACGCGGATGGGCTTTCCGTCAAAGGAATCGAACTCGAGGCCACCCGGCGCGCGCGCAACGATGATGACCAGATCGGAAATCTCATCGGTAAAGCAGTGCGGGATGGCGATCCCATTGCCCACGGCCGTGGTCTGGATGCTCTCCCGCTCCAGGAGCTTCCCGAACACTTCGGCCTCATCCTTGATCAGGCCCTTGGCCGCCGCCTCATGGACGATCCTCTGGAGGGCTTCCTCGCGTGTCTTCGCTGCTACGTCATGAAGGAAGCACTCCGGGCGTATATAGCG
This sequence comes from Spirochaetia bacterium, assembly GCA_049515135.1. Lineage (GTDB taxonomy): Bacteria > Spirochaetota > Spirochaetia > SZUA-6 > Fen-1364 > Fen-1364. The sequence continues at coordinate 224,762 of JBEKUJ010000001.1, forward strand.
CGTGAGCTTGATCGCCATGCCTGGGAGTGAATACCGGATGCTCCTGCCTGTCAACGCTGGCACGGCCGCAAGGCGCCTCATGCACGCCCAACCCCACGGAATACCGTGGGCGGGCTAGGCGTACGCCTCCTGAACGAGCACGCAGTCCGCAAGCACAAGCGCCACCATGGCCTCCAGCACGGGAATGGCGCGCGGGACGATGCAGGGGTCATGCCGGCCCCCGATCTGGACTGTTGTTTGGGCGCCGTGTGCGTCAACCGCCTTCTGAGGCAGGGAAATGGAAGCGGGGGGGCGGATGGCCGCACGCACCACGATGTCGCCGCCCGTGGAGATCCCGCCGGCAATGCCCCCGGCGTTGTTGGTGCGCGTAAGCATGCGGCCCTCTTTGAGGTAGGGCTCGTCGTTGTACATCGACCCGCGCATGCGGGATACCTCGAAGCCCGCACCTACCTCCACGCCGCGAACCGCCCCCACGGACATCAGGGCGTGCGCCAGGAGGGCTTCAAGCTTGTCGAAAACCGGATCTCCCAGGCCAGCGGGACAACCGGAGGCAACCACTTCGGCGATCCCTCCCACGGAATCGCCGGCCGCTCTGGCTTCTTCGATGGCCTTCACCATCAGGGCCGCCGCCTCGGGATCCGGGGCGCGCGCCGGGTTGCGCTCTATCTCCAGCGGATCCACGCGCGTGGCTCTCACGCCGCCGATCTCCAGGCTGTAGCCCAGAATGGAAACCCCGCGCGCGGCCAGGACCTTCTTCGCAATAGCCCCCGCCGCCACCCGGGTGGCCGTCTCCCGGCCCGAGGAGCGGCCTCCGCCGCGCCAGTCCCGCACGCCGAACTTGGCCCGGTAGGTATAGTCCGCATGTCCCGGACGGAACACATCCTTCAGTGATTCGTAGTCAGAGCTCTTTTTCTCTTCGTTCCTGATGAGAAGGGAGACAGGGGTCCCCATGGTGAGGCCTTCGAACACACCCGAGAGAATCTCCACCCTGTCCTTTTCCGACCTTGGAGTGGTGATGGCGCTCTGGCCGGGCCGCCGCCTGTTCAGCTCAAGCTGTATGTCCTGCGCCTCAAGGGCAATTCCCGCAGGCACGCCGTCCACGATGACACCGATGGCCGGCCCGTGGCTTTCACCGAACGTTGTGACAGAGAACAGTCGACCGAATGAGCTGCCCGGCACCTGACCCCCCTGCCACGGCAATGGCCGTGGTCTTTCTCAAACCGCGCGCGTGATGAGGTGCGTCTTGATGGCATCCACCCACTGCTCGGGATACAGGAGCCTGATGGAGATGCCATCCTCCTTGCCCGCCGTGTTGAGGAACCGCACCACGATGCGATGCCCTTTCTGGCCCCTGCGGAGCTCCGAGACGCCGATCCACGATATGGAAGGGCCTGGCACAAACAGCTCCCTGTTCCCGACCCAGGAGTGGAAGTACAGGCCCGTGGAAAGGAGCATGAGCACCCCGAGGCTGCTCGCGTGCGCCCGGCCGTTTCCGTTGCCGGTGCTCGCTCCTACCCGGGCACCGGTGGCAAGCAGCATTGCTTCCCTGCCGAGCTCCGCCTCGACATGGCGGAGAATGCGCCGGCGGACGAACAGAAACCCGCACGCAAGACCCACGATGGCACTGCCGAGAAGAAGCCCAATCCACTCCAGCGCGGCGTAGAGGTTCTCCATGGTTCAAGGGACAAAGTACAGAAATCGTAGTCCCTCTTCAAGACGCGCACATGTTCTTGACGGCGCGACGCCCTTCCCTCATCCTTTGGCAGAGGCGTCGAATGAAGCGGCTCCCTGCTTTCCTCTGTTCCTTGCTGGTTCTTTCCTGCTCGCGTCCGGCAGGCCCTGGTCAGGTCGCCATGGTCACTCTTGTGCCCTCCCGAGAGAGGGTCTTCGCCCAGAGCGACTCGGAGCCTGCCGTCACCAGCTGGCTGCCCCTCGGTCTGTCATACCCGTCCGCAGGCAGCTCGATACTCTACGGGCTTCTGATCGCGGATGGGCCGGTTCTCGATGCAGCGCACAAGCCGACGGGCGAAACCCTGCGTCGTGGCTCCCGAGTGACACTGAGCGACGCAACCGCGTGGCAGCCAGCCGGCCGGGAATACAGGCGATGGTACAAGATCCGGCGGCAAGGCCCTGACGTGGAGGCATGGCTCGATTCGCAGGCAGTGGCACTGATCACGGAGGTGCGCGGCGCTTTGAGCGGGGGATTCCTCGAGAGAAAGATCGCCATTGCCGGCGGTGAGTCGGAGTACAACGTGCTGGTGCTCTGCGACGGCAGCGCCGTGTCCCTGATCGACACCAGCGCGCTCGTCTTTGCGGATTCCTTTCATCCCTCGGGAGTGACGCACCTGTCGATCGAGGACGTGAACTCCAACGGCGTGCTTTCAGCAGTCGTCAAGGCCCAGACCATCGGGTCACTCCAGTTCCTCGGGGCGTCGCCTCTGAGCTGGGAAGCGTGGCTGAGGGAAAAAGACGGCTCCTGGGGGGCGATATTCCGGTTCAACGCCGCCTACGGTACTGACCAGGGCAATTCTTATTCCGCAACCCGACGCGCCTTTTCCTCCACGGGCACCGGCACGCTGGACACCGTGAAAGTCACGACCGATCTCGTGGAGACCACGGCCCAGGGGGTGTTCAGTACGACAATCGTTACTTTCTTCCTCTGGAACGGCACTTTGTACAAAGAGGACCCGGACAGGGAGCTGCCGCAGGAAGGGTCGGTCATCGCCAACGCGGTGGACTTGAGGTCCCTGCCGCAAGGGGATGGCGCTCCTGTGGCAAAGCTTCACAACGGGGATGCCCTTTACGTTTTCGATCGAGGGGACACGCAACAAAGCGTGGAAGGTCAGTCAGGCTTCTGGCTCCATGCGACGACGCATGCGGGCAAGGAGGGGTGGGTTCACTCCTCTGCTGTAAAGCTCACCAGAATAGACCCGCTCAAGGTCAATCGTGACGTGTTCCTGGGGAAGTCAGGGTTCTCCGCGCCGTCGGACCAGTCTGCCATCCCGTGAGAAGACCGTTTCCCCTGTCTTTGACGCTCGTGCTCGTGAGCCTCATCCGCGGAGTCCTGGCCCAGCCCGCCGTTGCGCAGGCCCCGTATCCCCTCACGGTCACCGACGACGGCGGGATACCAATGACCTTGCAATCGGAGCCCCGGCGGATTATTTCCCTCACTCTGCCTACGGATGAGATCCTCCTTTCCCTCGTGGACAGCTCCAGGATCCTGGCCGTCACGACTCTGGCATCGGATCAGGGCATCTCCAACGTCTCCTCGCAGGCCTTGCGGGTCCCGCGGGCAATGACCCTCAGCGTGGAGCCCATCATCGCTCTGCATCCGGACCTCGTGTTTGCCGCAAGCTGGAGCGACGCTTCCCTCGTCGGCCAGCTGCGTTCTGCCGGCGTCCCCGTGTACCTGATTGCAAGCGCAACCAGCGTGGCCGCAGTGGAAGAGAAGATCGCCCGCTGCGCCTTCCTGACAGACGAGATGAGAAAAGGGGAACAAATCATCCATCATATGAAGGAAGAGCTGTCGAGCGTGGAAAAAAAAGTCGGCTCCATCCCCCGGCAGAAGCGTTTGCGGGTCCTCGACTTCACCGCCTTCGGCTCCTCCATGGGCAAGGGAAGCTCCTGGGACGATATTGTGCGGCTTGCCGGACTTGTGAATGTCATTACAGGCTTTACCTCGGACCAATGGGGACAGGTCCCCGTATCCCGGGAGAAGCTCCTGCAGGTGAACCCCGATATCCTGATCCTTCCCGGGTGGGTCTACGGGGACCCGCGTGGCGCTCGCGCGTTCTTCAACACGGTGGTCAACGACCCCGCCTTGCGCGGGCTTTCCGCGGTAAGAGCCGGCAGAGTGTACATGATGCCTGAGAACCTGCGGGCGTGCACCTCGCAGTACATCGCTGACGCCGTGGTGTGGCTTGCCCGCACCGCATACCCTGGGCTCTCCAACTAAACCTTGGTATAGTTCCGCGCATGCTGATTCTCGTGACAGGCGGAAGCAGGAGCGGCAAATCGGGTTTTGCGCTGGAGACTGCCATGCGCTTCAAGGCCCCGCGGGTCTTTCTGGCCACGGCCCAGGCCCAGGACGAGGAAATGAGGCGGCGCGTCGAAGCCCACCGCAGGGCACGGCCGGCGGACTGGTCCGTGGTGGAAGAGCCCCGTGAGGTGCCAGAAGCCCTGCGGGCCGCACTTGCCAGGGCAGGCACCGTGATCATTGACTGCGTCACGATCTGGATATCGAACCTCATCCTTGCGGATCAGGGTTTTGAAGAGGAGGACGCGGCGGAGCAGGCAGAAGAGCTGGTCCAGGCCGCCAACGGCGGCCGGTCCGGCGTGATTGTGGTCACAAACGAGGTTGGCAGCGGGGTCGTGCCGGACAATGTCCTGGCCCGGCGGTTCCGCGATTGCGCGGGAAGAGCCAACCAGGTCCTGGCGCGCGCCGCGGACGAGGTGCATCTCATGGTGAGCGGGATTTCCATTGCCGTCAAAAGGGGGCAGGAGAAGGCATGACATGCAGGAGCTGATTGAGGTACGGATCCCCGGGATCGACGAGGCGGCAAGGACCAGGGCCGCGGAGCGAGTGGACCGTCTGCTCATGCCCCGGCGCGCCCTGGGAAAGCTGCTGGAGCTAGGAGAGAAAGTGGCCGGCATCACCGGCTACGACAGGATGGACCTCGGGCGCAAGATGGTGGTGGTCATGGCCGGAGACCACGGTGTGGCTGAGGAAGGGGTCAGCGCGTACCCTTCCGAGGTGACCGGGCAGATGGTCCGCGGGTTCGCCGCCGGCGTGGCCGGCATCAACGTGCTGTGCAGGCACGCGGGGATCGAGGTGCGCATAGTCGACATGGGCTGCACGGCCGATCTCTCGGACCTCGTGGAAAAAGGAGTGCTTGTCGACGCGAAAGTGGGCAGGGGCACGCGCAACATGAGAAAGACCTCCGCCATGACCAGGAAGGAAGCTGTCACGTGCGTCGAACGAGGCGTGGCAATTGCGCGCCAGCTGGCCCGTGACGGCGTGCAGATGCTGGGCGCCGGCGACATGGGGATCGGCAACACCACGCCCTCCACGGCAATTGCCTCGGTGGCCGCGGGTGCCCCTGTTGCCGGGATTGTCGGCCGGGGGACGGGCATCGATGATGAAGGCCTGTCCCGAAAGATCAGGGTCATCGAGGACAGCATCGCTCTCAACCGGCCCGCGCGCTCGGACCCCATCGGCCTCCTGGCCGGCGTCGGTGGCTTTGAGATCGGCGGAATTGCCGGGCTGGTCCTGGGCGCCGCGGAAAGCCGTATCCCTGTGGTCATAGATGGCGTCATCTCGGTCGCAGGCGCGACGGTGGCCTGGCTGCTGGAGCCGAAGGCAGCAGACTACCTGTTTGCAGCGCACAGGTCGGTGGAAAAAGCGCAGGCGGTCATGCTGGCGCTCATGGGGCTCGACCCCATCTTGGACCTTGGCATGCGCCTTGGGGAAGGAACGGGGTGCGCGCTTGCAATGCCCATCATCGAGGCGGGAGCCAAGGTCATTCGGCAGATGGCCACTTTCGAGGAAGCCGGCGTAAGCCAGGAGTGAGCTGAGGCTGTGATGCGCGGCTTTTTTTCCGCCTTGTCGTTCCTCACCGTGATCCCGTTCCCCGAATCACTGAAAGCCGGGGAGAAACGCATGTTCGCCGGCTATCCGGCTGCCGGGCTGGTCATCGGGTGCATCCTGTCCCTGCTTTTCCTGGCGGCTGGCCGCCTGTTCCCCGAGAGCCTGGCCGCCGTGACGCTGGTGGCCGGTTCCCTGCTCCTGACAGGGGCCATTCACCTGGACGGGCTTGCGGACTGCGCGGATGCCTTCTACGGCCGGCGCGACAGGCAAGAGACCATGCGCATCCTCAAGGACCCGAGGATCGGCACCATGGGGGGAGCTGCGATTGGTATTTCCCTTCTTGCGCGCTATGCAGCCGTCGTTTCTCTTCCCGGAGCCGTGGTTCTGCTTGCCCTGCCCATTCTCTCAGCCCTGTCCCGCACAACCATCCTGGTTGCGCTGCGGGTCCTTCCCTATGTGCGGAGCAAAGGAGGAATCATAAGCGCGGGCTCTTCCAGCTCTCCCGGTCTCATCGTCCTGGCATGCCTGGTGATCGCCGCGGTGGCCGTCCTTCTCCCTGTCCCCACAATCGTCGCGCTTCTGTGCGTGGCGGCTTTCTGGCGGCTGTCGTGGAAGAGAATCGGCGGATGCACGGGCGATGTGCTGGGAGCCACCATTGAAATCGCGGAGATCGCCTTCCTGGCAACCCTTGCGGCGCTGGATCACCTCGGGGTGGCGTTCGGTCTTTTCTTTCCCCTCGCCGCTCCTATTCTCGCAGGGAGGTGAGAGAAGTTGGCATTCCGCCTGTCAGCCCTTGAGCCCTCCCATGGTCAGCCCCTGGATGAAGTAGCGTTGCGTTATAAAGAACAGGAGAGCAACGGGCAGCACGATCAGGACAGATGCCGCCATGAGGAACTGCCACTGTCCCATGACCGAGTAGCCCGATATCAAATACTTGAGGCCCAGGGATAGCGTGTACTTGCGCTGATCGTTTAAGTAAAGAAACGGGCCAAAGAAGTCGTTCCAGGACGTCAAAAAGGAAAAGATCGCAACAACGGCCAGGGCTGGTTTTGACATGGGCGCAATGATCCGGATGACGATCTGGAAATGGTTTACGCCATCCACAAAAGCCGCTTCATCATACTCGATGGGGATGGTCTTGAAGAACTGATGGAGCATGAAGATGTAGAAGCCGTTGCCGAAGAAGGCCAGGACTGTCAGCGGCGCATACGTGTTGATTCCGTGAAAAAGCTTCCATTCGATGAAAAGCGGTATCATAGTGACCGTCTGCGGCAGCATGATGGTGGCCATGCAAATGCCGTACATGATCGTCCGTCCGCGGAATCTGATCCTGGCAAACGCGTAGCCGATCAGAGAATTGCTCATCACCGCGCCCACCACGTTCAGGATGACAATGACAAGGGTGTTCAGGAAGTATCTGCCAAAAGGCACCACGTGAAAGAGATCCAAGTAGTTGTTCCATTGAAGCGCAGCCGGAAGCAACCGGGGAGGAAGAGTGAACATCTCCCGAGACGTCATCAGGGAGCTTCGAATAAGCCAGATCAGCGGAAAAACGCAGAACAGGGAGAAGCCGATGAGCAGGACATAGGCAAGAAGACGAAAATCCGGCCCTGTTTTCCAGCGCCTCATTTTCTGGTGTCCCCTTGATAGAACACCCACCAGGTGGAGGTCCGGAAAATGATGATCGAGACTACGCCGGTGGCGATGAAAACGAACCATGCCATGGCGCTTGCGTAACCCATTTTTGCGAACAAAAACGCCTGGCGGTACAGGTGCAAAACGTAGAAAAGGGACGCGTTTGCCGGACCACCATTTGTCATGATGTAGGGCTGGGTAAATGTCTGAAATCCGCCAATGATGCCGATGACCACGTTGTACAAAATGGTCGGCGTCATGAAGGGCAGGATGATGTGCCGGAACCTGTGGAAGGCGCTCCCGCCGTCAATGGCAGCCGCTTCCATCAGCTCTTTTGGGATGTCTTGGAGGCCTGCAAGGAAAACAATGATGATGTTTCCGATCCCCCAGACGCTCATGAGGATCAGGCTTGGGATGACAGTCTGGATGCCGAATACCCACTTCTGCGGCGGAAGGCCAAGCGAGATGAGGAGGACATTGAACAACCCGAACTGTGGATTGTACAGCCACATCCAGAGCGCCGAGCTGACGATCACAGGAACCAGGGAGGGAAGGTAGAACATTGTGCGAAATGCCTTCACACCCCTCACCCTCGCGTTCAGGAGAAGCGCGGCCAGGAAAGCCAGGATGACCTGAAGGGAAACTCCAGCCACGGTGTAGTAGAGCGTGACCACGACGGCCTGCCAGAACAGAGGGTCGCTGGTGAACATGTCGATGTAGTTCTTGAACCCCACGAAAACAGGCGCGGTGATCAGGTCCCACTTCGCAAAGCTGGTAAAGAGGCTGAGTCCCAGCGGGAAGGCCACCCAGAGGGAGAGGCCGAGCACAACGGGGGTGAGGAAGAGCCAGCCCCAGAAGTTGTTGTACCGGGAGAGGAACCTGGCCCGCCGCGGCCGCAACATGGTCGCGAGAAAGCTGGAACGCGCCATCTGGCGCGTTCCAGTGGTAAGTCGATCCGTCTGCGTGCTTCTCACCAGGTTCCTTGCATCAGGTTCTGCTGCCGGATCAGCTCCGCGGCCTTTGTCAGAGCTTCTTTTGCTGAGACTTCTCCCAGCCAGACCTTGTCGAGCTGCGGGTTGACGCACTCGTTGATGATCTGGGGATAGTTTTTCACCCTCACCTCAGGAATGGGCTGAGCGATATTCATTGAGTCGAGGACCGCGGTCTTGAACTCGGGCGGATGCACAGGGTTGTCTGTCCACTTCTTCAGGTCGATGGGGTCGCTGTACCAGGAGGCCTTTGTGGGCATCCACAGGCCGCTCGTGTACAGGTTCAGCGTCTTGTCAGGAGTCATCATCCACTTGTGCAGCAGCCAGGCTTCCTTCGGGAACTTCGTGGACTTGAAGATGACGGAGGCTCCGCTGACATACATCTGGGCTGGTTTCTTGATGATGGGCAGCGCGCCGATCCCCATGGGGAAGTTCATCTTCGCAATATCCAGCAACTCCCATTGCCCCGTGATGTAGAAGCCAAGCTGTCCGTTGGCCAGCATGACGGGCGGCGTGGGCAGACCTGCCTGCGATGTGGAGGACGGGTTTGTGTACGGCATGACCTTCTGCTTGTTGATCAGGTCGGCGATCTTCTGGATGACGTCGATTGACTCCGGAGAATCGATCAGGACCTTCTTCCCGTCCGCGGAAACGATGCCGCCTCCACCGCTCCACAGAGGCGGGGTCAACATTGCGTGCCACAGCTGGTAACTCACCCCGTAGGTGGTGATCCTATTGGCGTCGAAGCCGGCCTCCCCGGGGTGTTTTCCGTTGTTGTCGGTGGTGACCATGGTGCAGTATTTCACGAACTGGTCCCAGCTCCACCCCTTGCGGTAGTCGGACGGCGGAACGGGCACGCCGGCTTTCTTCAGCACGTCCTTGTTGTAGAACATCACCTGGCACTCCGCGGCGGTGTAGGCTCCGTAGATCCTGTCCTTGACCTTGAGCCAGACCTGGGGGAGATAAGCCTTCGTCAAGTTCTCCTTCTGCACCATGTCAGTCAGGTCCATCATGTAGCCGGCGGCCGCGAACTCCCCGAATTGATCCGGCCGGAAATAGCCCAGATCCGGCAGGGTATTCGTCTGGGCCATGGCCCTCAGCTTGGCCGCGTACTCCGTGCCCGAGATGTCACCCTGGATGTACATGGGTTCGATTGTGATCCCGGGGTTCGCGGCCTCGAACGCGCTGAACGCTTCCTTCATGGCGGTGTCTTCGTTCACGCTTCCCCAGTAGACGAATGTCAACTTGGCGTTTTCCGCAATTGCCGGAGACGCGGCACCGAGGACAAGGAGCGCAGAGGCCAGAATGGGCAAGAGTCTCTTCATGGTTCCCTCCTTACGATCCGGACGGCGTACTCCTCTTCTCAGGCTTTTGATACAAGAAAAAGTACCATTCTTGTACTCGATGTGTACCGGACGGAGAACGCTTTCAGGGACCTCTTTCAGAGAAAGCCAAGGTACTTTCGGGCCGCCCGGATGGCGTGAGCCCGATTGTTTGCGCCGATTTTCTCATAGATCCTGTGAACGTAGTTCCGGACGGTCTGCTCTGCCAGGAATGCCCGTGCCGCTATCTCCTTGTTGTCGAGACCGTCTGCCATGAGCTTCAGGATCTTCTTCTCCGCCCTGTTCAGCTCCTCCAGCCAGGACGGCGGCTCGGTCTGCGGGGCTGCCGCGATGGTCCGGGTCAGCTTCGAAAGCACGCTCCGCGACAGGGGCGCCACGTTCGCACTGCAGACGCTCTTGATCTGCGCCACAAGGTCGTCGATGGGAATGTCTTTCAGAAGGTACCCGCTGGCGCCGTATTGCAAGGCTTCCGTGACGTACTCATCATCGTCGTACGTGGTCAGCATGATGATCTTGATCCCGGGATGACGTTCGTGGATGATCCTGACCGCCTCCACCCCGTTCATGACCGGCATGCGGATATCCATGACGATCACATCCGGCATGCTTTTCTCCGCGGTCTCCACCGCCTGCGCGCCGTCATGCGCGCAGGAAACCACTTTCAGGGACCTGTCCACCTTCTTCAGTATCTCGGTCAGGCTTTCAATGAAGATCTTCTGGTCATCGACGAACATCAACCGGACTGCTTTCATGCATCTCCTCGTGGATGGTATCAAGCGGAACACGGATGCTGAGAACGAAACCATGCGGATATCTGCGGGCGTCCAGCGTTCCGCGGAAGAACGAAAGCCTCTCCTGCATGCCCGTCAGGCCGATCCCCTTCTCTGCCTCGTCCCCACTTCCCCTTCCATTATCGCTGACGTTCAGCACCAGCTCGGTATCCGTCTTCCAGAACGCTATGGAGACCTCGGTCGCCTTGCCATGCCGAACGGAATTGACAAGCGCCTCCTGAATGACCCTGTAGAAAACCGAGTCCAGGGTCCCGCCCCAGCTTCCCGACGTATTGCCCAGATTGAACGTGACCTTGATGCCGGTTGATTCCCTGAACAGCCGTATGATCGCGTCGATCTCACCGGCGCCGCTGATCCTGTTCATCTCCCGAAGCTTCCGCAGCACGCCCCGGGTTTCGTTCAAACCGTTGCTGGCGTTTTTCAACGCGTCATCCAGGAAGGTATGCGCCTTTTTCAGCCGCTGGGGCACATAGTAGCTGCAGGCGCGAAGCAGTGTAATATTGTTTGTCAGCACATACCCCACCGTGTCATGGATGTCGCGCGTTATTCTCAGGCGCTCGGCGTTTTCGAACTCCTCCTTCTTTGTCACGGCGTACTTCTGTATCCCGACGTTTGTTTCGACAAGATTGACAATCGTGTCCCGTTGATTCCTGATGAGCTGGTTCAACGCGTCGTGGGAATCAAGGACCGTCGAGAGAATGAAGTCCAAGGCGATGAGAATGGCAAAGAGGAAGCCCAACGCCATGATTTCCTGGGCGCCGGGGGCCGGCGTCTGCGCGCCGCCGACGCTGATGGATTGCTGGAAGCCCAGGATAGAGGCGCCCGCAAGAAACGCGAAGACGATATTTGCCGGTTTCTTGAGGAAGTAGCCGCATGCAATGAGAAACGCCGAGCAGAGAACAATGGTTATTCCTCGATTGTTGTTGGTGACCGTGAGCATGAACAGGATCAGCACGAGTTGGATGGTCAGAAAGAGGACATTCAACGCCTTCTTGGAGAACCAGACGAGGAAAACGACATCGACCATGGCCAGGAGGACCAGGATCCGAAAATCGATGATTGAATCATATGGATCGATCAGGGTGCTCTTGATGAGCTGATGCTGGACATAACTGAACAGGTGCCCGGCCAGGAGTATGCTGGGAAAGACAACCCTGTAAAAGGCGGCGTGATTGGTCCTGGTACCATCCATAGAAAGGGATTGTACACCAGGCTCAGCTCGCGCGCACCTCCCGGCGCTTTCGGGGTGTTCCCCGGAAAGCGAGCGCGACAAAGGTGACGGCTGCCAGCACGCTCACCGCGGCGGAGGCAAAGAACCCGGCCCCAATGACAGTCGCCGTGATGATCACCCCCGCGATGAAAGGCCCTGATGAATGGCCGATATCCATGATGGAGCTGAGAGCGCCCAGGGATGCTCCCAGGTTCTCCTCCCGCGCCACGTCCGCCACGTACGTGCTTGTTGCCACGGTGGAGACCGACATCGCGAGGCCGAACAGCACGGCCAGTATCCCCACCGCAATGATCCCGTGGAACAGGGGCACAAGGGCGACGAAAGCGGCCAGCAGAAGGATCCCGAAGAGCACCTGGACCCGCCGGTCCACCCTGTCCGCCAGTCTGCCGAAAAGCGGCTTGGTGAGGGCAATCGAGAGGACCTGAAGGGAGAACACGAGCCCGATCTGGTAGGCAGGAACTCCCTGGCCGGAGAGGTAGATCGGGAGGTATGTCTCGATCACCCCGTAGCAAAAGTACGTGGCCATTTCAACGAGCGATGTTCCCAAAAGCCTCCCGTTTCGGACGAACTCCCCAAGGCTTTTTCCGAAATCCGCAGCGCTCACTTTCTTGACCGTAGCTCCTCCGCGGTCCGGCTTCAGGACAAGGGCCAGGATGAGCACGGGAACGCACAGGAGAAAAGCCGCCGCATACACGGATCTGAAATTGATGGCCGAGATGATGAGCCCCCCAAGAAGGGGGGCCAGGGTGCGGCCAATGAGCGTGGCCGAGGAGTACAGGCCCAGCTTCTCGCCCTTGCTGTCGGGATACGCGCTCACGATGACTGCGGATGCCACAGGACCCAGGATCGCGGTGGCGATGCCGTGGAAGAACCTGATGGGAATCAACCAGAACGCGTTGTGCACCAGCAGGTACAGGGGTGGCGCCAGGAGGAATACCAGGGAGGCCACCACGAGGAGCCGCTTCTTGCCCAGCCGGTCAGCCAGCAGGCCGACGGGGAAGCTGAAGAGGATTCCCGCAAGGGGAGAAATCGCTGAAATGAGGCCAATCACCGTCTCGCTGCCGGACAGGGACTTCACGAAAAGCGGCAGGACCGGGCTTTTTGACATTGTGGTGGAGAAGATCCCGAAAAACCCGATCAGAGAAACAGCCCCGATCCCCGATCCGCCCGGGTCCCGTCCCGATTCAGCCATGGTCGGCGCCCGCTTCAGCCCTTGGGGAAAATGACCGTGAAAGCGGACCCCGCATCGGGCTTCGAATGCACCGTGATCCGCCCGTTGTACTCCCCCAGCACCCGCTTCACGGTGGCCAGGCCAAGGCCGGTCCCCGCGATTCCCGAGGTCTTGGGGCTCTTCACCCTGTAGAACTCATGGAAGATGCGTGAAAGCTCGGCTTCGCTCAGGCCGATGCCGGTGTCTCTCACCGTGATCTCCCATGCCTCGCCGGCGTCGGCTATGCGGACCGTGAGGCTCCCTCTGTCCCGGTTGTACTTGATTCCGTTGGAGATCAGGTTCATGAAGATCCTGTCCATGTCTCCCCGGTCCGCCCGCACGGGATAGCGCTCCAGCGGCGCATCCAGGGCCGCAACAATGCGGCGCTTCTCCGTCTGGACCTTGAAGAACTCCAGCTGGGAAGAGATTGCGGCCTTCAGATCGAGGTCCTCAATGGAACGCTCGACTTTCCCCACCTCGCGGCTGTTGATGTACAGGAGGTCGCGCACGAGGTCCAGGAGGGCTTCCCCCCGCACCTTGCAGCGCTCCAGCATTTCCCTGACCTTGGCCGGATTGTCGTCGAACATCCCCGTGAGGATCACGTTGATGTAGTTGATGATTGCCGAAAGCGGGCTCTTCAGCTCGTGGGCCACCATGGAGACGAAACGGTTCTTGTCCTGCTCCGCCTTCCAGCTTTCCGTGACGTCCGTGAGGATGACAATAGCCCCCCCGCGCTCGCCGTCCAGCATGAGGGGGGACACGCTGACGGACAGCATCCCTTCCCAGGCGCCCGTGACGGCGGGAGCGGCTGCCCCTCCTGCCTCCGCATCTCCCAACGCGAGCTGCAGGACCCGGGTCTCCGGCCTGCCCTTGGACTCATCAACCACCGCGTCGATGGCGGCCTGGACCTCCAGGTCCGGAAACAGATCCGGCAGGGTGATCCCGTCGCGAAAGTGCGTTCCCAGGAAATGCTCCGCCCGGGGGTTCATCAGCACCGGCTCCTTGCGGATGTTGAGAACGATCACCCCCTCGTGCATGGAGGCGATCATCTGGTGCGACATGTTGCGCTCTGAGGCAAGCTCGGACAGGTACCTCTCCCGCTCCCTGATCAGGCGCCACTGCTGCGCCGCGCGGTTAGCCACCTGCACCAGGTCCTCCGGCGTGAACGGCTTGACCAGAAAGTCGAAAGCGCCGTGCTGCGTCACTTCCACCGCCGCCTCCACGGTGGCCAGGGCGGAAACAATGACCACCACGGTGCGGCCTGCGAACCTCCTCGTGATGTGCTCCGTGACTTTGAAGCCGTCGATGCCGGGCATCTTGAGGTCAACAAGGGCAACGTCGGCAGGCAATTCCTCCAGGAGGCGCAGCGCCGTCTCCCCGTCCCGCGCCGTACGGACGGAGAAGCCGCGGCGCTCCAGGACCCGCCGCATGCCCTCCCTCATGCCCTCTTCGTCGTCGATGACCAGGATGCGGATGCTTTCCCGCTGCGGCGCGGCCGGCTCCGCCATGGCGGGGATCTGATCTGATGCGGCGGGCCGGGTCTCAGGCATTATGCTTGCTGCCGGAGAGGTACTGCTCGATCTTGCCCAGGAGGTGCTCCAGGGGCACCGGCTTTGTCAGCACCTCGTCCACCTTCATCCATTCGCGGCCCGGGGCGGCACCGGCCTCGAACGTGAAACCAACCTTGCGCGGGGCAGCGGTCTGCATGATGATGGGGACCTTCCCCAGGCCGGGCAGGTCCCGTACCTTCTTGCAGAACACGAAGCCCGAGTCGTAATGCTCCATCATGAGGTCGGCGATGATGATGTCCGGGGCCTTCGCCCTTGCCTTCTCGATGCCCTCCTCCACGCTCAGGGCTGTCTCGATGACGTAGCCGCTCTTCTCCAGAAACGCCTTCTGTCCCTCGATGAGGTCGGTGTCATCATCAACTATCAGTATTCGCGCCAAGTCTTTCCTCCTTGCGAGCGCCGCCGGCGGATCCCGCGCGATGGCGGATCCTCACCGTAAAGCACGCTCCGCCCGCCGGGTCGTTCGCCGCCTGAATGGTCCCTCCGTGCATCTTTACAATGCCGTAGCAGACCGACAGGCCGAGACCTGTGCCCTTCCCGACCTTCTTCGTCGTGAAGAAGGGTGAGAACAGCTTCGGCAGGTTTTCCTCCGGGATGCCGGGGCCTGAGTCGGAGATCGTGACAACGAACTCCCCTTCCCCGTCCTCGGTGGAAACCCGGATGAGTCCCCCGACGGGCATGGCTTCCACCGCGTTCTTCAACAGGTTGTCGAAGACCTGGCGCAGTTGTCCGCCGTCCACCATCTGCAGCGGAAGCGACTGGTCCAGGGCGAACTCTATACGGATTTTCCCGTTTGGTGAAGTTCCCATGATGCCGCTGGCGGAGCCCTGGACCAGGGCGTTGATGTCGGTGGGCGCTCTTTCCACCTTTTCCTCCCGCGCGAAGTTCAGGATGCCGCGCACGATGGTGCGCGTACGCTCTGCCTCGGCGATGATCCGGTCCAGGTCCTCCCGGCTCTTGGATGGCACTGCAGCGCCGGCGTCGGCCGCCGCGCTCGCCTCTGCCAGCTCCTCCTTGAGCAGGTGGGAGTACATGAGGACGACTCCCAGGGGATTGTTGATCTCATGCGCGATCCCGGCCGCCATCTGGCCCATGGAGGCAAGCTTCTCCGCCTGGATCAGCCTGGCCTGGTTCTCCGTGAGGTCCTTCATGGCCTTCTCGATGCGGGAGATGAGGTACGGAAGACACATCTCCACTTCGGCCTTGCCCCGGTAGACCGCCTCCGCTTTCTGGCGGCAGGAGGGATAGCCGCAGGCGCCGCAGTTCAACTCATCCGCCGGGCTGTTCTTCCCCGTGAGCGCAAGGATCCGGCGGATCTCCTCTTCCGGAGCGGGAAGCTCCTCCCGGACCACGGGATGGAAGGATTTCGAAAGGTCGATGTCCAGGTAATCCGCGTGCTGGGCCGCCCACTCCTCGATATCACGCGTGCAGGGCCGGTCGGAGAGATACTCCACGATGTACTTCTTCCTTTCGTAGAAGGTGAGGTCGTTCACCATCACGGGCCCGCCGATGCACCCTTCGCAGAAAAGAAGGTCAAAGAGACGGTACGTGGTTCGCTCCCCGCCTTTCACCCTCTCGGAGAGCACACGCAGAATCTCCATGACCCGGTCCTGGCCTTCCACGACATACACGGGGCTTTCCAGAAGGTCGTCATCGATGGCCGCGGCCTTCAGGAGCCCGCCCGTGACCGGGTAGATCCTTCCCAGGTTCGCATGCGGCGGGAGAAACTCGGCCGGTGACGCGGAGCGGGGATCGATTGCGGAATCCGCGAACAGGTCCACCAGCTCGGAGAAGGTGAGCACCGCATCCACTTCTCCCGATTTCCACGCCTCGACCTTCTTCGCCACGCAGGGACCGATGAAAACAACCTTGGCCTCCCGGTCAATCTTCTGCCTGACCACGCGGGCCGTGGCTTCCATGGGAGAGACGATCGGCGCAAGGTGCGGGGTCAGCTCGGGAAGCATCTTCTCCACGTATTGCACCACGGCAGGACAGGGGGTGGAGATGAGGAAATCGTCGGGGCCTTTTTCCAGGAGCGCCTGGAAAGTCTTGAAATATCGGTAGGAAACCAGGTCTGCCCCGAACGCGACCTCGTACACACCATCGAATCCCGTCTGGCGCAGCGCGCCCACAAGGCGCTCGGGGGGAAGGTTCAGGAACGCGGCGGGGAAAGACGGGGCAAGGAGGGCGTACTTGCGCCCCGGACCGCCGAGGATAGCCTTGACCCCGCCAATGGAGGAGGTGACCCGCTTGGCCCCCTGGGAGCAGACGTTTACGCAATAGCCGCAGGAGATGCAGAAGTCCTCTATTATCTCGGCCTGCCCGCCGCGGACCTGGAGCGCCTTGGTGGGGCAGGAGCGGACGCAGGAGTAGCACTTCTTGCAGATCTCTCCGACGGTGTAAACGGAAACCATAGACCCTTTACTTGCTTGCACTCCGCGATGCGTACGCGGTGTGCAGGAGCTGGTGCGCCTTGTCGGACCCTGGCTTTCCGAAGAACTGCCTGTATACCTCGGTAATCGCCGGGTTCTTGTACGAAAGCCTGACGGTCCTTGCCTTGTCCAGAGCGTAAATCGACTTGATCCGCTGTTCAATCCTCTCAGGATCGTAGCCGAACATCTGCCCCCCCCCTCCCGCGCATCCCCCTGGGCAGGCCATGATCTCGATGAAGTCCCATGGGGCGTCTCCCGCCATAACCCTTTCAGCGATCACGCGAGCGTTGGAGAGACGATTTGCAATGGCAATCCGCAAGGTTCGATCTCCGACGAGCACTCTGGCTTCCTTCACGCCTGCCATGCCCCGCGCGTCCTCGAACTCGAGCGTGGCGAGGTCCTTGCCTGTGAGCAGGTGATAGGCGGTGCGCAGGGCGGACTCCATGACGCCGCCTGAGGCGGCAAAGATGTCGCCTGATCCCGTGGGGGCGCCGAAGGGCCTGTCGTAATCTTCATCGGGAAGGCTTGCGAACTCGATGCCGTAGATCTGCAGCATGCGGTTGAATTGCCGCGTGGTAAGGACCGCATCCACGTCCGCAACTCCCCGGGAAGAGGAAAGCTCGGGCCGGGAAGCCTCGAACTTCTTCGCCGTGCACGGCATGACAGAAACGACGAAGATGTCCTTGGGATCGATGTTCTGCTTCTGCGCGAGGTAGCTCTTGATGGTCGCGCCCATCATCTCCTGCGGGCTCTTGCACGAGGAGATGCGCGGGAGCAGCTCGGGATAGTAATGCTCCGCGTACTTGACCCAGGCCGGGCAGCAGGAAGTGAACATGGGCAGCCTCTCGCCCTTTGAAATCTTGTTCACCAGCTCTGTGCCCTCCTCCATGATGGTGAGGTCCGCGGCAAAGTCCGTGTCGAAAACCTGGCGGAACCCCATGCGCCGCAGAGCCGCCGCCGCCTTTCCCGTGACGTTTGTTCCGGCCGGCAGGCCGAAGAAGTCCCCCAGGGAAACGCGGATGGCAGGCGCCACCTGTGCCACGATGTACTTCTTCCCCTCCTGCATCGTCATCATCACCTTCTCCACGGCGCGCACCTCGTGCAGGGCGCCGGTGGGACAGGCCAGCGTGCACTGGCCGCAGTTGACGCAGGTGGTCTCGGACAGGTCGTTCTCGAACGGGGGCAGCACCATGGTGTCGAATCCGCGCCGAGTGAAATCGATGGCGGCAACGCCCTGGATCTCCTCGCAGATGCGCACGCATCTGCCGCAGAGGATGCATTTGTCTGGCTCCCGGATGATGGACGGCGACGAGAAATCCGTGTAGTGGTGCCGTGTCTTGCCCTGAAAGGGGACCCTGTCGATGCCGTATTCGGAGGCCAGGGACTGCAGCTCGCAGAAGCCGTTTTTGGGGCAGGTAAGGCAGTCGAAGGGGTGGCTTGCCAGCAGCAGCTCGATGATGGTCCGGCGGGCCGTGATCACGCGGGGGCTCCTGGTCTGGATCTCCATGCCCTCTTCAGCGGGGAATGCGCAGGACGGGGTGAGGTTCGGCTTGCCCTTGACCTCCACCACGCACATCCTGCAGGCGCCGCTTGGGAACACCTCCTTGATGTGGCAGAGGGTGGGGATCTTTTCCCCTGCGGCCTGCGCTGCTTCCAGAATCGAGAGGCCTGGTTTGGCCTGAATCTTTCTGTTGTTGATGGTCAGGTTTGTCATGATGTGGTCCTCTTCTTCAGCTCACCAGCACGGAATCGAAGCGGCAGACGTCGCGGCAGGTGCCGCATCTGGTGCATTTCTCGTCCACGATGTAGTGCGCCTTCTTCTTCTCCCCGACGATGGCGCCCGTGGGGCACTTCTTTGCGCACAGCGTGCAGCCCGTGCATGCGTTCGTGTCGATGGAGAAGGTCAGGAGGCCTCTGCACTGGTGTGCGGGGCACTTCCTGTCGTAGATGTGCGCGTCGTATTCGCTCTTGAAGAATCGCATGGTCGAGAGAACGGGGTTGGGCGCAGACTGCCCCAGGCCGCACAGCGACGTGTCCTTGATGACCTGTGCAAGGCCTTCCATGTTGAGCACCCGGTTGAAGCGCAGGAGGTTCTCTTCCTCCCCGCTCATCTTGGAGTACGGCGAGACAATTGAATCCAGGACCTCGTACAACCGCTGCGTGCCTTCCCGGCAGGGGATGCACTTGCCGCAGGACTCCGATGTGATGAAGCTGAGGAAGTAGCGGGCCATGTCCACCATGCAGGTGTCCTGGTCCATGACCACGAGGCCTCCTGAGCCCATGATCGTTCCAAGAGTCTTCAGAGACTCATAATCGATCTGCGTGTCCAGGTGCTGCGCGGGGATGCAGCCCCCCGAGGGCCCGCCGATCTGCACTGCCTTGAACTCCTTGCCGTCCGGGATCCCGCCGCCGATGTCGAAGACGATCTCGCGCAGCGTGATTCCCATGGGCACCTCCACCAGGCCTGTGTTCACCACCTTGCCGGTGAGAGCAAAGACCTTGGTTCCCTTGGACGTGGCAGTACCCATGGCTGCGAAGGATTCAGCCCCCTCCCTCATGATGTGGGAGACGTTGGCCATGGTTTCCACGTTGTTGACGATGGTCGGCTTCTGGAAAAGACCTGCCACAGAGGGAAACGGCGGCCGGGGCCGCGGCATGCCGCGCCGGCCCTCCACGGAGGCCATGAGCGCGGTCTCTTCGCCGCACACGAAAGCCCCTGCCCCTTTCTTCACTCTCAGCTTGAACTGGAAACCGCTCTGACCGACGGGCTTTTCAAGGAGCCCCTCGGCTTTCAGGACCTGGATGCCTTTGTTGATGCGCTCGATTGCCAGGGGATACTCGGCCCGGCAGTAGACGATCCCCTCGTCGGCCCCGATGGCATACCCGGCGGTCATCATGCCTTCCAGCACCGCATAGACGTCCCCTTCGAGGATGGAGCGGTCCATGAAAGCCCCCGGGTCTCCCTCGTCCGCGTTGCAGATCACGTATTTCTTGGGGCTCTTCTCACGCAGGGCCAGCTCCCACTTCTTGCCCGCGGGGAACCCGCTGCCGCCCCTGCCGCGAAGCCCGGACCTGGTGATCTCCTGGATGACCTCTTCCCGGCTCATCGAAAGCGCGCGCTGGAAGCCCTGGAAGCCTCCGGCAGCCCGGTAGTCTGCAATTGACTCAGGGTCGATGACGCCGCAGTTGCGAAGAACGTACTTCACCTGCTTACGGAAATACGGGTGCTCGTGGAGCATCGGGATACCGGGTAAGGGGTCCTTTCCGTTCTTGAACTGGCCTAATAGCCCGTCAAGCTTGTAGTTCTTCCTTACAAAGACCTCGTCCAGGATGAACCCGGCGACCTCCGGCGTGACATTGCTGTAGGAGATCCGGTAGCCGGAATCCGTCACCACGTCCATGATAGGCTCGGCCTTGCAGTAGCCGATGCATCCCGTCGGAATGATCTGGACCGTGATCCCGCGCGTGGCGGCCCACTTCTCCACCGCTGTCTTCACATGTCCTGCGCCCGTGGCAAGCCCGCAAGTCCCCATCCCGATGAAAACCCTGCTCATTCCTCGACCCTCTCCGCCGCGCGGAACTTCTCCACCAGCTCCTCCAGCTTCTTCTTGTCCAGCCTGCCAAAGAACTTCCCGTTGGCCATCATCACAGGCGCAATCGAGCAGCAGCCGAGGCATGCCACTGTCTCCAGGGAAAAAAGGCCGTCCTTTGTGGTCTGGCCAACGTCGATTCCGAGAAGCGTCTTCACCGAATCAAGGAGGCTGAGGGAGCCCTTGACGTGGCATGCTGTTCCCCGGCATACGGCAATCCGGATCCTGCCAGGCGCGTTCAGCCGGAACTGGTTGTAGAACGTGGCCACCCCGAAGATTTTCGAGGAAGGCAGCTTCAGGTAGCCGGAGATCCTGTCTATGCTTTCCCTTGACAAGTAGCCATATTCCTCCTGGACTTCCTGCAGGATTGAGATGAGGTGCTCGCGTTGTGCGGGATATCTGGTAATCACCTCGTCAACGCTTTTCTTCTGCTGTGCTATTTCCATGACCACTCCCTCTAGATCAGAGTTGTGCCAAGGCTGAATATATAGTGAATCTATTCACTATATATTGGTAGCATCTCGTGAAGAAAATGTCAATATCTCACAGAGAAATCTCTTAATAAGTGACGGTTTACTACGTCTGATATATCAGATAATGAATCCGTTCATGGAGATAGGAGGGGCTAAAAGCTCCAAAAAATGCATTGACCCAAGACTATTATCTGCTACAATCGAAGATATCTCCAGGTAGAAAAAACCCGCCCAAGATCGAGGAGGACCAGGTATGGCGGCGAGAAGTGTCTCGATCAAGACCAGGATCACTCTTACGCTGGTGCTGCTGCCCCTGGTCTCTCTCATTGTGGTGGGTGCCATAGCTCTTTTCCAGAACAGGGATTCCCTGAGCTCCCAGGTGGAAAGCAACCTGGAGCGAATCATCAAGGAGAAGACTATCGGGTACGACCACATCTTCCAACGCGTCCAGCAGGAGGCGGAGGCCGCCGCTCAGTTCGCTTCCCTCACGTATGCTTCGCCCGTCCCGACCTCCGTCGCGCCCCGCAGGCTGCTCATGCCCTGGACCGGCACAGGCTACGGAAATCCGGATCTTCGTCGGACCCTCGCCCCGGATGTCATGCGTCTCCAGGAAATCGGCCAGGCCCTGCAGGCAATGGTGTCCAGCAACAGCTACCTGACCCTGGGCTACATGGCCACAGAGACCGGCATCACCGTATTCGACAATGAAAAAGTGGTCGCCGTTATCGAAGCCATCAAAGGCTTTGATCCGCGCGCGCGTCCATGGTACAAGATGGTAAAAGGAACTGACCGGCGTGCATGGACCGAGCTGTACGTGGACGCCAACACCAAGAAGCTCACCGTAACGGCCGCCTCGCCCGTGCATGACGCCTCGGGCGCGTTCCTGGGCGTAGTCGGGCTCGATGTGCTCCTGGAAACGCTGCAGAAAGACATCATCACCATTGACATCGGGTATACCAACGAGCCCTTCATGATCAACTCCCAGGGCAAGGTCATCGTAAGAAAAGGAATGGATGAGAAGGGCACAGCCTGGGACAAGATCTACAAAACGGACAATCTGCTGGAGACGCCGAACGCGGCTTTCACCGCCATCATCCGCCGCATGGTCGCGGGCGAGTCGGGGATCAGCGGCTACCGCGGGAGCGACGGGATCATGAACTACCTGGCCTTCGCGCCCATCCCGACAGTCGGCTCCAGTCTGGGCGTGATCGTGCCTGCCCGGGAGATCATCCAGCCCGTGCAGGAAAGCGGCAAGCTCCTGATCATCGTGCTTGCCATCTTTATGGTGATCGCAGTGGGCGTCGGGATCCTCCTGGCAAACCAGGTGACCCGGCCCATCGAGGAGCTCACCGTCCTCATGGACAAGGCAAGCAAGGGACTCGTGGAAATGGATGAGATCCCGATCCGGCGCATGGACGAGGTCGGAATGCTGGCGCAATCATTCAACCGCATGATTGCAAACCTCGGGACGGTCATCCGGGAGCTCGAGCAGAAGGCGTCATCGAACACAACGGACCAGACATGAACTTTTTCATCCTGTGGGCAAAGGTCTTTCTTTCCCTGTCGCTTCTTGCGGTGCTGGCGGCCCTCTCGAGACGGCGGAAGTTCCACGGGGCAGGGCCGCTCTTCGCGCTCTTTTCCCTCCTCCTTGCCAGGGATATCGCGTTCAGCATCTTCCCTCACCCCTTGCTGATCCCTCTTTCAGATATCGGGGTCCTTGCGCTGCTCCTGGGGTGGTCCCGCGTTGCCACGGAGAAGTGGCCCGCGGACAGGATTTACCTTGGACTGAACGGCGCTTTCCTGGCGGCGGCAGTCTTCCTTACATTCGTTCCGCTGATTGACCTGACTCCCTTTGACGTCGGCCTCTTTCTCCTTGCGGACATGGTCTACCTTGCCATCGCAATGGGCATGGTGTCCTCCTATACAGCGCGCAATGTGGCCCTGGTCTCCGGTCCGAGGTTCGTGGTCGTATCGGCGCTGCTCGTGTCTCATATCATCACGCTCCTCTACGGCTACAATTTTCCCTGGGTCCACTGGATCGTCCTGCCCCCGACCTACGTGGCTTTCTTTTCGATCCTCCTGACAGGGGAACGCTTTGACCGCGATGAGCTGGAGAGGTCCATCCGGTTCTACTCTTCGAGCCTCGATTCCACGTACTCATTCATGGAAAACCTCGGCGGCGCCATCACGGCAAGGATCGACCTCCCGCGCGTCATGGAAATCATCATCGATTCCGCTGTGCACAACATCGGGGCTGACTCCGGGGCCATTCTCATGGTGGACGAATACCAGGACGTCCTGCGGGTGCGCGCAACGTACGGCATGTACCCACCTCTTCTCGAAGTGCCCGACATCGTGAAGGTCAAGGCGAGCAGCTTGAAGCAATACTTCACCGATACGCCGATCCCCATCGGCGCGACCGTGCTCGGCGAGGCGGTCAAGAGTGGACTTGCCGTCATGATCCGCGACTGCCGCGAAGACCCTCGCATGCAGCAGAACAGCAGGGACGACATCCTTTTTGTGAGCTCGCTCCTGGCCATCCCCCTTGTGGTCGGCGACCGGGTGCTGGGCGTCATCTCCGCCTTGAAAAGGGCTGAAGGCCAGCACTTTTCTGACGAAGACTTTCAGCACCTGAAGACGTTCGCGGACTACGCCTCCATCACCATCGACAACCTCTACACGTACCTGGAAGTCCTGGAAAAACGGGAAATGGAACGGGAGGTAGATATCGCGGCGCAGATCCAGAGGCGCCTCCTGCCGGCTCAGCTTCCCGAGCTCCCCCTCGCAACCCTCGCAGTGCACAGCGTGCCGGCGCGCGGCGTGAGCGGCGACTACTACGACGTCATTCCGCTGGACGGGGACAAGGTTGCCCTCGTGATCTGCGACGTTGCTGGCAAGGGGATACCCGCCGCCATGGTGATGGTGATGATCCGCTCCATTGTCCACCTCCTTATCACCCCGGGCAGGGACGCGGCCGCGACGCTCACCGATATCAACAAAGGCATCACCGGGCGAATCGAGATCGATCATTTTGCGACCATCGGTATCCTCATCTACGACCAGGGCCGGCATGAGGCGCAGTATGCGAACGCGGCGCACCTCCCGCTCATGGTGTACCGCAGCCGAACGGGCACTCTTGCCAAGCTGGATGCAAAGGGGCTTCCCATTGGAGTGGAGCGGGATGCATCCTACGAGCAGAAACGCCTGCACGTCGAGCCCGGGGACGTGCTCGTGCTCTGCACGGACGGCATCGTCGAGGCGATGAACGCCAACGGCCAGCAATATACCCTGGCACGCCTCAAGGCCGTCATCGAGAAGGGCGCGGGCGGAGGCGTGGAGAAGCTGGCGGAGGCCATTCGCGCGGACGTGGGCCTCCACGTGGGGGGAGCGCGCCAGCACGACGACCAGACGCTCCTGCTCCTGCAGGTTCGCTAGAGAAAGGCGGTTGAGTGAACTCGGTCATGGAACTGAAGCTGCGCAAGGCAGGGCCGATCTACGTGATCGACGTGATCGGAGAGATGGACCTGTACAACGCTTTCAAGCTCAAGGACCTGGTGAGAAAGATGATCGACAGCAAGGTCGCCAGCTTTATCCTCAACCTGGAGCAGGTCGCGTACATGGACTCCAGCGGCATCGGCTCGCTCCTCTACGTTCACTCGGAGCTGAAGAAGAGGGGCCTTCCCCTCCGCATCGTCGGGCTGACGGGCAGCGTCCGCAAGGTCATTGAGCTGACCAAGCTCATGGAGTACTTTCCCATCGTCGCTGACCTGAACACGGCCCTGCGGCAGTTGAAACCGAAGGTTTAGAAGGAAGCGTATGGAAGAGAGCAGAGCGATTGTCGTGAACGAGGCGAGCAGGCTTTTCAACCGCACGGGCATGTTCTACAAGAAGTTCCCCAGCGACTTCCGGCAGATCCGCTATTTCACCCTCGTGGTCCTCCAGAAGGCCCCGCCGGAAATAAAGGAGATCAACCTCCTGGAGCAGCAGATCTCCGAGCTGATCAAGAACGCGGTGAAGCACGGCAACCACAAGGACCCGGCCAAGAACGTCCACGTGTGGTTCGCATTCGATGAGGCGAGCGCCCGTATCATCGTGCAGGACGAGGGAGAGGGCTTCGCCCGCCTGGAGGAATGGAACGAGTTCAACCGCCGTCGCAACGAATGCTTCACGAAGCAGGATTTCGAGGAGATGGCGCGCTACGTCTCCTACGTGACCCCCGACAGCGACGAGCACGACAGCGGCAACGCCCTGTTTGCGGCCGTCGAATACTGGGACGCCGGCCTCGTCTTCAACGGGAAGAAAAACTGCGTGGCGGCTGCCAAGCACTTCCCGCACAAGAGGCATGGGATCGCCCTGGCGTCCTGAGGGCTGCGCATGAGGGCACGCAAGTCGCCCGTCATAGAACTTCCTCTCAAGATCACCCTGACAACGGCCGGAGTGGAATGGTTCATCCGCAATAAGCGGCAGCTGAAGCAGCTGCGCATGGCCGACAGCCGTCTGGAGTACGGCATCTCGGTGGCCATGATGTCCGCCCAGGCCCTGCAGAAGATGATCAACATCGACTACATCGCCTCGGTGGAGCTTGCGCGCTCGGAGTTCTACTCGAAGCGCTCGGAAATCATCGACCTCACCAAGCTCATTGTGCACAGGATCCTCTTCAAGAAGTTCGAGAATGAGACCTCGCGGATGTTCATGGCCTCGGCGCTGATCAAGCGGTGGAACAGGCAGAACCCGGGGCGTTGCATCGATGAGAACACATCCTACAAGCAAGGCCAGGTGGATGCGCTGTTCGCGGGCATCGCGCCCGAGATCCCCCTGGTGTCCATGGACATCCAGGAACCCCTCATGCGGACGTACGCCGCCAACAAGGCCTTGAGTGATGAAGATCGCACGCTGCGCGCCTACCTGGCGGACGGCTTCGTCGTGAACGCTTCAAAGCTCCTGTGGTGCATCCTGGCCAAGTCACGCGGCCAGCCCGAGTACAACGGGCTGGTGGGGGAGTTGCGTGAGGTCCTTACAGGCTACGTGGAGAAAGCCGCCATCTCGGGGAACCTGGCCCTCATGGTGGTGGAGCTGCTGGGATACACCGAGGTGAGCCACTACCGGCAGGTGACCGAACGCCTCCTGAAAGGGCGCAAGACGGATGAGGCGCTGATGACCGACGAGCGCATGCGACGCGAGGTGCGCAGGCGCATGGAAGCGGAGGGGGACCTGCTCTCCCTGACCTACCAGCTCGGCGGCAAGGGCGGCGCCTCGATTGGAACGGAGTACAGGCTGCGGGTGAGCATCTGCAACCAGGAGAAGACCTTCCGCCGGCTGAACGAGCAGCTTGAGTCCCGGCTGGGCATGGACGTCAAGGAGCACTCCCTGCTGGACTTCTACAAGCGCATTCCCGAGCAGCAGATCAACACTGAGCTGGGCCTGTATTATCTCTCGTATCTGCAGAAGGCGTGCGAGAAGCAGAACATCCGCATCGAGAGCACTGTCAACCTGGTCCCCCGCAGCGACCTCACTTTGATCAACCTGACCCTGCAGTTCTGACCTAGTCAGGATCGCGCGCAGCGCGCGCGATATCCGGTAGACGTGTCCGACCATATCAGACGCGCCATCGCCCTCCAGGCTTTTAGCGGACCCCTGAATCATTTTCTTTCGCCATTCCTCAACCCCCAGACAGGCAGTCCCCAGTCGCGCTCCAGCACCTTCGCGGCCTCATCAGGGGAGCGGAAAACGATGGCGGGGATCCCCACCGCCCGAGCCCCCTCTGCATTCTCTGGCACATCGTCCAGGAAAATGCACTCCCCGGGAGATGCGCCCAGCTTCTCCAGGCACAGACGGTAGATGGCAGGCTCCGGTTTGACCAGGAGGTGTTGGCAGGAGAAGACGGCGACATCGAAATCCTTGATCCAGCGGAACTTCTCGTCCTCTTCCATGAACTTCAATTTCTCTGAAGGCATGTTCGAAAGGATGGCGGTGCGATACCCCGCCTCGCGAAGCTCGTACGACCAGTCCACCACGCGTTGGTTGACCCGCGACCATCCCAGGGCGTCCTCCCGCTCGATGCGGGCCAGGAGCTCCGGTGTGGCAGTCACACCGCCGGCGGCGAAAAGACGGCGCCAGTACTCATCGGTTTCGAGGGTGCCTCGGTCCAGCCCGACCCTGTCTCTGCTGTACGCGGTGTGAAACTTTGCGCGGGAAAGCCGGGTGAGAGCTATCATGGCTGCCTCCCGTTCGGGATCCAGGGGAAGACCGAGTACTCCTCCGTAATCGAAAATGACGGTGGTGAGGTGTGGTTTCAAGACGGGCAAAACTTAGTGAAAGACACCGACCTTGGCAAGGAGGGGTCTATTCAACGACGTACTCGGGCCGCATGGGAGCAAAACATTCAATGACCTCGCTGTCCTCTAGCACCTCGGCGCCGTGCTTCTCGCCGGGTGAAAAGCAGTAGCCCGTCCCCGACTCTGCGAGAAACCCATCTCCCGCGTCCTTTGCCATGCGAAGTCTGCCGCGAATGACGTAGCCGTTTTGGGCTGCGGCGTGCGAGTGGAGGGGAACGGAGGCGCCTTTCTTCATTGTGTAGATGCAGACCATGATCTGGTCGTTGTACGCGAGGGTGGCGCGGAAAATCCCCGGCGGGTTTTCGATGAGCGTGGACTCTTTTCTCCTAGCTACGTTGCGAACCTTGCTTTCTGGCATGCGGCCATCATAAGGCCCACTCGAGTTCCTTTCAATCCTAGCGCGTTCTTAACGCGAACCAGGCGAAGTTTAACGTCTCTGAAATATCCCGGCAGCCCGCCGGCGGAGTACTCTGAGACCATGGGTATCCAATTGATCGTTGCCGGCCTGATCGGCGTATTCCTTCTTTTCTACCTCATCTATTCGATCGTGCGTCCAGACAAGTTCTAGGAGATGAATATGAGTGCAGCTAACTGGCTACAGCTGATCGTCTATCTGGGCGTTCTCTTCGCACTGGCCCCGTTCCTCGGGAAGTTCATGGCCCGGGTCTACGGGGATGAGAAGCACATCCTCTCCTTCCTGAAGCCGCTGGAGCGAGGGATCTACAGGATCTCGGGGATCGACCCCCGCCAGGAGATGAACTGGAAGCAGTATGCGGCGGCGTTGCTTGCCCTGAACATCCTGGGCTTCCTGTTCCTCTATCTGCTCCTCGTGACGCAGAAGTGGCTTCCGCTGAACCCCGCGAAGATCGACAACATGTCCTGGCACCTGGCGCTCAACACGGCGGTCAGCTTCATGACAAACACCAACTGGCAGAACTACGGCGGGGAGAACGCCGCCAGCTACCTCTCCCAGATGGCTGGACTTGCCGTGCAGAACTTCCTCAGCGCCGCGACCGGCATGGCCGCGCTCCTTGTTCTTGTCCGAGGCATCGTCACCAGGCCGGGGAACGGCGCAGCAGGCCGCCAGCTGGGGGGCATGAACAGGGTCCCTCTGGGCAACTTCTGGGTCGACCTCACACGGTCCACCCTGTACATCCTCCTGCCGATCTCACTGATACTCGCCGTGCTCCTCATGTCGCAGGGAGTCATCCAGACATTTGCCGGTCCCGTCCACGCAGTCACCCTGGAAGGGAAGGACCAGGTCATAACCCTGGGGCCCGCCGCGTCGCAGATCGCGATCAAACAGCTCGGGACAAACGGGGGCGGTTTCTTCAACGCGAACTCCGCCCATCCCTTCGAAAATCCCACGCCGCTGTCCAACCTCCTTGAGATGCTGGCCATTCTCCTCATCCCCGTGGCCACTCCGTTCGCATACGGACGCATGGTGAAAGACAGGAGCCAGGGCCACGCGCTCTTTGCCGCCAAGACGGTGCTCTTTGCCATCGGGCTCATCGTGATCCTGTTTGCCGAATACGGCTTTAATGGGATGACTGGTGGACACGGCACTATGGAAGGAAGGGAAACGCGCTTCGGGATTGCCGGCAGCGCGTTATGGGCTGAAGCGACAACGGTGACCTCCAACGGCTCGGTCAACTCGATGCACGACAGCTTCTCGCCCATTGGCGGGATGGTGCCTCTAACGAACATCCTGCTGGGGGAGATCATCTACGGGGGCGTTGGATGCGGAATGTACGGCATGCTCGTGTTCCTGTTCATCACTGTCTTCATCGCGGGGCTGATGGTGGGCAGGACCCCTGAATATCTGGGAAAAAAAATCGAGTCTCGCGAGATGCAGCTTTCAGTCCTGGCGGTCATCGGGCAGACCTGCACAGTCCTATTCCTGGCCGCTGCCGGGGTGGCCACAAAGACGGGGTTGTCCAGCCTCAACAACCAGGGGCCGCACGGGCTGACGGAGATCCTGTACGTGTTCGGCTCCAGCATCGGGAACAACGGGAGCGCCTTTGCCGGGCTCAACGGCAACACCGTCTTCTACAATACCCTCGGCGCCTTTGCGATGCTCGTGGGCCGGTTCGTGCTCCTGATCCCGGTCTTCGCCATAGCAGGCAGCCTCGGTGCCAAGGTTCCCATTCCCGCAAGCGTCGGGACTTTTGCCACCAACAACACGATCTTCGTGGTCCTGCTCGTCCTGACCATCATCATCCTTGCAGGGTTGAACTTCTTCCCTGCCCTGACCCTTGGGCCCATCGTGGAGCACTACCTGGCCCTCAAGGGCATGGTTTTCTAATCATAGAGGAGCACTGAAATGAGACAGGAAATTCGTCTTGCAAGCCTTCCCGTACTGACCCGCGCCGCGGGCATGGCGTTCCAGAAGCTCGATCCGCGCGTGGAGGTCAGGAACCCGGTCATGTTCATGGTCTGGATCGGTGCCGTGTTCATTTCCCTGGTGTACATCGTGGACGCATTCCGGGGCGTTTTCGATGGCTTCAACCTTCAGATCGCCATCTGGCTGTGGTTCACAGTCCTCTTTGCGAACTTCTCCGAATCCCTGGCCGAGATCCAGGGAAAGGCCAGGGCGGATTCGCTGCGCGCCATGCGCACCAAGACCCTTGCTCGGCGGCTCCTGAACGGGGACGGCAGGGAGGAGAAGGTCGCATCGGCGGAGCTGCGGCTGGGCGACCGCGTGGTGTGCGAGGCCGGAGACGTCATCCCCGGCGACGGCGAAGTGGTGCAAGGCATCGCCAGCGTGGATGAGTCGGCGATCACCGGAGAATCGGCGCCCGTGATCCGCGAGTCCGGCGGCGACAGGAGCGCCGTCACCGGAGGCACCAAGGTCATCAGTGACAGGATCGTCGTGCGGATCACCGCGGAGCAGGGAAAGACTTTTGTAGATCGGATGATAAGCCTGGTGGAAAACGCCACCCGGCAGAAGACGCCCGGGGAGATAGCCCTCCTCATCCTCCTGTCCGCGTTCTCCATCATCTTTCTGGCGGCCGTCGGCACTCTCTGGTTCTTCGCCGACTACAGCGCCAAGCAGTCCGGAAACGCCGTCTTCATAACCACCGCTGTGCTCTTTGCCCTGCTGGTCTGCCTGATCCCCACGACCATCGGCGGGCTCCTCTCCGCCATCGGGATCTCCAGCGTGAGCCGGCTCATCAAGAAGAACGTGCTGGCCCTAAGCGGTCGGGCCGTGGACGCGGCCGGGGACATCGACGTGATGCTCCTGGACAAGACGGGCACCGTGACCATGGGGAACCGAATGGCCTCATCTTTCTTCCCCGCCCGGGGCAAGAC
Source organism: Spirochaetia bacterium (assembly GCA_049515135.1). GTDB lineage: Bacteria > Spirochaetota > Spirochaetia > SZUA-6 > Fen-1364 > Fen-1364. The sequence goes on from JBEKUJ010000001.1 coordinate 255,258, forward strand.
GGAAGGCGCCGTAGCGGAAGCCGCCCTGCTGGCCTCGCTCCCCGATGAGACCCCCGAGGGCAGGTCCATCGTCAACCTTGCCCGGCACGACTATGCGGTGAAAGCGGCGAGCATCCAGGAGATCGGCGGGCGCTTTGTCCCGTTTTCCGCAAAGACGCGCATGAGCGGGCTTGACTTCAATGACGAGCGCAGGTGCATCAGAAAAGGCGCAGCAGAGGCAGTCAAGGAATGGGTGATTGCAGGAGGCGGCCCGTTTCCCCAGGAAGTCGACACCGAGGTGAAGAGGATCTCCGCGGAAGGCGGCACTCCTCTCGTAGTGGCCCGGGGCAGCGAGGTCCTGGGGGTCGTCTACCTCAAGGACGTAGTAAAGGGCGGGATCAAGGACCGGCTTGCCCACCTGCGGCAGATGGGAATCCGTTCCATCATGATCACGGGAGACAACCCGCTGACTGCGGCCACGATTGCCGCGGAAGCAGGCGTGGATGACTTCATTGCGGAAGCCACGCCTCAGGCAAAGCTGGAGCGCATCAGGGCCGAGCAGAAGACAGGGCACCTGGTGGCAATGATCGGCGACGGAACCAATGACGCTCCTGCTCTGGCGCAGGCCGACGTGGGGGTGGCCATGAGCTCGGGCACCCAGGTGGCGCGGGAAGCGGGGAACATGGTGGACCTTGACTCCAACCCCACCAAGCTCATCGACATCGTGGAGGTGGGGAAGGAGCAGCTTATAACCAGGGGGGCGTTGACCACTTTCAGCATCGCAAACGATGTAGCGAAGTTCTTTGCAATCCTGCCCGCAATGTTCGTCACGCTCTACGCCGCACAAGGGGCGACAGGTCCCCTCTGGGCCCTGAACGTCATGCGGCTTGCCTCCCCGCAGAGCGCCGTGCTTTCCGCGGTCATCTTCAACGCCCTGATAATCGTTGCCCTGATCCCCCTTGCGCTGCGGGGCGTGCGCTACCGGGCAATCGGTGCCACACGCATATTGAGGAGAAACCTGCTCATCTACGGGCTGGGCGGGATCGTGGCGCCGTTCGTCGGGATCAAGGCCATCGACCTGCTTGTGCACTTCATCGGCCTGGCCTAGACAAGGATGTCGAGGGCGAGCGAGCACAGGGATGTGCGAAAGCGAGCCCCATGAGGGGAGGAGAGAAATGAAGCCTATCAGGACTGCAATCGTGGTCTTCGTATTCTGGACGATCGTTGTGGGCGGGATCTACCCCTTGCTGATGACTGGGGTCGGGGCCGCCCTGTTTCCCAAGAAGACGCAGGGAAGCCTCGTCGCAAGGGACGGGAAGGTCGTCGGCTCCTCGCTGCTGGCCCAGGACTTTCAGAGCGACGTATACTTTCATCCACGGCCTTCGGCGGCCAAGTATGACCCGACGAACTCCGGGGCCAGCAACTGGGGCTGGACGAGCTCAGACCTGAAAAAGGCCTATGACCAGCACAAGAGCGACTGGCAGAAGAGCTATGGTCCCGGAGATCCTCCGATGGACATGGTGTTCGCCTCCGGCAGCGGACTTGATCCGCATATCAGCCCGGCGTCAGCGGAGATCCAGGCAAAGAGCGTGGCAGCTGCGCGGCACCTCGACGCGGAGAAGACCTCTCAGCTTCTGGCGCTTGTGCGGAGCTTCGAAGAGGGACCCCAGCTGGGCTTCCTGGGCGAGCCGCGGGTGAACGTGCTGGCGCTCAACGTTGCGCTGGACAAGGAGTTCCCAAAATAGGGAAGCGGTGAGATACTCCGTCTGATGCATAGCGGAGCCCCCCATGGCGGATGACTTCCGTCCCGATCCCGATGCCCTGCTGCGCGCGGTGGAGAAAGAGCGGGAGGGCAGGGGAAAGCTCAAGGTCTTTTTCGGCATGGCAGCGGGAGTGGGCAAGACCTATTCCATGCTCAAAGAGGCTCGGCAGAAGCAGGTGGAGGGAGTCGATGTGGTCATCGGCTACCTGGAGAGCCACCAGAGGAAGGAAACCGAGGAGCTGGCCACCGTCTTCGAGACCGTGCCCCGGATGAGTGTGGACTACCGGGGAAGGGCCCTGGAGGAGATGGACCTGGACGCTGTGCTCAAGCGCAAGCCGGCCCTCGTGCTGGTGGATGAGCTGGCCCATACCAACGTTCCTGGGGTCAGGAATGAAAAGCGCTACCAGGACGTTCTGGAGCTGATTGCCAAGGGCATCGACGTGTTCACCACCGTGAACGTCCAGCACCTGGAGAGCTTTGCCGACACGGTGGAGGAGATTGCCGGCATTGCAGTCCACGAGCGCATCCCGGATTCCGTTTTCGACGCTGCAGACCAGGTTGTCCTCATCGACATTTCCCCCGAAGAGCTTCTGAAGCGGCTGGCCGAGGGGAAGGTCTACCTCGGGGATGCGGCGCGCTCGGCACTGGAGAACTTCTTCAAGAAAAGCACGCTGACGGCGCTTCGCGAGATGTCCCTGCGTTACACGGCCCTCCTGGTGGATCATCAGCTTGCCAGCTTTGCTCAAGCCGGCGGGAGAGAGAGTCCTGCAAAATCCGGCGATCGGCTCCTCGTGGCCATCAGCCCCAGCCCCAACTCCGCTCACCTCATCCGATGGACCCGGCAACGCGCCTTCAGCCTCAAGGCCGAATGGACAGCGCTCTTTATAGAGACCGGCCTGCCCCTCAGCGAGGCTGCCCAGGAGAGCTTGCGCAAGAACATGAACCTTGCCAGGCAGCTCGGAGCGGCAGTTGTGAGCATTCCCGCGGAGGACGTCGCGGAAACAGTGCTTCGTTATGCGCGGACCAACAACGTCTCCCAGATCGTGCTGGGCAAATCAGGCCTGAGCACCCGCTCACGGCCGTTCGCCAGACGCTCCGTGACGGACCGGATCCTGGCCGGCAGCGGCGACATCGATGTCGCCGTGGTTCAGGAAAAGGGCATGACCGTTGTCCACACTCCCACACGCTTCGCCACAAGGCTCAAGTCGCAGACTGGCACGTTCTCCCTCTCCCTGCTCCTTGTCGCAGCGGTCACATTAATCAACCTCCTTGCGCTTCCCGAATTGGGCTATCACACGGTGTCCATCCTCTACCTGCTCTCAGTGATCGCAATTGCTTTTTTTGCCAGCCGGGCGGCAGTCATCGCGTGCGCCGCGCTGAGCGCGGCGCTGTGGGACTACTTTTTCATCCCGCCGCGCTTCACCTTCGCCATCAGCAAACTCGAAGACGCGCTCATGATCATCCTGTACTTCGTGACAGCCGCCGCCTTTGCGTTTCTCATGACGCGCCTCCGAACCAATCAGCGGATGCTCGCGGTGCGGGAGAGGCGCGTGACTCTTCTGTACAACTTCTCCCAGAGCTTCTCGCACCTGCACAGCATCCCTGAGATCGTTCGGGCCAGCCTGGAGCGCATCTCGAAATACTTCGAGGCCGAATGCGTCCTCTTCCTTCGGGATTCGGAAGCCACCATCGAAAGAGCGGTCCGGTCCCTCGCGTCGGTGGAAATCGACGACAAGGAGTTCGGTGTGGCGCAGTGGTGCTTTGCCAACAGGACGCCGTGCGGAAAGTACACCGACACGCTGGCGTTTGCCCGCTATCACTACATCCCGCTTCTCACCCCAGACTCGACAATCGGCGTGCTGGGGATCCGGATGCCTGAAGGCCGCGCATGGCCCCACGACCAGGACCAGTTCCTCCAGACCCTGGGAAGGAACCTCTCCCTTTCCATCGAGAGGGAGCTCCTGGCGGACGAGAACCGAAAAAACCTCATGGCCCGCGAGTCGGAGAGGCTGGGCAGGGTTTTGTTGAACACGATCTCGCACGAGCTGCGCACCCCGCTCACCACCATCAAGGGATCCGTGACAGCGCTCATGGATTCCTCCACGGTGGAAGACCCGGAGGCGCGCTCCGCGCTGCTGGCAGAGACCCTGACGGGCACGGACAGGCTGAACTCCATCGTCGAGAACCTCCTCAGCATGACGCGCCTGGAGTCCGGCATGCTGCGCTTGAAGAAGTCCTCCAATGACATATTCGACCTGGTCTCCGTGGTCGCGGACGCCATGCGCCGCCAGTCGCGCGACCATCCCCTCTCAATCAGGGTGGACGAGGACGTGCCCCTGGTGTCCATCGATTTCATTCTGATGACGCAGGTCCTCACCAACATCCTGGTCAACTCGACGCGTCATACCCCGCCGGGGACCCCGGTGGAGATCAGCGTGGAAAGGAAAGGCCGCGGGGTGAGGATCACCGTGGCGGACGCCGGACCGGGGGTGGCGCCGGAAGAGCTTCCCCACCTTTTCGACAGGTTCTTCCGCGGAAGGAAAGCCGCCGCCGGAGGGGTCGGCCTGGGGCTCTCCATCTGCAAGGGGATCGTGGAGGCGCATGGGGGGAAGATTACCGCCTACCTCAACCGCAAGGGCGGGCTATCGGTTTCCATCTTCCTCCCCGACAGCGTCGTCGAGATGCAGGCAGAAGCCGCCCCGGAAAGCGAGTCCGCCTCATGACGTCCGTGCTGGTGATCGACGACGAGATCCAGATCAGGAGACTCCTTCGCGTGAGCCTGGAAAAACAGGGATACGCCGTGCACGAAGCGGGCACGGCTGCCGACGGCCTACAGATGGTGCTGGGCAAGAAACCCGATATCGTGCTCCTGGACCTGGGGCTCCCGGACAGGGATGGCGCGGATGCGCTCTCCGAGCTGCGCACGTGGTCCTCGGTCCCTGTCATCGTCCTGTCCGTGCGCAACGCGGAGGAGGAGATCGTCAGGCTGCTCGACACCGGGGCGGACGACTACCTGATCAAGCCCTTCCACACAGGGGAGCTGGTTGCGCGCATCAAGGTTGCCATCAGGCACAGGGCCCCTGAGAGCCAGGAGCCTTTCGCGTCCGGCCGGCTCACGGTGGACCTGGTATCGCGGGAGGTGCGGGTGCAGGGAGAGCTGATCAGGCTCACCCCAACCGAGTACGGCCTGCTCAGGATCCTGGTGCAGCATGCCGGGCGCGTTGTGACGCACGGCCTGATCCTGCGGGAGCTCTGGGGGCCGAACGTGGACCAGGACAGCAACTACCTCCGCGTGTACATCACGGGCCTCAGGAAGAAGATAGAGGAAAACCCGCATATGCCACGGCTCCTGATCACCGAGCCGGGCGTGGGGTATCGGTTGATGACAACCTCCTAGAAAGTGGCGACCGGGCTGGCAGGCCTGCGGGCGTGAGAAGAGCGTGACATGGTAGCGGCGTCCAGCAGTCTGCAGATCATGCGTAGCGGACCTGCCGTATCTTGACAGTTGAATTGCACGTTATGTAGAATCACCTTAATTATCGTCCTGCCAAAATGTTGGTGATGAGTGCTTTGTTGTGCTCGCTTGGCAGCGCTCCGAGGGGGCCGAATTGACAAGGCGCGCAAACCTGCCTTCCCTTCCATGGAACAAGATTAACGATTTCCTCTTGGAAGTATGTAGTGCAAGAAGCCTGAATGAGTTCAACGATCTGATCTCCACCCATGTCACAGACCTCATCCCGCACGACTTCCCGATCCTGTGCATTTCTTTAAAGAGAGGCGACCTCCTAAGCTTCGGGCTTGAACATCGAAATGAGCTGATCGATCCCGGGGTACTCGCAATCGCCGGGGAGGTCCGCACGGTAGCCGATTTCAATCATTACTTTCGGTTTCATCTTCCCATTACCAAAGGCTACCTGATAGACAGGCTGGTTGCCGATTTTCGGCCCTTCGCCAGCACTGAGTTCGTAACCGATTTCATTAGGCCGAGAAGAGTCGAGCGGTGTCTAGGAGGCTGGTTTCGACGTTACACCATCATTATTCCACGTTGCAAACATGCCCGTCCTTTCAGCAGTACTGAAGCAACAATAAGCAAGGTCATTTCGCCGCACTTGGAAAACTTCTACGATGCTCTCTCATTGGCAGCTATAAATCCGGAGAAATCCCAATTGCAGCCGATGAAAGTCGAGGTTTCGCAGGCGGGGTTGACTCAGCGTGAACAAGAGATCGCCCTTCTCCTCGCGGAGAGGCTCTCCATGCTGGAAATTGCGGATCGACTTTTCATCAGCCGGCGCACCGTGGAAAAGCACGCGGAAAACATCTACTCAAAGCTCGGGGTAAGTAAGAGGGAAGAAGTAGGAAAACACTTACTCAACTTCCACCCATATTCTACTTCCGCGTGAGAAAAAATACGTAGCAATTACGGATGCGCGACGCTGCGAGAGATCATACTCTAGGCCTGTAAAAGTGAGGCCTACGTATGAGGCGGGATTTCTTCGATCCCAATCTCGTCACCAGGCGAATAGCCAAGAGGTTCCATACACTTTCACACCGCGAGGCACAGGTGTGCTGCCTGGTCACTCGTCGACTCAATACTTTCGAGATTGCCCAATGCCTGTCCATCAGCCAAAGAACTGTTGAAAAGCACCTCGAAAACGTATTCAAAAAGCTCGCGGTTCGGTCTCGTGAGCGGCTGAGACTACGGCTCGGTGTGTTCCCCCCCATAACGGACTGGCTCTTGAGAGGTGACGGAAGCCATACATGAAGGATTCTATCCGTAACGATGCCGTAACGGATCAAAATGGAACTTTAAAAGAAAGGGGGACCGTAAGACAGCCGAATTCGATCTTTTCAGTTTGCCCAATAAGGGCGGGAGGAACAAAATGACTATGAAGAAAGCGCTCTTCGTATTCGTGGCGATCTGCATTCTGGCTTCGCCCGCGTTGGCGGCGAAGAAACGGATAGCAGTCGTCGACCTTCAGGACAAGGCCGAGGGCCAGCATGGTGGCTGGCGAAACGTCGGCAGCGGAATGGCGGATATGATCACGACGGGCCTCATCAAGTCGGGCAAGTTCAACGTCATGGAAAGGCAGGAGCTGCAGAAAGTCTTCGATGAGCAGAAGCTCGGCGCCTCAGGCGCAGTCACACCACAGACCGCGGCGAAGGTCGGGCAGCTGCTCGGCGTGCAGTACTTGGTGATTGGGAGCGTAACGGAGTTTGGCGTCAAGGAGAGCAAGCTCGGTGTCGGCAACGTTGGAAGAGTCCTTAGTTTTGGCGGAGGCGCCGAAGCCAAAACGAATACCGCACGGGTTGCCATGGATGTACGGCTCGTGGATACCTCGACTGGAAAGATTATTGTTGCCGACAAGGGCGAGGGAGAACAGTCCAGCACGGGTGTTTCCATCGACATGACCGTTGCCCCGAGCGTTGATTTTGGCAAGGAGGGTTTTGACGAGACAGTCATAGGCAAGGCGGTGAGAAAGTCGGTTGACATGGTGGTGAGAATCTTCTCGGACGCGGAAGGCAAGATGCCATGGAGCGCCAAGATTATCAAAGTGGACGCCAACAAGATCTGGCTCAACTCGGGCCAGGAGGATGGGATCCAGGTGGGCAAGGTGGTGGCTATCTTCCAAAAAGGCGAGGAGCTGACCGATCCGGATACTGGCGAGTCTCTGGGATCTTCCGACACAAAGCTGGGCACAGCGAAGATCACCCAGGTGGACAAGAAATTCTCCATAGCGGAAACCACAGTGAACGGCGTGACGAAGGACGCCTATTTAACAGAAGAAAAATGACACTGAGGGTGCTTTGCGTTTGGCGGCAGTGAGTGAGAACGCCGCCTGAAGAGAAAGCGGCCAAAGTCTTGGGAGTATCGCGCCGTGGATATTGCGGGAGGGAATGACATGAGCCCGGAATAGAGTTTTTCGGTGCGCCTGGTGGACGGCTGAATCGAACTTTTAGACGGCCAAGGAGGATCTATGAAGAAGTCGATTTGTCTTGTTGCGCTTGCTGCTGTTCTCCTGTTTGTTGGTTGCCCCAGCCCCGCCGGGGGCGGCTCATCTCAAGATCCGATCGTGGGGACTTGGAATTTTGCATCGGCAACTGTCACCTCATCGATTACTGGAACGACAGTCAGTGTTTCACTCGCCGATTTGGGATTATTATCAGATGTCTTTACGGTCAAGTCCGACAAAACGTTTGTGGAGACGCTGACAGCGATTGGGGGTGCAACGACTTCGATCTCAGGTACATGGACCGCTACGACATCCGGCTATACCGGGACAGCGAACGGTATCACCCTGAGCGCCACCGTTGTTAGTGGCTCGCTGACAATAACCGAGATCGTAGGCACGGACACCAGGGTAACGGTATATACGAAGTCCTAGTGGAACCTATTCGTCCGCGCCGGTTTTGTGAGATGACCCAGCCCTGCTAATGGGCCCTCGATCGCCATGAGCGACGATGCGCGTCCCAAAATCGCTGACAGCACAATTGGCCTTTGTCCGACCAGTTGGTGCTGTCCCTTGTTGCGGACACCCCAGGACCTATCGCCTCCGGGGAGTCTGCTCGCTACAGAGGGCCGTTCCGTTCACACTTCCCGAAGCTCTGTACACGCCACGAGCCTGACTTCGTCAGGGTCTGAGAAGTTACGCCTGGAGCTGAACTCAAATGCGGTCGCAAGAGGATCTGGTGAAACTCAGCAACGTTCATCGCAACAGCCTTGGCAGGATTGAGCGAGGTAAGGCACCACGCCCCGATGGAACGCGCTGACTCCTTGATTTCAGGGGTTGGAGGAGGGGACAGAATGAAAAGTCGAATGGTCCTTGGAGCTTTTGCCTTTCTGCTGGCACTCCCCACGGCGTACGCACAGACAATAGACAAGGCTTTTCTGGCCACCGTCGGCACGGGGACGGCGCTGGATGTCGACCGCGCGATCGCTCAAGGCGTGGACGTCAACACCTGGTACAATGGTCTCACTCCACTCATGTTTGCTGCAATGCTAAACAAGGATCCGGATGTGATCCCGGTGCTGGTGAAGGCCGGCTGCGATGTCAACGAGAACAGGGGCGCCGACAAGATGACCCCGTTGATGTTCGCAGCGGAGCAAAATCGAAATCCTGATGTGATCGCAGCGTTGCTGCGTGCAGGCGCGAAGGTCAACGTGAAAGACGGCAACCATCGAACCGCGTTGATGCACGCGGCGCAAAACCATAACCCCCTGGTGGCCGACGCACTGCTGAAAGGCGGAGCGGATCCCAATTCCCGCGACTCGCTCGACATTACTCCTATCGCATATGCGCTGGATTGGGGTAACATCAAGATGGCCTTATTGCTTATAAGTTCCGGTGCTGATGTGAACGCCAGAAACTCTTACGGCGCGACCCCGCTCATGTACGCCGCCAAGGATACTTCGGATGCAAGTGTTTTTGACGCACTCCTGAGAGCCGGGGCGGATGGAAAAGCCCGAAGCGACGATGGTTCCACGCCTCTGATGATTGGGCTCCGAGAGAAACCGATGAAGCTTGAGACAATCGCCCTCCTCTTGCGGGCTGGCTCCGATGTCAATGCTCAAGACAAGTTCGGTCGGACGGCTCTCATGTGCGCCATCTCGCCAAACGGCGCGTTCTCGAATAGCTCAAAGGTAATTGAAGCTCTGCTCGGTGCTGGCGCTGACCCAAACGCCCGCAGGCGCACCGGGGAGACGCCTCTCCTCGAGCTTGCCTCAAGAAGCCAGGATCCCGAAACTTTCGTTGTATTGTTAAGAGCCGGCGCGGACGTGAATGTACGGGATAGGGACGATCAAACCCCGCTGCTCCACGCTTCGCGCTGGTGGTTTCGAAACCCCGAGGTGATTGCCGCGCTCCTGAGCGCAGGTGCGGATGTCAAGGCTCATGATAGGCTGGGTTCCACCGCGCTCATGATTCTTGCGAAAAGCTGCAAACCGCAGGTCATTTCGATGCTTGTCAGTGCCGGCGCGGATGTCAACGCTCATGACATGTCCGGCAACACCGCGCTAATGATCGCCGCTGCATCCAATCAGTATCCCGACGTCGTCACGGCGCTCTTGCAGGCCGGCGCGAATGCTGAGCTGATAGACGACCGAGGCAAGACGGCTTTTGACTACGCGCAAGGCAATGCAAAACTAAAAGGTACCGATGCCTACCGAAAGCTCGAAGAAGCTGCAAAGGAGGACACAAATTGAAAAAGTCAACGACCGCAGCCTTGGCGGTTTCTTTCCTCATCGCCGCAATTCCGGCAGCCGCCCTGCCGAAAAACTTCTTCGCCTTTGTAGAAACTGCAACGCCGCAAGAACTTCAAGCCGCCATTGATGAAGGCGCAGATGTAAATGCTCGCGACGACTCCCAAGAAACACCGCTGATACATGCGGTGATGAGAAATCATGACCCTGAGGTTTGCGTCTTGCTCTTGAAGGCTGGTGCGGATGTCAACGCTCAAGACGAGTTCGGCGTCTCCCCCCTTTTGCGTGCGATGGAATATAGCAATGTTCAGGTAATCGCCACTCTCTTAAAGGCAGGCGCGGAGGTCAACCATAGCGCAAACAACCACAGCACGGCGCTGTTTGACGCCATCTTCTTCGGCAAGCCCCGTGAGGTCGTCGAAATGTTGTTGCAAGCCGGAGCGGACGTAAATTTCCGAGTCGGCGATGGGCGCAATTTGCTGACACTTGCCTGCACGGCGAAATCGCTTGACCAAACGGAAGTGATCACGCTTCTTCTGAAAGCAGGGGTAGACGTCAATTCTCGGGACAACTCCGGAAAGACACCTTTGATGGACGCCGCTGGTGGCAACGCGCGTCGTGAAGTGATCGAAATCCTTCTGAAGGCCGGCGCGGATGTCAATGCCCACAACAATGTGGGCGAAACGCCTCTGATGCTGGCTGCCGGCGGAAACGCGCATCACGATGTCATTACGACTCTCCTGGAGGCGAGGGCGGACCTCAATGCACGGAATCGGGAAGGCTGGACCCCGCTGATGTTTGCGGCGGAGACCAACTCGAACCCAAGAGTAATCGCTGCGCTTTTAGGAGCCGGGGCGGATGTAAACGCACATGGCGACCTAGGCATAACCGCACTCATGCTCGCAGCAGGAACCAATACAAATCCAGAGGTGGTCACGCTGCTCTTGAAGAGTGGAGCAGATGCCAAAGCGAAAGATCAAAACGGGAAAACGGCTCTTGAACGTGCCCAATTGAATGCAAAGCTCAAGGAGAGCGACGTCTACCAGAGACTGCTGGAAATGTCTCAGGGCGGACAGACGTTTGCGCTTTTTGATCTTGCGATGAAGGGAACGCCTCAGCAGGTGCAAGCAGCCATAGCGCGCGGCGCGGACGTAAATGCAGTCAGTCATAATGATTACATGACGCCTATCATTCTCGCCGCGTGTCATAATCCGAATCCTGACGTGGTCGTCGCGTTGGTAAAGGCTGGTGCGGACGTGAATGCGCAGGATATTTCCGGCCGGACAGCTTTAATGTATTGCGCCAAGCTGCACAAATCGGAAGTGATCAGAATTCTCCTAGAGGCGGGAGCGAAGGTAAATATTCAAGCCCACGACGGTTGGACGGCGCTGATGTCTGCGGCGTATTCCAACAGGTACCCTGAAGTAATAACGGTGCTCCTCAAAGCCGGGGCAAATGCGAAAGCTAAGGACCTGAGCGGACGAGTTGCCCTCACGATTCTCAAGGGCAATCCGTGGTTGAGAAAGACTGACGCTTTTCGACAGCTTCAGGAGGCTACGGAATCCAAGCAGGAGTAGCGATGTGAAAAAGATTATCTTTGGTATTGCGCTCGTCTGTATCGTTCTGTGTTTTATGGCCGAATCACTTTCAAACATAAAGGTTCTTAGTGCATTCGCAGGAAACGAGTTCACAATGTTCTTGAAGAGCGACGGTACTCTGTGGGCAACAGGCTCGAATCGCGAAGCAGTTGGGACGTATTATGAAATGAAATTTGGCAACCTCCCTATACAAATCATGGATCACGTCAGGACCGTTTCTCTCGGCGAATACTTCGCGATGATCCTGAAGACGGATGGCAGCCTCTGGGCCATTGGCTGCGATTACAAAGAGAGATACCGGGGGAGCCATTCCCTAGGCTCCAGCAACTACGCCGAGGTCGATGCTCCGGAAGAGGTTTTCTCTGGAGGGGTACAAGCGATCGCTACAGGCTACCGACATACCATGATTCTCCGGACAGACGGAAGTCTTTGGGCTTTAGGGAACAACGAGAAAGGTCAATTTGGAAATGGGAAAGTTGCCTCGTTTGACGAAACTGCGATCCCCGTTCCGATCAAGGTCATAACCGGTGGAGTTCAAGCAGTCTACGCCGGTGGATGTTTCACCATGATTCTCAAGACGGACGGAAGCCTTTGGGCGTTCGGGGACAACTACGCGGGACAGCTTGGAGACGGAACATACGAGCAACGAGACACGCCGGCAAGAATCCTGCCCGGTGGAGTGAAATCCGTCTCCCTGGGTGGTAACTATGCAATGGTTGTCAAGACAGACGGAAGCCTTTGGGCGTGTGGATGCAATAGGGGCGGGGAATTGGGCAACGGCACGACGGAGGAACGGCAACTAAGCCTCGTCGAAATCCTGCCAAAGGACGTGGAGGCTGTCTCAGTGAGCCCGACGGAAGGGTCCTCTCACAGCTTGATCTTGAAGACCGATGGAAGCCTTTGGGGTTGCGGCAGCGGCGGTAATGGCCAACTTGGAGATGGTATAAGGGACGCGAGCAATAAATTCAAAAGGATTTTCGCGGCCGGCGTCAAGGCGATCTCAGCAGGCAGATTTTTCTCCGTGATTATTAAGGACGACAGCACGGTGTGGGCTTGCGGTTTCAATCGCAACGGTGAGCTTGGAGACGGAACGAACAAGAATCGGTTCACTTGGGAAAAAATAATTTTCTAGTCAGAATGAAGTGACCGCCCCGATCGTAGTATCGTAGGTTGCGCTACGATCGGGAAGAAGGTAGCGCAGAGCTACACACGAAGGAGGGGCGGTCATGCAAAGGATAGCACGGAAGGTGAGTCGATTCGTAGGGCTCGATGTGCATGCGGAAACAGTCAGCGTGGCGATTGCGGAGCGGGATGGCGAAGCTCGTGGCATCGGAACCATTCCCAATCGAGCCGAGAGCATCAAGCGGCTGGTAGCCAAGTTGGATATCGGAGGCCCGTGGGCAGCCTGTTATGAGGCCGGGCCGACAGGCTATGCGCTGTACTGGCAGTTGACCCGGTTGGGCAGAGTCTGCCAGGTAGTCGCCCCGACGCTGGTGCCCACGAAGCCGGGAGATCGGGTGAAGACGGATCGCCGAGACGCCGAACGATTGGCGCGCAGCTATCGGGCTGGCGAACTGACGCCGGTATGGGTGCCCGATGAGGCGCACGAGGCGCTTCGAGATCTGGTCAGGGCGCGAGAAGCGGCCAAAGAGGACCAGCTGCGAGCTCGGCATCGACTTGGCAAGTTCCTGCTTCGACAAGGCAAGCGCCCACCGCGGAGCATGCGGGCGTGGACTCAACAGTATCTGGAATGGATCAAACGCCAGGTAGCGTTCACTCAACCCGCTCACCAGGCCACCTTGGAAGACTACATGAACGAGATAGAGCACTGCACCTTGCGCATCGGTCGCTTGGACAGCGCTATTGACGAGGCCGTGCGACAAGATCCCCCGAATATGCGCGAGGTAGTCGAAGCTCTTCAGGCCCTTCGCGGGGTTGCGAAGCTGACGGCGGTGACCGTGGTAGCCGAAGTCGGCACGCTATCGCGCTTTGGCAGCCCGCGGCAGCTCATGGGATACAGTGGGACGGTGTCCAGCGAGCACTCCAGCGGCCAGAAAACACAACGCGGAGCGATCACCAAGACCGGCAACGCCCATCTACGGCGAGTCATCGTGGAGGCGGCTTGGACTCAACGGCACAGACCCATTCTCAGCCGGGCCATGCGCGAGCGACAGAAAAATGTGAGTGTGGAAGTGCAAGAGATTGCAGCCAAGGCTCGTCATCGCCTTCATGCTCGCTACGTGCGGCTACTGGGGAGAGGGAAATCGGGACCGCAGGCTGTGACAGCCGTAGCGCGAGAGTTGCTTGGTTTCATCTGGGCCATCGGCGTCACGGTAGAACAAGCACAAGCCGAAAGGGCTCGTGGAGCCGCGTAGACTTCCATCGGCGAAGGGATCGTGACAATGGGCGTAGGGCATCTCGAGCAAAGGTCGCTGGGCACACGGAAAGGAGAATCCTCGTGGACACTATGCGACAGACCAGGAACGGTCGGACTCGCGTCACCTAGTCCGAGGCAGCTCCCGACGGATCACGACCATGCTGGCAGGCACTTGTGCCTGATCCGCGGATATCAGAGTGATCAACCGTCGTTGCAAGCCTCTTCGACCTTTGCTCGGGGTATCCTACGCAGAAGGGGGGCCAGAGACTGAAAAAACTGAAGAAAAAGATACTGCTTGACGGGTCACTTCATATCAGTGTCCTGTAAACGACATTAACTCAATGCCCCCAATTCATCAGAAATTTCACAGGGCAGGCATTTTGCATGAGGAAAGAGAAACGTCATGAAGTCAAAATCTTCGTCACGGCTCGTCTGGCGCCTTTTAGTCCTGGTCGTTGTTGGATCGGTCCAACTTGTCATGACGAGCTGCAGCGGGGGAAGCGCGGCCAGCGCCGTCGTGCCGGCCACGGTCTACACGGCGGGGTACTACGATAACGGCACGATGCATGTTCCCTGCTACTGGACGGGCACCGCGAGGACCGATCTCGGCGACGGCACGCATGAAGCGGTTGCCAAAACGATTTTCATAAAGTAGCAGCCGATAGACTTCCGTCTGCAGACGTGAATGCCCGCGATTTCTGGGATCAGACGCCTTTGATGACGGCGGCAAGCAATTGCGCGCTGACTATGATCCCGCTGTTGTCCGTCTGGTTGATGCAGCGAGCATGGCCGACTATTCCGCCAATGACTGGGCCGGAGACGGTGGGGTTTGGACAGCCAGGCCGCTACACCACCTCGGCTCCGCGCTCCTTGATCAGCTGCGTCCCGAGCTCGCGAAGACTGTATTTCTGGATCTTTCCGCTTGCTGTCATGGGGAAGCTGTCCACGAAGAAGACGTACCGGGGGATCTTGAACCGCGAAATCTGCCCGCGGCAGAAGTCCCGCACGTCCTCCTCTCCCAGGGAGGTCCCTTCATTGAGGACCACGAACGCGCCAACCTCCTCCCCGTAGCGCTCGCTCGCAATCCCGACAACCTGCACGTCCTTGATGCCGGGCATTCGCAGGAGAAACTCCTCGATCTCGCGCGGGTAGACGTTCTCTCCGCCCCGGATGATCATGTCCTTGATCCGGCCCGTGATCCTGAAGTATCGCGCCTGATCCATGGTGCCCAGGTCTCCCGAGTGGAGCCAGCCGCCCGCATCAATGGCCTCGGCCGTGGCCTCGGGCATGTTGTAGTACCCTTTCATGACGTTGTAGCCCCTGCAGACAACCTCGCCGATGCTTTCGGGGGGAAGCTCCTGGTTGGTCGCGGGGTCCACGACCCGTACCTCGATGCCGGGTAGTGCCTGCCCCACCGTGGAAACGCGAAGCTCCACCGGGTCATCCGTGGAAGTCTGCGTCATCACCGGCGAGCCCTCCGTCAAACCGTACGCAATGGTGACCTCGGAGGCGTGCATGTCGCTGATCACGCGGTTCATGATCTCCACCGGGCAGGGGGACCCGGCCATGATGCCCGTCCTGAGGCTTCCCATGTCGAACATGCGGAACATCGGGTGAGACAGCTCTGCAATGAACATCGTGGGAACGCCGTAGAGGGCGGTGCAGCGCTCCTTCTGGACAGAGGCCAGGACAAGGAGCGGATCAAAGCTTTCCACGATCACGGCGGTCGCGCCATGCGTCAGGACGGCCATGATCCCGAGGACCAGCCCGAAACAGTGGAAGAGCGGAACAGGCAGGCAGACCTTGTCCTGGTGCGTGAAGCGCTGCCTCTCACCGATATGGAAGCCGTTGTTCAGGATGTTCAGGTGCGTGAGCATGACCCCTTTCGGGAAGCCCGTTGTCCCCGAGGTGTACTGCATGTTGATCACTTCCTGACAGCTCAGGCTTCCCGAGATGCTTTCCAGGGCGTCCGCGGGCTCATGGCCGCCCCGTAGAAGAAGCTCCTGCGTGTTGTACATCCCCCGGTGCTTCTCGGGACCGATGAAGATCACGGTCTGGAGGCGCGGGAACCTTCGGCTTTCGAGCCTTCCGCGCTGGCAGCAGCGCAGCTCGGGCACCAGCTCGTTCACTGTGGCAACGTAATCGGCGTCGCGAAAGCCCGAGATGAGGCACAGCGCCTTCATGTCCGACTGGCGAAGGAGGTACTCCAGCTCCGAGAGCCTGTATGCAGTGTTCACAGTGACGGTGATGGCGCCGATGCGGCTCAGGGCAAAGAGGTAGGTAAGCCAGTCGGGGACGTTCGTTGCCCAGATCCCGACATGGTCCCCCTTGCCGATCCCTGTCGCCAGAAGCCCCCGGGCCAGGGTGTTCACCCTCTGGTCGAACTGCGCGTAGCTGAACCTGAGGTTCCTGTCCGGGTAAACGATGAAGTCCCTGCCCGGAAAGAGCGAAGCCTGCTTCGCCAGCTCCTGACCCAGGGTGGCCGTGATGCGGTCAGCGTCAGGGAGCATAGACCACCCCCAGCACCTTTGCCTCCGCGTTTCCCGCGCTGTGAACATGGTGCGGGACGATGCTGTCATAGTAGATGCTGTCTCCCGGGTGAAGGAGGTACGTGTCCTTTCCGTAGTCTATCTCGACCTCGCCGGAAAGCACGTAGATGAACTCCTCCCCTTCATGGGTCGAGGCCTGCGCCTCCTGGGCGGATGCGGGATGGATGTCGATCAGGAAAGGCTCCATGTGCCGTCCTGTCTTGTTGGCGGCAAGGGAGAAGAAGTCCAGGTCGCTGCGGCTTGGTCTCTCTCTGCCTGAGAATCGCACCACGGCCTCGTGCGCTCCTGCGCGCGATATGACGGGCCCCACCTGCTCCAGGTCATCCAGGAAGGTGCCCAGCCGCACTCCCAGCGCTCGGGCAATCCTGATGAGCGGGCTCAGGGACGGGATGAGCGCGCCGCTTTCGATCTGGCGCACGTGCTCCGCTTCGAGGTCAGCCCTGTCCGCCAGCTGATCCATCGACATGCTCCTCGATTCCCGTATGGAGCGCACCTTCTCACCCAGAGTATTCCTGTCCGTCATTGCTCACCTCCCTATCAGGGGCGCCACGAGGAGCCCGATCCCGTACGTGATGGCCGCCTCTCCCAGCCCGATCAGCATCATCTCCAACCCGCTCTTCCACCAGCTTCTGCCCGTTACAACCACTTTGGCTGCGCCAACACCGAAATGCGCCAGCGTGCTGATCACGAACGATATGATGAGCGCCGTCATGCCTGCTGTGAAAACGTACGGCAGCACCGGGACCGCAGCGCCGACGGCCGTGGCCGCTGTGGCGCTGACCGCCGAGCGCCACGGGTTGGGGAACGCCTGCTCGGAAAGCCCCAGCTCCTCGTGCGCCAGCGTCTTCAGCATCTCCTCGGGGTTTTGCGCCATGCGAGCGGCCATGGCATCGGCCTCCGCCTCCGTGAACCCCTTCAGCTGGTAGAACAAGGACAGCTCCTGCTGCTCCTCCAGAGGGTTCTCCTCGATCTCCTTTCGCTCGCGGTTCATCTCCGCTTCGTGCACTTCCTTCTGGGACTTCTCCGCAAGGTAGGCGCCGCTGCCCATAGACAGGGCCGACGCGACCATGGAGGCAAAGCCGCTGAGAAGCACAAAGGAGCTGTTCACGTGCGTGGCCCCCGCGACGCCGCTCACCACGCCGAAGGCAGCGCCCAGACCGTCGTTGATGCCGTAGATGGCCTGGCCGATCCAGCCGCCGCCGCGCACGTGGCGTTCCTTGCCCAGGATTCCTTCGAGCACTCGCAGCGGGGGCGCCGTCCCGGCGCCCATCTCAGTCAGGATCCGGTCATGGGAGCGTTCCATGAGGCCGACCTCCTGAAAGGCCAGTCGGTCTTCCTCTGTCGGAGAAAGGGCTGCCAGGGTCTCATACCCGCCGTTGGCGTTGTCTTCCGCAGCTTCCATGACCTTCACCACGGCCTCAGGCCCCTTTTCCACCAGCGCTTTTCTACGGGCAATTTCCGCGGCAGTCTCGGCGTACGTTCCCGGCTCTGAGCCCAGCTCCCGCAGCCGTTTCTCCCACCTCTCGGCGTGCTTGACCTCCTCCGCTGCCATGCGGAGGAAGATGTCGCGCCGTTTCGGGTCCTTCTCTTTTTCCGCGGCAGCTGTATAGGTGAGAGCGCTGGATTTCTCGTCCCTCCAGGCTTTGCGAAGCTCCTCGATGAATCGGTCCCGATCAGGCATAGACACCTCCAAGTCACAGGCTGAAAAGAACGATCCCTGCAAGAATCAGCCCCGTACCGGCCCACGCCGCAGGGGAGACTTTTTCCCGAAAGACAATCAAACCGCCGACCACCTGAACCCCAATTGCCGTCAGACCCTCAGTGAGGGGATAGGCGATGTGCAGGGAAAGGTCGCGCAGCAGGGCCGTATAGGCCAGGACTCCCAGGAATCCGCCAATGTTCCCGATCACCTGCCAGAAGAGAAAAGCCCTGACTCCATTGCCGGCTGCCGAACGTTTGAGACAGATATGCGCGCCCGTGTTTGCGCTCAGATTGGCAAGGAGAAAGAGGACCGTCCTCACGCCGCGTCGTCCCGACCAACAGGTCCAGCGCTCGTCCCGCTACGCGTTCCCGTTCCCACCAGGATGATTCCTGCCGCAACCGCAACAACCCCTGCGGCCTCCGTTGGCTTGAACACCTCATGAAACACCAGGAGCGAGGCGACAAGCTGCACGCCCAGCACCCCCACTCCCCTGCTCAGGGGAAAAGCGACGTGCAGAGGCATCTTCTGCAGCAGCCCGGTGTACAGGAGAACCCCCGCCAGCCCGGCCAGGTTGCCTGCCACCTGGAAAACCAGGAACGTCCAGACGCCGCTGGCGTCGGCCGAGAGCTTGAGCAGGGCGTTCGCCGCAGTCACAAAGATGCAATAGCAGGCCAGAAAGAGGACAGTCCTCATTCAGGGCTCCGCGCCATGCGCCGGAGCATAGCCGCCCCACGATACGGCGTCAACGCGGAGCCCTTTGGCTTACAGGTATCTTCGGGAGCGGGCTATCGGGCCAGGAGAAGGCCCTGGAATAATAGCTAAGCCGGGCGGCCTACCAGATTTCAAACAGGAGCGGCTGGCCGCCGAGTCCTGAGACCAGGGCTGGATACCGGCTGCGCACGAGCTTTACGCAACTTCCAAGCGGAGCAACTATGTCCCTTCCTGCCGCACTGATCCAGGCGGTGCCCGACAGCACGTGAAGGTGCTGCCTGTCGCGCGGGACCCGCAGAAGCTCCCCCAAGTAAAGCGCAAAGCGGAGCACGCGCCGGGACGGCCTGGCCGGGACATTCTTCGCTACACTGCGAAGAACAAAGGCAATATCTACGTTCATGGTGATAATCTCCCTTCGTCGTCGGCACACACTCGCATGTATGTCGTTACGCCAACGTGACGGAAAAGGGACCTTGTGTGTTACGGCATCGTTACGGAAGTCGGCGCTGCAGGTTTCTGATTCGTCGCATTGCCGCTCAACCAGTATCTTTAGAGCCAGAGCAAGGAGTTATGGCGAAGGTTCGTCTGGCATTTCTGGGACCTCCATATATCGAGCTTGATGGGGCTCCTGTTCATCTCGACACTCGGAAAGCCATCGCCCTCATGGTGTATCTCTCCGTGATTGGAAAACCGGTCAGCCGCGACACACTGGTCACCCTGCTATGGTCGCGCTACGGCCGCGCAGAGGGACATTCCGCGCTCCGTCGTACGCTTTCAACATTGCGAAGCGCTCTTGGGGAAAAGTCTGCAACTCATACGGTGTCTATCTGGCATGCATGGGGAGATTGGATGAGGCAGTCGCAGAGATTGTCAGGGCACAAGAGCTCAACCCTCTGGCTCTCGACGTCAACAGTTGTGCAGCAGTGACTTTCAACTGCGCAAATCTATTCGACAAGTCGGTGGAGGCGTGCGAGAGAATGTTCATGATAGACGAGAATTTTCTTCCCGCCTACCGGAACCTCGCGGAAGCCTATTACGAGAGGTCCAGGTACGACGATGCAATCGAAGTACTTCGAAAGGCTGCACGACTCTCAAAGGGAGCCGCAATTATCAAAGCCCACCTCGGATTTGCCTACGCCCGTTCGGGGAGAACCGAAGAAGCAAGAGCGCTGCTACGGGAGCTGGAGGATGAATCAAAGCGAAAATACGTCGCACCGATCGCTTTTGCACTTGTCCACTGCGGACTGAGCGAAAAAACTGAAGCAATCCAGTGGCTCTCAAAAGCCTGTGAGGAGCGCGCAGGCAGCGCGGTACTCTCGGTCAAGGTCCGTCCCATGTGGGCGAGTCTCCGCTCCGAACTCGCCTTCTCCCAGTTATTGGAAAGAATGGGGTTAAGCCCGAGCGCTGGTTAAAGCCTTGCGCGCAAGAAGCCGGATATTCCCGGACCAAGCGGGTATTCCCTCAACTCTCTCATCGTTGTGCGCCCGCCAATGAATCCCTCGATCCCGACAGAGAAGGCATTGCCCAGCGGGAGCTCCACGCCCCCCGTGAGAAACGGCCATCCGGCAAAATTGGACGTGAGCTCCGCCCCCAAGCTCAACGCCGCCATCTTCACCGTGGTCCCGAAGGTCAGCTCTGGATTCGCGCTCGTGTTGCCCAATACCGGCAGGTCTACCCCGGCGCGCAAGAGAAGAAAATCGCTCACCGCTGCGTCGACCGATGCGGAAAGGGAGACATTGTCCGGATTCAGCCATGTGGTAAGCTCAGGCCAGAATACTGTCACATCTCCGATTTTCAGCCCCAAGGGTTCTACTCGTGAGGTCCCATCCGCTAGAAAGTCATACGTGCCCTTCATAAGCGCAAGGAAACTGCCGGAAGACGCGCAGGATACTGCAGTCAGGAATATGACAGCGTTCCTTGTCACCCCGGCAAATCCCTGGTCGTTCAACAGACTCACGTACGTGCCTGCGTCCGTATAGGGGCCTGTCTCCAGGAAATAGGTTATTCCCCACAGCTTATTGAGCAGGTAGGGGGCCAGATCGGTGATATGTCCTGCACCGTCATCGATATCACTGCCAACGGCGTCCGCGATCAGCTGATTCACGTTGAGCCCTTCACCAGCAACATATGCCGCTTCTTTCGATGTCAAATTGTCCTTGAAATACAAATAGAGGCCGGGCTCAGAAGTGAAATTGAAAGCTTCCAGGAAGAACTCCCCGATACTCATTTCCTGACCATTGTCGACTCTCACAAGAGCGACATACGAGGCGCCGATGGCCGTGGCGGCTTCCATGTGGCCCTCATCGTGCGCGGTAAGGGAGAAGGCATGGTTGACTATGAGACCCGCTCCAGTGAAGAGAGCCAAAGCTCCGGCACGCAACAACTTCTGGGCGGAAGCACCCTGCCCGAAGGAATCGCTAACCGCATCCAACCCGAGCCTCATGAGCGCATTGACGCCGTGTTGCCAGCCAAAGAAGAATCTCGTGGAGTGAGAACTCAGATTGACCATATCAGTGCTGAGATAAAAAGAAGAAGGGCTGCCCGATCTCATGACATCCTGGGCATTGCCGTTTTGCAATACGCAGACCGCGAAAGCAAGCCAAAGAAGTCCTCTTTTGACGGCGGACGCTGCTCGTACCCTGCGTGGCGCTCCGATAGGCACGCCATATAGTAGCAGACAGGTCAATCCAGGACGTCTTGCGCTTCCTCGCCGGCGGTGATATAATTGATTGAACGTTCAGTCATTTTAGAGGGAAGGAATGGCGCGGCCGCGGGACAGGGACAAACCGGCGCTGATCATTGACGCCGCATTTTCGGTCTTCGGGGAGATCGGCTATGAAGCCACACGCATCTCGCACATCGCCCAGCGCGCCGGAATCTCTTCCGGCACCATCTACACGTATTTCAAGGACAAGAAGGATCTCTTCCAGGCCACCGCGAACGACCGGTGGGACCGTTTCCTGACCCAGATCAAAGCGCTGGCGGATTCACGGGAGCCAACGCCGGCGCGCCTGCAGAGCCTGATCCAGATCGGGTTCGCCAGCCTGAAAGAAGCCCGGCCGCTCTTGCGTGGCATCCTCTTCGAATCCAGCCAGATGAACCTCCTTCAGGGGAACCTGGAAAGACTCTATGCCCTCATCGAAAGGATCGTGACGGAGCGCGCGGAGCCGGCTGCGCGTGGAGCAGGTGTTGACCTGCGCCAGAGAAGAGCCCTTATCAGGATCACGGTGGTCGGCATCCTTTTCTCCGTGGCGCTCGCTGAACCTGAAAATGTCGACAGGGAGATCCGGTTGCTGCAGCGGGCAATTGCCCTGCGCCTGTCGGGAGATTGAGCCGTGCCGCGCGCCATGCAAAGGGTCCTTTCGTTCCTCCTGCTCATCGGCCAGGCGGCTGCCGCGGCAGCGCAGTCCCAGCCTTTCACGCTGGACCAGGCCCTTTCCCTGGCGCAGAAGAACTCCGAGGCAATCCGCCTTTCCCATCTTGCCCTGGAGAAATCCCAGGCCGCGCTGGGAGAGGCCCGGGGAAAGGCGTTCCCGCACCTTGACCTGGAGGCCTCTGGATCGTACCTCGTCAATCCGCCTCCCGGGTACACGGTTGCGGCCGGGGCCTTGGGCACGTTGATCATCCCGCCCAATAGGCTTTACCCGGGCAGTCCCGCCGTCCCGCTCGGTGCGGTTCCACCGAGCCCCTTCAATGTCGGCGCCGCTCTGCACAACTACCTCAGCGTCACAGCAACGCTGAACCAGCCCTTGTTCACCTGGGGGAAGATCAAAAACGCAATCGATCTTGCCTCTCTCCAGGCGGACGCGGCGGGCACTGACATGACCGCCCGGCAGCGCGACATCGACTGGCAGGTCCGCAGGTCATATTTCAGCGCGCTTCTGGCGCACAGGTCCCAGGAAGTCCTGGCGCGCATGAGGGACACTGCCGTCGAGATCGCGGCAGACAGACAGAAGGCTTTCGATCAGGGGACCATCAACAGAGAGGCCCTTCTGGAAGTGAAGGCCACTCTTGCCTCATTGGATGCAAAGCTGGCAGAGGCCGCGCAAAGCGAGTCTACCGCGCTCACGGGCCTTGCCTCGCTGACCGGACAGGACACCGGCGGCATTGCGCTGGCAACCGACTTTCGCTCCTCGCTCCCCGCGCTCGACGAGCAAGCCCTCCTTTCAAGCTCCCTGCAGGGGTCCACGGATATGATTTCGGCGCGCGCGCGCATCGAGCAGGCGCGCCGCAAGCTTTCCATCGAGCAGGGGGGCGCCATCCTTCACCCCGACGTGAACCTGGGGATTTCTCTGGGCATCTCGGGGCAGGAGGATTTGCCCTATTCCGGCGCCTGGACCTTCAACAACAACACCTGGAACGTGGACGTGCTTCTCACCCTCGGCGTAAAGATGAGCGCTTTTGACGGTCTTGAGTCCCTCAACCGCATCAGGCAGGCAGAGAAGGACGTGGACATGGCCGGGACGGCCCTCAGCCAGCAAGCCAAGGCGGTGCGCCTTCAGCTGCGCCAGGCCGTCGGCGCCGCAGTGAAGGCGGACGCGGACGCGCAGGCGGGGCAGGCCCGGCTGGAATACCTTGATGAGAAACTGAGAAATGCCGGAGTTGCCCTTGCCAACGGCCAGGTGAGCCGGGAGGACCGGTACAACGCCTCCATCCAGGCGGATTCCGCCCAGCTGGACCTCCTCCTTGCGCTGTACACCAGGGAGGCGGCCCTTGCCGACATCGAGAAGCTTTCCGGGGAGCGGCCATGAACATCACCGAGCTTTCCGTCCGGCGTCCCACGGCCATTCTCATGGGAATGCTCCTCATTGCCGGTCTAGGCTTTGTCGGATACCTGAATCTCGGGGCCGACCTTTTCCCGGCAGTGGATACGCCTATCATCGCCATCCGCTCCACGTACCCCGGGGCCGGCTCCGAGCAGATCGACAAGGACGTCGTCAAGCCCATCGAGGACGCTGTCTCCGTGGTCAACGGGATCGACACAATGCGCTCCACCTCCGGCACCGGCTTCGGCGTCACGATCATCCAGTTCACCATGTCGACGGACCTGAACACGGCCCAGGTCGACGTGCAGAAGGCGATCAACGGCATTGTCGACAAGCTTCCCCGCGACGCCACGCGGCCTGTCATCCTCACCTTCGATGTCAACGCCCAGCCTATCCTGATCCTTGCGATCACAGGGGATGTCACGCCGGAAGAGCTGTACAACCAGGCCGATACGGTGACGCGCGCTATCGAGGCGCTGCCGGGCGTCGGAAGCGCGACCATCGACGGCGGCCAGAAGAAGCAGCTCTTGATCACCGTGGACAGGGAAAAGCTCGACTACTACTCGGTGAGCGCGCAGGCGCTCCTGGCGACGCTTCAGGCCGACAACATGACCGTGCCCGCCGGAGAGATCAAGCAGAGGTCGCGCGACCTTACCGTCCGCATGCTGGGCGAATTTACAGGCCTGCAGGACGTGAGCAACCTGCGGATCCCCACGGGCACGGGGTCCGCAGTGCCGCTCTCGGAGCTCGCGGAGGTGAAGCTCGACTATCCTGACCCCATCCGCTCCGTCCGTCTGAACGGAAAGAGCGCCATCGGGATCGTTGTGCGCAAACAGAGCAACGCGAACCTCATGGACACCGTTGCCAGGGTCAAGCGTGCGCTCCCGTCTCTCCAGACGTCCCTGGTGCCGGGCACCCGGCTGGCCATTGCAAGCGATGCCACGCTTTTCATCACCTCCTCCCTGGATGAGACCCGGCTAAACCTGCTGGAGAGCATCATCACCACCTCCCTAGTCCTGTTCCTTTTCCTGCGCAGGTGGAGGTCCTCCCTCATCGTGCTCATCGCAATCCCCTTCTCCCTCGTGGGGACATTCTTCGCCATGTACCTGTTTCACTTCACGCTGAACATCGTGAGCCTCATGGCGCTGGGGTTGTGCATCGGCATCCTGGTGGATGATTCCATCGTGATCCTGGAAAACGTGGACAGGCACATCCTTCTGGGGGAGGATCCAAGGACTGCGGCGGTCCGCGGAAGGATGGAGATCGGGCTCGCCGCTGTCGCCATCACACTGTGCGACGTGGTTGTCTTTGCTCCGATTGCCTTCCTGTCCGACATCGTGGGCCAGTTCTTCCGCCAGTTCGGCGTCACGGTCGTCGCGGCAACGCTTCTTTCCCTGCTCGTCTCCTTCACCATAACGCCCATGATGGCGTCTCGGATGCTCGGAAAAGGCAAAGCCCGCGGCGCCTCGCCCGGGGGTGAGCCGGAAGGCCAGGGAGCCTTCGGCAGGTTCTTCGAGACTGGAGTCAAGGGCAGCTACCGGAGATTTCTCCAGTGGTGCCTGGCAAACCGGTGGAAGGTGATCATCACGGTGGCTGTCCTGGTGGCAGCCAGCATCGCGCTCCTTCCCCTGAAGGTCATCCAGAGCGAGTTCCTTCCCACCTTCGACCAGAGCAGGCTCATCGTCGATCTGGACCTGGGTCCCGGGGCAACTTTCCCCCAGGTAGACCAAAAGGCGGCGGTAGTGGAAAAGCACCTCCTCTCCCTTCCTGAGGTTCAGACCATCTATGCCGGGATCGGGGGGGCCACGGCCGGTTCCCTGTCGGAGATCGTCGTCAAGCTCAAGGACAAGTCTGCCCGGCGCAAGAGCCAATCCGTGCTGGCGCGCGAGCTGCGGGAATGGGGACGCGCGCTGCCCGGAGCGGATTTCTCCGTGACGGAGCCGGGCGTCCTGGACCGGACGTCGATCGAGGGCGCAAAGGCCTTCATCGTCAACGTCTCAGGTCCCAGCCGTGACGTGCTGCGAGATCTTGCGCGCAGGGTGGAGAGCGAGGTGCGATCCGTCCCCGGCACCGCCGACGTGGACAACACAATGCGCGCCACGCAGGCCGAGGCCAATGTGATCATCGACAGGCTCGCCGCTTCCGACTACGGGCTCACCGCTTCCGACATAGCCGGCGTTCTTCGCGCCGCGCTTGCAGGCGCAGACGCCGGGGTCTATCGACACGGGGGGGACGAGTTCGACGTTGTGGTGCGCTACCGGGAAGACCAGATCAGGACGCCGTACGATCTGGCAACCCTGTCCATCACAAACCGTCAGGGCCAGCAGATCCCACTCACCCAGGTGGCCCGCGTTGCCAGGAGCGACAGCCCGCAGCAGGTGCTGCGGCGAAACAGGCAGAACGTGGCAACCATCACGGCCAACATCCAGGGCAGGCCCCTGGGGGCCATCACGGCTGACGTGAAGCAGCGGCTGGCCGACGTCACCCTGCCCCTTGGATACCAGATCATCTACGGCGGAGATACCGCGTACATGGCCACGTCCTTCCGCTCTCTCGCGTGGGCCCTGATTGCATCGATCCTGCTGGTGTACATGATCCTGGTCGTGCTCTATGAATCGTTCCTGACACCGATTATCCGCATGCTCTCCATCCCCTGCGGAGTCATCGGCGCTTTTGCCGCCCTTGCCCTCACCGGCAAGGCCATCAACATCTTCGCCTTCATCGGGCTCATCATGCTGGACGGGCTCATCTCCAAGAACGGGACCCTCCTCATCGATTACACGAACACCCTTGTGAAGCGGGGCAAGCCGCTGCGGGAGGCGCTTCTGGAGGCCGGGGTCACGCGGCTGCGCCCCATCCTGATGACCTCGGTGACTATGATCGTCGGCATGATGCCGCTCGCACTGTCCCTGGGGGCATCGAGCGAGATACGGTCCGGCATGGCCGTGGTCCTGATCGGAGGCCTCGTCACCTCGACCATCTTCACCCCGCTGCTCCTGCCTGTGGTGTACACGCTGATCGACGAAGCCCGCGCGGCGGCGCGGGGAAAGAAGGCAACCCAAGGAGATCAACCATGAAGCTTGCACGCGCGTCGTTTGCCGTTTTCGCCGCCGCCCTCCTGCTTGCCGGGTGCGCGCCGGCAAAGCAGGCCTCCCGCGAAGCCCCCCGAAGCGTCACTGTTGTGCGGGTGCGCCGCCAGGGTATTACCATCACCAGGGAGTATGCCGCCAGGATCAAGGCCCGGGAGGAGATTGTCATCAGCTCCAAGATCTCCGGCAGGGTGTTGGCCACCAGGGCCGACGTGGGCCAGCTGGTCAGGAAAGGCCAGGTGCTCTTCACCCTGGAGGCGAAGGACTTCGACGCGCAGTACCGTCAGGCCAGAGCCGTCCTGGAAAGCGCCCGGGCCAACCTCACCCGGACCAGCGATTCCTCCCTCTCCTCCCAGGTCCTGCAGGCCCAGTCCGCCGTGCGTCAGGCCCAGGTCCAGTACGACGAAGCGAAGGACTTCTACGGGCGCACGCAGAAGATGTTCGACGACGGGACCGTTGCCCGGCAGCAGCTGGATTCCGCGCAGGCCCGGTTCCAGAGCGCGGAGATTGCCCTGGCTACGGCCAAAGACAATCTCTCCCTGATCCAGGAAAAGGGGGGACCGCAATCCACGGGGGTCGCATCCACGCAGGTGGAGCAGGCGCAGGCTGCCCTGGACCTCGCGCAGTCCCAGCTTGACAACACCGTGGTCACTTCGCCCATCACGGGAACTGTGGCCGCGCGCAACGTGGATGCCGGTGAGCTTGTCTCCAGTTCCGTGCCTGCATTCGTTGTCATCGACACCAGCACGGTGAGCGCGGAGGCAAGCGTTTCGCAGGACACGGTGGAAAAGATACGCATCGGGGAGACAGTGACAGTCTCCGTTGACACGCAAGACAAGACCAGCCGCATCCAGGGGGTCGTGGACACCATCAGCCCCGCAGCGGATCCCCGCTCGCAGGGCTACCTCATCAAGGTGGCGGTCAGGAACGCCAGCGGCTCCCTCCGGCCCGGCATGTTTGCCCGTGTCTCCTTTCCGATAGAAGACAGGGCGGACGTCCTGGTGGTCCCCAACAGCGCAGTCGTCACAGAAACCGGAGTCGACTACGTCTACGCAGTTATGGACGGCGTTGTGAACAAGAAGGCTGTTGAAACGGGGATAGCCACAGACACGGTGACCGAGATCACCTCCGGCCTGGAGGACGGGACTCCCGTGGTGACGGAGGGGCAGACCTTCCTCATTGACGGGCAGAAAGTCCGGCCGGTGGAATGAGACCCATGGGCCCTGCGGAGTGAGGGCCCTGGGCCCTGCGGAGTGAGGGCCGTGGGCCCTGTGGAGTGAGGATCGTCTCTCTGATAAGATCCCCGGCGTGAAACGAAACGCCCTGGTTGCGCAATCCGGCGGTCCTTCGCCCGTGATCAACTCCTCCCTCCAGGGAGTCATCGAGGCATGCCGGGATCATCCTGAGCGCATCGGCGCGCTGTATGCGGCATGGCATGGAATTGAGGGGGTCCTGCAGGAGGAGCTTTTTGACGCGGGCGGGCAGCCGGCCTCGGAGATCAAGCTCCTCGGAACCACCCCGGCAGCCGGTGTTGTAGGCACCTGCAGGTACAAGCTGACATCGGAGCAGGAGCAGGACTTCGAGCGCATTGTCGACGTCATCCGGGCCCACGACATCGGCTACTTCTTCTACATCGGGGGAAACGATTCCATGGACACGGCCGCCAAAGTGTCCAAGCTTGCGCGTGAGCGCGGAGTCGAGCTTGTGGTCGCCGGCGTGCCCAAGACCATTGACAACGATATCGGGGACTCCGAGTTCAAGATCATCGACCATACCCCGGGGTACGGTAGCGCTGCCCGGTACTGGGCATCGCTTATTCAGAACATAGAGGAAGAGAATCGGGGCATGTGCGTCTCCGAGCCCGTGGCCGTCCTGCAGGCCATGGGAAGGAAGTCCGGCTTTATCACCGCCGCCTCCCGGCTTGGCGACCCCGAGCGCAGGATGCCCCTTCAGATGTACATGGCGGAAACCGCACACACCCTGGCCAGCCTCCACGAAAACGTGAACCGGCAGCTCGCAAGGACCGGCCGATGCATCGTTGTAGTCAACGAAGGCTTCGACGTGGGCGGAGTGGGAGAGAGGCACGACGGGTTCGGCCACGTGGAATACGGGGCCAGTCGCACCACAGTAGCCCAGGCGGTGGTCAACTACCTCAATGAGAAAGGTCTCGCCGTGCGGGGACAGGCCACGGGGCAGCTCCCCGGCGTCATCCAGAGGTCGGTTTCGACCCACGCTTCCACCGTGGACATCGCCGAAGCGCGGGAGGTGGGCCGGGAGGCAGTCACCGTCGCCGTGCGTGACGGCACAGGTTGGATGGCCACCATCCTGCGAAAACCGGGCGGCTCCTATCGGGTGTACTACGACAAGGTCCCCCTCGAGAAAGTGGCCAACTCCTCCCGTTTCCTGCCGGCGGGCTGGATCACCAAGGATGGGCTGGATGTGACGGACGACTTCGTGCGCTACGCCGCGCCGTTGATCGGGGAGAGGGATCCTGAGATCCCCCGTGAGAAGGGGCTCCAGAGATTTGCCCGGTTCGACATCAGGTTTATCGACAAGGTCCTGCCCGCCTATGTTCCCGTGAGGTTCCGCAAGAGCTGATGGGACAGGTGGCCCGCTGGCCTCCTACCACACGCAGTAGCCCCCGTCGATGACGAGGTCGGAGCCGGTCATGTAGTCCGACG
The DNA here is from genome assembly GCA_049515135.1 of Spirochaetia bacterium. Classification (GTDB taxonomy): domain Bacteria; phylum Spirochaetota; class Spirochaetia; order SZUA-6; family Fen-1364; genus Fen-1364. The sequence goes on from JBEKUJ010000001.1 coordinate 284,669, forward strand.
CTTCGCTTGCCAGGTACACAGCCGCGCCCTGCAGGTCCGACACCTCGGCCATGCGGTGCATCGGAATCAGCGGCATCCATGCCTCCATCATCTTCTTGCCTTCCGGAGTAGCCACCAGCGTCTCCACGAGGGCCGTCCGGGTGTATCCGGGACTGATGGAGTTCACCCTGATCCCGTCTCCCGCCCACTCGGCCGCCAGGCTCCTGGTCATGTGGATGACCCCCGCTTTTGAGGTGTTGTACGGGACCTGGTTCTGAGGCGTATTGACGATGTGGCCCGACATGGAGGCCGTGTTGATGATCTTCCCGTACCGGGCCTTCTTCATCTCCCGCGCTTCGGCTTGGGCGCAGTACAGCACGGCATCCAGGTTCAGGCGCATCACCTTCTGCCAGATTTCCTCAGTGATGTCCATGGCATCCACCCACTGACCAATACCCGCGTTGTTGACCCCGATGGTGAGCTTCCCCCACTTCTTCACAACCGCATCCACGGCGCGCTGGACGTCCGCCTTCTGTGTCACATCCGCGGTCAGCGCGATGGCGTCGATCCCCTTTGCCGAAAGCTCCTGCGCCGCCTCCCGGGCCTTCCCCTCGCTGATGTCGACAACGGCCACAGCCGCGCCTGCCTCACCGAGCGCGTGGGCGTATCCCCGCCCGATGCCCTGGCCCGCTCCGGTGACCAGAGCAACTTTGCCGACCAGGCTGAACCTGTCAAGGATAGGCATACCTTCCTCCTTCAGACCCGCTCTTCGTTGGGAAAAACCATCACCTTCATCGCGTTCTCGTTCCTGTCCTCAATCTTCCTGATCCCGGTTTCCAGGCCCTCCAGGGGCATGCGATGGGAGACAAGGTCATCCACCCGCACCCTGCCCGAGCCAATGAGGGCCAGCGCCTGCAGGCTGTTCCTGCGGGACGTGTAGGATGCGAAGATGGAAAGACCCTTGCGGAAGACCTGGAAAGGCTCGATGGTCGCCGTCCTGCCCTGCGGGGCCACGCCGAACATCAGGATGCGGCCGCCGGGGCGAGCCAGCCGAATTGCCTGCGAAAGCATGGCTGGCGCGCCCGTGGCGTCGATGACCACGTCGAACCTGTCGGAGGGCAGGGAAGAGACGTCGGTTGTCGCCTCGGCAACCCCGTCGCGTCGGGCGGCATCAAGGCGTTTCTCGCTCAGCTCCGCCACCGTGAAGCGCGTGGCTCCCCATGCGCGGGCCGTCCTGATCAGGAGCATTCCGATGGGACCCGTGCCGATCACAGCAATGTTCTCCCCAAGCCGTATGCCGACGGATTCGATCCCGTGCAGAACGCAGGAAAGCGGCTCCATGAAAGCGGCCTGGTCGAACGGGATGTCCCCGGCGTCGAAGACAACCTTCTCCGGGGCAAGGACGTATTGGGCAAACGCCCCCGGGAGCGTCACGCCGACGGCCTGCCAGTTCTCGCAGAAGTTCTGCCTGTTGTTGTGGCACGCCGCGCAGTTGTCGCAGCTGATGTTGGGCTCCGCGGCGACCCTGGCCCCGGGAGCGAACCGGGTGACTTTTTCCCCGACTTCCACAACGGTGCCTGAGAACTCATGTCCGGGCGTCATCGGGTAGGAGCCGATGTATTCACCGTGGTAGATGTGCACGTCCGTCCCGCAGATGCCGCACGTGCTGACTTTGATCAACACCTCATCCGGCCGGCTGACCCGGAGGACCTCGCGCTCGCGCACCATGACCACGCCCGGCTTCTCGATGATCGCGGATTTCATATCACCTCCCGGCATTCTGCCTTTCTCATCCCTTTACGGCCCCCATGGTAAGGCCTTTCACCAGTGAGCGCTGGGCCAGCCAGCCCAGGACCATCGGCGGAAGGACCACAAGGGTCGAGATTGCGCACAACTTTGCCCAGAACAGACCCTGCTGGGTCATGAAGCTGGCCATATACACCGGCACGGTCGCCGCGTGCACGTAGGTCAGGTTGATTGAAAAGAAGAACTCGTTCCACACAAAGATGAATACAAGGAGCCCCGTGGAGATGATCCCCTGGCGCGCAAGGGGCAGGATGATGGTGAAGAACGAGCGCAGGCGTGAGGAGCCGTCGATGTCGGAGGACTCCAGGATCTCCAGCGGCACGTCCAGGAGGAAGGATCGCGTCATCCAGATGACGATGGGGATGTTGACGCCAGTGTAGATCAGGATCATGCCGCCCAGGGTGTCCAGGAGGCCGGTGAGCCGAAACAGGAGGAACACAGGAACGATCACTGCCACGGGCGGCAGCAGCGTGGTGGAGAGGAACCAGAAGAACAGGTTGTCGGAGTTGCGCAGCCTCCCGAACACCAGGGCGTAGGTCACCGGCACTCCAAAGGCCAGACAGGCGCAGACTGACGCAACGGAAATCACCCCGGAGTCCAGGATGTAGCGGACAATCTCATGGCGAAGGACCGTTGCATAGTTTTCAATAGTCGGGTGGGCAATCCATAGGGAAGGCGGAAGAACGTCCGCTTCGCCCTTGAAGCTCGTGATGAGCATGTACAGGAGGGGAAAGCACCACAGGACGGCAACGAGCCAGATGAGGAGGATCCCCGGGATTCGACGCAGCGCGCGGCCCGTGTGACGCGTCATGCGGCCTCGTTGATCCGCCGGCGAAACCAGCGAAACAGGGCCGTGATGGCCACAAGGGTGATGACGACTGTCACCACGGCCGTCGCGGCCGCGTGGCCGACGTCCCACCCCAGAAACGCCGTCTTGTACACGTAGTAAGGAAGGTTCGCTGAGGAGTACCCCGGCCCTCCGCGGGTGGTCACGAAGATGAGCCCGAACACCTTGAGCACGAAGATCAGGCCAAGAAGCACCGCCACCTCGATGTGGTTCATGATCACGGGGATCCTGATGAACACCAGCTCCTTGAACCAGCCGGTCCCGTCCACCCGGGCGCTGTCCATGACTTCCAGCGGGATGTTCTGGAACCCGGCCAGGATGATCAGGACAAAAAAGGGCGTCCACTGCCAGACAATGAGAATGACGATGGTCAGGAGGGAGTGCACCCCGAAGAAGTCGAACGGCTTCGTCCCCAGGAGCGAAGCGAAATAACCGTTCCAGCCGAAGGAGGAGTTGAGGATGATGGTTCGCCAGATGATGCCGGCCACCGCGTCCATCACGAAGAACGGCGATATGATGAGGGTGCGCACCACGTTCACGCCCGGGAAGTCGCGGTTCACCATGAGACTGAAGAGGATTCCCAGGATGGTGCAGACGGCGAGGGACACGACAGTGATGAGAGCGGTGTTGAGAACGACCCTGTAGAAGTCCCAGGAGCTGAAGATCTCTCCGTAGTTGTCCAGCCCGATGAAAGTGATTCCAAGGTCCGGCCGTACCACGATCCAGCGCACCAGCGACAGCCCGAGGGTGGCCAGGATGGGGGCTTGCGTGACGACTGCCACGATCACAATGGCTGGCAGAGACAGAAGCGCGGACCGCCTGCGCTTTCGTGGATCATCACTCACGGGATCACCTGAGATAGCCGCCTTCACGGGCCACTTTCAGCGCCGCCGCCTGGGAGTCGGCAAGGGCCTGCTCCAGGGATTCCTGCCCCGAGATGTACGCGGCCAGCTGCTGCGACACCGCTTCCCCGAGGCTTTGGAACTCTGGAATGGAGACGTACTGCAGGCCCCTGTAGGGGACCGGGAGGAGAGTCGGCTTCCCGTAGTCCGCGTCCTGGATGGAGCGCAGCACGATGCCCGCGAAGGGAGCATTGGCCAGGTAGTCGGGATTGCTGTACGTGGAGGCGCGCGTTCCCGGTGGGATCTGCGCCCAGCCGATTCGCGTCCCCACCAGGGTGATGTACTTCCTGTCCGTGGCCCAGGTGAGGAAGCGGAACGCCGCATCAGGGTGCTTCGACGAGGACTCGATCCCCAGCGCCCATGCCCACAGCCAGCCCGTGTTGCCCTTGCGCGCCGACGGCGCGAAGGCGTAGCCGATGCGGCCTGCCACTTTCGAGTCGTGCGCCTCCAGCGCGCCTGCGGATACCGTGGCGTCGTACCACATCGCCGCCTTTCCGCTTTGCATGATGGCCAGACACTCGGTGTAGCCGTCCGTTGTCGGGTTCGGCTCTCCCGCGTCACGGAGCAGCTTCTTGTAAAACCGCCACGCCTCCGCCATGGCCGGCTCGCCGAAGGCCGGGTACCAGCTCTGGTCGAACCATCGGCCCCCGAACGCATTCACTATGGTGTTGAAAGGGGCCAGTATCTCCCCCCAGCCCGGAAGCCCGCGAAGCACGATCCCGTACGAGCCGCTCATCCCCCGCAGGCGGACTGCGAAGTCGTAGATCTGCTGCCATGTGGGCTTCCGCGGCATCGTGATGCCCGCTTTGGCGAAAAGATCCTTTCTATAGAACATTATGCTGCTCTCCCCGTAAAAGGGCAGCGCGTACAGCCGGTCGCTGTAGGACAAGGCGGCTTGGATGGTCGGCAAGAGGTCTTCACGCGCGTAGGAGCTTCTCTCCGCGGCGCTCATCCCGGCAAACAGGTGCTCCAGGGAAACGAGCCACCCGTTCTTTCCCCAGATCGGCGTGTCGTATGTGCCGATGGTCACCACGTCGTACTTTCCCGAGCCCAGTCCCACGTCTTCCGTGACCTTCTGGCGAAGCTCGTTTTCCGGCAGCACGACAAAGCTCAGCCCGATCCCCGTTGCCGCCGTGAACTCGCCGGACAGCTGCTGCATGATCACCATGTCCGGATTGTTCACCGTGGCCACGGTGAGCTGCGTTCTGCCGGCCCCCTCCTTTGCTCCGCCGGCGAACAACGACGCTGCGGCCAGCATGCAGGTAGAGATGAAAATGACTGCTTTCTCACGAGACCCTGGTATCATGCCGCCTGCCATCCTACCGCAGGGACCGGCTGGGTGGAAGTTACCGCGGTACTGCCGCGGGAATGATTAGTACTAGTACGCGAGTACGCGTTCCGCGCGAACGCGTACTCGTTCACGAATCGGGCCCGAAATATTCCTTCAGCGAGTTGGCGAGCTTCATGGCCTGCATCCTGTTGTGCACATGGAGCTTGGAATAGATGACGCTCACGTGGTTTTTCACCGTCTGCTCCGCGATGGACAGTTTTCGGGCAATGCGGACATTGTCGGCGCCTGTCCCGATGAGCCGCAGGATCTCGATCTCCCGCTTGCTCAGGTAGCGAAGGAATGACCCGTCGGGGAGCGGCTTGGGTCGGACCTCCGTCCCGTCCTCAGGCTTCCCCTCCCCTTCCCGCATGCGCAGCAGCTTGTTGGCCACCTGGGGAGAAATGATGATAGAGCCCTTGCAGACCGCCCGAAGAGACACGATGAGGTCCGCCGGAGGCATATCCTTCAACATGTACCCTGCCGCCCCGTGGTTCAGCGCCTCAACGACGTACTCATCGTCGTCGAAAGTGGTGAGCATGAGGACGTGGATATCCGGATAGGTCTCATGGATGATCTTGGTGGCTTCCACCCCGTCCATCTCAGGCATCCGGACGTCCATGAGAATGATGTCGGGGTGCTTCTCCATGACCAGCTGGACGGCTTCCCGGCCCGTGCCTGCCACCCCGACCACCTCGAAGTCCTCCGCGCGGGTTTCCAGGACCGTCCGCAGGCTTTCCACGAACAGCACCTGGTCGTCAGCCAGGAGGACCCGTATCCTGCGATCAGCGCTCATGCGGCGGCCCTCCGACAAAACCCGTCAACGGCATCTCGCAGAAGACAAGGAAACCAAACGGGGTGTTCTCCGCCTTCATGGTCCCTCCCACGTGGGAAACGCGCTCCCCCATTCCGGCCAGCCCGATTCCCGGAACGATCTCTTTCGATCCCACGCCATTGTCGGCGATGCTCAGGCGAAGCGCCCCGGCAACGATCCAGAAGCTCACCGTGATTTCCGTCGCGTTCCCGTGGCGCAGGGCGTTGGTCAGGCACTCCTGCACCATCCGGTAGACGACATCGTCCACGCGCTCGCCCAGTGAATCAGGGGTGTTTCCGAAGTTCAGCCTCACCGCCACCTTCGTGGCCCTCTCGAAGATCCGCGCCACCTCCGCTACCCTGCCCAGGCCGCCGGCCCTGACCTCGGAGACGGCCCTGAGGTTCCGCATTGCCCGGCGGGTCTCCAGGAGACCCCTCTGGGCCTGATCCCGGGACTTCACCAGCAGGTCCTCCAGCCCGGAGCTGTCCCTGCGGACAAGGTCCGTGGCAGCTTCCATCATCATCTGGATGTTTGTGAGCGTATACCCGACGACGTCGTGAATCTCCCTGGTGATGCGCTTGCGCTCCTGCTCCTGGGTTTCCCGCTGGACCTGGGTGGCCAGCTCCTGAAAATCGAGGTTCGCCTCCGAGAGCGCCCTCACTGTGCGGTCGATGCGCAGGAGCTCCTCGTTCTGGCGCCGGATCTTCTGTCCTCGGCTGCCCACGAGGCCCACAACCCAGGTGAGGAAGAGGAAGTACATTCCCAGGAGAGCGGCCTGGAGGGGCTGCGCCCCCGGGATCGGCGTGCCCCACGCCACCAGCGGCCAGTGGCTGGCGGGAATCGCGCCGGAATACACAACACAGAGCACAGGAGCGGCCCCGCCCTCGAGCTCCGTCATCACAAGAAAGATGAAAACGGTTCCCAGGACGCCTGCAACCTCCAGATCAGGGCCGAGCGGAATCCCCAGCACCGTCTCGACGAGCATCACGGAGACCAGAACGATCAGGCGGTGGGACCGCCGGTGCAGATCCGGCAGGACCAGGAGGAGGACTGTGGCCAGGGAAAGGAGGATGTAGAACTGGGGAAGCCAGATTGGGCGCAAGGAGGTGCGAAAGGACAGGAAAAAAACCAGGCCAGCAACCCCGTGACCAGCGAGGGTGGTGACAAGACTGGGTGCGCGAACGGCCATCCACATCCGTGTCTGCATACGGCACTCAGAGTCCAGCGAAGGTGAGGATATCATGGTGCCGGTACTAGTACAATTCCTGCGATTTCCGGTACCCGGGTAACTTCCGCCGGCGCGTGGCGCATTGATACTATCAGGCTGGCTGATAGTCATGGCAGCAGGAAAATCCCGGGCCGCTCCTGGCGGACGGCCACGGCAGCAATAGCTGAAGGAGGTGATGCGTCGTTCTTGGATGTCGGGCGCTTCGAGGGCGTTCGACTGGCAAAATCTCCGTGAAAAAGGAGTCCCTATGAAGAGAAGGCTCTTTCTTCTTGTGACGCTCTTTGTCGTGGCCGCATTCACCATTCCCGTGATGACGGCTGTCGCGCAGAGCCCCGTCACGATCACAGTCACCGTCGTGAACAACCCTGACCAGAGGAAGCTGCTCGAGCTCTCGGACAAGTTCCAGGCAGAGCATCCCAACATCAAGGTGTCCTTTATGATGCTTCCCGAGAACGAGCTTCGCGACCGGGTGACCACAGACATCACCACGAAGGCCGGCTCGTTCGATATCGTGCAGATCGGCACCTACGAGACGCCGATCTTCGGCAAGAACGGCTGGCTTGCAGCCATCGACGACCTGATGGCGCAATATCCCGACAACGTCCAGAAGAACTACAACATGGATGACCTGATCAAGGGAATCCGCCTCGGCCTGTCCAATGACGGGAAGCTCTATGCTGCCCCATTCTATGGCGAGTCGAGCATGCTGTTCTACAACAAGAAGATATTCGCTGCTGCCGGGCTGAAGATGCCGGCCGAGCCCACCTGGGACCAGATCCGGGAGTTCGCCCGCAAGCTGCACAAACCGGCCAAGAAGCAGTATGGAATAGCCTTGCGCGGTCTCCCGGGCTGGGGTGAGGTCATGGCTCCGCTGGACACTGTCATCAACACCTGGGGAGGCAAGTGGTTCGATGAGAACTGGCAGCCCCAGCTCACATCACCGGAGTTCACGGATGCCGTGAGCTTCTACGTGAAGCTCATCCAGGACTACGGAGTCCCTGGCGCAGCGAACAACGGCTTCTCGGAGAGCCTCACCATGCTGGCGCAGGGCCAGGCGGCAATGTGGGTGGACGCCACCGTGGCCGCCGGCTTCCTGGAAGACCCCAAGCAGTCGAAGGTGGTGGGCAACGTCGGCTTCGTAATGGCCCCCTATGAGAAGGTCAAGAAAGGCTATCACTGGCTGTGGAGCTGGGCGTATGCAATCCCGACAACCAGCCAGCACCAGGCCGAAGCGCTGCAGTTCCTTACCTGGTGCACCAGCAAGGACTACATCGACCTGGTCGGGAAGACCTACGGCTGGGCGACAGTTCCTCCAGGCACGCGCTATTCGACCTACAAGAACCCCAACTACATCAAGGCGGCAAAGGCCTTTGCCGATGTGACGTTGAAGTCCATTGAATCGGCTGACCCGACCGATGCCACGCGGGACAAGGTTCCGTATACCGGCGTGCAGTTCGTCGGCATCCCAGAGTTCCAGGGCTTTGGCACGGACGTCTCCAAGCAGATCTCCGCAGCCATTGCCGGCACGCAGACCGTGGAGCAGGCCCTTTCGGCAAGCCAGGACATCGTCACCAAGGCGATGACGGATGCCGGCTACATCAAGTAGAATAGGGGTCATCGAAAACTGAAACCGCCTCCGCCCGTTCGGGCGGGGCGGCCTTTCCCGGGAACTGGAGTGTGGGAGCGCCATGAACGGAAGGCAAACTGCAAAGAGCGCCCATCCCTGGATGCAGCGCCCTGCAATCATCTACCTGATCGTGCTCACCCAGGCGCCGGTGCTCCTGACCCTGTATTACAGCGCCATGAACTGGAACTTTCTGCGCCCCGATCGGCCTGCCCGGTTCATCGGGTTGCAGAACTACGTAGATTTCTTCTTGGCCCGCGACACCGGCACGATCATGCTCAACACCGTCATCTTTTCCTTCGCTGTTGTAGCGCTTTCCCTTGTCCTGGGCATGTGCCTTGCGCTGCTTCTCTCCCGGGAGTTCCGAGGCCGCAATCTGGCCCGCACGCTGATGATCACGCCGTTTCTGATAATGCCAACGGTGTCTGCGGTCATGTGGAAGAACATGCTCTTCAATCCCGCGTTCGGGCTGATCAGCTCCACTCTCGCGGCGCTCGGCGGCCCCCGGATCGACTGGATCAACCAGTACGCCCTGGCCTCCATCATCGTCATCGTCACCTGGGAGTGGACGCCGTTCATGATGCTGATTCTGCTCTCCGGGCTCCAGTCCCTGCAGAAAGAGCACCTGGAGGCCGCCCAGATCGACGGCGCCGGACCCGGAGCCACCTTCCGCAACATCATCCTTCCCCACCTGGGCCGTTACATCGAGATCGGGGTGCTGCTTGAGACGCTGTTCGTCCTGAACATTTTCGGGGAGATCTTCACCACCACAACGGGCGGGCCGGCCAACTACACCACGACGCTCACCTTCAACATCTACCTGGAAGCGTTCAAGAGGTGGAACGTGGGGCGCGCCAGCGCATACGCAGTGATCGCGGTCATCTTTGCCAACATCATCACGCTGCTGTTCCTGCGCGTGCTGCGGCGCCAGGGCGGGAATGGAGAGACGGCATGAAAGGCCACAGGCGCTGGGTCGGCCGGTTTCTTTCCATCCTTACCATCGTCCTGGCCATCCTCATCTTCTTCCCGATCTTCTGGATGATCCTCACGTCGTTCAAGTCAGAAGCGGATGCTTTCGCGTTCCCGCCGCCGCTGTTCTTTCATCCCACCCTGGACCAGTACGAGGTCGCGTTGGGAGCGTCGGGGTATTTCCACTACCTCCTGAACACGATCATCATTACCGGCCTCTCCACCCTGATCGCGCTCATCCTGGGCGTCCCGGCAGCGTACAAGCTTGCCTACTACCCCACGAAACGCAGCAACGGCACCCTCATGTGGGTCATGTCAACGCGCATGCTGCCGGCTGTGGGCGTTATCGTGCCGCTGTACATCATCTTCAAGAACCTCCATTGGTTCGACACGTACCACGGTCTCATTGTGCTGTACACGGCAATCAACCTGCCGCTGGTCATCTGGATGATGAGATCCTTCCTGCAAGATCTCCCCTATGAGACCATCGAGGCGGCCCGAATCGATGGAGCCAGCCTGTGGCAGGAGCTGATGCTCGTGATGCTCCCCATGGCCGTGCCGGGCCTCGTGTCCACCGTTCTCCTGTGCCTCATCTTCACGTGGAACGAGTTCTTCATCGCCTTCAATCTGACGATCACCAAGGTTCCCCCTCTTACCGTGTACATCGTGGGCTTCAAGACGTCCGAAGGCCTGTTCTGGGCAAAGATGTCGGCTGCGGCCACGGTGTCAGCACTCCCGGTCATCATTGCGGGGTGGGTGGCGCAGCGCCAGATGGTGCGAGGCCTGACCGCCGGAGCCATCAAGTAGATCTTCCCGCCCGCAAGGCTCAGCCAGCGCGGCTGATTTCCACCTATTTCCAGCGCGGACTGACCAGAAGGGCGATCAGGTAGTACTATTTCAGTATCATGAAACTTCTTCTGTCGTATCTCAGGCCCTTCCGGGGCATGATCGTTCTGGCCATCTTCCTTGCCATCACCAACCAGGTCTTCTCCCTGCTGGATCCGCAGATCTTCCGCATCATCGTGGACAAGTACGTCTCCCACATCTCGACGATTCCGCGCGCGGACTTCATCCGCGGCGTGGGGCTCCTGATCCTGGGATTCATCGCCGTGGCCATGGTGAGCAGGCTGGCGAAGAACTTCCAGGACTACTTCATCAACGTTGCCTCCCAGTCAGTGGGCGCCCGGATGTATGCGGATGGCGTGGCCCATTCGATGCGCCTGCCCTACCGCGCGTTCGAGGACCAGCAGAGCGGAGCCATCCTCCAGCAGCTGCAGAAGGCGCGCGTGGACAGCCGCGATATGATAGGCCAGTCCATCAACACGATTTTCGTTTCCTCACTCACGTTCCTTCTCGTGCTGGGCTACTCGTTCTTCGTGCACTGGTCCATCGGGGTCACCCTCATAGTGATGGCGCCGATTCTCGGCGTGCTGCTTTCCGTCCTGGGACGCCGGATCAAGGCCGTGCAGACGCGGATCTTCGGTGAAACGAATGCCCTTGCGGGTTCCACGACCGAGAGCCTGCGCAACATCGAGCTCATCAAGAGCCTGGGCCTGGAAACTCAGGAGATTGAAAGGCTCAACCAGGCCAACCAGAAGATCCTGGACCTCGAGCTGGCCAAGGTGAAAACTGTCCGCATGCTCATGTTCTTCCAGGGAACGGCGCTCAACTTCTCCCGCGCCATCCTGCTCATGCTGATGCTGATCCTTGTTTCCATGAAGCTCATCACGCTGGGGGAGTTCTTCTCCCTGATGATGTACTCGTTCTTCGTCTTCGGACCCCTGGGAGAAATCGGGACGGTGATCGCGAAATACCAGGAAACACGGGCCAGCCTGGAAAACCTCCAGCGCATCATGGCCCAGGAGCCCGCACCCCAGAACCCCGGCGGAGCGGTTCCCGACGGGATCGAATCCCTGAGGTTCTCCATGGTCAGCTACAAGCACCCCGGGGCCAGGGAGCCAGCCCTTGCTGATGTCTCTTTCCAAGCTCACGCCGGGGAGAGCGTCGCGTTCGTAGGCCCTTCGGGGGCCGGGAAGAGCACCCTCATCAAGCTGCTTCTCGGGCTCTATCAGCTCGATTCCGGACGCATCTTTTTCAACGGGATCGACTCGCGGGAGGTGAACTACGACATGCTGAGGGCACGGGTGGGCTTTGTCCCGCAGTCAATCGAGCTTTTCGCCGGGACCATCCGGGACAACCTCCGATTCGTCCGTCGCGAGGCCACCGACGAGGAGTGCATCGAGAGCCTGCGGGCCGCCCAGCTGCACGGCCTGCTGTCGCGGAGCCGCCAGGGACTGGACACCCGGATCGGCGAGGGAGGCCTGAAGCTCTCCGGCGGGGAGCGGCAGAGGCTTGCCATTGCCCGTGCCCTGCTCAGGCGCCCCGACATCCTGATCTTCGATGAGGCGACAAGCTCGCTGGACACGGAAACGGAGAAAGAGATAACACGGACAATCGATGAGATCATCCAGACCCGGCCCCATTTCGTCACGCTCCTGATCGCCCACAGGCTCTCCACGGTTGCCGCGGCTGACAGGATTGTGGTCCTGAAGAAAGGCCGTGTCGTCGAGCAGGGATCTCATCCGGAGCTTCTGAGGACGGGCGGGCTGTATTACACTCTGTGGCAGCAGCAGGGGCTGGAGGGGGAAGATCTGGCGCCAGCGGCCGCGGCTGCAGGCGGATGAAACGGGGATTGAAGGGAGGCGATTATGGACAAGAGGCAGCTGGGAAAGACCGGACTTTCGCTTTCCGTCCTGGGATTCGGCGGGTTCCACCTCGTGGAAATCGACGCCTCCGAGGCGGCCCACCTTCTGGGCGCCTACCTCGATGCCGGGGGCAACTACCTGGAGACCGCTGCAAGCTACGGTGACGGAATCTCGGAGACGAAGATCGGCAGGGCGGTCTCCCGTCGCCGCGCGGATTTCTTCCTGGCCACCAAGTCGACGCAGCGGACCAGGGCCGGGCTTGCCGCGGAGCTGAACCAGAGCCTGCGCAACCTCAAGACGGACCACGTGGATGTAATCTTCATTCATGCCCTGCAGAGGCGCAAGGAGGCGGAGCAGGTCCTTGCCGCAGGAGGCGCTCTGGAAGCGGCCGTGGCCGCGAAAAAGAGCGGCAAGGCAAGATTCATCGCCGTGAGCTTCCATGGCCGGCCCGACGCCGCCCTGTACGCTCTGGAGAGGTTTCCCTTCGACGTTCTGATGACCGGGTTCAACTATTTCGACCGGTTCAACTACCCGTCCATCGAAGGCACGCTGCTTCCCGCCTGCCAGAAGAAGGGGGTCGGAGTGCTTGCCATGAAATCCCTGGCAGACGGGTACCTCTACCGTTCCCCTGTGCCCGCTTTCCGCTACACCCTCAGCCTGCCGATCACAACTGTTGTTGCCGGGATCAACTCCCGGCAGATGCTGGCTGCGGACCTGCGCCTCGTGTCCGGTTTCAAGCCGTTGACGGAACGGGAGAAAGAGAAGTTGTACCGGACCGCTCCCGAGCTTGGGGACTACGTCTGCCGTCTCTGCGGCAAATGCAAGGTCAACGGCTTCGACCCGCAGACCATCTTTCTGCTTGAAGGACTGTACGACAGGCAGATGGACGACATGCGCGTCACCGACACGGCGCTGTATGCGCTTCGGGAGAGGCTTCGGAACTGGTTTCAACAACAGGATGTCGCACGGGACGAATACGCCAGACTTTCGCAAAAGGTGGATCCCCAGCATGACTACAGCGCGCTGTCCCGGTTGTGCCCGTATGGGATCGACATCGATCGGAAGCTCAAGATCGCCCATGCGAAGCTTTCGAAGAAGCGCTACATCGTATGAGCAATTCCTATTCCGCTCGCAATGAGGCTGAGCTTGATCACTTGAAAAGACTTGCGGGAAGCCTCACGGACGAGCAGATGGGGCGCCCGGCAGGCGGTCCGGGATGGACCGTAGGGGGAATCCTGGGCCACCTGGCGTTCTGGGATCAGAGAGCGGTTGGGCTTCTGCGCAGATGGAAGAACGGCGGCATTGGCCAGTCCGCCGTCGACGTTGATGCTGTCAACGATGCCATGCGTCCTCTCTTGAACGCCCTTGCGCCGCACGTGGTTGTCCAGCTTGCCCTTTCCTCCGCCCAGGAAATCGATCGCTGGATAAACTCTCTGGACGCCAGCATGCTTGCGAAGGTGGAGGCGGAAGGCAAACCCGTCCGCCTTGACCGGGCCGCGCACAGGGCCCATCATCTCGAGCAGATCGAGAAGGCAATCGGATAGAGGAATACCCTGGCCGACACTCTCTGCTCCTGCCGTGCGATATTCATCGAAGAGATCGCGGAGTGCAACTCGGCGGCTGTCAATGAGCTTGCGCGGTTTTTCAGGATCGTTCTGGTCACCCGGGGGAGCAAGAAGCCGGTTCCGCCGCCTGGCCCGCCTTTTTCCGCGTCCGCTCATTCGGACTGCGTGGACGCCTTCATCCGCGAGAATGCAATCGAGTGGTATGCCTCGTGGTACGTCGGAAGCGGGCCCGACATCGGCTTTCGCGGCGTGCTTCCCGGCGCCTCCGGGGCCGAGGTCCAGAGATCGCTCAGCAAGATTCGGCGAGCGGAGGCGGGCTCGCGCATCGTGGTCGACTATGGGCGCCTCGCGCGGATTGCCGAAGCCTTGCGCAGGCGTCGAAAGAAAATCGTCTTCACCAACGGCGTCTTCGACCTGCTGCACGTGGGACACCTGGGGCTGCTGGAGCGGGCGCGCGCGCTGGGGGATGCTCTGATAGTTGCAATCAACAGCGACGACTCCGCCCGCGGGATCAAGGGTGAAGGCCGACCCATCATCCCCCAGTTCGCGCGCGCCCGCCTTCTGGCCAACCTGCGCCAGGTGGATGCCTGCTTCATCTTCCCGGAGCCGGACCCCATGAAAGCCCTGGAAGCCGTTCGGCCCGATATCCTTGTCAAAGGAAGCGAATACGATGTGCGGAGGATCGTCGGTGCGCGGCTTGTCTCCAGCTACGGCGGGAAGGTGGTCCGCTTTCCCATGGTGAAGGGCTGGTCAACGAGCTCCACAATACGCGGAATCCGCACGAGGTGAAACCGCAGGCCCTCATCCCTTGTCGAGAATCTTCCGTACGCGAGAGGCCATGTCCTGACTGTTGAAGGGCTTCGCAATGAGCGGCATCTCAGCATCCTGCGCGACGTAGCTGGTAACGACCTCTTGTCCGTATCCGGACATGAACAGGACTTTCATGGCCGGCGCCCTGATAGAGAGGCGGTCGTGCAGCTCCCTGCCGTTCATTTGCGGCATGACCACGTCAGTCAAGAGCAAGTGCACGGTGCCCTCGTACTCCCCAAAGACCCGCAGGGCTGACGTACCGTCGGCAGCCTCGAGGACCGTGTAACCCAGACCGCGCAGCTGGCGCGAAAGCAGCCTCCTGATCGGCTCCTCATCTTCGACCAGCAGAATTGTCTCGCTTCCCCCGAGCGGCTGCACCAGTTCGCCGGTGCTTTTCTCTTGAAGCAGAACCTCGGTCCGAGGCAAAAATATCCTGAACAGGGTCCCCGCTCCCGGCCGGCTTTCCACCTCGATGCCTCCACTGTGCTGTTTCACGATGCCGTAGACCGTGGAAAGTCCCAGCCCCGTACCCTTGCCCAGTTCCTTGGTTGTGAAAAAAGGGTCGAATATCTTCGTCATCGTTTCCTGGCCCATGCCTTCTCCGGTGTCGCTGACCGTGAGCAGAATGTAACGGCCCGGGGGAATGCTGTCCTGATAACGTTCCAAAGTCATTTCCAGGACCACCTCCTCCGTGGCAATCGTCAACCGCCCATCCCGGGGGATCGCGTCCTGCGCGTTCAGCGCGAGGTTCAGCAGAATTTCCTCGATGCGTCCGGGGTCCGCGGTGACAGGACAGGAAGAGACCGAAAGGCGATAATCGATGGCAATGTTTTCCCGAAGCGCCTTGCGCAGTATTGCGCCGCAGTCCCTGACGACTTCGTTCAGATCCACCGGCCGGAGCTCCAGCACCTGCTTGCGGCCCATGGCCAGAAGCTGGTCGATCAAGTTGCGCGAACGGTATCCCGCCTTGGTGATCTCCTTGATGATGACGGCGGAATCCGATCCCGCAGGCAGCATATCGCGCAGCATCTCTGCGTTGCCAAGGATGACAGCCAGCAAGTTGTTGAAGTTATGGGCGATGCCACCGGCGAGGATGCCAAGGCTTTCAAGCTTCTTCGCAGCGGCGATCCTGCGTTCCAGCTCAAGCTTTTCGGCCTCCAGCTGCTTGCGTTCGGTGACATCGACAATGGATCCTTCGAGAGTTCCCTCAGAGTCGAGTCTCAAGGAGGTGAGGCAGTTGTGCGTTGTGCCGCTGGCATCAATCATCCCGCACTCATAATTCGTGACGCGGCCATCCCTGCCCAGAATCCGGACCATCTCTTCCCGCTCACGCGGGTCCGCCCAGTGGATCTGGGAGGATCCGCCGACCATCTCTTCGCGCGACCTGCCGAAGATTTCGAGGAACTTGCGGTTCACGTCGAGGAGTTTGGAGCCGTCGAGTCGCGATCTGAACATCCCGATTTCGGCATGGTCAAAAAGATCGTGGAATTTCTTCTCGCTCTGCCGCAGCGATTCCTCGGCAAGCTTCAGCTCGGTCCGAGCGTGAAACTCCCTCCGACCGGACTTTTCCCGGTACAATGCAAGTATCCCGAGGAAGGTCGCAATCGCGGAAGGGTTGCTGATGAGCCAAGTCTTTTCTATCTGCGGCAGGAACTTTCCCACAGTCACGACGTACGCATCCATCGCCAAAAGAGGGGGAACGACAATCGCAAAGAGATACTTGCGGGCTCCTCCAGCAAACACGAACACGGCGAAGATGCATACGAGGAGAGAGGAGATGAGAGCGCTCCTGCCGAACTCTGGAAACTCGGGCCGGGTAGCCAGGTCGGCGCTGATTCCGCACATCATTACCATCAGGCCGGCCAACTGCACGATGTGCAGAGGAATAGTGAGCCGTCGGTGTGTTTTGAAGAAGAACAGAGCGAACGGCAGAAAGAGGATCGCAGGGACGAGAGCCGCCACTCTCCAGCCGACAATGCCGGACAAGGGCGGGAACGCATGATCGATGTATATGAAGACGAGGACCAATGGTATCAGGATAAGGCTCGTCAACACGCCGGTGTTGCGTGTCTTGAGGGATTGTTCTAGAAAGTAGGCATTCTTCTCCATGCTGCTCCCCCCGAGCGTTGATTCCTGAGAAACTCTCCTGCGCTGCACGGTTTGGCCGCTCAGCGCGGGAGTGCGCTCATACACCTTCGGCAAATACCCGAGCACGGGTACGGCGAATACGCCGTACCCGCTCTGACAGTAGTCAGTCGTTGCTGTAGCTGATATTCAGCCGAGCCACTCCCAGCACCTTGTCCTTCATCGCCTTGTTTAGATCGTCGAGCGTGTAGCCTTTTGCTAGTCCCGTCGGGGAGGAAAGGGCGTACAGGGCCAGGCGGTAGATATGGATCAGGCGCTTGCCGGTGTTCTTCGGGAAGTCAGCGGGCGGTTGCGGTCCTCGATAACCGGCCTGCCCGGCGCCGTTTTTCCCCTGCACGAGAGAGGACATATCCACGGATGCATTTGCCGCAAGGCCTTCCAGCGACGGATCGATGTCGGTAGCGGTCCAGTGGAGGAAAGACGGCGCCTTGATTCCCCTGGACGCAAGGACCAGCCGCGCGTCCGGATCATCCAGGATCAGCGCAAGGGCCTTTGTCCCGGGGGGGACGTTGCTCCACTGCAATGGAAAGGATTTCGGATTGCCAGGGCCCGCCGGCTTTTCGGCGTATTGAGCGTCAAGCCGCCCGGCAGAGACAAGGCCGCTGTCGAAGCCGGTCTCCGGGGGTCCTGACACTGCGGGCGAGGTCACCGTGAAGTCCGCCGCGCTCGCGGTTGACGCTGCGACAAGGAGAAAGATCCAGCCAATTCTCGATTGAATGCTCATGAAGCCTCCGTAGGGATAAAAATACTCATTCGAAGGCCTCAGAGTCTCACAGTTATTTCCTCTGCTCCTTTTGCCGGCAATATCACGACGCCCTCCGGGCGACTGTCCGCGCTTCCGTTTTCTACCCCGCGCAATGTCGGCAGGTTTCTCAGGCAGACGCTCCAGGGTTTCCGCGCTCCCTGGCGCCTGATGGTCAGCGTGCCCCCGTCGCGGCGCACGCTGAGGGAGGCCTCCCCTTTGCCTTCCATGGAGACCACCGAGGCTTTGCATTCCTGCCCGTCTGCAGGCTCGAACACGTGGAAGACCACGCCGTCCGGATAGTCGTAATCCGGCCGGGTCTCCACTGACCCCAGGGCAATGATGCTTCCCGGCCGCGCCATGAGGGGGAGGCTCATGTATCCATGAGTCTCGGTCTGCCAGGAGCCCCCCTCTGCAACAGCCCCGCTGAGCAGGCTGGTCCACCGGCCCTTCGGCAGGTAATAGGACACCGTGCCGTCATCCCTGAACAGGGGCGCCACCAGCAGCGACGGCCCCAGCATGTATTGCCGGTCCAGCCACGCACAGGCCGGATCCTCTGAAAACTCCAGGACCATGGCGCGCATCATGGGGATCCCGTCCGCCGACGCTTCAACTGCTGCGGCAAACAGGTACGGCATGAGCCTGCATTTCAACTGCACGAAGAACCGAAGCACATCGGTGGACTCGTCCCCGAACAGCCAGGGGACCCGGTAGGACTCATTGCCGTGGAGCCGGCTGTGCGACGAGAGAAGCCCGAACGCGGCCCAGCGCTTGTACAGGTCAGGGGTTGCCGTCTTCTCGAAGCCGCTGATGTCATGGCTCCAGAATCCGAACCCCGAAAGGCCCAGGGAGAGCCCTCCGCGGAGGCTTTCCGCCATGGATTCGTAGGTTGCCGAGCAGTCGCCTCCCCAGTGAACGGGAAACTTCTGGCCGCCCACCGTTGCGGACCGGGCAAACACGAGGGCTTTGCCGTCTCCGCGCACTTCCCTGAGGAGGTCGAACACAGCTTTGTTGTACAGGTAGGTGTAGAAGTTATGCATCCGCAGGGGGTCGGACCCGTCGTGATACACCACGTCGGTCGGAATACGTTCTCCAAAGTCTGTCTTGAAGCAATCCACGCCCGCTGCCAGGAGGCCACGAAGCTTGCTCTGGTACCACGTGAGCGCGTCCGGGTTCGTGAAATCCACAAGGCCCATTCCCGCCTGCCAGCGGTCCCACTGCCACACGCCGCCGTCCGGCGTTTTGACAAGGTACCCCTTTTCCATTCCCTCGTCGAAAAGGCGCGACTTCTGGGCGATGCAGGGGTTGATCCAGACGCTGATCCGAAGGCCCTTGTCCTTCAGCCTGCGAAGGATGCCCCGGGGGTCGGGAAACTGGTCCGCGTCCCATTCGAAATCGCACCACTGGAACTCCTTCATCCAGAAACAGTCGAAGTGAAAGACGGAGAGAGGGACCCGGCGCTCCCTCATTCCCTCGATGAAGGAGCTCACGGTCTTCTCATCGTAGTCCGTCGTGAAGGAGGTCGAGAGCCACAGCCCGAAGGACCATGCAGGCGGAAGGGACGGCCGGCCGGTGAGCTGGGTGTACTTTCGAAGAACGTCCTTGGGTGAGGCACCGCCGATGATGTAATACTCCAGCTCCTGGCCCCGCACGGAAAATTGCGAGCGGGAGACGACCTCGGATGCGATCTCGAAGGAGACCTTCTCAGGATGCCCCACCAGAACACCGTAGCCCGCGCTGCTCAGGTAGAAGGGGATGTTCTTGTATGCAAGCTCGCTCGATGTCCCGCCGTCCTCGTTCCAGATGTCGACAACCTGCCCGTTCTTCACGAATGGCGTGAAGCGCTCTCCGAGCCCATAGACGCATTCACCGACGCCCAGGGAGAGCTGCTCCCGCATGTAGGTCTTTCCGTCAGAGTCGATGATGTACCCGGCGCACCCCTTTGCGCTTCCCGTCAGCCGCCTTCCGTTGAAAAAGAAATCCACGGCCCACTCTCCCGCGGTCTTCACCTGCACGGACAGCCTCCCGCTGGACAGGGAGACGGCATCCGGTGATTTCCCGATCCGCGGGAGAAGCCCTTCTGCCTTGTGAAGGTCGAATGCCGGGCCGCGCCTGAGGCCGCCTTTGAAGTGGCAGATGTGCACACGGATCACGTCTTCAAGAGGGGAGCTGAACGTAAGGGTGAGCTGCGGGGTGTTCAGCGTGTCTCCCCTGTGCCGGATCGGCTTGCAGGGGGCATAGACGGCAAGAGAGGAAGCCGTTGAGCGCACGTCGCGCACCTCTGCAGGCGTGAACAGCCGGACCCCTTCCCTCAGCCCCCAGTAGCCGCTTGTGAACTTCATCGTTCTTCAGCCTTTGACCGCGCCGGCTACCATGCCCTTGATGATGTGCCTCTGGAGAATAAGATAGAAGACGATTGCCGGCGTGATGGTCAGGAGCACTCCGGCCATGGCGTTCTGCCATTCGATCTTGTACAGACCGAAAAAATTGTACGCAGCAAGCTGGAGGGTCTGCGACTTTTTCGCCCCGCCGAGGATGAGAAGAGGGAGCAGGAAATCGTTCCACATCCACATCGCGTTGATCACGATGACGGAGACGGTCACCGGCTGCAGCAGGGGAAAGATAACCTGGAAGAATGCACGCAGCGGCCTTGCCCCGTCGATGGCCGCGCAATCGTCGAGCTCCGCCGGCACCGTTTTCGCGAACCCGTGGTACATGAAAAGGGAGAGGGGGACCCCCAAACCCCAGTAGACCACCCCCAGCCCCCAGATGGAGTTTGTGAGGTGCATTGTCTTGGCCACCTTCACAAGGGCGATCATGAATGAATGAAAAGGAATCATCATGGGCGCAACGCATAGGAGGAATACGAACCAGCTCACCCGTGTTCGCGTACGGGAAAGCTTGAAGCCGGCAGTAGAAGCCAGGAGCACGACCCCCGCGGTGCCCATGCACGTTACAACAAGCGTATTGAGGAACAGATTGGGATAGCGCATGAGGGTGAACGCGTTGGCAAAGTTCTCCCAGCGCAGCTGGAAAGGAAACGCCATGACGTTCTCCATGATCTGGGCAAAGGTTTTCAGGGAATTGATGGCCACGAGGATCAACGGGTAGATGTACACCAGCGCAAGAACTGCCATGAGAAGGGAAATTGCAGGGGCCCCGCGCGGTCGCCTCATGCCTGTACCTCCCTGCGCTTGAAAGTGTTGAGCTGGGTCACCGTCACCACCAGGATGAGCAGGAAAAGCACAACCGACTTGGCCGTCCCGTATCCGAAGCGGTTGTCGCTGAAGGCGGTCTTGTAGATGTCCAGGGCGATGCTTGTCGTTGCCGTGCCCGGTCCGCCAAAAGTCAGGCTGAAGATGACATCAAAGGTCTTCAGGGCGTTTGAAAGGGAATAAAAAACCGCCACTGTCACCGACGGCATGATCAGGGGGAGAGTGATCCGAAAAAACCGGCCGACCGGGCTAGTGCCATCGATCACAGACGCCTCAAGCAGCTCCCGGGGAACGGTCTGCAGGCCGGCGATGTAGATCACCATGTAGAACCCGATCGATTGCCATACCGACACAAGTACGACGCTGAAGAATACCAAATGCGTGTCACCTAGCCAGCTGAGCTGGAAGATGCCCATGCGTGTGAGGGAGCCCAGGGAGTCGAACCCCCGGGAGAAGATGAACCGCCACACATACCCAATGACAATGAGGCTGATGATGTTGGGGACATAGAACGCCGCCCTCAGCACGTTCTTGCCGCGGATCTTCATGTCGAGGATCACCGCCAGCAGGAGCGCAATCACATTGATTGTGATAACCGTCAGAACTGTGAATACCAGGGTGAAGATCATTGCGCTGCCGAATGCAGGATCGGTTGCCAGAAGCTCCTTGTAATTGGCCAACCCGATGAATTTCGCCGCCTTGTCCAGCCCGTTCCACTTCGTGAAGGAGTACATGACGCTCATCAGGAAGGGGACTTCGACAAAAAGCAGGATGGCAATCACGGCCGGGGCCGTCATCCAGAGAAACTCGATGCCGCGCCGTACGCGCGCCCTTCTGCGCCCAGCTGTCATGAACCGCTTCCTTTCAAAAAGAGGCCGGGAGGACCTGATCTCCCGGCCATCATAGTGCTTGCCCCGGTTCGCGCTACTTGGAGGCGTTCACGATCTTCGTGTAGGCAGCATCGAGTGCATCAAGGGCCTGCTGCCTGTTGGTCTGCCCGGCGCAGTAGCCCTGGATGATGATGCCAAGTCCCTGCTCTGTTCCCGCCGGGAACATCTGGTAGAACCAGGGGTAGCTGGGGACCTTGGCCGCAAGCATGGCAGCAGTGGCCTGTGCCAGCTGGGCTGCCGGGGACTTTGACCCCTTGATGGGGGACATCTGCTTGATCTTGTCCGGTACCCATGCCTTCCCGTATTCGGAGGTGGTCAGCCACTTCAGCCATGAGAGGGCAAGCTCCACCTGCCCGTCCTTGTACACCCTGATGGTCTGGTTGGAATCATACATGATTCCCGCCTCGTTGGCAGTGCCGGCGACGGCCCCCCGGAGGTAGCCGATGTCGATGTCCGGCGTGGTTTTTCGGATGGTGTCCTCCGCCCAGTTGCCCTGGTGGATGATCGCGGCCTTGCCCGTTGCAAGCAACGAGCACTGGTCATTGAAGTCCGACTCCATGGGCTTGGGACCGCCGTACTTCTTGATCAGGTCCAGGACGTCGAAAACGGTGCTCATGCCCTTGATGTTCTTGAACGTCAGCGCCCCGCTGTTCAGCTTGTCCACCATACCGGCAAAGCCGCCGTAGGCACCCGCTGCGGGCGCAAGCACCTGCCATGCTGTCTGGGGCAGGACCCACCACTCCTTGTAGCCCGTGGCAAAGGGCTGGATGCCGCGGGCTTGCAGCTTCTTGGCTACCGCCTCGTATTCCCCCAGGGTCCGGGGCAGCGTCTTTATTCCTGCGTCGGCGAAGATCTTCTTGTTATAGATGAATGAATGAGATTGCACAAGGAAAGGATAGCCGGTGATCCGCCCGTTCACGGTGACCCCCGCCAGGGCCGAGGGCTCGAGCTGCTTCATGAAGTCGGCGTCCGTCAGGTCATACACATAATCCTTGTAGGTCACGTTGTCGGAGTACGCGCTGCTCATGAACACGTCAGGGATGTCCCCCGAGTTGATCTTTGCACTCATCAGCGTCCGGTAGTCGGGCTGGTTCACCGTGATATCCAGGGTGTTCCCCGTCTCGGCCTGATACGCCTTGGCCATGTCGTTGTACTGGTCGGTGAGCTCAGGGCTATACCAGAACACTTTGAGAGTCTTGCCCTGGCCGGCAACCAGCGCGGCACACAGCACGATGAACGCCGCAGCCAGAAGATATCTCTTCATTTCCTTCCTCCTTTTTGAGGTCTTTCCACGGGCGGTCTGCCCGGATATGATGTACGTTTATCATACCGGAATGGCGCTGTCAATAAAAAAGCGCATAGAATGAGAGAACACAATGGGGATCACGCAAAAAGAAATCGCCCGGGCGCTGAACCTGCCCCTGATCACGGTCCACCGGGCCCTCAACAGCTCGGGGTACGTGTCCAAGGAGCTGAAGGGACGCATCCTGGCGTACGCCCGGGAGGTGCGCTATGTGCCTCACAAAGCCTCTCAAGTCCTGAAGCGGAACAAGGTCAGAAAAATCGCGGTATTCTCTTCATCGCTGCCCCACTACTTCTGGAACGACATCCGCACGGGCATCTCCATCGCTGCAGAGCAGATCCAGGCCCTGAACTACAGGGTCAACTACCATACGATCGCAGAGAGGAACTCCGACCAGTACCTCGCGCGCCTGGATGAGGAGATCCGTGACGGCGTTGAGGCCATCGCCTTCGTCAACCAGTGGATCTACAGCATGGACGAGATCATCTCACGGATCACCCTGGCTGGAGTCCCCTACGTAACGCTGAATGTCGACGCTCCGGAGAGCCGCAGGCTCTGCTATGTCGGCCCTGACTACCGGGCAGGCGGCGGGCTGGCAGCTGAATACATCGGCAAGACCCTCCTGTTCAAACGCCGCCCTTGCGTCCTTGTGCTCACGACGCTGCCGGACAGCCGCGTGGCTCTGAAAGCGCCTGACATAAACAAGTTGAGATACGATGGCTTTCGGGAGGTCATTGAAAGGCATTTTCCACAATGTGCGCACGACACGGCGTTCATTACGAAAGGAATGAGCTCTCCGGCAGCCGCGCGCCACATCGCCGACCTGCTGGCGGAGAGGGAAGGAAACTTCGACGCCATCTACTTGATCGCGGCCTACAATGGCCCCTTCATCAAGGCCCTGGAGCAGTCCGCGTATTCGCGGCGAGTAGTGGTCCTGCACGACCTGGACTCATCCTCAAACCACCTGCTGGCAAGGAACCTGCTGACGGCGGTCATCTACCAGAACCCCATCCTGCAGGGGTACTACACAGTGCGCACCCTGGAGAACCTCCTGGAATCAGGGCACCCTCCGGAGGTCAGGCTGTTCAACATCGTGCACAGCGTCATCCTCAATGAGAACAAAGACTTATACAAGAACCATACCTTTTTCGCCAGGATGATGGGTGACGGAGAGTAGGGCCCTGCAGCCGGTGAATGCCTGGTCCCGCGTCAGTATATTCATGGAGTGGATATCGATGCCGCCCAGGTGCACAAGCGCTTCCCCGCAGCAGCCGAATACCTGAGCGGCATCTACATCCTGGCCAGGGACTACGGCCGGGTGACTAATTCCCGGCTCTCCTGGAGCACCTCCTGGTCCGCATTCTCGACTATCCCCGGGAAAAGGCCGATGACGAAGCCAAATGCATATAAAATCTTGACAATACATGACCAAAATAGTCATATATAGGCGATGAAGCTTCGATCCTTCGGTCTGGCTGCTTTGCTAGTCATCGGAACTTCACTTTGGGCACAAGGTGCGAACCCTCCGAAGCTCGACGACCTCTTGTTCCCCTACGAGCGCTCTTTTGTCCAGGCCGCAGCCGGAGAATGGAAAAGCTCCTTCGACTTGCTCGAACAGTTCGCCATGCGCTGGCACATGGCGAACCTCTCACCGTCGACCGGCACGGCAAGGGTCGAGTCCTCATTGAACGCTTCCGCGCGCGCCTTGCTGGAGGCGCCCTCAGCCCCGGCCGGAGCGCCGCAAGCCCTGGCGGACCTCAGCAAGGCCCTGAGTGACTCTCTGGCTGCCGGACGGTGGAATGGAGACCCCGCAAGCGCGCAGTTCTTTTCTGCTCTGGCTGTAATTGCCGCCCGTGGTTCTCGACTCCGCACAAGGCTCGCAGCCCGACAAGGCTGCCGCGAAGGTCCAGTTGTTCGACGCGCTGTGGGGACTGGCGGAAGACGCAGTGCATGCCAGGGATCCCGCCATCTATGCCCGGATCGAGGCGGGGATCGACAATTCTCTCTCCGCTCTCAAGGCCCAGCCGGCTGATCTCCCCGACGCGCAGGCAGCGCTGACGGACCTGCTCTCCACCGTTCAGGGCCGGTCAAGCGGCCAGACCGCGGCGGCGGAGCCGGCGGCCGGGACTGTCGCGGCCGGCTCCGCGGTCACGCGGGGGATCCCCGGGCTGCTCGGGTTGTTGGCCCAGACCAGCGAAGCCCTGGGCGCCGGCAATCCCCGCGAAGCATCCGGCAGGATGCAGGCTTTCATCAGCGCATGGCCCCTTACTGAAGGGGAGGTCAAGGCGAGGTCTGACGCGGTCTATTCGCAGATCGAGAACGAAATGACCGAGGCGGGCGGTCTCCTGCTTTCCGGACCGGCCGGCCGCTCGCGCGCCGCCCAGGTGGTTTCGGAAATGTCCGCCCAGCTTTCCGGGCTGGCGGAGAAGACCAGCTACACTGCCTGGGACGCCGGGATGATCCTCCTGCGCGAGGGAATGGAGGCGCTGCTCGTTCTGGCCGCCCTCCTTGCAATGCTGAGGAAGGCGGAGGGTTGGCACAGGGAAGTCTGGGTCTGGACCGGGGCAGGCTCAGGGCTTCTCCTGAGCGGGGTCCTTGCGGTGGTCATGGGCTTCGTCATATCAGCGGCGGCTGCCGGCAGCGCCCGCGAGCAGCTGGAAGGATTCGTCGGCCTGGGATCAGTGGCCCTGATGGTGACCGTGGGCGCCTGGCTGCATCGGCGCTCCAGCCTGCAGTCGTGGAACACTTTCATCAAGAGCAGGGTCGGCGGCGCGCTTGCCACCGGGAGCATGTGGTCCATCTTCGCCCTTGCCCTTCTTGCTGTCCTCCGAGAAGGGGCGGAGTCAGTGGTGTTCTACATCGGGATAGCGCCGGCCATCTCCCTTGTCGATCTGCTCCTGGGGACAAGCGGCGCTCTTCTCATCCTTGTGATGATCGGCTACCTGATCATCAGCTTCAGCGTGCGCCTTCCCCTGCACTGGTTCTTTTTCGTGGCAACCCTGCTGATCTATTACCTTGCGTTCAAGATCGCGGGGGAAAGCATCCACTCCCTTCAGATCGTGGGCGTGCTGCCCTCCCATTCCCTGGCCGGGCTGCCGTCAACGGGTTTGCTGGGCATGTACCCGACATGGGAGACGTTCGCCCCGCAGATGGCGGTATTGCTGTACGTCCTTGCGGAGATGCTCCTCACCGAGCTGCGCCGGCTGGGAGGACGGCGGGCGCGGACAGGCACCGGCGCGGCGAGCGCCACGAACACGCAGGCATAGCTCAGACCCCCACGTACTTTCCGTCTTTGCTCACGAATCCTTGAAATGGCAGGGTGTTCACCGGCACTTCCCCGCCCGTCAGGAGGGAGGGTGCTTCGTGAGCCAGCTTCCCGTTCTCGGATTCCAATACGGCGAGCTGGATGAGCTCCGCTTGCTCTTGTGACCCGGTGTGCACCGCATTGCACCAGTACTTGCATTCCGGAAGCACATCGCCTCCATGGATCACGCAGCCTGAAAGATCCTTCAACCCGACGATCTCCAGGAGAAGCTTGGTGGCCGCCCGTCCGTACAAGGCTTCGCTGAACGCCGAGATTTCGAAGAGGACGCCGATCCAGGGTCCGCAGGGATCCGGCTTGTCTGGAAGCGCGACCCCCCTCCCCTCGATGGCGACCTCCTTGTAGCCCCCGTCAGGGGGATCGACCAGCAATTCTTGGCCTTCAGGTGAATCCGGATCAAAGCCTCTGGGTGCCACAATTGTCCACTCGATCACCGCGCCCTGAGCACCGATGGAGCTGGGGACGTAGCTGTAGCTGTTGCCGGCGGAATAGCTGTGCTGCCGAAGGGTGTCGTTCGAAGACATGATGGCGTTCCGCGCCCACTGAGAGTAGTCTTCCCGCGCTCCGACGTTGAAATAAGGAAGGACCATGGAGTACTTCTCGGAGTAGATCGTGTTTGGCGTGAAAGCCACTATCACCTCGATAAGGACAGGCGGCGGGTTTTTCGACGCATGGGACAGAAAGGCCTTGTAGTATGCAAGGGCGCTCCCCCTGTCCCTGAATTGCGCCCGATAGTCAAGGCAGTCCTTGTCTTCGCCGAATCCAAGGCGTTTCTTGTTTCCCAGCGGTCGAAGCCCATTCCGCGCGATCGCTTCCATGAGCGCTGCATCCGCAGGAGGCTCGACCGCCTTTGTCGCGCTGGGCGACGCTGAGGTCCTCAAAGGTGCCGCGGCCGGCCGGGAGGCGGGCGTTCCCGCGGCAGCACCTGCGGCAGGCCGTTTGGCGGCTCTCTGTCGGTCGCCGAATGATCCGGGCCACTGCAGGACAAGACCCAGCATCGGCAGGTTCGTGACAACAAAGAAAGTCCACATGACTGCCATTGATCCATGGGAACCCACGGCCCTGGCCAGGAAGCCCACGACAACCGGGACCAGGAGAACGGTCAACGTCCAGCCAAGCGCCTTGGAGCCGGAGCCGCCGAAATACACGTAGGTAAAAACTGCCACGACAATGCGAAGCACCAATCCGGCTCGCAGCGGGAGCGGCAAGACACGAACGAAACCAAGGACCTGCGAGCAAAGGTAAAGAAAAAAAACGGCCCAGATGATCCATCGGACGGACTGCGTTCCACGGGAAGCGGACATGCGGTTCCTCCTCGGCTCGAAACAGTTTGGATTGCCGAGTGTAAACCGCTTGCGCCTGTTGTCAAGTTTCACCGTCCCGAGCGGGCAGACGGTCTGTTCTGCGCCTCCGCAATGGCCTTGCCATACTGGGGCAGCCAGGCTTTTTCCGCAACCAGCATCTCGTCAACCATCCGCCATATCTCGGGGGGGGTGCACACGGCTCCGACCAGGGGATCCATCATCATGGCCTGACGGAGCAGCATGTCGTCCCCGTTCACGGCAGCCTGCACCGCAAGGCGCTGCACCGAGATGCTGGCGTTGCACACGGCGGCAGGCCCCAGCGGCAGGTCCCCGATCACGGGCATCCAGATGCCGGTGGCGTCCACGTAGCCAGGAGCCTCGATGACGGAGTCGGGGGGAAGGTTTGTGAGGCAGCCGTGGTTCACCATGTTGAAGTGCCCCCGGTACCTCCGCCCAGTTTCCAGCGCCTCGATGATGAAGGATCCGTGCTCCTCAGAGCGGTCTGCCGCCTCATAGCGACGCGGGGGGCTTTTCTTCCACTCATCGTAGTCACGGTCGAAGTGCAGCCGCTGGTTTTCACAATGGCGCAGATACCCTCCTGTCTCCCCGTGGAGCCATTCGCTGTGATCGATCCATTCCTCGATCTGGTCGCGCCGCTTGCGATACCACGGCACGTATTCGCTCAAGTGCCCGTTGGACTCCGTGCTGTAGTAGCCGAACCTGCGCAGCATGTCGATGCGGACCTTCTCCTGCCGCTTCAGCTCGGGATCACCCTCGAATGCGGCAAGCAGCTGGCCCGTCATGTCTTTTCCCTTGTGCCGTACCTGGATGTACCAGGTCTGGTGGTTGATCCCGGCGCACACGATGTCCACCTCCGCCTTCGGCAGCCCCAGCGCCCTGGCGATCTGCGCGTGGCCGTGCTGCACGCCATGGCACAGCCCGATTGTCTTCACTCCGCCGTATGCATTGGCCGCCCAGGTATTCATGGCCATGGGATTCACGTAGTTCAGGAGGATTGCCCCCGGAGCGCCGACTTCCCGGATGTCGCGGCAGAGGTCCAGGATGAAAGGGATGGTCCGCTGGCCGTACATGATCCCGCCTGCGCAGATGGTGTCTCCGACGCACTGGTCCACCCCGTAGCGCAGGGGGATCTGCACGTCGTGGCGGAACGCTTCCAGACCTCCGATCCGCGCAACGCTCAGCACGTACGATGCACCGCTCACGGCTTCCCTCTGGCTCAGGAAGTTGGAGAGCTTCACCCGGTCCTTGCCGTTTGCGCTGAGGTCCCGGGCAATCAGGCCGCTCACCCGTTCCAGGTTTCCCTTGTCGATGTCCATCAGGCGGACCTCGACGTCGTCGAACTGAGGCACGGTGAGCAGGTCAGCCACCAGCTTGCGGGTGAACTCGATGCTCCCCGCGCCGATAAACGCTATTCGCAGTCCCATATTTGCGTGCTCCTTGTTGCGTGCGACGTGGCGTGTTCGCCCTACAACATATCCCCGGCAGCGGCCGGGCAGAATATGTCAATTGTGCTAACAATAGCAATGATGTACCATGGCGCCCCAGAGGATAGCCTTGGACGCAACCGGCTTCTCCAATGTGAGGCTCCTCCCGCTGCGCTCCGTCTCGGTCTTCCGCCGGGAGCGCAGGATCCCCCTTCACGCAATGATTTCCAGCGGAGGACACTCTGTGGAGACCTCCCAGAGCTACAGCTGGGACGGAACCGCCCGCGGCACGGCGAGCTTCGCCGTTCTCCAGCTCACCCTTGCGGGTCTCGGGCGCCTGGAATCCCGCAACGGCCGGTGGGACCTGACACCGGGGACCCTCATGATCGTCGACATCCCCAGCCCTCACCGCTATTTTCTTCCCGAAGGCTCTCCGCAGTGGGAGTTTGTCTTTCTGGTCGTGTACGGAAGCGAGCTGCTGCGGATCGTGTCCGGAATCGAGCGGCGCATGTCACATGTGATCCCGGTCGGTGAAAAATCGCGAATTCCAGCTGAATTTCAACGGATCCTAAAGACCCTCTTCTCCCGGCGCCCGTTGGGCGCCTTTGAGAACTCGGCGCTGGCGTACAGCCTCTGCATGGCCCTGCTTGAAGAGTCGTACGCGGCTCCATCGCGTGAGGATGCCTCCCGCTTCGAGGCGATGAAAAAGCACCTGCACGACAATCTCAGGAAGGGCATCGGCGTCTCGGAGATGGCCGACATGGCCGGGCTCAGCAGGTCCCACTTCGCGCGTCTTTTCAAGGAGGCGGAAGGAATGTCCCCGCGAGACTATCTGGAAGACCTGCGCCTGCGACGGGCCCTTTCTCTCCTGTATTCCCAGGACCTCTCCGTGAAGGAAATCGCGATCAATTGTGGAATACCGGACGTCAACTACTTCTGCCGGCTCTTCCGCAAGCGCACGGGGATGTCTCCCGGGGAATACCGCCGCAGCGCGCTCTAGCGCAGTACTCCGCGCAGAAGCACAAGAATGCTATCGAGAGCACACCGTTCACATTTACAGCGTCAATGCCGCAGCGCTACAGTTTTCTGGAGCGGTGCCGGCGTTGCGCCGCGCCGCAAAGAATCGAATGGAGGTGACCAGGCTATGAGAAAGATGAATCTCCTCTGGGTCGTGGCTGCGCTCGCGCTGATTCTTCCGGTCGGCGTCTATGCCGGCGGCGCGTCGGAAGCCGGCGGCGGCCAGATCACGCTGCGCGTGCTGGATGGTCAGTCCACGACCGATGCCGGCATCGAGAAGCTGATCGACGCAGCTCTGGCGGCGAAGTATCCCAACATCAAGCTCGAATGGGATATCGTGGACTGGGGGAAAGGCTTCCAGCCCAAGATGCAGCAGTACATGCAGTCCGGCCTGCCTGACATCATGATCGGCAAGGCCCAGGATGTCGCCACATGGAGCTCCCAGAACGTGCTTGCGGATCTGAGCGGCAAGCCCTACTTGAACAACATCCTGCCGGCTGCGGTGAAGAGCGGCTCATACAAAGGGAAAGTCTACGGCGCCGTTTTCAACGCTCTGTACCAGGGTGTCTACTACAACCGCAAGCTCTTCAAGGACAACAATGTCGCAATTCCCACCACGCAGGCCGAGCTGAAGCAGGTGATAGACAAGTTCGCCTCCCTGGGCATTACGCCCTTCGAGACGCACTTCGTCGACACCTGGAGCATTGGAAACATCACCATGCAGTTCGCCATCAACGACGTGTTCAGCACGACCGCTGATTGGGGGGACCAGTTCCGCTCCAGCAAGGTCAGCTATGCAACGTCGCCGGAAATGAAGGCCGCGTACGGCTATGACAAACTGATCTACGACAACACGTGGAAGGCCGAGACCTTCTCCCTCGAGCAGACTCAGGCCGACGCCCGTCTGGTCCAGGGGAAAGCCGCAATGAAGGTATCCGGTTCGTGGTCAATCCAGAACTTCCTGGATGTGGATCCAAACTTCGACTTCGGCGTCTTCCCTTTCCCCAACCAGGCCGGCAACGCAAAGCTGATCTTCGAGCCGAATATCACCCTTATGGAGAGCGCCAAGACAAAGTATCCTGACGCGGTGGACAAGGTGTTCGAGATCATCACGGGAGACAAGGCGCTTGCGCAGAAAATCTATGACCAGACCAAGACTGCCCCGATGCTGAAGGGCGTCACTCCGACGTTCAAGAACCCGAGCCAGAGCGACATTGACAGCTACGTTGCCAAGGGTATGATTGTGGACGCCGGCACAGGCAACAATCAGCTCGTATGGGGCGGGTTCCAGGACGAGAACGCCAAGGACATCGCTGCGTGGCTCCAGGGACAGGAGACGCTGGATCAGGCCCTGCAGGCTGCTGATGCGAGACGAGCGAACAGCAGGCCATAATCCTTTCCGACTGGCACGGAGCTCGGGACGCCTCAAGCGTTCCGAGCCCGTGTTTCCAGGAGGTCGCTGATGCACATGTCCTCGCTGCGACGAGGCATGAAGCTGCAATATGCCTCCCTGATCCTGCCGGGAATGATCGTCTTCAGCATCGGGGTGATCGTCCCCATGCTCCTGGGGCTGCGCTACTCGTTGACCAGCTGGAACGGATTCACGCGGTCAGTTCCCTGGGCCGGCGCGGCGAACTACGCCAGGATCCTCCATGACCCCTACGTTGCGGGCGCGTGGTGGTTCACAATCAAGTTCACGTTCTGGAACACGGTGATCCAGAACCTGTGCGCCGTGATTTTTGCAGTAGTGCTCGACACCGGTCTCAGGGCGCAGAAAGTCTACAGAACGATGCTTTTCATCCCATGTCTTATCAGCCCCGTGATTGTCGGATTTGTCTGGCTGCGCATGTTCTCTGACGTTCTTCCGGCCATGAATGGAATCCTGGGCACGCACATCAACTTCCTCCTCCTCGGCAGCAGCGCGACGGTGCTCAGCGGCCTGCTCATCGCGAACAACTGGCAGTGGATCGGGTACTGGATGCTGATCTACCTGGCCGCGCTGCAATCCATCCCCGTGGAGCTGTATGAGGCCGCCCGCGTGGATGGCGCTCCGTGGCTGCGCCAGTTTTTCCGTATCACGATCCCGATGCTCGCGCCTGCTTTCACCATCTGCATCGTCGGGATAACGATCGGATCTCTCAAAGTCTATGAGCTGATGGTGTCCTCAACCGGCGGCGGCCCCGGCCGGGCATCGACGTCCATCATCTATCTCATCTACAACACCGCTATCAGCGGCCGACAGTACGGCTACGGATCGGCCATGTCAATGACGATGATCGTCGTGCTCCTGGTCGTCGCGGTTGTTCAGCTGTGGATCCTGCGCAGGAGGGAAGTGCAGCTGTGAAGACGGACCGAGCTAGGAGGAAGGGCGGTGCGGCGCATCGTCTCGCCCTCCAAGTGCTGATGGTCGCGGTGGCCGTTGTATTCATCCTACCGGTGCTGATCGTGCTCAGCTATTCCTTCAAGACAAAGAGGGAGCTGTATCTCGGCAGCCCGATTTCCCTTCCCCACGGCCTGAACTGGGACAACTACACGTATGCGATCTATCGCCTGGACATGGGCACGAGCTTCTTCAATACCGTCCTTTACACGGCGGTGTCGGTGACCATTCTTGCGCTGCTGTCGGGGGCTGCCGCGTGGGCCATTTCCCGCAACCGCGGAAAGTTTTTCAGGTTCTCGTACATCTATTTCGTCATCGGGATACTCATTCCCTACCAGGCGTTGTTCCTTCCCATCTATATCATTGGGTACTCGCTCCATCTCACGAACACCATCCCCGGCGTCATCCTGATGTACGTCGCTACGGGCATGTCATTCGGCGTCTTCCTCATGACAAGTTTCATGACCACAGTTCCCGTAGAACTGGAGGAGGCGGCCCGCATCGACGGATGCTCGGTCTACCGGACGTATTTCAGCGTCGTCCTGCCCCTCCTGAAGCCGGCCATTGCGACGCTCATCATCATGCAGGCTTTTCTGACATGGAACGACTACCTGATGGCAAGCCTCTTCGTCAGCAAGCGCAGCCTGACAACGCTGACAGTCGCGCTCCAGTCGCTTTTTTCGCAGCAGACCAGCGACTACACGTCGGCCATGGCGGCTATCGTCATTTCCGTTCTGCCGATTGCCGTTCTCTTTGTCAGCCTCCAAAAATACTTCATCAAGGGAATGACCATCGGGGCCGTCAAGGGCTAGCCATGTCGGCCCGGGGAGCCGGCGGACTTTTCCTTGACACCTCTGGCGGCAGGAGACTATAACTTCCGTATCTTTTTGCATTCCGTGAATAAGGAGGAAACCGCTGTGAAACGACTCATTGCGCTTGTGAGCGCGCTTCTTCTGGTCTGCGCGCTTGCCGGGTTCGCGGCAGACAACAAGGCGCCGGTTTTGATCGGCCTGCAGGGGCCAATCACCGGGGCGTGGGCCTACGAGGGCCAGATGGCCAAACAGGCAACGGAGATCGCCGCTGCGCTCATCAATCAGAAGGGGGGGATCCTGGGCGGCCGGCAGATCCAAATCATCGTGGAGGACGACGCAGGACAGCCCCAGACGGGGGCCTTGGCCGCAACGAAGCTGGCGGGACAGAAAGGCCTGGCAGCTTCCATTTCCTCGTACGGCTCCTCCATCACCGAGCCTGCGTCCAACATCTATGAGAAGCGGCGCCTGGTGAACATCGCCTACGGTGCCACGGCCGTTCGCCTGAGCGAGCGCGGGCTGAAGTACTTCTTCCGCACCTGCAGCCGGGACGATTCCCAGGCAGAGTTCTTTGCGCAGAACGTTCCCCAGAAGTTCGGCGCGCACACGATCGCCATCATGCATGACAACACGGCGTTCGGCAAAGGCCTTGCGGAGAATACCCGTGACGCGCTGAAGCCCATGATTGACGCGGGCAAGGTCCAGATCGTGTATTACGACGCAATCACCCCGGGGGAGAAGGACTTCCACGTTCCCCTTACCAAGATGCGGGAGACGAAGCCGGACCTCTGGTACTATACCGGCTACTACGCGGAAGCGGCGCTCCTTGTCACCCAGGCCCGGGAGATCGGGATCACCTGCCCCTTCGTGGGCGGCAATGCGGCCATCAACGCGGAGTTCGTGAAGATCGCCGGCCTTCCCGTCGCAAAGGGCTGCTACATGACCAACGAGCCCTTGCCGGCAGACCTTCCAACACCGGAAGCCCAGGAGTTCCTCAAGGCGTACAAGGACAAGTTCGGCGACATCCCTTCCAGCCCCTGGCCGGTCTACGCGGCTGACGCCGTGAACATCATCGCGTACGCAGTAGACAAGACAGGCTCGACGGACGGCACCGTGCTGGCGGACTACCTCAGGAACAAGGTGAACGGCGTGCCGGGGATCACCGGCAAGATCGGTTTTACCGACAAGGGGGACCGTGAAGGGGTTCCCATGTTCCTCTACGTTGTGGATGACACGGGAAACATCGTCATCTCCAAGTAGCCGTCTGGAATGAGGGTCTTTTTCGAGCAGTTGATCAATGGGCTGACGATCGGGAGCTTTTACGGCCTGATCGCGTTGGGCTACTCGATGGTCTACGGGGTGCTCAAGCTGATCAACTTTGCCCATGGCGATTTCTTTGCCCTGGGCTCGTACCTGGGCTACACGATGCTTGTGTTCGGCGCGGGTTTCGTGACGACCCACCTGGGATTATGGGGCGGTCTTGCGGTCACCGTGATCGTGGCCGCCCTCTGTCTTGCGGTAGTAGGCGTGGTTGTGGAGCGCATTGCCTACCGGCCCATCTATCCCGCGGGCAGGCTGCCCGCCGTGGTGTCCGCGCTGGGGGCCTCCATAATATTACAGAACCTCATCATGATCATCTGGGGTCCGCGATACCAGGCATATCCTGCTGAGATGATTCCCAACTTCCACATCCACGCCGGGGGACTCAATCTCACCGGACTGCAGCTGCTCATCCTCTGCGTCTCCTTTGCCCTGATGGCCGCGCTCTACTTTGTCATCCAGAAGACTACCTGGGGCGCGGCAATACGGGCAACAGCCCTGGACCGTGACACCGCTGCGCTCATGGGGATCAACTTCAACAAGGTGATCCGTTTCATCTTCACCCTGGGACCCGCGCTCGGCGCCCTCACCGGCGTCATGGTGGGCATGTACTACAGGCAGATCAGCTTCACCATGGGCTGGAACTACGGTTTGAAGGCCTTCACGGCCACCATCCTGGGCGGCATCGGGAACCTCCCGGGGGCCATGTTCGGCGGTCTCATCCTGGGCGTGCTGGAAATGCTGGGCAGCGCATACGTTTCAACGGCCTGGAAGGACGTTTTTGTCTTTCTCATCCTGATTCTCGTGCTGATATTCCGGCCCAACGGACTCTTCGGCGAGAAGATAGCAGAGAAGGTTTAGGAATGGCGGGAGACCTTCTGCCGCGCAGCCGCGTGGCGTACCGCGCGAGGGCGGTGCCGCTCCTGCTGGCTCTCCTGGCGGTCATAGCCTTTCCTTTTTTTGCCAGTGATTACCTCCTGGATGTGGCCTTCTTCTTCGGCATCTACGTCCTCCTGGGCCTGAGCCTCAACATCGTGCTCGGCGAGGTGGGACTCTACGACCTTGGCCATGCGGGATTCTATGCCATCGGCGCCTACACAACGGCCATCCTCAACACGCGGTTCGGGATTCCGGTTCTTATCCTCCTGCCTGTCAGCGCATTGGCGGCAGGTCTTTTCGCGTACCTCGTCACCTCACCCATCATCCATCTCCGCGGGGACTACCTGTGCATCGTGACCATCGGCATGGGAGAGATCGTGCGCCTGGGGCTGATCAACAACCCGCTGGGGCTGACGGGAGGCCCCAACGGCGTATACGGGATCGACTCGCCCACGCTCGGCTTCCTGAGGCTCGATTCATCCGCGGGCTATTACGCCCTGATCTGGGTGATGGTGGGCCTGGCGGTCTTTGCGCTCATTCGGCTGCAGCATTCGCGAATCGGCCGGGCGTGGAACTGCATCAGGGAGGACGAGGTCGCTGCGCAGGCAACGGGAATCGATGTGCGGGCGTACAAGCTGCTTGCCTTCGTGCTGGGCGCCGCGCTTGCGGGAGTGGCGGGGAACCTGTATGCGGTCAAGCTGATGGTCGTCTCTCCGGAGAGCTTCACCTTTTGGGAATCCTGCCTCATGTTCAGCATCGTGCTGATCGGCGGCATGGGCTCGGTGCCCGGGGTCATCATTGGAGCCGCGGCCATCAGCCTGTTCCCCGAAATCTTCCGATCCTTCGCCAGCTACCGCATGGTGGTCTTCGGCGTGGTCATGATCCTCATGATGATGTTCCGGCCCGGCGGCGCCTGGCCTCGCAGGCGGGGGGGGACCGAAGCGCAGGACCTCCTGCGGCGGCTGTGGAGGACCCATGGGTGACCCCCTGGGGATGCCAGCCGATCCTGTTGCTGCTGCCGCAAAAAAGAGCGCTGAGGTAGTCCTGGAAACCGTGGGGCTCACCAAGACTTTCGGCGGTCTCACCGCCGTGGACTCGCTGGACCTGCGGGTCCACCGCGGGGAGATCTCAAGCCTCATCGGCCCCAACGGCGCGGGGAAAACCACTGTGTTCAACGTCGTCACCGGCATCTACAGGCCGGAAAGCGGCACGGTGTTCTTCCAGGGGGAGAACATCACAGGGAGGAAGCCGCACCGGATCGTGGAGCGGGGGATCGCCCGCACCTTCCAGAACATCCGGCTTTTCCCCAACCTCACCTGCCTTGAAAACGTCATGGCCGGCAGGCACGCAAGGACGCACAGCGGCGTCGGCGCCGCGCTCTTCCGACCGCGATCGCAGGTGGAGGAGGAGAAGGAGACGCGACGCTCAGCCGAGGAGCGCCTCTCCCAGGTAGGTCTGTGGGAATCACGGCACGAGCTGGCGCGCAACATTGCGTACGGCCGGCAGCGGATGCTGGAGATTGCGCGCGCCCTGGCTACCTCCCCCCGGCTCATCGTCCTTGACGAGCCGTCCAGCGGGCTGAACCCCCGCGAGACGGAAGACCTGATGGAGTTCATCAAGCGGATCATCCGGGACGAGCACCTGACCATTCTCCTCATCGAGCATGACATGAACGTGGTCATGGGCATCTCGGACTGGGTTACCGTGATGGACGGAGGACGCAAGATCGCCGAGGGCCATCCCCGGCAGATCTACCACGACCCCCGGGTCATCGAGGCGTACCTCGGTGGAGGAGCCTGAGGAATGTCCGCCCTTCTCCAGGTGAACGACCTGCACATCCACTACGGAGCCCTTGAAGCCCTGAAAGGCGTGACCCTGTCCGTGGAGGAAGGAGAGGTTGTGACAGTGCTCGGGGCCAACGGGGCGGGAAAGAGCACGCTGCTTCGCGCCATCTCGGGCCTCCTTCCTGCGCGGGAAGGGGAGATCCTCTTCAACGGGGCCTCTTTGTCGCGCACTCCGGCGTACGACATCGTGCTGCGGGGGATATCCCATGCCCCGGAGGGCCGCAAGGTCTTTTCAACGCTCACCGTAGAGGAGAACCTCAATCTGGGAGCATTCACGCGCCGCAACCGACGCGGGGAAGTCATGCTGGCCCGGGACAGGGTTTTCGAGCTGTTTCCCCTGCTGAAAGACCGACGCGGGCAGCTGGCCGGGACCCTTTCCGGCGGGGAGCAGCAAATGCTGGCCATTGGCCGGGCGCTGATGAGCACGCCCCGGATCCTCCTTCTGGACGAGCCGTCCCTCGGCCTGGCTCCCATCCTTGTGCACCTCATTTTCGACATAATCCAGGAGATCAACCGCCAGGGTATTGCAATCCTCCTGGTGGAACAGAACGCCCATCAGGCCCTGGCGCTGGCGCGCCGCGGATACGTCCTGGAGACGGGGCTCATTTCAGCGCACGGAACCTCGGAGGAACTGCAGTCGGACAGGCGGATCCAGGAGGCGTATCTCGGGGGCTCGGGCCTCAACGCCCGGCTAACCTAGCGCGGACGGGAGCGCTTCCCCGAGGGGCGCGCTGGATGCGCCTCCTTGGCAGGCGCCGGCGGCGGAAGAGGCTCGGCAATCGGCGTGCTTTCGATCTTCTGGTTCATGACGGCAAGCCCGCCTCCGCTGCTCAGCGTGTTGATGATGACATCATGGACAAGCGCTTCATGGCTCAGGCCCCTGCTTCTGCCAAGGCCATAGACAAGGGCAAGCGATGCATAGCCGGACGGCTGCATCCCGCTTGTCATGAGGAGCCTGCCTATCTGGAGGGAGTCCTCGTCCTCCAGCGGAGCCACGGCGCGAAGATCCATGATGGCGCCGCATGCTGCCAGCGCCGCTTCCGTCCCCACATGCTGCGCCGCCCCCGTTGCCAGCAGGTCACTCACAAGCTGGTCGGAGAGACCGCAGCGCAAATAGATCGCGATGTCCTTGAGGGTCTCATCCGAAACGGGAGACAGAAAAGACCCGCCAAAGCCTGTTTGCAGAACAATCGTCATTGCGCGTTGAAGCCGCGCCAGCTCGGAGTTGAGATGCTTCAGCAGCCGCTCCGCGGGGACCCCCTTTGCCTCGCCTTCCAGCAGTTTTTCCAGGAGTAGCCGCCGAGGGACATGCTGCCGCGCAGCCTCGGAGAAGATAATGACCAGCTGGCCGCGAACCTCCACGTACGCCTTTGAACCCGGGTCCGAGCCGTACCATTTCTCCAACAGGTCACTCCAGGATGCCCCGGCCGCAGCCATGAGCATGATTGATGCGACAAGGAGGATTGCGGCAGGTGAGACGCCCAAATGCTTCTTTTCGGCAGTGCTTCTCGTAGCGTCCCCCGTCACAGCCTGAGAACCGAGGAGAGGCCGCCGAAGCCGTCATCGACCCGGCTCTCCGAATGAGGATCAGGCGCCCACAGCTGCCCGTCGAGCAGGAAGTCATACGTATAGATGGCCCCTCTGCGAAGCGGCACGGTGATCTCCCAGACCCCGTTTGCACCGGTCTTCAGATTCAGCTCCTGGGCATGCCAGCCATTCCAGTCTCCCGCAATGCTGACCCGGGAAGCGGCTGGAGCGTCCAGGGTGAAGCGCACCATGACAATGGCTTCCTGTGAGCGTACCCGGGCCTGCACGACGAAGGCGCCCACTCCCAGGAGGAGGGCAACACAGCCGGCAAGAGGCAGGACCCATCTGAGGGCGTGCACGGTGGAATCGGAGAAATGGTGCACCCTCACCCTTGTTGCCCGTCTCATAACGATTTCAGTGAAGGCAGGCGACAGAGGCTCCGGAACCGGTGCCAGTTCGGAATGCTCTCCGGCATCGCGGCGGATCAGAGGGATCAACGCTCCATAGTTGCGTCCGCACCGGGCGCACGTCCGGCTGTGATTGACGATGAAGAAGAGACTCTGCGCATCGGAGAGGCGCCCTTGCTCCCATTCACTGACTGCAGCGTCCACGCGTTCACACGTCTCGTTCATGCTGTTGCCTGCTCGTTAGTATACTATAGTATGCTTTCCATCGTTGCGCTCTTGTGAATCGTTTCGCGTAATTTCTGCCGGCCGCGAAACAGGCGCGACTTCACGTTCTCCACGCCGATGTTGAGCACTGCGCTGATGGATTCCACTCTCATCTCCTCGTAGTAGTACAGAACGATGACCTCTCTCAGCGTGGGAGGCAGGGAGTCGACTGCCTGGCGCAGCGCGGCCCGCTCGTAGTCCGCCAGCACCACGCGCTGCGGATCGGACTCTCCGCCGGCTGCCAGCTCCACCTCGACTGCGGCAACGCGCTCGTCGCGTCTCTTCATGCGGCCGTACGCGCTGCGCAGGTGGTTTACCGCAATGCTGTACAGCCAGGGAAGGAGCTTCTTGTCCAGACTGAAGCGATGGAGGGACCGGAAGGCGCGCAGGAATATCTCCTGCGCCGCCTCTTCCGCCTCCTCGCGATTGCCGAGGAAGGAGAGAGAAAGCCTCACGATGAGACCCTTGTATCGATCAACGATGAGCCGAAAGGCGTCCCTGTTCCCTCGTAGGACCTCGCCGATTGCCGCGAGCTCGTCCGCGCGTTCGGCACCCTCGGCGCGAATCTCTTCCACTGCGCTCAATGTACCACTTGGAAAGAGAAAAAAGGACAGAACTCACTTTTCTAGAACTGCAACCACCAGGTCAGAGAGCGGGTATTGTGTGGCGTCACCATTGTGGCGCTGTCGGCCTCCCGAGAGAACTGAACAGCGCGCGGGAGGTTGGTGAAGCGCGGGCCCCGTTCCGCGCGCCTCTCGCAAATCCCTTTCCACGGCCGGCCGCAGGCCTCCCTGAGCGCCCTTGATCGGGGGTACTGAGCCGGCCATCTTTCTGTCGCAATAAAACCCTTTATTTTCCGTCCTGACTACAGGAGGACGAGAAGCTGTGCGCGGCTTGACTCTTGAAGCGAAAAATTATATGCTTTCGAATATTACGGAATCGAATATTTCGTAATCGAAGAAGATACCCATGAAAGAAATCCAGCTTCTTGAGCTCCTGGGCGACATCTACCGCCGGGTCTTCAGGGCCGTTGCGCCCATGGCGCAGTCAGAAGGCCTCTCCATGACCGAGATGCTGGTCGTGTGGAAGATGCACGCGCGGGAATGCCGCAGAGTAAAGGAGCTTGTCGCGGATATCGGGCTCCCCCCGAGCACGCTCACCGGGATCCTTGACCGTTTGACTGCAGCGGGCTGGCTGGCCCGCGAGGCAGACAAGGAAGACCGCAGGGCAGTGGTCATGAGACGCACGGAGAAGCTGGACAGGTTCATCCGCTTGTTGAGGCAGGAAAGAACGAAATCCCTGGAGGCTGCCTTCCGCAAGCTTCCCCGGGAGCTCGTGGAACGGCTGACCGCAGACCTCACTGCCGTTCATGACCTGCTGGAAGCTGAGGAGAAGTCGGAGTGAGCGATCAGACAGCGGTGCAGGGCGGCGCGCAGGCGGGA
Organism: Spirochaetia bacterium; assembly: GCA_049515135.1. Classification (GTDB taxonomy): domain Bacteria; phylum Spirochaetota; class Spirochaetia; order SZUA-6; family Fen-1364; genus Fen-1364. The sequence continues at coordinate 325,500 of JBEKUJ010000001.1, forward strand.
CAGGCCGGATACCACTGGATTGCCCCGGTCCTTGTGGCCCTCATCGGCGCCTTCATGTCCATCCTGGATTCGAGCATCGTCAACGTGGCCATCCCCACGATGATGAACGTGTTCAACGCCGACCCGAGCTCCATCGAATGGGTGTCCACCATCTACATGCTGGCCCTTGGGGTGGTGGTGCCGCTGTCGGGCTGGCTCGGCGACCGAATAGGGTTCAAGCGGCTGTACATCCTTTCCATGGCCACGTTCGTGGCGGGATCGCTCCTGTGCACGCTTGCATGGAGCCTCAACTCGCTGATCTTTGCCCGGGTGATCCAGGCAGTGGGCGGCGGTATGATCATGCCAACCACCATGGCCATGATCTACCGCATGGTCCCGCGGGACAAGATCGGCTCCGGCATGGGGATCTTCGGGATCGCCTTGCTGGTTGCTCCGGCATTGGGGCCCACCCTGGGCGGGTACCTGGTCGAATACGTGGAGTGGCGATGGATCTTCACGATCAACCTCCCCATCGGGGTGATCGGCATGCTGCTCGCGTTCTTCGTGCTGCCCGAGTTCCAGAGCAAGCACCCCGGCAAGTTCGATATCGCGGGCGCGCTCACCTCCGCAACCACCCTCTTCTGCCTCCTCCTGGCTCTCAGCAAGGGATCAGACTGGGGCTGGGGCGACGAGAGGACCGTCATGCTGTTCTTTGTGAGCTTCGTCTCGCTCATCCTTTTCATCTATCTCGAGCTGACCTCGGACAACCCGCTCCTCGATCTGCGGGTCTTCAAGTACCGCAGCTTCACCCTGGCCAACCTTACCATCATCGTAACGACCATCGGGATGTTTTCCGGCCTGTTTTTCCTGCCCCTCTTCCTCCAGAGCATCCGGGGCATCGGCGCCATGGAGACCGGTCTGCTCATGATGCCTGGCGCCCTCGTCTCCGGTCTCATGATGCCAATCATTGGGAGACTCTTCGACAGGATTGGACCCCGGCCCCTGGTGCTCCTTGGTCTCCTCACACTGGCCTTCATCACGTTTCTTTTCCGGAACCTCAACCTGGCAACCGCAACATCGACGATCATGCTGTGGGTGATGTTCCGAGGCATGGTGATGCCCCTGGCAAACATGCCGGCACAGACTTCGGCCTTGTTGGACCTCCCGACAGAGCTGATAGGCCGCGCCTCCTCGATCACCAACATAATCGGCCGGGTGTCCAGCTCCTTTGGAATCGCCGTGATGACTTCGCTGCTCACCACCAGGCAGGCCATTCATGGCGCCCGGCTCTCCTGGGGCCTGAGCGCAGCCAATCCAGCCGTCGCGGAGATCGTTGCGCGAGCCTCTGCGGCCATGGGCGGAGGGGCGCGCGGAAAGAGCATTGCCCTTGCCTACCTGCAGGGAATGGTCGTCAAGACATCGTTTGTCAACGCAATCGATGATGTATTCGTCGTAACTGCCGCCTTCACTCTGATCGCCCTCGTTCCCGCGCTCTTCCTCAAGAAGGGCACGAACGGCAAGGCGCGTGGTGCAGCAATGGCGGAGTAAGAAAGGCTCAGGCCCCTCCGCGGAAGGGGGGCATTCATCCAACGGGAGAGGATCACTGATGTCACGAAAAACTGTCATTATGCTTGTTATTGCAATCGCGGTTGTCGCTGCCGCGGGCATAGTCGGGTACTACTGGTACCAGGGGTACCGCTACGTCTCCGCGGACGACGCGCGGGTAGCTTCCAACGTCGTGTCGGTCAGCCCGGAGATCGTGGGCAAGGTGCTTGAGTGGCGCGTGCAGGAAGGGGACACGGTCCAGAAGGACGAGGTGCTGGGTCGCCAGGACCTCGGGGCAGCGCTCACCTCGGGAGCCATCAACGCGCAGACCATGGGCTCGGTTGCCGGCGTTGTAGCGGAAAAGGCCGTGCTCAGGGCCCCCATCGCCGGCCAGGTCATCCTCTCCAATGCCGTCGTCGGCGAAATGGCGTCACCAGGCATGTCCCTTGCGGTGATCGCGGACACCGATGGCCTGTACGTCAGCGCCAACGTCAAGGAGGGCGAAATCGCCCGGGTGAAGGTGGGGCTTCCCGTCGACATCTGGGTGGACGCCTTCCACGGCAGGCTCTTTCACGGGAGGGTGGAGACCATCGGCAGGGCGACATCCTCCACCTTTTCCCTCCTTCCCGCGCAGAACGGTGGCGGGAATTACACGAAGGTGGTCCAGGTCATCCCGATCAAGGTCAGCATCCTGGACCAGGGCGACACGCGTCTCATGATCGGGATGAACGTATTCATCAAAGTCCACGTCAACTGAAAACAGGGGCCGAAAGGCCGACTCACCATGCAAGGAGCAGAAGCGTGAAGAACTTATTCCACAACCCGTGGCTCTTCCTGGCGGTCGCGGCGATCTCAGCGGGCCTCGTTGCCTGCCAGCAGAAGACCACCCTGCGCGTCACCGTGAAAACCTCGGCTGCCGCGGCGGGCACGATCGTCAGGAACGTGGAGTTTTCCGGGGTCCTTGTCCCCAACAGGACGGTCAACATCTTTGCAAAGATCGCGGGCCAGGCGACTTTTATCGGCGGCGACGTCGGCAACGCCGTGAAGGCCGGACAGCTTCTTGTGCAGATCGACACCAAGGAGCTCAACGCGCAGCTCAAAGTGGCCGAGGCCCAGCTGGCCGGGGTGTCGGACCAGGGGGCTTCCGCCAAGATAGGGGTGGAGACAGCGCGCCTGAACCTCGACCTTGCCCAGCGGGCGTATGATCGGACCAAGACCCTCTTAGATACCAAGGTAGTCACGCAGAGCCAGCTCGACGACGCCCAGACCAAGCTGGACCTGGCCAAGAGCGCGTTCGACAACGCGAGCCGGCAGTACCAGACTGTCAGCGGCTCGGGGCTGGAGCAGGCGCAGGCCCAGGTCAACTATATCAGGGTGCAGATCTCCAACAGCACCATCACAAGCCCCATTTCAGGAATCATCACAAACAGGAACCTCAATCCGGGAGAGATCACGTCGGTCAGCTCCCCGCTCATGTCAGTTGCCGACACCGCCACGCTGAAGCTGCAGGGCAACATCTCGCAGGAAGACGTCGTGCACCTGTCGGTAGGGAACAAGGTGAAGGTTTCCGTGGACGTGATCCCCGGCAAGGAATATGCGGGCCGTGTGGAGCAGGTTGGTCCCATCGCCGCAGCCACGGGCCAGTACTTCCCCGTCGTCGTGGATCTTGCCAACGACGGCAGGCTGCTTGCCGGCATGACCGCAAAAGCTTCCTTTACTCTCACCGGAGCCGCTGGGATCATGGCGCCCCTGTCTGCAATCAGTTCGGGTGAGGACGGCCGGGCGTTCTTATTTGTTGTCGAAGGCGGAAAGGTCCACAAGAGGCAGGCGACCCTCGGAATGCGAAACGACTCGAGCGTCCAGGTCCTGTCCGGGCTCGCCGCAGGGGAGATCGTTGCGGTCTCCAATGTGGAAGCGCTGCAGGACGGGATGGAGGTGGCCCAATGAGAGCCTGGTTGCGCAGCGTGGCGGCGGGCCTCCTTCTTGCGGGATCGGCAGCCGCGCTCCTTGCAGAGGAACCCCAGACCACGCAGCAGACCGCTCCCGTGCAGCTGACCGTTGACCAGGCCGTTTCCCAGGCACTGGCCAATCAGCCCCTTATCCAGCAGGCAGAGGCTGCAGTGGAGGCTGCGCGGGCGCGGGTGGGAGAGGCGAACAGCGCATATTACCCCTTTGTCAGCGGCAACGCTTCGTACAACAGGCTCTCGGATCAGAGCTTCGCGCTCTCCGCTCTCCTTCCGCCAGCCTCCACCCTCCAGCAACTGGGGATCAGCATCCCCCCGAACATTGCGCCTCTTTTGAACTCTCCCCTTTCCCTGGTTCCCGTGAACATGTGGGACTTCAACGTGGGCCTCAACCAGGTGATCTTCCAGTTCGGGAAACGGGGAGTCCAGGTCAAGCTGGCCGAGAACGGCCTCTCCGCGGCGCAGATCGGCGTGGAGCAGATCAGGATGAGCCTCGCGTTCCAGGCAGCGCAGGGCTTCTACACTGTCCTTTTCCTCGGGGACCAGGTTGCCGCGCTCGACAGTCAGATGGCGAACCTCCAGGAACACCTGGAAGCCACGCGGGTCAAGGCGCAGACAGGAACGGCCACCCGGTACGACGAGCTTTCCACCGAAGTGCGCATCTCCACACTCCAGAGCCAGCGCATCGAGGCGGAAAGCCAGCTCACGAAGCAATCCATCGCCCTCAAGCAGCTGCTGGGAATGCCGGAGTCGGTTCCCCTGGACATGCACGAAGGCTTCATCTCTCAGCCGGACGCATTGCAAGACCAGCAGACCCTGCTGGATCTGGCAATGCAACGCCGCCCCGAAATCCGCCAGGCTGTCGAGTCGGAGAGGGCGGCGGAGCTGAGCAAGCGGCTTTCCGTGGTGGGGGGGTGGCCCACCATCTCGGGTCACGCCTCAATCGGCTACAAGAACGGGATCCTGCCGGACATCAATACGCCGGCCCTGAACTGGGTTGCCGGTGTCCAGGTGAACGTCCCGATCTTCGAAGGCTTTCTCATCGCCAGACAGGGGGAGGAAGCGGACAAGAGGCTCCTGGCGGCGCGTGAGAACACCCTGACAGCCAGACGAAATGTGACCACCCAGGTCCTGCAGGCCATGCAGGACGTGGAGGCCGGGCGCCAACAGGTGCAGAGCGCGCAGACCCAGCTCGATCAAGCAAAAGAGATGCTTGAAGTGGTCAAGCTCCAGTACGACCTGGGGATGCTCAGCAATCTGGAATACCTGGATGCGCAGGCCGCCATGGAGCGCGCGCAGCTGGAAAGCCTGCAGGCGCAGTACCGGGAGGTCCTGAGCGAGTATGCCCTGAAGCAGGCCACGGGCGCAGCCATCTGGCAGCCCTAGCCGCGCCCCCCGGCGTCGCTGACCCAAGGCAGGCCCCGCAGGCGCACCCCTTGGGCTTTATGTATGCGTCGAAGTATTCCTTTCCATAGTGGTAGCAGAGCTCTTCGCCGGGCGCGATCTTCCTGCGCGAATAGATGATGACCCTTCTCCCCCGCGTATACGCCACGCAATTTGGCCGGCAAGAGTGATTGATGTAGCGGCTCAGGTTCGGACGGCCGCTTCCGTCGATTGTCCAGCGGGAGTTCACCCGAAAGAGGTACCTGCCCCCCTTGCGATCCGCCTCATGGGTGGGGAGAAGCGCGCCGGTGTATTCGATGACGAAATCACCCCTGACAAAGCCGCGCGCGGCAAAAAGGCCAAGCCCGCTTTGACTTCTCCTGACCACGAACCAATGCGCATTGTCCCTTGTCACTCGTGTCCCCGCGTGTGCTGTGCCGTTATATATACGCGGGTTTCAAGTCTCAGACAACGGGGGACGGGGAAGGCATAGGGCGGGAAGCCTACAAGTTGCCGGACTCCCGCGCGATGCCCCGGATCAGGCTTTCCACCTCGTCATCGCGGATGTAGCTCCTCAATCTTGCGTCGAAATCCCTCGAGACCCAGGAGCCGGTGAGCATCTCACGCATCTGGTCCCTCAGGCGGCGCGCCTGCTCCCGGTCTCCGAGCCGCTCCGATGCCACGGAGGCGTATGCGATTGCCAGCAGCCTCGTTGCCGGGGAGTTGATGGGCCGCGATTCCGAAGCGAGAAAGCACGTCTTTGCCTCCAGCCAGTTACGCGTTTCGAACGCCACCAGCCCGCGGTCCAGAGGGCCCAGATAATAATCAGGAAACGTCTGATCGATCCAGAGCGCCGCCTGCTCCGCCTGGGCCGTCCCCCCCAGGCTCATCGACGCGCTGTACGTCCAGTCCTCCCTGAGGAACGCGTTCATGGCCGGGTATTCGGACATGGATCTGAGGACCTGCTGCCAACCCCCACGGTCCATGCCCATGCCGCGCGAGCGCGCGAGCTGGAAGACGCCGTCGAGAAACTCGTTGTCCTGCCGAAACCCCTCGGTCTGCGCAAAAGGATCCTCGGGCCGCCACGTCTTCACGTTTCCGCTGGAAAGGTCATATGCCAGGAACGGTCCGAAGCCCGCGTACGAAGGCCGGTAGGAGAAGATGGCGACATTCTGCGACCAGTCGATGATGACGCTCTGAATGGTGCTGAAGTTGTTGATCGTCTTGAAAGAATCCTGAAGCAGGGTCTGGTGCGTGGGGAAGTCGTTGTAGGAATAGAAGTCGTGATTGCTGAGAACCTTCGCGAGGTACTCTGCAAGGGAGGAGGTCTGCGGCACTCCGGCGGTCAGGAAGCCCAGCTCGTTCTCCCGCGCCAGGTTGTATTCCGCTTCGGAAAGAATGGATGCATTGGTCTGGCGATTGGCAAGGGAAAGGGGGGCGTTGGCGACGCACAGGGTGTCGGTGATCATCGGGACTCTTGTGGTCGTTTCCCCCAGGGACTCATAAAGAGCCGCCGTTCGCTCATCCCGGGAGGAGACTGTGACGAAATAGTGCGAAGCCGCGGAGCGCTCCATGATGGAATCAACGTCGTGAAGGGACACGCTGTCTTCCAGGATCTCCTTCACCAGGAACCCCACAGGAATGACGTTGTGACTGGCGTTCTTTGTGAAAGCAGCCGTGTTGACGCTTGCCGCTATGCCGCGCTCGTTGAGTCCGGTGTAGACGCCGGGGAGGCCGGCAAAGCCTATGTTGACGTACGGCACCTTCCCATCCACGGCAATCCTGGAAATGGCGGGATACCGGGAGACGAAGTTTGCAGGTCTGGGGAAGTCGAAGTTTCGGGCATGCATGATCTGGTCCCCTCGCCTGACAACGATGGAAGTGCAGGCTGTGTCGAAGAGCAGCTCGGGGGTCATTGCAAAAAACAGGTAGTCCGAGAAGGGGATCCCCGCGCCGTCGGCGATCCCGCGCACCTCATCCTCGAATCCGGCGGGCATGGCAGCGCGCATCTCGCTAATTCTCCCATTGAGGGACACGCGGAAGAGGAAGCGCCGCAGCCCGCCACCGGTCAGCTGGTCAAGCAATTTGTCGAACTCCCCATAGACGGTGGCAATCTCCGGCTTCAACAACACTCCGTACTGAAGACCGACCTCATACGGCGAGCCCGAAAGGGTCAGGAAAGGAATCCCTTCCCGGTCCACTCTTGTGCCCGAATGGAAAACAAGCGCGTCTGCGCTTTGCGCAGGCTGCAGCTCACGGACCGGAGGGGCTCCTGCGCATGATGAAATCAGCAGGGCTGCCGCAAGCACAGGAATAGTCAGAAGGAATGTTGCCCGCGCCACCGAGGCGCGCTTGCTTGAAAATACCGGGATCATCTCTTTGCCCCTTTCAACACCGGGCAGACGGAAAACCCACCCAACAATTCAGACGTTTCTGCCTCCGATTTACTTCATCCCGATGGTTTTTTTCCATGCCTTGAAAAATGCCTCACCTGCCGATGCATCTGTTGTCGAGACACTCCGGTGCTCGCACCCCCTGCTCATGGGACCGGGTCCGACAACGCCTGCTCGAGCCCGCTGCGCGGGCAAAGTCAGGGGCGGGTGTCTGGCAGGTCGATCTCTCGGCTCGTGACGGGGAATTGCGCGCCGCGGCTGATCTTGCGCTCTCCGCGGCGCTCTTCTTTCAGCGCGCGCCCAGAACCAGGAGGAGAAAAAGAAGAGGCAGGTAGGAGACGGATGCCCGCAGCAGGAGCCGTCCGGAGCGCTTGTCTCTGCGGGCCGCGGCGCGCAAGGAGAAAACCAGGAAGGCCGCGCCCAGCGCCGCCGCTCCGGCAAGGTACACAAAGCCCGCCATCCCGGTGAAAAACGGGGCAAGACTGACCGCGACAAGGAGCGTCACTGCCGCGGCAACCTCCCCGACAACCCAGGCGCCGGCCGCGGGCACGGTTGTGACGACGCGGATCCCTCCCCGCTGGTAGTCCTCTCGGTACATCAGCTCAAGGGCGAGGAAGTGGGGGAACTGCCAGAAGAAGAGAATGCCGAACAATATCCAGGCATCCAGACCCAGGCTGCCCCGAGCGCAAGCCCAGCCCAGGAGCGGCGGCATAGCCCCTGAGAATGCGCCGGGAATCGTGTGATGCATTGTGCGCCTTTTCAGGGGAGTGTAGATGAAGATGTAGCTCACGAAGGTGAAAAGCGCCACAGCCCCTGCCACAAGGCCGAAAACCGCCGTGATGCCCGCCACGGAAGCCGCGGTGAGCGCGGTCCCGAACCCAAGGGCTTCCCGCGCCGAGATGCGCCCGCTTGGCAGCGGGCGCCCCGCTGTTCGACGCATCAGCGAATCGGTGTCGCGCTCCATGTAGTGATTCAGGGCAAATATGCCAAAAGCCAGGAGGACCACGCCGACCGCCGCTTCCGCCAGCCTGAGCCAGTCCACGCTCTGCGGGGATGAGAGACAGAAGGAGCCGACAGCGACAACCAGGACAAGCAGCGCGATCCGCGGCTTGGTCAGGTCGAAATAGGCCCTTACCTTTGCCGGCACGCCGCGCCACGGAAGGGCGGTCCGGGCCTGTTCAGTCATTCCGGCGCTCATGTGCCGCTTTGCATGAGGGCCGGCTCGCGAAAGCCGAACAGCCTGCCTGCCTTGATGACCCGGGCAACCTCCTGCGGCACCAGGTCCTCCCAGGTCGGATCGCCTTCCTGCAGCCGGGCAAGCACGTCCCGCGGCAGAATGGAAAGGTCCGCCGGCGTTGTATCACGGATGGGCTCCACCCGGTGATTCTCCAGGAGGTGGGCGTAGAGGTGACGGAGGGCCGCAGGAGCCAGGAAAGTCTCTGCTGTCACGATTTCCCCGGTCTCGCTTTTCCATGGATACACGTATAGAGTGACAGGGCCGCGCATCAGCCGGCCCAGCGCCTCCAGGACGCCGCCTTCCATGTCCCGATAATGCTCCTCGTCAAAGAGCTGCTGGAGGGTCGGGATCCCGAGGACCATGACGATCCGCTCATGCGTGTAGCGGCGTAGGTACGAGATGATGTTGTGGAAGCGCGAGTAATTGGAGACCATGACCGTCTTGCCAAGGGCCCGCAGGGTTTCCATCCGAGCCAGGAAATCCGCGTGCTCGATCTTTTCGCCCAGGGTGAGGAGGTTGCGGAGCGTCATTTCCATTAGAATGATGGGCTCCTGTCCTTCCATGTCGCTCATTCCGCTGAGTTGGGCGCGCGACCTCTCCAGCATGTCCAGCGTCACGCGGGTGATGGGGCGGAAGCTGCCGCGCTCCATCAGGACAGGCTTGTGGTACAGGAGCTCCGCCGGCTCCACCACCTCTCCGTCGGGGGAGAACACCGCCGCATTTGTCAGCCTCTGCTCCACAAGCTGCAGGCTCATCAGGCGATTGTCGACGCCGTTGAAAGCCGGCCCTGCGAGCTTCAGCATGTCCACTTCCATGCGGTCCCGCGTGAGCTCGTCCATCAGGGACCCGATCAGCGCCTCGGGTGAGCCCGATGAGTAGAACGCGCCGTAGATGAGATTCACCCCCAGGAGACCCAGCGCTTCCTGCTGGCGCACGTTGTCCAGGTCCCACATCCGTGCATGGATGATGATCTCTGAGGCGGGCCCACGCGGCTCGGTCTGGAACCGGATGCCTAGCCAGCCGTGGCCGTCCTCCTGCCGTGTGTGGCTCTTTGTGGCCACGGTGTCGGCAAAGACGAAGCACTTGGTCTTCTCCGCGCGCTTCGCGTCCAGTCTCTCCAGCAACAGGGCCCACTCGTGGTCCAGCATGGAGACCAGGCGCTGCCGGCTCACGTATCGTTCGGAGGTGCCGTAGATGGCGTCGGAGACCGCCATGTCGTAGGCGGAGATGGTCTTTGCCACGGTCCCTGCCGCGCCCCCGACGTGGAAGAACCAGCGCGCCACTTCCTGACCGGCCCCGATTTCGGCGATCGTGCCGTAGCGGGCCGCATCGATGTTGATCCGCAGTGCCTTGTCATTCGCGCTGAGCGTGCTCATGGGATACCCTGTTTCTAAAGTAATGACATTCAATGTAAAATCCCACCGGCATGAGAATACCAAACGAGCGCGAGTTCCCCTTTGGATATACGGAAATAGGCGCCCACCATCCTGAGACGCTTATGGACTTCGCCATCCTGCGCCTGAAGGCCGGGCAGACGCACCTCTCCAGGCCGGGAAAGGAGAGAGCGTTCATACTCCTGGGCGGCCAGGTGGAGCTTTCGTGGGAGGGGAGAAAGGTCCGGGCCCAGCGCCAATCCCTGTTCGATCAATCCCCCTGGTGCCTGAGCGTGCCCGCAGGCATGGAAGTGGCTCTGACCGCGCTGGACGGTGAGGCGGAAATCTCCGTGCACGCAACCGAAAACCCGCGTCCCTTCCCGGCGCACCTGTATACCCCGGAAGAATGCAGGAGCGAGGAGCGGGGAAAAGGGACGATGAAGGAGACCTCCACCCGGATCGTCCGAACCATCATTGAAGATCCCAAAGCATCGCATTCCAACCTGGTGCTTGGCGAGGTGATCACGTTCCCCGGCAAGTGGTCCAGCTACCCTCCACATCACCACCCGCAGCCAGAGATCTACCATTACAGGTTCCAGCAGCCGGGAGGTTTCGGCCTGTGCCAGATCGGGGAAGAGGCGTATGTGCTTCGAAACCGTGATACTGTCATCATCCCGCCGGGAGCCGTTCATCCTCATGCGGCCGCGCCAGGCTACGCGATGTTCTACATCTGGGTGATCCGGCACCTGGACGGAGCGCGCTACGGGACTCCCACTTTCGTACCCGAGCATTCCTGGGTGATGGATCCAAAGGCAAAAATCTGGGGGCCGTGATAAACGCTGCGAGGACTTGAAAACAAAAAGGGCGGCCCGTGAGGGTCGCCCGTTGTTTTTCTAATTAAGGCTCAGCCGGACCACGTGTAGGTCTGTCCGTCGATGGTGTACGTGCCGGTGTAGGTATAAACACCTGTGCTGCCAGTGTAGTTGTAGGTAATATTCCAGCTGAAGGTGTACGGAGTTCCATCATAGGTTATGTTGAAGTTGCCATTGTACACTAGGCTTATGTTGCCTGAAGAAGAGTCCACGGTCATGACCATCGTTGCCGTACCCGAGTTGAAAACGACAGTATCAGAGCCATACGTATAGCTGTAGCCGGTGAAAGTGATTGATACGTTGTATGTATTGGTGGTACCGCTAGTTGAGGTCGTATACGAAACCGAAAAGCCATTCCCATTATAAGTAGTCTGCGCCGAAAGTCCTTTCCCGGGGTTGGTCCCTTTGACGCCCGACATTGCCGCCTGCAGTGCAGCCACTACATTTTTCGTTATGGTCTGCGCCTGGGCGGGTGACGGCGGAGTGGATGATGACGCGCCGGGCTGGCTGCAGCTTGCCAGAAAAACCAGCGCAGCAAGACCGACTCCCAACAAGATACGATGTACTGTTCTCACAGGGTTTCCTCCTTACCTGTCTTTCATAGAGACCTTCAGATGGTCCCTTTCCATGCTATTCAAGATATAGCCCGGCATCGCAGCACGGCAACCTCGGGGACGGCTTTCTATATCATCCCGTCCCAGCTGTTTCTGACTCGCGCCTCTTTCGCCTCCTTTTCAGAGAACCAGTGCGTCGTCACGCTCTTCAGCTCCGTGAAGAACCGCACGCCGTCAGTGCCCATCGTATGAAGGTCTCCGAAGAAAGATGCCTTGTGTCCGGTGAAGCCGAACATCGCCAGAGGAACGGGAATGCCGACGTTCACGCCCACCATCCCGGCGTGGGACCGGCGGGTGAACTCCCGAGCAAAGTAGCCGCTCTGCGTGTAGATCACGCTCCCGTTTCCGAACTCGCTCTCGTTCATCAGCTCCACGCCTTCCTCGAAGCTCTTCACGCGCTTGATGCAGAGCACCGGGCCGAAGATCTCGCGGTCCCCGACGCTCATCCCTTTCTTCACGTGATCGAAAAGCGTGGGCCCCAGGTAGAAGCCCTTCTCGTGCCCGGGCACGGTGACGTCCCTGCCGTCCAGGACCAGCTCTGCGCCTTCCTCGATGCCCTTCTCGATCCAGGAAATGACGCTCTGCCTGTGCTCCGCGTTGACCAGGGGACCCAGCTGGCTTGCCTTGTCATATGCGGGGCCGATTTTCTGGCCCTCCATCACCTTCACGAGCGCTTCGATGAGCTGGTCCGCAATGGCCTCTTCCACAACAGCCACGGGGAGCGCCATGCACCTCTCCCCGGCGCACCCGCAGGCGGAGTTCACGATCCCCTTCGCCGTGCGCTCAAGCGGCGCATCGCTCAACACGAGCGCGTGGTTCTTGGCCTCGGTCAGGGCCTGGACCCTTTTTCCATTCGCGGCAGCCGTGGCGTAGATGTGCTTCCCCACAGAGGTGGAACCGACAAAGGAAATCCCTGCGACGTCCGGATGGGTGAGAAGGATCTCCGCCTCCGCTCGCGAGCAGGTCACGAGGTTCAGGACGCCCGGAGGGAGACCTGCTTCCTGCCACATCTCCATGATGCGCATGGAGGAGCGCGGGACAAAGCTTGCTGCCTTGAGCACCATGGTGTTGCCGGTCGCGATGCACAGCGGCGCCATCCAGCCCATGGGGATCATGGCGGGAAAGTTCCACGGTGAGATTCCCGCAAACACGCCCAGGGGCTCCATGTACTGCGTGGTGTCGTAGCCGGGCGTTGCGTTCATGATTGCCGGGCCCTTCATGAGATGCGGCACCCCTGCCGCGTACTCCACCACCTCGATCACCTTCAGCACATCGCCCTGGGCCTCATCCCAGACCTTCCCATGCTCTTCCGCCACAAGGTGCGTCAGCTCGTCCACGTGCCTGTCGAGGATGCTTTTCATCCGGAAGAGCACCTGCGCCCTCTTGCTGGGTGGCATGTCCGCCCACGCCGGAAAGGCCGCCTTGGCTGCGGCGATGGCTGCCCTGACCTCTTCCGGTGTGCACTGGGGAGTGCGCGCCACCACTTCCCCGGTCGAGGGGTCGTAGCAGTCCATGTAACGATCGGTGGTCGAGGTCTTCCACTCTCCGCCGACCCAGTATTTGAGTTTTTTCGGCTCGACAGCTGTTATCATGTCGATCCTCCTTGTAGGTTCTGCCAAGCGGAAAGCTCGTCGATGGAGCAGGAGTCGTTCCACAGGGCTGTCGGGGTGGTGGATGTCATTTCGCGAAGCCGTGTGGTTGTGGTGGCTGTTTGCGGCATACTCGGCGAGCCCCACGAGGTGGTAGCAGAAATATACCCATAGCGATATGCTTGGGCAAAAGAAAAGAGGAGATCGCCATGATAGAGAGGCGTCGGTTCGCGCTGAACAGGATCACCTGCCCGTCGCTAGGCCTGGAGGACTTCTTTCGATTCGCTGCTGACCTCGGCTTTTCCAAGGTTGAGCTCCGAAACGACCTGCCCGGCGGCAAGGTCATCGACGGTCTCTCCGCCTCCCGGGCTGCGGCGTTGGCCCAGGCCAGCGGGGTTCACGTCATCACAATCAACGCCCTGCAGAAGTTCAACCTGAAGGCGGCGCGGCAGAAGGCTGCAGACGAGCTGGAAAGGCTCCTGGACCTGGCCGCGGAGATCCGCTGCCCTGCCATCGTGCTGTGCCCCAACAATGACGCCGCGGACGCGCGGGACGCCCGCTCAAAGGTGGCAGAGACAGTGGAGGCGTTGAAGGCGTTCGGCCCCTCATTCATGAATAGGGGAATCCTGGGATACGTGGAGCCCCTGGGGTTCCATGAGTCGTCCCTTGCCTCCATCATCGTTGCTGCTGAGACAATCAGGAGCTCGGGCATGAGCTGCTACCGCACCGTCTATGACACCTTCCACCACTACCTGGGACCGGATACGGAAAATGACATCGGGCCGCATTACCTGGTATCGAATACCGGACTGATCCATGTCTCGGGAGTGGAAGCGGGAATCCCCAAGGAAAAGTACCGCGACGAGCACCGTGTCCTCCCAGGCCCGAACGACAAGACATTCTGCAGGGAACAGATTGCCCATCACGATCGACTGGGTTATACCGGGGACATCTCCTTCGAGCCGTTCTCCTCCGAGGTGCAGCGCATGAGCCGAAGCGATCTCGGAGCGGCGCTGAAAAAGAGCATCGAGCACCTTCAGGGATAGCGTATCCACGGCCGGGCCTGGCCTTGCCAGGCCGCGCCGGCCTAGCTCCTGCGAATGTTCTTCCTCACGTCAATGGTTACCGCCACCACGATGATGATGGCGCGCGCAACCTGCTGGAAGTCCGCGGACACGTTCAGGAGGTCCAGGCCGTTCTTCATGACGCCAATGATGAGGGCGCCGATCAGCGTTCCTCCCGCGCTCCCCAGTCCGCCGGCAAGGCTTGTGCCGCCGATGACGGATGCAGCGATGGCGTCCAGCTCGTAGCCAAGGCCCAGTCCCGGCTGGCCGGAACCGATCCGTGCCGTCAGGACGATTGCCGCCACGGCCGCCAGAAAGCCCGCATACGTGTAGACAAGAATGAGGTAGCGGTTCGTCTTGATCCCAGAGACCACGGCAGCCTGCAAGTTGCTTCCCAAGGCATACGTGTAGCGGCCCCACAAGGTGTGCTGGAGTATGACGTAGGTGATCAGGACGCAGACAATGAGAACGATTGCAGGGTTGGGGATGCCCAGGACGTCCCCCTGCCCAATGGCCTGGAACGCGTCGATAAGACTGCCGCGGGGGCGTCCCTGCGAATAGATGAAGGCCCACCCGCGGGCAAAGGTCATCATGCCGAGGGTTGCGATAAAGGGTGGGATCTTGAGCCAGGCAATCATGCTGCCGTTGAGGAAGCCGATGGCAACTCCGACACCCAGGCCGATGAGGAGCACGGGAAAGATCGGCCAGGGGTGCCCTCCTTTCCACAGGCGGTCCATAGCATCAGCGCTCTGCATCAAGCTGGCCACGGCCACCGCGACAGCTGCCACCACGGCGCCCGAGGAAAGGTCGATCCCAGCAGTGATGATGCACATCGTGACGCCCAGGGCGATGATCCCGATGACGCTGATCTGGCGCAGCACGTTCAGGAGGTTGTTGATCCGAAGGAACAGCCCGCCGGAGAGGATCGCGATCACGACGCAGAGTCCCACGAGGATCAGCAGGATGCTGTATTTGCTCATGAGCGACAGAACACGGGATTCCCTTCTTGGTGCCATCTTGACTGCTTCAATCACAGCGTGCCTCCGGTCATGTGCTAGTAGTAGTGAACTTCTTTGAACGTGCTCAGCGGCTCCCCTGTCGCCATGTGGAGGATCTTTTCCTGCGTTGCCTCGGCCCGACTGATCTCTCCGACCTTTTTCCCTTCGTGCATGACCATGATCCTGTCCGACATGGCGAGGATCTCAGGCATCTCGGAGGAGATGAGGATGATGGCCTTCCCCTCCTTTGCGAGGTTGGACATGATCTTGTAGATCTCGCTCTTGGTGGCCACATCGATCCCCCGGGTCGGCTCGTCCAGGATCAGAAGACGCGGGACCGTCGCAAGCCAGCGCGACACAAGGACCTTCTGCTGGTTGCCGCCGCTCAGGTACATCACCAGCTGATCCAGGCTGGGCGTCTTGATCCGCAGCGTGCCCACGGCGTTGTCGCAGAGCTTTCGAAGCGCGCGGTGCCTGAGAAAAAGGGCGCTCAGGTTGTTGCGCAAGCTGGGCATGGTGATGTTGTCCCGAACCGAGAGGTTCAGGTACAGCCCGCTCCTCTTCCTGTCCTCGGTCAGGAAAGCAATGCCCTGCCGGATGGCGTCGTATGGGGTCTCGATCTTCACCGGCTTCCCGAGGACCTTCACCACGCCGGCTTGCCGAGGGGTGACGCCGAACAGGGATTCCATCACCTCGGTCCTGCCGGCACCGATCAGGCCGGCCACCCCCAGGATCTCTCCTTCGTTCACGGAAAAGCTGATGTCATGGAAGTAGCCGCGCCGGGTGAGCCCCTCCACCTCGAGCACCGGCTTGCCGACCTCCGCTTTTTCCTTCTGGAAGAACTGATCGATGGTGCGGCCCACCATCATCTTGATCAGCTTCTCCCGGGTGAGGTTGACGCTGTCCTCCCGGCCCACGAACTCTCCGTCCCGGTAGACACTCACCTCGTCGGTGATGGAGAAAACCTCGTCCATCTTGTGCGTGATATAAATCACTGCCACGCCGCGCTGCTTCAGGTCCTTGATGATGGAGAACAGGTGCCCGACTTCCTTTTCCGTCAAGGCGGAGGACGGCTCATCCATGATGATGAGGTCCGCTTTGCGGGAGACAGCCTCAGCAATCTCCACCAGCTGCATCTGGGCAACGCTGAGCCTTCCCATGATTTGCCGGGGGGTGAGATTGACCTTCAGATCTTTGAGGATCCGCTCTGATTCCCGGTCGATGGCGCGGTGGTCGATCAAGCCCAGGCGATTCTTGATCTCACGGCCCAGAAAGATGTTCTGCGCCACAGTCATGTACGGGAGCGGGCTCATCTCCTGGTGGATCATGGCGATGCCCCGTGTAAGGGCATCATGGACGTTCTCGAAGCTCACCGGCTGGCCGCGCAGCCTGATGGTGCCCGAATCCTGCCTGTACAGGCCAATGGCGACCTTCATAAGCGTGGACTTGCCGGCCCCGTTCTCCCCCATGACGCCGTGAACCGTGCCCGAGCGCACATGGAGCTGCACGCCGTTCAGCGCATGCACACCGGGGAAGCTTTTGTGGATGCCTTCCATTTCCAGGATGAAATCGCTCACAGCGCGCCGCTCCTTGCACAGGAAGTCGTGAGAACAAATCCAGGGGGCCGGGCTGTCCGCCCGGCCCCTGCCGCATTCTACCCTACTTCATGTATTTCTTGTAGTTGTCGTAGGTCACCGGTTCGAAGGGGATGGCCGTGAACGTAGGGACCATCTGATGCTTGAGCAGCTTCAAGGCGGTCTGAACGGCTCCGCGGCCCTGGGCTCCGCCGTTCTGGAACACGGTCATGTCGAGCCGCTTGTCCGCGATGTACTTCATGGCGTCTGAGGTAGCATCGACTCCCGTCACGATCACCTTGTCCTTCATGTGCTTCTCTTCCAGAACCAGCACCGCGCCGAGGGCCATCTCGTCGTTGTTGGCGATGATCGCGTCGAGCTTCACGTCGCCGGCAAGCCAGTTCTCCACCACTGTGACGGCGGGATCTCTCTGGAAGTTGGCGGTCTGCTCGCGCACGACCTTTATGCCGGGGTACTTCGCCAGAACGTCTTTGGACCCCTGGGTGCGGCCGATCTGGGGCGCGCTTCCCATTGTGCCCATCAGGATGGCAACGTTGCCTTTACCGTTCAGCTTCTTCGCCACGAACTCGGCCTCGAGGCTGCCAGCAACCGTCTCAGGGGAAGCGACAGAAACAACCTTCCCGGCGACGAGAGCCGAGTCATCAGGCTTGCGGTTGAAATAGACCAGGGGAATGTTCGCGGCCAGGCATTCCTTGGTGATGTTCGGCGCAAGGGTCTGGTCGATGACGTGGATCAGGATGGCGTCCACGCCCTGCGTGATGAAGTTCTCGACCTGTTTGAGCTGTTCCTGCGGGTCCCGCTTCCCGTCAGCAGCGATGATGTCGATATTGTTCTTCGTCGCCTCATCGGTGAGCTGGTCCAGGGCGTACCGCATGAACACGTCATTGAAGTCTTCGATGGTGACGCCCATCTTCAACTTCGGGGCGGCGGTCGCGATGATGGGCACGGCCATCAGGGCCACCAGCGCAAACACAAGGATCTTCCGCATACGCACCTCCTTGAGAATTTCGGCGTTCGCAATGCAAACGCTTGCATAGTGGGGCTTAAAAAAGCGGAAATACTTCCGCATGGTGACAAATAATAAAGCTCGTCTCTGGTCAGTTGTCAAGAAAAAAAAGTCTTTCATAACATGCTATCCCGGTACGGCACATGGCCCGTGATAGCGCAGACCTTGTGCCGTACATGTCACGGCCCGCGGGCTAATCGGGGTTCGCAATCATGTGGTCCCGGATCAGAGCCACCAGGTCGTCAACGGCCTTGCAGAACTGGCGGAGCGTCCTGCGCGTTGAGCCGAACGCATCGAACTCCTCAGGCTTCATGCCGCCTTCCGAGTTCGACCGCTGAAAGTCCTCGAACTTGCGCTCCAGCTCCTCAACGATCTCAGGAAGCACCGGGGTATCCATGCGGCAGCTCACCGCGACATCGGAATCGTTGAACCGCTTCTGCCATTCGAAAGGAGGAGAGATGACGACCTCGCCGCCAATGAACTCGCTCCAGTGCATATGATTGCGAAACGCCGCTGAAAGAAGGCGAAGGCGATACCCGCGCTCCTTGTAGATCCTGTACGCCTTCTTCATGACCGCAACGCCGGCCCAGTCCAGGATCCGCGGGTCTGCTATGATGCCCTTTTTCTCCGCCACAACCTTCAGCCAGTCATCCAGGCGGCCCACCATCAGAGTGCAGACCGGCCCCATGCGGCTGATGTCCTTTTTCTCCCTCTCGCGCCGTTTGAGGCCCCTCTCCACCGCCTCCGCCACCGCCAGCGCCTGCGGCAGCGTGAAGCTCACGGTGGCGTTGATGCTGATCCCCCGCCAGGTGGCCTCCTCGATGGCTTCGATCCCCGCTCGCGTCGCAGGGATTTTGACGATCATGTTCGGAGCCAGGGAATCGAAGTGGACCGCCTGCTCAACGATCGCCTTGGGATCCCGATACAGGCGCGGATCCGTCTGGATGGAAAGCCGGCCGTTCCTCCCCTTCTCCCTGTCGAAGGTGGGTTTCAGGAGCTCTGCAGCCTTCATGGACATCTCTTCCACGAGCCGCCAGGCCACCTCCCCTTCGGTGGCGCATGGCATTTCTGCTATGAGCTGGTCAATCCTGTCCTTCCAGAGGTTCCACTCCTTTTTCAGGACGGTGAGCACGATCACGGGGTTGCACGTGGCCCCCACGGCGCCGTTGTCCTGTATCGAGGTGCCAAGCTCCTGCAAGGAGCAGGAGTCGTTCCAGAGCACCGACGGGGTCGTGCGCGTCATGAGACGCAGCCGTGTTTCAGATCCTTTCTGGTTCACGCATGTTCTCCTTGTATCGAAGCTGGCGCCCGTCGGGCGCCGAGATCAAAGCCCTGCTTTTTCGCGGATGAACTTTCGCGCTTTCAGCGCATACTCGAACGGGTTCGCCCGCGCCGGATCCTGTTCGGCCTCAACGACATACCAGCCCGTATAGCCTTTCTTTTCGAGCAGCCGGAAAATGGGCTCAAAGCTGATCCCTCCATCTCCGGGAACGGTAAAGATCCCCTGTTTCACTGCCTGGAGGAAGCTCATGCGCTCTTTCTTCACCCGGTCAAGCACTTCCAGCCGCACGTCCTTCAAATGCACATGGCGGACCCGGCCAACGTGACGCTCCAGCACGCCAAGGTAGTCCTCACCTGAAAAGGCAAGATGGCCCGTATCATACAGGAGGGAGAGAAGAAGGGAATCCGTCATCTCCATGAGCCGGTCCACCTCGGAGGCTGTCTGGACCCCTGTCCCCATGTGATGATGGTAGGTCAGAATCATGCCCTTCTCCCGGGCCCGCTCGCCAAGCTTGTTCAGCCCCTCTGCCAGGCGCTTCCATTCCTCATCCGTGAACCGGGGCTTGCCCTCGAACACGGGGACCTCCTGCATGCCCTGGATGGAATGGCCCTGCTCAGCGGCGCCAATGACGCGCGCCCCCACGGCGTGGAGGAAGTCCCTGTGCTGGAGGAACGCCTTTTCGACCTCCTCGTACGGCTTCGTGGTGAGGAAGGAGCTGAACCAGGCGTTGCAGATCGTGAGCCCGCGGAGGTCCAGGTAGCGCTTCAGCACCGCAGGGTCCCTGGGATACTTGTTGCCGACTTCGCTGCCTTCGTAGCCGGCAAGTGCCATCTCGGAGATGCACTGCTCGAAGGTGTTGTCGCCGCCGAGCTCCGGCAGGTCATCGTTGGTCCAGGCTATCGGGGCGATGGCAAGGCGCACTCGTTTGTCTTTCATCTGACGTTCCTTTCCAGCCGCGCTCCCCTAGAACTTCCGGGCGGATTCGACTTCCCGGCTGATCTTCTTGGCCGCTTCTACAACCTTCGGGTTGTCGGAAACCTGCGCTGTTCCCACGCGCCACCACGACTCGTAGTCGTGCGTCATGGATTTCTGCGTGACCTTCGCATCGATCACGGTGGAGACGGTCCCCGCAATGGCGCTCTTCACGGCGTCCCTGAACTCCGCAAGCGTCTTGGGCGCGTATCCGCGGGCGCCGTAGCTCTCCCCGTTTTTCGCGAAGTCCAGCGGCATCAGGCTGCCAGTGAGCCTGCCTGTCCTGGGGTCCCGGCGGCGAAGATCGTTTCCGAACTTCACAATGCCCTGGCTGGTCTGGAGGTTGTCGATGCACTGGTAGCCGGAGTTGTCAAAGACAACGACATGGATCTTGATTCCCTCCTGGATGGCGGTCAGCAGCTCCGAGTGCAGCATCACGTAGGAGCCGTCCCCAACGAGCGCAAAAACCTCCCGGTTGGGCGCAGCCATCTTTGCCCCCAGAGCCGCGGCGATTTCATAACCCATGCAGGAGAAGCCGTATTCCATGTGGTAGGAGTCAAGCGTCCGCGCGCGCCAGACCCGCTGGAGGTCGCCCGGCAGGCTCCCCGAAGCTCCCACGACAATTGCGTCCCGGGGCAGGAGGCTCTCGTTCAGCTCTCCCAGCAACCTGACCTGGGACAGTCCGGCAGGATCCTCTTCCGTGTACAGTCTGTCCTCTTCCTTTCGCCATTCGGCGCGTATCTTCTCCACCTCTCCCTTGTAGCCTGCCGTCCATCCGGCGGCTCGCAGGGCCGCGGTAAGGGCGCTCAGGCTTTCCCGCGCATCGGCCACCATTGCCACGGAGTTCATCTTGGCCGCGTCGAAAGCGTTCACATTGATGGACAGGACGGCCGCATTCGGGTTCCTGAAAAGGTTGCGCGAGCAGGTGGTGAAATCCCCCAGCCGGGTGCCCACGGCGATGATGAGGTCCGCATCATGCGCCACCCGATTTGCCGCAAGCCCGCCGGTGACTCCCATTCCGCCAAGGTTGCGCGGATCTTCCCAGGAGATGACGCCTTTGCCTGCCTGCGTCTCGCCGAGCGGCACACCGAAGCTGTCGCAGAACTCTTTCAACTCCCTGCCTGCTTGGGAATAGCGCACGCCGCCCCCGCAGATGACCATGGGCCGGGACCTGGATTTCACAAGGTTGACGGCCCTGTCGATCTGCCCCTTTGTGGGCAGGCGCCTTTCCACGTGGTGAACTCTCTTTTCCAGAAACTCCAGGGGGTACTCATAGGGCTCGCCCTGCACGTCTTGCGGGAGGGCCAGGGTCACGGGGCCTGTCTCCGCCGGATCCGTCAGGACCCGCATGGCGTTGACGCAGGCAGCCATGAGCTGCTCCGGCCTGTTGATCCTGTCCCAGTACCGCGATACTGCGCGAAATGCGTCGTTCGCAGTTGCCGTATAGTCGTCCCAGTGCTCCACCTGCTGGAGAACGGGATCCGGCTGCCGGCAGGCAAAAACATCCCCGGGCAGGAGAAGCACGGGGATGCGGTTGACCAGGGCAACGCCTGCCGCAGTCACCATGTTGAGGGCCCCCGGCCCGATGGAGCTGGTGACCGCGAAGATCTGCTTCCTGTTCATCTGCTTGGCGTAGCCGATGGCCATGTGAGCGGCGCCCTGCTCGTTGTGCCCCTGGAAATACGTGAGGCTATGGCTCTCCTGGGCAAGAGCCTCACCCAGGCCAACCACATTGCCGTGCCCGAATATGCCGCCAACGCCCTTTACGAACTTCGTCTCGACGCCGTCGAACTCGACATACTGGGCATCGAGAAAGCGCAGCAGCGCCTGCGCCATGGTCAGTCGAACCGTCTTCATGGAGCGCCTCCGTCACACGTCCACTTCGGAGATTTTCACGGGCCGGCCTTCGGCAACGGACTTCTTGGCGGCAAATCCCATGAGCAGGGGCTTCAGCCCGTCAATGTCACCCACGGGGCAGGGCTTCCTGTCGATCACGGCGTCGAAGAAAGAGTTCATCTCGTCCAGGAAGGCCTGATGATAGCGCTCCAGGAAGAAGTACAGCGGCTTGTCCCCCGCGACGCCGGCGTCGTTGGAAAGAACGACGGAGGTCGGCGTGTCATTGGCGCAGCTGAGCGCTCCCTTGGAGCCGAAAACCTCCACGCGCTGGTCATAACCGTAGGTGGCCTTGCGTGAGTTGTCGATCATGCCGATGCAGCCGTTCTGGAACGTGATCGTCACCACGGCAGTATCCACGTCCCCTGCCTTTCCGATGGCCGGATCAACGAGCACGGCGCCCTTGGCGTAGACCTCCACCGCGTCCGAGCCGGCCAGATACCGGGCCATGTCGAAGTCATGGATTGTCATGTCCAGGAATATTCCCCCTGATACCTTCACGTACTCCGGAGGAGGCGGGGCAGGGTCCCGCGAGGTGATGCGGAGTATGTGAGGGTCTCCGATTGCGCCCTGGTTGACCAGGTCCCGGACCCTGCGGAAGTTGTGATCGAACCTCCTGTTGAACCCCACTTGCAGTATCACTCCTGCCTTCTTTGCCGCCGCGAGCGCCTTCTTCACTTTCGCCACGGTGAGGTCCACGGGCTTTTCGCAGAAGATGTGCTTGCCCTTCTCCGCTGCTGCAATGACCATGTCGGCGTGCGTGTCGGTGGAGCTGCACACCAGGACCGCCTTGATCTCGGGATCCGAGAGCAGGTCCCGCGCGTCCGCGCTCACCTGCGTGACTCCCAGCCCTCCGGCCCAGTCGCGGACCTTGTCCGCGGCGACGTCCGCGATGCGCGCAATCTGCACCCGCGGAATGTGGTGCACGATGTTCTCCGCATGGATCCTGCCGATCCTCCCTGCCCCGATCAGTCCGATCTTCATGACTTCCTCCTTCATGTGAGTCGCACGAGCTCGTCGCGGCGGAACGACTGCGTGGCTGCAAAAGCCACCTTCGTGGCCATCACGCCGTCATGAACGGTGACCTGCGGCTTGCGCCGCTCCCCGATGCAGTCCACGAACTCCTGCGTTTCGGCGCAGTAGGCCGCGCCGAAGCGCTCCAGAAAGTTCTGCGAGCACTCCCGCACCGCTCCGCGGTCATCCAGCAGCTCAACCATGTCTTTCTGCGGCACGCTGGCAATGCGAAGCGCCGCCTTTGTGCCAATGATCTCCGTCTCCACCGCATATCCGTGCGCCGCGGTCCGGCCGGCCAGCAGGAACGCTATTGCCTCGTTGTCGAACCGTATGAGAGCGGCCAGGTTGTCACCGTCGCCGTACTGCGCGAACTCCGGGTGCGCGTAGCAGCCCCCGGCTGCAAAGACGGTAGTGGCCTCAGCGCCCAGCATCCAACGGGCAAGGTCGATGTCATGCACCGCCATGTCGATGAACTGGCCCCCCGAGGTGGGGGCAAAGCAGATGGCCCCGTCGATTGCCGATTCGGGATCCACCGAGTAGCCTCGAAAGAGGATGGGACGGCCGATGTAGCCGTCCCGGATCAGCTTCTGCGCCCTGGCGTAGGAAGAGTCATAGCGGCGCATGAACCCCAACATGAACACCTGCCCGGGGTGCCGCGCCACCGCCTCTTCTGCCAGCATGCACTCTTCCAGGGTGACGCCAAGGGGTTTTTCGCAGAAGACATGAAAACCGGCCTCCAGGGCCTGGCCAATGTGCCGACAGTGCTCGCCGGAGCTCGAGGCGATGAAAACGGCATCCAGGTCCCTGTTCTCCAGCATCGCTTCGAATCGGTCATACCCGTTCGGCACTCCCCACGCCTTGCAGGCATGGCTCACCCGGTCCGGCTCCAGGGCGCAGACCGCGCTCAGCTCCGCGCCGGCCGTGCGGACGGCGATGTTCTCCGCGTGCTTCATCCCCAGCCGGCCAAGACCGACCATCCCGATCCGCACCTTGTTCATGCTGCCTCGCGTCTACGGCCTGTTGCCGCCCGTTGTTTCGCGGACCACCAGCTTCGGCGTCAGGAGCGTCCGCTTCGCATCGCGCGGCCCGCCGTCCAGCCTGCGGCTCTTGATCAGCTCGAGCAGGCGCTCACAGGTCGCGGAAGAAAGCTCTTCGCGGGGCTGGTGGATCGTGGTGAGGGAGGGGCGGATGCAGGCCGCCAGGTCCGTATCGTCATATCCGATCAGCGCAATATCGTCCGGAACCCGCAGCCCCAGCTTGCCCACGGCCAGAAGGGCCCCGATGGCCATGAGATCATTCAGGGCAAGGATGGCATCGTACTCGCGGATCCTCGGAGCCGCATTCATCACGGCATCGTAGCCGGATTCCATGGTCTGGTTGCCAATAAGCAGGTCTTCGGGGCGCAGGGTGATGCCGTGTTCTGCAAGTCCCCGGCGCGCGCCGGCAAGGCGCAGAACGTACTCGCGGTCTGTGACCTTCTCTCTCGGGGTAGTCACGCACAGGATGCGCTTCTTTCCGATTACCCCCAGGTGTTGCCCCGCAAGGTACCCGCCATGCTCGTTGTCCGGGTAGATGATATCAACGTCGGCAGGACAGGGGTCCGGCGGAGGATAGTGGGAGAAGACAAAAGGCATCTCCCGCGTGTGGAGGTAGTCGATGAGCTCCCGCTCGAACACGGGCTGCACGATGATGAGCCCATCCACTTTCTTTCGGGCCACGAGTTTCCTGATGTTGTTGCCGCCGGTGAAATGATTGTTCAGGAAGGTGACCAGAAGGTCGATATCGTTGCACTCCAGCACGCTTCGAAGTGAGCTGTGCAGGGTGCCGTGATAGAGGTTCACTCCCAGCTGGTCATAGTCGGGCGGAAGAATGATGCCGATGGTCCCGACCTTGCGCGTGATGAGGCTGCGGGCGTGAGCGTTGAACTCGAACCCCAGTTCCTTGGCGATCTCGCGGATGCGCTTTCGCGTTTTTTCAGGGATCAGGGACGAATCGTTGAGGCTTCTTGAGACCGTGGCCATGCTGACTCCAGCTGCTTTGGCCACCTCTCTTAATGTCGTCTCTTTGCAAACGTTTGCACGCATCAATCAGTATGCAGTATGCCTTTTGGTTCCATTTGTCAAGGTTCGTTGTCCAGGCTCGATCATGCGTCACGCGATGACAAGCACGGCCACGACCCCGCACACCGCCAGGGGATAGAAGCAGGCCCTGTTGAAAAGGTACATGGCCGAGGTCATCTTCTGGTCCTGCACCCAGCGCAGGGCTGGAGCTATCAGGAGGAAAGCCCCGGCGGCAAGCGCTCCTGCAACGTAGATCACGGGATATTTCATTGGGACAACCAGGGGGAAGAGCAGGCTCGAGGCAACGGTAAGGCACAACAGGCCCAGGGAAACCCAGGTGGAGGCGCGACGGCCATAGCGGACGGGGAACGTCCGTATCTTCATGGCAAGGTCTTCCTCGAGGTCGCTCCAGTCGTTGGGGATGTTGCGGCAGCCGACTTTCCAGGCAAAGGCCCACGCGAAGAAAAGGGCGACAAAGCCCAGGGGCGGCGCGACGGCCACTGCGGAGACCCCGGCAAGCCCGCCCACGGCGACCATGCTCCCCGAAAGTACGGCCTTCCAGTGAGTCACGCGAAGGAGCCTGCAGTAGCCGATCTCCAGCAACAGCACGGTCACCATGAGCGCCGCGCACAGCGGGCGCAGGACGAACGCCAGGGAAAGGGAGAGCAGGCCCCAGATCATCACTCAGCCTAGGGCCGCGTAGAAGCTCAAAGCGCCCTGGGCAATGGGATGGCGGTAGCCCACGGAATCGATGTCGAAGCATTCCTTTTTTCCCGTGAGCTTCGCCATCTTTTCGCAGTCCACGCTGCAATCCATCACTTCGTTGAGCGCGAAGACTGCGGTGAATCCGGCAAAAGCGGCCATGAGCCCGATCACGACGGTTGAGGCGGCTGGAAAGGCTCCGAAGACAAAAAGAGCCCCCATTGCGGGATGGGCGATGTCGAGGACTGAATGCGTCATGCGCGACAGGCCGAAGAACTTCCGGGCCTCTTCGCGTGAAAGGGTTGCACTGTTTCCCAAGTCACGTCTCCTTTCGGGCGTTGCCGGCAAAGCTGCCGCGCGTGCCGTGAATTCCATTCTCAATGGACTCAAGAACCATGTCCGCGACGCCGCCTGCTGCAAATGCCCGGGCGCAGCTCCTCCCGATCATGCTTCCAAGAGGCGGAGGATTGTAGATCAGCTTCAGCACGTTCCAGGGGAGCACGGAAAGCGGATCATAGCCTTTCCTGATGTGGCCGTCAGCCAGAGCCCTGCTTTCAAGCCCCGTGTGCGGCTGGATTGCCAGGAAAAAGATCACCGGCACAACTCGGTCAGGTCCGAATACAGACCTGATTCGGTCCAGCACGCAACCCGGTCGTGGTATAATGATCAATCCTTGTTCAGAATGTTTTTGGAGGTACAAGATGAAAAAGCGAATAGTCGTTGTAGTAGGTCTTGCGGTCCTTTTGGCGGCTTCGGCGTATGCACAGACGACTGACTTCCACTTCTTTGCGCTTGTAGAAGCCGGAACGCCACAGGATGTACAAGCCGCTATCAGTAAGGGTCTAGACGTCAACGCCAAGGACAAGGAGGGCTACACTTTGCTGATGCACGCAGCGAACAACCAGAACCCTCTGGTTATCACTACGCTTCTGAAGGCTGGTGCGGACATCAACGCTCGGGATACGGCATTCGGCGGGACCGCGCTGGTATGGGCCGCCGGATGGAACCAGAACCCTGAGGTGATTACTGTGCTCCTTGCTGCTGGCGCGGACATCAACGCTATGGACAACTACGGTCGAACTCCGCTCATGGCAGCCGCCAGAGACAATCGGAACCCCGAGGTGTTAACCACGCTCTTGAAGGCCGGCGCAGACGGGAAGGTGAAAAACAATACGGGAAAGACCGCCTTTGATCTCGCGCAGAATAACCGGAGGCTGAAAGGCACAGACGCCCTTAAGCAGCTCGAGGAAGCGACGAAGTAAGCTTATGGAGCGAGCAAACAGTCAGCGGAAAGGAGGTGAGAGCGCAACGGCTTGACGCGCATCATAGTAGTGTACGGCGGCCGGGTTTGCCTCCACGATCCGCCCGTCTCCCTGACTGATAAGAAGGATCATGGCCGCGTGGTGCTCGAATCGCTTCATGAAAGCGATTGCGCTCCCCGTCCCGATTGCTCTTGCATGCATGGGTTCCATGCGCGTCGGGGCCCCGACGCTGCCTCCCGATTGCAGAGTTGAGGCTCAAGTAAAGCACATTTCGGCTGCCGAGTCCATGTTCACGAAGAGGCCCCTGTATAGCGCCGGGACCCGATACGCCATACGAGCCGCGCAACGACGAAAAGCAGGGCAGCTAGGGCGAACGCTCCCGCCAGGGTCTGCCAGGACAGCTTGCCTGCCAGCGCCTGGGCCGGCACGGTTGTTGCGAAAGCCACGGGGACCAGGAAGGTCAGGCCGATTCGCAGCCAACCGGGGTACAGGGTCACGGGCCAGCGTCCAGCCTCGTAGATTGACTGGAAGATGACCAGGATGTTCTCCACGCGAACGAACCAGAACGAAAGGGAGGCCAGAATCACCCAGAAGCTGTACACGATGAGCCCGCCGGCAATGAGAGCTGCGGCAAAGCCGGCCACCTGCAACGCCCCCACACGCTCTCCCAGCCGGGCCAGCGCGGCAACGATCACCGCGATCCCGAGGATGAAGTCGGTGAGCTTCCATATCTCCACACGCTGGATGCTCACTAGCACCTGCGAGTCTTCAGGCTTGGTCAGGGTGAAGTCCAGGGTCCCCTCGCGCACGCTCTCGATGAGCTGCTCCATGCTGGGCTGGATGATCAGGCGGATTGCCCCGCCCACCAGGAAGAAGACCCCGACCAGCGCGGCAACCTCCTCCGGGCGCCAGCCTCCCAGGGTCGCCGTATATGAGAACACAACCGCAAGGCCACCCAGGGCGGTCCCCAGGTCAATGGCTGATTCCAGGAGCTGGAGGAAGAAGTTGGCGCGGTAGGCAAGCTCTCCCATCGCCCCAACGCGGAAGAAGACCCACAAGAGACGGAGCAGCCTCATGCCGGCAACCTCATGCGCCCACCGCCGAATACACGCGCACCCCGGCGCGCCAGACCGCCCTCAGGAGAAAGAGCCCCAGGACCAGCCACGCGGTCTGCGCCGCAAGTCCCGCCAGCGCCTGGCCGGGGCTCAGCCGCCCAAGGAGCAGCTCCACGGGGAAACTGATCATCCAGCGGAAAGGCAGAACGGATGCGGCGAGCTGAAGCGGCCGTGGAAGCAGGGACAGGGGCGCCATCTGCCCGGAGAGAAAGAGCGCTGCCACAAAGTAGCCCTGGTTGACCGCGCTTACCCGGGTGGTCCAGAACGCCGACAGCGCGAGCGTCCATTCCACTATGAACTTCACGGCAAAGGCAAGGAGCAGGGCCGGAACAAAGAGGGCCGCCGCCCACAGGGGCGGGGAAAATGTCGGCCGGAAAATGAGAACCAGGACCGCTGCCGCCACCAGCATCAGAGGGAGCGTGATCAGCTTGGAGGAGACGTTGTCCACCAGGTCGGTGTGGATGGGATGGATGGGCCGCAGCAGGGCAAAAGAGAGCGAGCCGTGGCGAATCTTGTACTCGTACTCGTACATGACCCAGGTATAGGTGACCTGGGTGACGAGCATCATGAGAATGAAGTAGGCGGCGAACTGACCGGTATCGAAGCCGCCCACGCTTCCACCCGTTGCATGGGCAACGGCGGACCATACCACGAGGTAGATGAGCGGGTCCAGGATCCTGTCGATGGTCCAAATGAAGATGGACGCCCTGTACTGGATGAAAGAGGCCAGCGTTGTCTTGAACTGCTGGCGATAGACTTCCCCGATTCCCATCAGGAAGTCTCTCCGGCGAAAACGCGCTCGATGACTTCTTCTATTGGCGGGTCCTCCACGGTCAGGTCTATCACCGGCATATCGGCCAGGATCCTCCCTGTCACCCGGGGCGTCTCTTCCCGGGGGACGCGAAGCGTCACGACGCCTTCCTCACGGGAGATCACCTCGCCGTAGCCGCTGAGGCTCGCGAGCCCGCCGTCCGCCCCGGCATCCTCCAGCTTCACCACGATTGTCTTGTGCGCCGTGAACCGGCCCACCAGGGCGGCGAGCTCCCCGTCGAAAAGAAGCTTTCCGTGGTGAATGACGATGACCCGCCGGCAGAGGGCCTCCACGTCCGCCATGTAGTGGCTGGTGAGGAGGACCGTGGCGCCGAAGCGCTGGTTGTACTCCGCAATGAACGATCGAATGCGCCGCTGCATGGTCACATCCAGGCCGATGGTCGGCTCGTCCAGGAACACCACGCGGGGTTGGTGCAGGAGGGCGGCGGCAAGCTCACACTTCATTCGCTCCCCGAGGGACAGGTTGCGCACGGGCTTGCGAAGCAAGGGGCCCAGCTCGAGAAGCTCCGTGAGCTCCCCCACGATGCTTCGAAAGTCGGGACCGGGGATCCGGTAGATCGCCCTGTTCAGCTCGAAGGAATCCGCGGCCGGGATGTCCCAAACCAGCTGGTTGCGCTGTCCCATGACAAGGGTGATCTGCCGGAGAAATGCCTTTTCCCTCTTCCATGGCACGTGATCGAGAACGGAGATCTCACCCCCCGTGGGATGGAGAAGGCCGGAGAGCATCTTCAGCGTGGTGGTCTTTCCCGCTCCGTTGGGCCCGAGGAAACCGACCACCTCACCCGGCTGCAGTGTGAAGGAGATGCCGTCCACAGCCGTGATCTCAGCCCTGCGCCTGCGGACCAGGCTGGCCAGGGCCGCACCCACGCCGGTTTCGCGTTCTGTGACGAAAAAGGATTTTCGCAGATCCCTGACCCGGATCGCGGGGTGCTCTTCCATCTCTGAACTATACGCGGCACCGGGCAGACGTAAAAGACTCCGCAAACCCACTGCGTTCAGGTACAGCGTTCAGAAGTAAACCTCGGCGAAGATGCTGGACGCCGGCACGCCGTAACCGCGCAGGATGGCGTAGCTTTCGTAGATCATGTCGCTGTTGCCGCAGAGGTAGCACAGGCGAGTCGGCTCAACCGGATGCTCCCGAAGGTAGGAGGTGACGCGGCCGGGGTGCCTCGGCACCTCCCCTGTGGGGCGCTCTGTTCCGCTCACGCAGGCAACGAGCCTTCGAGGGTCAAAAACCTCGTGGTCGTAAAGCTGCCGCGAGGAGCGCACGCCATGAAGCAGCGTGTAGTCAAGACCCGGGTGGCTCAGCGCAAAACAATGGAAGGGTGAAACGCCTGTCCCCGTGGCGATGAAAAGGAACCGGCGCGAAACCAGGCCCGGGTCAATGCAGAAGGAGCCGTGGGGACCGTCGACCTCCAGCGCGTCCCCGGCGCGGCACCGACGCAGGTCGCTTGAAACTTCCCCGCCCTCCACTTCCTTGATGAGCACTTCGATGAAATCCTCGGAGGGAGGAGAGTAGACCGTGTATTCCCGACGCTCGATGCCTCCCGCCGGGCCAAGGTTGATCCACTGCCCCGACCTGAAGGCCAGGCCGTTGCGCTCCAGTCGAAGGACAAAGGCTCCTTCAGCTACGGCGCGGTTGTCCAGAACCCGGTGCAAGGATGCCCGCGCCAGGCGCGGGCGCGGCGCTGCTTCTATCACGTGGAAAGGGGAGGTCGCGCGGCAGCCTTGGCAGCCTGAAGCTCCTTCAGGTGCTGCTGAAAGCCCTGGAACTGGACGTCCGCGTGATAGGAGGAGCGGACAAACGGCCCTGCCTCGCAGTAGAGGAAACCCTTCTGCAGCGCAATGTCCTTGAGACGCTGGAACTCCTGGGGCGTCCAGTACCGGCGGACCGGGATATGGTTGCGCGTGGGCTGGAGATACTGCCCGATGTTCACGACATCAACGCCGCAGGACCGAAGGTCGGCCAGCGTCTCCTCCACCTCTTCAAAGGTCTCCCCCAGCCCCAGCATGATGCTGGACTTTGTCACCATCTCCGGCGCAAGCCCGCGCGCAGTGCGAAGGAAATCGAGGGACCGATCGTAGCTGGACCGCGAGCGCACCCGCGGTGTCAGCCGTCGTACCGTCTCCACGTTGTGGCTGATGATGTCGGGCCCGCTTTGCACCACTGCACGAATGGCTTCCTCCGACCCCATGAAGTCCGAGGTCAGGACCTCCACGGAACAGTCAGGCGCGCGCCAGCGGATGGACCTCACCGTGGCAGCCATGATGGATGCCCCGCCGTCGGGAAGATCATCCCTGTTCACCATGGTGATGTGGACATGCTTCAGCTTCATGTGATCGACGGCGCCCGCCACCCGCAGGGGTTCCAGCGTGTCCACCGCGCCGGGAAGGCCCGTGTTCACCGCGCAGAACCTGCACCGCCGGGTGCACGTGTCTCCCAGGATCATGAAGCTGGCAGTGCGATGGGTGCCCCAGCATTCCTGGAGGTTGGGGCATCGGGCCTCCTCGCAGACGGTGTGCAGGCTTTCGGTGCGCATCAGCTTCTTCAGGAAGTGATAGTTGTCGGTGGTGTTCAGCCGGATCTTCAGCCACTCGGGTTTTCGACGCGACACAGCCTGTTCGGACATCCTCACCTCACCGCGCTGCCGTTGTTCTCATACTGCGTCACGCTCACGCGCGCTGCAACCGCCCTGGCGAGGGAACGCAGCGCCGCCCCGGACTCAAGCGGCTCCTCCGATGTTACGGGGGGCCTTCCTTCATCGCCCATCCGGGACACCGCGGGGTCCATGGGGATGCGCCCCAGGAACGGGACCTGCATCTCTTGCGCTGCCCGCTCTCCCCCGCCCTGGCCGAACACCTCCCCCGACATGTTCTCCACGATCCCCAGAACAGGCACGCTCAGCTTCTTGAACGCAGTCACCCCCCGGCGCGCGTCGCTGACGGCCAGCAGCTGGGGCGTCGTGACCACCACTCCGCCCGTCAGCGGAACCAGCTGCGCCACGCTGAGCTGCGCGTCCCCCGTGCCGGGCGGCAGGTCGACGATGAGATAGTCCAGCTCTCCCCAGACCACCTCCGTGAAGAGCTGCTGAAGGGCGCCATGGATCATGGGGCCGCGCCACACCAGCGCCTCTGTCTCCGAGACCAGGAACCCCATGCTCATGACAAGAACACCGTGAGCCCGGGCCGGAACGATCTTTTCCTTCTGGGGAGGCGGAAGCTGCTGCACTCCCATCAGCGTGGGGATGTTGGGACCATAGATGTCGGCGTCCAGAAGGCCCACCGCGGCTCCGGATTGCGCCAGCGCCGCCGCAAGGTTGGCGGCAACAGTGGACTTGCCAACTCCGCCCTTGCCGCTTCCCACGGCGACAATTGCCTTGATTGGCAGCTTGAGCTTCTCCATGATCCGCCGGTCAGCCCGCATGCGGGCGTCGAAGGCGATCTGGATCTGGCCGACTTCTGGAATGAGGCCCCGAATGGCATCCTCACTGTCCTGCCGCAGTTTGTCTTTCAACGGGCACGCGGGGGTTGTGAGAGTAATGGTAAAGCTTACGTCCCTGCCGTTGATGCGGATGTCGCGGATGAAGTCCAGGGAGACGAGGTCCTTGTGCAGATCAGGATCCTGGACAGTGCTCAAGGCTTCCCTGATACGCTCGACGGACACCGCATTCTGAGTTGTCGGCAATACATCCTCCTGTGATGAGCAGGTTAAATATTACATAAATCGCGTGGATTGACCAACCAAGGGACGGTTTGCAGCGTGGGATTGCTTGACCAGGACTCATGAGGCCCTTGATATTTGAGGTGCCATGATGAAAGAAGTGAAGCCTCGGAGGCCGCTCCCTTTGAAGGCGCTTGCGTGCGTTTGCTTCCTTGCAGCCCTTCCCGCCCTTGCGTGGGGCCAGTATTTCGAGAGGAACAAAGTGCAGTACGGGGCAATCGACTTCTCCGTGCTGAGGACAGAGCATTTCCAGATCTATCACTATCCGCAGGGGACCCAGGCGGTTATGGACGCCGCCCGCATACTGGAGCAGGCATACGCCCACCACGCCGATATCTTCGGCTACGGGATCAAGGGCCTGCAGAAAGTGATCCTCTATGACAGCTTCATTGACTTCGAGCAGACCAACGTGATTCCCGGCATTATCTCCCTCGGTGAGGGCGGCGTGACGGAAGGGTTCATGCACCGCATCGTCCTCCCGCTCACTGGCACGTACAGCGAAAACGCGCACGTCCTGGCTCATGAGCTGGTCCATGGCTTCCAGTTCGAGAAAATAAGCCCGCTGGGCGTTTTCGCACCCCAGTCCCAGCCCCTGCCCTTGTGGTTCATCGAGGGCCAGGCTGAGTATCTCTCCCTCGGTCCCGACGACCCGCTCACCGACATGTGGATGCGCGATGCATTCCTGAACAAAGACATCCCGAGCATCGGCGACCTTGCCTCGAAGCAGAACAAGTATTTCCCCTACCGCTTCGGCGACGCAGTCTGGTACTGGATCGACCGGGGGTGGGGAAAAATCGGAATGCGCCGATTTTTCATCGACGCCACGGACAAGGGGATCCCGAGCGCTGTCAGCTCCGCGCTCGGGGTGAAGACAATGGCGGACTTCTCCGCGAGGTGGAAAGGTGATTTCACGATCACGTACGCCCCGAAAATCGCCGGCCGAACCCTCCCGAAGGACATCGGCCGCACGCTGCCGGGGCTTGCCTCCGGCTTGAACCTGAGCCCCGTCATCAGCCCGGACGGGAAGTACATTGCCGTCTTTTCTCTGCGGAACCTGTTCGGCCTCGACCTCTCCCTGGCCGATGCGGAAAGCGGCAGGGTGCTGAAGGGCCTCGCCACAACGGACAGCGATGCGCGCTACGACGTTTTGAACTTCATCGACTCAGCGGGCGCCTGGTCGCCTGATTCGAAATCCTTTGCTTTCGTCGTGGAGCGCGGGGGAAAGGACGCGGTTGCTATCGTTGATGTCCCCTCGGGGAGGCTGGCAAAGATGCTGTCACTGTCCGTGAAAGGTGCGGCTGGGCTTGCCTGGTCCCCTGACGGCTCCACGATCGCCCTGTCGGCAACGAAAGACGCCGTGCGCGACATCTACCTTCTTGATCCGTCCAGCAGCGGGCTGGAGCGGCTCACCAGCGGATGGCACACGAAACTCCAGCCGGCGTGGTCCCCTGACGGGAAAACTCTTGCGTTCGCGACTGACCAGGGCGCGCACACGGATCTGGCCAATCTCACGTTCCAGTCCATGAACATCGGGCTCATGGACATGCAAAGCAGGGAGACGCGGATCATCTCCATCAAGGACGGGGCCAAGCACATCAACCCTCTGTTCTCCCCGGACGGAAAGAGCCTGTACTTCGTTGCCGACACGGATGGTTACAGCGACCTGTATCGCTATGACATCGGGACGCAGCAATTCTTCCGGGTGACCAGCGTTGCCACGGGCATCAGCGGCCTCACCGTGCTTTCCCCGTGCCTCTCCATGGCGGAAACGTCCGGTGAGCTCGTCATGACGATCTTCAACAACAGGAAATACGAGGTCCACGCGCTGGGGCTTTCCCAGGCCCAGGGCAAGCCGGTGAGCATTGATGGCGCCATCAATGCGCCGACGCTCCCTTCCGCCGTCACCGCTGGCCAGGCGCAGTCATTGCCCGCCCTTCCCGACACCGTCCTCGGCCGCTATTCCCCGGCATTCTCCCTCCTGGCAATCAGCCAGGTCGGCGTGGGTCTTGGTGTGAGCCCGTTCGGCACGAGCGTCGGCGGCGCGGCAGCCCTCTCGTTCGCCGACGTGCTGGGCGACCATGAGATCGACACTGCCGTGCAGGCCTCCGGGTCCCTGGATTCCATCGGCGCCCAGTTTGATTATGTGAATAGAAGGAACCACATCAATTGGGGCCTGGCGGTCGCCCATATTCCGCAGACGTACTACACCTCCCTCGCCCCTCCGTTTCCCGTGGCCGGCGCCGACACCGGCATCCTGCAACAGGTGATCTTCCAGGAGGAGGCCGATCTCTTTGCGCAATACCCGGTCACCATCAATCGCCGGTGGGAGGCAACCGCCGGCTACACAATGTATTGGTGGGAGGGATCGGTCCCGGCTTACTACTACCAGAATGGTCTTCTTGTGGAAGCTGACCAGGTCTCATTCCCCACGCCGCCGCCGCTCTCCCTTGGGCACGCCGGGCTGGCATACGTGGGTGATTACTCGTTCTTCGGCTTCACGAGCCCCATCCGGGGCTCCCGCTACCGCTTCGAGATGGACGGAGACGCCGGCTCCACTTATTTCCTCACCGCCCTGGGTGACCTGCGCGAATACCTTTTCCTGAACCCCATCACCATTGCGTTTCGCGCGCTCTCCGTCGGCAGGTACCTGGGCGGCGCGGACAACCCGACACTCACGCAATTTTACCTGGGAGAGTCAGACCTGGTGCGGGGCTATGAGTATTACTCCATCATCGGCGTCGAGGGAGCGGGCAGCTCGGGGAACATTCCACAGCTCAACCGCCTGTTCGGATCCAAGATCGCCGTGGTCAACCTGGAGCTTCGCATTCCGGTCCTGGGCAGCGACCAGTTCGGGCTTCTGAAGTTCCCCTGGCTCCCCACTGAGCTTGTGGGGTTCTTCGACGGCGGGGTGGCCTGGACGGAGAATGACCCCCCCGTCCTGGCGATCTCCGCGGACCAATACGCGCGCGTTCCCATTTTCAGCGCGGGGGCTGCCGTGCGGGTCAATATCCTGGGCGCCTTTGTGGTCCAGATCTACTGGGCGTGGCCGTTCGAGCGCCAGAATATCGGCGGCTCCTGGGGGTTCGTCCTGGAACCAGGGTGGTGACTCCTGCAGTCCGACCTCGCTTTGTTTTGGGCCGCAGATTTCTTACATTTTGCCGATGAAGGGCAAGATAGCGATTATCGGCAAGGGCAATGTCGGCAAAGCGCTGAATGAGGGCCTGAAACGCGAAGGCTATGAGACGCGCATGACGGGAAAGGGCACGGACGTGCGGGAGACGGCGGCCTGGGGAGACATCCTGATCCTGGCAGTGCCGTTCAACGCCGTGGATTCGGCGGTTGCTGAAATGGGCGGAGCCGTGGACGGGAAACCGATCGTGGACGTAACCAACCCCCTCGGACCGAACATGGAGCTGGCGCTGGGATTCACCACCAGCGGCGCCGAACAGCTGCAGAAAAAGGTGCCATCGGCGAAAGTCGTGAAGGCGCTCAACACCGTCTTTGCCAAGAACATGGGCACGGGGAAGGTGAGGGACAAAGCGATTTCCTGCTTCGCTGCAGGCAACGACCAGGCTGCAAAGGCCTCCGTCCTCGAGCTTGCCCGCGACCTCGGCTTCGATCCGGTGGACGCAGGGCCGCTTGCCAATGCCCGGTGGCTCGAGGCCATGGCGTACATGACTATTCAGCTCGGCTATGTCATCAACAAGGGACTCGGGACGGCAATCGGGCTTGCGCTTGTGAAATAGGAACCGCCGTGTCAGCTCCCACGGGTTGACTCCGGCACCTCCCTCGGGTACACAGAGGTTGCAAGGGCCCCCGGGGTGAGCAAAGAGAAGGATATCCTCGATCTCGTTGCAGACGCAATTCTCATTGCGGATGACCAGTCGGCGCGCGTGCTGGAAGCAAACATCGCCGCCGCCGGCCTCCTGGGCTACGAGCGGGAGGAGCTGATCGGGATGAGCCTGCGGGATCTGTCCGCGGAGCCCGAAGCGTCCCTGAAGGCGTTCGAGGAACGTGACGCCTTCGTCCCGTTGCGCCGCTATCGCAGGAAGGACGGCGACACGGTTGCCCTGGAAATCACAGTACAGTACGGGCAGTGGAAGGGCCGCAGCGTCCACGTTGCCACCTGCAGGGACGTTTCCAGCCGGGAGGCGGCCGCGCGTGCGCTCCGACAGAGCGAGGAGCGTCTCGCGGAGCTCGTGAAGAACCTGGGGGCGGGGGTCGCCATCGTCGATGCGTCGGAGTTCTTTCTTCTTGCCAACGATGCGGCAGAGAGAGCTTTCGGCGCGCAGCGCCTTGCGGGGAGAAATCTGGCGGAGTTCACGGACAAGAAAGAGTTCGCTCGGCTGCTGCAGGAGACTGCGCGGAGAAAGAGCGGTGAGAAGGGAAATTACGTAATCTGGATCCGCCGCCCTGATGGCGGGGAGCGGCAGCTGTCCGTCATCGCCACGCCGCAGTTCGACGACCGGGGCGCCTTCACCGGCACGTTCGGTATTTTTCAGGACATCACGGAACAGCTGCGGCTCCAGCAAAGCCTTCAGCAGGAGCGAAACCGCCTTCTCACGCTCATCAACAACCTCCCCGATCACATCTACCTGCGAGACCGCGAAGACCGCTTCATTCTCGCCAACCGGGCGGTTGCGGAGTTCATGGGCGCCGGCGATCCCAGTGTTCTGGTGGGAAAAAAGGACTCCGATTTCTATGCCCCCGAAGTTGCCGCCCAGTTCGCCGCGGACGACCGCCAGATATTGCAGGGGGGAAAAAGCATCATCAACCAGGAGAGATGCGACAGGTCGGCATCCGGAGCCCTTCGCTGGGTGATGACGACGAAAGTGCCCATTGTGGACGGGTCCGGGCAGGTGATCGGACTGGTCGGCATTGGCAGGGACTTCACCGAGTCGCGGGAAACCAAGGAGGCGCTGCGGCGAAGCCAGGAGCAGCTGCAGCAGGGGATGAAGATGGAGGCCATCGGCAGGCTTGCCGGGGGGATCGCCCATGACTTCAACAACCTGCTGACCGTCATCAAGGGATTCGCGGAGCTGATTGACGGCCGGCTGCCGGAGGGAGACCCTTCGAAGACAGATATAGCAGAAATACGCGGCGCAGCGCAGAGGGCCGCGCGGCTCACCGCCCAGCTTCTGGCTTTCGGGAGAAAGCAGATCCTTCAGCCCAGGATCGTGAAGCTCAACAACGTGGTTCTTGCGATGCGCAACATGCTTCCCCGCATCCTCGGGGAGGATATCGAGCTGTTCGTGCGCCTCTGCGAAGAAACGGGAAGCATCAAAGCGGACGTGGGGCAGCTGGAACAGGTCATCATGAATCTGTCCGTCAATGCCCGCGACGCAATGCCCCGGGGCGGGAGGCTCACCATCGCCACGGAGAACACCGTGATCGATGAAACAATGAGGCGCCGGCACCCTGAGTTCCGTCCGGGGCCCTATGTGGCCCTGACCGTGACCGACACGGGAACAGGCATGGACGCTTCCACCCTGTCGAGGATCTTCGAGCCTTTCTTCACCACCAAGGAACCGGGCAAGGGAACGGGCCTCGGCCTGTCCACCGTCTACGGGATCGTCAAACAGAGCGACGGGTACATCTATTGCGACAGCTCGCCGGGAAAGGGAACTTCTTTCTTGATTTACTTCCCGCGGGTGTTCGACCAGGGGCCGGAAACGCCCACGGACGGGCGGGCGGAAGCAAAAAGGTCAGGGAACGAGAGGGTCCTCCTGGTGGAAGATGAGGACACCCTGCGGGGATTTGTCCGCTCGACCCTGGAAAAAAACGGCTACACGGTCGTCGATGCTCGGGACGGCTTGTCGGCGCTTGAGCTCCTTGCACAGGGGGAGGCAAGGTTCGATGTCCTTGTGGCCGATGTCGTCATGCCGCGAATGGGCGGGCACGAACTGGCCCGGCACGTGCTCCAGGCCAGCCCGTCAACGAAGGTCCTTTACATGAGCGGGTATGCCGAGGAATCCATCATGCCGCAGCATATCGAGGGGCGCCGGGTGGATCTGATCCGAAAGCCTTTCGACGCAGCGGCGTTCCTGGTCCGGCTTCGCGAGGTCCTTGACGGGACATGAGCGGGTGCATGGCGGCTTCTGCGCGGCGGCTTAGAAATTGAACAGTACTTGTCGCTCGTCTGTCCCCGTCCCGTTCTGCCAGGTCTCACTGGAGTTCACTTTTTCAACGAGCAACTGGCTCACCAGGTAGTCGCCTTTCAGGTACGACTTGATTGACGCCAATGGAATTGCCACGTCCAAGGCATTCTGCCCAATCCGATAGGAAATCGTGTTTGTGCCTAGATCAGTCCACTGACCTGCGGACTGTTTCCACACGCCCAGGTGCGTTGTAATTCTGCCTCCCGTGAGAAAGCGATGAAACCATATACTCGCCTGAATCCGGCCCTGCAGCGTGCTGACTGTGGCAACGTACTCGAAGTTATCCCCCACTTCCTTTGTGAGGTTTGTCGTGGGGGTACCGTTCTTGAACTCATATCTGAAATAGAGTTTGGCATCGTCGCGGCACATGAATCCCCGCGCGATGCTGGTCCCCGGCTGACTGGGGAAACCGTATTGCAGATCGGCGCCCCAGAAGGGAACAAGCCCTTTCCAGTCGTCCGGGTTGCCGTCCATTGCAATCTTGCGTTGAGGAACCTCCCAGACCATCGAAGAGAGGGTTCTTTTCACTTCGTCCCCTATTGAGCAATAGATCACGCCTGTCCAGTGCTGGGAATCGGGAGCCGTCACGTCGAAAGCCATGGTCCCGGCTGGAATCTCGACGCCTGTGGTGAGGGCTCCCTCCTGCGTCACTT
This sequence comes from Spirochaetia bacterium, assembly GCA_049515135.1. GTDB lineage: Bacteria > Spirochaetota > Spirochaetia > SZUA-6 > Fen-1364 > Fen-1364. Next base: position 364,775 of record JBEKUJ010000001.1, read on the forward strand.
TCTGGCCGTCAATCGTCCATACGCTCCCTGCCGGTGCGTCCGTGATGAGTAGGTGCGCCTTGCCTTCGACGAACGTCTTCGAAACGGTCACCGCCTCACCTGCACCAACCACGACCCGAATTGGATCGCCGATGGTGTACACGCGATTGCGTACAGTCATGTCGCCGATCCGTATGACATGCTCTCCTGCAGGAATATTGTCAAAGGTGGCCGGCGTCTCGCCAAAGCCAGCCTTGTCGTCCAGGTCCACAATTGCTCCCGCAATGGATGTCTCCACCCTGATCGAGCCCGGAAGCGGCATGAGCCGTCCTGAGAAGATCACCTTGTTGCCGGCGTCCGCCCTGATGTCCGCAAGATATTCCTCGTACTTGTCTTTTTTCAGCTCCACCCGATGCAGAGTTCCCGGCTCGACCTCCACAACGAGGGGAGCCACCCCGCGCTCCTCGCCGTCCACCAGAATGGCCGAACCCGCAGGGACCGACTGAACGTCCAGGTATCCCTTCTGCCAGGGAAGCCAGTCTGAGGTCTCGTTGCGCCGAATAGTGATCTGCTGGCTCACCGCCTCAAGGCCCGCGCAGCTGGCCTGAGCATCGTATTCTCCTATGGGCAGCTGCGCCTCTCCCGGCCCTGTGATCCGTTTCTCCCCGATCTCCGCGCTGCGCACGCTCACCACGGCATCGACCGGCACTTTCAGAGCCAGCTTCCCCGTGCTCCTCACCAGCGTCAGCGCGGCATCACTCGTCTCCCCGTCCGTGATCTTCACCGATGCCGTCGCATCCTCACGCCCTTCGCTGTGTGCTGTTACCTGCACCGTGCCCGCCGGCAGACCCCGCAGCGACACGGGGGCCACCCCCACGTTCTTTCCATTCACAGCCACCGTGGCTCCCGTGGGGTCGCTTTCCACCGACAGGGACCCGAACAAAAGATGCGTGCCGCTGAGTCCGTCCAGGAGAGATGCCACCAGCTCATCGGTGGTGTCGAACATATCAAGCGCCCCATTGGACGCTCCGTTTTTATCGAAGGTCACAGAATCCTTCAGGTGGTCGTACACCAGAAGGCGAAAATCGTAGCCCCCGCCTGGGCGGGCGCTGCCGCTGCCGAGGATGGCCTGGTCGATGCGGTTGGTCTTGCAGTAGGCGCGCACCTTCTGGAGGTCCTGCGCGGGATCCACCGGCGGCAACCGCCTGACATCATAGCGTTGCAAAACCGTCAGGCTCAGCTCAACGCTGTCAGCAACCGCGGAGAGAACGGCGGCCAGCGCGGCGTCTTCCTTCTGACCAGCTGGCTCGTACAGCGCGATGCGCGCGCGTCCGCTGTCGGATTGTGCGACGAGAGTCGAAACAAAACAGGTTCCCATGAGAAACGCGAGTGCCAGCCGTCGATGAGCAAGAAACCGCAATTTCAAGGAATACACCTCACCAATAAAATGCCAACTCGAAAATACTTTTCCCGTGGTCTGCCGGTCAACTCAAAAGCGACAATGTCTCGCCTCGATCACCGCACAACACCGAGCCAGCACAGAAGCTCTGCAGCTTGATTGTGCCCGTCAACGCCATTACCTTCGCGGTATGAGGAGGCAGCGGACATGAGAACCGCTCGTCGTATTCTGGCAACCCTGGGCGCATTCGCGCTTCTCCTCGCACTCACGACATGCAGCAAACCGACGCCCTCGGCTCAGCCTCAGAAGGTCGCGGTTGCCGCTTCGTTGCCCGTTGAGAGCGTGCAGCCCGAAATCATCGTTGCCACCTTCGTGTCGGGCGACGTCCAGGCCGGGAAGCTCACGAGCTGGGAGGCCATCACGGCAGGCGCGACGCTTTCAAAAGACCAGTCTGTGAAGACCGCCGCACAATCAGAGTGCGAGCTGCAGCTCGGAAAGACCGCCGTCGTCAGGATCCGGGAAAAGACGCTTGTCGAGCTGAAGACCTTCTCAACCGCGGGTGGCAAGACCCGGATCGCAATGGGCCTCGACCAGGGCTCCGTGCTTTGCAAGGTGCGCAAGCTCACCGGCGGTGAAAGCTTCCGCGTCCAAACGGAAACGGCCATCGGCGGAGTTCGAGGAACCGAGTTTCAGGTCAGCGTGGGCACGGACAAGACGACCGTTGTCGCCGTGAAGGAAGGATCTGTCGCAGTCCTTCCTGCCTCTGCGGACGTCACGGCGGCCGAACAGGCCGCGGACCAGGGTGTGTCGGTGGTGGATGACCTGCTGGACAAGGTCCAGACAGCGGCTCCCGTGGTGGCAGGCGGGCAGCAGATCTCCTACACTCCGCAGGCGGCGCAAGAATCCGCCGCCGCGCTCTCGGGAATGGGAGACGTGGTGCAGAAAATGGTCGAGGCAAGCCGCAGCAACCTGCAGGTCAGCGCGCAGGTTCTCCAGCAGGGGGATCAGATTGCAGCGAAGGCGGCCGCGGCCCTCCCCCCTGCGGCGGGCGCCCCGAGCGCGATAACGCCGCAGAACGTGCAGCTCATGAAACCCCTGGACACCATGGAGATCCGTGAGAACCCCCAAGCCCCAGCGGCCCCAGCACAGAACAGCCAGGCGCCGCCGCCCGCTCCCGCTCCTCCGCGGCCGATTGAAAGCCGGATCGCCGCCAGCCGGCGGGCCCTCGTCGGCGCGGTCCTGTCGTCGGGCCAGGACCTTGTGGCCGCAGACGCTTCCGGAATGCTGGTGGCGGCCGGAAGGGGGGGCAAAGTCATCTGGACCATCAGGACGGCAAACTCGCCGAACGAGAACTCAATTCCCGTTGTCGCGGGAGGCAACGTCTACTTCAGCGGAGCAAAGGAGTTTGTCATTGCACGCCTGGCCACGGGGGCTGTTGTCTCCAGGACCGCGCTGGACAGCACATCGGCCCACATCTTCGGCCAGCATGTGCTGGTTGCGCCTCCGCTCGGCCTCTACCCGACAACCACCTCTGTTCGAGTGTTTGATCCGGCCACCGGTCAGGTGGCACGGGACATCCAGCTGCCCGGCGGCTCGATGATGTCCCCGGCTCTGGCTGACGGAAAGGTCCTTGCAGTCAATCAAGCCGGCGTTTTCCTCGTCGTGGACGCTGCTTCCGGCAACGTCGACGCGCAGATACCCACGCACGCCACGCAGCCCGTCGCGCTCTCCGTGAGTCTCAAGGGGCAGTCCGCGTTCTTCGCGGACAGAAAAGGACTGGTCGTTGCCGTGGACCTTGCGGGCAGGCAGATACTATGGTCTACGCCCTTGCCTGGCACGGGCTCGGGAGGTGTTTTTCAGGATCTCGAGGTCACAGAAACGGGCGTCTACGCGTTTGCGCGAGGCACGCTGTTCGCTTTTTCCGTAGCGGATGGAAAGCTCCTGTTCGACCCTGTCCCGGGCGTAACCACGCCGCCCCTTGTGTCCAACGGCAGACTGTACATCGGAAGCGCTGAGAAGAAGCTTCTTGTGCTGGACCCCGCCACAGGGAAAGCCATCACATCGCTCGACGTGGGGGCAAAGCCTACCACGCGACCATCTGCTGACGGCAGCAGGATCATCGTAGGAACCGATGAAGGCCAGATACTCGTCATCAACCCGGACGCCCTGAAGTAGTACGAATGCTACCCTGACGACGCCCGGTCCAGGGCCGCAACCTCGCCGTCCGTGAGATTCCACCCCAGCGCACCCGCGTTTTCATCCAGGTGTGAGACGCTTGTGGCCCCGGGGATGGGCAGCGCCCCCTTGCTGAGGACCCAGTTGAGCGCCACCTGCGCGGGAGTCTTGCCGCCGTGCGCCCGGCCGATCTCCCGCACCACCTCGGCAAGCGGGGCGTCGGTCCGCATGCCCGCCGCGGCAAGTCTCCGCCAGCCGCGCGCGGATCCGGGCGGCCTGCCGGTCAGGCGGCCCAGGGCAAGCGGCCGATAAGCGATTACCGTCACGCCGAGCTCCCGACAGACGGCAAGGGTGCCGTTTCCAAGAACGCCCTGTCGCGCCAGGCTGAGCTCCACCTCGTTGCACGCAAGGGGGATGTCGCGGGAGGCAAGCACCCCGTGCGCCCGGCGAACCTGCGCAGCGTTGTAGTTTGACACACCGACGGCGCGTACCAGCCCGGCCTCTACGGCATCTGCCAGGGCATCCACCCACGTTTCGATGGGAACCGGGCTCCACGGGAAGTGAATGAGATAGACGTCGAGGGACGCCAGCTGAAGACGGTCCAGGCTGCGGCGCAGCGCATCGATGAGACGCGCCTTGCCCAGGCGCCAGGGCAATGGAAAGAACTTGGAAAGGACTGCGGGCCGTTCCCGCCCTGGCTGAAGCCCCTTGAGGCAGAGGCTCACTGTCCTTTCAGAGCCTCCACCGGCGTAGATCTCGGCGGTATCGAAGAGGGAAATGCCGCGGGAAAGCGCCGCGTCGAACACTTCCCGCAGCTCGGGCCGCGGGTTCCCTGCCCTGCCCCAGAGGTTGGTGCCCATGCCCAGCGGGCTGACCACGACGCCACTCTTACCCAGCGGGACCCTGGCGGCTGCAGCACCGCTCACCGGATCACCCCTGGCCGGGCGCACACCCGGTTCTTGCCCGACTCCTTGGCGCGATAGAGAAGCTCGTCAGCAAGGCGGATGAGGTCGTCCGGGCTTGCCGCATCGTCAGGGCAGACGGCCAGGCCCAGACTCGCGGTGACGGAGAGGGTTTGCAGCGATTCGCCGCCGGAAAACGCCGCGGATGCAATGGCAGACCTGATGCGCTCCGCCACCAGCGCAGCCCCCGCCCTGTTTGTGTAGGGCAGGATCACGGCGAACTCCTCCCCGCCGTAACGCGCTGGCAGGTCGATCTCCCTGACGGACCGCCTGATCCGCTGCGCCGCTTCGATGAGGATCAAGTCGCCGGCGGCGTGGCCGAAGCTGTCGTTCTTGGCCTTGAAATCGTCGATGTCAACCATGATGAGAGACGTGGGATGATTCTGCCGGTGAGACCGCTTCACCTCCAGCTCCAGGTGCCTCCTGAAATAGCCGTGATTGGACAGTTTTGTCATGGAGTCGTTCGAGGCGGCGCTCAACGCCGACCTGTAGCGCGTCTCCAGAGCTTTGAGCTCCGCCCTCTGCCTGAGAAGACGGGCAACCCTCCAGGCCACTTCCCGCTCATCGAACGGGCGGACCAGGAGCTCGCTGACGCCCCGGTCAAGCAGACGCACACGGAGCTCCGGATCATCGGAAGGGACAGCGGCAAGAATCGGCAGATTCTCCGGCCCGCCGCCAATGGCGCTGAGCAGATCCTGCGGGACCGAGGAGTCCAGAACAACACAATCGACAACCCGCTTCAGGAGAGCACGCGGATCATCGCGCGCCGAAGCGGTTGCCAGGCTGTACCTGCTCCCGGCCAGACCGGAAGCGACGAGGTCCCGTTCCCTGCGGTCTTCAAGCAGGACAAGCACGTGATGATGCTCCGACCCGTGGTCATCGCCGCCATCAAGGCCCGGCCGGAGCGCCGCAAGGGAAAGGGAACGATTGAGGAGCTGCTCCTGGTATTCCCTGAGCCGGAGCATGGTCCTGATGCGAACAAGGAGCTCAGAGCGATCCACAGGCTTGGGCAGGAACTCATCCGCGCCCGCCTCGAAGCCCTTGAGCTTATTCTCGGGATCACTGAGACCCGTGACCAGGATGATGGGGATGGCGCTGGTGGCCGGGTCACTTTTCAGCCGGCGGGTGGCTTCGTACCCGTCGAGATCCGGCATTTCGACGTCCAGAAGAATGAGGTCCGGAGAGTCCGCGCGGGCCATCCTGAGCGCATCGTCGCCCCGCGAGCCCGCCAGCACCTCGTAGCCTTCCTCTGTGAGGAGAGCGAAATACAACGCAACAGCGTTGGGATCGTCATCGACCACCAGAAGCCGCGCGCTGCCCGAAGCCTTCCCGACATTCTCTTTCATACCGCCCATGTGCCCGCCCTTTCAGGGTAAGATAGCGACCTGTCGATGGCGGAATCAAGGGGTATCTTGGGAGTGCCGCTGCATGGACCGAGTGATTTCTCTAGGCCGCGCGGCTGTCGATCATGTCCAGGAAATACCTGTGCACCCTGAGGTCGCCGGTCAGCTCGGGGTGGAAAGCCGTGGCAAGGAGTCTCCCCTGCCGCGCCGCCACGACCCGGCCGTCGCCCAGGCTGGCAAGGACTGTCACCCCTGGCCCCGTCTTTTCTATGAGCGGCGCCCGGATGAACACTCCTCGAAACGGCTCGGAGCCCAGGGACGGCACACTCAGGCTTTCCTCGAAGCTGTCGAGCTGCCGTCCGAACGCGTTTCTCTTCACCGTGATGTCCATGACCCCCAGAAGAGGCTGGTCCAGGCCGCCGATGTCGCGGGCCAGGAGGATCATGCCGGCGCACGTCCCGTACACCGGCATGCCCCGATTAACTGCGGCTCGAAGCGGCTCAAGGAGCCCCGAGAGCATAAGAAGCTTGCCGATGGTCGTGCTCTCCCCGCCCGGGATGATCAGCCCGGAGATGCCCTGAAGGTGCTCGGGCAGCTTCACCAGGACAGGTGATGCGCCCGTCCGGCGGAGGGCCTCGGCGTGCTCGGCAAAGGAGCCCTGGAGTGCAAGCACTCCGACCTGCATACGCTCTACCATCCCCTGGTTGCCAGGCGCTGGCCGTCCACCATGCTGGCGACCTCCAGGCCGCGCATGGGCGCTCCCAGCCCCTTCGACACCCGGGCAATCACGGCAGGGTCCTGATAGTGCGTTGTTGCTTCCACGATGGCCCGGGCCATCTTCTCGGGGTCTTCGGACTTGAAGATCCCCGATCCCACGAAGTTCCCCTCCGCTCCCAGCTGCATCATGAGCGCAGCATCTGCCGGAGTTGCAATCCCTCCCGCGGCAAAGTTGACCACGGGAAGCCTTCCCGTGTCGGCAATCTCGACAACCAGCTCGTATGGTGCCCCGAGGTTCTTGGCCTCAGCCATCAGCTCAGTCTTGTCCATGGAGCGCAGCCTCCGAACGGCGTCCATCACGCTGCGCATGTGCCTGACGGCCTCCACCACGTTCCCCGTGCCGGCCTCCCCCTTGGTGCGGATCATCGCCGCCCCTTCCCCGATCCTTCGAAGCGCTTCGCCCAGGTCGCGCGCGCCGCAGACAAACGGTATCTTGAAGGCGTGCTTGTCGATGTGGTGAGCCTCATCCGCCGGGGTGAGGACCTCGCTCTCATCAACGTAGTCCACCCCCATGGCCTCCAGGATCTGCGCCTCCACGAAGTGTCCGATTCGGGCTTTTGCCATCACGGGGATCGTCACTGCCGCCATGATCTGCTCGATGAGCGCGGGATCGCTCATTCGCGCAACACCGCCGGCAGCCCGAATGTCCGCGGGAACGCGCTCCAGCGCCATCACTGCGACGGCCCCCGCCTGCTCGGCAATCTTTGCCTGGTCAGCGGTCACCACATCCATGATCACCCCGCCTTTGAGCATTTGCGCAAGGCCTTTCTTTGTCGCAAACGTGGATTTCTCCATCTCATCCTCCTCTGGTCTTCAGTGCTTCACCGAGTATCCGAATGCCATTTTCGATCTTTTCTTCTTCAATTCCTGCAAACCCCAGACGGAGCCCCGCTCTTTCCCACTCCTCAACCGAGAAAATCCTGTCAGGGGCAAAGAGGACCCCTTTGCTCCTTGTTTTCAGAAGGAGCGCAAGGGCGTCGGTTCCCCGGGGCAGATCCACCCACTGGAACAGGCCGCCCCGAGGTTTCTTCCAGGTTGCCTCTGTCGGGAAATGGGCCTTCATGGCCTCAAGCATCAAGTCGCGCCTCCTGCGGTAGACGCCCTGTTTGCGCTTGAGGTGCCGGTCCAAAAGCCCCTTCTGGCAGAACTCCAGGAGGGCTCCCTGCAGAATCCTGTTGGAATACAGGTCTGTGAACTGCTTGATGCGCAGGAGCCTGTCGATGACAGAGGCCGGGGCCACGATCCAGCTTAAGCGGATCCCCGGGCACAGGATCTCCGAGAAGCTTCCAAGGTAGATGACCCCTTCATGCAGGTCGCGGGCTTTCAGCGGCAGGACTTCCCGGCCGTCAAATGCAAGGTCGTGCACGTAGTCGTCTTCCACGATAACGACCTGCCGCTCCTGCGCCACAGCCAGCAGGCGCTCGCGCCTGTCGGCGGAAAGCACAGCGCCCGTCGGGTTGTGGTAGGTCGGGACGGTGTAGATGAGCTTGGCGCTTCTGCGCGCCAGCACGTTCTCCACCAGGTCAACCCGGATGCCGTCGTCGTCCAAAGGCACGCCTACGCAGCTGGCCTGCAGGGATCGAAACACTCCGAGGGCCCCCGGGTAGCTCAGGTTCTCCATCACCACCGTGTCTCCGGGATCGACGAAAAGCCTCCCCACGATGCTCAGCGCCTGCTGGATCCCGTTGACGATCATGACCTCCTGAGGGGTGCATTGGATCCCCCGTCTGGCCAGAAAGCCAGGCATGTAGTGGATCAGCGGGGCAAACCCGCGGGAAGGCCCCGCAGCCAGGAGGTCGGCTCCATACTTCCTCATTGCTGACTGCAGACAGCCCGTAAAGTCATCAACAGGGAAGAGAGAAAGATCCGGATCATGCGAGGCGAAGGATATCGTGCCTTCCACCTCCGGCGTTTCAAGGAGCTGCTCAGCGCCTGCGGGGAGCTGGGGATACGTGCTTCGCCACGTGGCGGAGAGGAGGGCTTCCACACGCATGCGCCCGGCCTGCTCGCGCCGGGCGCCGGCGGGGCTGGCGGGCAGGTGCTCGCGAACTTCGGTTCCCCTTCCGACGTGGGACGAGACCAGCCCCTGCACTTCCAGCTCCTGGTAGGCGTTGATCACCGTGTTTCGGTTCACTCCCATGGAGCTTGCCAGCTCCCTGGTGGACGGCAGCCGGGCGCCCGGGGCGAGCAGGCCGGACTGGATGAGCTGGACCAGCCTGTCTTTGATCTGCACGTACAGCGGAGTGGCGTCGTTTCTGTCCAGGTCGACGATCATATTCTCCCTCCAAAGTTCCCACTTTCCTGTTGACTGTGAAAGATCCATTTCATGTGAATAATATACCATCCATACCATTATTAAGCTCTTGGGAGTCAAAATTGGCCTACATGCCAACGTAGCGGCCCCCTTGCACAAAGAGCCCTGAGCAAGAATAATCTCCGCTCTGCAGATGAGCACCAGACCGCGCCGCAGCCAGCACGCCAAGCAAGAGTTCATCCTCATCGAGGGGGCAAGGCAGAACAACCTCAAGAACCTTTCCCTCAAGCTCCCCCTGCGCAAGCTGATCGTCATTACCGGAGTGAGCGGCTCGGGCAAGTCGTCCCTTGCATTCGACACCATCTATTCAGAAGGCCAACGAAGGTACGTGGAGACTTTCTCCTCGTATACGCGGCAATTCCTCGACAGGATGGACAAGCCCCACGTGGACCGCATTGAAGGCATCCCGCCGGCAATCGCCATTGACCAGACCAATCCCGTTCGCACTTCCCGCTCCACGGTCGGGACCATGACCGAGCTCAACGACCATCTGAAGCTCCTCTTTGCCAGAGCGTCGCGCCTTTACTGCGGAAATTGCGGGAGGGAAGTGCGCCGCGACACCCCGGAGACGATAGCTGATCAACTGCCTGCAGGAGGCAGGCTGATCCTTACCTTTCCGGTACGGATCCCGGAGAACTTTTCAGAGGAAGAGGTGCGGGACCTGCTGGGCAAGCAGGGCTACACCCGCATCCGTGGAAAGGAAGGAAACATTCTGGAAGTGATCCAGGACAGGATCACTTTCAGCGCGGAGGCCAGGCCCCGGCTCATCGAAGACCTGGAAGCCGCATTGAAATACGGCCAGGGACGCGTGAGCGCGTACCCCCTAGCCACGGAGGGCGGAGGGCGAGCCCGCCACGCAACCCCACGGGGTACCGTGGGAGGCGTGGCGGGGACGCACGAAAGCGAGCCCGTGGAAAAGAACGCTGACGGGGAGCCCCTGCGCTTCTCCTCAGACCTGCATTGCGCCCACTGCGACATCCACTACCGCGATCCCGTGCCCAACCTCTTCTCTTTCAATTCACCGATCGGCGCCTGCGAGACCTGCCGGGGGTTCGGCCGCACCATCGGCATTGACTGGAGCCTCGTGGTGCCGGACGACACCAAGAGCCTGGCTGGCGGCGCTGTGAAGCCATGGGAGACGGAAAGCTTCAAGGAGGTCAAGAGCGATCTGCTGAAGTTTGCCCGCAGAAAGGGCGTGCGGACGGACGTTCCCTGGGGCGAGCTGTCCGCAGAGCAGCAAGCGTGGGTCATTGACGGCGAAGGGGATTGGGACGACGGTGTCTGGTACGGGGCAAAGCGCTTCTTCGGATGGCTCGAATCCAAGAGCTATCGCATGCACATCCGCGTCCTCCTCTCCCGCTACCGGGCCTACCAGCCGTGCCCGGCGTGCGCCGGCGCGCGCCTGAAGCCCGAGGCGCTGCTCTGGAAGATCGGGACGGAGAAGCTTTCCATCCACGACGTGATGCTCCTCCCCATCAGCGGGTGCCTGGCCTTCTTCGACTCGCTGACCCTGCCGGCGCCCCTGGATGAGGCAACCGAAGCCCTGCTGCGCGAGATCCGTACACGGATCCGCTACCTGGTGGACGTGGGCCTCGGGTACCTCACGCTGGACCGGCAGTCGCGGACCCTGAGCGGCGGCGAGGTGCAGAGGATCAACCTGACAACGGCGCTGGGGACCTCTCTGGTCAATACGCTCTTCGTCCTGGACGAGCCGAGCATCGGCCTGCACCCCCGGGACATCGGCCGGCTCATCGGGGTGCTCCATCGCCTTCGCGACACCGGCAACACCATCATCGTTGTCGAGCACGACCCTGACGTTATACGCGCCGCGGACCTTGTGATCGACATGGGTCCGGGAGCCGGGGAACACGGGGGAAGGATTGTGTTTTCCGGCGATCTTTCCGAGCTGCTTCTCAGCAAACGCTCTCTCACGGCGCAGTACCTGACGGGGAAGAAGAAGGTGTCTCCCCCGGGAGGCGCGACGGCGCGCGCCGCCACCCCTGAGCGCACAATCAGCGTTCTCGGCGCTTCCGAGCACAACCTCAAGAACATCGACGTTGACATCCCGCTGGACAGGCTTGTCTGCGTCACCGGAGTGAGCGGCTCGGGGAAATCCACCCTGATCCAGGAAGTGCTGTACAACGCCTTGCGGGTTCTGAAGCATGCTCCCGTGGACCCCCCGGGAAAGCACCGGGCAATCGCCGGCCATGAGAATCTGGATTCAGTGGTGATGGTGGACCAGTCGCCAATCGGAAGAACCGCCCGGTCGAACCCGGTGAGCCACGTCGGCGCTTTCGACGGGATCAGGAAGCTGTTCGCCGCCGAGCCTCTGGCGCGGGAACGCGGATACATGGCCGGCAGCTTCAGCTTCAACGCAGGCAACGGCCGCTGCCCCACGTGCAGCGGCAGCGGGTTCGAGCACATCGAGATGCAGTTCCTGAGCGACGTGTACCTGCGCTGCCCGGACTGCGACGGCCGCAGGTATCGCAAGGAAATCCTGGACATCAGGCTTTTGCCGCCGGGGCAGCTGGCCAACGCCAAAGGGGTGGGGGCAGGCAGGTCCATCGCTGACGTGCTGGACATGACGGTGAGTGAAGCGTGCGAGTTCTTCGAAGGCGCCCCTGAAATAGTCTCAGCCCTGGCGCCGCTTGCCTCGGTGGGCCTGGGCTACATGTCACTTGGGCAGCCTGTTCCAACCTTGAGCGGCGGAGAGGCGCAGAGGCTGAAGCTCGCCGGCTACCTCGCAACATCGCGCAACGGCGGGGGAAGAAAGGCCGGGACCCTGTACCTCTTCGACGAGCCGACCACGGGTTTGCATTTCGACGACATCGCCGTGCTCCTGAGCGCTTTCCGCAAGCTCATTGCGGCAGGTCACTCTGTACTGGTGATAGAGCACAACATCGACGTGATCCGGGCCTCGGACTGGATCATCGACCTTGGCCCTGAAGGCGGCGAGGCTGGCGGGACAGTGGTATGCACGGGCACCCCTCGTCAGGTTGCCGAATGTCGGGAAAGCCACACTGGGGCGGCGCTGCGTGCAGGCGCATCTCGGCGCGGAGGGCAGGCGCGGCGGACGGCCGCGCAGCGGGAGACGGGGGAGGCCGCCGGCAATGGCAACCCCAATGCCATCGTCATCCGCCACGCCCGCGAGCACAACCTGAAGAACATCGACCTCGCCATTCCCCGCGACGCCCTGAGCGTGATCACGGGGGTGAGCGGCAGCGGCAAAAGCACGGTTGCCTTCGACATCCTCTTTGCGGAGGGCCAGCGCCGGTACCTGGAATCCTTGAACGCGTACGCGCGGCAGTTCGTCCAGCCTGCGAAGAGGCCGGACGTGGACGGGGTGTACGGCGTACCGCCCACGGTGGCAATAGAGCAGCGCACAAGCCGGGGTGGCCGGAAGAGCACCGTGGCCACGCTCACGGAGATCTACCCCTTCCTTCGCCTCCTGTTCGTGAAGCTCGGCACGCAATACTGCCCCGACTGCAATGTTCCCATTCAGCCCCAGAGCATGGAGGCAATCCTCGCGCGGATCCTGCGCGATTACAGGGGCAGGCGGATTGGCATCTTCGCTCCCCTCGTCACCGCTCGAAAGGGGTACTACACGGACCTCGCCGCATGGGCTTCGGCAAAGGGGTTCAAACACCTGCGGGTGGATGGTGCGCTTATGCCCACCGTACCGTGGCCGCGTTTGGACAGGTTCATCGAGCACACCATCGAGCTGCCCGTCGCAGCAGAGTCGGTGAGCGCCGAACGGGAACGGCAGCTGAGACAGGCGCTCATTCGAGGGCTGGACTTCGGCAAGGGTGTGGTTCGCGTGAACCAGACCGTCTTCTCCACCCGGCGGGCCTGTCCGAAGTGCGGGAGGAGCTTCGAGGAGCTGGACCCGCGCCTTTTCTCCTACAACTCGAAGCACGGGTGGTGCCCTTCCTGCTACGGCACGGGCCTTCAGCTTTCGGGATTCGATTCCGAGCAGACCGGGGAAGAGATCTGGTGGAACGACTGGTGGGGCGGGCCCGAAAAAGTCTGCCCCATGTGCAACGGGATGCGCCTGCGGCCGGAGGCCCTTTCCGTGCGCTTCCGCAACAGGAACATCGCTGACTTCGCCCGGCTCCCTGTACGGCAAATGGAGCGCGAGATGAATGGCTTGCGCCTTGCCGGCCGGGAAAAAGAGATTGCCCGGGACATCGTGGGTGAAATGCTGTCACGATTGGAGTTCCTCCAGAAAGTGGGCCTGTCGTACCTGTCCCTGGACCGCTCGGCTCCCACCTTGAGCGGCGGGGAAGCCCAGCGCATCAGGCTTGCCTCGCAGCTCGGCTCCAACCTCCGCGGCGTCTGCTACATTCTGGACGAGCCCACCATCGGACTGCACGCCCGGGACAACGACATTCTCCTGGACACCCTGCATGCGCTTCGCGCCAAGGGCAACACGGTGGTCGTCGTGGAGCACGATGAGGAAACCATCCGCAGGGCGGAGCATATTGTGGACCTCGGCCCCGGCGGCGGATCTGCTGGCGGCTACCTTGTTGCAGAGGGGAACCTGGCCGCCATCATCAAGAGCAGGAAGTCCCTGACCGGCAGGTACCTGAGCAAACCCCTGCCGCATCCCTGGGCCGGCAGCCGCCCGGTGCAGGCAGGGAAAGAGGCGGCAATCAGGATCAGGGGCGCGAACCTTCATAACCTGAAGGACCTCGACATCGCAATCCCGCTGCAGCGGCTGGTGTGCGTCACGGGGGTGAGCGGCAGCGGCAAAAGCACGCTGGTGCGCGATGTGCTCTACGGCAACGTGCACCATCTGCTCGCAGCGGCTCGAAAGCGCGGCGCAGGGAAGACGGACCGGGCCCTCCACGGGTGCGCGGAGATCGAGGGGTGGAACGGGATCAGCCGGGTTCTGGAGGTGGACCAGACGCCAATCGGCAAGACCCCGCGCTCCTGTCCGGCAACATACGTCGGGATCTGGGACGACATCAGGCGCCTGTTCGCCGCCTCCAGCGAGGCGCGCATGCGCGGCTACACTGCCAGCAGGTTCTCCTTCAACGTCGCCGGCGGCCGCTGCCAGGAGTGCGAAGGCCAGGGCATGAAGAAGATCGAAATGAGCTTCCTGCCGGACGTCACGGTCCCCTGCGATGCGTGCTCCGGCGCGCGCTTCAATCCCGAGACTCTTGCCGTTCGCTTCCGCGGCAGGAGCATCGGAGACGTGCTGTCCATGAGCGTGGACGAGGCCGCCCCTTTCTTCAGCGCCCACGTCGGTATCCGGCATGCGCTGGAGCTGCTGCAGCAGGTGGGCCTGGGCTACCTTTCCCTTGGCCAGCAGAGCCCTTCCCTGAGCGGCGGAGAGGCCCAGCGGATCAAGCTTGTCACGGAGCTGGCCAAGGCCCGCGTGGGCGCTTCCGGGCCGGGGACCCTGTACCTCCTGGATGAGCCAACCATCGGCCTCCATATGGCTGACGTGGAGAAGCTGGTGCGCGTTCTGCACCGGCTGGTGGACGCCGGCAACACGGCGGTGATCATCGAGCACAACCTCGACGTCATTGCGGAGGCTGACTGGATCATCGACCTGGGCCCCGAGGGCGGCGACGCCGGGGGAAGCGTCGTTGCGGAAGGCTCACCGCAGCAGGTGGCACGCGTTCGCTCAGGCTCCTATACTGCCGCCTTCCTTGCCAGATTCCTCAGGAGCCACGCGGCGATCTGATTCCCCAGGCGCCAGGAGCGGCGCTCATTGCATCCAGCTGGCGAATCTCCCGTCTGCCGTGAGTGTCTGCATCAGGTCGTCTTTCTCCTGCTGAGTGATTTTGCGGAACTCAATGTTCGACTGCTGCCCCCCGCTGGTCCCGGCGCTCTGTATTCTGTGAACGAAGACAAAATCCGCTATCGCAACGCGGCCGGGTTCGTAGGGAAGCGGAAAATTCAGAGTGTACATGGGCTCGTCGCCCCGGAACCTGCCGCTGATCTGCATGCCAAGAGCCAGAAGAACCACTCCCTGCTCCCTGACTTTTACAGCATTGAAGGTCCAGGAGTATTGTCCAACCCACGAGTCAGGATAGCCTCCCGAGTAGTGAAAGACGATCTCATATCCCCGCGGCAGGTTTTCGGAATTGATGATCTCTGTCTTGATGACGATCAGAGAATCATCCGCGGTAACCTTGGTCGGAAACGATGCGCATCCCGAAAAGCCGATCACCAGGAGCGCGACCATGACCCCGATCCATGCTTTCATCGCGGACCTCCTTACTTTCTAGTCTGCGATGCTATTGTAGCATGCCACATACCCGCGGCGACTCAGGCAACAGCCTCCCTGAGAGCTAGCCCGCTCGTGTAGCGGGAACGTAGACGCAGGCGGGGTCTTCCTGGTACGGATCTCCGTGCTCTGCGTACGCGCGGGACCTGGACCCACCGCATATTGCGGCAAACTCGCACACTCCACATCGCCCCTTGAGATTCGCGGGATTCCTGATTCCGACGAGCAGCGGATGGGACGTGTAGATCGATTTCAGGCTTTCCCTCCGGATGTTTCCCAGGGGCACGGGCAGGAAGCCGCTGGGATAGACCTCGCCATCATGGCCGACGAAGATTATTCCCTTCCCGTCCCCTGTCCCGCTCAATCTCACAGCGGGGGGATTCTTCGGCTCTCCCTCCATCTCGCGCAGCCTTTGTGCCAGCAGGCCGTACAGCTTCCCCCGAGGCGGCGTGGGGTTCTCCTGCCGCTGCAGGGAGATTCGTCTGAAGTGAGGCCCTTCCGACGTCCGAACCGGGATTCCGTACTGCGTGGACTCGTAAAGGAATTGCGAAACTTCTTCGCACTCGAAGGGCTCGGGATTTTCCAGCGCCGATCCGCGCCCGGTGCGCACAAGGAAGAACACCTCCCAGGCAACCGCGCCCCGCTCCCTGATGAGGTGGAAGATGTCGGCAAGCTCCCTGAGATTGCTCTTCATGACGGTCGTATTGACCTGCATGCGCAGGCCGCAGGAAGAAGCCGCGCGGATCGCGTCCAGCGTGGCCTGCCAGGTCCCCTGGATGTCCCTGATCTTGTCGTGGACAGCCGCGGTGGCGCCGTCGAGGCTCACCGAGACCACCTCCACGCCCAGCTCTTTCATGCGCTCGAGCCTGTCCTTGCCCAGCAGGGGCGTGACGCTTGCCGCCACCGCGGTGTAGATCCCGCGACTCGTTGCATGCCTGATAAGGTCAAAGACATCCGGACGCATGAGAGGGTCCCCTCCGGTCAGGAGGAGCGCCGGATAGGGTTCCCCGAACTCGAGAACCTGATCGATCAGCCATATGCTCGTTTCATGATCTAGCTCGCCGGGAAGGCGGCTTTTGATTGCCGTGGCCCTGCAATGCCGGCAGGAAAGAAGGCAGGATTTTGTGGTTTCCCAGCAGATGAAAATCGGCTTTTCGTTGAAGTCTATCTTCCTGGTCCAGGGGGGCTGCATCTCGGTGGTCCTCTTGTCCTGGACTGTATTTTCAATCGATTCGCCATGTCAACGACGGCAGCGGCGGCGCTGCGCCGGAGTATTGCGGCGCCGAATTGAAAAAACTTAGAGAGTCAGGATGATCCTGGACAGAGCGAAATAACGAACCGGATAATTCGCTCATATGTTCGTCCGGCCTGCGTGCCGCCGGTCATGGCCCATGGAAAGTACGGCAAAAAAGCGATCTTCCCGTGAGATTTCCCGCTGAAGCGCCGCTTTCTGTTGACATTCATCTCCGGTCTTGCCCCCTATGGGTCCATGATTGAAACCCTTACGATCCAGGGCGGCCGCGACAAATCCGGCGCGCCCGAACGCGTCGGGGAAGTGCAGATATCCCGCGGGGAGATTGTCGGCGTGGTCGGGCCGACGGGAAGCGGAAAGAGCTCGCTCATCGCGGACATCGAGCAGCTGGCGCAGGGGGACACCGCAACGGGAAGGACCGTGCTGGTCAACGGCGCCAACCCCAGCCGGGCTGCGCGGACAGACCCGAACACCAAGGTCGTCGCGCAGCTTTCCCAGAACATGAACTTCCTGGCCAGCATGACGGTGGAAGACTTTCTTCGCCTTCACGCCAGGTGCCGCGGCGTGGAGCAGCAGCGGGTTTCGGAGGTGATGGAGACGGCCAACAGCCTCACCGGAGAGCCCATCGAAGGGACCGACGAGCTCACAATCCTGAGCGGCGGCCAGTCCAGGGCGCTCATGGTGGCTGATGTGGCCATCATCAGCAACTCACCCATCGTTCTTGTGGATGAGATCGAAAATGCCGGCATCAAGAAACACGAAGCGCTGGGGCTCCTGGCGGGGTACGGGAAGATTGTCCTCGTGGTAACTCATGACCCGGTGCTTGCCCTCATGACCGAGCGCCGGATCATCATGAGGGCGGGCGGCATGGCGAAAGTCATGAGGACCACACATGGGGAGAAGGCCGTCTCCCGGCGGTTGCGGCGCATCGACGAATGGATGCTGGAGCTGCGGGAGCTCGTCCGCCACGGCGAACAGATTGACGACGTGACTGATCCGCTGGCTGCGTGGGCGGAAAGCCCGGCGTGAAACTGGTAATCGTGGCAGGCACGGCCGGATCAGGAAAGACTTCCATCCTGGTCCACGCCGTCAGGCTCCTGAAGCACAAAAGTGTCTCCGTTTCAATCGTCAAGATCGACTGCCTGGCGACCGACGATGACGAGCGCTACGCGCGCCTGGATGTCCCCACCCTCGTGGGCCTTGCCAAGGATGTCTGTCCCGACCACTTTACCATCTACAACCTCGAAGAGCTCGGGACGTGGGCGGAGGAACGCGGCGCCGGGCTCCTTGTGATCGAGACCGCGGGGCTTTGCCACCGCTGCGCCCCCTACACCGCGGGGTGCCTCGGTGTGTGCGTGATCGACGCCACCAGCGGACCCAACACCCCGCTGAAAGTGGGGCCCCTTCTCAGCACCGCGAACGTCATCGTGATCACAAAAGGGGACATGATCTCCCAGGCGGAGCGCGAGATATTCCGTCAGCGCATCCTGGAAATGAACCCGCACGCGGAGCTGGTCAACGCCAACGGCTTGAGCGGACAGGGCGCCGCGGAGCTTGCCGCCAGGATCGAAACCACCGCTGATGTGCCGGTGGAAGACGAGCGGCTGCGCTACACCGCGCCGCTTTCGATCTGCACCCTCTGCGTCGGGGAAACCCGGGTGGCCAGGAAGCATCACCGGGGGGTCCTCCGCCGCATCGACGGCCTTACGAGCTTCCAGGGAGAATAGGCATGGAGGAGATCGGACGGCACCTGCCGGGACACAACTGCGGCGGCTGCGGATACAAGCGCTGCGACCAGTTCGCCGCGGCGCTCCAGGCCCGACAGGCAGAGCTCTCAGCCTGTGCCGTGCTGCAGCAGGAGCGCTATCGGCAGAATTGGCAGAGGCTGGAAAAGTCCCTCACGGGGGGGCCACGGCAGCCTGAAGCGGACACGAAGCCGGTCGGGCTGATCGACGGATACGAGGCCGACTTCGTCCTTGCGCCTCTATGCGGCGAGCCCTCCTGCCGGGAGATCCTCCTCCCGTTGACCCCGCCGGCCCTGAGCGAAGGAGAGGTGATCCGCTACCGTCCCCTGGGCTGCCCCATCACTCACTTCGCCCGGATAATGTCGAAAAGGGAAGGGCTTCTGGTGGTCCACATCGTGGGACCGCGGCATCGCCTGGGAGATCCGGAGTTCCGATTCACGGAGATCGGTCTGTGCATGGTGATCGGCTTCGAGGGCAGGGTGGAGGGAAGGCTGCCCTCGGTGGGGGAGACAGTGAGGTTCACGCCCGCGGAGTGCATGATGCAGAAGGTGCACTCGGCGGTTGTGGTGAAATGCGAAGGCCGGGATGTCCTCCTGGAAGGGCTGGACCTGAAGGTCTGGGCGCCGCCCGTACGCGCGTGAGCGCCGCCGCCGGCATCATGGCCTGAACGCGGCATCCGCACGCATCACGAGGGCCGCGCCAGCACCCCCAGCTTGAGAAGTCCGTCGTAGACGAACTGCACGGACAGGCCCGTCAGGATGATCCCCATGATCCGCTCGATGACCGACACACCAGTCCTGCCCAGAACCCGCAGAAAGAACGAGCTGAGATGCATGGTCACGCCCGCGATCACGAGGGCAAGAACCACGCTTCCCACAAGGACGGGCAGGATGAATCCCGGAGCCTTGTCCTCACTGACGTAGAGGAGAATGGTCGTGATGGTGCCGGGCCCCGCAAGCATGGGGATGGCGAGCGGAAAGATGGAGACGTCGTCCCGCTCCTCATCATGTTCCGCCCCTGAAGTCTTGGTCCTTCCCGGCCTGCCCAGGAGCAGGTCGATGGACACGATGAACATGAGGATCCCGCCGGCAATGAAGAAAGATCCCGGTTGGATTCCCAGGAACCGCAGGATCGCGTTTCCCGTAAAAATAAAAACGCACAGAATCGCAAAGGCCACGAGGACCGCCCTGCGGATGGTGAGGCGCTTTTTTCGCGCGGGGAAGTCGGAGGTGAGGGCAATGAAAACAGGGACCACACCGAACGGGTCCACGACGATGAAGATGGCAAGGAAAATCGTGACGATCTGACTGGCAAATGACATTCCCCGGACTGTAGCACGGGGCGGAAGAAGGGCAAATGGGGCCCGGGATCAGCGGGTTTCAGAAGGTCCTGTGTGCGAACTTTCCTTCAACAATCGTTGCAGCGACCTGCGTCTCGCGGATCTCCTGCGCCGCAATGGTGAAGATGTCCCGGTCCAGCACCGTCAGGTCGGCAAGCTTTCCCGGGGCAATGGAGCCCAGCTCAGCCTCACGGCCGGCCGCGTATGCGGCGCCGATGGTATATCCGTGCACGGCCTGTTCCACGCTCAGCCTTTGGGCGGGCCGCCAGCCGTCCGGCCCGGGGCTGCCGTCCGCCCGGCGCCGCGTGACGGCCGCGTGTATCCCCGCAAGAGGATCCGGGGTCTCCACGGGGCAGTCGGACCCGAAAGCAAGTCTGGCGCCGCTTTCCAGGAGGGACTTCCAGGCGTAGGCGGTTTCACAGCGCGCTCCCCAGTGGCGCTCCGCGATCAGCATGTCCGAGGTTGCGTGCAACGGCTGCATGGAAGCGATGACAGAGAGCCCGGCAAAACGCGAGATGTCGTTCGGGTGCAGGAGCTGCGCATGCTCGATGCGGTTTCTCAGACCCGCACTCTTTCCCACCCGGCTCAGGTGGGAGGCGGTCCGCTCAAAGGCGTTCAGAACGACATGGCACGCAGCGTCCCCGATGGCATGCACGGCGCAGGCGAGCCCCGCGGAATTGGCGCGAAGGATGTCGCTGAACAACTGCTCTTCGTTCAGCGTCGGGATGCCCGTTGACCAGGTGCCCTCGTAGGGAGCAAGCATCCCGGCGGTCTGCGGGCCCAGTGCGCCGTCTGCGAACATCTTCACCGGCCCCAGCCTCAGCATCCCGTCCCCGAACCCCGTTCGAAGCCCGAGGCTGATTGCCTGCCCCAGCATCTCGTGAGGAATGCCCTTGAGCACGCGCAGGGACAGCTCCCCAGACCCGCGAAGCTCCTGGAACGCCTCGAACGCAAGTGTCCTGTCGAAGTCATGCACGCCGGTGAGCCCCCGGCGGTGAGCCTCCGCCTGAGCCGGGAGCATCATGCGTGCCAGCTCATGGGCCGAAGGTCTGGGGATGACCGCCTGCACCAGGCGCATGGCGTTCTCCAGCAGTATCCCTGAGGGCAGCCCATCCCGTCCGTGCACGATCTTCCCGCCCTCGGGATCAGCGGTATCGAGGCGGATCCCCGCCCTCTCCAGGGCCAGAGAGTTGACCCAGAGAGCGTGCCCGCTCTTTGCCTCCAGCATCACCGGATTACGCGGAGCCGCCTGGTCAAGGGAAAGCCGGTCGGGGAGCGCGCCGGTGCCCCAAACGTTGTGGTTCCACCCTGAGCCGATGATCCACTGCCCCGGCTGGGATTCCGCGGCCCGGGTCTCTACTCGCGTCAGCGCCTCCGCAAGGGTGGCGGTCTCTGCGTCAACGCCGTTCAGGGATTGCGCGTACCACATGAAATGCAGGTGGCTGTCTGTCAAACCCGGTAGAACGCACCGACCGCCGAGGTCCACCTCTCGCACGCCGCCGCTGCCGCTCAGCGCGGCGCGCGCGCCTTCCCGGTCTCCGACGTGAAGGAAGCGGCCGTCGCGGATGGCCACGGCCGAAGCGCCCGGCGCGCGCGGCTCCATGGTATGAAAAGTGCCGTTATGGAGAAGGAGATCGCTGCTCACGGAAACCGGCGTTTGCCTTTACAGCTTGTGCTCGTAGACCCGGTACTTGCGGTAGGGCTTCCCGCCTATCTTCACGGCGGTATTGGTCATGTTCACGTTGTCCTCTTCCACCCAGGACATCTCGGCGGCCACGTACCCCTTGGGGACGCCATTTTTATAGCTGTAGTAATAGAAAGCCAGGTCGATCCCGCGGTTCCTATGGTCCTTGAGTACCCCCATGCTGATGGTGCGCACCAGCGGGGTCTTCTTCTTGGCGGTCAGCAGGTGGAAAATGCCGAATGGCAGGAGGTGCCCATGCGCCGCCTTGAAGCCGACGTTGAAGTCCGGCATGGTCAGAGACACTCCCACCGGTTTTCCGTCCACCTCGGCAAAGAAAATGAGGTCCGGATCAACAGCGATCTTCAGGTCTTTCGCCATCAACTCGATTTCCGCCGGCGTCATGGGAGTGAAGACGGCGTTGACCTGCTCGAACTGGTTATACAGGTCGTTGAAACGCTTGATCTCGTTGTCGTAGTCCTTCATGTTCAGGGTGCGAAGCTTGAAGCCGCCCTTTGCCTCCACCCGGGGCATGATCTTGGCCAGTCGCTCCGGGATCTCGGGGTTGTCCATCAGCCAGGCCACCAGGTCTTTCCATTTCCTGCTTCCGTACCCCTGGATCAGCCGGTCGTAATAGGGCGGGTTGTAGGGCATCAGGAGGACAGGCGGTCCCTCGAACCCTTCAATCTGGCAGCCGATGATATCGTTTGCGTTGGGAGACATGGGGCCGATGATCCGGACGCAGCCACGCTTGCGCGCCCACTCGAACGCGGCGTCAAAAAGGGCCTTTGCCACGGCAGGGTCATCCACGCACTCGAACCAGCCCCAGTAGGCCGCCTTCTCATGGTGGGTCTTCTCCCAGATCGAGTCATGGATTGCCGCGATCCTTCCCGCCGGAGCCCCGTCCTTACGGGCAAGGAAAAACTCCGCTTCCGCGTGCTGGTAGAATGGATGTTTCTTGCGGTTGACCTTGCGGTAGTCATCCATGAGGAGCGGGGGGACCCAGTTTGCGTCATTTCTGTAGAGAGTATAGGGAAACTTGATGAACTCCCGCGTCTGCTTCTTCGTGACGACCTGCTCGATATTGACTGCCATGGGCGCCTCTCTATGCAGATGGATGTTTTGCGCTACATTAGAATCAGAGCATCGCAATGTCAAGGTACGGAAAGGTGCGCCGGAGCATCTGGCGCATTCGGGATGAAAATGGCACCATACTGTATGTGTGGAAGGGCAAAAGCGCCGTACAATAGGGGTGATGGAAATCAGTGACGGCAAATTAAAAAAGCAGGCAAAGAGTCAGCCAACGGTGAGGCAGCGGCCAACCAGGAACATGCGGGAGCGGGTGAGCTTCTTCAGTCCGCGGGCGTTGTTCTGGACATTCACGGCGGGGACGACCATCCTCGCGGGGCTCCTGGGGCTTGCCTTCAGTCTCCTCGCGTTCGGCGGCGTGCGCCTGACGTTCTTCCTGGGCTGGCTGATGGTCGCCGTCCTGACCGCGGCTGTCGCTTCCTTTCTTGCGGCGCACATCCTTGCGCAGGCCTGGGAGAGGCAGAAAAGCCTGGAGCACTTCGCGACGGTGGATGAGCTGACCGGCGCGCCCAACAGGCGGGTCTTTGCCTCCCGGCTGGAGAGCGAGGTTGACCGATGCAGCCGCCTGGCAAGCGCGCTGTGCGTAGTGTTCATCGACATAGATTTCTTCAAGAGAATCAATGACGACTACGGCCACCAGGTGGGAGACGGAGTGCTGAAGGAGATCT
This sequence comes from Spirochaetia bacterium, assembly GCA_049515135.1. Lineage (GTDB taxonomy): Bacteria > Spirochaetota > Spirochaetia > SZUA-6 > Fen-1364 > Fen-1364. Next base: position 387,736 of record JBEKUJ010000001.1, read on the forward strand.
ACTCCCGTCTGGAAGAGAACCTGCGCCTGTATGACTTCATCGGACGCGTGGGCGGGGATGAGTTCGTCATGGCCCTTCCCGGCACCGATGCGCAGACCGCATACGGCGTTGCCGAGCGTCTCAGAGAGTCCGTGCAGGGAGACCTGGTGAAGGAGCTGCCCCGGGTCACCGTCAGTCTCGGCGTTGCGGAGCTTGGAGAAGCAATGGGTGCGGATCAACTTGTGCGCAACGCGGACATGGCCCTGTACAGGGCAAAGAACAACGGCAGGAACAGGACTGAGATCTACCGGCCTTCTCAAGGGGCCGCTCACTTCCCATCGTAGATGAAGCCGTTCTTCTCCAGATATTCGAAGACCAGGGCCACGATCTTCTCCCGCCGCGCCATGGGAATCATGATGTCCAGGTTTGCAAGAGAATCCAGGGCGCTGACGCAGTCATAGTAGCTGATCTCGCGGTCGGAAGCGTTCCAGATCTCACCGATGATCCTGTCGATCTCGTCGGAGATGAAATCTGGCAGGGGAAATCCGAGGCGGGGAAGGACATACTGCCAGACCTTGGCCGCGTCGATGTTGCCCGGGTTGCCGCGCCTGCCTTTGTCGAATTGCAAGATGCGCGCCACGGCTGTCTCCTCCGCCATTCTTGCGCGGATCATCGTCCGGCGCAAGGGCATTCCGCTATTTGCCCGGCGCGAGAACACGCGGCACGGAGGTTCCGGCAAGGCTGGGATTCGACTTCGCGTAGTCCCAGGCGGTGAGCGTGTCCGTGGATTTCATTGAACGGTCCGCTCCGGCAACCAGCAGGGCGGAGACCACTTCGGGGTTCGTGGCGAACCGGGCCGCATACATGAGCGCCGTCTTTCCCCCGGGTCCGCGATCGTTCACTCGGGCGCCCCCGGCAACGAGGGTGGAAATGCTGTGCCTGTCCTCGTTGAGCATTGCGGCAAGCATCAAAGGCGTCATGCCGTCCGAGTTGCGGGCGTTCACCTCTGCGCCATGGGACAGCAGCAAGGCCGCGACCCTGGAGTTCGAATTGTGCGCGGCAGCGGCCATGAGCGGCGTCTCGCCTTCTTTTGATGCCGCGCTCACCTCCGCCCCTGCGGAGAGCAGAGCGGCTATGACCTCGGAACGAACGTTGGAGCGGCTTGCAAGGAGAATGGCCGTCTGACCCTTGGAATCAGCTTCGCTGACCCGCGCTCCCGCGGCCAGCAGCTCGGAGATGATACGGGGGGACATGGTGAGCCCGGCTGCATGCATCAGCGGGGTCCACCCGTTCTTGTCTTTCTGGTTGACATCCGCCCCGCGGGCAACGGCCGCCTGCAGCTGGGCTGGCGTGCCGTGCTCTGCAAGATCGAAGATGTCGTCTGCGGCCAGAGCTGCGACCGGGAGCAGCAGGATCACTATCGCTACCGCTTTTTTCATCGCCCCTCCACATCGTGAGCCAGGCCGGCGGTCCCCCGCGGAGCCACTGGTCAAGTATAGCGCATCCGCGGGCACGCCGCCACGCCACAATTCTTTGATTATATTAGGAACCGATGAGAGCCCAGGACCAGCTCCTTGGAAGCCGCACCCGCGTGACTCCCCGCTACGCCGTGCTCCCCCTGGAGGGAATCCCTTTCTCCCGGCTCCCCGAGTGGCCGCAGGCGCAGGCGCGCGTGCTCGCCGGACCGGCGTTGGGCGCCGGCTTTGCGGAGTACATGCTTGACCTCCCGGCGGGCGGCTCCGGCGCCCACGCGGCGGACGGAAGGATCGAGTTTTTCTTCTATGTTCTCTCCGGCAGCATGTCCCTGAAGATTGACGGCCGCGACCACGTCCTTGGCCAGGGCGGTTATGCGTTGGTCTGCCCCAGGGACGACTTCCGCGCGGAGGCAAAGGAGGAGACCAGCCTCCTGCTCCTGCGCAAGCAGTACGAAGAAGCCCCGGGCATTCCCCCGTGCGCCAGTCGCGTCGGCAACCAGGCTGACGTCTCCTGCTCCGTGTACTATGGAGACCCCGGCGCCCGGCTGCAGGAGCTGCTCCCGAATGACCTGGCCTTCGACATGGCCATGAACATCTTCACCTTCGATACGGGACACAGCCTCCCGGTGACGGAGACCCACGTGATGGAGCACGGCCTGTACATGCTCCAGGGCAAGGGCGTGTATTTCCTGGGCGATTCCTGGATGGAAGTGGAGGCAACGGACTTCATCTGGATGGGGCCCTTCTGCCCGCAAAGCTACTATGCCACGGGCCCTCAGGCCTCCCGGTACATCTACTACAAGAACGTCAACAGAGAGATTCCATTATAAAGGGGACCCCATGGAAAAGATCTACCGCGACGCTGACGTGGACATGAGCATCCTGAAAAACCGGACCATCGCCGTGATCGGCTACGGGATCCAGGGAAAAGTGCAGGCTGCGAACGCCCGGGACAGCGGGTGCACCGTCATCGTCGGGACGCGGCCCCCCGAACAGAGCGCCTCCCGGGCGCAGGCACAGGCAGATGGGTTTACGGCCATGAGCATCCCGGAAGCCACGGAAAAGGCTGATATTCTTCTCATCGAGCTTGCTGACCCTGCCCAGCCGGCGCTGTACTCCGCCGACATTGCCCCGCATCTGCGCCCGGGCCACACCCTGTGCTTCTGCCACGGCTTCAACGTCCTGTATGGCGCCATCCGGCCCCCCGAGGACGTGAATACCGTGCTCTTCGTTCCCAACGCGCCCGGCGCTTTTGTCCGGGAAAAATATAAAAAGGGTGAGGGGGTGTACGGATGCGTGAGCGTGGAGCACGATGCCACGGGAGACGCCCGGCAGATCGTGCTGGCAATCGCCAAGGCCGTGGGGTCCACGCGCGCGGGCGTGGTGGAGCTTTCCTTTCAGCATGAAACCGAAGGGGACAACTTCGAGGAGCAGATCCTCTACGGCGGCGCCATCCAGCTCATGAGGCTGTGCTTCCAGGTCATGGTGGACAACGGCTACTCCCCAAGCTTCGCATATGCAAAGGCCGTGCGCTCGCTGCGCAGCGTCATGGACGTCATGGACGAGAACGGCATCGAGAACTACCTCACCACCCGCAGCAGCCGCACCTGCGAGTTCGCCGTCCGCACCCGGGGCCCGCGCGTGATCAACGAGGAGGCGGTGCGCCAGATTTTCCAGGAGACGGAGAAGGGCATCTTTGCCCGCGACTGGATGCAGGAATGGGCGCTGGGAATGCCGCAGCTCGCCAGGCTGCGCAGGACCGCGGCGGAGAGCGCCATGGAGCGCGCGGGGGCGCAGTGGCGCAGGGATTTCGGGAAGTGACCTCTTCGATTTCCGCGGCGGTGGACGGCAAGCGCCTGGCCCGGGACATCGAGGCGATCGCAGCCTTCTCGGAGCAGGACCCCGCAACCGGCTGCAGCCGGCCCACTTTCTCCCCGGCGTGGCGCAAAGCCCGCGACTACGTGATGCGCGAAGCGCAGGCCGCGGGCTGCGTGACTCGCGTGGACGCAGCCGGCAATGTGCACGCGCGGCCTGCCGCGCTGGGGTGGGAGGCCCCGGCCTGGCTGTGCGGCTCTCATGTCGACTCCGTGCCCACCGGCGGCAGGTTTGACGGAGTTGTCGGCGTCGTGACTGCCCTGGAGGTGCTCCGCGCAGCCCCGCAATCGGCCATGGAGCTGATTGTATTCGCCGAGGAGGAGGGGACCACTTTCAACCTAGGCATGCTGGGGAGCAAAGCCTGGGTGGGAACCCTGGGACCGGGAGAGCTCGGCTCCCTTCGCAATGCGGAAGGAAGGGACTATCTGAGCGCGGGGGCTGATCACGGCGTGGATCCCGCGCGCCTTGCATCGGAGCGGTTTTCCGCAGCGAGCTACCGCGGGCTTGTGGAAGTGCACATCGAGCAGGGACCTTCCCTCTGGAAATCGGGAGAACCCCTTGCAGTCGTCACCGGCATCAACGGCCGGCGCCAATACTGGTGCACGCTTTCCGGCGCGGCCAACCACGCCGGCTCCACCAAGATGGCTGACCGCCTTGACGCCCTCGCGGGCGCGGCGCAGGCGATGGTCTTCCTGGAGTCTCTTGGGAAGGAGCTGGATCAGGAGATGGATCACACGGTGATCACTGTGGGACGGATAGAGGCGCATCCGAACGCGCTGAACGTGATTCCGGGACGCGCGCGGTTCAGCGTCGATTTCCGGTCTCCTTCGGACGCCGTTCTCAATCGCGGAGAGAAGCGGCTGAGGGCCCAGCTCCTGCAGATAGCGGCCGCCCGGGGACTGCAGATCGAGATCGCCTGCACGGAGCAGGTTCCGGCCGTGCCCATGGACTCCGGCATGTGCGAGATGCTTCGCGCGGCGGGGCGTCGGCTGGATCTCAGGCTTCCGGACGCTGTGAGCGGCGCTTTGCACGACACGGCAATCCTTGCTCCTGCGCTGCCCGCCGCGATGCTTTTTGTCGCCAGCAGGGACGGGATCAGCCACAACCCGGCTGAGTTCAGTCGAATCGAGCACATAGCGCTGGCGGCGCGGGTCCTCGTGGAGGCCTTCAGCGCATGAGCGGCGCACCGGTGGCCTTGTCAAAGCTGAACCTCGCGGACAGGGAGGGGTTCGTTTCCGTGTGCGGTCCTCTCTTCGAGCATTCACCCTGGGTGGCGCATCGCACCTGGGAGCGAAGGCCCTTTGGAACGCTTTCCGCTCTCCACAGCCAGCTCGTGGCAACCGTAGAGATGGCCGACGCCGAAGAGAAGATCGGCCTGATCCGCGCCCATCCCGACCTTGTCGGACGGCTTGCAGCCAGCGGAGGTCTCACCGACGCCTCCGCCCGGGAGCAGGCCGCGGCAGGGCTGGACTCGCTTTCCGCCGAGGAAGTCGGCTTGTTCAGTACCTACAACCGGGAGTACCACGACAAGTTCGGCTTCCCGTTCGTCATCTGCGCGCGGGAAAACAGGAAAGAGGCCATCCTGCGGGCATTCCCTGAGCGTTTGAGCCAGTCCAAGCAGCAGGAGATCGCCACGGCGCTTGCTGAGATCGGCAAGATCGCCTGGCTGCGTCTGCTGGACGCGGTGACGGAGGCTTGAATGGTCCGACTCGCGGATAACTCGTACGGAAAGTGCGATGTGCGGCTGACAAAAGTCGTCCGCTTGGGGCAGACGCACACCCTGCACGAGCTCAACGTGCAGATCATGCTGGGCGGAGCGTTCGATCGCGTCTACACCCACGGGGACAATTCATCATGCATCCCTACGGACACAATGAAGAACACCGTCTACGCGCTGGCCAGGGAACACGATTTCGACTCTCCGGAGGCTTTTGCAGGCGTCCTTGCCCGGCACTTCCTCCAGTACGACCAGGTGGCGTGGACCGAGGTGACGATGGAGCAGGAGCCGTGGACGCGCATCACGGTTGATGGCTCGCCGCATCCTCACTCCTTCACCCGGGGAGGGTCCGGATACCGCGTCTGCCGGCTGCGCCAGGAGAGATCAGGCGCGCTTTCGGTCTCCGGAGGGGTGAAGGGGCTGGAGGTCATCAAGACAACCAGATCGGGCTTTACCGGGTTCTTCAGGGACCGCTACACGACTCTTCCCGAGACAAGGGACCGGATCTTCGCGACGCGGATCGATGCAACGTGGGAGTACGCCGCAGGAGCGGCGGCGTTCACGGAAGTCTTTGAAACGGCCCGGTGCACGCTTCTGGAGGCGTTTGCCAGGCACGACAGCGCAAGCGTGCAGCAGACTATTTACGCCATCGGGGAGGCCTTGCTGGCCCGACTGCCGCAGATCACGTCCGTCAGCCTCACCATGCCGAATCAGCACCGGCTTCTTGTGAATCTGGGCCCGTTCGACATGGACAACCCGAATGAGATCTTCGTCGCCACCAGCGAGCCGTACGGCCTGATCAAGGGAACAATCGCGAGGGAATGAAAATGGGAAAGTTGACGACCCATGTGCTGGACACGGCGCGGGGAAAGCCGGCGCAAGGCATGCGCATTGAGTTGAAGCCCGGAAAGGGTTCGACGGCGACGCTGGCCAGCGTGTTCACCAACTCCGACGGCAGAACCGATTCACCCCTGCTCGAAGGAGCAGGTTTTACGGCCGGAACCTACCAGCTCGTCTTCCATGTCGCCGAGTACTTTCGCAGCAGGGGAGACCCTGATGCCGGCCGGTTCCTCGAAGACGTGCCGATCGTCTTCGCGGTCGACGACCCTGCCGGGAACTACCACGTGCCGCTGCTCGTCTCTCCGTGGTCCTATTCCACCTATCGGGGGAGCTGAAAGGGATGGCTTTCGACAGTCTGGTCAGGGGCGGGAGAGTTGTTCGAGCATCGGGGGTCGAGGAGCTGGACATAGGGATCGAAGGTGGCCGAATCGTCGAGCTTGCGCCGGAAATCTCACGCGGGCGCGCCCGGGAGACAATCGATGCCCGCGGCCTTCACGTCTTCCCCGGCGTGCTGGATGCCCACGTGCACTTCAATGACCCGGGCCGGGATTCCTGGGAAGGTGTCCCCACCGGCTCTGCCGCTCTTGCGGCAGGCGGCGGGACGCTTTTCATCGACATGCCGCTGAACTCTTCCCCCCCCACCCTGGATGCCGCGTCCTTCGACAGGAAGCTTGCCGCCTGCACCGGCCGGACCTTTGCGGATTTCGCCCTCTGGGGCGGGCTGACGCCGGACAACATCGACGAGCTGGAACCCCTGGCGGCGCGCGGCGTGGTCGGCTTCAAGGCGTTCATGTCCGCAAGCGGGATCGATGATTTCCCTTCCTGCGACGACGAGTCGCTGTATCGGGGAATGCGGGTGGCAGCGCGCCTCGGCCTCCCCGTCGCCGTTCACGCGGAAAACAACGGGATGACGAGCGCCCTGGCCTCCGCAGCGCGCGCAGCAGGAAGGACTTCCGTGCGGGACTACCTGGACTCCCGGCCCATCGCGGCGGAGGCGGAGGCCGTCTCACGCGCCCTGGCCTTTGCCGAGGACGCGGGCTGCGCGCTTCATGTCGTTCATACCAGCTCGGCGCGGGGGGTCAGGCTCATCCGCCACGCAGTGGAGGCAGGGCTCTGCGATGCCACCTGCGAGACGTGCCCCCATTATCTCCTGCTGTCGGATGAGGATATTGAGAAGTTGGGGGCCAGGGCCAAATGTTCGCCCCCCTTGCGGCCCCCGGCAGAGCGGGAGCTCCTGGTCCAGGAAGTGGCCGCCGGCCATGTCGACACGATAGGCTCCGACCATTCCCCGTCCCCGTCTGACATGAAACAAGGGACGGATTTCTTCAAGGTCTGGGGAGGGATCAGCGGAGCGCAGGCGACCCTCCGGGCCCTTCTGACCCTCGATCTGCCCCCTGCCCTGATTGCGAGGCTTGTGTCGGACAACGTGGCCCGGCGCTTCCGGCTTCCCGGCAAGGGAGGCGTTCGGGTGGGCGCGGATGCGGACCTGGCTTTCATCGACATCTCCGTCTCGACGCACGTCACGGAGGACGAGCTCCTTGACCGCCATCGGCTGAGCCCGTACGTGGGGCGGACGCTGCGCGGCTCCGTGCGCCGCACGATGCTGCGTGGGGAGACGATTTTCCTGGACGGGAAGGTAGGGGGAAAGCCGAAAGGGCGGCACCTGCGACCCGTTGGTACCGAAAAGTGACTTTCGCCGTTTGACCGACCGGAGCCCCTGAGCTCGTCGGGGTCCCCTTCTTCTACTGGTTTCAGCTCGCTTCGATCATCGTGACAGTCGGTCTCACGCTCATCGCCTACCTGGGCAGGGCATGAATCTGTCTTTTGGGGAGCATGCAGAATGATCAACTGGACAGCACTTTCCTGGTAACAGTGATCGGGTTCGTCGCTGCCCGCTGGCGGCGGGGAAAACCTCAGGATGCTGGAGGAGTGGGGCTTGCGGGCCGCAGGTTCGGCACCGAGGCGAAGGCCGAAGCTTAGGCGACGGCCTCCCTGCCGGCATCACCCGCCCGCTGTCTGGGCGATCACAACCCTGTTGCGTCCGGCCGCCTTGGCTTTGTAGAGGGCAGCATCCGCGGAGCCAAGCAGCAGGTCCCGGGTCCTTCCGTGGTCGGGGTACAGCCCGACGCCCAGAGAGATGCTGACGGGTCCCAGCACTGTATCGAGGTGCCTGACTTGCATTTCATGAGCCCGCGCTCGAAGGTCCTCGGCCCGCCGGGTGGCAGCATCCTCAGTGGCCTCAGGCAGGATCAGCACGAACTCTTCCCCCCCGTAGCGGCACGCCACGTCCCCGGCGCGGAGATTGTCCCTGAGGAGCTGCCCGAGTGACTGCAGCAGCTCATCACCGGCCGCGTGGCCGAAGCGGTCGTTGAACGTCTTGAAGTGGTCGATGTCCAGCATGATGACGCCGATGGAATGCTCCTTGCGCTCAGCGCGGCTGATCTCCAGCTCCAGGGTTTCCTCCATGTACCGACGGTTGAACAGGCTGGTGAGAGGGTCGCGAATAGAGAGCTGCCGCAGGTCGCTTCGAAGCATGAGGTTGGACAGGGCAAGCCCGATGTGCTCGGCAACAGAAACCGCGAAGGCATGCGACTCCTCAGGGCAGCGAAATGCGTGGAAGAGTCCGATGGTCTTTCCCGTAACAGCAATAGGGACGCACAGCGATCCTTCCTCCTGGCCGGGCGCCAGATGGCGGCACGGCAACGCCTGGGAGGAACCACTGGGCGGGTAGACCCTTCCTCTGCGCAGGGCCCAGCAGTCCTCCGCGGTGAACGCAGCGGCCGCCGGCGGCCGCTCCCCCCAGTCTGCCATGGCGGTGAACACGTTCTTCTGCGGGTCCTGAACGTAGAGCGCGCCCGATGTGCCGGGGAGGAGGCCGGGGAGGTGCTGTCGGATGAGCGGGTACGCTTCTTCGGTGGACACGCAGGACTGGAGCATGTCGCCCACCTCGTTCAGCTGCTGCACCTCCCTGTTCTTCGCAGCCAGCCGATCCACCTGTCCTGCCAGCGTGGTGCGGGACTCCGCCAGCGCCTTCTCAAGCTGCTCGTGCTTGGCAACCTCAAGAGCAAGAGCCTGCGTCCTTTCAGCCACCAGGGATTCCACCCGGGCCGTTCTCCGCAGGCCGCCCGCGAAATACAGGCTTCCCATGGCCGTTATGAGAAGGCCTCCTGCCAGGATGACCCAAGACTGCCACGAGCTGTGCTTCGCCATGAAATCATGGGTCGGATATGCGCGCATGGTCCAGGTCCGTTCCCCCGAGTCGATGGTCGTGCTCCACGAGAGCCAGTTGCGAAGCAATGGGGTGACCTCGTAGCCGACAACCTTGGCCCTGCGGTAATACAATTCCTGCTGGTTAGCAGGCGCCTGCAGGTCCAGAAGCTCGATGTCGATCCCCGCAGGGCTCAGGTCCTTGAGCGCAAGCTCCACCATCTGGTCGATCCTGAATGCCGTGGCGACAACGCCGAGCATCTGGCCGCGGTCAGAAGGGGACGCTGCAGCTGAAGAATCGCGATAGACAGCAAGGAACTGCCAGATCACGGGGTGCGGGGCCGCAGCAGGGAGGCGCGTGCCGCTGCTCGTCGTGATCCTTCCTGTCCCAACCGCCTTGTCAAGGGCGGACCTCATTGCCGGGACCGACCCGAAATCCAGACCTCCCATAGCGGTGGTGCTTTCGTACGGCTCTATGACGGTGACAGGGAAATAGATGCTCTTCTTCCCCGCCGGATGGGGTTCGTTGCCGGTTCCCAGCTCCGTGATTGTAAAGCCCCCGGGCCCCTGTTTCCCCCATGACGACTCGAACGCAGTCCGGTCAGCGCCTGCCACGCGCGAGATGAAAGCCACAGCCTGCGTGTCCGACTCCTGAGTAGGGACACGCCGTGCGAGCTTTCCGAACTCCAGCGCGAACTCCCCGTAACGGCTCTTTGAGAGCTCCAGGGACGACCTGACGTAGCCGGCAAGCAGGTCCATCTCCGTGAAATCCTCGGCAAGAGCCGCGCGGATGGCCTGCGCCCGGTCTGCCGCCATGGTTTCGAACTCGCTGTGCATCCGGGCCCGCTCAGAGCCCTGGAATACCAGGAAAACTACAAGAGTGATGACCAGGCCGGCGACTGCTGTCAGAAAGATGGGAAGATACAAAGGCCAGCCACGGGGAGGCCATGAGCGCCGTCCCTCCCCCATAGAACCATTCGCCATATCTTCAATCCCTTTTCCAACAGTTCATGATATCACCGTGCACAAGACCCGTCCAAAGTCCCTGCGCTTCAGTACAACCCTGTGCGGTACTGGAGGCTCAGGAGCACTGAGACATCGTTCCTGGCGGCAGTGTTCGTCACGCTGGTCGGCCCGGGGTTGTCCACCCACTTGAGGCCCGCGGAAAGCACCACACCCCGCAGCACCTCATACCCCACTTCACCCCAGAGAATGCTGCCAAAGTTATTGGCGTACGGGCCTCCTGAGCTTGCCGAATATCGATCGAAAATCCATTCCAGGTCGAATGACAGCTTATCCAGTGGTTGCAGGGTGAATCGGGAGATGATGGACCAGGCATAGCTCGAATCGAGGTCCCGGTTGGTGAGAAACCGGGCCCCCAGGCTCCAGATGCTCCCCTCGTAGGATGCACCCGCTCCATAGAGGAAGTCATAGCGGTACACAACAGAGGTCGGGGCAAGCGCCGTGTTGCCCGGCGAGTTGGCGACAACCGTCAGGTTGGGGTCCGGATCGTAGAGCATGCCGGCGGTCCCCCAGAGATGGAACCCCCCGAACCTGGTCTCCAGCTCTCCGGTGAGCTTGTGCGTCATGATCCAGGTGGACGTGTCGTATTGGAAGTTGGGCACATCGAGCTGATACCCAAGACCGGCTCGAAGGTACCCGGTGAACCAGTGGGAAACCTCGGCCTGGACCCTGGGATCGTATTGGTACGCGCTGGAATCAGGCACCGGCGCATTGGCAACCGTGTAGGTGTAGCCCCACATCCCGAGCTTCAGCTTTGCGTAGGATTCGGGGAGAAAGAACCAGTACGCCGTGGCAAACGCTTTCCAGGAGCTGTAGAAAACGTTGTCAGTCCAACCCCCGCCCGCGGACAGATCCAGCTGGTCGATGCCTCCAAACCACAGCTCTCCGTCAGCCGCGGTGGCCGATGTGCCGGGTTCCGTGCCGCCCATCCATCCGCGCAGGGTGAGCCCGCGGGAAAGCTTCAGGCTGGTCAGGTCGTCTTGCGCCTCCTTGTCGTTGGGATCGAGAGCCAGGGCCTTTTCAAAAGCCTGCCGAGCCGCCGTGAAGTGGCCGAGGGCTTTCTGCGCCCACGCGACCCTCTTCCATGCCTCGGAGCTTTCGCCGCCGGAAGCGATGGCCTCCTGATAGACCGCAAGGGCTCCCGAGTAGTCGCCCTGATGGCGCAGCGCATCTCCGCGGGCCAGCATATCCTGCACCGAGGACTGTGACTGTGCGGGAAGAAAACCGGGGAGAATCAGAAGACATATGAGAGTAATAGCGAAGGATCGCATTTCTTTCTCCATGAACATCAGAATTGCCACATTCCCGGGGCCCCGCGGAACCCGCGTCTGATTGACCCCGTACCAGTGAAAAATAATGCAGACGCGCCGGGATTCCAATGTGCAATCCTGGAGCTGAACAGCAGGTCCGCTATTGAAATTTGATTTTCGGAGGTATAATGGCAGGTGAAAGTAATGAGCGAAAAATGCTGAGGGAATCGCTTGTGCCCTACGAGGTGGTCGGGCACGCCATCGTAACGGCAGCCTTCCTGGCCATGGTGGCATACGTTCTGGGAAGCCGCCGTCTCCTGCGAAGAAACATCCGCCGCGCTTCTCTCCTGTACTGGTTCATACTCGCTGTCGGCGTTCTCTCCACCATGCTCAACATTGTCCGGCTCGTGTCCCTGGTATCCCGGCACAGCGGCGTCCCGGCGTCAGTTCTGGACGTGGCCTCGGAGTACGTGAGCATGGTCGGCTTGAGCGCGCTCGTGGTGCTCCTGATCGGGCTGCGGGTGATCGCCGAGCGCAGGGAGAGCCGGCTGGTGCGCGTTCTCGTCGTTGGGGCGCACCCCGATGACATCGAGATCGCCTGCGGAGCAACAATGGCGCGAATGCACGACACGGGCCATGTGATCTGGGGACTGGTCATGACGAGCGGAGAGAGGGGCGGTGACAGCACGGTGCGCCCCGCGGAGGCGAAAAACGGGGCCACGTTCCTCGGTCTGGACAGCGTGCGGGTTGAAAGCTTTCCCGACACCCGGCTCTCTGAGCGCGGCGTGGACATGATCCGCATCATCGAAGAGCAGATCGCCCTGTGCAAGCCTGACATGATCTTCACCCATTCCCTCCATGACCTGCACCAGGACCACCGGGCCGTTCACGAGGCAACGCTGCGCGCGGCGCGCAATCACGACACGATATTCTGCTACGAGAGCCCCTCGGCGACGCAGGATTTCCTCCCCTCCTTTTTCATGGATGTCGCTGACTACATCGACGTGAAGATCGAGAGCATCAGGGAGCACTGGGACCAGCGCTACAAGCCGTACGTCCAGTCCGAGCGCGTGAAGGGAGTTGCGGTCTTCCGCGGCGGGCAGGCAAAGCTGCGCTTTGCCGAGGCTTTCGAGGTGGTCCGGGCCAACTTCTCCCGCATCGGGTAGCCGCTGTGGCGCGGATCCTGGTCACGGGAGTTGGCGGCCCCGCGGGCCAGAATATCACCGCCATGCTCCTAGCACGAGGACACTTCGTGGCGGGCGTCGACGCCCGGGAGGTGAAAGCTCCAGTAAGCTCTTTCTCCCGGGTGCCGCTGGCCGATGATCCGGGCTTCCTGGCAGCGCTTGCGCAGGCGGCAGACAGGGAGAAAGCCGAGCTTCTCATCCCCACGGTTACCGAAGAGCTGCCCGCTATTGCATCGCAGTGGAGCAGGATCTCCCCGGTTCCCGCGATGATCGGCCCTGCCGAAGCCGTGAGCACAGCCAACGACAAGCTCACGACATGTCGCCGCCTCTCCTCCCTCGGGGTTTCTGTCCCGCGCTTCTGCCTGCCCTCCGAGGTCAGGTCCCCTTCGGAGGTGGCTCAAGTGCTCGGGTGGCCGTGCCTCAGCAAGCCTCGTGTGGGCAGGGGTGGGCGGGGGGTAACGGTCAGGTATCAGGCTGACTGGCCGGCAATCGCTTCCCTTGATGACAGCTACATTCTGGAGGAGTTCCTTCCCGGCACCGATTACGGCCCCAATGTCTTTCTCCCGCGTTGCCCCGGGGCATCCGAGGTCGTCGTGGTCCTTGAGAAGACCCGTCTCAAGGAGGGAATCGTCGGGAACGCCTCCGAGGTCCAGCGCGTGACGGCCCCTGACGTTGCGGCCCTTGCCTGCGCGGCTGCCCGCAGCCTTGGCTTTGTCGGGCCCCTTGATGTCGACATCCGCAGAGGGAGTGACGGCAACCCGGCAGTCCTGGAGATCAACGCCCGATTCGGGGCCAATATTGCCCACGCACCAGAGATCCTGGACGCTGCTCTCACTGACTGGGGATTCCGCAGGTGAACATCCTCCTGGCGGTTTTTTCCATCATCTCGTTCACCTGTTTCGCCGTGGGCCTGCTGACGCTGGTGTATTACCCCCTGGCGGTTGCCTTCGAGCTGCGCAGGCGCAGGCCTGCCGTTTTTGAAGGCAAACCTCCCCTCGTCTCCATCATCGTGCCAGCGTTCAACGAAGGAAAAGTGATCCGCCATTGCGTGGACTCGATCCTCTCCACTTCCTATGGGAAAAAGGAGCTCATCCTGGTGGATGACGGATCCACTGATGATACGCTGGCGCAGATGCGCACCTACGAGGGCCGCCCGGGGGTGACTGTCCTGGCCAGGCGCAACGGCGGCAAGGCGTCGGCGCTGAACGCCGGGCTCCTCTCGGCAGCGGGAGAAATCATCCTCTTTGTCGACGCCGACGGTATTTTCCAGCTCGACACCATCGAGCGGCTGCTTTCGGCTTTCGAGAGCGAGCGCGTCGGGGCGGTGTGCGGGAGCGATTCCCCGGTCAACCTGGACCGGCTCCTCACCCGGCTGGCCGGGCTGCAGACCCATGTCGGGACAGGCTTTGCGCGCCGGGCGCTCTCGGTCATCAACTGCCTACCCATCGTTTCAGGGAACCTCGGCGCGTTTCGAAGAAGCGCGCTTGAAAAGACCGGGCCCTTCCGGGAAGGGTTCATCGGGGAGGACCTGGAGCTGACCTGGCGCGTGCACAAGGCGGGCTACCGCGTGGTCTTTCAACCCCGGGCCCGGGTGCGCGCTGAAACGCCCTCCACCATCCGGGGGCTCTGGAAGCAGCGGGTGCGGTGGGCGCGGGGTTTGCTGCAGACTTCCTGGCTGCATCGCGACATGTTCTTCAACCCCCGCCATGGCCTGTTCGCGTTCTATCTCGGCATCAACATGGTGAGCATGGTCCTCATCCCCCTGCTTCAGCTGGCTTCCATGATCATCCTTCCCATGCTCGCTTTGCAGGAAGTGAGCCCTGTTCCCGTCAACCTGCTCGGGGTCGTCGGCTGGCTCGGCATCGCCTTTGCTTTCGCGGCCTCCGTGTTCTCCATTGCCCTCGACGGGGCATGGAAGGACCTTCGACTCCTCATTCTCACCCCGCTGTGGATCCTCTATTCGTTCTTCATGGATGCCGTCACGGTGTGGGCCATCCTTCTGGAGCTTCGGGGAAGGCAGGCCAGATGGGACAAGCTTGAACGCACCGGCGTGGTAAGCGGCGGGACACGGGGATGAGACGGCCCTGCCCTGTCCTGGGGCTGCTTGCGGCCCTTGCATTGTCAGCCACCCCACCCGCAGCCGGCCAGTCCGCCGCGCCGCATACCGTGCCGTCCGGGCCCATCAGGGCTGTGCGCCTGGACTACCCGAACATGGCTCGAAGCCTCCAGGGCCTCGATGCGCTGGAGAAAAATCTGATCGCGGCCCACGTCAACACCGTGGCCCTTGGCGCAGGACGGCCGGACTGGACCTACTTCAAGTGGCGCTGGCACCGCGGCTCCTGGTCCGGCGACGTTTACGACACTGCGGTTGACTTCCTCTGGCGCGACGCCGGACGCTTCGGCACATGGGCCGCAGTGGACGCCGTGGTGGATGTGCTTGCCCCTCGCTACGTTGCCGCCCATCCTGAGGCGGCCGCCATCTCGTGGCGCGGAGTGCACAGCAAGGGCCTGGTGAGCACCTCCCAGCTTGTGAACGGGGAGTTCGGGACACTCCTCGTGGAAATGGTCGACTACATTGCGGCCCGCTACCCCGTGAACTCCGTTTCTCTCACCGAGCTGGACTATTACATCGACGGGTACGGGGACGATGACGCGGCATCATACCGGCTCTTCACGGGGCGGTCTGACTGGCCGCGGAGCGCGGACGGCTCCATCAACATCGATGACCCATCCATAGGCACATGGCGCTCTCACGAAGTCGGCCTTTTTCTGCAGCGGGCTGCCTCTGCGGCACACGCCCACGGCAAGAAGCTCTACTTCGACGTGCAGGTGGAATGGGACCACCTGGACCGGGCCGGCTCTTCCCACGGGCAGGACTATGCAGTCATGCTGCAATCGGCCGACCGGCTGGTCGTCTGGGACTATTTCGGGCTTGCCGGCAAGCCGGCAGAATATACTGCCCAGGTGGCCCGCTCCCTCCTGAAGTTCGGAAAAGACAGGATCATCCTCTCCGTGGGGCTGTGGCCCAAAGAAGGAAACCCCGTCTCTCCCCAGGGCCTCACCATCGCCTTGCTTTCAGGACGTGCCGAAGGCATCTCCAATCAATGGGTGACCCCCAGCAGGTTTCTCACTCGGGATCACTGGCGGGCGCTCTCCGAAGTGTGGACGCGGCCAGCGCAGTAGCACTGCTGAGGTTGCGCCACCGCCGTCGTTGCGGTCACCGTTGCAGCGGCCCTCGGCAGTGAGTAAACTAGAATCATGAAAAGCCCCGGAGGGATGACCCGCACTCGAAAAAACACCCCAGAGGCCGACCTCACGCGCCAGGCAGCCGCGAGCTTCAGCCTGGTCATCAACGGAAAAACCGTCGTCGTGGAGGATATTGCCCCGACTACGACACTGCTCGAGTACCTGCGCACCCATGGGTACACCGGCACCAAGTGCGGATGCGCCGAAGGAGACTGCGGGGCGTGCGCCGTTGCCCTTGTGGACCGTAATGCTGCCGGCAGACCGACCTACCGGGCGATCAACAGCTGCATCGCGCTCATTCCCATGTTCGCAGGCCGGGAGATCGTCACCGTGGAAGGCCTTGCGGCGGAGGAAACGCTGCACCCCGTCCAGGCGCATATGGTGGAGAACTACGGCTCGCAGTGCGGCTACTGCACGCCGGGATTCGTCGTTTCCCTTTTCGAGGCCTGGTACAGGCAGGATTGTCGAAGCGCCGCCCAGCTCAGCGATCAGCTCAGCGGAAACCTTTGCCGGTGCACCGGCTACAGGCCCATCAGGGATGCCGCGCTGGGGGCGCTTGCCCAGAGAGACAAGGAAAACGGCAAACCAGACCCCTTCAGGTCCAGACTTGGCGCAGCCGTGGAGCCGCTTTCGAATCTGGACTACGCTTCGTGCGGCGAGCGTTTCTTCAGACCGACCGCCCTCGATGATCTGTTTGCCCTCATGAAAGAGAACCCCCAGGCGCGCCTGGTGGCGGGCGCCACTGAAATTGGGGTGGACATCAACAAGAAGTTCCTTTCCTACCCGCTTCTCATTTCAACAGAGGGAGTTCCTGAGCTCACACGGATCCTTGGCAGCACCACGGAATGGCGCGTGGGCGGGGCAGCCACGCTGACTGCAGTCGAGGAGCTTCTGGGCCCTGAATACCCGTCCCTGGCAAAGATGCTGCGCGTGTTCGCCTCACGCGGGATCAGGAACCGGGCCACTCTGGGCGGGAACCTGGCAACGGCGTCCCCCATCGGGGACAGCGCGCCGGTGCTCCTGACCCTGGACGCCTCCCTGGTGCTTGCCACGGCAAAGGCCGAAAGAAAGATTGCGCTGGATCAGTTTTTTGTGGGCTACCGAAAGACCGCACTGCAGGCCGGGGAAATCATCAAGGAGATCGTGATCCCCAGGATCCCGGCCGCGCAGGCATCCGCCCGAAAAGTGGACTTCATCAAGGTATCCAAGCGCCGCGAGCTGGACATCAGCATTGTGGCCGGCGCGTTCTGCATGGAGCTTGGGCCCGACCACCGTGTCCGCCAGGCCCGCATGGCATACGGAGGAGTGGCCCTGACGCCCCGGCGGGCGCGCGCGGCGGAGGCTGCGCTTGAAGGCAGGAGAATCGAGGAAGCGCGGGAGGAGGTGACCGCGGCCCTTGCCGGCGAATACCAGCCCATCGACGATGTGCGCGGCAGCGCGGCGTACCGCCGCGGCCTGATTGTCAGCCTGTGGGAGAAGTTCGCCAGCGGCGAGCAGAGCATCGCTGTGGACGGCAGTCTGGACTTCCCCCCGGGAGAGAAGCCTGCCGCGGCCGAGGCCTCCCGCAGCCTGCATCACGAGAGCGCCCGCGGCCACGTGAGCGGAGGGGCGTTGTACGTGGATGACCTTGCCCAGCGACGCCCTATGCTGGAAGCGTGGCCCGTGTGCTCCACGTACGCGCGCGCCCGGATCAGGGGCAGGAATGCGGACAAGGCGCGAAAGGCCCCCGGAGTGGTCGCAGTCCTGATGGCTGAGGACATCCCCGGCCTCAACAACGTCGGCACTTCCCGGCACGACGAGCCCTTGTTCGCGGTTGACGAGGTCCTCTACCACGGCCAGGTGATTGCCCTTGTTGTGGGCAATTCGATCAAGGAATGCCGGGCCGCTGCGGCCCTTGTCGAGGTGGACTATGAGCCGCTGAAACCCATCCTCGGGATACGGGAAGCGATAGCGCAGGGAAGCTTCCTGACAGATCCTCATACGCTGACGCGCGGGGACTGCGAAGCGGCGCTCGCCTCCGCTCCGCATATGCTGGAGGGAGACGTCGGCTCAGGCGGCCAGGAGCACTTCTACCTGGAGACGCACGCCGCCTGGGCGGAGACCGGAGAAAAAGGCACCCTGTTCGTCTGCTCCTCCACGCAGCATCCCTCGGAGATCCAGACCATCATTTCCGAGCTTCTTGGCGCTCCGCGCAACAGCATCGTGGTCCAGGCGCCCCGCATGGGAGGAGGGTTCGGCGGCAAGGAAGTGCAGGGGAACACCTTCGCCGCGCTTGTGGCCCTGGCCGCGGTCAGGACGGGGAAGCCCGTACGCATGCAGCTGGACCGGGACCTCGACATCATGATCACCGGCAAGCGCCATCCCTTCTGGTCGAAGTACTCTGCCGGCTATGACGATGAGGGCAGGCTCCTTGCCGTGCGCGTGGACATATTCTCCGACGGCGGCTGGTCGCTGGACCTGTCCCAGCCCATCATCGACCGCGCGCTCTTTCACCTGGACAACATCTACTACATCCCGGCAGTGGCCTTCACCGGCAGGGTGGTCCGGACCAACACCACGTCGCAGACGGCTTTCCGCGGATTCGGCGGACCGCAGGGCATGCTGGTGATGGAGGAGATCATGGACAGGGTTGCCCGCAGGCTCGACCTGCCGCCCGAGACTGTGCGTGAGCGCAACATGTACCATGGGTCAGGAGAAACCAACACGACCCACTACGGGCAGGAGATCGGTGACAACAGGCTCCTGGCCATGTGGCGGCAGGCGCTTGCCCAGTCTGACTTTCAGAGGCGCAGGCGGGAGATCGATGCCTGGAACAGGCAGCATCACGGCGTAAAGCGGGGCCTTGCAATCACGGGAGAGAAGTTCGGCATCTCCTTCACGCTGGCAGCCTACAACCAGGCGGGCGCCCTTGTGCTGATCTACCAGGACGGCACTGTCCAGGTGAACCACGGCGGCACAGAGATGGGGCAGGGCCTTCACACAAAAGTGCTCGGCGTGGCCATGCGGGAGCTGGGGCTTGCGTCCTCCAGCTTCCGCATCATGCCCACAAGCACTGACAAGGTGCCCAACACGTCCGCCACCGCCGCATCCTCCGGTTCTGACCTCAACGGTGCCGCGGTCAGAGCCGCCTGCGTGACCCTTCGCGAACGGCTGGCTCCTATCGCTGCAGGGCTCCTGTCGCAGAAAGCCGGCGCGCCGGTGATGCCTGAGGATGTCATCTTCATGGATGGGTTCGCGCAGGCCCGGTCTGCCGCTGGGACGCAGATCGCCTTTGCCGAAGTCTGCAGGGACGCGTACAGCAAGCGCATCAGTCTCTCGGCAACGGGCTATTACGCCACCCCCGGCATCACCTGGAACTGGGAAAAGCAGGAAGGCCATCCCTTCTACTATTTCGCGTGCGGAGCAGCCGTGAGCGAGATTGAGGTGGACGGCTACACGGGGATGCACAGGGTGCTTCGCACGGACATCGTGCACGATGTTGGCCAGTCCCTGAACCCGGGCGTGGACCTGGGCCAAATCGAAGGGGGCTTTGTCCAGGGTGCGGGATGGCTCACCCGGGAGGAGCTTGCCTGGGACAAGGAGGGGCGTCTCCTCACGCACAGCGCAAGCACCTACCAGATCCCTGCCGTCAGCGACGCTCCTGTGGAGATGCACGTGACAATGCTGCCAAACGCGGCGCAGCAGGGGACAATCCACGGCAGCAAAGCGGTAGGCGAGCCTCCCCTCATGCTGGCATTTTCCGTGCGTGAAGCAATCCGGGACGCTGTTTCCGCATTCGGCGCGCCCGGCGGCGAGGTTCTCCTGCCCGCTCCCGCAACCTCGGAAGCGATCTACAGCGCAATCCAGGCGCGAAAGGGCAGGGCCTGACGGTCGTTGTCCATCAGGTCTCCCGAACGAACATGAGGTTCGTATCGGGAGTCGTTGGGCCCTGAAAAGACCGAAGCAAAAGCCTTCCGTCCCTGCATCAACGAAAATCGCGTATTTTTATTGACCGTCTCTTTCGCGGCGCGTAGATTCTCTTTGTCAAAACGCCACGGCGCACAGGCGACCCACTCGTTCCTTTTTGCGCCGGGCGCTATCCTTTGAGTCCGGGAGGCGCAGATGAAACGTTCCGTTGTTTCGGCTCTGATTGCAGGCATGGCGGGTGCGGTGTTCATGTCGTTCGCGAGCGCACAGGTACAGGCAGCGTCGCAATCGTTTGACTCAAATTGGAATCAAACGGGCAAGAGCTATCCTGCCGCGCAGTTCACGAAACCGATGCCGTGGGCGGCAGGGCAGTATGTCGTGACAGGAACCACGACGAACGGCACCCGCAAGTCCGTCGCCAGGACTTTGCTGGTGCGGCAGGAACAGGGAGGATGGGTCATTGAGACGTCGACGATCAGCGGCAACGGAGAAGAACAGGTGACGCAGATGCTGATCACCGGCTTCGACCAGATGATGGCTACGGGGGATGCATCTGCTATGGACCTTGTATGGATCAAGACGCTCAAGAACGGCAAGGTGACTACCACGCAGGGCGCACAGCTGGGGTTCATGAAAGGGCTCTACAAGGGCGCCTACGAAAATATCCTCACGCGGCCGTCCGGCCTTTCCGACGGCGGCGCAATCGCGGTGCCTGCCGGTTCGTTTGCCGGGACCAGCACGGTCAAGACGTCCATGAAGGTCATGGTGACCACCATCGAGGTTCAGACATGGCTGAACCCCGCAGTCCCGGTGAACGGGATGGTCAAAAGCATGACCACTGACGGCAAGACAGTAATAGAGCTCCTGTCCTTCGGGACCGACGGAGTGCCGCGCATACAGTAAGGATCGATCTGATCCTGGACCTGACCTTCCCATTCATGGTGTGAGCCTGTAATCTCCCACCATGGCCATCTCTCACCAGTTCAAGAGGGAGGACGCGGTCCGTCTTCTGCGGGACCTCGTGCGCGTGCCGACGGTGAACCCGCCGGGCGCGGACACCCCAGGAGCCGAGCTCCTGGCCCGGGAGCTGGAGCGCCGGGGCTTCAAGCCTGAGCTGACGGAGATTGCTCCCGGGCAGGCCAACGTCACAGCCAGGCTCCGGGGGACCGGCGAAGCGCCCGCCCTGCTTTTCAACGGGCATATCGATGTAGTGCCCCCGGGAGAGCTGCCATGGAAGCACCCGCCCTTCGAAGCCCAGGTAGAGGACGGCAGGCTCTACGGCCGGGGCGCGGCCGACATGAAGAGCGGACTGGCGGCAATGCTCCTGGCTTTCGACGTGGTTGCCCGCGGCGGGAAGCTTCGGGGTGACCTTATCTTCTCCGCCGTGTCGGATGAAGAGATCGGCGCTGCCGGCGCTCAGCGGCTCGTTTCGGACCGGCTCACCCGCGGAGTCGGCGCGGTGGTGATCGGGGAGCCGACGGGATTCAACGCATATGTTGCCCAGAAGGGCTTGTGCTGGCTGGAGCTTGAAACCGTGGGCTCAACCGCCCATGGCTCCATGCCTCACCTGGGCCGCAACGCAATCGTGGACATGCAGGCCCTCCTGGCGGAAGTCCTGGCCATTCCGCTGAGAGAGGGTCCGGACCCGGTTCATGGACGGACCACGCTGAACATCGGGACCATCCGCGGAGGCGTCGGACCCAATGTCGTGCCTGACCTCTGCCGGGTGAGCCTGGATTTCCGTCTCCCCCCCGGCATCCCCGATGAGCAGCTCATGGAGGAGGTGCGGGCGGCAGTGAGGAAGGCAGGGGCAAAGCTGCCGGGGATGCGCGTCGACATCCATCCCACGGTGAGCAGGGTGGCAGTGGCAACTCCAGTGCAGGACCGCATCGTTCAGCTGGTGCTTCAGCTCTGCCGTGAGAAACTTGGCCGGCGGCAGGGGCCTCTGCCCACCCCCGGGTTTGCAACGGATGCCAGCGCGCTGTGTTCCGATCCTCCCATTCCGTTCGTCATCATTGGTCCGGGCAAGGAAGAGCTTGCGCACAAGCCAGATGAATACGTGGAGATAGAGGACTACCTGAACGCCGTTGATCTGTACGCCGAGCTGGCACGGAGGTACCTCGGGCCGGCTACTCCCGATTGATGAGGTGGACGGCCGTTGCCTTGAAGCCGGCCGCCACATGCGCGCCGGGTGAGAGGCCAAGCTCCAGGTACGACTGCTTGGTCACGTAGGCCACCAGCGGAAAACCGCAGTCCAGCGTGATCTTGAACAGGTGACCCAGCGCCGCCACCCTGACCACGCTCGCATCGAACTGATTTCTCATGCTGGAGTCGGCGTTCACGCGGCGCGCCAGGGCAACGTTTTCCGGACGGACGCACACCAGCAGGTGCCGCGATGCGCGTTCCCCGACAGCATGGACCTCCCGGCTCCCGACGGAGATGCGGATATCGCCATCAGAGACGGCAAGGGTCGCGCCTTCCAGGACGGTCTCCACTCCCACGAACCTGGCAACAAACTCGTTCGCCGGTGCGTTGAAGACCTCCGAAGGCGTTCCCGCCTGAAGCAGTTCCCCGCCGCGCAGGATTGCCATTGTGTCGGCAAGCACGAGCGCCTCGGCCTGATCGTGCGTCACGTAGATCGCCGGCAGGTTCAGCTGGCGCAGGAGCGACTTCAGCTCGTCGCGCAGGCTGTCCCGCGTCGGGGCGTCCAGCGCTGAGAGCGGCTCATCGAACAGGAAGAGCCTCGGGTCCATAGCCAACGCCCGGGCAAGGGCCACACGCTGCTTTTCTCCGCCGCTGAGATTCGCGGGTCGTCTGTCCGCCAAAGCTGTCAGACCCAGCCTGGCAAGCAGTCCACGAACGCGCGGCGGATCGTCCCGGCACGCGAACCGCACATTCTGGGCCACCGTCAGGTGCGGGAAGAGGGCGTAGTCCTGAAAGATGAGCCCGACGCGGCGCGCTTCAGGCTGCGCGCCGGTCATGTCGATGCCTCCGATCCTGATGGAGCCGGAAACAGGCCGATGGAAGCCGGCAATGGTCTCCAGAAGCACTGACTTGCCCGCGCCGCTGGGACCCAGAATGACGAAGATCTCGCCGGGAGCCAGCGTGAAAGAAATATCGCGAAGCGCGAAGGAGCCCAGAGAGACCCTGACCCGGTCCAGGGCAAGGGCCGCGCTCATCCGTTGCCTCCCGGCGCGGAGCGACGGCCATATGCCAGGTACCGGAAGAGGATGAACAGGGTGAGCGACACGGCGAGGAACAGCACCGCCATCGCGGAAGAGTCGTCCAGCCCGAACTGCAGAAAAGAGTCGTAGATCTTCACCGGCGCAGTCATGGGAAAGTATGCCAGGACTATCACGGCGCCGTATTCGCTGATGGAGCGCGCGAAGGTCAGCGTCAGCCCGGTGCGGATCCCCCGCCGGGCCAGGGGCAGCGTGACCTGCGCGAAAACGCCCCATGGCCCCACCCCGAGGGTTCGCGCCACCTTTTCAAGGCGGGTGTTCACGGACTCGAAACCCACTCGCGCCGCATTCACCGTGTACGTGGTGCTTACAAACAGCATCGCAACCACGATGCCGCCAAAGGAGCCCCAGAACCGGTAGCCGGTCAAAGCGCCCACGGCGGCGCCGATCACCCCTGTCCTCCCGAAGACGAAAAGAAGCGCAATTCCGACCACCGTGTGGGGGATGGCTAGCGGCAGGTCGACGATCCCTTCAACGACGGCTTTGCCCGGGAACTCCACGCGCGCCAGCAGATACGCAAGCGGCACGCCGAGGAGGCAGGCAAGCGCCGTTGTGACGAACGCCGCCTCCAGGCTGAGGATGATGGCAGCCTGCACGTCCGCCATGGCCGCCACGCGCGCCAGGCGGGCCGGGGTCTGGCTTGAGATCATCTGGAGGAGAGGCAGAAGGATGAATGCCAGGAGGGCCCCGCCGATGAGCCAGAAGGTGAGGAGCAGACCGCGCGAGGGCCCTCGGATGCTCACGTTCCCGCCCCTCAGGGCCACGCGGCCACGAGCGGTTTCAGCTCCGCAGGGACCTTGCTCACATCACTGGCGTAGGCCGGCGAAAGGGACCCGAAGCCGTTTTCCCTCATCACTTTCTGTCCTTCTGCGCCCAGAAGAAATTGAAGGTAGGAAAGCGCCCAGTCCGGGTGCGGGGCGTTGTCGGGAACGGTCACCCCGTACACGATGGGTTTTCCGCTCAGCGTCCCATTGACGGTTTGCGCCGACGCCTGTGCATACAAGGCGGAGTACCTGGCGTCGCTCAAATTGATCTGCGGGGGCAGATCGAGGTAGCGAAAACCGTGCTGGCGCGCATCGGAAAGATAGATGGCAAGGTAATCGATCTGCCCGGATTGAAGGGCCGCGATGAGCTCCGTCTCCGTGTCCCGCATGTTGGTGCGGGGAGCATTTGCCAGGACCGCCGCGGCAAGGCCGGGCTGGTTGTAGTACGTCTCCGCCAGCGCAAGCATCTGAAGGGTCTGATAGCCGGAGGGGTCTGTGTCCGGATTCGAGCGGCCAATCTGAACCCCGGGCCTCCCCAGGACATGAAACCAGTTCTGCGGACTCACCTCAGCGGCGAACCTGCTCCTGTCCGTGGAGACGAATGTGATGGCGTTGGTTGCAAAGCCCGCGTACCAGGCGCCGCTGAGATACTTCGGGATGACGCTGTAATCCGCAACGGCAACCACGTCCGCGAGCTGGTGCAGCTCCGTCACCTGCTTGATCATCTTGACGCTGCCGCCGAACTGCGCCTGGACAACAACCTGCGGGTGCAGCCTGGTAAAAGCGTCATCGATCTGCTTGAACGGCGCCGCCAGCGTGCCTGCCCCGAAGATCGTCAGCGTAATCTTCGGGTTGGCAGAGGCTGCCGGCGCAAGGGCAATCAGCGCAGAGAGCGCAACAGAAGGCAAAATCCTCATTCCCCGCTCTACTGGGGAAGCGCTATCTTGATGGGCTCCGATGCCAGGTGCGTGTTGCCGGTATTGACGAAGAGCCTCTCCCACACTTCGGCCGGATGATTGGGACCCATCTCCCAGGTCGTCGAAACAGGGATCGAGACAACTCCGGGCTTCACCGACCACATCTTGACCCCTGACTTTGCTCCGTCGCTTCGTTCCCAGTGGTAGTTGAAGACCAGCGGCGTGGTGAAGATGCTCACCCTGACGGTGAAGTGAACCATCGTGTTGCCATTGGCAAGCTTCTGAGAGCTCGCCCCAACGCCCTGGATTGCAACAGGATCAGCGAAAAGAACCCCAGGGACCAGAATGGCGCCGAACAGAATTGCGAAAAGAAGCAATTTCCTCATGTGTTCTCCTTTCGAACGGGCGTTTGAAAGCGCCCGGTCGCGAACGAAATGTACCACGAAAAAATTCCGTTGGCCATACATCCAAGCGATTTGCCTTGCCCCTTGGGCCGGCAAATCCCTATTTTGTTGGAAAAGACTGTTTCACAAGCGAAAGGCGTCAAAGGTATGGTACGAACCGCGATTCTCGGCTACCCGCGCATGGGCCCTGCACGGGAGCTGAAAAAGGCCCTCGAGCAATTCTGGTCCTCCAGAAGCCGTCAGGAGACACTCCTGGAAGAGGCGGCAAAGATCCGGGGGTCGCATTGGAAACTCCAGAAAGAAGCCGGCATCGACTTCATTCCCTCGGGGGATTTTTCCCTGTATGACCACATGCTGGACACGGCCGCCATGCTCGGTGCCATTCCTTCCCGCTACGGGCCGCAGGGAGACGCCCTGGCCGCATATTTCGCCATGGCCCGGGGGAGCCAGAGCGGCAACGTGCCTGCCCTGGAGATGACGAAGTGGTTCGACACGAACTATCACTACATAGTTCCCGAGATCGCACCAGATCAGCAGTTCCGGCATGGCTGGCGCCAGGGGCTTGAGCACTACGGTGAGGCGCGCGCGGCGGGCATCGCAAGCCGCCCGGTCCTTGTCGGCCCGGTGACCTTTCTTTCCCTTGCCAAAGGGACCGAGCCCTCCGTGGATCCCCTTGTCAGGCTGGATGCCGTCCTTCCCGTGTACGAAGAGGTGCTCGGGCAGCTTGCCTCCCATGGCGCGTCCTGGGTCCAGATGGACGAGCCCATTCTCGTCACCGACCTTTCCTCCCGGCAGAAGGAGGCCGTGAAGCGCGCATATGCCAGGTTTGCGGGCGCGGCAAATGTCTCCCTCATGCTGACAACCTATTTCGGCGACATCGGAGAAAACCTTGGGCTGGTCCATGAGCTGCCGGTGGCTGGACTGCACGTGGACCTGGCGCGGGGCCCGGCCCAACTTGCCCGGATTCTTAAGCAGGCCCGAAAGGAGATGGTGCTTTCCCTCGGCCTGGTCGACGGTCGCAACATCTGGAAAGCCGATCTGGAGAGTGCCATCCGGGAAGCGGAGAAGGCCGTTGAAGCGCTGGGTCCGGACAGGGTCATCGTCGCTTCCTCGTGCTCTCTTCTGCACTGCCCCGAAGACCTCAGCCTGGAGACTGAGCTGGACCCCGAGATCCGCAGCTGGCTGTCTTTTGCCCGCCAGAAGCTGGAGGAAGTCTCGGTCATAGCCCGGGCGCTGAACAACGGAAAGAGCAGCGTCGCGGCCCAGCTTTCGGAGAACAGGCAGTCCCTGGAAAGCCGCGCAAAGTCGCCCAGGACAAGCAACCCGCGGGTGCGGGAGCGCATGGCGGCCCTGCGCCCTTCAATGCAGCGGAGAGCAAGCCCGTTTTCCAAGCGCCGCGCTGTCCAGGAAGCTTCCCTCCCCCTGCCGCTTTTCCCCACGACGACAATCGGATCATTCCCGCAAACAAAGGAAGTGCGTGCCATGCGCGCCGCGCTGAAGAGCAGCGCCGTGAACGCCTCATCATACGAAGCGTTCATCGAGAAGGAGATCCAGCGGACGGTGCGGCTGCAGGAACAGCTTGACCTGGACGTCCTGGTGCACGGCGAGTTCGAGCGCAACGACATGGTGGAGTACTTCGGCCAGATGCTTTCCGGCTTCACATTCACGGCAAACGGTTGGGTCCAGAGCTACGGCTCGCGCTGCGTGAAGCCGCCCGTCATCTACGGGGACGTGGAGCGCACGGCCCCCATGACGGTGCGGTGGTCCACGTACGCGCAATCGCTCACCCGAAGGCCGGTGAAGGGAATGCTCACCGGTCCGGTGACCATCCTGTGCTGGTCTTTTGTCCGCGACGACCAGCCCACGGAACAGACCTGCAAGCAGATTGCCCTTGCCATGCGCGACGAGGTGAAGGACCTTGAGTCGGCCGGACTCCGCGTAATCCAGATCGACGAGCCGGCGCTTCGCGAAGGGCTGCCCCTGCGCCGGTCCCAGTGGAAGCATTACCTGCGCTGGGCGGTGGACTCCTTCCGCATCGCCTCAAGCGGCGTCAATGACGCCACGCAGATCCATTCCCACATGTGCTACGCCCAGTTCGACGACATCCTCCCCTCCATTGCGGAGATGGATGCAGATGTCCTGTCCATCGAGACCACCCGGTCCCGCATGGAGCTCCTTAGCTCCTTTTCGACGTTCCACTATCCCAACCAGATCGGACCAGGGGTCTACGACATCCATTCACCCCGTGTGCCAGCGGCCGGGGAGATCGAAGAGCTTCTCACGAAGGCTCTGGCCGTGCTACAACCCTGGCAACTCTGGGTCAATCCCGACTGCGGTCTGAAGACCCGGGAGTGGAAGGAGGTGGAGCCGTCCCTCGCGGCGCTTGTGGCAGCGGCCCGGAAGCTGCGGGAGCGCCATGCGGCCGCCAGCGTGAAGGCGGCGGGGTGAGGAGCCGGCTCCGCACGCACCAGTGAAAAAGGACTTTCGCGCTCGACTCTCAGGAGAAGCCACCGTTCTCTTCGACGGGGCCATGGGGACAATGCTCTACCAGAAGGGCGTGTTCCTGAACCGCTGCTTCGAAGAGGTGTGCCTGTCGGACCCCAAGCTGGTCCTGGGGATCCACCGGGAATACCTCGATGCCGGCGTCGATGTGCTCACCACCAACAGCTGGGGCGCCGGCCTGCCCAAGCTGCGCGCCGCCGGGCTGGAGGAGAAGTTCGCCCAGATCAACGAGCGCGCCGTGAAGCTTGCCCTGCAAGCCGCCGAGATGGCGGGACGGCAGGATTCGGTCCACGTGGCCGGGTCCATCGGCCCCCTGGGGGTCAGCATCGAGCCGCTTGGCCGGATGAGCGCAGCCGAAGCAGAAGACCTCTTCCAGAAACAGGCCTCGGCCCTGGCCGCGGCAGGGGCCGAGCTTCTCATCCTGGAGACCTTCGTAGACCTGCGGGAGCTCGAAGCGGCCGTTCGCGGCGCCCGGCAAGGGTGCGACCTGCCTCTTATCGCCTCCCTGACCATCAACAGCGAAGGCACCTCGCTGTACGGGACGGACCCCGAGCTGTTCACCGCGCGCATCGACGAGCTGGGCCCGGACGCCATTGGTCTGAACTGCTCAGAGGGACCGCGGGTGATGCTGGAGACCGCTGAAAAAATGGTCAGAGTCACCAAGCGGCCCCTGTGCATCCAGCCCAACGCAGGGGTGCCCCTCAATGTGAACGGCCGAAACATCTACCCCACCACTCCGACCTACATGGCCAAATACGCCAAGCGGATGATCCAGTCCGGAGTCCGGATCGTGGGAGGATGCTGCGGGACCACCCCGGCGCACATGCGGGAGATCCGAAACGAGATCCGCGCCCTTCAGCCCAGCATCCTGGCACAGCATATCCGCGTGGTGGTCCCGGAGGCCGGCAAACCCCCTGTCCCGCTTGCGAAAAAGAGCGCCTGGGCCGCCCGGATTGCCTGCGGCGAATTCGTGACCTGCGTCGAGCTGGTGCCGCCCAAGGGAATCGAGCACGCCAGGCTCATCGAAAACGCTCTTGTTCTCAAGAAGGCCGGAATCAACGCGGTCAACGTCCCGGACAGCCCGCGGGCCCAGGTCAAGATGAGCGCCCTGATGGCCTCCGTGCTCATTCAGCAGAAGGCCGGGATAGAGACCATCCCGCACTACACGTGCAAGGACAAGAACCTCCTGGCCCTGCAGGGAGATCTGCTGGGCGCGCACGCCCTTGGCATCCGCAATGTCCTGGCGATCACCGGAGACCCCCCCAACATGGGCACCTATCCGGATGCCACCGCGGTATTCAACATCGACTCCATCGGCCTGACACGGTTGATGAGCATGCTCAACCACGGGTATGACCTGGGAGGCAATGCCGTGGGCGCCACCACGGAGTTCTGCATCGGGGTGGGCCTGAACCCCAACGCGGTGAACCTGGATCGGGAGCGCGAGCGCTTCAAGCTCAAGATGGAGGCCGGAGCAGAGTTCGCAATCACCCAACCGGTGTTCGACGCCCAGTCCCTCCTGCGGTTCGTCGAGGGGATGGGCGACATGAAGATCATCCCCATTGTGGCCGGGATCTGGCCCCTGGTGAGCCAGCGCAACGCGGAGTTCCTGAAGAACGAGGTGCCCGGGGTTTTTGTGCCTGACGAGGTGGTGGCCAGGATGGCGCGCTGCGACACCAAAGAAGCTGCGCTGGAGGAGGGCATCACCATCGCGCGGGAGCTCATGGAAGCGCTGAGGGGAGTCATCGCAGGAGCCCAGATATCCGCCCCCCTGGGAAAGGTGCAGTCCGCGCTGAACGTCGCAGGAAAATAGGCGACGCGCGCCCTCCGCGACGGGTCTGTGACGCCATTTCCAATCCAAACACTCGTGAGTATTATTGACCGGTGGAGGGCGCACAGCGATGACATCCCCCGAGCTGCCTGTTCGCAGGAACCTCGAGCGATTCCCTGACCTGCATCCCGCCCTTGACGCCCGCTCAGCGGTCACCGAGGCAAACAGGTGCCTCAACTGCTTCGATGCCCCCTGCGCTTCGGCCTGTCCCACCCACATCGACATTCCCGGCTTCATCAAGAAGATCGCAAGCGGGAACCTGGACGGATCGGCCCGGACGATCCTTGATTCCAACGTCCTTGGCATGAGCTGCGCGCGTGTGTGTCCGGTGGAAGT
The DNA here is from genome assembly GCA_049515135.1 of Spirochaetia bacterium. GTDB lineage: Bacteria > Spirochaetota > Spirochaetia > SZUA-6 > Fen-1364 > Fen-1364. The sequence continues at coordinate 417,434 of JBEKUJ010000001.1, forward strand.
GCTGTGCGAGGGAGCGTGCGTCATGCACCGCTACAACAAGAAGCCCATAGAGATCGGGCGTCTGCAGCGCCACTCCATGGAGGACTTCTTTGCGCGCGGCGCCTCGCTTCCCATTGCAGCGGTCCGCCGCAGGGAGAAGGTAGTCTGCGTTGGAGGCGGCCCCGCGTCCCTTGCCTGCGCTGCGCAGCTGCAGATGCAGGGGTACTCTGTGACAGTTCTCGACAACCGCCCCCTCCCCGGCGGGCTCACCACCTATGGGGTTGCAGAGTACAAGCTTCGGCCCTCCGACAGCCTCAAGGAAGTGGAGATGATCCGCAGGCTCGGCGTCGAGTTCCGCCAGGCCGAGGTGGGCAGGGACGTCCAGCTTGACGCGCTGGAACGGGAGTTCGCGCTCGTTTTCCTCGGCATGGGCCTGGGAGCCATGCAGCAGCTGGGCATCCCCGGTGAGAACGTCCGCGGGGTGATTGACGCCCTGCATTTCATCGAGCGCTACAAGACGGACCCCGACTTTCCCGTGGGCAGCATCGTCGCAGTGCTGGGCGGGGGCAACACGGCGCTGGACGCAGCGAACGCAGCTCGACGGCTCGGCGCAGACGAGGTGCACCTTTTCTACAGGCGCACGGAAAAGGAAATGCCCGCCTTCTCCTTCGAGTACGACCACTCCAAGGTGGAAGGTGTGGTGTTTCACTGGCTTTCACAGCCCGTCGAGATACTGGAGCAGGACGGCAGAGCGGTCGGCGTGAAGTTCCTGCGTACCCGGCTGGGAAAGCCCGATGCCACAGGACGGCAGAACGCGGAGCCGGTGCGGGGCTCGGAGTTCGAGTTCCCCTGCGACACGGTGATCCCCGCCCTTGGCCAGTCCAGGCTGATGGAGATCCTCCGGTCCACGCGCGGAATCGAGTTCTCCGGCGGCTCCATCGCGGTGGACAGACCCACGGGAAGAACGGCAAATCCCCGGTACTTCGCCGGCGGGGACTGCGTAAACGGCGGCCGCGAGGTTGTGGATGCCGTGGCGGACGGAAAGCGGGCTGCGCAGGCCATGGCCCGGCAACTCTCCGCCGCGTAAGGGAGACAAAGTATGGCTGACCTTTCCACCCGGTTCATGGGCATTCGCACTCCCAACCCCTTCTGGCTTGCCTCTGCGCCTCCCACCAACAGCGGGGAGCAGATCATGCGGGCATTCGATGCCGGCTGGGGCGGCGCGGTCTGGAAGACCATCGGGGAGCCGATCGTCAACACGGCTTCACGCTACTCCTCGGTTGACTGGAACGGCCAGCGCATGATGGGTCTGAACAACATCGAACTGATCTCGGACAGGCCCATCGAGGACAACCTTCGCGAGATGGCCCAGGTGAAGAAGCGCTATCCGAAACACACGGTGATCGCCTCCCTCATGGTGGAATCGAAGCGGGAGGTGTGGCACGACATCGTCAAAAGATCCGAGGACGCGGGCGCTGACGGCCTGGAGCTGAACTTCGGCTGCCCGCACGGCATGAGCGAGCGGGGTATGGGATCGGCAGTCGGGCAGGTCCCCGAGTACTCCTGCATGATCACCGAGTGGGTCAAGGAAGCCGCGCGGACCCCCGTCATGATCAAGCTCACTCCGAACATCACCGATATCCGCACCGTGGCCCGGGCCGCAAAGAAGGGCGGGGCGGACGCGCTGTCCGCAATCAACACCATCAACTCGATCACGGGAATCGACCTGGACACTCTCATCCCCCGGCCCAACGTGGGAGGATTCTCGGCGCACGGCGGCTACTGCGGTCCGGCGGTGAAGCCAATCGCCCTGCACCTGGTCCAGCAGATCGCCTCGGACCCCGAGGTGGGCATTCCGATCTCCGGGATCGGCGGAGTTGCCGGATGGCGCGAAGCTGCGGAGTTCATGCTCCTGGGATGCGGCACCGTCCAGGTCTGCACCGCCGTCATGCACTACGGGTATCGGATCGTGGAGGACATGATAGACGGGCTTTCCCACTGGATGGACCAGAAAGGGTACAGGACCATCGAAGACTTCCGCGGGCTCACGCTTGCAAAGATGACCGAGTGGAAGCACCTGGACCTGAACTACAAGATCGTCGCGCGCATCGACCCCGCAAAATGCATCGGATGCGACCTGTGCTACATCGCCTGCTGGGACGGCGCGCACCAGTGCATCCACCACGACGGCAGCCGGGAGTCCCCGGCGGAGCGGCTGGCGGCAAGCAGGCAGCGCATCACAGTCACGCCGATTGCGAAGCTCGATGCTGCGCGCGGCAAAGGCGGAAACGGCGCGGGTCTCCGGGTCCCCGCGGTGGACGAGCAAGAGTGCGTGGGGTGCAACCTGTGCTCCCTGGTCTGTCCAGTGGACCAGTGCATCACAATGGTCGAGATCCCCACGAGCAAGCCCAAGGAGAGCCAGGCGATGAGAGAGGCCGGCCGCGTCTACGCGAAACCAGGCGACGCATAAGACCGCGTCTTTCAGACGCGTCAGGGAGAGATCATGGCAACAACGTTGATTCGAAATGGCACTGTCGTCACGGCAAAGGATACGCTGAGCGCAGACATCCTGATCGACGGGGAGCGCATCAAGGAGGTCAGGGCGGGGATCCCGGAAAAGTCTGCGTCAAAGGTGATCGAGGCGGCCGGCTACTACGTGATCCCGGGCGGCATCGATGCGCATACCCACCTGGACATGCCGTTCGGCGGCACAACCTCCTCGGACGACTTCGAGTCAGGGACCCGGGCCGCCGCCTTTGGCGGCACAACCACGATCGTGGACTTCGCAATCCAGGCCCGAGGCACCCGGATGCGCCAGGCCCTGGACACCTGGTGGAAGAAAGCGGAGGGCCGGGCGTGCATCGACTATGGGCTGCACATGATCATCACAGACCTCGGTGGAGCGGGCCTGGAGGACATGGACGACATGGTGCGCGAAGGAGTGGCAAGCTTCAAGCTCTTCATGGCCTACCCGAACGTCCTTATGGTAGACGATGCCACGGTCTTCAAGGCCCTTTCCCAGACCTCGAAGAACGGCGCGCTCATCTGCATGCACGCTGAGAACGGGAGCGTGATCGACGTCATCGTTGCCCGCGCCCTTGCAGAAGGAAAGACGGCGCCGATCTATCATGCGCTCACGCGGCCCCCGGGGGCGGAGGCGGAAGCGGTGCACCGCGCCATCGCCATGGCGGAGATTGCCCAGGTGCCTGTCTACATCGTCCACCTTTCCTCGGAGGACGCGCTGAACGAGGTACGGGAGGCTCGTGACCGCGGCGTGCCTGCCTTTGCGGAAACCTGCCCGCAGTACCTTCTCCTCTCCCAAGATGAGCTTGCTCGACCGAACTTCGAAGGCGCGAAGTACGTCTTTACGCCTCCCCTGCGGCCCAAGGAGCACCAGCCCAAGCTGTGGGAGGGCTTGAAGCACGATCACTTGCAGGTTGTTTCCACGGATCACTGTCCGTTCTGCTTCAAGGACCAGAAGATCCTCGGCAAGGATGACTTCACCAAGATCCCCAATGGCGGTCCAGGCATTGAGAACAGGCTCCAGCTCATCTACCACCACGGAGTGAACGAAGGGAAGCTTTCCCTCAACCGGTTCGTGGAGCTGACCTCCACCACTCCTGCCAGGATATTCGGCATGTATCCCCGCAAAGGCGAGATTGCCCCGGGGAGCGATGCAGACCTTGTGATCTGGGACCCCGAGGCGCCCCTCACCATCAGCGCAAGGACCCACCATATGAAGGTCGACTACTCCATGTTCGAAGGCTTCCAGGTGCGCGGTAACGAACGCATGGTGATCTCACGCGGAGAAGTCATCGTTGACGGGGACAAGTTCCTGGGCAAACCCGGGCGCGGCCAGTTCCTGAAGCGGGCGGCTCGCGGGGGCGCCTGGAAGTCCTAGGCAGATCGCGCGAAGCGCGATGCTTCAGGCGCTCTCGGCCTCGCAGCGGCTGATGCGCCGCTGGAGAAACTCCTTCTCCTTCACGGACCTGCACATCCCGGCGGCTTTCTCAAAGTGAGCCCTGGCCGACCGATAGTCTGCCGTACGCAGATGGAACTCACCGAGGCTTGCATGAAGCAGATAGTATCGGGCAAGCCCGCCTTCCCCGCGGATCCGTTCGAGCTCCCGGATGGCTGCCGGGGCGCCCTCGGCGAAGCCGATTGCGATGGCCCTGTTCATCCGGACAACCGGTGTATCATAGATGGCCAGCAGCTTTCCGTACAGCACGACGATCAGCCGCCAGTCCGTCTCCTCGAATGAAAAAGCCCCGCAGTGGCAGGAGGCGATCGCGGCCTCCACATGATACCGGGTGAGCTCGGTTCCCGACGCCGAGAGGTCCAGGAAATGAAAGCCGCGGGCAATGAGGTCCGCATCCCAGCTCGACCTGTCCTGCTGCTCCAGCTGGCAGATGGAGCCGTCCTCAAAGGTCCGGGCAGTGAACCGGGCCGCCTGGAAGCACATGAGGGCCAGCAGGGCAAAGGTCTTTGGCCGCGCACAGGACGGATGCTCGGCCAGAAGCGATGCAAGACGCATTGCCTCCTCACACAGCTCGGCGCGAATGAGGGACTCTCCTTCGGCGCTCTTGTACCCCTCGCTGAAGATCAGGTACACGACCTGCAGGGCCGCGTCCAGCCGGAGCCCCAGCTGCGAATCCGCCGGCATCTGCAGCTCCTCCCTGTCCCTGCGCAGCAGCTGCCGGGCCCGGTAGAGGCGCTTTCGCACCGTTTCCTCCTCGCAGAGCAGCGCTGCCCCTATTTCTGGGATGGAGAACCCGCCGGGGAACTTCAAGGTGAGCGCTACCTGATCTTCCAGGCGGAGGCGCGGGTCGCAGCAGGTGAAAATCATTCGAAGGAGGTGGTCCCCGATGCGGGACTCCTCGAACTCCCGGTCGATGGTCGAGGAGAGAGTCCATTCCGAGCGAAGCTTCAGGCGCAGGTCCTCCGCCACTTTCAGCTTGCTGCGCTCCCGCCTGATGTGGTCGATGGCCCTGTTGCGGGAAGCCACCATAAGCCAGCCCGCCGGGTTGGGCGGCACTCCACGGAAGGACCAGACCTGGAAAGCCGTCAGAAGCGTTTCCTGGACTATCTCTTCGGCGATCTCGATATTGCGAAACCCGAGGACACGCGACAGCACGGCGACCATCTTCCCGGCCTGCTGCCGGAAAAGATGATCGACAAGCTCGGAGACTTTTCCTGATTGCCCTGCACTCTCGGCCATTGGGATCTACATGGCGCGGATGGGGCGCACCTCGACTGTCCCGTCGATCTCGAAGAGCGGACACCCTTTGGAGATCTCACACGCCTTCTCCATGGTGTCGGCCTTCAGGATCACGTACCCGCTCACAGCCTCCTTAGCCTCGGTGTACGGCCCGTCGGTCACGGGCTTTTTGGCACCCTTGACCAGCTTTGCCTCGTCTCCAAGAGGTTCCCCGCCGTCCCAGACCCCCTGCTTCGAAAGGCCCTCCATCCAGGTGGTCCAGTGCTTCATGTGATCCTGGATTTCCCCTGGCGACATCCTGGCCATCCGCGCGCCGCCGCCCCAGAGAATCAACATGTATCGGTTCATGGTTCCTCCTTGCTTGAATCTACTGGTATTACGAGCGAGGGAGCCATGGTGGGACACCTATTTTTCTTGCGTCGGCGCGGCGGCAGGTGTAAAGTTCCTCCGATCAGGACGCCCTTCAACTTCTACAACCGGAGAGGAGACTACCGAATGTCGCACTTTGACACAGGAAATACCGGTTTCATGCTCATTGCCGCAAGCCTGGTCATGCTGATGACCCCAGGGCTCGCCTTTTTCTATGGGGGGCTTGTCGGCAGAAAGAATGTTCTCACGATCATGATCCAGAGCTTCCTCTCCCTGGCCGTGGTGGACGTGATCTGGTTCGCAGTCGGCTACTCGCTGTGCTTCTCGGGCGGGCAGGGGTCCGTCATCGGGGACCTGCGCATGGCCTTCCTCAACGGTGTGGACCTCACAACGGCGTTCGGGGACGGCCAGATCCCGATGTTCGCCTTCGTCGTCTACCAGATGATGTTCGCCATCATCACCCCTGCTCTGATCACCGGCGCGTTTGCAAACCGGGTCCGCTTCTCGGCATATTTCATCTTTCTCGTCGTATGGCTCATCTTCGTCTACTTCCCGCTCGTGCACATGATCTGGGGAAACGGCCTGCTTGCGCACTGGGGAGTCCGCGATTTCGCCGGCGGTATCGTGGTCCACGCTTCGGCCGGATTTGCCGCTCTTGCATCCGTGTTCTTCGTCGGACCCAGGCATGTGAAGGACCGTGGCCCGCACAGCATCCCCCTGGTGGCCCTGGCACGGGGCTGCTCTGGTTCGGCTGGTACGGGTTCAACGCCGGGAGCGAGCTTCGCGTGGACCAGATCACCGTCATTGCCTTCCTGAACACCGACCTTGCTGCATCCTTTGCCGCTGTTACGTGGCTGGTTCTCGCGTGGATCTTTGAAAAAAAGCCGAAGTTCCTTGGCCTTCTCACCGGGTCAATTGCCGGGTTGGCCACGATCACACCGGCAGCCGGCTTTGTGACGCCCGGCGCGGCCATCATCATCGGTATCCTATCCGGCATCGTGTGTTACATGGCAATCACGCTGAAAAACAGGCTGCGCTGGGATGATGCCCTCGATGTCTGGGGAGTCCATGGCGTCGGCGGCGTACTCGGCATTCTCAGCCTCGGTGTGTTCGGAAGCCTTGCGGTAAATCCGTCGGGATTCGACGGCGCCCTTCGCGGCGGTTGGGCCTTTCTCGGCAGACAGGCCGCCGCTGGATTCGGAGCGGCGGTCTACTCTTTCCTCCTTGCATTTGCGGCCTTGTGGGTGATCAACAAGATCACGCGAGTGCGCGTTGCCGAAGGGGAAGAGGAGGTCGGTCTCGACACCGCGGAACTGGGAGAACACGCGTATCTCTAGGACGGGTGACCGGGGCAAGGCCCATGGTGTACCATGATCTGAGCGAAGAAGGAGAAGGTTGATGAAGGAAACACCGCAGGAATACATCCGCAGGGTCCTTGGCTACCTGGAGGGAAAGAAGCCGACGGAGATCCTTGCCTCCACCCCGCGTCAGATTGCCCGCCTGATACAGGGCGTCTCAAAGAAGAAACTGGCCAAACGCCCTGCCCCAGAGAAGTGGTCGGTGACGGAAATCCTTGCGCACCTTGCGGACACGGAGCTTGTCCAGGGATTTCGTCTCCGGCTCATCCTGGGCGCCAGCGGCGTCCCCATACAAGGCTTCGACCAGGACGAGTGGGCCCGGTATTCCGACTACGGAAAACATGATCCTGCGCTGTCGCTGGAGGCATTTCGGGTGACCCGGGAGCGCACTGTGCGCCTGCTGAAGAGCCTGCCCCGGGATGCCTGGGAACGCTACGGCATGCATTCGGAACGGGGGAAGGAAACCGTCACCCGTGTCACGGAGATGATGGCCGGACATGACATCAACCATCTCAAAGCGATGCGCGGGATCCTGAAGGGCGCATCCAAATAGACGACCAGGACAGCGCCATCAATCTCAGGAACTACGACGGCCTCCATTACATATCTTTCGGATTCAAGGCCAGCTGGACAACGGGTGAGCCAAGGCCAGAGAAAGCGGGCGAGTTCGAGGACTACGATTGGTACGCTCTTGATGAGCTGCCGTCTCCCCTGTTCAGGCCCGTGCCCTGTTATCTGGAAGCCTTCAGAACCGGACGGTCCTACTTCGAATTGCCCTGGTCCCCTGACCTCTGATACGGCGTTCCTTCCAGCGGCAGGCTGGTCCGCAGCCGGCCGTCCAGCGCAAAGTACGCCCCAGCAACCGCTGAAGCCGTGGGAATGGTGGCAATTTCCCCGATGCCCTTTGCACCGAAGCCGGCGCCCGACACCCCGCCGTCAATGGCGGCTCCCGGTCCCGCCTTTCTGACGATGATGGTCTGGATTGGCGGAATGTCCGTGGCCCGCAGGAGTCCCAGCTGGCCGAAGCGCGCCGTGGGAACGCAATTCTCCATGGGGAGGCGCTCTGTGAGGGCATACCCCAGGCCCATGACAACGCCCCCTTCCACCTGCCCCTCGAAAGCCAGCGGGTTCACGACGACTCCCGAGTCATGGGCGGCCACCACGCGCTGGATCCGCCTGTCGGGGCCCAGGATGACGAGCTGGCACGCATAGCTATAGGCGACATGCCGCACGGGATCGGTGCTGTCGGTCTCAAAAGGGTCCGTAACCGCCTGGTACTCTCCCGGGAACTCCCTGCCGGCCAGGGAAAACAGGGAGCCAGCGCTGTCCGCCGCAGCCGTCCGGGCCGCCTCGCATGCGCGCCTGCAGGCCTCACCGGTTATCAGCGTCTGCCGTGAGGCTGTCGTTGTTCCCGAATCCGGCGTCGAGGCGGTGTCCGGCGCCCGCACCACCACCTGCGCTGCCTCAAGGCGCAGCACCTCGCAGGCGATTTGCGTGAGGACTGTGGCCACCCCCTGCCCCATGCACGCGGCGCCCGAGAGCAGCTCAACGTGGTCCGACGCGACCCGCAGCGTGCACCGCCCCGTATCCGGATGGCCCATGCCCAGGCCGGTATTCTTGAACCCGCAGGCAATTCCAGCCCTGCCGCCTGCCGCCTCATAGCTCTCCTTCACCGCGAGAAGACATTCCTGCGAAGCCGTGTCAGGACCGGCAATCTGCCCATTGGGCAGCCGGTCACCAGGCTTCACGGCGTTCCTGAAGCGGATCTCCCAGGCGGAGAGCCCGACTTCTTTTGCCAGCAGGTCCAGCGCGCTCTCAATGGCAAAGTTGACCTGAGGCACGCCGAAGCCCCGAAACGCTCCGGCCGGCGGGTTGTTCGTGTGAACGGCTGTCCCCTCCACATGTATGTTCTGGTAGACGTAGGGCCCCCCGGCATGAGTCACGGCGCGGTGGAGAACCGGGCCTCCCAGGGATGCGTATGCGCCGGTATCTGCGACTATCCCGGCCATAAGACCGAGGAGCTTCCCCTGCGCATCGCACCCCAGGCGAATGTCGATTGTCATGGGGTGACGTTTCACATGCAGTCGCGTGCTCTCAGCCCGTCCCAGCGTGCACTTGACCGGCCTGCCTGACAGCCATGCAAGCAGGGCGGCCATGTGCTGCACGGTCTGGTCCTCTTTTCCGCCGAACGCGCCTCCGACGTACTCTGAGACCACGCGGACGCGATTGCGGGGAATGCCCAGCGTGTCAGCCACATAGCGCTGTCCATCGTAGACGTTCTGCTCCCCGGTGCGTACAAGGACAGTGCCGTGAGCATCCGGCGGGTAGCCCAGCGCGCTCTCAGGCTCCATGAAGGCATGGTCGGTGAAAGGAGTCGTGAAAGTGCCTTTCACCACGTGCGCCGAGGATGCCAGGGCCGTCTCCGCATCTCCGCGGTGCAGAACCAGCCGGGATAGGACGTTGCCCGCCGCATGGATTTGAGGGTTGCCCGGAGCCAGGGCAGCCTCAGGAGATGCAACGGGGGAAAGCTCCTGGTAGGCGACGTTGATCAGGTCCAGGGCCTCGCGGGCCCGGGCAGGAGTCTCGGCGGCGACGAACGCTACCGCATCTCCCACGTAGCGCGTCTCCTCCCCTACGGCCAGCAGCGTGGGCCAGTCCGGCATCACGTGGCCCGTGTGACGCGAGCCGGGGATGTCTTCCCAGGTTGCCACTACTGCAACGCCCGGCAGCGCGCGGGCAGCGGACACGTCCAGGGAGAGAAGGCGCGCGCGGGGGTGGGGAGACCTGAGGGCGGCCCCGTACAGCATGCCGGGCTCCGACAGGTCGTCCACGTACCTGGCGCTGCCGCGGACCTTGGCTGCAGCGTCCACGCGTGAAAGCCTCTGCCCAACGCCGCCGCCTGCCGCGGTCCCTGCCAACCCCGCGCGAGCCGGGGCGCCGGAGGCAAGTGCCTGTCGGCAGCGGGCAGCCAGGAGAACGGCGTTCACTATCTTGGCGTATCCCGTGCAGCGGCAGAGATTCTTTCTCAACGCTGCCCTGACCTGCCGCTCATCGGGGGCGGGATTTGCGTCCAGCAGGACCTTTGCGGCCATCACCATGCCCGGCGTGCAGTACCCGCACTGCACGGCGCCGGCCTCGGCGAAAGCCAGCTCATAGCAGTCCATCTCAGGCCCGGCAATCCCCTCCACCGTGAGGACCGTCTTCCCCTGGAGCCGATCCAGCGCCAGGGTGCAGGAAGTGCGCAGCGCCCCGTCAACGATCACGGAACAGGCCCCGCAGGTCCCCTCTCCGCAGCCGTTCTTGGCCGCCGTCAGGTGCGCCTGCTCGCGCAGCCACAAGAGAAGCGATCCCCCTCCCTCCGCGACAACCGGAGCGCCATTCAGGGTGAAACGGACCATGCTGGAGGATACCCCTCGTTCGTCCTGTGCAGCAATCCGGGGATACAAATCCGTAGCCCATCGGACCGTAAAAGCACATTCAGGTAACTTCCCCTGGGCAGCGCTCTTGCGCTGCAATGTATTCAGTCTGCCGCAGTGCTTTGTCTCAGAATGAATTAGCTCTGACAGATGCCGCCTGACATCTGGCACGGGGCTTGCAGTATGGTTCCCGGGCGTCTGCCGCGACCGCGGGCCGCGAAGGTTTCTCAGCGTTGTTCGCTCGGAACGCGCACGGTGTACTTTGTCACGGGCATCTGTGTATGGTAGAAATAGGGCCTGAGGAAGCAATCTTGACAACAGGCACATCATCCCCGAAGCCGCGTCTGCAGCGCGAGGCCGCTGTTGACTGGAGCAGGATTGCGCTGAACGTTTTCCTGCCCATCCTGGGCGTGGTGTTTGCTCTGCTCCTTGGCGCGGTCATGCTGATCATCCTGAAGGCCAACCCGCTGGCCGCGTATGCTTCCCTCGTGCGCGGGGCCGTGGGCTCCCGGTTCGGCAGCACGCAGACACTTGTGAAGGCAACGCCGCTGCTTCTGGTGGGGCTGGGAATCTGCATTGCGTTTCGCGCCAACGTGATCAACATTGGAGGGGAAGGCCAGATCATAGCTGGCGCCCTCATGTCCACCTGGTTTCCGCTGTTCTTCCACGCTTGGCCGGGGTGGCTCCTCATCCCGGCAACAATGATTGCGGGGTTCCTCGCCGGCGCACTCTGGGGATTCATTCCCGGCATCCTCAAGGCACGGCTCAACGTGAACGAGATCCTCAGCACCATCATGCTGAACGCGATTGCCCTGCAGCTCATGAACCTTCTGCTCCAGGGGCCCCTCATGGACCCTACCGGTGTCGCCGCGCGGACCTTTCTGGCCCAGTCGGCGCAGCTGCCCCATCAGGTATGGCTTCCCAGACTTGTTCCCCGCACCCTGCTGCATGCCGGGGCAATCGTGGCAGTCGTTCTGGCGGTCGTGGTCTATATATTTCTGTGGCGAACGACCATAGGCTATGACATCCGCGCAGTGGGGTTGAACCCCGATGCTGCCCGCTATTCGGGTATCAACGTCCCGACGTTCCAGGCCCTTTCCCTCACCCTGGCAGGGGGCTTTGCCGGGCTTGCCGGAGTGGTTGAGGTCATCGGTGTGCAGCACCGGCTCCTGGAGGGCCTTACAAGCGGCTACGGTTTCACGGGAATTGTCGCGGCCCTGCTGGGCAGCCTGCATCCAATCGGCCTCATCCCTGCCTCAATCCTTTTCGGCGGGCTGCTCGTAGGCGCGGACACGATGCAGCGGGCCGTCCAGGTGCCGTCATCCCTTGTCGGAGCAATCCTGGGGCTGGTAGTGCTGTTCGTCTCCGGTTCCGCCCTCTGGTCGCGGCGGTGGGCCGCGCAGCGCAGGCTCGGCGTGGAGAAGGACAAGGAGGAGAGCGCATGAAAAGCGTCTTCTCCCTGGCGGTGATCTCGGGTATCCTCAACACAATGATGGGGCTGGCCACCCCGTTCCTCTACGCGGCCCTGGGGGAGACCATCTCGCAAACCTCCGGGGTCGTAAACCTCGGGGTCGACGGCATTATGCTCCTGGGCGCTTTCGCCGCCTTCTACGTTGCGCTCACCACGGGCAGCCTGTGGCTCGGGCTGCTGGCCGCAGCTGTCGTGGGCCTCATCATGGGATTGCTCATGTCGTTCGTCAGCGTCACTCTGAAGGCCGAGCAGGGGGTGAGCGGCATTGGTCTGTACATGTTCGGGTTGGGAATGTCCAGCCTTCTTTTCAAGGTACTCATCGGAACCGTAAAGACGGTCCAGGGCTTCCCTCCGGCCCCCATCCCTCTGCTTGCGGATATCCCATTCATCGGGCCCATCCTTTTTCGCAACAGCATTCCCGTTTACGGGGCGTTCGTGCTCGTGCCTGTTGCGTGGTGGCTGCTGGAGAAAACCACTCTCGGGCTGAAGATCAAGTCGGTGGGCCAGAACCCCGCCGCCGCGGACTCCCTGGGCATCAGCGTCGACCGCATCCGATACTTGAGCGTATGCGTCGGGGCCATCCTGGCTGGCGTTGCCGGGGCGTCGCTTTCCATATGCCTGCTGAACCTCTTCCAAGACAACCTGACAGCGGGCCAGGGATTTATCGCGGTAGCCCTTGTGTATTTCGGAGCATGGAGCCCCGTCGGAGTCCTGGGGGGCGCCCTCCTGTTCAGCGTGGTTAACTCCTTCCAGCTCTGGGTCCAGGTGCTGGGAGTCAAGATTCCGGCAAGCGTCGCCGTGATGCTGCCATATATCCTGACCATCGTGGCGCTGACAGTGACGGTCAATCGCATGCGACAGCCGGCTGCGCTCAACAAGCCGTTTGAGCGGGGAGAAAGTTAGGCGCGAACCATTGTGCACGAACGCGGCCGTCGGCCGCGATGGAAGCCCCACGCAGGGAAATACCCTGCGAGGCAGGGAAATACCCTGCTCGGGGGAGATCGAAAGGAGAGGAACATGAAAGGGAAACGGTTTCTCATCGCAGGCATCCTGATTGTCCTGCTGGCCGTGGGCGCCTTTGCCGCGCCCTTCCGCATTGCAGTAGTGATGCCGAGCGCAATCACGGACATGGCATTCAGCCAGTCGATGTGGAGCGCGCTGGTCGCCATCCAGAAAGAGATGGGGGGAGAGTCCGCCCTCGTCCTGAAGTATTCTGAGAACATGTACAACGTTCCTGACGCCGCTGCCGCGGTCCGCGACTACGCCAGCCAGGGGTTTGACATCGTGATCGCTCACGGGTCGCAGTACGGCTCCTCGGTGCAGGAGATCGCTCCTGACTTCCCGAACGTGACATTCGCCTGGGGCACCGACGTGAACACATTCGGGATGCCCAATGTCTACGCGTATACCGCCGCCGCTGAGCAGGGCGGCTATGTGAATGGAGTGCTGGCTGCAAAGCTCACGAAGAGCAAGACGATCGGCGTGACAGGGCCTGTGGAAGTCGGAGACGCCAAGACGTACATCGACGGCTTCGTGCAGGGAGTCCAGTCAGTCAATCCCGGCATCAACATCTCCAAGACCTGGACGGGCTCGTTCTCCGACGTGGCCCTTATGGCTGCAGCGGCCAAGACCCACATTGCCAACGGCGCGGACATCCTCACCGGCTCCTCGCAGTCAGTCGTCGGCTCCATCGGAGCCGCAAAGGACAATGGCAAGGTCCTCTGGTTCGGCACGCAGTCCAACCAGGCCTCCCTGGCGCCAAAGCTGGTCGTGGCGAGCCAGGTGTACGACTGGGTCGGAATGCTGAAGGACATCGTCGCCAAGCACAAGAGCGGCGTCCTGGGCGGGGTGGCCTACACGCTGACTTTGGACAATGGCGGATTGAAGGTTGCCTACAACCCGGCATACACGCTTCCTGCCAGCGTGAAAGCTGCAAGTGACGCTGCAATCAAAGGCATCGCCGGCGGAACGATCACTGTGGCGCCCTGAGCCATCGATACGGCCCCTCTCCGCTCAACGCGGAGAAGGGCCATTTTTTGGAGATTGCGCATGAGGAAAGCGCTCGAGCAGCAAAACCCCAGAGCGACACTGCATGTCGAGATGCGCGACATCGTCAAGTGCTTCCCCGGCGTTCGCGCAAACTCGAAGGTGTGCTTCGACGTGAGCTCAGGTGAGGTCCACGCCCTGCTGGGAGAGAACGGGGCGGGCAAAAGCACCCTCATGCGCCAGCTCTACGGCCTGTACCAGCCGGATGAGGGTGACATCATCGTCGATGGCAGGCGACTTGACCTGCGATCCCCTGCGGATGCCATTCGCGCCGGCATCGGCATGATCCACCAGCATTTCATGCTGGTCCCGACCCTCACGGTTGCCCAGAACGTGGCGCTTGGTCAGCGCTCCTCGCGGGCGCCCCTCCTGGACCTCAAGAGGGTCACCTCACGGATCCACGAGCTGTCGGAGGAATACGGGCTGAAGGTGGATCCGCGCGCATATGTCTGGCAGCTTTCCGTGGGAGAGCAGCAGCGCGTGGAGATCATGAAAACCCTCTACCGCGGGGCCCGGCTCATCATCCTTGATGAGCCCACGGCTGTGCTGACTCCGCAGGAAGTCAAAGATCTTTTCTCGACGCTGCGCCGCATGGTGGGCCAGGGCCACTCCCTCGTGTTCATTTCCCACAAGCTGCAGGAAGTCATGGCAATCAGCGACCGCGTGACCGTGCTTCGAGACGGGAAGGTCATTGGAACGCGCCCCACCGCCCAGGTGACCCGGTCTGAGCTTGTGCAGATGATGGTTGGCCGGGAGCTCGATCCGCTTTCCCCCCGGCCCATGGATCCCGGTCTGCCGCGCCTCACGGTGGAGGGACTCCGAGCCATGGGGGACAGGGGAACGGAAGCCCTGCGCAACATCGACCTGAAGGTGCACGCCGGAGAGATCGTGGGGTTGGCGGGGGTCTCAGGAAACGGCCAGCGCGAGCTTGCCGAGTGCCTGGCGGGAATGCGGAAGGCCTCCGGCGGGCGGATCCTCATCGGAGAGCTCGACATCACCTCCGCAACGCTCAACCAGCGCATCGACGCAGGCATGGCCTACATCCCCGAGGAACGCATGCGCGACGGGGCCATCCGCGATTTCTCCGTGCAGGAGAACATCTTCCTGCATGACCACGCGTCCCCCCAGTTCACCCGCGGAATCTTCCTGAACTTCTCCCGCATGGAAGCGCACGCGGGGGAGCTGGTGAGGGAGTTTGCCGTGAAAACTCCCGGACTGGACACTCCCCTGAAGAACCTTTCGGGTGGCAACATCCAGAAACTGATCCTTGCCCGGGAGCTCTCCCGGCATCCGGCCATGCTGATCGCGGCCCAGCCCACACGCGGTGTGGATATCAGCTCAACGGTCTACATCCACCAACGCCTCCTCATGCAGCGGGAAGCCGGGACGGGGATCCTCCTGATCTCTGAGGACCTGGATGAGATCTGCACGCTTTCCGACCGGATCGCAGTGATGTACGAGGGCTGGATCATCGGCCTTGTTGGGCGGGGCGAGGCCACGCTGGAACAGCTGGGCCTGATGATGGCTGGGGTCCCCCAGGCGGAAGCGCTGGAAAAGTAGTCATCCCTCCAGAGGCAGACCTCGCGTAAGTCCCAGGCTCCGCGCAAGGTTTACGCATTCCAGGTATTCGTTTCTGGTAACGGGCCGCGAAAGCTCGGGGATCAGTCTGGCCTTGAAGCAGGGCCTGTACTGCTCCATCAGGTTCACATAACTGCCGGATGACACGCGGGATGCAATGAAGTCCAGCACCCTGCCGGTTCCAGCAAGCCCGCCGGGCATCACAAGGTGACGGATCAGGAGGCCCCGTGCAGCGATCTCCCGGGAGTCGAGCTGCAGGTCGCCGACCTGGCGGTGCATCTCACGGACTGCTTCCTGGACCCTGGCCCAGTAGTCAGGAACGCCGGAGTATCGCAAGGCTTCTTCGTTGCTTCCGTACTTGATGTCGGGCATATAGATATCCACGATCCCTTCGAGCAGCTCGAGAGTCTCCACGGATTCGTATCCGCCGCAGTTGTAGACAAGGGGGACCGTGAGTCCCCTGCCCGCCGCGCGGGAAAGCGCCTTGAGTATCCCATGCACGACGTGGGTGGGGGTCACCAGGTTGATGTTGTGGCAGCCCTGGCGCTGGAGCCGCATCATGATATCTGCAAGCTGGTCAGGGGTGACGTCGTCGCCGGCCCGGAAATGGCTGATCTCATGGTTCTGGCAGAAAACGCACGCGAGATTGCAGGAGCTGAAGAATATCGTGCCCGAGCCGCCAGAGCCCGTCAGGGGCTGCTCTTCACCGAAGTGAGGCCCGGCGCTTGCAACAAGGATCTCTCCGGCCAGCCGGCATTTTCCCCTTTGCCCGTTGGAGCGCCGGACCCCGCAGGAACGGGGGCAAAGCCGGCATGGAGAAAGGAGCGCTTCCAGGGAAGCGGCTGCCCGGTCCAGCGCCCCTGAACGCCCGGCGGCCACGTAGGAGGCTGCCATGTCGCGCATGGTAGCATGCGGGACCACTGATTGCCGGCCTCCGAGGGAAGGCGCGGCGGACCGTCTCAGGCCACCTTATACAGCAGGATGGGCGCCTCGTGCCCCTTCACGCGGACCCGCCCGACCTCAGACGCCTTGGGCTTGGCGTTGAGCGCTTTCCATACCTCCTCCGAGACGAGCAGGCGCGAGCCCAGCGGTTTGTTCATCTCTTCGATGCGCTTGGCAACGTTCACGGTGTCTCCGACGATCGTGTACTCCTTGCGCTGCGCGGAGCCGATTGTGCCCGTGACCGCGTAGCCGGCGTGGAGCCCGATCCCGACCTTCGTCGCATCTGCGTTGCGCCCAGCGTTGAACCGGGAGAGCTCGTTCAGGATTTCGATCGATGCCTTGAGCGCGTGATGGCAGTTCTTCTCGTCCGGGATCGGCGCGCCGAACACGGCCATGAACCCGTCCCCGAGGAACTTGTTGACGATGCCCTGGTTGCGGTTGACGCAGTCCACCATGAACTCGAACAGAGAGTTCAGGTAGTCCACCACTTCCGCCGGATGGGATTTCTCCGTGAAAGCCGTGAAGTTGCGGATATCTATCAGGCATCGCCTGACTGTCTTGACCAATACTACGTCTGGAAAGGGGTTTCGGATTTCCCGATATCGTCAGGTCTTGCCAAGGAAAGCTTCGACGACCACCGGGTCGGCCAGGAGGGTCTTGCTTTCCCCTTCGCGAAGCAGCCGGCCGTGTGAAAGCACGATTGCCCGCTGCGAGATGCGAAGCGCCTGCCGGGCGTTCTGTTCCACAAGCAGGATCGTTGTTCCCGACCTGGCAATGCCCTCGATGACGCGAAAGACGCTGGTCACCACAACGGGCGCCAGGCCCATGCTGGGCTCATCCAGGAGCAGCATGCGCGGGCCGCTCATGAGGGCGCGGCCGATTGCCAGCATCTGCTGCTCTCCGCCGCTCAGGCTGCCCGCTGCCTGGCGGCTGCGCTCGGCCAATCGCGGGAAAAGCGCGTAGACGCGGTTGCGCGCTTCGTGCGCCTGCCGCTGGTCGCCAATGGTCCACGCGCCAAGGTCCAGGTTTTCCTCCACGGTCAGCGGCGCCAGGATGGCCCGGCCTTCAGGGACCTGGACCAGTCCGTCCCGGACAATCAGGTCAGCCCTGCGTCCCGTGATGTCCTTTCCTGCAAACCGGATTCTCCCGTTTCCAGCACGCACCAGGCCGCTCACCGCAAGGAGCGTGGAGCTCTTGCCTGCGCCGTTGGCGCCGATCAGGCAGACGATGCTGCCTTCTTCCACGGAAAAAGAAAGACCGCGGACCGCCTCGATGCTGCCGTAGCGTACCCAAAGATCCGTCACCTCGAGCAAGCCCATCTAGTCTCTCCCCAGGTAGGCCTCGAGCACCTGATCGTTGCCCGAGATTTCCGTCGGGGTCCCCAGGGCAATGACCCGGCCGAAATTGAGCACTGCGATGCGCTCGCACACGCCCATGATCAGGTCCATGTGGTGCTCCACGACGACCAGCGTATACCCATGGTCCTTCAGCTCCAGGAGAAACCGCCCGAGCCGGGAGGTCTCCACCTCGTTCATTCCGGCCGCGGGCTCGTCAAGGAGCAGCAAGAGGGGATGAAGGGCAAGGGCCCGGGCAATCTCCACCCTTCTCTGGTCGCCGTAGGAGAGCGTTCCTGCCGGGCGGCCGGCAAGCTCGCTGAGCCCCAGCCGCTCGAGGAGCCGGGCAGCCTGATCGCGTGCTTCCCCTTCCTCCCTGGCTTCCCGGGGCAGCCTCAGCCACGTGGAAAGCAGGCTGGTGTGGATGTGCGCATGATGTCCGACGATGACGTTGTCCAACGCGCTCATTTCGTCGAAGAGCCGGATGCTCTGATAGGTCCGCGCGATCCCTGCCCTGGCTATCTGGTGAGCGCGATGGCCGTGGATGGCCTTCCCCTGCCACATGATCCCGCCCGAGGTGGGTGTGACCAGACCTGAGACAAGGTTGATGAAGGTGGTCTTGCCGGCACCATTCGGCCCTATGAGGCCATAGATGCGTCCCTTCTCGAACTGAAGGCTCACGTTGCGCAAGGCTTCGACGCCTCCGAAGACTCGCGTCAGCTCATGCACCGACAGGAAATCCTGCGGGCCGGTGCCGGTAGCCGCCCCCGGGGCTGCAAGCGCGTCTTTGCCCGACTCGACGGAGCCTGCAGTGCGGCCGCGGGTCCCCTTTCTCTGGAGGTGAAGCGCATGCGCCATGCCGCCGGGCAGAAAAATGATGACCAGGAGAAGCCCGAGGCCCGTGAGGATATTCGGAAGCTGGGCAAAGCTGCGCAGGAAGCCGATGGAGGCGCCCAGGCTGTCCCGAAGCAGGATGGGCAGCGCGGTGAGCAGGCCGGCCCCAAGGATGGGTCCGAACCATTGGCCCGATCCTCCAACCACCGCGTAGCTCAGGATGTCCACTGCCCGGGTGAACCTGAAGTCGCTGTTGTCCAGCGACCCGACGCTGTGAGCGTAAAAGGCCCCGGCCGCACCCGCAATCATCGCGCTCATGAGGAATGCGAGGTTCCGGTATGCCACGATGTCGATCCCCATTGTGGAAGCGGCCTGGGGTCTGTCGCGGATGGCGCGGAAAGCGCGGCCCGTTTTTGACCGGGACATCGCCCAGAACAGGTAGACCAGGAGCGCAAGGAAGGCCGCGATCATCCACGTCTGGGTCCGTCGCATGGCCTCATAGGGAAATCCTGTGGAGAGATTGGCTCCCGTGGGGCCACCGGTCAGCCCGGGGAGCAGCACGATGAGGATCCTCACGACCTCGCCGAACCCCAGCGTGCATATGGCAAGGTACACGTCGGTGAGGCGAAGCACCGGAAGCCCGATCACCACGGCCACAAGGCCGCAAAGAAGGACCGCCGCCGGCAGGGAAATCGCGACCGGCAGGCCCAGTTTCACAGCGAGGATGGCCGAGGTATAGGCCCCGATCGCCATGAAGCCGGCATTCGCAAGAGAAAGCATCCGGGCATGGAGGGTGGCAAAGGCCGACAGGGCCAGGATTACATTGATGAGGAGCCGGTCGAGGTCGGCGTGATTGCGGACGCTGATGAAAACATCCGCGGCCAGGATCAAGCATGCCACAGCCCAGGGGACAAGACGCCGAAATCCTACCCGACTCACGCTCCCTCCGCTGTCTTTCTCCCCAATATGCCGTTGGGCCGCACCAGGAGGATCAGGAACAGGATCAGGAAAGCGATTGCGTCCTTGATGTCGCTTCCCCCGGGCAGGTAGGCAATTGCGAATGTCTCGACAAGCCCGAGGATCAGTCCGCCCAGCACTGCCCCTTCGATGTTGCCCATTCCGCCCAGGATGACCACGGCGAGCCCCCGAAGCTCGATCTGCGCCCCCATGCCGGGAACGATATTGTTCGTGAGGAGGCCCACCAGGATGCCGGCTGCCCCGGCCAGGGCGCCGGCTGCGAGAAAGGTGACGACCACCACGCCATTCACGTTGATCCCCAGAAGCCGGGATGCCGAAAGGTTGGCGGCAATGGCGCGAATTGCCTTTCCCATGCGGGTACGCCTGATGAAGAAGCCCAGGGCAAGCGTCAGGATCACCGAGGCAGCAACGATCAGGATCTGCGCGCGGCTGACGCGAAGACCGCCGGTCCCTCCCAGCAGGAAGGGACGGGGGTCGAGCACGCTGTCGGGAAATCGGCGTGTTTCAACGCCGAAAACGGCCTCGGCAATGCTCACCATGATCAGGGATGCGCCGATGCTGCTGATCATGGAGGCAAGCCGATCGGAGCCGGCGCGGCGCAGCGGCCGAAACGCAAGGAGCTCCAGAAGGACCGCGATGCCGGCTCCCGCAAGCATGGATACCGCGAGCCCGAGGGGAAGCGGCAACCCGAGCTGCGACATGACGAGCCACCCCGCGAACGCGCACCACATGAAGGTGGCGGCATGAGCGAGGTTGATGATGTCGAGGACGCCGAAAATCAGAGTGAAGCCCATGGCGTAGACCGCGTACAGGGCTCCGCGGGCAACGCCGTCAACGACATTCTGTGCCAGAAAGACTGGATCGGCGAGGAGCGTCAGGTCCACGCCGTCTTTTTCTACTGGAACAGGACGAAGCGGCCGTCCTTGACCATGAGGGTGACGCTGGGATGCACGGGGTCACGGTTCTCATCAAAGGAGAAGGTCCCCAGCGCCCCTTCCAGACCGCGGATTGCCGCAAGCGCATCACGGATTGCGGCGCGGTCGGCCGAGCCTGCATTCTTGATGGCCGTGGCAAGAATGAAAAGACCGTCGTAGGCTTGGGCCGCGAACTGGTCGGGATCCGCGTTGTACGCCGTGCGGAAGGCAGCGACAAACGCCTTGCTCTTCGGCGCGGAGCTGTCGATGAACCACGCGCTCCCCACGATGAGCCCCTCAGCGGCCGCCTTGGCGTTTTTAAGGACGTTGGGGCTGTTGAACCCGTTCCCCCCCACGATGGGCTGTGTGATTCCGATTTCCCGGGCCTGCTGGAGAACGGGGATGGCTTCCCCGACAAGCGAGCTGACCACGAAGATGTCGGGCCGCCGGGCATTCAGCTTGCTGAGCTGCGTGCGAAAGTCGGAGTCGCCCTTGCTGTAGCTCTCCGTTGCCACCAGCTGGATCGAAAGCTTCTGGAGCGCCGCCTTGAACACATCGGCTTCGCTCTTGCTGTACTCGTTGGTGGCCTCGTAGAGCATGGCCGCCTTCTGCGGATGGAACTTCGCGGCAACCGCGGCAAGTGTCCCCGGAATGACCCCTGACTGAAGGAGGCTGTCGCGAAAGATGTAGGTGCCCATGGCTGTGATCCCCGTGGCCGTATTGCTCGTTGCCAGGACAGGGACCTCCGCCTTCTGCGCAATGGGGTCCGCGGCAAAGGCGGTGCTGCTGAGCGTGGGCCCAATGATGGCGCAGACCTTCTCATCGTCGATCAGCCGGGTAAAGACGCTGATGCCTTCCTGCTTGTCAGCCTTGTCGTCCGTGAAGATCAGTCGAATCTTCGCGCCGCCAAGGAGCTTGCCCGCGTTGATCTGGGAAAGCGCCAACTCGAGGCCCTTCCTGATGGATATCCCATATGCCGAGTTGTCTCCTGTGAGCGACTCCACGGCCCCGATCTTGATCTCGGAAGGGAGCGGAGACGCGGAAAGGACCGCAGCAGGGAACGCCAGGGCCACAAGAATGAAGGCGAGAAGTGTTCTTCGCAAGGTTTTCATTCGGCTACTGTGTCCGCTGGCGCGTTCTTCGTCAAGAAGCGCCGTGTCGCATCAGGGTCTGGTCACGGCATCCACGAGGGCAAGGACGTTCTCCACGGGTGTATCCAGCTGAACGTGGTGCGTCGGCCCGATGATCAGCCCGCCCCCCTTGCCGATCGTCTCAAGCCGGGAGGCCACCTCCCGCCTGACCTCTTGCGTGCTGCCGAACGGCAGGGTGTGCTGCTCGTCGATCGAGCCCCAGAAACAGAGCTGCCGGCCGTACTTCTCTTTCAACACTGCCGGGTCCATGCTCCGGGGCTGCACGGGATTGAGCACATCGACGCCTATCTCGATCAGCTCGGGGATCACGGGGTAGATGCAGCCGTCGGAGTGATACGCCACCATAAGAGCGGGGTTGATGGACTTGATGGTCGATATGAACCTGGCCATCCGCGGCTTGAGGAACCTTCGCCACGTATCCGGCGACATGAGCATGGAGCTCTGCGTGCCGATGTCGTCCCCGATCCAGATCATGTCCACCCCCATTCGCGTCAGCCTTTCGGCGGCACTCAGGTGGTAGGCGTACGGGATGTCGAGGATGGCATCAGCAGCCTCCGGGGCTGTGACAAAGTCCATGAGCAGTTTCTCATATCCGCGCAGCGCCCACGCGGTCTCGAATATCGTCGTGACCGTCACCCCGACGATCCAGTACTCACCCTTGAAGGTATCCAGCACCCATTGGGCTTCGGAGTAGAGGTCCGGCGCATCGGGGTCGGGCGCCCGGTAGCCAGCGACCGCCGAGTCATCGGCCAGAGGGTGGCCCACCATCTCGGTGTAGAACCCCTGCCCGAACCGGGTGGAATACGTGGAGTTCCGGAATGTGACTCCCCATGAGTCCGTGTAGGTGTCCCTGCCGGCATTGAAGAGGTCGTTGGCGTAATAGCTGTTGGCCCAGCCCACGGATGTCAGAAGCATGTCTTCCCCGAGGGCCCTTTCCAGCTCGTAGGTGTTTCCGCCCCCGTGGGGGTTGTGGTGGGAGGCGGAGGCGATGTTCACGGAAGGACGAAGCCGGTCCGCGAACTCAGGAGTGAAGCTGATCTGCATGGGGCAGCGGTCCGGCTCTTCGTGGCTCAAGGACATGACCACGCGGTCTCTGTGCTTCATAGGTCCTGGCTCTGGGGGAGCATCACGAGGTCCCGGATGGTCACGTGCGCGGGCCTGCTGAGCATAAACACCACCGCGTCCACCACGTCCTCGCAGCGCAGCGCGGAATGCGCGGCAACGAGCGTGTCCACCTCTTCTTTGGTCTTGATTCCCCACAGCTCGTTGGCAACCATGCCCGGCGCAACGGCCCCCACCCTGATGCCATCCCCTGCCAGCTGTCTTCGCAGAGTGTGGACCAGGGTCTGCACGGCGTGCTTGGATGCGCTGTACACGGGCTCCCAGTGGATATCGAGGTGCCCCGAGATGGAGCTGGTGATAAGGATGTCTCCGCTGCGCTGCGCCTTCATGTGCGGAAGGACCGCGTGGACGCAGCGAAGCACGCCGTTGACGTTCACATCCACCAGCCGCGCCATGGCGTCCTGGTCTCCTTCGGCGAATTGTCCGGGAATGTAGATGCCGGCATTCGCAAAGAGAACGTCCACCCTGCCGAACCGCTGGATCGTGTCGGCCACAAGCCGATGGACATCCGAAGCCGAGGTAACGTCTGTCGGCACAGCCAGCGCCGCCTCTCCGATCTCTTTCTCCAGCGCGCGCAGCTTTTCCCCGGAGCGCGCTGCCAGGGTTACCCTGCACCCCAGCCGCGCCAGCTCTCTGGCCGCAGCCGCCCCGATGCCCGAGCTGGCGCCCGTGATGATGACGACTTTCCCCGACAGGGGGTTCTGCATTTCGGCCTCCCCGCTCACCGCGAGCGAACCATGACCTTGATGGTCTCCGCGGGGTGATCTGCGGCAAAGGCAAAGGCTTCCGTCACTTTGTCCAGGGTGAAACGGTGGGACACCAGGGGATGGACATCGAGCTTTCCGCTTGCAAGCAGCGCGATGGCGCGCGGGAACGCGTTGGCGTAGCGGTTGGTCCCGTGAATGTCCAGCTCCTTTTCGATGACGATCTCAACGGGATAGGGGAAGGTGCTCTTCTCCGGCCATCCGATGATCGTGACTGAACCGCCGCGCGCGGCAAGAGCCGGCGCAGAGGCGCATGCGGCGGACGAGCCGCTGGCATCGAAGACGAAATCCACCCCCATCCCATCGGTCAGCTCTGTGATGCGGGCTGCGGGATCGCTCGTGCTTGCGTCAATGGTCGCGGTTGCTCCAAGCTTTGCCCCCAGGGCAAGACGGCTCGGCAGCCTGTCTATGAGATAGACGGTGGAAGCGCCGAAGGCGCGGGCCACGAGCATGGTGACAAGACCGATGGGTCCTGCGCCTATCACCGCAGCGCTGGCAGCGGCCCTGAGTCCTCCCCGGGTGCAAGCCTGCACGCCCACGCTGACCGGCTCGATGAACGCCCCTGATTCCTCGTCCACGGAGGCCGGCAGGGGATGCGCAAAGTCCGCGGCAACCGCGGCGAACTCGGCGAATGTCCCGTTGACCGGCGGCGCGGACATGAAAACGACATCCCGACACAGGTTGTATCTGCCGGACTTGCACAGGGGGCATCTGCGGCAGGGGATGCCGGGCTCCACGGCCACCCGCTCCCCCCTGCGCGGCCCCCCCGACTTTGCGGCTTCACGAACTACGACCCCGCATGCCTCGTGCCCCGGGATGTACGGCCTGTCCACAATGAAAGGGCCGAGCTTTCCCTCCTTGTAAAAGTGAATATCAGATCCGCACAGTCCGTTTGTCGTTATCTCCACCAGGACCTCGTCCGGCCCGGTTGCCGGGACAGGGACCTGCTCGTAGCGCAGGTCGCGGGGGCTGTAGAGAACCGCGGCATGCATGCGGCCATTCTTGGCGTCCATGCGTTCCTCCTCGTGGCGCGCGGGGAAGTATATCACGCGCGGGTATCAAAGATACCGTCCCCGGTGTTGAAGAAGAGCGAGAAGGCAGAAAATGACGGGCAGCATAGAAGTAAACGGCCTGGTGAAGCGGTATGGAAACCTCACCGCCGTGGACGGAATAAGCTTCAGCGTGCAGGAGGGGGCGCTGTTTGCTTTTCTGGGGCCCAACGGCGCAGGCAAGACAACGACGATCAATGTGATGTGTACAACCCTACGCAAGGACGAAGGTGACGTGCGCATCAACGGGTTCCCGGTCGGCAGCCGCGACGACGAAGTCCGCAGGAGCATCGGCGTGGTGTTCCAGCACTCGGTGCTGGACACTCTGCTGACCGTAAGGGAGAACCTCCAGGTCCGAGCGAGCTTCTATCGTATCGGGGGGACGCAGCTCAGGGCGCGCATTGACTATCTCACGCAAGCCGTCGGGCTGGGGGATTTCATCGACCGGCGGTACGGGGAGCTTTCAGGGGGGCAGCGCCGCCGGGCGGACGTTGCCCGGGCGTTGATACATACGCCCAGGATCCTGTTCCTCGACGAACCGACCACCGGCCTGGATCCGCAGACGCGGCTCAAGGTATGGAGCTCGATTTCCCAGATGCGCCAGCAGGAGAGGATGACCGTGTTCCTCACGACGCATTATATGGAAGAGGCCGCGACCGCTGATGACGTGGCAATCATCGACCACGGCCGCATCGTGGCGCAAGGGACCCCTGCTGAGCTGAAAGAGCGCCACAGCAACGACACGCTCATCATCGTCCCCCGGGGCGCGGACGACATCGGGAAACACCTCGAAGCCGCCGGGGTTTCCTGGAAAAAGAAGAGCGACACCGTGGTTGTCCCCGTACGTGACAGCATGCATGCCCTTTCCGTGCTCAAGCAGGTGGAGCCCTGCGTGGCCAGTTTCGAAGTGATCAAGGGCAGCATGGACACGGTGTTTTTAAACGTGACGGGCCACGCCATCCGCGGAGAGGAGGAAGAGTGATGCAGACAGTCCTTGCCTTTGCATCGCGAAACATCCGGGTGTACGTCAGGGACAGGATGGCGGTGTTCTTCTCCTTCCTGTCGGTCCTGATCATCATCGCGCTGTACGCGCTTTTTCTCGGCAAGGTCCAGGCTGACGGGATAAGGGCCATCATCGGCGATCTCAAGGGAGTCCGCTCCCTTGTGGATTCGTGGATAATGGCCGGCCTGCTCTCGGTGAACGCAGTAACGATATCTCTGGGCGTCCTCGGGACCATGGTGTTCGACAAGGAGTTCAAGCGCTTTTCTGATTTCATCGTTGCCCCGACAAGCCGCACCGGCATCGTCGTGAGCTATCTCATATCTGCGTGGGTCATCAGCCTTTCTTTCAGCATCGCTGCCCTTGTTGCGGGGGAGCTCTACATAGTCTCGGGAGGCGGCCAGCTCCTCAGCGCGGTGAGCGCGCTGCGGGTGGTCGGGATGCTGGCGCTTGCCGTCGTGTCCTCATCCTCCGTCATGTTCTTCTTTGCGTCCTTTCTGACGTCCGGCTCTGCCTTCGGAGTCTTGAGCACTCTCCTTGGGACCTTGATAGGGTTCATCACCGGGGTGTACGTGCCGCTGGGGGTTCTGCCCAGCGCGGTGCAGAAGTTCGTCGTGCTTGTTCCCTTCAGCCACAGCGCGGCGATGCTCCGACAGGCGTTCTGTGACGCCCCGCTGGCCGCGGTATTCGGCAGCGCGCCGCCTGCTGTCCAGGCGCAATACATGAAGATGTATGGCATCCGTCTCTTCTGGAACGGGACGGAGATTTCGATGGCCGCCATGCTGGTCATCCTGGCAGGCACCACCGTGGTCTTCCTGGCGATTTCAGCTCTGAAGCTGAGAGCCCAGGCGAAGCGCTGAACCCTTGGGCTTTCAAAATGGCCATACGGCAAGTATCATGCAAAAGCGATGGTGCAGTTTGCCTTGCTTGCTGATCTGATCGTCACCCTGCATTTCTGCTATGTATCATTCACCGTAGGCGGCGAGGTCATGATCCTCCTGGGCGGGGCTCTGAAATGGACCTGGGTCAGAAACCTGCCCTTCCGGATAGTCCACGCAGCCTCTGTTGTTCTTGTTGCCGCTGAAGCCGTTGCGGGCGCAAGCTGTCCCCTGACTGTGTGGGAATACCGGCTTCGCATCCTGGCCGGTCAAAGGGTTGAGGCTCAGATCTCTTTTGTTGCACGGCTGGTCAGAAGCGTCATCTTCTACGACTTTCCCGCATGGGTCTTCCTGGCCGCGTATGTCGGCTTTGCCGCGGCCGTGGTCCTCACCTTCATTCTCCTGCCGCCGTTGCGACGAAGACGATCATTCTGACGGGAGAGGTTCCTGGACTGACTGGCCTGCTGTGCGTTCTTCCCAGACTTTCTGCAGTACTTCCAGGAACAGCTCGATAGGCTGCGCGCCGGAGACCGCATAGGTCCGGTCGAAGACGTAGAAAGGAACCCCGTCCGCGCCCAACTCCGGCGCCTCGCGCTCCTCGCTCCTGACCTCTTCAGCGAAATCGGATCCGGCAAGCATCTCGCGGACTTCGGATGGATCCAGACCCGCTTCCCCACCCAGCGCCGCGAGCGTCTCGCCATCCCCGATGTTCCTGCCCTCGGTGAAATACGCGGCAAAGAGGCGTTCCTCCATCGACTCCTGCAGCCCGCGTGCTCTCGCCAGATGGCCCAGGCGATGGGCGTCAAAAGTGTTCGCCATGACAGCCGCGTCGAAGTTGTAGCTCAGGCCAAGCTCTGCCGCGGCTGCAGTCAGGCGGTCATGCATGCGCCCGGATTCAGACGCCGGCATCCCCTTTCGCCGGGACAGATAGTCGTACACGGAGAGCCCCGGCGCAGGCCGGGTGTCAGGGTCAAGCTGGAAGCTCCGCCATGTCACCTGCACCTCGTCTTTGTGCTCGAAGGCTCGCAGGGCGTTCTCGAATCTCCTCTTGCCCATGTAGCAGAACGGGCACACCACGTCGGACCATATCTCTACGTGAATCATTCAGCGAATATACTCATTTCCTTACCGTGCGGCCGAAGCCACGCCCCTCCTGTACGTTCAGAAACCGCGGGAGCAAAGTACGCCTCTGGGGCATCTGCGAACGCCTGACCAAGTGAGCGCAGCGCCGCGCACGGGCGCTGTCACCTTTTCTTGACCATGCCGTGTGCGACGTCGTAGCATGGACGCCTGCAACAGGGGCCGCGCGGCCGGTCCAGCAAAGGAGTGAGCGTAATGAAAGAAGTGCATCGAAAAACCGTGGCCAGCCTTCGTGTCATTTCGGTAGTTCTTGTCGCGGTCGGCATGTGTCTCCTGGCGACCTGCACTCAGTCGAGCCCCGGGCCCACCGGGAAGTACGTCCTGACCATCCAGAACAACGGCAACTGCACCACAGCGCCTTCCGGCGTCGTGTCAGTGGACGCGGGCGCTCCCACGACGATCCAAGCAATCGCGAATGTGGGTCACTCCTGGACCCTCACGAGCGGCTGGACGGTCGTAAGCGGAAAAGCCTCGATCGTAAATCCCAACCAATCAGCAACCACAGTGACTCTGAGCGCCGGAGACGCCACCATCATGGCAAGCTGCCCGTGACAGGCGCGGCTGTCCGCGCCATATGCTCCGTCGTTTTGTTTGCTGCTCTTGTGAGCTGCACTTCGCGTTACCATCCCAAAACCAGGGAGGAGTTGCAGGCAATTGCAAAGCTGATTCACGAAAGCATGCCTGACACGGAAGTCACAAAAGAGAGCCAGGAAGAAGCTTCAGAAAAGGCGCTCGTGAATCTGGGCCTTGGAAATCTCAGCGCAAACGACCTTTCAGAGTTGAGAAATATCTATTCGGGTCGGTATCTTGAACCGAGATTAGAGGATTCCATTTCAGAAGGAATGTCACGAATCATCAAATCAAGGATTTGCAAGGCCGTCCGGATGTGGACTGACTCCAAACAGTACGAACCATGCGAAGTCTATGTGATTGACTCCTTCGACCCAAAAACCTACCAGAGCCATTTGGAAAATGCGTATGCTGATGACTCGATCTACATTCCCGAGTTTCCTGAAAATTACGGGAACAGAACCATTCCCTACAAAGAGACGAGCCAGTTTCGAATCGAGATGGAAACGCCATTCGCGACAGTGGTGGGGCCTCACTTCTACGTTGGGCAAAGTTGGCGCGTTGGAAACGTGATCAGAAGCGGGGAAAACTTTTTCGCTTTGCCGCCCAATTTCCACCAAACCGTGGTGTTCCTCATCGTTGAGGATAAGCAAAATCCCAAGAGACAATACAAGGTATTATGGGTCGTCGACTCCATAAGCTGATTGTTGGCTTCTTCATGATGATTGCTCGATGATTTCGGTTGCTCCTGCGTTGCCAACCCGATCTACGGGATGGGATTGTAAAATCCCTTCCCCCTTCTTACACTTGCCTCACCAGGGGGGGAAGAAATGAAAAAAGTTCCACCGGCAGCCTCACGGATCCTTCTTCGCAAGGGCTGGCCTCGCAGGCACGGCCGGGTCCACGACCTCCCGCTTGATGAGACAGTGGAAGTAGCCCGCGACCGGTGGGGAATCCCCCATATCACCGCGCGCAGCATGCATGACCTCTTCTTCGCGCAGGGATATGTCCACGCCCAGGACAGGCTTTGGCAGATGGAGTCACTGCGAAGGGTTTCCGATGGGAGGCTGTCGGAGATCGCAGGCACGCAGGCCGTGGCGGTGGACTGGTTCTGCCGGATGATCGGCATGCCGGATATGAAACGCCGCTCGGCGGCCGGGCTCTCCGAGGAGGAGCGGGGATACTGCCAGGGGTACGCCGACGGGGTGAATGCCTGCGTGCTCGGCATGGGTCGGCGCCTTCCCCTGGAGTTTTCATCCATGAAAATCTCCCCCGAGCCGTGGTCTGTGGAGGACTGCCTCAGCGTTCTTCCGTATATCGCGTTCACCCAGACGTTCTGGTCCTGGGCTGAGGAGCTCCTCGCCGTGTCGTACGCAGGCAAGGTCACGGAAGAAGAATGGAACGACATGTTCCCCAGCTACCCGGGTGCAAAACTGCCTCACGAGCAATGGTTCGACAGGGCTTCCGGCCTGAAGTTCGGGGCAGTTCTGCCCGGAGCGCTCGCGTTCCACCTTGGTCTGGTCGGCCCGCATGCGGCGCCGGAAATGGTCAGAGCCGTGCTCTCGGGGGCCGCGCCCGGCGGAGGATCCAACAACTGGGTTGTCGCCAAGGGTGAAGACGGGAGCCCAATCCTGGCCAACGACCCTCACCTCGGCGCGAGCCTTCCCTCCGTGTGGTACTTCTGCCACCTGCGCATACCGGGGGTTCTGAATGTCGCGGGCGCCTCGCTGGCGGGCTCTCCCGGGGTGGCCATTGGAAGAACAGACCGTGTGGGGTGGACTGTCACGAACTTCATGCTTGATTCAGTGGACATCCTCACCTATCGGGTGGATCCCAACGATCCCATGCTCTATTTCACGGAAGCCGGGCCGCAGCGAATGCGGCAGGAGCAGATCGCAATTGGCCTCCCGGCAGGGAAAAGCGTAAAGCTTCCCCTGTACCTCACTGAAAAAGGGCCCGTTGTGACTTCGCTGGACGGGGGCGTGAACGCAGTTGCTGTAATGCGGTGGTATGGGACAATTCCGGCGCAGCGGCTGCAGGACCGCTCCATCCGCGGCGTGCTCGGCTTCATGAAAGCACAGAACGCGAAACAGCTGCTCGATGCTGCGGGCAACTGGAAGTACGTGAGCATGAACTTCGTCGCAGCTGACCTCGACGGACACATCGGCTGGCGCGTTTCCGGCGCCGCGCCGGTACGCGCGGGGTACTCCGGCCGGCTGCCGGCAGATGCATCCACGGGCGCGGACTGGAGCGGCTTTCTCCCCTTCGAAGCCATGCCGCACAGGGAGGACCCTGCTGAAGGGTACATAGTCACCGCCAACTACAGGCCGGAGAATTATCCCAACGATGCAGCTCTCAGCCACATCTGGTGCGCTCCCTACCGTTACCAGCGGATCACACGCGCCATCCAGGCCATGCGCCGCCCCGGTGTCTGGGACTTCCAGGCCCTGCAAATGGATGTCCATTCGGCGCAGGCGGACCGGCTCCTTCCCGTGTTGAACAGGCTCTCATTCGAAGACCCTCGCGCCAGAGAGGCTGCCGTCCTGCTTGCCGGCTGGGACAGGGAGGTGCGGAAGGAAAGCGCGGCAGCCGCGGTCTTCGAGGTTTTTCTCACGGAGCTGACCCGCCATCTCATTGGCAAGAAGCTGGGAAAGGATTTGGACCTCTACTTCAATGCGCTTTCCTACGGCGTGGAGAACGACATCCTTGAAAAGCCGCAGTCGCCCCTGTGGGAGGGAAAGATGGCAGGGTCAGTGGAAACGGTCCTTGCAAATACCATCGTCGTCTGCGAGCGCCGCATGGGCAGGGACCGAAGCAGGTGGAAATGGGGCCGCCTGCACCGGCACGTCTTCCACCACCCGGGCGCCACCGGGAAGGTGAAGGCGTGGCTCCTGGATCCGCCCTGTGAGCCTGCGCATGGAGACAGCAACACCATCAACGTGTCCTGGCCGCTTCGCGCCAACGACTCGTACGAGGTGATCACGATTCCATCATTGCGCATGATCGCGTCACTGGGGGATCCGGACGGCCTGCTCATCATTGGGCCACTGGGCCAGTCAGGCCAGCCCGGGCATCATCACTACCAGGATCTCACGGGGATGTGGCTGGAGGGGAGTCATGTACGCGTCCCGCTCACTGAGGAAGGCGTCCAAAAGGCGACCCGGGAAAGGCTGATCCTGGCCAGGCAGGCTCCTTGACCACCGCCCTGCGGCCGGCTACAAAAAGACCATGACACCCATGGAAAGCAAGACCGTCGTAATAACCGGCCCCACATCGGGAATTGGGAAGGAGATCGCAATCGGGCTTGCCAGGCTCGGGGCGAACCTCGTGCTGGGCTGCAGAAACGTCGAAGCGGGCAAAACTGTGGCAGGCGAGCTGGGCCGAGTGCAAGATGCCGCGCGGATCGATGTGGTGCAGGTGGATCTTGCCAGCCGAAAGTCCATCGAGGCATTTGCGCGGGAGATCCTCAAAAAGCACGCGCGGCTGGACGTGCTTGTCAACAACGCTGGGGTGAGCCGCGGATCCCAGCCATGGGCAAAGAACGAAGAAGGGATCGAGCTGACACTTGCCACGAATGTGCTCGGCTACTTCCTGACCGCAAGACTGCTGCTGCCTCGGCTGCGCGAAAATGCGCGCGCCCGGATCGTCAACGTGGCCTCCACGTTCGCAAGCGACCTCGACCTGGACGACCTGCAGTTCCAGCGCCGGCCTTTTGAAAGCATGAAGGCGTACGCTCAGTCCAAGGCGTGCGACAGACTGCTCACATGGGCGCTTGCCCGCAGGCTCGAGGGCAGCGGAGTGACTGCGAATACCATGGCGCCGGGGCTCATCGTTGACACAGGCCTCTACCGCCATACGCCGCGCGAGGTGATGGCGCAGCTGCGCCAGCGGGGGGGCGGTCGAACGCCCTCTGATGGGGCGGACACCGCCATCTGGCTTGCGAGCAGCCCGGAGATCGAAGGTGTGTCGGGAAAGTTCTTCGAGAACAGGAAAGAGATCCCGTGCTCGTTCAGAAACCGGGATGCCGAAGAACGGCTCTGGAGCATCTTGGAGAGCCTTGCGGGCTGATCATTTTGGCAGCTCCCTTTCCTCTGCACATCGAAGGGGTGCCACCCGAAGCCCAGGCGAGCCTGCAGCCAATCCTTGACCAGAGTTTTCACGGAATCTATCGCTGGCACGCCCGCAGGACTCTCCGTTCCGTCACATGGGTGAGGGAAGCGACCCGGGAAAACGCGAAACTGGGATTGTCGATGTCCATGATGCTGGGACAAGGCTCAGGGTATATCTACTATGTCGCAGTAGCGCCTTCGCAGAGGGCAAAAGGAGTCGGAGGCTTTCTTCTCGACGATGCCATTACGCTGCTTCGGTCTGAAGGAGCGGTCGAGATCTTCGCGTGCGCTCGATACATCAATACTCCATCCATCCGGCTCCTCCAGTCTCGGGATTTCAGAAAAACCGGCTTCTGCAAGCTTGCTGGACTGAAAGGATTTGCCGGGGCTGCAAGGTTGTGGATGCAGATGGTCGTGGCGCCGGGGGAGAAGGTCTATGAGCTGCGCTTCGCTGTTTCCGCGTACCCGACGGTCTGACCAAAAAGCACCCGTTGATACCTGGTAAGGCTCAACTTCGCGGAGAGCTCTGCCTTGCTGCAGTTATGAAACCACGTTGCCAGGCCGTGTGATGCAGCGAACAGGTAGACATTCCCCGCAATGAGGCCCGTGTCAACAAAGTAGTAGGATTTCTGTATCTCCGGGTCCTCGAGCCCCGGCTCCTGGAATCCGGCCTTGCTGAACTTGTCGATATCCACGACATAAACAAGACGCACAGGGGCTCTCGCCCCGGCCCCTCCCTGTCCTTTTCCAATTGCCGCCGCCCGCAGGTCTTGTGCCACCACGAGCGTCAGACCGTGTGGAACAGGTTCATAGCGGTAGGTGCCCTCCTTCAGGGCGACGTAGAGATCGATTTCCCGGGAATTGCTGGCCGAGGCTGCGGTGCTTCCCGGAATCCCGAACGGTCCGTTCTTCCGATTAATGCCGCACGCCGACCACAGCAGATTCGACAGCATCTGCAGCGGAAGCTCCCTTGCGCTGATGAAGCGGTCCGTCTTTCTTTTCTTCAGCGCTGCGAAGACAGACGTGCTGCGACCGGCAGTGGGCTTCGGCAGCGCAATCTGACGGCCAGGCAAACTGTGCCCAGGCGATTGATCTCTTACGAGTTTTCTGCGGTTCATTCAATCCTCCCATGCAGCGCCAGTATGCGACAGGCGCCGGCTATCAGCAACTGAATCCGCCTCCGCTTCCTGTAAGCTCGTCACTCATCCAGATCCCAGAAGAAATCCTTGTTTGTCAGCTTTTTTTCTTCAGCGGGCTTTTCAGGGCGTTCGATCCCCTGCGGCAGGTCGCCGGTGTGCGCAAAACAATACTCCACCTGGTCTTCGAGGTCCCGCGTTTCCTCCTCCCAGTATTGCGGCGTTCCGAAATGCGGAAAGACCGAAGGAAACACCCGATCTTCCCATCTTTCCGCGATCCAGGCGGCATAGCGGATATACCGCAGGGCCCGCAAGGGCTCGATGAGGCGCAGCCAGGAATCCTCAAAATCCCTGAACTGCCGGTAAGCCTTCAGGAAGATCATCCTTTGCCGCATTCCTTCCGCATCACGCGCGGGCAGGAGCATCCACACGTCCTGGACTGCAGGACCCGTGAGAAAATCGTCGAAATCCAGGAAGAACCACCCTTCGCTCCCGTGGAGGATGTTGCCCAGGTGACAGTCCCCGTGAATGCGGTGTACTGGAACGTCCTTTCGGAGGGTCTCGAATAGTCCAACAGCGGCGATGGCTGCGCTGCGAAACCTTTCGGCCAGATGAGAGGGAAGAAAGCCGCGGTCTTCCAGAAGGGCCAGTGGATCGAGCCCGTAGGACGTGCCCGTCAGCACGGGCCGATGTTCCGCCTTTCTTTCGGCTCCCTTGTTATGGATCCTGGCCAGGAGCCTCCCCATCATTCCCAGCACCTCGTCAGACAGCTCGTCCGGCGCCCTTCCGCCGGTTCTCGGCCAGACCGCGTAGTACATCCCTTCTATTTCGCGGATCGATTCCCCCCCGGCCATGATCAGCGGAGCGCAGACCGGGACCTCTTCGTCGCGAAGCTCGAACAGAAGCTCGTGTTCTT
Organism: Spirochaetia bacterium; assembly: GCA_049515135.1. GTDB lineage: Bacteria > Spirochaetota > Spirochaetia > SZUA-6 > Fen-1364 > Fen-1364. The sequence continues at coordinate 451,706 of JBEKUJ010000001.1, forward strand.
CCCTGATCTGGTCCCGCGTCCACCTGCCTGGCCTGTAGAACTTCGCCACGACGTGGGATCCGTCCTCCTGTGCAAGCTCATACACCCTGTTCTCGTAGCTGTTGAGGGCCATGCAGTAGCCCGTCGGCCTCAATCCGCCCTGCTCGGCCGCCTCCATGATGATGTCAGGGCTCAGGTTGTAGAAGCTGGTATTCGCTGCGATATTCTTCCCCTCTCGAATCGCCGGAACACTATGACGGACATGAGGTTGAAATTCTACATCCGTGAACTCAGCGCAAGACCCTGATCCTCCATTGTTCCACGTGAACCCTGAGAGAAGGTTCGTGGTGAATCGAACGCCGTTGAGAAGTGCCCCAACCGAAAGGGTGGCCTGTCAATGCTCACAAGCAGCTGAATTGACAAGGTCTGATCCGGCATCCATCCGATGGCGCTTTTCCGCCGTATATGAAGTGAAGACGGCTCTCAAGCCAAAGGAGAATGCATGCGCGAATCGACCAAAGCGGTGCTGCGACGACGTATCTGTTTCGGTTCTCTGCTGGTGGTCATGGCCTCCGTGGCCGCTTGTTCCATGTCCGGCACCTCAGGAAATCAATACAGCCCGGGCGGGACCTCCGGCGGGTCGTCGGGAGGACCTCCGTACACCGTCACCTACCGCAACACTACCGCGTACACGACCGGCAGCGTTCCCGTGGACTCCACGCAATACGCCGCGAACGCGACCGTCACGGTCAAGGGGAATACCGGGACCCTTTCCTGGCCTGGTTATTCCTTCACGGGATGGGACACTGCGGATTCCGGCAGCGACGGAGGAGGGGGAGGAGGGACCTTCTACGCTCCCGGCGCAACTTTTACCATCACTTCTAACGTCGTGCTGTACGGCACCTGGTATCCTTGATCGTTGCGCCCAAAACTGCGCGGTTGAGTAATGATGATCCCGAGTGCATGGCCCCCCTCATTGCCTCGAAGAGTTTACGGGCGTCGGCCTTCCCAGCTGTGGCGCCCCCCATGATGCACGGTTTCATCATAGGTGCGCGTAATCCTCCTGCACGCCTGGTACCCTGGCTAATTCTTTGGCCGTGGATTTTCTTCTGGCCGCCCTCTGGCGTACTGCTCAACCTTCCTGTTTCTCGAAAGCGTTCACGGCTGCATCGTACACACGCGTGATTTCAGCGGCCATTTCCTGGGTCCGTCCCGCCGCAGCCAGTTGGTCGGACTCAATCAACTTCCGCGCAAGTGCATCCCCATCATCGCTTGAGAGCGAGGCAACAGCGTAGTCAGCCAGCAGTCGCCGCTCCGCGATACGGCTTGCGTTCAGGTAAGGAAGATTGTCATACCACAGAAGACGTTCCTCAACGGTTGCAAACGGAGCGCGCTTCTCTGCCATGCCGGCAAGCTCCATTCCGAGCTCGGCGGCCTTCTGAATACAGGCATCAAAGTTGAACCTCGTGGCGGGAAGCGGCTCCAGTGCTCTCATTTGCATAACTTGAAAGAAATGGTACAAGGGGCGAAGCCCCGTCACCAACCCGTTGCCTGTCCCTCCCGCAACGCCAATCCCCAAGGCGGGAAGGCCCTGGAAAGGAGCAGAGCGAGCGAAAACACGGAACATCTTCAGAAAGAAGTAACGCACCATCCCGGTCGTGTCCGACCAATAGATTGGAGTTCCGAGAACAAGAGCACTGCAGGAGCGCAGTTTGTCGCTGAGAAACTCGAAGGCGGTATCCTCGTAGCTGCATTTCTTGTTGGACGCACATACCCAGGGAAGGCAATCCTTGCAAGCCGAAACGACATGGTCCGCGAGTTGGATCAGCTCAGTGGCCACCCCTGTTTGTGCCGCACCACGAAGCGCTGCGGCGACGAGCTTGTGCGTGCGGCCATCACGATTTGGGCTACCCACGATGCCTATGACGGTTGATCTTGCCATGCAATGCACCTCAAAAGGCGGATACCGGAGGATAAAGCTATTCTTGCGCTGACGCAATCCCGAGGGATCTGACTCTCTTGACGAGCCATGTTGGTCTCACCTGGCCGTCAAAAGCTGAGCCCGTCTGTTAGCTGAGCAAGATTGTCTTAATCATGATGCCGGCTCCAAGGTGATGAGAAGTCTTCCCAACAAACAAGCTCATCCAGACTCTTGGTCGGGCGAATGATCTTGTTTGCCGCTCCCAGCATATCAACGGCTTTTCGTCGATGCCCGAGGGCAATAATGGCGATTACCCTGAGGTTTGCAGGGACCCCTATGAGCTCCTTTACCGTCGTTTCGTTGAAGCTTCCAATCCAACAGCTTCCAACTCCTTCCGCAGTCGCTGCCAAGACAACATGTTCGAGCGCAATGGCAGTATCCACAGCATGCCATTTCGGAGCAACCGTCGGGTCGGCGAGACCAACGAGAGCGATGGGCGACTGGGCGAGGAATTTGCCATAGGTTCCGCTCTTGGCAATCACTTCCCGTTTGTGCTTGTCGGATACAACAACCAATCGCCATGGGAGCTTGTTGCTTGCAGAAGGTGAATGACGTGCGGCTCCAAGGATGCGTTCCAAGGTCGCTGTCGGGATGGCATCTTCGGCGAATGCCCTAACCGAATGACGAGTCTCGATTACTTCATAGAACTCCATAGACAAGTCTCCTTGCGATTTGGGATTGTCTATACTAATCCTTATGCAGCCCCTTTGGGGGCAGCTCAGCAGTGCACTGGCGGCCTCCGCGCCGCCCACGGTCGCACTTTCTCCAGTTGCGCGGCGAGCCGGAAGAGCGTCGCCTCAGCGCCAAAAGGCGCGGCGAACTGCACCCCGATGGGCACATCGTCCTTGTTCCAGTATAGAGGGACGGACATGGCCGGATCCCCGGTGATGTTCTGCGTGCGCGTAAAGGCAACGAAAGACAGCGCGAGCCTGATCGATTTACCCGGGTCATCGGGCGACGGGTCGAAGGACCCGAGTTCCGTCGGAGGGACCTGCATTGTGGGGGACAAGAGCACATCCCACCCGCCGTCCCGGTACCAGTACGCAACCTTCCGTGAAAAGCGCTGCAACTCCTCCCACGTTACCAGGTAGGCGGCGCCCGTGATCCCCTGGCTCGCCTGATACAAGTCCCATGTCACCGGCTCCAGATTCTCCTGCCTCACTGACTTCCCCAGCGTACGCTCCCAGTACGCCACCGTGTGTCCGACGAATGACGTGAAAATCGTGATGAAACGCTGGGGCAGCTCGGGCCAGGCAAGGGTGGCTGGGTCTGCCTCCTCCACCGTATGGCCGAGGGACTCGCAGAGCCTTGCGGCATCCTGCACGGCGGCCGCGCAGTCTGGGTGCAGCGCCGTCTCCTCGTTCCAGCCGTCGGGCACGCGGGAGAGGAAGGCGATCTTCAGGCGGCCCGGGCTTCGGCGTGCTTCCTCGAGGAAGGGCCGTGCGGGGGACGGGGCAACATAGGGATCACCGGGGACGCCACCCGATGTGGCGTCGAGGAGAGCCGCGGAGTCCCGCACGGTGCGGGTAAGGGCATGCTCGGAAACGATGCCATGGGCGAGGTCGCCGAACAGGGGCCCCAGGCTGTTGCGGCCCCGCGTCGGCTTCAGGCCGAAGACTCCGCAGCAGGACGCGGGGATGCGGATGGAGCCACCGCCGTCATTGCCGTGCGCCATCGGCACCATGCCCGCGGCAACGGCCGCTGCCGACCCGCCGCTTGATCCGCCCGTCGTCAGCCTCAGGTTCCATGGGTTGTGCGCCGGGCCGTAGAGAAGCGGCTCCGCAGTGGTGAGCACGCCCAACTCGGACGTGTTCGTCCTTCCGGCAATGACAAGGCCGCTGGCGCGAGTGCGGCTAACAAGCTCGCTGTCGACCGCAGACAGGTGGCCGTGCACGAACCGGGATCCGTCAGCAAACGGCGCGCCTTGCATGTCCGTCACGAGGTCCTTCAACAGGTAGGGAACGCCGGGGAAACGTTCGCCTGGGGAAGCGCTCTTTTCCGTGCGTTTCCTCGCCTCCGCGCGTGCCCGCTCCCAGAGCGTACAGATGACAGCGTTCAGGCTCGGGTTGACCGCCTCGATGCGGCGGATCGTGTCCTCCAGGAGTTCCGCGGAGGAAACCTTTCGCCGGCGGACCAGCTCGCCCAGCCCGATGGCGTCGTACGCGCCAAGATCACCCATGACGCACCTCCCGACTTTGATCAATGATGCTCTCTCGGCCACCACCACTCAAAGTGCACGCTGTCGATACAAAAAAGAGAGACCAACGTGAGCCACTGATAGTAGAAAATCCTTCCTACTTATAGTAGACCTGCGCACGAGCGCGGTTGTTTACTTTCATTGCTGACGGTTCTCAAGAAGCGGTGGTAATGCTGACTGCCTCTATTTACAACCGGCATTCAGACGCGTTTCGTAACCGCGAATGCGTTTCGCCACCTTTTGTGCTTGGTCGTTCTTTTTATTCGGTGCCGTTGGCGGCGAAATATCCTCGCACTTGTAATGCTCACCCCCAATTGCCCGCCTTCAGATAGCCATCCCAGAGACTCCTCTGCTTCTTGAGGAGAACGGGAATGTCCAGATGATACGGACACTTCTCCACGCACTGACGACATTCCTCGCAGTTTTCCGCCGTCCGGAAGGAATCCTCGACAAACAATCTCGCCTTTTCCACGGGCATTCTCTTGGCGAACGTCTTCGCAACGAGGAGAGTACTGATGGAAATGTGCTGAGGGCAGGGCTGGCAATAATCGCACCGGTGGCACCACTGGCTTCCGAGCCTGCTTCGATACTGCTCGATGCACCGGTTCTCTTCCGCCGTGAGCGGCCCGTGCGATTCCACGGCGTCAAGGATCTCGCGTAGCTGCGCCAACGTCTCGATGCCGGGGTCGGGGATCACATCGGCAAATTGGAGAAGGTAGCGGAAGCACAGCCGGGCGTCATCCAGACGGCCGCCGCCAAGAGGCTTCATCGCGATGACTCCCATGTCGGCCTGCCGGGCCAGAGGGATTACTTCGTCCAGAGCTTCAGTGTCCACGAAGTTGAACGGGATCTGCACCGCCGCGAAAAGACCCGCATGGATCATCTCCGCCGCGACGGGAAGGTTGTGCGAGCTGAAAGCCGCAAACTTCCTCATGTCAATCTGAATGGACTTTGGGGTTTCCCGGGAGGGATAAGTCGTAGACCAAACAGCTCGACGACGGTTTACGCCACCCGAGTGACAACTCCCCGCCCGTACCAGCCTTCTCTCCGTTGTTTTGGTGTAGAATAGGTCTGTGCGTGTCAGAACAATCTCCCGTCTTATGGGCAGCAGCGGCAAGGGGGAGGTCGGTAGGAAGGTCACGAAGAAATAGCTAGGAGAAAGGAGGATTCGCAATGGCGATCATAACGCTTTCGAGGGAGCTTGGTAGCCTGGGAACGAAGATAGCGGACATGCTCTCTTCTAGTCTTGGATATTCCAAGCTCGATAAGGACTCCTTGGAGGTCTTACTCAAAGAATTGGGCATGACCGAGAAGCAGTTCGAGCAGGACGACGAAAAGCAGCCTGGTTTTTGGGAGCAATTCACTCTGCAGAAGGTCCGGTATCTCGACTTCATGAAGGCTGCTATGTACCGATTTGCGGCTGAGAAGGACTGCATCATCGTCGGGCGAGGAGCCAATATCATCTTTCGGGGCGTGCCCGGCACGCTAAGACTGCGGATCATCGCTCCCCGCGAGGTTCGGGTGGCGCGGCTTCGTGAGCGTCTCGGCACAGACGAACAGCACGCGCTTCATGCGATCCATCAGAGCGATCAAGACCGGGCCGGATACCACAAGTATTTCTTCAACACGATTTGGGACTCGTCGACGGATTACGACCTTGTGGTAAACACTGCGGCTATATCTCCCGCTGAAACTTGCGATGCGGTATCAGCGCTCCTACGTTCGCCTACTTACGCGGGGGCCGGCGGCCTTGCACGGAACGTACTGCTCAACTTGCGCATTGCTCAGGACGTGATCGTCGCAATACTGTACCGGGAACGCATTCTTGTCCTGTCCCTGGAGGTCGTGTGCAAAGAGGGCGTGGTTACTTTGGATGGAAGGGTGCGGTCTCAGGCAGCGCTCGAGTTGTGCGTCAAGATTGCCGGCACGGTGGAGGGAGTCGCCAAAGTGGTGAACAACTTGGAGGTCGTGCTATACTCCTACTATCCGGGCGTCTGACCTTTGCACATCGAGCGGGGAGCCGTCCTCTGGGACCGCAGAGGCGACGGTCCGCCAGAATAGTCAGGGCAGCCAACTCCATGCCGTACAGTGCGAAAGACAGCAAGAGCCGCGGGTATACGCCTCACTCCCCGAACTCCTGCTTGATGCGATTCAGCCACTGATCCAGAGTATGCTCAACGCCAGAATATCCAAGGGAGCTCGCAGTCCGAAGCCCCAACTCCATATTCCCAGAATAGAGCAAAGGTCCGAACTCAGATTTCAAAAGCGACAGACTAATCCCAATTTTTCGTGTTGCCACTATGCGTTTTCCTAGTCACTTACGGAGTAAAGACAACCTTCAAAGCATCTTCAGCGTATGCCTTTTTCATCGCTTCCTTGCATTGATCTAATCGATAGCGATGGCTAACGAGCTTGTGCCAAGGAAAATCATTTCGGTGTCGTATCATCATATCCAAGTGCGCATAGTACATGTCATGGGGATGATTTGTGTTTCCTATAAAAAGAACGTTCTTTGCCGCCAGGTGCCGATGAACGTTCAGTGTCACTGTTCCAGTGTCCACAAAATTGCCGGTTTCGCAGTACGTACCTCCACGACGTAGCATTCGCAGCCCGACGTCCAGGACCTCAGGTCGACCAACGACCTCGACCACGACATCTGCCCCATGGCCATCTGTCTCGGCGCGGATTGTATCAACCAGCTCATCATCTGAAAGCTTTTTAACGTTGATCGGCAAATCCACCCCAAATTCCTTGGCGATGTTCAATCGTGACTCGACGGTATCCAGCCCAATTACCTTCCCTGCCCCTAAGAGGCGCGCTTTCGCTGCCATCATCAGTCCGATGCCGCCGAGCCCCTGGATGACGACAGTGTCGTCGAAGTTGAATCCGCCACGGCCATCTGTCTGGGAATACATTTTTGCGCGATCCAGCAATGCTGAGACGACAAACAATTCAGAAAGCGCAGTTTCTTCGACAGTCGACTCCCCTGGGACTTTGTACACCCACGCTTTGGGCGGCAGATAGAGGTATTCTGACCATCCTCCGGTGATGTACGGGAACACGTCGCTTCGATAGGTCATGCCGATCCCCTGATGGTTCACGCAGAATGGGAAAGCATGGATTCGGCGACAATACCAGCATGTGCCACAAATGACATTCGGGCAGTTTGTCACCCTGTCCCCGACCTGCAGATCCTTTCCGCTGTATTCGATTTCCGTTCCTTTTCCATTCATTTCGAATACAATCCCCGAATTTTCGTGTCCGTGTACGCTTGGATAGACCATATCTTGCTCTGTCTCTGTGCCGCCGTATAACGTTACGTCACCATCAAAGGCATGTTTATCAGTCCCGCAGATTCCCGACATCTCAACTTTGATAACAACCGCACCCTCCTCAAGATGATCAGGATACGGCAGCTCCTTCCATTCGACCTGCCCAGGGCCGGTCATCACGACCGCCCTTACCTTGTCGGGCCTATCCATCTCAGCCTCCTTATTGGCCATTCCCCACGTGCACGTATAGTGCCGATGCTTCTCAGGTGGGATATCCCAACGTGTACAGATGAGTCCCGCCATTGAGAGGACCCTTGAGGACTGCGTCGATCTCATCTTTCCGGCGCATAGTCATTGCATTTATTGGCGGGAGCTTGCCGGCAGGATACATGGCAAGAATATCAGTCACTAGCTTTTCAAGGTAATCCATGATTGCCACCAAACCTGGGCGGGCCTTTTCGGGATCTGCCAAAGTTGCATTACCGACTACTCCTTCCGGCGTCGAGACTACTTCGATTGCCGATGCGCCAACTTGGAGCCAGAAATCGATGGGGAGATCGTACGCACTCCCTGACTTGTTTATGTGCCCGTCGGGGAAAATCTTCATGGGCACGGTTGATGGAGCGTGTTTCATGTCGATCATCTCGGGGAATAGTGCCATCGAGAAGGATGTCTCAGCCTCATCAGCATGAATGAACGGTGTGTCGAAGGGCCCGCCATGGGCCTTGTCCCTGATATGTTGCGGAATGACGAACCACCAGTTGACATTCACCAGAATTGCAGGCACTTGGTATTTCTTTGCAAACTGATGAATAGCGGCAGGGATTACGTAGTCCTGACCGTGACCGTTGAGCAAAATCTGTTTTCGAAAGCCACTGTTCCAAAATCCTGCAATGACTGCTCGAAGATACGCAGAAAGATCTTCCTCAGGGATGACAATTGTTCCAGGCATTCCCAGATGATGAAAAGGATGTGAACCATACCAGATGGGTTCAGCCACTGTGCAGCCAGTGGCCTTCGCCACTTGTTCGGCCATCCGAGTTACCAGGAAAGTATCCTCACCCGGACAGGCGTGATCGCCATGATTCTCGGTGCTTCCAACGGGAATAATAATGAGATCGTTCTTCTTCAACCGTTCCTTGGCCTGATGACCCGTCATGGTCTGGTAATAAATCCCGCTCGGTAAATCCATATTTCCGCCTTTTGGCGGTATTTCCCATTTGCTCATTTCTCTCTCCTCTCGTGTTTTTCAGGATTGCAGGCCAAGCAGCCATAAGGAGTTATCCTTGCACATTTTCCGGATGTCCTTCCTGTCGATGCCATAGGCGAGCATCAGCCGCATGAAGAGCTTCATTCCCTCCCAAGGCGGCATATTGACTACGGTTCCCAAATCGGATGCCAGCACGATATGATCCGGCCCGATCTTGCGAATGATTTCGAACATTTCCATGGGGTCACAACGCGGGTTGTTGAAGTTGGGGACATCGCCATACATGAACAAACCGATGTAGGCTCCCATCTTTCCAAGTTCGGCCATCTCGTCATGGGTGGCTTTTGTTACATTCCAGTTGGGGTGCGTAATCATCATCCTCTTGACGCCCATTTTCTTCGCTTCACGGACAACAACGAATCTCTGCTTTGTTCCGGCATGGCAGGGATCGAGTATCATGTCGTTTTCGGCCACGATTTTCATTATGTCATAGAGCTCTTTGCGGGGCTTGTCATTTTCGTCGAGAAGTTCGATTCCACCAGGTGTACCCATTACTCGATGATGGTGAGCGGAATCGTGGCTAGGCAGCCATACCATTTTCCCTTTCAGCTGGGCGCACATTTCTACCGCAGCGGGATTGAGGCCCCCTTGGTAGTAGTTCAGTGTTACTCCTCCAAACACGTGGACAGGTGTTCGTTGGATTCGCCCGGCGTATTCGTTAACAGCCTGCTGAACGAAACCCGCCGTGGCGGCGGTTGGTATTGTATGCGCCTTGAACAGAAGAGCCCCCATCCCTATCTCGGTCGCCTTCTTGGCAATTTCGATCTGATCCCAGCCAACGTCGATTTCCGGATCAGGTGCCGCGTGCACGTGCATGTCGGCCGCCCCTTGGAGAAGCTCAATAGCGTCAGCCTCGGTGATCATTTTGACTTTGTCACCCATGCTGAGAATAGTCGAATAGGCTCTCTGGGCATCGGCCCGCCATTCCTTCTCCATCGACAGCTCAAATGTTTCCTTTTCAGACATCGCTGACCTCCCCTTCCCAGGTGATATTAACCAAAGCACCTACCTTCAAAAGATCCATCCTACGCTTTATATTTCTCCAAGATCTGCTAAGAATCTATTAGTGGCGAGCTTACTGGTGGCCATTTCTCCCCATCCTCGTGTCCAATCTCTGCGAGCGACAAATCCTGAGATTGACCCAAATCCAAGAATGCCAGGACTCTCTCACGCACGTTGTGGATGTGTTCCTTCATTCGCCTGCCAGAAAGAGTTGCGTCTTTTTGCAGAAGAGCGCTGACGATCGAAGCATGCTCGCGTATCGATTCTTTGACGTTTTCAAGCGACTTCAGCGCAAGGCGACGCTCTCGATACGTGAGGTCCTTCAAGTTTTCTATAGTCTTCAGCAGCCGTTTGTTCCCAGAATGCTTCATGATAGCCGCATGAAAGGCGATCTCAACATCGTTGTACTTGTCCATATTTCCCTGCGCAACAGCTGACTCACTCTCCTTGACGAGCGACGCAATCTCGGCCACTTCCGAATCTGGCATTAAAAGCGCTGCCTTTTCGGCGGCGTAGCTTTCTGTGATCTCCCTGAGCTCGAAAAGCTCGATCAGATCCTGCTTGCTGATTTCGCTTACAAAGTAGCCAACTCGGGGCTCCGCTCTTGTTAGCCCCTCGTTCTCAAGGCGCTGGAGAGCTTCCCGTATGGGAGTCCTGCTTGTCCCGAGATGCTCCGACAGCTCTTCGACTCGAAGCTGCTCCCCCGGTTGAAATCTGAGGTTGAGAATGGCATCCTTGATGGTCTCGTAGGCCCAGTTTTTTAGATCAGACGGCTTTTCTCGTAGCGGTTCGAATTCCATCATAGTTCTCCTCTAGACGCCCTCCCGTAATTTCCTTGATCACCCTATCACCCACAATTCTGCCGTGCCTTAGCACAACAACACGATCGGCCACGCTAAAAACGTGCTCAAGATTGTGACTTATTACAACTACGGCGATGTTTTTCTGCTTTAGCTTGACTATTAATTCATTTGCCTTTTTAAATTCTCTAACCCCGAGCGCTGCAGTTGGCTCGTCGAGGACTACTAGCTTTGCTCCCCAATATACAGCTCTACCTATTCCGATCACCTGACGCTGGCCCCAGAGAGACTTTTTACTTTTGCCCGAACGTCTTGCGAACCTGCTACGAGCTCTGTCAGATAATTGATGTTTTCTACCATAAAACACCCGGTTCGTGGATGACCATCCCTACTGAAGCACCTTCTCCTCTTCCGTGATATCTCCACACGATTCATAGCCTGTCGTTTTCTTATCCATGTCCGGTACCCCGGGGAAAATACCAATTAAAAGAAGATTGTCAAAGTTGTCCGGATTGCGCGTGTAATGTCCTGTCCCCTTCGGGAGATACATCGTGGTGCCGGGCACATAGACATACTCCTTGTATACGCCCTGCTCGGTTTCCACACCCTCAACGCCGCGCCCTGCGATGCAGTGCACAATTTCGTCACATTTGGTGTGCCGGTGTTTGGAATGCGCTTCTTTTGGGCCAAAGACAGCCCGAAAGACAACAATTTCCTTTGATCCGATTGTATCCTGTGATATCAACTCCCTGCATTCGAAGGTCGCTGATCCGTTCTTGGAATACAAAAAATCCGGTTTTATGATGCTTTCTGATAAGGTCACCGAATAACGCTTCTTTAGCATATTGAGTAAAATCCTTTCTTTGATCACCAATTCGCGCTTCACCGTGGCAACGAAGCGGCGAAAGAACCGATCCAGGAGTGGATCACTCTTTCTAGAAAACTTTGCCTCCTGGATCGGTTTTTCATGACTCTTCTCCAATCCGGCCATCCCTATTCAGCAGGATTGCAGGAAAACAAATCACTCATATACCCGCCCAGCGATCTTCTTGATTTCGCGGATATTCTGTTTGTCAGTCAGAACGAACGGAATCGTGATCTCCTTCGGGATGTCTTTTTTCCCATCCAGGTACATTGCGGCTACCATGATGCCCCCCGCACCCTGGCCCTCAGGATTCTGGAAAACCGTCGACACGATCTCACCTTTATTGACGGCATCCAGCACCTCAGGTAGCCCATCGACGCTGCTTAAGAGTAAGACCTTGCCCAGGAGGTCCATCGATTTTATCGCACCCAGGGCACCCAGGATCATGTCATCGCCGTTCGCAATAACAAAGTCATAATTCGTCGACTTGCTCAGAATCGATTCAGCGACCGACTGCGCTTTGCTGCGGACGAAATCAGCATTTTGTTCGGTCCAGGTGATTTTGGCCGCTATTCCGGCATCCTGAAGAGTCTGTTTCACACCCTGGTTTCGGATCTCATCGGTGATGTAACCAGCGATACCGCGCATATAGATTCCGTTCAGTTGGCGGTTTTTCTCCTTGTAGAGCTTGACGATTTGCTTACCCATGATCTTACCGGAGTCAATCTGGTTGGAGCCGACAAATGACACGTACTGCCCACCTTCTGCCTTGATGTTGAAGTGGACAACCGGAACGCCCGCCTTGTTCGCCGCCTCGATGGAAGCGCCAGACGCTTTGAGACTCGCTCCCTCGAACAGCAGCAAATCGATCTTCTGCTGCAGTAGGTTCTCCACATTGGCCAATTCGATGCTCGTATCGTTCTTTGCATCTACCTCGATAATCTTGACCCCCATTTCCTTGGCCTTGTTCTGCACTGCTTTCTGGAGGGCCGCGATGTAGGAGATGGAAACATCGGTGTAGGATACGCCAATGGTCCATTGTTTTTGGGCAGCATAGGGAGTCAGCCACCAGCTGTCCTTGGAGAAGTCGACGTTTGGTCCAGCTGCCGTGAGAATCGTGGCAGGGAGCAAAACCATCAAGACAACGATTGCAATTTTAATTCGCATATTAGCCTCCTCGCAAATACCTACTCTTCGCAAGAATCACCAAGCAAGTGTTGAACCAATTCTCCTTTCCTCGTGTGGTTTTGACTTTTTGAGAATCCTCGTTTCAGTTCACTATTTCCCTCCTTTCATTTAGTCAATTTTTCTGATCCGCAGATCCACCCAAACCGCGGAAATGATGATGGCACCCATAACTATTTTCTGTAGGGGGGAAGGGACGTTGAGCATCACGAGCCCGCTCTGGATGATCTGTATCAACAGGGCACCGACGAGCGCCTTGCCTACCGTACCGCGCCCGCCGAAGAGGCTTGCGCCACCGACCACAACAGAGGCGATGGCGACCAGCTCGAAGCCATCGCCGGAAATCGATTGAGCGGCTCCCAGACGGGAAGTGAAGACCAGCCCGGCCAGACCGCATAACAATCCGCTCAATGCGTAGACGATGAGTTTGATCAATTTGACATTGATACCCGCTGCGGCGGCGGCGTTTTCGTTTCCTCCAACGGCATAAACGTATCGACCGAAACGGGTCAGGTTAAGCAGTATGGACGCAAAGACCGTGACCAGCAGGAGTATGAGGACAGGTACCGGAATGATGCCGATCTTGTCTTGTCCGATGATTCTGTACCAGGAATTCAACTGGTAGACCGGATTGACATGATACCAAACGATGAATCCCCGGAAGGCATACAGCGCGCCAAGAGTGACGATGAGAGGCGGTACGCGACCCCAGGCCACGAGCACCCCATTGATCAGACCGCACACCAATCCAAGTATAATTGGGATTGCCAGCGCGAGGACGACGTTGACCGTGGTTGGATCATTCCTGGCAAAAATGCCGGATATCATGCCGGCGATGGCCAAGATGGAGCCCACGGAAAGATCAATTCCTTTTGACAGGATCACGAATAGCATCCCGATCGAGATGATTCCCATCACGCTCACCTGAAGAAGAATGAGTATCAGGTTGTTGAGCGTGGCAAACCCCTTGGTGGTCATAGAGAAGGCGAAGTAGATCAGGGCCAGGATGAAGTAGATCGCGTAATCTCGGATCAGCGCAGAACCTATTAGCTTCCTCGAATGACTGTTCATGGCGGCACCTTGGGGCATCCGATCTTTGCTGAACCTGAAACGTGTTCTTGTCAGCATGCTGCTAGCACCCCGATCATGAAGACCCCGAAATCGCATATCTACCGATGGTCTCAACTTCGGCTTCCTCGCCCGAGAAGGTGCCCGCAATCTGGCCGTCGCGTATCACGATGACCCGATCACTCATCCCGATGATCTCTGGCAATTCGGAGGAGATGAGCAGTACGGCTTTCCCTTCCGCGGCAAGATGATCGATCTTGCTCCGAATTTCCGCTTTTGCCCCCACATCGATCCCTCGTGTCGGCTCATCAAGGATCAGGATGATCGGATCCGTGTTCAACCACTTGCCCAATACGACCTTCTGCTGATTGCCCCCACTGAGAGTGGATATGGCGGATCCGATCGATGAGGTGCGTATGTTCAGGTTCGCGATATTGTCGGATACCAGCTGTAGCTCTTCTCGTTGATCGATGAATCCCAACCGGCACAAATGAGCCAGATTTGCATGGGTCAGATTCCTCCTGACATCCAGCATGCTGATGATGCCCAGGACCCTTCTGTCTTCAGGAACTAGAGCGATGCCGTAGGAAATCGCATCAGAGGGAGAGCGGATTTTGCATGTCCTTCCATTTACTTTGACGAGGCCAGTATCGAATCGGGAGAGGCCGAAAATCGCCGTCGCCAATTCAGTTCTACCGGAGCCGATGAGCCCATACAAGCCGATCACCTCGCCACGATGGAGCTTAAAACTGACATCTTTGAAATCCGGTACACGAGTGAGTTTCTCAACCTCCAAGGCGACCTGCTCGCTGCATGCGCCATGGGATTTGGGAAAGAACTCCGATAGATTCCGGCCAACCATAGCTCGTACCAAACTCTGTTCATCCCACTCCCGACTGGGCTTCATATCCACTTTCATGCCATCACGCAGAACCGTGATGTAATCAGTAATCTCAAATACTTCCGACAGTTTGTGGGAGATGTAGACAACCGCCACTCGCCGTTCTTTCAGGTTTCGGATCACTCGAAACAGATCCTTTGTCTCTGGTTCCGTCAGGGAAGATGTCGGTTCGTCGAGGATAAGGAGTTTGGAGTCCGTCGAGAGGCCCTTCGCGATTTCCACGAGCTGCTGTTGTGCGATCGAAAGTTGTTCTATCTTGGCTGAAGGAGGGATGTCTGCCTCGATTTCTGCCAATATGCGACCCGCGTTGCGCTCCGCCCTCTTGTTGCTGATCAGCCACGGCACCCTGGAGTTGGGCTCTCTTCCAAGGAAGATATTTGCCGCGACACTCAATTCGGGAACCAAGCTCAATTCCTGATGGACCATGGCGATTCCCAGACTTAGCGCCTGTCTGGGGCTGGCGATCCGCTCCAGTTGGCCGGCGATGCGTATCTCCCCTGAATAGTCGGGATGCAGCCCAGCGAGGACCCGCATCAACGTGGATTTCCCCGCGCCATTCTCACCCACAAGCCCGTGGATCTCACCGGCATAGATGTCCATATCCACATGTCTGACCGCGTTCGTGCCTGTGAAGCTCTTTGAAACGCCTGAAAGCTGCGAAACGGGCCTGTCTTCTGCCTTCCTCGGGGTGTTTACCACCACACGCACCTTTTGTAGAAAAGGAATGCGGGTCCGGCCAGAGTATTGAGACTCAAAAACTTCGACACTGTAATCCATGCTCCTGCGTCTTTTGACCGGATCATGTTCCCTCTGGCACGACGCTATAGAACACTCTTTGAATGGCTTGTTGTAACTGTTTCACATGGCCCTCGCTCGCTTCTGGGCAACACCCAGGAAGGTCATAAGAAAAGGGCGCTCCCTTGGAGAGCATCCGAGGATCATCGACACGCTGCTGAGCAATGTTCCATCGCCCCGCTTATGCTGGATTTGTGCAACGACTCGATATAACAAATGCTCGTATACCACATGTGAGGTGTAGTATATCATATATCTGTTCATTGTCAATATCTATTTCACGTCCTCTTGCGTTCCCTTCACGCCTGCTTCCGCCTTCGAGTGTTTGGAAGGGAGAGCATAGTTCGACTATAGTGGAGGGATTAGCGGGAATAGGGTTTCCGACCCTGCTAAGCTACCGAACGATTGGATCTTTTCTGATCAGCGAAATCAGAACATGTGATTGTTCGTCGATTGCAGCACCATTCGTAGGTAGCTTTCTCCCATGGCAACAAATCAGGGCGTCTATATTCCCGGAGTCTGCAACATCGGCGGCGCGGACAGGCTCATACAAGCGCGTGGTGGCCCGTGGTGAGGGTTTCGGGAGGGCCTCCCACCCCCCCCCGGGAAGATCCCCTGTCAGCAGATCGCTGTCGGTCATGATGACGTGTCGATCCGCGAGTTCACGTGCTTCCCGACATCGTCTCAATTGTTCCTCTTCGCGATCATGTAGTAGACCTACCGATCTTGGGCCAGGGAATCCAGTCACCTCAAGACCGTCCATCCCTGCCAATCGGCAACGACTACGAAACGATAGTCTCCCCAGACCCCGTCCGTCGCCGCCACTCCCGCGTCTTCCACAGCCCGCTGCAAGTGCCGGCGAGAGGGTCACGGCCACAAGTGTCGATGACACTTGAATGGTGAAATGTCTCGTCTTAGAATTGAGCTTTCTCCCGGGGAGGTAGATATGCCATTTGGACTGCAACCGATTCACCTCGTGGTGGTCGTTATAGTGGCGCTCGTCATCTTCGGGCCGAAGCGGCTCCCTCAACTCGGCCGGTGGATAGGCCGGACATTCACGGAGTTTCGCAAAGGTGCGCGTGAAATGACCGATGGGTTCAAAGAAGAAGCCACCAGATCAAACGCGGAGGGTGCACCCACCGCGAAGTCGGAGACCGCATCCCCCGGCACGTCTACTCCGTATCCCGAGACGGCCGTCGGCAACTTCTGCACGAAATGCGGGGCTTCGAATCCGCAGGATGCCCGTTTCTGCAACAAGTGTGGCACTCAGCTTCCCGTCTGATGCGCAGGTCGCCTGGCGATTAAACCCGATGGCCGGCAGTGACATGAACTTCGTCAATCATTTGGAGGAGCTGCGTCGGCGCATCATAATTTCTGCCCTGGCAATCCTCATTACGACTGCCGCCTCGTTCTTTGCCGCTGACTTCGTCTTGAAGCTTCTCCTGTTGCCATCCGGCGGACTGCGGCTCAGAGCCTTCAGCCTGCTGGACGGATTCACGATCAAGTTGCGCTTGGCTTTGTACACTGGTATCGTCATTGCCTTCCCCGTTTGGGCTTTCCAAATCCTCCGTTTCGTCAGCCCGGGCCTGCGAGCCGATGAGAAGCGAGGTCTCTATCCATTTCTCTTCTCGGCGCTGCTGCTTTTCGCAGCAGGCACGGCATTTGGGTATTATCTCTTATGGGGGATGATCCGTGTTCTAATACAGTTGTTCCCCGCCCAGGTGGAATATCTGCCATCGGCAGTTGATTACATTTCGTTTGTCGTTTTCTTCCTGCTGGCCTGCGGCATCGCATTCGAGCTGCCTTGCATGCTGATAGTCCTGGTTCGCTTTCACATCCTCAAATCCGCCCTACTGAGGAAGCAGCGGCGCATCGCGTACTTCGTGCTTTTCGCCTTTGCTGAGATTATCACGCCCGTGAGCGACCCGATTGTGGCCCCGCTCACCGTCATGCTGCCGCTGGTGATCCTTTACGAGGTAAGCATCCTAATCGCGCGGCGCATCGAAGCGCGACGGACGGACCCCGCCCTGGAATCCGATTAAGCCTTTCTTGAGACGGTGATCGCGACCTTTTCAGCCGGACAGGCAGCCTGACAGATTCCGCACCCGATGCAGCGCTCTGTCACCACCGAGGGGTATCGGAGCACGAATGGACCAGAAGCGCGCATCATCCGCTCCTCTTTTGCAAAGGAGATGGCCTTTTCCGGAATCGGGCATACCTCTTGGCAGACCAGACACGGCTTCTTGTCATTGTAGACCACACACTTCTTCTGGTCGATGAAAGCAAGCCCGATCGGCGTGAGCTGCTTTTGGGCCAGGGTCTGCAGCGGTATGGCCTGGTTTGGGCATACGAGCTGGCACACCTGGCACCGATAGTCGCATCCGTTTTTGTCAAAACGCAGATGTGGGGTGAAGAGGCTCGTGAACCCCGCCTCCAGACCTGTGACCTCGATTATTCCATTCGGGCAGGACTGTATGCAGTGCAGGCAGCGGACGCAGCGGCGAAGGAACGAGGCTTCGTCAATTACCCCGGGCGGTCGACAGAGTGTCGTTGCGACAGCAGTTGATCCGGGCAAAGATCGAAGACGATCTGGTTTCAGTGCGCCGGGTGCTGAGAGGACGTGTAGACCGGCCAGGACGCCTCCGACCATTGCACCGCCCAAGAGGCCTGCACCGCGCAAGAGAAACTCCCTGCGTGATGGATCGAAGGAGCCGCTGGCCCCGCAGGCAGCGCGCAGCGTACTCTTTCCTGCCCTGGCCACGAGACCATACCGAAATCCTTCCACAGGACAGGATTTTTCATAGTCGAAGCAAAGAATGCACTGATAGGGCAGAATTTCTCGCGTCCTGAAATCGGCTGCCTGCATCGGGCATCGGTCGCAAGCCTTGCATTGCGAACACTTCTCTATCCTGAGCCGGAGGAATGATATCCGCGAGAAAACGCCGTAGAGGGCGCCGAGCGGACAGATGAAGACGCACCACAGCCTTCGCCCAAAGAGTGACGAAAGGAGGACCAGTCCGAGAAAAACGAGGCCAAGGACCGAGCGGGAAAGTATCCGAACAATCCAGACGTTGGGATGAAAGTACGGAAGCAAGCTGGTTGAGGTGAACACGGAAACGACCACCGCCCCAAGTACGACGAGGGCAGGAGGAAGGCGCACTAGAAAGGATTGCGGTGAGGCATGGATTGCCGCGGGGTTTGCCTTCCTCGGAAAGGAAAAAATGTTGTCGGAAAGCTCAATCAGGCTCCCCATGGGGCAAATCCAGCCGCAAAAGAACCTCCCAAGCACGAGCGTCAGCGCGATCAACCCGGCGATCGGAGCAATCAGATAGAAATCGGGGCGAGGATTGGTGAGGAAGATCAGGGGATCGAAGCGGAGGAATGGATTCTGCACTACCGAAAAAGGATCAAGAGAGCGTATGAACGTGTACACGAGTATAGCGAGAAAAACGGCTTGGGAGACCACCCGCAGCCGCTTCAGCCAAACCAGGGTACGCTTCTTCATCGGATGCCGCTGCCCTAAGCACTGCTCCTCTGCACTGAGTAGCCAGTAGCCTTCCCGACGCCATCCTTCGCACCTTCCACGATATAGGGAAGGTCTTCCGCGCTGCGGCCGAAAAGCCGAGCGGCCTCGACGTCTGCCGGTACAACATTAGAAGCGGCAATAAACGTGTCGAGCCTTTTCAGGTAGCTCATGCTGCCACCCGTCGGGCCATTGCGCAGCATGATGGAGCTGGCGTCAATGAGGATAAGCTTGGACTTCACCGCTCGGTTGATGTCTGCAATCGAATCATCGAGCTGCCAGTGCCACTTCCCGCGTTGGTCTCCGGTGATCCCCATCAGGTTCTTCATAGCGAGTGTCAATCCTGCTTCGCCATGAGTCTTCGCAATGGGGACGTTGATGAGAACATCCGACTCCAGAACGAACCTGTTCACCAGAGTTTCCTTCAGGTAGCGGGCATCAGGGATCGATATTCGCTTGTACATGGCGTCGCTGATCTCATCGACATGAAACACCTTCGCTCCCGCCTCCTCTGCTGCCTTCTGGATCCCCGAGGTCACGTATGTCAGCTTCGAGTTGGCTACGGACCGGTCGAAGACGTACACCTTTGAGGCAATAGCCTGGAAGCAGAGGTGCACGAGTGTTCTCACGACAATTGGGTCGGTAGTTGCTTTCAGCTCAGGAGGTGCGTTCCAGCCGATGTTCGGCTTGACAACCACCGTGTCCCCCGGCTTGACGAATGCCGTGATGCCTCCCAGAAGATCGATCGCCTTTGTGACTGCCTTCTCATAATCGGTTCCTACGGCGATCCCAACATCAGGACGGGCGACAAGACTCGCAGGGAAGACTCGCCGAGCGGTAAGGTAAAGAGATGAAGCGATCGCGGCTTTCAGGAACTCTCGACGTGTCATAACGAAATGATAGTAGGCGCCACCCCTCAGTGCAATACAGCGTTACCGATCTGCCGATCCGCGCATACTTGCCTCTCTCTTCCCCACGAGAAGAAATCGCCCCAATGTCTTTCAGATTCAAAGCCTAATCACCTTACGTTCAAAAGGCCCCCGGAATCGCTTCACTGCTTCTAGCAGGCAGACGTTATTTTCCTGTGCCAGGTGATATATTCATTTGACACTCCGCGTTAGTAGGGCGCCCCATTCCCGCTTAAAACCCAGCTGCGCGAGATAAATACCCCATTCGGGGTAATCCTGATGGATTCGCACCAAGTTTCCCACAGGGTCATATGTAGCGATTTCAGGTTTTTTGACACCAACGCACTGGCATAAGGGATCAGTATGTTTCGACATCCAAGCGCCTACAAATACCGGCACTCCAACATCCTTGAGGGCGCTCACTATTGTATCTGCTCCTACGACCGGCTGTGTAATCACGAATTGTGCCCCCGCTTCTAGCTTCCGCTTCAGTTTCTCCTGCTCACTATCTTCCGGCTCGTACTGGTTGAACGCGACTCCGCAGAGAAATGATCCGTGATGCTCTCGCTCGATATACTGCAGCAGCTCCACGGAGGTTACCGTCTTCGCAGAAATATTGAGGTCGGACGGATCGAGCCTTGGAAGCCGAGGGCTTCCATCACCGCTGACTACAAGGAGGTGTTTGATCCCTCTCTCACGCGCATCGTGAAGAAAAATATCGAAATCCGACTTACGATGAAACGAGTTGATGTGAAGGAGAGTTCGCTCAGGATCGAAAGGAATTTCCAGAAATCCACCTACTTCCATGGCGGTAAAATGCAGGCTCCCCAGGGGGTTGTCGCAGATCGAAACTGTTGCTCTCTGTTCGATTATCCTGCGATAACGCTGTGCAAATTGCGGCAACTTCGCTTCGAAATCTGCGTCGTTTTGCTTCGGTGTGAGAAGCTCGATTACATAAGGAGAATCTTTGAAGATCATCATCTTATTACCAGTTGTATTGACTGTCATACAGCCCAACAGCGCGGAACTGAGGCTTGTGGTAATCCAATAATGGGAAAATTTAAGAAAGAACTGTCAGAAGTCAAGAAATGGAAAAGGGTACTCGACCCTGGGCCGAAGGTCCCAGCAGCCTCCACGGCACTACAAACGTTTTGACTTTCGGGGTCTCCGTCACGAGCTTCTCAGGAAGGAGGAAAAATCTCATGATTGATTTCAGTTTCTCTTGGCTTCCCTTTATCGTCATCGGCCTTGTCAACTTCTTCCTCAGCTGGCTGTACTACTCTCCCGCAGCGCCTTGGTTCCGCGCCTGGCAGGTCGGTGTCGGGATGGATCCGAACAAGCGGCAGATGAGCGAGGCGGACAAGAAAGCCATGCCCCGGCTTATGGGAGGAGCGGCGATAGCGAGCCTTCTCTTCTCCTATGGGCTGCAAGTGGCCGTGCACAGCTTCAAGGCAACCGACTTCGGGACGGGGGTTCTGGTCGGCGTGGTCATCTGGCTCGCCTTCGTCGTCACCCACAGCCTGAACACGCAGTTTGAGGGGCGCAAGCCTGTTGTGCTGCTCATCAACAACTGCCTCTACCTCGTGACCTACGCAGTGGGAGCAGGAGTGGTCGCGGTCTGGCGGTGACGATCCGTCGGGGTCATGGCCCGCGTGGAGTCTAGCCTGTGATGGACCTAGGCGCGCGCGGGCCGGCTCCGAGATGCAGAACTGAAAGACGGTTCTGCGCCTGTCCGAAGGCAAACTCACGGCGGCGTCACGCTCATCGCCAGGGTAATTGAAAATATCCGGCACCCGCTATCATTTCTAGCCTTCCGATTTTGCAAGCCTGGCGTGCACCTTGGTGGCGCGTCGCTCGACAGAAACGGCCTTTCTTGCGGGGCGCAGTGGCACGCCGCGTTTTTTGTTTCAAAGGTCCGGCGATGATATCTTTCGGGTAACACAGGCCATGGACGCCAGAGACATCACCAGGCAGAGACTCCTCAACCAGCACGTCGCAAAGCCCCGACTCAAAACGCCGCATGAGATCGTCTTCCACCTCGGGGCCGTTCAATCGCAGGACTTCGGCATGGGGAAATGGGCCATCGGCGTGAGACTGAAAGGCGCAACCGAACGCGCGGTGGAGGCGGCGATCGAAAGCGGAGACGTCGTCCGCATGCACCTCCTTCGGCCCACGTGGCATTTCGCCGCCAGGAAAGATGCCCGCTGGATGCTGGAGCTGACGGAGCCGAACATCCGCTTATCCATGAAGTACCGGGACAAACAACTTGAGCTTACCGACGAGACGGTTCGAAAGAGCAACAGGATCATAGAGAAGGCACTGCAAGCCGGACCCGTCACGCGGGACCAGGTGGTTTCCGCGCTGGAAGCGGGAGGCATCTCCAACTACGACAACCGCGCTGCGCACCTTCTGATGCGGGCTGAGCTGGACAAAGTGGCCTGCAGCGCTCCGCCGCTTGAAGGCAAGCCGGCGTACGTTTTCTTCGACGCATGGATTCCGCCCGCCAAACCTCTAAAAAAGGAGGAGGCGCTAGCCGCGCTCGCCCAGCGGTATTTCTCGACGCGTTGCCCTGTGACCTTGCGGGATTTCTCATGGTGGTCTGGCCTATCTCTGAGGGATGCGCGCGACGCGCTGGAGATGGTGAAGGCAGGCTTTATGGTAGAGGAGATCGGCTCGCAGACTTGGGTGTTGTCGACGTCTTCCGAGCGAACCGGTGCTCTTGAAGCTGATGGAAGATCAGCGGGACTTCTTCCCGCCTTTGACGAAATGATTCTCAGCTACACGGACCGCAGCGCGCTGTTTGGGCCGAAAGATGGCCTGCGGAGCGTCGTCTCCGGCGGAGTCATCAAGCCCATCATCGTCTCAGAAGGACAGGTCGTTGGCACGTGGAATCGGCAGACTGACGGGGAGAAGGTCGCCGTTACCATCGCGCCCTTCGGAAGGCTGGCCGCCGCCGTCAGGGCTTCAATAGAAAGGGCCGCTAAGCGCTACGCGACCTTCCTGGGCAAACCGCTGGAGATCCCGTCGCGATCTCTTTGACGCTCTGACAAACCTCGGGGCTTGTTGGAACTCCTGGCGATTTCGAAAGCCGCGATGTCGTTCGACAACTCATCACGCTTGACGGCGTGATCCAGGCGCCCGGCGGCGCCGATGAGATGACTTCCGGCGAGGCCAAAGCGAGCCACCCGTCAAACGGACCTCATTCAACCGAGAACTCGTAGGCCTCCAGGATATGGGGCTTCAAGGCCTCGAGATCCGTCTCTTCCATCATTTTTGCGACGTGTGTTACGTGTCTCGACCCAATCACAATTTTGACAAACAGGCGGTCCGCGACTGCGCGTTCCAGATGAATGGCGAGCCTGACTCCGTCCGTCATGACGACCGCATCCATGAATATGCGCTTGCTTCGAAAGAGCGCAGATCTCTTGGAGGCAACGACTTCGACTGAGCCGAGGGTTCGAACGAAAGCCTCCAGCGCCAAGTAAGTAGCGACTACCCTTTGGGACCTTCCCCGAAGAAGTTCGTCGCGGTCGCCAGTGCCGCAGGCGTGCCTCTGGTTGGCGCGGGTGAACTTGCGGCCACACTTCGGGCACTCCCACAGAGCCATCGGATCAATGTACTGCTCATAGGCCGCACCGCGTCGCCGACTCTTGTGAACTCGCAGACAGCTCCGTGACGACATTGAACGCGAAGAGGTACCCGTCATGCGACTGGCCAAGGCCTGGAGGGGATCAAACGCGAGAACCTCAAGGACAGGAAGGCGCTGCGTGCTTGGCTGCTGAGCCAAGGGGTTACTGGGTACGCTCGACGGTGTCGTCGCTTCGCAAAAGTCGTTTGGCGTCGGTTCGACACCAGAAGGGTGCCTGCTCGATCTGGATCACGGAACTCTAGACTAGCAAGGAACCCCACGATCGCTCTCTTACCGATGAAAAAGTAAGGAAGACCATCGCGGAAGCCATGCCGGTCAACCGTGAAAAGTGTTCAATTTTCGTCCGTAATTGATATCCCCGCGAGATGCTCTGATCCAAACCGAGGGAGAACATGCCGGGTGAGACAACTTCCTGCCACATCGGCATAGGACGGAGCCACAGGCGACCTCGTGCTAGCTTGCGAGCGAGGTATTGGTGATCAGGCATCTACCAGCCCTCGGCGTATTCCTTGAAGGTCAGCGTCTCTCTAGCGGAGACGATCTCGTCGAGATGATCGAGTGCCCAGTTCTCGCGAAAAGCACGGGAACAACAACCAGGACAGCCGCGACTTTGGTATCCGCTTTGGTATCCGCAGAGGTTTG
Organism: Spirochaetia bacterium; assembly: GCA_049515135.1. Lineage (GTDB taxonomy): Bacteria > Spirochaetota > Spirochaetia > SZUA-6 > Fen-1364 > Fen-1364. Next base: position 475,743 of record JBEKUJ010000001.1, read on the forward strand.
TGGAAACGGCTGTTTCAGGCGGTAATCAGCAAATCCTTGTGAAAGAAGCAGTTCGTGATTGCCCGGAAGAGGACTTGAACCTCCATGCCCTTGCGAGCACTAGACCCTGAAAGCAGTGACACGATTCCTTCGCACTCCAAGCGATTCCCTAATTTCTTTATGAATAAAAGACTACAGCCATCCGCACTCCTGGTCAATCCCACATATTCCCCTGATAACGGTCACTATAAAAGTCACTCTTTCGATGCCCTTTCATAGGCCTTTTACCATGGCTCTGGACCACGTGACTGCCATCTCGATGCAGGAGCGAGGACCGAAATTTTGTTGAAATTTCTGGCGATTCACATTTTTAAGAATGCGATTTATTGGTGCTATTTTTCAGCATAAGATAAAGATGAAAAATGGAAGGTGAAGAAAGCGATTGGGATGATCTGCTCAAATCTGTAGGTAACAACCGCAAGAGACAAGTCCCTCATGATTCTTCGGAAGCTTTCAACGAAAGAAGGTACTCTTTGTTATATTGCCCTATTCTAAGATTCTTGCATACAGGTGCAATAGTACTCCCAGCATTTCGTCCGCATATTGGAGAAGGGTAGCCTAACCATGAAGCATGACCAGAAGAAGCTATCTAATACACACTTCGACAAAGATGCCACCGAATATGACAAATCTGCAAAGTATGCGCCAGTACGAGCAAGATACCCCTATATTGTGGATGAGGCGCTTCGCTATCAATTTCAGTCCTGGTTGGATGTTGGTTGCGGAACAGGTGCGCTCCTTTCCATGGTTGCAGAACAGCGGAAAGATGTACAACTCTTTGGGATCGATCTTTCAGAAGAAATGACTAAAGTTGCAAGAGCAAGACTCGGGAAAAAGGCAGACCTCAGAGTCTCTGATTCTGAGAGACTTCCCTTTGGAGATGAAAAGTTCGATTTAATCACTTGCACCTTCTCCTTTCACCATTACCTGAATCCTAAGGTTGTTCTTATAGAAATGGAAAGAGTCCTCTCTCCACAGGGAAAGCTTATAGTTGTTGATCCTTTGCTTTTTACACCATTAAGGCAAATTATCAATCTTGTAGCACCGCTCAGGGAGGAGGGTGCTGTAAGATTTATCTCTAAGAATCGTATGTATAGTCTTGCCAAATCCGCTGGCCTTGAAGTTTCCAAGTGGTCAAGACTTGACAGGTTTTATTATTTGATGGTTGCAGAAAAAATCCAAAAGTAATATGAGAAGGGAAAATCAGGACGTTAAAATGCATATTGCCCTGCTTGGGGATTCCATTTTCGATAACTCCGCATACGTACCCGACGAACCATCAGTAATCGATCAACTGAGGTCTATTCTCGAAAAAGGCCAAACCGCTACGTTACTTGCCATAGATGGCAGCACTACTGCAGAAGTGCTTGAGCAGCTTAAATCAATTCCTAAAGATGCAACCCACATAATCGTTAGCTCTGGCGGGAATGATGCTCTTCAGGCAAGTCTTACTTTGCAAGTGGGGGGGACTGCAAAGGAGTTCTTGGAGGAATTGGTAACCGCTCAGGATCGGTTTAGGCAGCATTATGGACGGTTGCTTGGAGAATGTAAGAAAATCGGAAAACCGACTGTGGTATGTACTATCTATGACTGTATACCATCTCTGGAAAGCTGGAAAAAGACCGCGCTATCGATTTTCAACGATGTTATCATCAGGGAGGCAACTACCCTGGGTTTTCCTGTTATCGATCTGAGGACAATCTGTTACGATGAAAGTGACTATTCTTCAGTCTCCCGAATTGAACCTTCTTCACGTGGGGGCATGAAGATTGCAAAGAAGATTGCAGCAATTGTTCAGACGTTTGACTTCAAATTGCCCAGGAACATCCAGATATTTCCTTAGGACTGACTAATTCTTATCATATTCCGGGGTTTTTATAAACCTTTCATCGACAAATACATACCGCGGTCGAAAGTATTCGTCCGAAACGATTGGCTCGAAAAGCCCTCCAAATCTAGCAAGCATAGTCTTGACCATGCATATGACGCAATTAAATGCAACCTACTCCACCTCCTGAAGCTCTGCCCACTCGTCCTTCCCCTCCCGTTCGTAGATGTTTTGGATGACTTGGCTCATCATCTCCCTTGCGGTCTTCTTGTCCTCAGCGTTCATGTCGCTCTTGTGGATAAGTTGCGCGAGTTCGGCCAGTAAGCTAGAAGCCTTTTCCGTCTTCTCAGGCATGATCTCCTCAGAGGTTGGTGTCTTGGCGCTAGACAAGGCAAGGTAGCCGAACATCTGCAGCGCCCCGTCGATCCTCAGCAATGTCTGCTCGTCCTGCTTCCTGATAAATTGCACGATCCTGCCTATGATGGGGTTCTCCCCAGAAATATCCAGCGACGATCTTCCGAGCACAAGGGCGTCGATGGAGACGTGGTATTCTTTGGCAAGGTCCTCAAGGACTTTGCCAGGGGGAAGCTTGTCAGTGTTCCAATACGCCTGAAGCGTCTGGTAGTTGTAGCCGCATTTCTTGCAAAACTGGTTGCGGTTAGAACCCGCATTCTTAAACACTTTCTGAACCCTCTCATAGAACTCATGCATGGTATCCTGCTCCCTATTGTTGCTGTATTCGCATTGTGTTCACCGTGGTAAGCACTTCGCGGAGTTGAAGATCATCGAGAGATTTGAGCTGGTTGAAAATCTGCACGACCAACGGATTGCTCTGTCGCATGTCGAAGGCGGTCTCCCGACCTGTCAGGAGAAACTCCAGCGACACTCCAAGTGCGTCAGCGATCAGGAGGGCACGGTCGGCTGGTGGGACCCGCCCATGCGTCTCCCAAGAACTCCAAGTGCTGGGCTTAATGCCGGTCTGTGTGAGCAGCCATGACCGTTTGCGCTCGATTTCGACGAGCCGTAAATGGATGCGTTTATAAAATAAATTCATAATTGAGTATATTATACGCTGCCAAAGACTAAAAATCAACCATTTTTTAAAATTTTTCTCTTAAAGCCTTGATTTCCTATAGATACGTGGTATAAGTATTTGTATAAGAGTCTAATATATGCAAATACGTAATTTTTTAGCCATATATCATGAAACAAGGAGGCCGCATAATGAAAAGCCACATAATAAAGCATCAATCTAACAACAACGACATCGTATCGGGGTTTGACGATGAATCAGACGACAGTATCCGACTGATGTTGCAGAAGATCGAAGGCATGGAGGGAGTTCTGGTAATCTTCGCCAGCGGATACATCGACACCTACAATTCCCTTGGTTTTCAAAGGCGTACCGAGAAAGTCGTCAAGGCGGGTTTCGTCCGCCTGGTCATCGACATGAGCGCAGTAAACTACGTCTCAAGTACAGGCGTCGGGGCACTCACCAACTTGCTGAAGCTGGTGAAGCCTCAAAATGGCGACATCGTTCTCCTGAACATCCAACCCAAGATATTTGAAGTTCTGGAACTGCTGGGGTTCTCGAAGTACTTCCAAGTCATGGAGAACTTCGACGAGTCGCGCGCCTATTTCACCAGGAATTTTGAAACGAACGCCTTCCCGAAGGTGTTCAGATGCCCTTCTTGCAGCAAGCTGCTGAGGGCGGTAAAGGCCGGTCGGTTCCGCTGCTCCGAATGCAAGACAATTCTCACCATCGACAACAACAGCTACGTCGAGCAAGGAGCTACAAAATGAACAACGATATCGTTTCGGGGTTTGATGACGAAAAGAACGACAGTATCAAACTGAGGTTGCAGAAGATTGAGGAAATGGAAGGGGGATTGATAATCTATGCATCCGGGTACATCGACACTTACAACTCACCTTCTTTCCAGAAGCGTGTTGAGAAAGCAATTAAAGCGGGTTTTGTGCGACTGGTCTTCGAATTGAGCGGGGTAAACTACATCTCTAGCACCGGTCTTGCAACATTCCCTCAATTTCTAAAGCTGCTAAGGCCCCGAAACGGGGACATGGTTCTCGATCAAGTTCAGCCCACAGTCTATGAAGTCTTTCAGCTTCTAGGTTTTTCGCAGTTTTTCACCTTCAAGGACAATCTTAACGAGTCGGTTGACTACCTTGCTGCGCATCTTGAATCCCCCCTGTTTCCAAGGGTGTTTAGATGCCCTATTTGTAGCAAGCGTCTACGAGCATCGAAGTCTGGTCGGTTCCGCTGTGTGGAATGCAAAACAATCTTGGTAGTGGATGAAGCTACTAGTGTGATGCTTGGCTAGGAAGGAGGAAAATCATGGATAACTTCGCTCAATTCTTGGAGGGATTTATTAGCCGGGATCGAGAAGCAGAAAAGCAGAAGGAACAGAACTATATCGAATTGATTCAGATGATCAAGGCAGAATTGATGCTGATCCATGAGAATGGCGAGTGTGCAGAGTTGGAGGAATTGGACTGAGGCCGGCTACGCCTGAGGGACAAGCATGAACAATGATATAGTACCAGCATTCGACGACGAGAAGAACAAAGACGTTAGTTTAAGATTGCAAAAGCTTGAACAAGTGGAAGGAGGTTTGCTGGTTTACGTCACCGGGTACGTTGATCTCTATAATTCAGATTTCTTTCGGAGGTGTCTAGGAAAAATCATTGAAGCTGGTTTTGTGAAGCTAGTTATTGACATGAGTAAAACTAACTATATTTCTAGCACAGCTGTTGGGGCATTCGTCAATTTGCTAAAGATAGTAAAGCCTCTCAACGGCGATGTAGTCCTTCAACAAATTCAACCCAAACCCTACGAAGTTTTAGAGCTTCTAGGATTCTCACAGTTCTTCATCATCAAGGAAAACCTTAATGAGTCGGTTGACTACCTTGTTGGACACCTCGAACCCCCACAGTTCCCTAGAGTGTTTGCCTGTCCTGTTTGTAGCAAGCGCCTGAAAGCGTCAAAGGCCGGGCGCTTTCGATGCTCAGAATGCAAGACAATCTTAACGATTGATGAGGCTACGCGCGTAAAGCTTGGTTGAAAAAGACGACGACACCATGAACAACGATATCGTACCGGGATTTGATGATGAGAAGACCGAAGGCCTCAGGATACAGCTGCAGAGAATTGAGGATGTCCCCGGCTGTTTGCTCCTTTATCTGACGGGCTATATTGATACCTACAATTCCAACTATTTCCAGAAATGCGTTGCCAAAGCAATCGACACAGGTTATATCAGGCTGATATTTGATATCGCTCACACTGGAACGATATCCTCCGTTGAAATAGGCTGCTACACCGCCTTCCTGAAGGCGATCAAGCCTAAGGGGGGCGATCTTGTGCTTCTACGGATGAAACCAAAGACGTACGAAGTCTACCAGTTGCTTGGATTCTCCAATTTTTTCAACATCAAGGAAAATCTAGATGAGGCCATATCCTTCTTCACGGCCTCAAGAAAGCAGGATAAGAGGGACATCTTCCCCAACATCCTTAATGAAACGGAGAGAATCATAAAGCCTATTTTAAAGATTTCTCCTAAGACTTTTTCTGGAATTCCTGAACCCGTGACGCTCAACGATGATGGCGATTATGCAACTTTGGAAGAATTTGGAAGAAATTGTAGAAATGGAACCTAATCCCGGCAATTCACTTCATCATTCCTCCCATGAAATGACGCTACGAATGATAGAAATGGCCGGATCGTGCGATCCCTCCGACGGGCACTCCCAGCGAGTAAGCGAGTATTCGGTAGAGCTGTACCAGCAATGGGCGAAGACTAGAAAGTTCCCGCTACTTGAGGTCCGAAAGGTGGTCGAAGTGCTGCGAACAGCAGCGCTCATCCACGACATTGGTATGCTGGGGGTTAGTGATGTCATCCGCAAAAAGTTGAACGCCCTCACTGATGATGAGAAGATAGCAATGCAAGCTCACACGATCGTCGGCGTTCGTTTCTTCCGCAGTACCACTTACTTCTGGGAATATCTGTCCGCAGAGGTCGCTTTGAACCATCATGAGAACTGGGACGGCAGCGGCTACCCCGGCCATATCGACAACATCTATGCTTCAAAGATCAACATCGGACCCGGCAAGCGGGGCACCGAAATTCCGCTTTCGGCCCGCCTTGTCGCAATCGCAGACGTATATGATGCCCTAGTTTCGCCCCGTGCCTACAGACGTGCATGGAGACAGGATCATGCCATGAGTTACATTCGTTCCAAAGCCGGAAAGAAGTTCGATCCGGAGTTAGTAGGCGTCTTCCTGAAAATGGGCACTAAGCTCAAGGCCATTCAGGAGAAATACCTATATCAATCTAAATCAAAAGGAAATTGATGTGAATCCAAAGCTTCTTGCGATTTCGTCAATTCAAAGGATTGTCACTATGCAAAGCTCCCTCTGGATTGGGGACTCGCCTTTGAACAGCATGGTTTTGTTCGCTCACTTGTGGCGGAGGGCATTATGACGATCAGAATTGGGGCTAACTGTTAAGAGAAATTGGAAGCATGGAAAATTTTGAGGAGTCTGATTGAATCAAACGGCGGACAACTGATGGAAGAAAACGTGCCTGTGATATGGCCAATTGATAACTGAGATTTGGCCAGCGAAATAGCCCTTCCAAAGACTGCTGCCCAATATGAAGTACATAGCGAAAGAATTGGCGATATCTATGTCTCCTTGATCCGTAGTTCACTATCGCTTTGACCAAAAGACTTCAAACTAAAGTATCAAGCTATGTCTCGGTCTTGATTGGGTGGCGTAGACTTCTCTATTATTCCTTTAGCACTATTCAGCAAAAGGAGGAACACCGCAAGTGGCAAAGCAGGAAAGATTATATTCAACGGCAGAGGGAGCCTATGCGACAAGATTGACTCTAAGCTCTTTTCGCGCAAAGGTAAGTAAATTGGGCATTAAAGGAAAAAGACAAGGGCAGAAGATGTTCTACACGCATAAGCAGTTGGAGGACATCTATGGTGGTATTCCTGCTGAGGGCAAGAAGGCTCCAAAGAAAGTCAAGTCAAAGAAGCTGACCCAATCGAAAGCAACCACTAAACGGAAATAGGGCTGCAATTCTATTTTCGGGAGGTTTGTCGCAATTGCATTTGTTCAAGACCTGAAGACATTTTAGTACTATTGAGCCTCGCATAATGAAGTGATCTTTCGGCCGAAACAAAGACCAGCATGTTTTCAGAAAGGATTGTAGGAGCTCACCCTGAGAATCGATTCGGGAGAAGCCTTGGCGTACCCCGTCAACCATTCCTCCGAGATCGTCGACAGATCGGTTTGCAAGTTCCTTCCCTTGGATGTTTCCCCAGAGACTCTCAACGGGGTTCAGCTCGGGCGCATAGGAAGGTAGTCGAACAACCGTTAGCCACCGAGTTTGCTTCTCCAAATGTTTTGTCATGATGCGGCTGCGATGAGAGGGCAAACCATCCCAAACCAGGATGACCTTCTTGCCGCGAAATTGTCTTCGCAATTGGACAAGGAACTCAATCAGCTTCTCGTCGGTGAAGCTCCCCGCGACCATACGAAAGTACAACCGACACTGTTGCCCATCCCAGCGGTAGCCGATGGCGCAGCAGATGGAAAGCTTTTTCCAATTGAACGGATAGCGTACAACGGGCGTCTTGCCTCGGGGTGCCCATGTGCGTCTGATCGAGGGTTTTTGAGAAATGCCGCTTTCATCAAGGAAAACTATCCATGCGCGGAGGTTTTTGGCGTTTTTTTTACCTTGATCCAGGTTTTGGTTTTCCACTGCTGCACTGCAGCCTCATCACAGGGAGGTTCAAAGTGAAAGACATGATTAGTGCGGACCTGCCGAACATGCAGGAATCGGAACCTGAAATCCGTCGAGAGGAGTTGGAAAGGGCTTTCAAGGCTCGCCTCAAGGAGGCGATTCGTGCCAGCGTCAAAGAGTGCCGGTACACCCCGCACGCTTTCATGGACATGATAGCCAAACACGGTGCCATCGAAGCGGCCCGGATGCTGTTACATACGCGCGCGATATCTGATGGGTTCATGAAGCTGTGGGAAATGCGCCGCCTCGACTTGACGGTCGAATGGATCATCGTCCGTGAGCCAGAATGGGCAGAACCGTTCACTCGGGAGGAGCAAAGGATCGCTAGACAGAGACTGGACGAGTATGAGAAGACGGCGAACCCGTGGCGGCTAACCGTGGCGCCAGGCGAGCCGTAAGCCGGGCCGCCGTGATTGATCACTTTCAACCGCAAGGGGCGCCGCCGTAGACAATGATCTTGAGGATGGTCACGGTGAAAGGGGGGGGAAAGTTCATGACGGAGGGGTGGTGCATATCGCACAGATCCCACAGACTTCAGTCATAGAAACCTGAAATCTGTGGCGAAGGACTGTAATCTGTGCTGCCCCTTCGCCATTTGCTTGTCCAATTCACCTTACCGACGAACCCGTTGAGCGGCTGTTCGTGGCCAGGGTGTAGAACTACGTGATTTGATCCCCCGGGCCGCCTCTTGCGTTGTCGTCCCCCCGTTGACGATCCCCGCCACCGTCCATCCGGCCCCGCCCACTCGCGCACGTGGCCCAAGGCCGTCTGCCAGAGGCGAGCATCTGGGAGAGGATCACAAGAGGCGGAGGAAGATGGAGTCGCCTGGTAGAACTGCGCAAGAATGGAGTTTGCGAGAAGTGGACGGGGAATAAAAACGGCGGATCAGCCGCGGGTTGAGGACGGCGGGGGGTTTATTCGATGGAGCGTACCCCGACAACCGGGTGCTCATCGGCGTTGAGGGGGAGACGGCAGAATCATAGGCGCTACCGTCGCGCAACGTGTTCTGCGCCCAGCAAGAGGGCGCAGAAGGCGAAATCGAGGCAGGCCGTGGGGCTCGTTGTGCCCGGCCGCGAGTCGAGGTAGCTGGTGAAAGGCCAAGGGATGCACACGTAGGAGCAGCAAAGAGTGGGCGAAACCGGCCAGAACCATCAGAAAACCGCCCGGATAGATCAAAAACAATGGGGGAGACCACTTGAATCGCCGGGGCCAACGGGCCGCGAAGTGACATAAGAAGTGAGAATCCGCACAAAAGGTCCGGGAGTTTGTGAACGAATAGTGGTAGGAGGGGCGGATGTAGGCGGTGTTTGGAGAATGGCGATGGAGGGAGGAGGTCGAAGAACCGGTGCAGACCGCGACAAGGGTGTTTACAAGTCAACAGGGTCCAAATAGAATCGAACAAGCGCGAGTGTGAAAAGAGAGTCGAAAGTTGTCAGAATGGATCACCGTTGTCAAACCATACGCCGACTTGCTTCTGACGTTGACAACGGTTGGTGCGTTAATCGTCGGAGCAATCTGGACTCGGCGAACGGTTTTCAAGAAGAGGGAGGAATTCCCCAAGATTAGACTGGCTCATTCCAATTACACTTCGACGATAGACAGCCAACACCGATTTCTCAGAGTCACTTTGACGATTGAGAACCAAGGGCAAGTCCTCGTCGGTCTGGACGAAGTTGATACCTGGCTCTACCAACTGAACCCGTGGCCGGGAGACATCCTCGACGAACAGAAGATGTTGGAAGCCGGTCAGGGACATTATCGCTGGCCCGGTGTTCGAGGAGTTTCGAATAGGATGATTGAAACCAAGAACGTAGAGATTGAGCCGGGAGAGACGCAGGACTTCGCCTTTGATTTTGTGTTCGATATCGGGATTCGAACGGTGATTCTGTACTCATACGTGAACAACCCGACGAAGAAAGCTGGAATTGGTTGGAATCTGTCAACGATCTATGAGATGGAAGGCTAAGGGAGGGAGATCACATGAGTGACGACAAGAAGTCAACGGAAACGACGAAGCAGGGTGCGCGAATGGTGGCAGACCAGGCTCCAAGACTAGCTGCGCCAGAGCAGCGTCCTCTGTCGCCTGGGGAGCAGAAGCAGGCGCCGAGGGCAACGCCGCCGACACCTGCGGCGGAGCCAAGTACTCAGGGTCAAAGCGGGGGTTCGACTCCAGCGAACAAGCCGGCAACAACTCAGAAGACGGACAAATAGTCGGTCGGAGTCCGCTAGTGCTTAAGGGCAAAAGGCCAGGGCGCTCCTGCGAGTGAGTTGGCCTGTTCTGCTCGCGGAAGAGCGATCCCACAGAGCGATTTCGCACATGGGTATCAGTTGGGAAACGATACGAACAGATTGGCTGCTAGGCCAGAACATTAGCCTAACAGAGGAGGCGGTCTTGGAGCGCTTCGGACTGCTTGAAAATCTGCTCGGCGAGGAATGGCTCTCCGAAATCAAGGCGCAACCCGGCTTTGCACCACCGATTCTCAGAGCGATGTTAATGGCCGAGAAACTGGCGACGGTCCAAGGTAGCGCGGGTGTTGGCGAACTGATTGCAAGGATCAAATCCAACGATCGTTCGGCCCACTCGGAACTCACCGCAGCCTACTTGTTGGCATCGTCCGATAAAACCGCTGAATTTGGTCCAACTGTCACTATCAAGGGCAGGTCCAGAAAACCTGATTTCCGGATTAGATCGAACGACGAAGCCTGGTGCTATGTTGAAGTTGCTTCTCCAAATGAATCAGAGCTTCAGACCAAAGCACAAGAGCTTGTCGCACGAATAGCAATGAAACTCGCTGAGAGTACGGTCGATGTCGTTCTTGATTGCGTGCTGTTGAAAGAGCCTTCTGTCGATGAGGAGGATCAGCTCTGCACCCAGATTGCCGCTCTTGTTACTGGCTCAGCTTCCTCAATTGAAACGATTCCAGAACTGGCGATGATTGCTCTGAACCAGAGTGCGCCAGGCCAAGCGGTCGTCGGAGACTATGGAGTACCGCCCGTACCAAGGATCGCAATTACCACATTCCAGCTAGACAAGGGACAGACACGAAAAACAATAACAGTGCGGATTCCTTTCGCCGACGAAAGGGCCGAAAGTTTCGTCTCGCACGAAGCCCGACAACTCCCGGAAGATTCCCCAGGGCTGATCATGTTCGACATGACGGCAGCCGCCAGTGGGATGACGGCATGGGAACCACTCATAGCTCGCCGCCTTCAGCCAAAACAACATACTCGTATTAGCGCCGTCTGCTTGTTCAGCGGCAACTACATGTTGCAGCCACAGGGTTTTGGATGGTTCCCCGAGGCCCGCCTACTGAGGAACTCACATGCTCGCTGTACCCTTCCTGAATGGATCGCCGGAAGGCTTGAAGCGATCAAGCTTCCCAAACCGGATCCTGGATAACGCACGTCGTTAAACCTCGAGTTGTAGTGGATTGAATCTGCCGCTCGCACTGGGCTATTGGTGGGCCTGGGCAAGTTCTGCCCCGACATGAGGCTGATGGGCGTCCAGGGGAAAAGGCCCACCCATCAGGCCAACGAGTATCGGGGGTCGATTTTATCTACGTAATAACCTAATATTATAGTTATGAAAGAGCCAGCCCAGATCCAATTGAAAAGCGAGAGCGGCGGTGAGACCGTCAACATCGACGAGGTGATCGAAGCCTTGGAACGCACGCCGTCGAAGGACGAGGTAATCGAGGCGCTAAGAGAGCTACGAAAGGACAAAGTGAAGGGCGCGCTTGATAGGGCGGTGAAGTCAAGGAAGTTCAACAGGAAGCGGGCCGTGGAGGACTTCTTGATCGACGGGAACCGGGGGCCGCGCACGCAGACGGCGTACCGGCTGGCGCTCAAGAGGTTCTTCGACTTCGTTGACAACGACGCAGGTGTCCAACCCCTCCAGATGGGCAGAGCCGATGCAAACAAGTTCAGAAAGTGGCTGGAAATGCAGCCCTTCAAGTTCAAGCACAAGAGAGGGAAACTCAAGCCCAACTCCCAGCGCCTCGTCCTGGCGGCGGTGTCGACATTTTGGAAATACTTGGAGGCGACGGGGGTGGTGCAAACCAACCCCTGGGTCGGCCTCGCCCTGCCCCAGCACGAGTTCAAGCACAGGCCAAGGCCGGACAGCGAGGAGCCCACGGTGCCGGTGATGAGCGACCGGGAGTACGAGGAGATGCTGCGGGAGCTGAAGGCGAGGCGAAGGATCAGGCCGATAACGGTCGGCCAGCGGAGGATGAGGGACAGCGCGAGGCGGCTGCTCCCGCTCGTCCGACTGCTCGGCGAGACAGGGCTGCGGCTAGGCGACGCGCTGAGCATGAAGCTTGAGGACGGAGGGAAGGCGAGCTTCAAGGTAAAAGGCGGGAGGACGAGGGTGCTGGTGCTGCCCGAGGAGGTGCTGAGGCAGTTCAGGGGCGGCCCCAAGCGGCCGTTCGCGGGCTGGAACTTGCAGAGCACGGGGGCGGCCATCGCGAGGCTCGGCGCGGCTCTCCGCGAGCAGGACCGCGTCCGCCACGCCTACACGGCGCACGACCTGCGGCACAGGTACGCGGCGAACCTGTACAGGCGGACCCGCGACGTGCTGGCGGTGCAGAGGGCGCTCGGCCACGCTTCGCTGAACGTCACGCAGGTGTACTTGCAGGGGCTCGGGGTCGAATGAGGAAAGAGATGCACTTCGTGAGGCACCAAAGCGACGACGAGGGCGACCACGGACCCAGGATGCAACTGCCTGGACTGCTGGCTGGCGCACGGGAAGAAGTTCGTGGACGAGCGCGGCGTTCCCTTGGAGTCAGACGGCAAGGCACACGGTCCCGACTGTTCGTGCCCCGAGTGTCAGAGGGTGGAAAACGAGGTAATCGTCGACAGGTTAGGCAGGCCGGTCGATTTCGAGAAGGAGTGCAAGGGCGAGGGCTGGAGAGAGAGGCTGACGAGGTTCGTGCTGAAGCTGAATCGTCCACTTTGATAGTGCGAAGTCGTCAGTATCGCGAACCAGCATCAGGACGAGGACACGCTGTGGCGGGATGAGGAGCGGGCTCAGCGTTAGAGGAGTTGAAGAGTCCTGTTCAGCGGCAGCGGAATAGTCCCGATCAGCCATTGACGAGCTATGGGTATCGCAGCATAACGTGGCATGAGCCACAGCTATTTGGTTGAACCATGACTCGGCCAGCCGGAGCGCTGCGCGCAAGCCAGATGGCAAACATGTTACACGGCGTCGGACTCCTTCCTGGTGCACGACTCAAGCACTCCATCGGCTCAAGGCCACGTGTTCCAGCGCCGGATAAACGAGCGAGGCAACTGTGAAGAAGATTGATCTCCACATTCACACAATCGCAGCGCCTAGTGACAGGCAGTTCGAATTCAGCCTTACAATCCTCCGAGAGTATGTCGCGGCCAGGCAAATTGACGCCATCGCGATTACCAACCACAACCTCTTTGACCTTGCCCAGTTCAACGAGATCACGGACGGGGTCCATGTCTGCGTTTTCCCGGGCATCGAGATTGATCTCGAAAGTGGCCACATGCTCCTGATCTCCGAAAAGGACGAGTTAGCGGACTTCGCCGCGAGGTGCAAGGCCGTCAGCGAGCGCATCAAAGCGAAGAACACCAGCATGTCCCTTTCTGATCTCGAGGCGATCTTCCCCGATCTCTCGCGGTACCTGCTAATACCGCATTATGAGAAGAAGCCATCCATCGGCACCGACGTACTGGCCAAGTTGGGTGGCCTGGTGACCGCGGGAGAAGTTACGAGTCCCAAGAAATTTCGCTATTGCATAAGGGACAGGGACAGTCTGGTCCCGTCGTACTTCAGTGACATTAGGATAACCGCAGGCATGTCGTCATTTCCAACCCGACAGACGTACGTCGACGCAGGCAACGTCAGCTTGTCGTCTATTAGAATGTGCCTCCGCGACAAGAACAAGGTGTTCCTCGCAGAAGAGGATGGTCACCAAGTCTTCGACGCGCTTGCGAGCGGAATGAAGCTCTCAACTGGCCTGAATGTCATCCTGGGCGAGAGGTCTTCAGGGAAGACGTACACCTTGGACCGCCTCTTCGAGAGCTATGAGAACGTCAAGTACATTCGACAGTTCTCGTTGCTTGAAAGGGACGAGGAATCCGAAGCTAGGCGGTTCAATGGTCTCCTGAGCCAGAAGCAGAGCCTATTCACTCAGGAATACCTCAACGAGTTTAAGGACGTGGTCGACGGTCTCGCCAGTGTCGACCTCAAGGCGAATGATCTCGCGATCGAGCGGTACGTGGCTTCACTCCTAAAGAGTGCAAGGGAGTTCGAGAGAGCCGATTCCTTCTCAAAGGCCCAGTTGTTCGGTGAGACGGACTTCACCACATCAGGATCGGAGGGCCTAAGGAAGTTGATCTCGGCTGTAGAGTCGTTGATCGACAATACTGAGTATAGGTCGATCATCGATAAGTACGTTACGATGGAGACTTTAAAGAAACTGGCTGTCGAGTTGATCACGAAACATGCTCAGGAAGCCGAACTCAATCTTAAGAAAAGATGGTTGAATGACTTGGTTGGAACAATTCGTAAGGCGCTGCAAGTACATACGGCGGCGACTGTAGTCGAGGATGTCGACTTCTACCGGATCACATTGGAAAAAAGGATGGTCGAAAGATTCAGAACCGTAGTTGAGGCCGTTAGGATGGATAGGGAGTTCACAATACGGGACGTTCAGGGGTTCAGGATCGTCGCCAGGCTGAAGAGGTTCGCTGGCGCTGGCGAACTTAGGTCCCTTAGCGGGAAGAAGGTCGCATTCAGCGAGGCCTTCAGGGTGTATAATGATCCGTACACCTACCTGACGGCGCTCCGGGACATTGATAGTATAGAGGCCTCTGAATATCACAAATACTTCGCGAATCTTGAGTATAGGATTCTGAACAGGGATGGATTCGACGTATCCGGCGGTGAAAGGTCTGAGTTCAATCTGCTGCAGGAAATCAGCGACGCCCAGCAGTATGACATGCTGCTAATCGACGAGCCTGAATCGTCCTTTGACAACCTGTTCCTAAAGAACGAGGTCAATGAGCTCATCAAGGACATCTCAAAGTCGGTACCGACCGTCGTTGTGACACACAACAATACCGTGGGCGCATCAATCAAGCCAGATTACGTGGTGTTTACGCGAAAGCGGGCGATGGAAAGCGGCGTTGTGTACGAAATCTACTGTGGGTACGCATCTGACAAGTATCTCCTTGGCGCCAACGGGCAGAGGATCAAGAACCTCGACATCATTCTCAACTGTCTGGAGGCGGGAGAGAAGGCATACCTCGAAAGGGGAGACTCATACGAAGTACTTAAAGATTGAAGACAGCAAAGGGTTCTTCAGCGTTGACGGACAAAGTTGGCTTCCTGTCGACGCAATCAACAAGGATCATCTCTTGGTGCTGATAGACAAGGCCTTAGCAGGCGAGTTCGAGATGGACGAGTTTAGAAAGGATGATCTGGCGAACCAGGCCCACCAGATCATCTACAAGAATCTGTACGAGAAGTTCACCGATCTGAAGAGCAACAGGAATCGGTTCAAAGATGAGAGTGAGGCGTTGTACAAAGCAGCACTTGAGAAATACTCCAGAAAGGACAGCGTATGACGAAGCTCACGCCTTGGGCCGGATGGTTCGAGTGGAATTGTTTTGTGGGGGTTCGCTGCGCGCTGGCGATTCGGCGCGGCAGGCCCGTGGACTTCGCCTAGAAGCGCGAGAGGGGAAAGAAAGTGTTCAGAACATTTTAGAACGCATCCCTCATCCAGAAGTTTGGCACGCCATTTCTGAGCGGCTATCTACAGTACAGATTCAGGAAGTATTTGATGAAATAGAAAAAAGGTTAAAAGATAAAGAAGTCAATGTGGCCGGCTGGATACCTGGAGCTGATTGGACGGGTACTCCGTTTGAACCCATATACTCGACAGCTGCAAGATCCGATTACGAAACTGCAGCAAAGATGTTCGGCCTACTGGTTTGGGTATATTTCATGCGAAGGCCAGATTGTTGGAGTTTTGGACGCTATAATACCCGAAGTCAGCATGTTGAAAGCATGACATATTTCCTTTTATCGAATTGGGAGTAGGAGTCTTTCGCTGCGCCTTCTCCGAACGGGGAGTGTCTTAATGTTGGAATCTCCCGTAGATCGCGGAGGTGCAAGCCGAGAAGTGTAAGCGGCGGTGGGAAGAGTTGAGGTAGAGCCACGAGTTCCACTGCAGGAACGATCAAACTCTAGACTTTACTAAGGATAGCTGCACTCCAAGCTCTGAATCCCCCCGCTCTCAGGGCGAGGTCGCCGCTACGGCAGTGGAGCCACTGGCGGAGCCGTTTGCGACCGCGACAAAGACGCCGTTCCCGTAGGTCACTGAGCTCCAGAACTGAGCGCTGGGCAGCGTACCTGCTGTCCAGTTGAGCCCGTCGATCGAGCTAGCTGCCGCATTGTTCCCTACACCGCCGCTAGCGACCGCGGCAAAGACGCCATTCCCGTAGGTCACTGAGTTCCAATTCGCGTTCGCGGCGCTTGGGAGCTCCCGCATCGACCAGGTGGTCCCGTCATACGAAATCGCCGCCCCGCTGATGCCGGGGCCGGCGGCGGTGGCAACTGCGACAAAGACGTTCCCGTAGGTCACTGAGCGCCAGAACTGAGTACTTGGGAGAGTTACGGGCGACCAGGTGATTCCGTCATGCGAGATCGCCGCCGCGTTGCTCCCTGCTGATCCGCCGCCAGCGACCGCGACAAAAGTGCCGTTCCGGCAGGTCACTGAGCTCCAGAACTGAGTATTTGGGAGAGTTACGGGCGACCAGGTGATTCCGTCATGCGAGATCGCCGCCGCGTTGCTCCCTGCTGATCCGCCGCCAGCGACCGCGAGAAAGATGCCGTTCCCGTAGGTCACCGAGCTCCAGGCCTGAGCGCTTGGGAGGGTCGTGGGCGACCACGTGATTCCGTCGGGTGAGATTGCCGCCGCGTTGCCCCCTGCATAGCCGCCAGCGACCGCGACAAAAGCCCCGTTCCCGTAGGTCACCGCGCTCCAGGCCTGAGCGCTTGGGAGGGTCGTGGGCAACCAGGTGATGCCGTCGTGCGAAATGGCCGCTGCGTTGCTGTATTGGGCAACTGCGACAAAAGCCCCGTTCCCGTAGGTCACCGCGCTCCAGGACTGGCTGCTGGGCAGGGTCCTGGCTGTCCAGCTCAAAGCAGGACCGCCACTGTTAGTGTTCAGGGGGGGGAAACATCCGGCGAGGACGAAAAGGACAACAAGAAGAGAAAAGACAAGCATGATGAACGGACGACTTTGCTTTTTCACGGCATTCTTCCTCATAGACTTTGGAAGCCTTCCTAAGAAGCAGCCATCTTGGTCCAAGCATATCACAGAACGCTGCGTTAAATGCGCACACGCGGATCACACTGCTAAAACCTAAAGCCTGCGAGCAGGCTGACTCGGGCTGTGAAAAAACACATTGAAACATCCGTATCCCCAAGATTTCTGAGGGCGGTGAGGAAGTCGTTATCCGTGGTGCTAGGTAGCTTGATGAAGCCGACGAGCACCTCAGGTCGAAGGAAAAATCTGCCAATTGGCACATCAATCCCGGCACCCGCTTCGATCCATATCTCGTTGAGGTCGGCCTTCTGCTGACTGGTCAGGGTTGACTTGAGATCTTTACTCTCGTAACCGGTGTAGGTAAGGTTCAGCCTGCATTGGACACCGAGGAGAGGAAAGAGTTTGACAGGACCTATACCGATGGGGTACTTCAGATATGCTGCGAGCGTCACATAGCTGTAGTTTTCTTCAAGAGATCCTCCTGAAGTTGAACCATTTACGTTGCTGTTACTATGGAAGCCGGTGGTAAACAAATAGCCGGCTGAAACCTGAATGTAGGTCAAGTCGACGAAAGCCTTGATGTCGACAGGCACCGAGCTATAGGTTGTTTCATATGAGCTACCCGAGTACTTGTACTTCAAGCTCGGATGAAACAGATACTCCAAGGAAGCCCCGGCGCCTGCACTCACGGCAAACCCGTCCGAGGCGGAAGGGGCTTTCGGAGCGGTTTTCTTCGGCGCTGAGGCTTCCCTCGCCAACGGTATGGCTGCCGCTGTGACCAGGACATCCTGGACATCAACTTTCGGGACCGAGACGACCCTGCCCTTTGCAGTGACGATCACTACCGTGTCGTCGGCTACACTGTCGAGCTGTCCTTTTACCTCGCTTCCGTCGCTCTTTTCTAGGACCAGGTTCTGGCGAAGCAGGGCTCTCCAAACGTCGTCCGATACTTGTTCAGTTGGCGGTGCCATGCTGATTCGAATATTCAGAACATCATCTTTCGCGATGGAAATGGACTTGCCACCTGGTTTGACGACAACTACCGCTTTGTCCGTCACGCCATCCAGCTTTCCTGCCACCTCGCTTCCGTCATTCTTCTCTAGAGTTAAACGCTGGTCTATCAAGGCTTTCCAGAGGTCGTCCGAAATCTCCGCGTGCAATGCGATAGGGCTCACAAGCAAGAGAAGGATGATGATGAGACTTTTCCGATCGATACTCCATCTCAGGAAGACAGGTCTGTTTTCCATTTTTTGCCTCCGTCCGCGCCAAGGCAGGAAGTGCCGACGAGAGACGCCATGTCCATACCGACCAGCATGTTGTGGCAAGGTGCAATTGCGGAAGAAGTTCCGATGCCATTCTTCACGGGCGGCTTTATCCGAGATTTCCCAAATGACTCGCTATTCTTGTGAGCCATAGGACTCTCCTCGTCTCCAACCCCCATTTTACTGTACCCGGTTGTAGCGTCAAGCCTGTTTGGGACTGTTGTCATCTCGTAAA
>JBEKUJ010000002.1:0-323439 GCA_049515135.1 Spirochaetia bacterium
CTATGGAAGGCCATCTACCGTCCTCCTCTTGGGTCCCGGGTCTTCGAGGAATCCAGTATACGGCCACCAACCACTTGATCATCAACGCCTTCCGGGAACTGCAGGGCGCATCATAACAACTCCTAGCCCTGGCGCACCTCCCGTTCGATCCGGCCATAGATCGCCCTTTCCAGTCCCAGCTCATACGCAAGGTCGAAGGTGGAGTAGCGTGAGCGCAAAAGCCGCGCGTTGCGGCACGGCAGAAGGCACAGCTCAGGGCTGATGCCCAGCTCGCGCGGAGAGAACGGGTAGTCGAGCGTCGAAAGAAGCTGTACTGCCCCGCCAAGCTCCTCCAGCACGGGAAAGGCAAGCTCGAGGATTGCCTCCCGGGAGGCATCGAACCGCGACAGCCTTTCCGAGAGGATCTTTCGGTTGAAGCTCCTCAACCCCATCTCGGTGCGGACTTTTTCCGCGTACGGTCGAAGTCCCGGTTCCAGGCTCGTCTCCCAGGGCGGCTCCGCGTCGAAGGATTTGAGCCTGCCGGCGGTCTGCGGCCGGGATTCTGCGATTGACCGGTAGAAGCTCCTGTACCCCTGGAGGATCATCCTGCTGGCCACGCCAACCAGGATCCCGTGAAGATCGAAGCGCTCGACAGGCACAGCGTCGGCAATTTCCCAGAAGTGCGCGACAGTGTGCTCCGCCGACGCGGCCGGGCGCGAGCCGCCCAGCGCCTGCATCGCGAAGCCGGAGGTGAGCACCGCATCGGTCATGGCGCGCGCGGCCTGCCGCGGGTTGTCCTTCAGGTGCCGGGCAGCGGACAGGGCCAGGCGGGCCGACTCCAGGGCCGCGCTTGAGATGACCTGACAGTAGTGCTCACCGGTCATGATCCGCGACAGGTTCCAGTCGAGATATGCAAAGAACTTCGCCAAGAGGTCTCCGAGCCCGGCAAGGATCATCACCTGGGGCGCCTTCTCGATCACAGCGAGATCGCAGATGATGGTCTGCGAAACCGCTGCCGGAACCGCGTTGTGAAAGCCTCCGACATGGATAGCAGCGGTGGAAGAGGAGAACGCGTCAACGGAAGCCGCGGTGGCTACGCACCAGTTCGCCACTCCGGTCTCCCAGGAGATCCTTTTCACCACGTCACTGATCACGCCGCTTCCCACTGAGACAAGGAGATCAGGGGATGCCGTCCTGACCTCCGCTGCCAGCTCCTCCACCAGCTCGGCGCTCGGGACAGGCCGGGGCTTGCCCGGCAGGATGCGGTTTCGGACCGAGGCCTTGAGGTAAGCCTTCCAGTCCGATCCGGCGGCACGCTCGGTGTTCTCATCGCTCAGCACCCAGACCGAGGCATTGGAACCGAGCTCACGGGCAAGGAGAGATGCCCCGACCTCAAGCGCCCCTTCTTCCACAATTACGTTCCGTACGGACACCGTGTGTGCGGCACCGCACGGGCAGGCGAAATGTCCCTGTGAATCGAAATGCGAGAGAAAGTCCCTGAATATGAATCTTTCCACGGGCCGGAATATAACCCAACCGTGGTTGATGGTACACCAACCGGCCGTGCGCTTTTTCATGGCGAACTTTTCCAGTATTCTTGACTGTGGGGATGGGAGGGGACTTGCACATGGCGACAGGAATCGGGAGCGCACAGGAAAGGCTTGCGGAAGCCGATATCCGCTCGATCGTGGAAAGGGGCATCCCTGTGCAGCTCATCGAGGGACGGCGTGTCCTTGTGCTCACCCCGGACCCGACGCGAACATGCCCCCTGCCCCTCATGGCGCGGGTCATGAGGGACATCGTCGGAAAGCGGGCATCGAGACTGGATTTCATGATTGCTCTGGGGACCCACACGATCCTCAGCGACGAGAGAATCGATGCTCTGTTCGGGGTCCCGGCCGGGCAGAGAGAGAAGGAGTTCCCCGGCATCCGGTTCTTCAACCATCGCTGGGACCTGCCAACAACCCTGCGAAAGATCGGCACGATCTCGGCTGAGAGGATCGACTCCCTTTCGGGCGGTCTTTTTCACGAGAGCGTGGACATCGTCATCAATTCCGCTGTCTTCGAGTACGACCTCGTCCTGATCCTTGGTCCTGTCTTTCCCCATGAAGTGGTGGGGTTCTCGGGCGGGAACAAGTATCTGTTTCCCGGGATCTCGGGAGGGGATTTCCTCCATTTCTTCCATTGGCTCGGCGCTGTTGTGACGTGTCCTGAGATCATCGGCTACAAGACCACTCCCGTCCGGGCTCTTGTGGACATGGCTGCATCCCTTGTTCCCGTTCCCCGCGCATGCCTGGCCATGGTGGTGCGCCCTGACGGAGCGCTTGCCGGCCTGTTTGCCGGGACTCCGGAGGAGGCGTGGTCTGCTGCGGCTGATCTTTCGGCCCAGATCCACATCGTGTACAAGGAAAAGCCTTTCCACACAGTCCTGGGCCGGGCCCCCGAGATGTACGATGAGCTGTGGACGGCCGGCAAGGTGATGTACAAGCTGGAGCCGGTTGTCGCGGCAGGCGGATGTCTCATCATCCACGCGCCGCATGTGCGGGAAATCTCGCGCACATGGGGCCGCTACCTCGAGCGCACCGGCTACCATGTCCGTGACTGGTTCCTGGGCCGCATGGATCAGTTTCGCGACATTCCCCGCGGCGTTCTGGCCCACTCCACGCATGTGCGAGGGATAGGCGCATGCGTGGACGGCGTGGAGAAGCCCCGCATCGATGTCGTGCTTGCAACGGGCATACCAGAGGAAACCTGCCGGAACGTCAACCTGGGCTATCTGGACCCGGCAGCGATTCGAGTGGAGGACTACCAGGGCAGGGAGGATGAAGGGGTGCTCTTCGTGGACCACGCGGGAGAGATTCTCCACAGGCTTGCAAGGGACAGGGCGGCTGCCGGCGCATGAGCTCAGGCGCGCTCGTGCTCGATTTCGACGGGGTCATTTGCGACTCCATCGACGAGTGCTTCGTCAGCTCCTGGACCGCGTATTTCAACCTCTACCTGAAGCGGCATCCGGCGTACATGCCGGTCAGCCTTCGGCGGGACTTTGCTCATCTTCGGCCGCTGGTCAGGGGCGGGGCGGACTTCATGCTCATCCAGGAGATTCTTGACAAAGGGGAAAGCGTAACCCGACAGTCCGAGTTCGATGCCGTTGCGCGCGCGGCCGGGGATCGGAAGATGAAGATCTTCCACGAGCTCTTCTACCAGGCGCGCTCGGAGATGCTGGAAACAGACAGGGAATCATGGCTGGCCTTGAACAGGATCTATCCTCACGTGGCCTCCGCTTTTTCGCTGTTCCAGCGCAGCGCTCCAGTCTTCATCCTTTCTACAAAGAAGCCTGAGTTCATCGCCGAGATCCTCTCATCCCGGGGCATCTCGATGCCGAGGGAGAGAATCCTCTACAGCGGGTCGGAGAGAAAGCTCAAGATTGTGGAAGATGTCGGCATGACGGGCGGGTTCACCCAGGCCACGTTTATTGACGACCAGATCGATCACCTTTTGTGCGAAGACGCAGCCCCACCTGATTCGTCCCGCAAGGGGCTCCCCCGCATCAGGCCTCTCCTGGCAACCTGGGGATACGTCAAGGACGAATGGCTCCGCGAGCCACTGCGCGTGCCGACTGTCACGCCCCGTGACTTCCTGGCCCTTGTCCGGCGGGAGTTCGCGTGAGCGCGGAGCGAGGGCGAAGAACCAAAGCTGTTCGGCATGAAAACGAAATACGGCACATCCGATGGCGGTTCCCTATGACATCGTGATGCAAAGCGGCTCTCCAGGGATATGGCACCCCTTCCGAAAGTCTCACCTTGCCCCGCTGCGCAGCAAGTTTTCAGCAGGGGCATGATATAATTGTCTTCTCACCACGGCCCTGCGCGACGGCCATAATGTAGAATGACAAGAGCCACGGAGGAAAGAAAGTGAGAAAGCGAATAGTCGTTATGGGTGGGCACAAGTCAAGGGCAATCGCGGGACTTGTGCTGTCCGTAAGCCTCCTCTCGTGCGTAGCCGCCGGTGCTCAGGAACAACGGGTGGCGTTGGTGATCGGAAACGGGCGGTACCAACACAATGCGACCCTTGTCAATCCTCCCAACGACGCCGCCGACATGGCAGCTGCACTTAAAAAAGATGGTTTCACCGTAACGCTTCTCACCGATGCGTCGCGCAAAGCCATGGAGCAAGCAGTGCGAGCTTTCGGCAACAGTCTGAAAAATCCCGATGCCATAGGAATGTTTTACTACAGCGGACACGGTGCCCAGGTCGAGGGAGAGAACTATCTCATACCGGCGGATGCAGACATACAAGACGCCGACGAATTGGCCTATAACGCGGTGGATGCTGAATCGATATTGGCCAAGATGCGTTCGGCCGGGAACAAGATCAATATAGTGGTTCTGGACGCGTGTCGAGACAATCCATTCCCGGGTTCATCTCGCTCCGCCGCGAAAGGCCTTGCGGTCGTCAAGGTCAAAGTGCCGGAATCGGTCATCGTGTATGCGACGGATCCGGGGTCTACGGCGTCAGACGGGACAGGACGGAACAGCCCGTTCACCAAAGCGTTTCTTGAGAATATGGACGCCCCTGGCCAAGACATAACAGAAGTGATGAAGCGCGTCACCAGTCGAGTTCAAACTGACACGGACGGCAAGCAGACACCCTGGGTCAGCACGAATTTGACCAAGGATTTCTCCTTTAAGTCCACATCGGGCCCAAATGCGGCAACGCCCACGATGACTGTCATGCGATTGTATGGCAGCCTAATGGTCACAGCGGCGACTGAAGGCACGCTGTATCTTGACGGCAAGGCTATGGGCGATGTCCCCGCAGGAGCGAGCGCGAAGCTCGATTCGGTGGAAGCGGGCAATCGGAGCCTGGAGCTCCGTTATGCTGACGGCCAAGTGGAGCAGCATACCGCGACGGTGCAAGCAGAAAGCGCGGCGAGTGTATCGTTTATTTACAGGAAGGCGCCACCGGTTCAGGGCGGGAGCGCGGTGCAGACGGACTTCTTCAAGCTGGCAAGAAATGGATCGCCACAGGAAGTACGGGCCGCTATCGACCAAGGTGCTGACGTAAATGCCCAAGACAAAGACGGAATGACCCCGCTGATATACGCAGCCCAGTACAACCTTAACCCCGAGGTGATCACGATGCTTCTCGCAGCTGGCGCGTTGGTCGATGCTCGGAACCCTGAGGGATGGACTTACACTGAGAGTTGGACGCCGCTGATGTGGGCCGCAATGAAAAACCAGAATGCTGAGGTGATCTCCACGCTCCTGAAGGCCGGCGCGGATTGCAATGCACAGAGTCAGCGCCGCGGCCGCATAACCCCTCTTATGCTTGCGGCTAGGTACAACCCAAACCCCGAAGTGATTGTAATACTTCTGAAAGCTGGCGCAAATGCAAAGGTGATAAGCGAAGATGCGCATAAAACGGCCTTTGACTACGCGCGGAACAATATAAAACTGATAGGTACCGATGCCTTGAAGCAACTCCAGGAAGCGTCAAAGTAGCGAGAAGGGTCTCACGAGGGGAAAAGGGACACGGTAGCCCCTCCGAAAGTCTCACGGCCCGCCGCCGAGCACGTTTCTAGCCCTCAGCAGGCATGCCCTCCTTTTTTTGCCCGGGTGGTATTAGGATTACGGGAAGGGAGGAAAAAAATGGAGAGGACAATCACTGAGATCATCACGAGTGGGGGCGGATCCTATTTCATAGTGAAGTGGGATGATGATGATGTATATGCGAGACAGCGACTTGAAACCGCGAGAGACAAGTTCATATTGGGAGTCGTCAATACAATCAGAATAGAGCCCCGGGCAGATGGCAGCTATGCCGTGAGTGGGCCAAATGAAAAGATACTTCAGCTCCGTGACGAGCTCTTGGAAAGTTGGGTCAACCAGAGATAAGGCGCCGCACCTTCCAAACGAGCACAAGAAGGCCGTGCCAGAGCCCAGGCGGAAACCCTACACGCGGTCGGGAGGAAAAGAAGAAAAAGGCTCACCCTGTCAAGCTATTTCATCGAGAGGATTGCAATCTCGAGGCTCTGGATGAAATCGGCGTCACGGCTGAGGAGCGCGGACGCCGGACTATCACTTTCCACTCCTGGCGGGCCTTTGCGAATACGTTCATGGTCGTGCGGGGGATCTCCGGGGAGAAGGTTCGGCAGCTCATCCGTCACGACAGCGAGGAAATGACCGGGCACTATTCTGATTTCCACCTTGAAATGCTATGTCTTACAGGGTTTTTTTAGATTGAAGGTGCGGGCGAAGAACCCTGCCCTTCCATTCGAATGGCCTCAGGGCGAATGCCCGCAAAGTGATGAAGACATAGAAGAAGGCAAAAAACACCAGGAACGGCAGGAACGTGATGAAGTAGCGCACCCTGTCCTTCCTCTGATAGAACCCGCCAATTGCGCCAAGAGTGCCAATGCTCACAAAAGAGGTCAGCGAGAGGACAGTGATCCGCCAGTCGAGAAACCCAAGGGGGAGAAGAACCAGGCTCGCCGTCAGGTAGATCAGGACGACGAAAACATAAAAGAAGCGCGTGACGGGATCCTCGGAGAAGAGTCCTCCTGCATTCCATCTGGTATGCTGGTTCACGTAGTCGATCCAGCGTGCCTTGCAGACGGTGCGGGCCGCGCTTCCGAAAGTGACGTGCGCCCGCGGTTTCCATCCTGCCTTGCGGCAGACCGCGTCGAGAAGCATGGCGTCTTCCGTGACGGAATAGCCCAGCGCCCGAAACCCTCCGGTTGCCTTCACCGCTTCCGCCCGCACAGCTATGTTGTTTCCAAAGCATCCCGTTGCCAGTCCGACGCCGGCAGAACCGAGGTTGTACTGGTTCAGGAGGGGCTGCTCGAATGCCTGGAAGCGCTGGAGGAAGCTTCCGTCAGGCTCCAGCTCGATGCGGCTCAGGACGACCCCGACTGAGGGGTCGCAAAAGCAGGCCAGCATCTCCTCCACCCAGCCGGGAGGAACGGTGCAATCCCCGTCCGTGAAGAGCAGCACGTCCCCCCTGCATGCCTGGAAGGCAAGATCCAGGGCGGCCTGCTTTCCGGTAAGCCCCTGGGGCTCACTGACGTTGTGAATGACGCGCGCCCGATTGCCGCTGGCTGCGGCGAACTCATCGAGGAGCCTTCCCGTTGCATCGGTCGAACGGTCATCCACGAAAAGAAAGGTCACATCGGGGCTGGTCTGCGCCTGAAGCGACTCCAGCAGGTCAGGGAGCGTTGTCTCCTCGTTGCGCAGGGCAACGACCACTTCTGCGCGCAGGCCGGGCGACGAGCTGTGCCGTTGTTTCTGCCTTAGGGGTATGCCCGTACGGCCTACTCGCCTTCCCGCATCCAGGATGATAGTGCGCACAAGGCCGGCGGCAAGAACAAGGTGAAACGCCAGGATGACCGCGCTGTAAGCCGCATAGACGATCAGGAACGTCAGCATCGCGGAAGTCAGGGTAGCGAAAAGCCCTTCTTTTCACAAGCGCGGCAGCGCTGTACTATGAGCGGGAAATGAATACGTTCGACAAGCTGCTGCAGGATGAGAAGGTGCTCCTCCTCGATGGCGCATGGGGAACCGAGTTCTTCCAGCGGGGGCTCATGCCGGGGTGCCCTCCGGATGAATGGAACCTCACTCATCCGGAAATAGTCCAGGAGATCACCCGCGACTATCTCGACGCGGGCGCAAGAGTCATTCTCACCAACACCTTTGGAGCCAACCGGTTCCGGCTGGAGCCGCACGGGCTTTCGGACCGGGTCCGGGAGATCAACGCCAGGGCAGCAGCCCTTGCGCGAGGGGTCATGGCAGGAAACGCCCTTCTGGCAGGCGACATCGGCCCCACGGCCCGGTTTCTCGCCCTGGGTGAGGTGAACGCAGAGGAGCTGCACGAGGTCTTCTCGGAGCAGGCCCGCGCCCTTGCCGAGGGAGGGGTGGACCTGATCGTCGTGGAGTCCATGACGGACGTAGAAGAGATGGCCGTAGCCGTCGCCGCCGCTGTCCAGGAAACGAGGCTTCCAGTTGTCGCAAGCATGACCTACAACCGCACGCCCCACGGCTATCGAACGATGATGGGCAACCCCCCCGAAGTCTGCGTCGGGAAGGCAGAGCAGGCGGGTGCCGCTGTCATCGGGGCCAACTGTGGCTCCGGCATAGAGGATTACGTTCCGCTGGCTCCCATCCTGCGAGGGCTCACGTCGCTTCCCCTGTGGGTCAAGGCGAATGCAGGCATTCCGCAGATTGTCGGGGGCAAAGTTACCTATCCCCTGACCGCGGAGCAGTACGCGTCTTTCGTTCCTTCCATCCTCGAGGTCGGTGTCAGCCTGATTGGCGGGTGCTGCGGGACAAGCCCGTCCTTCATCCGCGAGATGCGGAAGGTGATCGCAGGCGTCCGGGGGTCATAGGGTGGGAATCCTGGTCCTGGTACTTGGCGGGCTGGGTCTTTTTCTGCGCGGTTCACTTGTGCTCTGGCTGACAGCCATCTTCCGGCCCCACGACGCCATGCGGAAAGTCACTGAGCAGCAGTTTTCCATAGGAAGGGGGCTTTCCTACCTTGCCGGCTTTGCCGGCCTGCGCACCGACTTTCAACGCTACCATGGTTCTCTCCCCAAGGCCTTCCTGCTGGTGTCGAATCACCAGAGTCTGGCCGACGTAGCTCTTCTTCCCCTGGTGCTTCCGGGACACCACATTCGATTCGTTGCAAAAAGCGAGCTGAAGTACGGTGTCCCGTATGTTTCCCTGGCCCTGAGGCTTGGAAGGCATGCCGTGATATCGCGCACCAGCAACTATCGCGCCGGCCGAAGGGCAATGGTCAGGCTGGCGGACCTCGCGGCTGTCGGTGTCTGCCCAGCGGTGTTCCCGGAA
The DNA here is from genome assembly GCA_049515135.1 of Spirochaetia bacterium. Classification (GTDB taxonomy): domain Bacteria; phylum Spirochaetota; class Spirochaetia; order SZUA-6; family Fen-1364; genus Fen-1364. The sequence goes on from JBEKUJ010000002.1 coordinate 8,820, forward strand.
GGGAGGCGATCGCGCACCGGTGAGGTCCAGGAGTTCCAGAGCGGCGCGTTTCGCATCATCCTTGAGCGCGCCCCTCTTCCTGTCCTGTCCATGGCGGTGGACGGCGGCTACCGCATTGCCAGCCTGGGCCGGCTCCTGACGAACATACGCGGGACATGGTTCAGGATGCGGCCCTTGACGCTGTACCCTGCCCCTCGAGGCAAGAAAGAGATCCTGGACCTTCTGGCCAGGATCAAAAGCGAGATAAGCCAACAGGTCCGCCTGTGGAGGAGTTCCCCGACATAAAAAAACCCACCCTCCGTGGAGTGGGTTGTGCTTGGTGGCCGCCTGGCAGAGACCCAGGGCTGCCGCCAATCCTGGCCATGGTGCGCCTCTTCCGCACGTCCCTGTGCTCAGCGCACCTCCGCCATCCCTGGCTAGGCTTTGAAGTCGCTGGGCTTGCGCTCCTGTCGCTGGCACTTTTCGCACTGTGCGACGTTCCGCAGCTTTCCATTGTTGAAGACGAGCTTCATCTTCACCTCGCCGCCACAATTGCAGAAGAACTTCTGCGTGACGACCCCCACCCTCGCGTTCTTGCTGATTACCTCGGCCATGTCTTTATCCTCCTTTCCTCTGAAGTAGAATCGAGTCTCTGCTACTTTCCTGACAGGGGTAAGCGGAGAACCTGAAAAACTGCGTAAATTTACCAACAACCGTAAAAAAGTCAAGTGAGGCCGAAGTCTACGGCAGACTGAGAGGGTCCTGCCCTTGCCCTTCGGGCTTTTTTTCCGGATGATTTAACCATACCCGATGAAAAGATACCGGGGCTTCCTCTTCGACGCAGACAACACGCTCTTCGACTATGACAGGGCGGAGATTGAGGCCCTCACCGAGACCCTGGGCGGGGCGCTCCCGGGAGTACCGCTTGGGAACGCGCTGGCCTCCTACCATGAGATCAACGCGGGCTTCTGGCGGAAGTTCGAGCAGGGAAACATAGGCTTGGAAGAGCTGAAGGCTGGCCGGTTCCGCGCGCTCCTGGATTCGCTGGGGTGCGAGGGAGACCCCGAGGCCATTTCCCTGGACTACCTCAGGCAACTCTCTGTCCGCGCGTACTTCCTTCCGCATGCGCGCGAGGTCATAGAAGAACTTTCACGCGCCTTCCCGCTGGCGCTTGTGACGAACGGGATCGGGATGGTGCAGAGGGGACGCCTTGCCCGGTCAGGCATCGCTGACCGCTTTCAGACGCTCATCATATCGGAGGAGCTTGGCATTGCGAAACCCGATCCTCGATTCTTCCACGCGGCTGTCAAGGCGCTTTCGATTCCGGCAGGAGAGCTTTTGTGCATCGGGGACAATCCCGCCTCGGACATCGAGGGAGCGCGTGCGGCGGGGATCGACGCATGCTGGTACGCCCCCAAAGGCCAGCCGTGGCCGGGCCCCGCAGACCCGCCGTCCATTGTGATCAGCGATCTGCGGGAAATCCTGGACCTTGCCTCCGCGATATTCACATGATTTTCATTTTAGTATACAAACATCCGCGTGAAACGCCTGAAGAGACGGTAGAAAGGAGAATGCCTTGATACAGGTCGAGAGCGTCACCAAAAAGTACGGACAGCGAATCGCGGTTGATCACCTTGACTTCCTTGTCAACAAGGGCGAGATCCTTGGTTTCCTCGGGCCAAACGGCGCCGGAAAATCCACAACGATGAACATCATCACCGGCTACCTCTCCGCGACGGAAGGCTCAGTGAAGCTCGACGGGCACGACATCCTGGAGGAGCCGCAGGAGGTGAAGCGCCAGATCGGCTACATGCCCGAGCAGCCCCCGCTGTACATGGAAATGACGGTTGGCAGCTATCTCTCCTTCGTCGCTGACATCAAGGGTGTTGCCCGCTCACGCCGCAGGGAAAACATCGACAAGGCCATGGAACGCACCATGATCACCGACATCCGGGGCAGGCTCATCAAGAACCTTTCCAAAGGCTACAAGCAGAGAGTGGGCTTGTCGCAGGCGCTCATCGGCACGCCTCCCGTGCTCATCCTGGACGAGCCGACCATCGGCCTCGACCCGCAGCAGATCATCGAGACGCGCAATCTGATCCGCGAGCTGGGCAAGGAGCATACGATCATCCTGAGCTCCCACATCCTGCCTGAGGTTCAGGCGGTGTGCACGCGGGTCCTCATCATCAACAGGGGCAAGATCGTCGCCAGTGACACTCCGGAGAACCTTTCCCGCGGTCTGGTCGGGGACAACCGCTTGACGCTGCGCGTGGCTGCTCCCGAGCGGGATGTCCTTGCCGTGGTCCGCGGGGTTGCGGACGTTGTCACGGCAAGCGCGCTGGGAAGCCGTGAACCCGACACGGTGGACGTTGTGGTGGAAGCCGAAAAGGAGAAAGACATCCGGCGCGCCGTTTTCAACGCGCTGGCAAGGGCCGGCTACCCAATCCTGATGATGAAGACCATGGACCTCACGCTGGAGGACATCTTCCTCAACCTCATTACCGAAGAGAAGGAGGTATCCTGACATGCTGGCAGTATTCCGCCGCGAACTGGCCGCGTATTTCGCTTCGCCCATCGGGTTCACGTTCATCGGCTTCTTCATCCTCCTTGCGGGCGTGTTCTTTGCCATCTCGAACCTCCTGTCGGGAAACCCGAACTACACGGGCGTCCTGGGGTCAATCACCTTCATTTTCCTCTTCGTCGTGCCCATCCTCACAATGAGGCTGATCTCCGAGGAAACACGACAGAAAACGGACCAGCTGCTCATCACCAGCCCCTTGGGGATCACCGGCATCGTCATGGGCAAGTATCTGGCCGCCGTCGGCGTTTTCTTCGTCACGCTGCTCATCACCCTCGTGTATCCCATCATCATGAGCTTCTTCGCACTCGGCGGGCTTGGCTGGTGGGAGATCGTGGGCGGTTACATCGGATTCTTCCTGCTGGGCTCATCCTTCATCTCCGTCGGCCTGTTCTTCTCTTCTCTCACAGACAACCAGCTCATTGCGGCAGTGGAGACCTTCGCCGCCCTGCTCCTGATCTGGATCCTGGACTTCATAGCGCAGAGCGTCCCCAGCGACGCCGTTTCAGGATTCGTGTTCCTGGCGCTCCTGGCCATCGGCCTGGTGGCGCTCGTGTTCTTCAGCACGCGGAGCATGCCGGCCGCTGTCCTGACGCTCATCGTTGCGGCGGCGGTCCTTGTGCTCCTGTTCGTCCTGAAGAGGTCCTTCTATGACGGGCTGATTGCCCGGATCCTCGCCTGGTTCTCGCTTCTGAAGCGATACAACGACTTCAACATGGGCGTCCTGGGGCTGGCCCCGATCGTCTATTACATCTCGTTCTCCGGCGTCTTCGTTTTTCTCACCGTCCGGTTGATCGAGAAACGGCGCTGGATGTAAGGGAGATACGCCCGTGAAAAAAACATCACTGTTCAATTCCCTTTCAAGCAGGAAGCTCCGCTTCGGAGGCTACGCGACGCTTCTCATCGTGGCCGCGCTCGCCATTGTCGTAGTGATCAACGTCCTCGTCCAGCAGGTTCCGGGGAAGCTGGACCTGACAAAGAACCATCTGTTCTCTCTGTCCAAGGAAACTTTCAAAGTGCTCGATGGCCTTTCCAAGGACATCGCCATCACAATGGTGGCAAGGGCCGGCAGTGAGGATCCGACCGTGAAGGAAATCCTCTCCAAGTACGCCGCGCGCAGCCACTCCATCAAGCTCCAGACCCAGGACCCGGAGAGGAACCCCGGCTGGTCCAAGCAGTTCGAAACGAACGGCCAGGGCCCTGGGCCGGGCTCCGTGGTGGTTTCGAGCGGCCCGAAGTTCAGGACAATCGGCCAGTACGACATGTACAACTACGACTACTCCAACCCCAACCAGGAGCCCACCCTCACCTCGCTTTCCGTGGAGCAGAGGGTCACCTCCGCCATCCTGTACGTGACTGCCGCCAAGAACGTGACCGTCTACGTGCTGCAGGGACACGGGGAGCAGACCCTGGATTCCCTGGGGCTGTCCACCGCGGTGGGCAATGAGAACTACGAGGTGAAGCCCCTCAATCTGCTCACCGTGCCGGGAGTTCCTGCGGATGCTGACATCCTGCTGGTGCTTGCCCCCAAGACGGACATCTCCAATGAAGACGACGCCAAGATCAGGACGTACCTCGACGGCGGCGGGAGGGCGGAGTTCATCTTTGACCTGCTGAGGAGCGACAATGCGCTTCTCAATCTCGCCGGGATCCTCAAGAGCTACGGTGTGGCCGTGCACAGCATGGTTGTCGTGGAGGGTGACCAGAACAGCGTGGCGGCGGGCAACCCGATGTACCTGATTCCAAAGCTGGAGTACCACGACATCCTTTCCCCGCTGAGGAGCGCCAACCTGGCCATCCTCATGCCCTTCTCCCAGTCAATCGAGACCCTCGAGCTGAGGAAGAGGTCGCTGAAGATCGAGCCCCTTCTCAGCTCCTCAGACAACTCGTGGGGAAAGAGGAACATCGAAAACATAAAGACCCTTGCGCGGGAAGCCGCGGATGCGCGAGGTCCCTTCACGCTGGCTGATGCCATCACGGACCCGGCCGGGGATCCGGGGAAAAAAGACACGAAGCTCGTCGTCGTGGCGTCCGCGAAGTTTCTCTCGCAGGCGCTTTCCTCCCAGATCCCCGGCAACACCGACTTCTTCCTCAACACTCTCGGCTGGTTAAGGGGGAAGACGGATGAGATCACCGTGCGGCCCAAGGACATGCTCACCATGCGCCTGGGAATCAACAACCTCCAGGCGCTCCTGTTCTCGGGCCTGGTGGTGATCATCATGCCGCTCCTGGTGCTGGGAGCGGGATTCACTGTCTGGATCAGGAGACGGCATCTATGAGCAGGCGCCTTCTCACGCTTGTCATCGTCCTGGTTGTGCTGGCCGGACTGGTCGGGACGTACCTCGTGGTCAGCCGGCCCCGGCCGGAGAAAGCCGCCGCCGTGCCGCCCCAGCTCATCAAGGTGGACAAGGACAAGCTCGTGAAGATGGTTCTCAGCGACAGGGCGGAAGGCAGGCTGGCGCTTGAGAAGAAAGGGAAGACGTGGACGGTCGACTCGCCCCAGGAATACGCCCTTGATGAATCGACCATCGACGATCTTGCATTGGCTCTCACGGCGCTCAGCGCCGAACGGGTGATCGACGAGAACCCGACGGACCTCGCCCAGTACGGGCTTGCGCCTCCCCGGGCGCGGGGCCAGGCCACCTACAGCGACGGCACCACGAAAACCGTGCTGCTGGGGAACAAGACGCCGACGGGCAACACCTACTACCTGCAGGTCACGGGAGATCCGAAGGTCTACACGGTCTCGCAGAACAACGGCGACCAGCTGCACTGGACCCTCGCGGACCTGCGCGACAAGAAGATCACCCCCGCTCTGAACTACGACGAGATCACATACTTCCGCCTAAGCCGCTCGGACAGCGCGGTGATCGAGTTGAAGAAAAAGACAGAGCAGGAAACAAAGACGTACCAGCTGGGGTTCGGCCCGTACATGATGACCCGGCCGTACTCATCCCCCCGCGGCGTCGATACAGAGAAGAGTGACCCGCTCATCAAGGGGCCCCAGGATATACAGATCTCCTCGTTCGTGAACGATGCTCCGCGGGACCTCTCGCAGTACGGTCTTGCCCGGCCGCAGGATGAGGTGGTGGTCCGCGACACGTCGAACACGCTGGACTTCCTCATCGGGTCAGCGGACGGCAAGGACAAGACATTTTTCATGATCCGGGGGAAACCGAATGTCTATGCAACGGACACCTCCAGCCTCTCGTTCCTGAAAACCACCGCGTGGGACCTCGTCGACAAGTTCGTTTTCATCCCCAACATCGACGACGTTGACAGGATCGAGATCGCCAGCGGCGGTGTCACTCACACCCTTGCCATCGCCCGCGTCACAAAGAAGGCGGAAAAGAAGGGAGAGCAGGACACTGTCCAGGCCACGTACACTGTGGACGGGAGGAACGTAGAGGAAGGCTCATTCAAGGCCTTCTATCAGGAAGTGGTGGGCATGCAGATCGAGGGGGAGGCGAAGAGAACGGTGCCCGAGACACCGGATATGACCGTGCGGTTCTTCCTCAACAAGGGGCCCTCGAAGGTCACCACAATCGTCTATGCCCCGTACGACAGGGACTTCGATGCGATCTTCATAGATGGAAAAAGCGAGTTCGCCCTCACCCGCCAGCAGCTCACGACGATGCTCTCGAAGCTCGACGCTCTGTCCAAGGGTGAGAAGGTTACATACTGAACTACGCTGTCGGGCGTGGGAGCGGCTTTTAACAGGCAACTATGTCTACCGGATATCGCCCTCCGCACGGCTTCGCCGTGCTAGGGGCGATACTGGCTAGGACTGCTCGCCGCCGGTCCGCACGTGCAGCTCCCAGGCCTGGGTCTGGGGGTTGCGGGACAGCGCGTCGAAGCCGACGTCCAGGACGCGCCCGCTTTCTCCCTGGAAGCGCAGCCGCCGGGCAAGGACGTTCATCTCCGTGACCTTGAACTCCTCCCCGTCGTAGCGCACCCGCGTGCCCATCCCCGGGAGGGCCTGCCGCGCTTCCTTGTAGACATCGAACTCGTAGGACAGGCAGCACAGGAGCCGGCCGCAGGGCCCTGAAATCTTCATGGAGTTCAGGGTGAGGTTCTGCTCCTTTGCCATCTTGATGGACACCGGGCGCAGCCTGTCCGTGACCGAATTGCAGCACAACGCCCGACCGCAGATTCCCAGCCCGCCCACCACGCGCGCCTCGTCCCGCACGCCGATCTGGCGCAGCTCGATGCGCATCTTGAAGACGGCCACGAGGTCCTTGACCAGGTCCCGGAAATCGACGCGGTTCTCCGCCGTAAAGAAGAAGAGGATCTTCTGCTCGTCGAGGATGTAGTGCGCGCTCACCAGCTTCATCGAAAGGCCGCGCGCCTCGATCTTCTCACGGCAGATCTCGAAGGCTCTCTCCTCCCGCGTGTCGTTCTCTTCAACGCGGAGCAGGTCCGCGGAGCTTGCGATGCGATGAATTGTGCGCAGCTCGCTGGTGATCTCCGCCGGGTCGGTCTCCCGGCCCAGGACCTTTCCCAGCTCGTTGCCGTAGCGGGTCGGCACCACCACAATGTCTCCGATCTTCGTTTCCAGGCCGGCAGGCGCTTCGCAGAACTCGGTGGCGCTGGAATAGAGCACCTTCACCCGCCACACGGTCTTTCCTTCGATCACTACCGGCGGTGAGGCAGGCTGCGCGCCTTCACCCGCTTCTTCGGGGAAGGAATCCTCCGTGATTATGTCGTCATGATCGCCCATGGCATCCGCTCCTTGTGCTGGGGTCAGGAAACCAGGTCAACGAGCATGCCGTTGATCTGGTCGATCTGCGCCAGAATGGCTATCTGCTCCTTCTGCCCCGCAAGGACGAGGGCTGCCAGAGCATCCAGCTTCTCATCTATCACCCTGACCAGCGTGAACCGCTTGCGTTTCAGGATGTTCGCTCCCGAGGTCGTTTCTTGCACCTGGACGGAGTTCTCCACGACGTACGCGACGAAATCCTTCACCTTCTGGCGGTAGTCTCTGATGGCATCCATCGTGGGGGCTTTTTTCAGCGCGTCCCCGGAGGCGAACACGCCGTCCAGAAGCTCTTCGATCCCCCGACGGCCATCGGACTGCGAAAGGTCCTCCTGTGCGGTCTTTTCACCCTCGGAAGCAGACTTCACGAGCTCTGAGAAGGTCCTGCGCTGAGCCTTGTCTTTCTTCCCCGCCTTCTTTTTTTCAGGGACGAGCCATGAAGATGCTTCCCCGAGCGAATCGATCCGCGCCATGGGGCAGGACGCCCGTCAGCGTTTCTGCGCCTGCAGCGTGGCCGTTTCCTTCTGCGAAAGGGCCGCGGCCGGCTTCTGCCCGTTGGAGGGACCGCCGCGCGGCGCGTCGGCGGCCGGCGCGGAGATCCTGCACGACCCGTTGAAGATGACGCCCTCCTCCACGATGAGCCGCGGGGTCGAGATATTGCCAAGGACGAGGCCGGTGGACAGGATGATGACCTTCTCCGTGGAGACGATCTCCCCGCGGACCACTCCGCCCACGACAACGGTGCCCGCGTGCAGTGTGCATTCCGCCCTGCCGTTCTGACCCACGAGCACCTTCCCCCTGGTGCGGATCACGCCGGTGAAGTCTCCGTCGATGCGCAGCAGGCCGTTCAGGTCGAACTCGCCCTTGAACCGCGTCCCTTCGCCGATGATCGAGTTTATGAATGCGTCATCCGTGAACCGGGTATCGCTCAATCCGTTGCCCTCCCGCTCACCTTCGCTCCGGCAAGGTCGGGAGTAATGGAGAGGAAGTTCATGGGATCCACGTAGTTCGCGCCCAGGCGGACCTCATAATGGAGGTGCGGGCCCGTTGAGAGTCCGGTGCTCCCCATGTAGCCGATGACATCTCCGCGGTTCACATGGTTTCCCTTGCGCGTGACAACCGACGAAAGATGGAGGTACCGCGTTGTAAAGCCGTACTTGTGCTGGATGGTGATGTAGTTTCCGGCATCTTCCGTGTAGCCGGTCTGCACCACCTGGCCGTTCGCAGTGGCTTCCACGGGAGTTCCGAGCGCCCAGGCGATGTCGACCCCGGTGTGAAGGTAGCCCAGGTGAGTAAAGGGGTGGATTGTCCAGCCGAAGCGGGTCGTGATGTTCCCCCGAACGCCCTTCAGAGGCCACATCGTCGGTGTATCGGCCAGCAACTCCTTGTATTTGCTCAGGACCTTGTTGATCTCGTCCAGAGGCTCGACGGAGTTCTCCATCAGGCTGGTCATGCTCTTCAGGTCAGCCAGCTCCTTGAGGTTTCCACCCTCGGTGTCCTCAGGGGCGAGGTACAGGGCGCTGACCCCTGCGCTCCCGGCAGGGTTGGAGTAATCCTGGCTCCCAATGGCCTTCATCACGTTGTCCATGCTGGCCTTGAAGCTCCTCCCCGCCTTTCGGATGCCGGAGATCTCGTCTTTCAGGTTCTCCATGGTCGTCTCGTTGTTCTGCAGGTCCTGCGACACCCGTGTGATCTTCTCATTGGTATACGTGAAGTTGGTTGCCAGCAGGAAGAACCCCACCAGCACGACGCTGAGGGTGACAGTGACGAAGATGAGGGTGAAGAAGGAGATCTGGAAATTGAAGATCTTCTTCTCCGAATGGGGGATCAGCATGACCGTGAAGCGCTGCTTCCCCTTCTGCATTATGTATTTGAAAAAATTGAGGATCGAGACCCAGATCCGCCGCAACCATGACCCGAACCTGTCAGCGAACTGCTTCTCGACCTTCTTATATTGGGTAACGGGCAAGGCCTTTCCCTTCTTACGCTATGGTCTCTATCCGATAGTATAAGAAATTCTCGCGAATACTACCATACAAGGTGCCCTTTGTCAAACGGAAGGGCCTTCCACGCCACCTGCTGCTGCGATGGACGGCGAAACGGCATGCAAATCCGTCCGTGGGCAGGCCGAAATAATATTTGACTTGCACCCGGCCTCATGATATCCTTTAGAAAAATCGGAAGAAGAAGAACAAACTCTTTCGAAAATAACCCCAACGGAGACATATGCGCTATTTTGACACGCACGCCCACATAGGCCTCATAACCGAAGACCCTATCGACCAGCTCATCGTCGTCCAGGAGGCAAGGCAGGAAGGCGTTCAGCATCTGGTGACTGTCTCCAACAACCTGATAGATTTCGCCCAGCTCTTCGCGAACCTCAAAACGGAGGCGAACGTCTTTCATAGTATCGGCATTTCTCCCTCCTCGGTTGTGCAGCCCGGCGATGACTGGGAGGCCAAGATCCAAGAGGGAACCAAGCTGGACCGTGTCGTGGCAATCGGTGAGATCGGTCTGGACTACTACCGCAAGTTCGGTGACCGCGACTCGCAGGTGGAGCTGTTCATCCGCCAGCTGGAGCTCGCGGAGAAGCTGTCCCTCCCGGTGATCATCCACAACAGGGACGCGGGGTCGGACGTCCTGGAGATCCTGCGCGAGAGGCTGCCTCGCAGGGGCGGCATCCTGCACTGCTACTCAGAGGACTACGAGTACGCAAAGAAAGCCCTGGAGCTGAACCTCTGGATCTCGTTCGCCGGAAACGTGACCTACCGCAACGCGCGCAACCTCCAGGACACGGCAAAGAAGATCCCCATGGACCGGATGCTCATCGAGAGCGAGGCCCCGTTCATGGTGCCTGCAATTCACCGGGGCAAAAGGAACAAGCCGTCCTACATCAATGAGACCGCGGCCTTCATCGCCGAGCTGCGCGAAGTTGCCGTGGAGGAAATCACGGAAGCCCTTTACGCAAACAGCCTCAACTTCTTTGGCCTCCAGGACTAGCTGCCTGTTCCATCCTGTGCGGGTCGGTAGCCTCGAGGTCCCGGGCAACGTCTGGCTTGCACCGATGGCCGGGTACACGGACGCCGCCTTCAGGTCCGTATGCGTGCGCTTCGGCGCCCCTCTGTGCTTCACGGAAATGGTTTCAGCGGACGCTCTTGCGCGCAACAATGGCACAACGCTGCGTCTTCTCGCGAAGGCGCCCAACGAGGTGCTCACCGGCTTCCAGATCTTCGCATCGGAGGCAGTCACGGCGGCGGCCGCCGTCCGGCGGATAGCACTCATGGGCCCCGCCCTTATCGACCTGAACTGCGGCTGTTCCGTGCCCAAGGTTCTGAAGACCGGCTGCGGCGCCACGCTGCTGCGCAATCCGAAGCTCATCGGCTCCATCGTGTCCGCGATGCGGTCGGAAACAGACGTCCCGGTGACGGTGAAGCTCCGCTCCGGATGGGATGAAGGGACTTTGAATTACCTGGCCTGCGCGGATGAAGCGGTTGGAGCGGGCGCTTCGCTCGTGACGCTCCACGCCCGCACAAGGACGCAGGGATTCGGAGGAAAGGCCAGACCCGAGCACATAAGGACGTTGAAGGAAAAGTGTCCGGTTCCCGTCTTCGGGTCCGGCGATCTTTTTTCAGCGCAGGCTTGCCGCGCCATGCTGGAAACAACGGGATGCGACGGAGTCATGATCGCCCGGGGGTGCCTTGGCAATCCCTTCATCTTTCAGCAGACAGAAGCCATGCTCAGAAACCAGGGCAGACTGCCCACTGTTGATGCTCGAAACAGGCTTTTCGCGGCCCTCGAGCACCTGAAGATGCTGAGCACCTCGGTGGGAGAAGCCAAGGCCTGTCGCGACATGCGCAAGCATTTCGTTGCCTACACCAAGGGAATAGAGTGCGGCGCGGTCATCCGGCAAAGCGTGGTGAACGCGGAGACGATTGCCGAATACCAGGACATCGTGGACAGCTACCTGAGGGCTTGAAGCATCAGGTCTGGCCGCCGGCGGGGCCGCCGCCCCTGCGCCGCTCCTCCCACCACAGGATGCGTTTTGCGACGATCTTCTCGAAGCCGAACTCGGACGGCGTATAGTACTTCCTCCCCTTCATTGCCGCGGGGAAATACTCCTGGCTCACGACGCGTCCTTCGTAGTCGTGCGGGTACATGTATCCGTCACCATAGCCGGCTTTCTTCATCAGGGACGTGACCGGGTTCCTGAGGTAAAGGGGAACGGGGGCCGCGCCGTGCTCGTGGGCGTCCTCCCGCGCCTTTGCATAGGCAGCATAGATCTCATTGCTCTTGGGGGCCGTGGCAAGGTAGACGACGGTCTCTGCGAGGGCCAGGTCCCCTTCCGGCATGCCCAGGAAGTGCACTGCTTCCTGCGCCGCGTTGGCCACCAGAAGCGCCTGCGGATCGGCAAGGCCCACGTCCTCCGAGGCGACCCTCAGGAGCCTTCGGGCAATATACAGCGGATCCTCTCCCCCCTCGAGCATGCGCGCAAGCCAGTACAGGGATGCGTCGGGGTCCGAGCCCCTGATGCTCTTATGCAGCGCTGAGATGAGGTTGTAGTGACCCTCGCCGTCCCGGTCGTACTCGGGCAGTCGCCCCTCGAAGACAGCCTCCAACCGCGCCCGGGTGAGAGCTATTTCACCTGAAGAACCGCGGCCCTCCCCCGAGGCCTTCGCCGACTCCACCAGCATCTCCAGGGCGTTGAGCGCCGCCCTGCAGTCTCCCTGCGCGTACCGCGCGATGATCTCCATGACCTCAGGCTCCGCGGCGATGGTCACCCCGCCATATCCGCGCTGGGCATCCGCAAGCGCCCTGCTCATCACTTCGCGGATCTCGGCCTCGTCAAGGGTGTCGAGGATGAAAACTCGCGAGCGCGACAGGAGGGGCGACACGATGGAAAAGGAAGGGTTCATTGTCGTTGTGCCGATGAGAGTGATGACCCCCTTCTCCACATAGGGAAGAAACGCGTCCTGCTGCGCTTTGTTGAACCTGTGGATCTCATCGATGAAGACGAGGTTCTTTTCCGTGGTCTCCTTTTCCAGCCTCGCAAACAGGTCCTTGAGCTCGCGGATCCCCGACACGACCGCGGAAAAGAAGTGGAAAGAAAAGCCCAGACGTTGCGAGATGATCCGCGCCAGCGAGCTCTTCCCGCACCCCGGCGGTCCCCAGAAGATGAGAGACGGCAGATGCCCCGAATCCAGGAGGAGGCGCAGGGGCTTGTCCGGGCCCAGGATGTGGGCCTGTCCAACGAACTCCTCCAGCGTGCGCGGCCGCATGCGTTCTGCCAGGGGTTCGCGGGAAGACGGGGTTGCGTGCGAGCTCATCGGGAACAAGCGTACCACCGTGAACTGACCGCGGTCAACGAAGCGCCCCATGGAGACGCACAATGAGAATTGCCGTCCCCTGTTGACTCACGGACACCCTTCTGATTTCATGTCCGGGTGGAAGACGGTGATTCACTCCGCCACCACTGCGGCGTCGTGGGGATCTCCTCCCGGGAGGAGCTGAACCTTCCCGAGCAGCTCTTTTACGGCCTTTTTTCCCTGCAGCACAGGGGGCAGGAAAGCGCCGGTCTTGCCTACCACCGCCACGGGAAGATCGTCTCCTACCGCGACGTAGGGATGGTGTCGCAGGCCCTTCAGCATTATCTGAGGGAAAGTCATCCCTCACGCGTGGGCATCGGCCACGTGCGCTATTCCACTCATGGGACGGACAAGCTGGAGAACGCGCAGCCCATCGTCGTGTCCTGCAGCAAGGGAGAGATTGCCCTGGCGCACAATGGCAACATCTCGAACTCCGACCAGCTGCAGCAGCGGCTGATCGCCGAGGGCTCGATATTCCAGAGCACCACGGACACCGAGCTTCTTCTCCATATGATTGCCCGTTCTCCCCGTGGGAGCTTTCACGAAGCACTGCTGGAATGCCTGGCGCAGATCGAGGGCGCGTACTGCTTCCTCATGATGCATGAAGACACACTCATCGCCGTGCGGGACCCGTACGGGTTTCGTCCACTGGTGATGGGGTCTCGGGAGGGGCGTGTGCTCTTTGCCTCGGAGACCTGCGCTCTGGAAATGTTCCAGGCCAAAGACATCCGCGAGGTAGCCCCCGGAGAGATCGTGACCGTGGAAGGGGACCGGATGCACACGGAGATGCTTCCCCACGCGCCGGCCCCGCGTCGGGCGCACTGCATCTTCGAGCTGATCTATTTTGCCCGCCCGGACTCCAACGTATTCGCCCATTCCGTCCACATGGTCAGAAAAAGAATGGGTGAAATCCTGGCCCGCGGGGACGACGTGAAGGCAGACATCGTCATCTCCGTGCCCGACTCCGGCAACAGCGCGGCGCTGGGGTATTCCGCCGCATCCGGCGTGCCCCTGGAGCAGGGCCTCACGCGCAACCACTACTCCGGCAGGACCTTCATCCAGCCGACCGCAGCCAGCAGAGAGTTCGGGGTTCGGATGAAGCTGCACCCGGTGAGGGAAGCGATTGACGGAAAGCGCGTCGTCGTGGTGGATGACTCCCTGGTGCGCGGCACCACCTCCCGGCAGATCGTGAAGCTCCTGCGGGATGCGGGCGCCAGGGAGGTGCACCTGCGTCTCTCCTCGCCTCCCATTCGCCATCCGTGTTTTTTCGGCATCGATATCCCGACGCGCGACGAGCTGATCGCCAACCGCCTGGACATGGACGGGATTGGCAGGGAGCTCGGGGCTGACTCGGTTCGCTATCTTTCCATTGAAGCCCTGCGGGAGTGCCTCCCCAACCCGGGGGACTTCTGCTACGCGTGCTTCAGCGGCTCGTATCCCTTCACGGTGCGGGACGCCCCGGTGCGGAGAAAATGACAGGGACAGGAGAGGATCGGCCCATGCACGGCTACAGCGACGCAGGCGTTGACATTAACCGTGGGGACAGGTTTGTGGAGTTCATCAGACGCATTCCCTCCCCCGCGGTGGACAAGGGAATCGGCGGGTTTTCCTCTGTTCTGCCCCTGGATTCGCTGGGGTTCCGCTCACCCGTGCTGATGACGACAACGGACGGCACCGGCACAAAGCTCCTTGTTGCGCGGAAGCTCGGCATCTACGACACCATCGGGATCGACCTTGTCGCCATGAACGTCAACGACCTCATTGTCTGCGGGGCGAAGCCGTTCGTCTTCCTGGACTACATCGCCTGCGGGAGGATCCACGAGGAGAGGATGCACGCGCTGATGCGCGGCATCGTGCGCGGGTGCGAGCTGGCCGGCTGCAGGCTCGGGGGAGGAGAGACCGCCGAGATGCCGGATGCGTATGGTCCCGACGATTTCGACCTTGCGGGCTTCGCCGTCGGCATTGCGGAGAAGGATGAGGTGCTGCCGCGCCGGGAGGAAATCCGGCGGGGAGACATCATCCTGGGGCTCCCTTCTTCCGGGATACACTCCAACGGTCTTTCCCTGGCGCGCAAGGTAATCCCGGAGACCGATCTCTCCGGATGGGAGGACCTTCTTGTCCCCACGCGGATCTATGCGCGGGAAATGGCCATTCTCACGGAAACGCACCGGGTCCTCGCAGCCGCCCACATCACGGGAGGCGGCCTGGTGGGCAACACCGCGCGCGTCCTGCCGGAAGGCCTTTTCCCGAGTTTCTTTTTCGACTGGGACGAGCCTCCGGTTTTTGCCAGGTTGCGGAATGCGGGCGTTCCCGAGGAAGAGATGCGCAGGGTGTTCAATCTTGGAATAGGCGTGGCTCTCATAGTACAGGATCATCACAGGGAAGAGCTCATGGACGCGGCCCGGCGGGAAGGATTTCAGCTGCTCGTCATCGGGACCGTGGAGTAATGGCGCGGCTCGCCGTATTTGCCTCGGGAACAGGGTCGAACTTCGTGGCCATTGCAAAGGCGGTGAAGGGGACCGGGCATTCGCTGGAGTTCCTGCTCTGCGACGTGGCCGGGGCCCCCGTTCTGGACCGGGCCAGGGAACTGGGGGTCCCGACGGTCCCTGTGAGCTATGCAGGGAAGAAAAGAGAAACCGTGGAGAAGAAAATCGTCCGTCATCTGGAAAGGCGGCAGGTGGACATCGTCGCGCTTGCAGGGTTCATGAAGCTGCTCACCCCGCGGTTTCTGGAGGCATTCAAGGGGCCGGTCATCAACGTTCATCCCAGCCTCCTGCCAAAGTACCCCGGCATCCACGGAATCGACCAGAGCTACGCGTCGGGCGACCGCGAGCTGGGCATCACGATCATGCGGGTGGACGCCGGCGTGGACACCGGACCCGTTGTCCTTCAGAAATCGTTCCTGCGCGAGCCGGGGGAGAGCCGTGAGAGCGTGGAGGCCCGGATCCACGACCTGGAACATGAGTGGTATCCGCACGTGCTGCTCTCAATGCTCGACACGGTAAATGGCGGAGGCGCGCCATGAGGGTCCTCGTGCTGGGATCCGGCGCCCGCGAGCACGCCATTGCCTGGAAACTGTCCCAGAGCGCCAACGTGAGCGCAGTCTTCACGGGGCCCGGCAACGCCGGCACGGCGGAGATCTCGACAAATCTGCCCGACGTGGACCCAATGAAGTTCACCTCCATCCTTTCCGCCGCGCGTCGGAACAAGGTGGACTGCGTCTTTGTTGGACCGGAGACCCCGCTGGCCGCGGGCGTGGCGGACTTCCTTGCGCACCGCGCGGTGCCGGTCTTCGGGCCGGGAAAAAAGGCCGCGCAACTGGAGTCCAGCAAGGCGTTCTCGAAAGCGTTCCTGGTTCGCAACGGTATTCCAACCGCGCGCGCAACCGAGTTTTCAGATGCCGCTGCGCTGGAGGCGTTCCTGGGCACGAAGACGGGGCAGCGGCTCGTTGTCAAGAAAAGCGGCCTTGCCGCGGGGAAAGGGGTCCTGGAATCTGCGCGGATAGATGAGCTTTTTTCCTTCGGCAAGTCGGCGCTGGCCGGGGACCGGGTCCTGGTGGAGGAGTTTCTCGAGGGATGGGAGCTCTCGGTATTCGGCGTCAGCGACGGAAAAAGCCACGTCATTCTTCCGGCCTGCACCGATTTCAAGAAGGCCCATGAGGATGACACGGGCCCCAACACCGGCGGGATGGGCTCTGTGTGCCCCGTCCCGACCGCCGACGGGGCAATACTGCGCCGCATCGAACAGGAGATCGTGCAGCCTGCATATCTGGCAATGGAGCGGGAGGGGCTTTCCTATACAGGCGTCCTGTATTTCGGCCTGATGATCACGACGGCGGGACCCAGGGTCCTGGAGTTCAACGTTCGCTTCGGGGACCCTGAGACCCAAGTCCTCCTGCCCGTCCTGCCCTTCGATCTCGGAGGACTTCTGAAGGCCGTGATTGACAGGGACCTGAAGTCCTTCGCCTCGAGCGTCGAAACTGCCTCACCGGTCGGGGCTGCGCTGGGCGTTGTCGTGGCGGCGCGCGGCTATCCCGAGGCGTCGAGCCCACCGGTCCCCGTGGAGCTGCCGTGCGATGCAAAGCCCGACCACACCCACATTTTTCACGCGTCGACCTTCCGTGAGAACGGGTCCCTGCATGTCCGCGGCGGAAGATGCTTCACCGTGGTAGGCCGGGGCAGCAACCTCAAGGAGGCGTCGGACAGGGCCTACGCGCTTGTGGAGGGAATCCGCTTCGCGGGGGGATGGTACCGGCGCGACATCGGCCGGAAGTTTCTAGGAGCAGACGCATGAAAGACGTCCTTTTCGTCATAGGCTCGCAGTCCGACGAGCCTGCCGTGAAACCTGCACTCTCCCTCCTTGAAGAAAAGTCGATGACGTACGACCTGAAGGTCCTCTCGGCGCACAGGAACCTCGGGGAGCTTGCTGCGTTCCTCAATGCGGAAGAAAAAAACTACAAGCTTGTGATAGCCGCGGCGGGGCTGTCAGCAGCCCTCCCCGGCGTGATCGCCTCCCTGGTGAAACTCCCGGTCATCGGTGTGCCCCTGGTTGCCGGCCCGCTATCGGGCATGGATGCGCTCTTCTCGATCCTTCAGCTCCCGCGTGGTGTTCCTGTCGCCACAATGGGGATTGGCCCGCAGGGAGCTCTCAATGCCGTGCACCTGGCTGAGAGGATCCTTGCGGTCCCGCGTGGGTGAGCCGGGTCATGCCGCGTAGGGTTGCCTGCGCAGGAAGAAGGCGGCCAGACGGTCCACCAGCCAGCCAAAGCTGAACTCGATCCACGGGAGGACTCGAAAACCCGCCGGAACATAGACTGCGCGCCGTGGCCTTGCCAGGAGCTTCACGATTGCATCCGCCACGGCTTCCGGCAGCACGGAGATCTTCCCCACGGGTATTGAACGGCCCGAAGAGAGCCTCCTGACCGTCTGATAGAATTCCGTCAGAACCGGCCCGGGGCGCGCGGCGCTCACGTTGACCCCCGACCCCCGCAGTTCGCGGTACAGGGCAGTTGTGAATGCATCAACGAACGATTTTGTTGCGGAATACAGGACGGCCCAGGGACTCGGGAGGCTGCCGACAATAGAGCTGAGATTGATGATGTGACCGCTCCCCCTCCGCTTCATGAGAGGGAGAAAATGCAGGACAAGCTCAGCCATGGCGGCGTTGTTCACCTGGATCATGGTGACTGCGGTGTCGACCGACATCTCCGACGCATAGCCGTACCAGCCGAAGCCGGCGCTATTGACAAGGACATCGATCCCCTCTCCCAGCTCGACCACGCGTTCAAAAATGGTGCGCACCCCTCCCGGGGCAGCCAGATCAACGGCAAGACTCTCCGCCGTCCCGCCGCCGGCCCTGATGCGTCCGGCAAGGGCTTCAAGCCTGTCCCGCCTGCGCGCTACAAGTATCACCTTGTATCCGCGTGAGGCCAGACGCAGGGCCGTGGCCGCGCCAATCCCGCTGGAGGCGCCCGTCACCACGGCCACCCCCGCTCGACGCCCTGTACGCGACGCGCGGCCGCGGGCCCGTTCGAACGCCGCCATGGCCTCAGAGGCAGGCTCGGGATTCTCCCGCAGCCAACGGACGGTATCTCCGATGGTCCGTCTCATCGCGCGGGGCTGATACCCAAGCTCGCCGCGCGCCCTGGCGCACGAGATGAGTGAGTTGCTTTCAAGGGTTTCAAGCGCGTAGCGGGTGAGCTGGACCTTTCTCCCCCACAGGCGGGAGTGCAAGGTGGCAAAGACCGCGACGAGCCGCGCGATTCCGAGGGGAACGCGAAAAGCACGACCCCGCGTGCCGGCATTTTCCTTGACCAGCTCGAAAAGGTCTTCAACCGACACTCTATCGCCAGCCAGGATGTACAGTTGTCCTCTCCGGCCTTGTCGGGCTGCAACGATCATTCCCCGCGCCACGTCGCGGGCATCCACGAAATCGAAATGACCGTCCAGCACGAGGTGACTGCCCGACCGCGCCCACTTGCGGATCTGCCGAGTCATTGGGGAGATGCCTCGGAAGTCATACGGGCCGATGATCCCGGTCGGACAGACAATCACAGCGTCAAGCCCCGCCTCCACCTCCGACAACACGGCCAGCGAGGCCTCCGCCTTGGTGCGGTCGTATTCTCCCGCCGGATTGTGAGGATCGATCCGGACCCGCTCATCCACCGGCGTGCCCTTCGGAGGACGCGCAAGGGCGTGGATGGAGCTGACATAGACCATCCGGCGCACACGGCATTCGCGGGCCACCCTGGCCACGTTTGCCGTCCCTTCGACGTTGACCCGGCGCATCAGCTCGTCCCTGCCGGGCATGATCGAAACGATTCCTGCCAGATGGTAGATTACCTCGACGTCCTGCGAAGCCCGCCTGATTGAATCCAGGTCCAGAACGTTGCCTTTCACGATATCGAGGGGAATCCCCCGGAGTCCTTCCAAGTCCTCCTGAGGCAGCACCAGGACTCGGACCTTCTCCCCGTCTCCAACAAGCTCCCTGACGAGCGCACAGCCAAGGTGCCCAGCGGCACCGGTGACAAGCACCATCACGCTACCTCCTGGAATCAACCGCGCCGCGGCTGCTTACCTTGCGGCTGCCCGACTTCGACGGCAATCGTGCCGCGGGCTGGCGTGCTGCCGGCCGCCTGGCCAGCCCGTCGATCAGCAGTTTCACGGACTGCCTGATCACCTGATCCCACTGTCCTCCGCGAGGGTCCAGCACGCCCTGCAGCAGCGTTCCGACCGCAAGAGTCTCCAGGGCCTGTCCGGCGGCTTTGGAGTCCACAGTCCGAAACGACCCCTCTCGCACGCCTCTCTCTACTATTCTGGCAAGCAGGTCACGATAGTGACGGTACGGCGCCATGAGGCCCTTCCACACCTTCTTGTCACGCCGCGCCTGCTGCCAGAACTCCAGAAAGATCCCGAGCCTCCCGTCCGCCGCCTGGAAGACGTGCCTCATCTCAGAGGCCATGGCAAGAAGCCCTTCGGGCACGCTGCCGGACCTCCCCATCGCGCCCCGCAGCTGCTCCCTCACGCCGGCCAGCCAGGCCTGCATGAGCTCCAGGAACACCGCCTGCTTGCTTCTGAAATGGTGATAGAAAGCGCCCTTGCTCACCCGGGAGGCCCGGCAGATGGACGCGACGCCGCTTGCGTTGTACCCCCTCTGCGCGAAGAGCCTGAGCGACACCTGGAGGATGCGGTTTCTCGTCTCGACGCTGCGTGCCTGCACGCGCTGGTTCGCCTTTCCCACAAATACCGACCGGTCGGTATGCTTTTATATCAATCGTAGCGCGGATTTCTCCGCGTGTCCAGACCGCGGCAGCCGAGGCATATCGGCTGCCGATGGCTCACTCTCGCGCCATGTGGGGGAACCCCTGCCGCCGCCGGGCCTCAAAGAGCAGAATACCTGCAGCCACCGAGACGTTGAAGGAGTCGACGTGACCGGCACCGGGGATGCGCACCAGCAGGTCGCACCTTTCCCTGACAAGGCGCCGCATGCCGGTGCCCTCGCTTCCCAGGACAAGGCACACCTTTCCGCCTAGGTCGAGCTTGTCCGTGGTCTGCCCGCCGATGTCCGCTCCGAAGATCCAGAAGCCGTTCTCTTTGAGGAGCTCCAGGGCGGAGGGGATGTTCGGGACCACGGCAAGGGGAACATACGCACTGGAGCCGGCGGACACCTTGGCCACCGTCTGTGTTTCCTGCGCGGAGTGGCGGGACGGAATCACGACAATGTCCGTGGCGAACTGGTCGGCGGAGCGCAGGATGGCCCCGAGGTTCTGCGGGTCAGTGATTCCGTCCAGCACCAGAACGAGCGCTGTGGGCGTTGACAGGCCGGAGAGCAGGCGACGGAGGTCCTTCTGCAGCGAAGCAGGCGCGCGGGAAAGCACCAGCACGGCACCGCGGTGGGCATCCGTCCCGCACAGGCCGGTCAGCTCACCTTCCTCCACATCGGAGACCGGCACTCCCCGGCTTTCCGCCGCCTCCCGCAGCTTCTGGATCCTCGCGTTCTCCCGCGATACAAGAAGGGAAGCTCCTGACACGCCTTTGCGCAGGGTCTCCTCGATGGTGTGGAATCCGAACAGGTGTTCAGGCATGCTATTCTCCTTGCAGCTCCCTGCGAAAAACGAGGACGTTCTGATGAATCAGGGAAGGAATGTAGGAATACTGGTAGCCGTAGAGATGGAGCTTCTTCGAAACATCGTACCAGACGATATTCGCCTTCCATACCAGTCCAGGAACAGCGGCAATCACCTGGGCAAGCTCCGCTGAAAGGCTGTGATACCGGCCGTCTCTGTACATGTCTCCGATGAAGCTCAGAAGATACCCCTGCGGTTTCAGCAGGCGCGCGGAAAGGGAAAACACTTCCGCCATGTGAGCCAGCCAGTCCGCCTTGGAGGCATACTCGCCCCCGTTGAACGCGGAGAGCTTGCTCGCCCTGGCGGGTCGTGCGGTTTCCCCGACGCGCTTGAATGTTCCTTTTGAACGCTCCGCCTTGTCCATCTTCCAGTACGGGACGTCCGTGAACACGCAATCGAACGATCTTCCCTTCATCTCCGAAAGGGCCGCGCAGGCGTCCCCGAGGATCGTCTCCTGCTCCCCGAGTCCTTCCCTGGCGCAGACTTCACGGTATATCTCGATCCAGCGGGAATCGATCTCCACGCCGGTGGCTGTGCGGCCGGCAAGCGACGCGCCCAGGAGGACGCCGCCCACGCCCATGAACGGATCCAGGACCTTTTCCCCCGACTTCGTGAATGCCCGGATGAGGTCGGCGCAGAGGGCGGGCGGCTTCTGGCCTCCATGCCGGCTTCGCAGGGCATGCTGCATGTCCGGCGGATACGGTTTGGTGATCACGGATCTGGTCCAGAAGACCCACTCCCGCCCGGTGAGATCATTGACCCTGTTGCTTTCCGAGTAGAACCCCCTGGACTTTCCGTTTTCATCAACCAGCTCACGCTTTTGGCCACGCATGGCGCCTACCTCCCGCGCCTCAGGTGGAAGAGGATCTCCCTGACGCTTCGCCGGGCAGCGACCCCCGCGCCGTTTCCAAACACCGGGTATTCAGTGTCGATCTCTTCGACGTCTCCGTGCCGGGAAAGGATGCCGCGGATTTCCTGACGGGAAAGAATCCCCTCGGAGCTGTAGGAAAGAAAAACCTCACGCGCGATGGTCTCTTCAATCAGCTTCCTGAGGGCAGCCGCTGCCCCTGTCCTTCTGGAAAAAGGGCTTTGCATCCCCCTGCGGTCGAACTTGCGTGTCTTGCCAAAGAGGGGAGGCTTCTGCCAGAACGCGAGGTTTTCCAGGACATGGTAGTTGTCGCAGTATTGCCGGCAATTGTAAGGGGGATCGTAGTATGCTGCTTCGACGTCCAGGCGTGAGGCCAGGCTGAGCATGTCGCCGTGCACCACCTCCAGCTCCAGTCCCTCCAGTCTGGCAGGGGGCTGGAGGAAGAAGCTCGACCTGACTCTCTCATCCACCAGGTGCCGTCCCTTCACCATGCTTCGTCCGTCGATGTGCTTGAGGAACGCATCGTACTGGCCCAGCGTGTTCGCAACACGGTCTGCCGCAAGGAGGAACGCAGCAAGGAGGATGGTCTGCTCGCCGTCTGAGATCTGCGAACCGGCCCGCAGGGTCTCGATCCGCTCGCGGATCGAATCCATGCGGCTGCAATTCTCGACAGTGAAATACGTGCCGCCGTAGCTTTCCGCAATGTACCCGCGGGCCGGAGCCAGGGAGTTCAGATCCAGCAGAAGGGCCGTGACGCGCGGGTCCTCTGGCGGCCGGCGGGCCATCTCCGCGCAGAAGCCATCCAGGAAAGACGAGGGGGTCCCGACTCTTTCAATGATCCTTGCCGCAATCCAGTCCCGCAGGAGCCTCTTGGAGCCGAGGAACTTCCTGTTCCAGGGAAGGAGCCGGGCTTCAGTCCTGAGGCTTGTCGTCGATCCGCTCAATGAGCTTGTTGACCTTTTCAGCGAGCTCCGGAAAGGCGTCATGTTTTCGAAACCTGACCCGCACGCGCTTCTCTCCGGCCAGAACCCTGTCAATATCACTCTGGACCCTGTACACCGGCCCGGCAATCCGGTGAGTGAGGAAAATCCCGGCAATGATGAGAGCGAGCATGATCACGATGTCGTTGACCAGAATGGGGGGAAAGATCGATGCGACGCCCTGCGCGCGCACTGCTGCGGATACCAGCAATGCTCCCGCGGTGAAAGCGGCAAAGCCGCAGACGACAATGAGAAGCAGGATTGCAATCACCCTGTATTGGAAGACGTTGTCAATGACTTTGATCCTTCTTCGATGCACGTCAGCCTCCGCTCACCCTTCGTAGGTCCCTGCCCGGGCGTCACCCAGGAGCACCTCGCGAACTCCCATGGCCAAGGCTTCCAGCTCGTTCTCACCGGGAAACAGGAGCACGGGCGCCAGGAAAGAGACCCGGGACGATATCTCCCTGACCACGCGTTCGGAGAACGCCAGCCCTCCGGTCAGCACGATGGCGTCAGCCCGTCCGGCAGTGAACGCAGCCAGTCCGACGATGAACTTGGAGATCTGGTAGCACATCGTCCGGATCAGCGCGTCGCACAGCCCTGGATCCAGTCCGCCCTGCCCCGCGGCAGATTTCTCGATCTCCTTGAACTCGTTGGTGCCAAGGTATGCCACAAGACCGCCCTTGCCCGTGAGCATCAGCTGAAGGGCCTGAGGATCATGCTGATGGGCCAGGATCCAGCGCATCCAGTCCCCCGCGGGCACTGTCCCGGCCCGCTCGATTGCAAATGGGCCGTCTCCGTCGAGCGCGTTGTTGACGTCCACGACCCTTCCCCCCGTGTGAATGCCTATGGAGGTGCCGCCTCCCATGTGCGCAACTATCAGGGTGCAGTCATCATATTTCTTTCCCAGGCTCCGGGCGGCCTTTTTTGCCGTGGCTTTCTGATTGAGGGCGTGGAAAATCGACCGCCGGGGGATCTGGGGAACTCCCGAGTAGCGGGCGACGGGATCCAGCTCATCCACAACAACGGGGTCGACGATAAAGGCTTTCACGCCGATCTCGGATGCAATGGCGTCAGCGATGAGGGCCCCGAGGTTGGAAGCGTGAGTCCCGTACCTGCAGGAGATGAGGTCCGCCTTCATCTTCTCATTGACCTCGTAGACCCCGCCGGCAAGGGGCTTGAGCAGCCCGCCCCTTCCCACGACTGCCGTGATGTCGGAAAGCTCCACGCCGGCCTCGGCGAGGCCTTCGCGCACAGCAATACTGCGCAGCTCGAGCTGATCCTCGATCCTTCTCAGACGGGCGATGTCATCCGGTGAATGACTGACTCCCTTTTTCCAGCACTCCATGGTGTCGTCATACAGGGCCACCTTCGTGGAAGTCGAGCCGGGATTGATCGCCAGTATCTTCATGGCCGTCGGCGCTATAGTATCAGCCCCTATCAGATTGTTGCAAGAAGCGAGGTGATGTTTCCGGCCTGCCCGGGTGTTATACTGGTATGGACAGGGCAACTTCTAGGACACGGGATTCAGGGGGGACCAGATGAAAAAGATATTGCTCCCGCTGGCAGCGGTGCTTCTCCTCGCCATGGCAGTACCGGCATTCGCGTACAGCCCTCGTGGAGAGTGGGAGTTGGGGTTGAGCTGGACCCCAAGCAGGGATTCGAGCAACATCGCGGACCCGAACGCAGTCAACTCGATCATCGGCTTCCATGTCGGGTACGCGTGGAGCATCCTGTATGCCTCGTGGGACGCATATGCCATGCCGGACTACTGGGTCTGGAACATGACAGGCTATTACACGCCGGGGTTTCTCAATCTCTTCGACGTAGGGGTGAGGCTCGTCCTCAAGCCCATCCTCGCTTACGCGGAAGTGGGACCCAACTACCTCTACGTCTACGGCGGGCAAAGCTACGGCAATATCGGAGTGAATGCCCGGGCCGGAGTGGGAGTGAAGTTCGGATGGTGGGGGGTCAACGTGTCCGGAACCCAGGTCTTTGCCAACTGGAGCGACCTGAGCGCGGCCTTCAGCGACGCCTGGCACGGCAACTGGAGCACGCTCTCCGACGGCAACTCTGCCAGCGTCAACTTGGCAATCTACTTCTGATCGGGGGGGTGACATGAAGATCACGAGAAAACTGCCGCTGGTGCTTCTTGCAGCCGGGATGGCTTTGCTCCTGTCCGGCTGTGACCCGATGCTGGACGGAATCTTCCCCGAAAGACAGATAGTCAACGTAACCGTTGAGGTTTATGCCCCCCATCATGCGGACTACGTCAGTGGTTACTCATACGTTCAAGTGCAGCTGTTGGATAGCTCGGGCTTTGTTCTTACGACTCTTACGTCCTTTTCACCAACGAGCTACAACTCTATAACCGGCAATCTGAATTACACCTTTCAATTCAACAAGCTGAAAAACGATACCTACGGGCTGTGGTCACTGTACTATGGGTCCCTAACTGGCTACTATCCACTTCCTTACGGCGGCACGCCCACTTTCTCCGTGGAGAACTCAGGCTACACCAATTCCGTTACTTTGCCTTACAACAAGT
This sequence comes from Spirochaetia bacterium, assembly GCA_049515135.1. GTDB lineage: Bacteria > Spirochaetota > Spirochaetia > SZUA-6 > Fen-1364 > Fen-1364. The sequence goes on from JBEKUJ010000002.1 coordinate 34,017, forward strand.
CTTCTGACATTACAAACCTGACGGTCGTCATCAATTGACTATCGTCCTGGAAAGGCCGAAACGCCCCCACCGGCGGGGGCGTTTCCGTGTCTGGGTCCCTGCGGGGGGTGGCAATTCAGTCCGAGTTTGCGTTATACTTTGATGGCAAAAGAGGAATGCGGACGGTGAGAAAGTGGGCTTTGATGCTGTCGGCAGCGGGCCTTGTGCTCGTTCTGACCGGCTGCGGCCAGCTGATGAACGTCATCTACCCATCCAACGCGATTGCCGTGGACGTGCGGGTCATGGCATCGGCTCACCCGGATTGGGCCCGGCCCGGCTCCGTTACAACCGTCACCGCCACATCGGATGCGGGGCAGAGCTTCACCCAGTCCGCAGTGTCAGGAAGCTTTGACGGCACGTATGCGCACTTCCTGGTGGTCCTGACCAAGCTGCCCAACCAGAGGTACACCCTGGTTACTTCTTACACCGGGGCAGACGGGTCCACGTATTACGCCTCTCCTGCTCCTGACGATTTCTTTGATCCCACGGGAACGGAGCTGAACCTGATCCAGATGCCCTACGCGTCCGGGACCCTGTCCTCCAACGGCCATTCCATAAGCCTGACCGCATACATCAACTAGTCCGGGAAGAATCAATCCGCCACGGCTGGAAATGCGAGCCTGAACACGCTCCCGCCCTGGACAGCGACGTACTCCAGCGTTCCGCCGTTCTGCGCAGCCAAACTCCGGGACAGGTAGAGGCCGAGCCCCGTCCCCCCTGTCCCGGAGTATCGGGGAGCAAACAGCCGACGAGATGCCGCGGGCGTGATGCCGCCGGCATTGTCTTTGACCTCGAGGACAGCCCGACCGTCGACCCCCCGGCAGGAGATCTCGATGGTTTTCTGCTCTGCGAGTCCTTTGCAACGGAGGCTCTCCACTGCGTTTCTCACCAGGTTGTGCAGGATCTGCTCCACTTCGCTCTTTCTTGCATTGAACCTGACGCCGGGTGAAAGCACCGCCGGCATCAGGATGCCCTCCCCGCGATATCCTGCGCGAACGAGCCTGAGGAAGTACACAAGGTCCTGCTCCGAATCAATGACGCGCGGCTTCTCTCTTCCCTCCCGGCCGAGCCTCTCCAGGAGGGTGACAGCGGATTCCCGCCCTGCCTCGGCATGCTCCAGGAGCAACCGAAGACTCTCGTCCTTGCGGTCCGGCTCAGACCGATCCAGGCCCGCCTCCGCTACTGCCCGAATGTACGACAGTGTGTTCTTGAACTCGTGTGCCACACCGAGGACAAGGAGCCCGGCTGCCACAAGCCTGTCCTGTCGAGCAAGCGCAGTCTCATGATCCAGCACTCGCGCGTAGGCGGCATGGGGCAGCTTTTCCTGCAGCTCGAGGGCTGCAAGACGCCCTTTCCATCCCGCCCGCGAGGGGTATCCCTCCTGGAAGACCAGCCATCCCAGGCAGAGGGAAAGGGAAAAGAGCGGGATGACTGCCAGATCCGGATGCCGGATTCCCAGGGAAACGAGCACGGTGTCAGCCGCAGCCTCCACGATCCAGACGCACGCGGATATCAGGGCGGCAAAAAGTGGAGTGGAACGCGAACCCCGGCCGATCCCGAGCATGAGCCTCACGGGAAAGGCAGCTGCTGCGCACGTCCCTGCCGCGTCAAAGACCGCAAAACCGATGGATCCGCGGCAGCCGAGAGCGCGTCCGACGACAAGGACGCTGACGAATACCATGCATGCCAGGGCCCAAGGCAGGCGCAGCCTCCCGTGGCGGGTTCTCCCCCGCGCCTCGATGAGGAAAGCCCCGGCAGCCCACAGGGTGACAACCGCAAGGACGCTTCCCGCCCCCAGGAGGAACGGAAATGCAAGCCCCACGGCGACCGCGCTGAGGAACAGCGACAGGTACAGCGGCTCCTGCCTTCGCGCGCACCGCGGCGATCGCAGCGCAAGGAGCAGGGCCTCCGTGGCAAGGAGGGAGACGGTGACAGAGCCGAGGAGGAAGCCTACTTTTTCCATGAAAGGGATGCTATGTCATTGCTTCAACTCGGACAAGGGGATGGGCTTGGGGCTTTTCTCCTCACCATTGACGCTGGCAAGCTCCTTGAGAAGCTCTTTTGCCCTGGCGGAGACTTTCGTGGGGACTTTGACGACGAGCTTGATGTACATGTCGCCGCGCCGGCTGGGGCTGTGCAGCTCCGGGATCCCCTCCCCTTTGAGCCGCAGTATCCGGCCGTTCTGCGTTCCGGCCGGCACGGACACCCGGACCGACTTGTCATCCAGCGTTGTGACCACGATGTCCGAGCCGAGGGCCGCCTGGGTGAATGAGATGGGGACTGCGCAATACACGTCATTGCCGTCCCTCTCGTACAACTCGTGCGCCTGGACCTTGAGGAAAATATACAGGTCGCCGTCCCGGGCTCCGTTCGTGCCGCCATCGCCCTGGCCGGCCAGACTGAGCCTTTTTCCATCCTCTATGCCGGGGGGAATCGTGACCGTGATTGTCCGGTTGCGGCGCACGAGGCCGGTCCCGCGACAGGCGGCGCAGGGCTTCTCCACGATTTCCCCTTCTCCGTTGCAGCCGGGGCACGTGGAGGCGATGGAGAAGAATCCGGAGTTCCTTCGCACCTGCCCGGAGCCGCCGCAGGTGGGACACAGCTTGCGGCCGGTCCCTTTGTCCGCTCCCGTTCCCCCGCAGACCTCGCAACGTTCCGCCCGCGCGTACGAGATCTCCCGTTTCGTGCCGAACGCGGCCTCGAGGAAGGAGACTTCCATGTCATACCTGAGGTCGGAGCCCTGCTGACTGAAGCCGCGGGACGACCTGCGGCGGCTTCCCGTGGACCCGAAGAAGGAATCGAAGAAGCCGCTGAAGTCCCCGAAGATATCTTCGAACCCCTGGAAGATCGTGGAAAAGTCCTGGGCGGTCGGCTGGCCCATGCCGTTGACTCCGGCAAACCCGTACTGGTCGTAGGCGCGCCGCTTCCGGTCATCTGCCAGGATCTCGTATGCCTCGGTGGCCTCCTTGAACTTCTCCTCCGCGTCCTTGTCCCCGGAGTTGCGGTCAGGGTGGTACTTTATGGCAAGCTGCCGGTAGGCCTTCTTTATCTCGTCCCGGGAGGCGCCCTTGGCGACTCCCAGCACCTCGTAGAAATCTCGTTTAGCCATGAGCTCTCATGTTTTCTTCTCGTCGTCGACTACTTCGTAGTCGGCGTCTTCGGGCGCCTGCGGACGCGGAGCCTTGCCGCCGCCCCGAGGGGAGCGTTCTGCGGTGGCCGAGCCGTTTCCGGAAGTGCCTGGCGCCTCGCGAGTCTCGGTCCTTGCACTGTACACTTCCTCTGCCAGCCGATAGGCAGCCTTCTTCAAGGCCTCCGTTTTGGTCCGTATGAGGGGAACGTCGCGGCTCTCCATGGCAGCCCGAAGCTGCGCCAGCGCAGCTTCGATGGCTGCCCGTTCTTCCGATCCCACCCGGTCTCCGTAGTCGCCCAGCGACTTTTCGGTCGAATAAAGAAGGCTGTCTGCGTCGTTTCTCGCCTCCGCCCTTTCCCGCTCCATCCTGTCCATCGCCGCATTGGATTCAGCTTCCTTCACCATGCGTCGGATCTCCTCCTCGGAGAGCCCTGAGGAGCTTTCGATACGGATCTTCTGCTCCTTGCCCGTGCCGAGGTCCTTTGCGGAGACATGCACGATGCCGTTTGCATCGATGTCGAAGGTCACGTCGATCTGGGGAACGCCGCGAGAAGCGGGAGGAATGCCCACCAGGTCGAACCTGCCCAGGGTCCGGTTCTGGGCCGCCATTTCGCGCTCTCCCTGCAGGACATGGATGGACACAGCGGTCTGGCTGTCAGAGGCCGTGGAGAAGGTCTGGCTCTTGCGGGTGGGGATTGTTGTGTTGCGCTCGATGAGCTTCGTGAAGACGCCGCCCAGCGTCTCAATGCCCAGGGAGAGGGGGGTAACGTCCAGCAGGAGGACGTCCTTGATGTCGCCGCCGAGGATTCCTCCCTGGATGGAGGCGCCCACGGCGACAACCTCGTCGGGATTGACCCCCTTGCTCCCTTCCTTGCCGAATATGTCCTTGACCAGCGCCTGGACGGCGGGAATGCGAGTGGAGCCCCCGACCAGGATGACATGGTCGATGTCCATCGGCTTGAGGCCGGCATCCTGCAGGGCCTGCAGGCAGGGGCCGCGGGTCTTTTCGAAGAGGTCCGCCAGGAGATGCTCCAGCTTTGCGCGCGTAAGAGTGTAGTTCAGGTGCTTGGGACCCGTCTGGTCCGCCGTGATGAACGGAAGGTTGATGGTGGTGGCCTGCGTGCTGGACAGCTCGATCTTCGCCTTCTCCGCAGCCTCCTTGAGACGTTGAAGGGCCATTCGGTCCCCGGAAAGGTCAATGCCGTTCTCCTGCTTGAACTCGACCACGATCCATTCAATGATGCGCTGGTCAAAGTCATCCCCGCCGAGATGGGTGTCCCCGTTGGTTGACTTCACCTCGAAGACGCCGTCCCCGAGCTCCAGGATGGAGATGTCGAAGGTTCCTCCTCCGAGATCGTACACCGCTATGGTCTCCTCCCTGCCCCCCTTGTCCAGCCCGTAGGCAAGCGCGGCGGCCGTCGGCTCGTTGACGATCCGCTTGACGTCCAGACCGGCAATCCTTCCCGCATCCTTGGTGGCCTGGCGTTGGGCGTCGTTGAAGTATGCAGGGACCGTTATGACCGCCTCCGTGACGGGCTCCCCGAGGTAGTCCTCTGCGGTCTTCTTCATCTTCTGGAGAATGGCGGCGGAGATCTCAGGCGGCGAATAGAGAGTGCCGCGGACCTGGACGCGCACGTCGTTGCCGGCGTCTGTGACGGCGAAGGGGACCCTGCGGATTTCCTCGCTCACCTCCGCATACCTGCGCCCCATGAACCTCTTGATCGAATACACGGTGTTCTCAGGGTTCGTGATCATCTGGTTCTTGGCCGGCTGGCCCACCAGACGCTCTCCCTTGTCCGTGAAAGCAACGACTGAGGGAGTTGTGCGCTGCCCTTCCGAGTTCTGGATCACAATGGGCTGGCTGCCTTCCATGATGGCGACGCACGAGTTCGTCGTTCCGAGGTCGATACCTATGATCTTGCCCATCCGGGGATCTCCCTATTTCCCGTCCCCGCCGGTCGGGGAGTTGGCACTCTCATTTACAGCCCCGGTTTCTCCCTGCGCCGGCACCATCACCTTCACGCGCGCCGGCCTCAGGACCCGTTCGTGCAGGTAGTACCCCTTCTGATAATCTTCCACCACAGTGGGCTTGGAGTCCACCGGACCTTCCACTCGCTGCACGGCTTCATGTCTGTTGGGGTCAAAGGCTTCACCCACAGAGACAAAGCGCTTCAGGCCCCAGCGGTTCTCGAGCATTTCAACGAGCTGCTTCTCGATCATCGTTATGCCCTGGAGGAACGAGCCGAAGTCCTTCGACTCCTCCCCCGAATGGATGGCGCGCTCAAAATCGTCGATCAATCCGATCAGGTCGCTCAACAGGGCGGCGTTTGCGTACCGGGATGCGTCCTCCCTTTCCCTGATCATGCGCTTTCGAAAGTTCTCGAAATCCGCCTGCTTGCGCAGGAGCTTGTCCTTGAGATCTGCGACTTCAGCCGAAAGCGTCTTCGCATCCGCGCCTGGTGCGGGCGCAGGGGCGAACTGCTGCTCGGCCCCTTTCTGGTCGGAAACGCCGCCCTTCGGCGCGCCCCCGGGGACGTTTTGCGCCCCGTCGAAGACCTCTGGCTGGTCTTTTTTCTTCGACATCGATACCGCCTGCTTAAGAAGAGTTTACCTAAAAATAATAGATGATTTCGGACTAGGTCAAGCTTTTTCCCTTGCCCTGAATACCAGACCGGGGTCCCCCTGGGGAATGCCCTCCACTTCCCTTCGTTTTGCCTCATATCCGGGACGCCCCATGATTCCGTAGGCGAACTGCTTCCCTTCCTCGACACCCGGCTGGTCCAGGGGGTCGATGCCAAAGAGCCCGCCAGCGGCAACCGTCTGCACCTCCAGGAGATGGTAGTACTCTCCCACATTCTCCGCGTTGATGGTCGGGAAGACAATGCGCGTGACAGGACGGCCTGCTTTCCAGAGAGCGATCTCCGTTGCCAGCTCCTCGGCGGCAAGAAGCTCGTTCAGGGAATGGCCGCCCAGATAGGAAACCGCTTCCAGGTCTGAAGGGGGGATGGGGACGGTCTTTTCGAAGCTTTCCACGGCAAGGAAGGTATAGACCTTGTCATCAGGACCTTCCTTATAGAGCTGCACCTGGGAATGCTGGTCTGTGACCCCGAGAGCCTTGATGGGCGTGGGCCCGACGGAAACTATCCTTCCATCAGTTGACTTGCGCTTTCCCAGGCTTTCCGCCCAGAGCTGGCGGTACCAGTCCGCCATGAGGTAGAGCTGGTCGGAATAGGCGAACATCACCGAGATCCGCCGTCCCCCCATCCAGGCCATATGGTGAAGCGCGGCCCCCAGGTACGCTGGGTTTTCCATGAGCTCAGCGCTTCCCAGGCGCCCATCCATAGCCGCGGCCCCGGCCAGCAAGCCCTTGATATCGATGCCAAGAAGCGCCGCGGGGAGAAGGCCGACCGGGGTGAGCACTGAGAACCGGCCCCCCACTCCGTCGGGGACCTCAAAGCTTGCGTACCCCTCCTCATTCGCAATCCTGCGCAGGGCGCCCTTGCTCTTGTCCGTGGTGACGATGATCCGGTCTTTCGCGCCCTTGCCTCCCAGGGCATCCGTGAACCATTTGCGGAAAACCAGGAACTCAGACATGGTCTCCGCGGTGTCGCCCGACTTCGTTATGACGTTCAGGACCGTTTCTCTGGGGTCAAGCGCCTCGAGATACGAGCCAATGCGTACCGGGTCGATGTTGTCCAGGACCGCGAGGCGTGGCGCAGGCTCGAGGGCGGGGAAAGGGGTTCGGAGGGCGGAATTGAGGGAAAGGAGGCCAAGAGCCGAACCGCCAATGCCCAGCACAACGACGTTCTTGTACCCCCCCTTCATCCGCGCAGCGAGCTTTTCGATGGGCCCCGCATCCTGCCTGGGCAGGTCGTAAAAAGGCAGCGCACCGGACTTGCGGCGCGAGCCCAGATCCGCGTGGAGGGTCCGGATCTTGTCGCGATACGACTCAACCAGCTCCCTGGACAGGGGCGGGATCATCCTTCGATAATCCACTGCAATCGACATCGTCTACCTCCGGCTCTCGAAAATGCCTGCCAGGGGCGCTCGACGGATCCTGATGGCACCCGTTGGACAGGTCTCCTGGCAACAGTAACACCGGATGCAGGTCGAGTACAGGTAGCGCGGCACGCTGCGCGTGGCGCCCTCATTCCCCCATTGCAGGGACTTGGGGACCGTGGGGCAAGCCTCCACGCACTGACCGCAGCGGGAACACTCTGCAGCGCTGATAACGGGCTTTGAGACGATAAGGTCCTTGGCAATGCGTATGAGGAAACCGGGCACATTCTGGCCAAGGGGCCGGACGCGAACGTCAAGGTCGGAGCACACGTATTTTTCCAGAGGTTCGCCAAGGAGCTCGATCTTCCCAGCCCTGGCGTTCCCCAGGCCGGCTTCATCCGCCATGCGGATGAAAGGAACCGTGAAGGGGTCGATGCCCATGATCCTGCATCCCACAGCGTCCGCCGCGACCGGGTCCGTCGTGATGACCAGAAGGCCGACGCCGCGAAGCCGGCCGTTGGCCGGGCCGTTTCCCTCCATGACCGTGATGGCATCCATGACCACAAGCACGGCTGGAAAGGCTCCGTTCAGGTCAACGATCATCCTGGAAAAGCTCTCCACGTCGGGATGCGTGACGTGGTACTCCCCCTTGCGGCCCCCGGGGATGAGGCCGAAAGTGTTCTTCAGCGCACCCGTCATGGCGGTCAGACCGTGGGTCTTGAGGCGCGGGAGGCTCACGATCCCTCCCGCCTCGACGGCTCCTTTCGCCACGGTGAACCGACGGTCCAGCGCTCCGCGCGGAAACCTTACATCCACCCCGGCCTCGAAATCTGCCAACGGTACGCCGAGCGCCTCGGCTTCAGCCTGGATGCCGCTGGCGCGGGCCACGGCAAGAGTGGTGAACATGCCATTGGGTGAGTCCCCGTATGCAAGAGCAAAGCCCCGGTCTTTCAGAAAGCCGGCAACCGCGGAAAAGACCGCCGGATGCGTTGTGACTCCTTTGTCTGCGGGCGCCGGACGAAGCAGGTTCGGCTTGAGAAGAAGGCGCCTGCCGTTCAGGCCGGGGAGCGTCGGCACGGCGCCGCTACCCAGCAGAGCGAGGCCCCGGCGAACCGCCGCGCTGACGCGTTCACGGTCATAGTCGGGGCACGCAACCAGCGCAACCCGGGACGCGGTATCCACAGCTCAGACCTTGGGAGCAAGCTCCAGGATAAGCTCCACTTCACCGCGGCTGAGCTGGGTCACCCGGGAGATCTCCTGCACGGACCAGCCCTGGTGGGAGAGCTTGACCACGGTCTCACGCTTGTCCATGGGAGGGGCGCCCCTGTCCCCTTTCTCTTTTTTTGTCTCCGACTTGACGATACTCTCCAGAAGTCGCACCTGCTCCTGAGCCTGGCGGCCGATCTCCTCGAAGCGCGTTTCGGTCCGGGCCAGCCATTCGCGGGAGTTCTGGGCTTTCTCCAGCCGCTGCTCAAGGTCCTCGATGACGGCATTGAGCCTGCCTGAGATCTCCATGGCCGTTTCCGCGTCCTTTTTGCGTCCTGCCAGCGTCTCGTATTCAACCATGAGGGACCTTACCTTTGCCTCGAGTGCGACGGTCTCCTGGTCCGTCTCCTTGATAGTCTTTTCCATGGTCTCCAGACGCTGGAAGTTCTTGTCCACCCCTTCAGCGGTGACAGAGATGATCTGCTGCTTCTTGTCCAGCCTCTCCACCCCGGTTTCCACGACCTTCCCCATCTCTTCGAACTCGCGGACCTTGGCCTGGATCTGCTGCAGGGCGTCATGGCTGCCCGAAAGGGTGTTCACCTTCAGGTCTATGTCACGCGACAGCGTGAGGAGCTTCTTGAAATCCCCATCCATTTCGTCGATTCGCCGTTTCTCCGCGAGGAACCGCGCGAGCTTCTGCGAGACCTCGTCCGCAAGCTTTTTTGTTCTTGCCAGCTGCAGCTCCGTTTCCGCCAGCTCCGCCTTCTCTGCGCCCAGCTTCGCGATTTCTTTCTTCATCTCCTCGATGCCGCCCTCCAGGGTCAATCTCAGCGAATCCGCGCGCTCGAAGAGGCGGGTCTGCGCCGTGAATGACTTCACCCGTTTGTCGATATCTGCCAGGTTCGTCGACATGAGGCGATAGCTTTCATCGATCTTCGTGACAAGCTTTTCCTGCATCCCCTCGGCTTTTTCTCGGCTTTCCGTCATGAGCTGCCGGTAGTCCTTTATCCTCGTCTCCATATCTGCCTGGAAATCGCGGATCCGCTTCTGGCTTTCTGCCTGCAGGGTCTCCGCCTCGCCGCGCAGCCTCTCAAGGGTCTCCTCGGAGGACCTGGAAAGCTCAGCCTTCAGCGCCGCAACCCTCTGCCCCACCTCGGCAAGCTGGCTCCTGAACTCCGCGCTCTCCGCGCTTGATGCTGCAACAAACTCTTCTTTCTGTGCGGCGAATGCCTGCCGCACCGCCTCCACGGACGAGCCGGCGTCGGCTTCGATGGCGGCGACCTTCCTGGCGATTGCGGCCTCGGACTCGGACAACCGCTGTCGCGTCTTCGCCTCCCATGCGGTGACGTACTTGCTGGAGGCCTCCAGCAGCTGCGATACTTCCTTCCCGTTCGTTTCCATCCCCGCGGTGATGCTGCTCATCCGCGTTTCTATCTCTTTCTGCATCCGGTGGGACGCGCTTTCCAGGGACTCCCGGAGGGACGCAAGGTCCTTCTCCATGGCAAGGGACGACTCCCCGCGAGCCTTTTCCACTTCTTCGTGCAAGGCATCCCGCAGCACCTGGATGGCCTCCATGGTGGAGTCCGTTGTCCGCGACAGCTCCGCGTCAAAGGAGCCGATCCGCTCCCCCATTTCGGCAATCTGCTTCTTCAATGCCTCCCGCTCCGCCGTTGAAGCCGTCATCAGCTCGTCCCTCTGAGAGGCGAAGCTGCTGCGGATGGCGCCGAGCGCCGACTCCGCCTGGGCTGCCGCCTCTTTGCGGCCCGCTTCCAGCTGGGTGGCAAGCTCTTCCATCCGCGTCTCGATCTCTCCGTGCATGGACGCGCTCCTGGATTCCAACGCTTCCTTTACCCCGGCAAGCTCCTTTTCCAGGGCTGCCGCCGTCCCCTTGCCGGCCTTCTCCATCTGGGTCCGGATACCCTGCACTGCGGTCTCGGCAGAGCGCTTCAGGTCGCCCTCGAATCCGGAGATCCTCTCCCCCAGGTCCTTCAGTTCTGCCTTGATGGCTGTCCTTTCCTGGGTGAAGACGGTGAGCATCTCATCCTTCTGGGATGAGAACTCGTCCCGCACAACGCCGATGGAAGATTCTGCCTCGGAGGCAAGTCGGGAGATCTTTTCGGCGACCGAGACCTCGGTCTCCGAGAGCTGCTGCCGCACCCGGCCCTCCCATGCCACTACTTCCGCGCGTGAAGCGTCCAGCACGTCCGCCATGTCTTTGCGGCCGGTCTCCAGCTCAACAGACATCTCCCGAAGCCTCGTCTCGATTTCCCGCTGGCCCTTTCGCACGGCAGCGTCCAGCGTCTCACGGAGGCCTGCGGTCTCCTTCTCGATTGCCAGGGACGAATCTTTGCGCGTTTTCTCCACCTCGACGCGCAGGGCGTCCCTCAGGCCCTGCATTGCCTCATCAGAGGAAGCAAGCCGGGACTTTAACTCGCTTTCGAAGGCTTCCATCCGCTTCTCGATATCCGCCTGCCAGAGCTGGTACCTGTCCAGCGCCTGGGCGGCCCGCTGGCGCAGGTCCGCGAAGAACTGGCCTTCGAAAACAGAAAGGCCTTTTTCCACGTCCTGGTACGCGCTTACCTTGAGCTCTTCCAGCTCCGCGTTGAGCTGCTGCCGGGCACTGGCTGCGGCGGCGGTTTCGGTCTGCCACCCGTCAACCAGCTCTGCGGCCATTTTCTTCATCCTGTCGGCCACCTCCGTCTCGAAGGAGGACACTCTCTCACCCAGGGCTTTCACCGTCTCATCCGAGGAGGATATCCGGGCCTTCAAGTCGCCCTCGAAGCCTTCCACTTTGTCCAGCGCCTGGGCTGACCGCTGGCGCAGGTCCGCGAAGAACTGGTCTTCGAAGACAGACAGCCCCTTTTCCAAGTCCCGATGCGCGCTGGACTTGAGCTGTTCCAGCTCGGCGTTGACCTGCTGCCGGGCGCCGGCCGCGGCCGCGGTTTCCTCCTGCCATGCGGCTACCAGTTCCGCGGCCATCGTCTTCATCCTTTCGACAACGCCGGCCTCGAAGGAGGACATCCTCTCACCCAGAGCTTTCACCGACTCATCCGAGGAAGACAGCCGAGCATTCAGATCTCCTTCGAAGCCTTCCACCTTGTCCAGCGCCTGAGCTGCCCGCTCGCGCAGATCGGCAAAGAACTCGTCCTCGAAGACAGACAGGCCTTTTTCCACGTCCTGATACGCGCGGGTCTTGAGCTCTTCCAGCCCGGCGTGCACTTCCGCCAGACCCGTATGGAGCTGCTCCCTTGCGCTTGTGGCCGCTGCAATCTCCGCCTGCCACTCTGCAACAAGGCCGGCGGCCGTCTCCTTCATCTCTGCCCGCACGCTTGCCGCCATCTTCTGAAGGCTTTCAGCGAGGGAGACGCGCAGGGCCTCGATGTCGCTGGACTCCTCCAGCGCCTTGACTCGGTAGTCAACGTCGCCCTGGTAGTCGGCAAGCCGCATCTCGATTGTCTCGATGCTTCGCGCAAAGGTGGCTTCGTCCTCCCTGATCCTGGCCGCCAGATGGGCAAATACCTCGCCCTCCAGCGTTTCACCGCGCTCGCGCGCTTTCGAAAGCCTGCCGTTCAGGTCGGCATCGAATGCTTCCAGGGACCGGGAGAGGTACGCCGCCCTCTCCTTCTCCGCCTGCTCCTCACGCGCTTCCAGGCGTGCCATGTAGGCGGAAAAATCCTTCAGCCTCTTTTCCGACGCGTTGACGGTGGAAGCCAGCGCGCCGACTCTGGTCTCAACGGCAGAAACAAGCTCGGCTCGAGCCGTCTCCAGCGCCTGCCGCGCGCGAGCGCTGGACCCTGCCTCGATTTCCGGGAGCCTCTTCTCCAGCTTTTCCAGGCGGCCTGCGGTTTCCCCGATTCTCCTGCCTACGGAGTCCGCGGCCTCCGCGTGCTCACGCAGTTTTTTCAGGGTCTGGTCAAGACGCGTCGACACGGAGGCCAGGTCGCTGAAGTTCTTTTCGTAGTCAAGCAGCCTCTTGCGAACCCCCTCGACCTCCGCAGACCTGGCCTGGAGGGCTTCCTCCACGGTTCGAGCCCTGGCCATCATCTCCTTGCCTGCAGTGAGGTTGCCCTGGAGATCGATCATGAACTCCCGTATCTGGGCAGACTTCTCCTCCGCCAAGGCGGCGATGTTTGCCGAGATCTTGTCGCTGAACCTTTTCAGCTTTTCCAGTGATCTGTTGTTGCGGTCGAGCGCTCGAATGATGACCAGGATAAGAAGGACAGCAAGAAAGGTAATCAAATTACCAATTGAGAAAATTGGTAGCATTGTCCCCCTCCCAGAGGTTTTAACAATAGTAAACCTATCCGGAGGACCTGTCAACGCCAGGACATGGATGTCCAGGGTCGGCCGAGGCCACGGACGGCCGAAAGGCCGACCAAGACATGGATGTCGGAGGTACGCGGGTACGCGTTCCGCGCGAACGCGGTCGGCCGAGGCCAAGGACGGCCGAAAGGCCGACCAAGACCAGGGAATATCAGGGGCGCAGATCGGGAGGGGAAAACTGGCCTGTGGAATCCACTTTCACGAGGTTGACGTATTCACCGGCGTACCGCCTGACAAGGGAAGGGACGCTCGTCTCCTTGTTTCTCTCCATGACGACAGGGTGGAAATCCCCGGCCTGGTCGAAGAAAGGAAAGATTGCCACCACATGATGGTGCTGCCGAAGCAGCATGCTCGCCCCCTGTGGCGCTCCTTTCGAACGCGTGTTGACGGAACCGAGGTAGATCGTCCCGGGGCTTTCGCGCGCCAGGAAGTACAGAAGAGCCGGCAGGCGTTCCACCCGGTAGCCGACGTCCTTCACGTGGGTGAAACGATCACCCTCGGTCACATCGAGTGACTCCGGGCCGGGCATCTTGCCGGTTCGGGCGTCGGCGATGGCGCGTGCAAGTCCGCGCGACCAGTCCAGCCCGAAGTACGGATCCTGCTCCTCCTCGAACCTGGCGCTCCAGGCCTTGCCCAGGAGGTCGGAATCCCTGGATCGAAGGGCATCGACGTCGGTGAAGGAGCCCGTGAGAGGGAGGTAGAAGCCGTCGATGATCCACTTGGCGAATCCCGAGCAGTTGAAACCGCCGAGCCCCGCGGGTGCCGGTTTCCCCGTGGCAATGAAAACGAGCCTGCCGTCCGCGTCCATTGCCCCGTCATCCATGTCCCGCAGCCTTCCCAGACGGCCGCGCAAGGTCTGCACGATCCTTTCCAGGCGCTGGTCCCCTGGTCCCTGGGCAGGAGCCATTACCATGGACCAGTCCACGGACGGTCTGCTGAGCTCCACGATCCGGGCAAAGGAAGAGGTGAGGAAGTCCTGGAACGGGGAAGGCAGAATGACGTGGGTCTGGAAGCTCTCGTTGTACAGCACGATGTCCATGGCCGTCCTGTCGCCCGCCGGGAAAAGCCTCAGGAAGCATCCGGGATCGTTCTGAACGAACACCTTGGCCTGGAGGAAGCTGCCGTCGCGAAGGCTCCTCTTGATGATGAACGTGCCGGCGTCGGCGAGGGGGAAAGCGTTTCCCTTCCTGTTGGCAAACACAAGATACACGGCGTCGTCCTGAACCTGGGCCGAAAAGGAGACGTCATCGCCGGCCTCGATCTGTGACACCGTCCTTCGCGGCGACGCGGCGGCGTCGCGGACAGGCGCGAAGATGACGTCCCGAAGGAGCGTTCGGGCTTCCCAGTTCTCGGGCACGGAGCTCAGGGCGGTCCCGTCGCCAACGGGCGTCCATGCCTCAAGCGGCGCAAGTCCGAGGGCCAGCGCCAGGGAGAAGAGGCAGGTTCTACGCAAACAGCGTGTCTTCATCTATCCTGTCCTTCAGGCTGCCCCGTTTCGCGGCAAGCACCCGCCTGTCCCAGGCAAACAGCGCGCTGATCTCGACGGCATGCACCGATCTGCCCGCCGCGTCTCGTGGCACCTCGACGCCGCAATCGGACAGCCACCGGGCGGCTTTCTCGATCTGTCCTCGGACGCACGTTTCAATGGAATCTAGACCCTCCCGATTCTTCAACGGCGCGAACTCCTCCATGCGCTCCGTTTCGAAGAAGATCGCCCTGTCAGCCATCGGGATGGCATCGAAAATGAACATCTCCATCTTCACGGCGTCCACCTCTTCAATTTCGGTTCCCTGCATGGTGGGTTTGAGGGTTTTCACCTTCTTTCGCGCGATGTGCAGCGGGAGCGACTCGCCTGCCCGGGACAGGAAATGCACGTTGAGCACGTGGATGGCTATCGAGCCCTGGCGAAAGGCAAGCTTCCCGTCCGGACCCCGTGCGCTCATGAGCTGCGGGTCGACGTCGGAATACTCGATCACGCATGGCTTGTCCCGCACCAGGGCAATGACGCCCAGCTTCTCCTCCGGGTACGCTTTCTCGATGACCTTCGACGAGATCTCCGAGCGTTCCCTGCGGTGGAACCCGACAAAGAGAGGGTCCGGCGCGCGCACCAGCGGATTGTCCACCTGGAAATAGAACAGCTCCTCGATTCCCCTGTCACGGATTTCCTGAAGGACCCCTGAATCCGTGAGCCCGCTGAGGACGCCGCCATGACCGTTGGGGTTGACGAACAACCCGCCATCTGGGGCCAAGAGCAGACCGCCGTGAGGAGTCAGGGACGGCAGGGTCCCCTGGGAGAAGAACAGGACAGATCCGCTGCCCAGCCCGAACCAGTCCTCCCGGCGGAAATACTCCTCCGTTTGCGCCCTGTTGGACGGGCTGGTCATGACGATCCACGGTATCATGGCGCCGTACCACCTGCGGGTTGCAAGGAGCTTCTCCGCATGCAGGGCAAAAAGGGTCAGCTTTCGAAGGGGACTGATGGGAAACATTCCCTTGGGGCCGTCGAAACCCAGTCGGGATCCCTGCCCGCCCGCCACGGTGAGGACGGCCGTCTTCCCGCCACGGATCAGGTCCTCTCCGATCTCGCGCACAGCGCTGTCAGGCGCGCTGAGCGAGATCGGAATGTACGGGGCAGGGACCGGAGGGTCGCTCAGCTGCGCTGCGGGCGGCTCGAGCAGCCGACCGCGCAGCTCATCAAGCCTGGTGAAGTCCAGGGAGGCAAGGTCGGAGAGCAGACGATGCTTCATCCCGGCGGGTCGGGCGCCCCAATGAGCGAACAGGTGCTCCTGCCCCTTTGACGCGCACGCCTCCCTGATCTCCTTTTCCGTCATGTCTTTTCTCCCGGCAATGATGTCGCACCCCTGGTCAGGATCGGTAGGAAGCGCTTCAGGGCCCGTTGCCCTTCCGCGCTGAAGCGTCATGAGGGTCTCGACGAGGTCGGCCCGCACCTCGTCGAATCGCGCCGCCACGTTCTGCTCTCCGGCTCCCAGCTCCTCCCACATGCGCCGCTTCGCCCCTTCTATGGTGAACTTCTTCTCATGCAGGAGGTAGCGGAACCTCATGAGGAGGCGTATCTCGCGGCTGGAATACTCGCGCCGGCCCGACAGCCCCTTGCGCGGCGAAAGGAGAGGAAGCTCGCTTTCCCAATAGCGGATGATATACGGCTTGACGCCGAGGAAGCGCGCCACCTCTCCGATGCTCCACGATTTCATCCGCCTTACCTGCCGTGCGGGTCGGTCTTCCCGCTTCTGCGGACTTCGATGGCGATGGGGACCTGCGGGAACCCCAGGTCTCTGCGAATGCAGTTCTCCAGATACGAGAGGTATGTGGCGGGGAATCCGATGGCCCTGTTCACGAAGATGATGAACCGAATCGGGTTGGAGCCGACCTGGGTTGCAAACCGGATCTTGTGTGTCCCGCGCCCCGGAAGGGGGGAATGGGCCATCCACGATTCCAGCGCGGAGTTCAGACGCCCCGTTGTGACGCGCCGATGGAGCTGGTCCCATACGGAGAGCGCCATGTCCAGGAGAGCGCGGATTCCATATCCCGTAAGAGAGGAGACAGGCGCAATCGGGGCAAAGCCAAGCACGGGGAACTGGAACCTCACCCGGTCGCTCACCTGGGCGGCAAGGCCGGAGGCTTTTCCGAGAAGGTCCCATTTGCTCGGGACGATCACGATCCCCCGCCCTTCCTTGAGCGCCTGGCCGGCGATCTTCTTGTCCTGGTCCACCAGCCCTTCCGATGCGTCGATCATCAGGAACACGAGGTCGGCCCTCTGGATGCTTTCAATGGCGCGATTGACAGAATAGTACTCCACGGCGTCCGTCACCCTGCTCTTGCGCCTGATGCCTGCCGTATCAAGGATGTCGAAGGCCCGGCCGCGGTATTCGAACCGGCCCTGCACAACGTCCCGGGTCGTGCCTGGCACCGGCGACACAATGGACCTGTCGTCTCCCGTCAGCCTGTTCGCGAGGCTCGACTTGCCCGTGTTGGGCTTCCCCAGGATGGCAATCCGCACAACGCCGCCCTGCGGCTCCTGGCCCGCGTCGGTCCCGGTCCCGGCTTTGGATGGCCTTTGATCAAGGAGAGCGCCGATCAGCTCCTTGAGCTCGGGGAGGTTCCTGCCGTGCGCCGCCGACACGCCGATGACCTGCGGGAAACCGTGCGAATGCGCGTTCCAGACCAGGGAGTCCCTGTCCGGTGTGTCCACCTTGTTGACCACCAGGAGGAGCTTGTCCGACCATGGCCGCAACCTGTTCATGAAGTCTTCATCCTCCGGCGTCGTCTCAGAGGCATCCAGAACAAGCAGGATGAGGTCCGCCGCGCGCGCCGTGGCAAGGCTTCGCTCGGATACAACGCGATCAAGCGCCTCCCCGCCGGGGGAAAAGCCGCCGGTATCGACGAGCAGCGCGGGCACGCCGCCAAGAGTGCACGCCTCCTCCACGGGGTCCCGGGTCACGCCGGGCTCCCAGTGCGTGATGGACCGGCGTCTGCCGATCAGCGCGTTGAAAAGCGACGATTTGCCGACATTCGGCCTGCCCAGGATGGCGATCCGGGGAGGGGACGTCCGGGAGCGGCGGCCCAGCCCTACGCTACCACGAGAAGAAGTCAAGCCGCTCCTCCATCCAGCGGCGCGCGGCTTGCTCGATCTGCGCTGCCGATCGCATTGGCACCAGGCTCCGGGCAAAAGCCTCAGCCTCCATGACTCCCACCGAGCGTATGATCCTCTTGATGAGCGGGATGGCGATGGGGCCCATGGAGAAGCTGTCCAGCCCCAGCCCCAGCAGGACAACGGTGGCAATGGGGTCTCCTGCCATCTCCCCGCACATCCCCACGGGCAGGCCGCACGCATGGGCGTTTTCGATGGTGGTGCGGATGAGGCGAAGCACTCCCGGGTGAAACGGCTCGTACAGATACGCTACGCGCTCGTTGCCACGGTCCACCGCCAGGGTGTACTGGATCAGGTCGTTGGTTCCAATGGAGAAGAAATCCGCCTGCGCGGCCAGGATGTCGGAGGACAGCGCCGCGGAGGGCACCTCGATCATGATCCCGATGGGGATTTCCTCCCGGAACTGGATGTTCTCCCGCCGCAGCTCTGCCTTCACCTCAGTCAGCGTTTCGACGATCCTGGAAAGCTCCTCCGCGCCCGATATCAGGGGAAACATGATGCGCAGGTTTCCGTTCACGGACGAGCGCAGGAGGGCGCGCAGCTGGGTGCGGAAGATTTCCGGCTTTGCCAGGCAGAAGCGCACCGCCCGCCATCCCAGGAGCGGGTTGGCATCAGCGCCCAGGGAGAAGCCCGGCATGATCTTGTCCCCGCCAAGGTCCAGCGTCCTGATGGTCACGCTCCTGCCGCGCATGGCCTTGAGCACGGAGCTGTACGCATGGTACTGGTCCTCTTCCGAGGGGAAACGATTGGGCTGCAGAAAAAGGAACTCGGAACGAAAGAGCCCGATGCCGTCCCCGCCGTGCGTGAGAACGGAATCCACCTCTTCCGGGAGCTCTATATTCGCTTCGATGGACACGAGCTTCCCGTCCACCGTCTCCGCGGGAAGCTCCTGCAGCTCCTTCAGGATGACGTACTTGCGCTGCCAGTCCTTCCTTCGCTCGTCATACAGGTCCCGCGTGAGGTCGTCCGGCTCCACGATGACGGTACCACGGATCCCGTCCACAATGACCTCGTCCCCCGATTTGACATGGCGGCTGATATCCGAGAGCCCGAGGACAGCGGGGATCTCGCTGGATCTCGCCAGAATGGCGGTATGCGAAGTCTTCCCGCCGACGTCCGCCGCGATACCCAGCACAAGCCTGCGATCAAGCCCCAAAGTGTCCGATGGCATGAGGTTGTGCGTGACAAGGATGACTTCACTCTTGACATCGGAGAGCTGGACCTTGGGCCGAAAGAGCAGATGCCCCAGTATCCTGCTGCCTGCGTCGCTGAAGTCCACCGTCCGCTCTCGAAGGTACTGATTGTCCACGGCCTCGAGCTTCTGGGACATCTCCTCGATGATCTGAAGGAGCACCCATTCCACGTTGCGCTGCTGTTCTTCCAGCGCCTCCCGTACCCTGCTTTTCAGGTCCGGGTCATCGAACATGAGGATCTGAGCATCGAAGAGCCTGGCATTTCGTCCCCGAGCAAGGCCCTTCACCTCTTCAGACGCTTTGCCGAGCGCGGTGAGGAACCTTCCATACTCGTATTCGACCTGCGAGGCTTCGATATGGTGCCGAGGTACCGTGAGCTTGTCGTCAAGGAACAGGAACGCCCTGCCCCGGGCGATGCCAGGCGAGGCGCTGATCCCCGCGAACTCCATCATGCGGCGAGAGTATAGCGTTATTCAATGGGCCTGTCAAACAAACCGATCATAGAATGAAGGCGAAATGGCAACAAAGAAGACATCGCGGACCCGCTCACCCTCCCTCCGCAGCCGCCCAAGTTCTCTCCGCAGCCGGGGCTTGGGCTGCCTCTTCTGGCTGTGCCTCCTGGCCATCATCGTCGCGGTAGGCTACGCAGCACGCACCCAGATTGCGGACACCTTCACCAGGCTTGTGGGCAAAGGCGCCCAGCCCGGCTCCAGCCGCACAGCGCCCCAGGTCACTGTCAGGCCGCTTTCTGATGCAAATATCCCGCCTGCGCGGGATGCGGGGAGCCCGACCGCCGGGGGACAGGCAGCACAGACGCAGGGCAAGCCGCAGGCGTCCGCCGGTGACCGGGTTATAACGGTGACCCGGCCGCCCGTCTCTCCTCAGACGGAAGAGAGACCGATCCTGCGCAAGACCCGCTTGTTCTTCCTGTCGGTTGACCAGAACGGAAGCATTTCCATGAAAGGCGTCATACGCCAGATCCCCCAGAGCGATTCGCCTCTGAAGGACGCGCTGGACATCCTCCTCAAAGGCCCGACGTCGCAGGAGATCAATCTCGGGCTTCTCACAATGATCCCCACGGGCACGACGCTGCGCGGGGTGACGGTCCGAGGAGACACCGCGTACGTGGACTTCAGCGAGAGCTTTCGATTCAACTCGCTGGGAATCGAAGGAATGAAGGCACAGCTTCGCCAGGTCGTGTACGCCGCCACCGAGTTCCCGACTGTCAAAAGGGTGCAGTTCCTCATCGAAGGGAAGAAGGTCGACTATCTCGGAACCGAGGGCGTGAGCATCAACGAGCCGCTCTCCCGAAGCTCGTTCTAGGGAAGATCGCGCGAAGCGCCATGCGCGGGTACGCGTTCCGTGCGAACGCGGTGCCGCGTACTCGCCGAACGGGTACTCCCGCAGCCGGCAGACGTGTCCGCCGGCGTCAATCGTGCCATCGCCCTACGGGCTCCTAGCCCCAGCCTCCCAGGATGACCTTTTCGAGGCCGCGAGGTGAGACGTCACCACGGCGCTCTTCCCCCGTCCGCAGGAGAAAGAGAAGCTCCCGGTTTCCTTTTCTTCCTCGAACTGGCGACAGCAAGGCCTTTTCGACGCGGACGTTTTCAGTTGCGAGCCCGCTGACGAGCTCCTGGACAATCGACGCAACCGTGCGGGGGTCCCGCACCACGCCTCGAAACTCCTTCGATGGGCTTGACCATTCGAACTGCGGCTTGACCAGGAAGATTCCCCAGCCCTCGCGCGTGAGCCCCAGAATGTGGGATGCCGCGCGCCGCAGCGATCGGAAGGAAAGGTCCGCTACAGCCCGGTGGGGCGCAGGGTCGAGGTCAACCGGCCGGAGGCGCATGATGTTCGTCCCTTCCCTCACGAGCACGCGCGAGTCTCTTCGAAGCCGCCAGTCCAGCTGGTTGGTTCCGACGTCGACTGCATGGACGAGCGCAGCGCCGTAGGAAAGAAGGCAATCCGTGAACCCTCCGGTTGAGCAGCCGGCGTCGATCCACACGAACCCCTGACAGTCGATCTTCCACGTCTCCAGGGCGTACGCCAGTTTTTCCCCGCCCCGTGACGCATACTGGGGCCGTTCACGCAAGCTGACCCTGGAGCCACCGTCAACGCGGACACCAGGCTTTCCCACGGGCTCTCCATCGACTCGCACATCGCCGCGGAGGATCAGGGCAAAAAGCTCCCTCTCGGACCTGTCGGGATACGCTGTTTTCAGAAGATCTATCAGGGCAACCCGTCGTGAAGCCATTTCAAACAGAGGAGAGCTGGCGCACCCTCTCGATGCTCAATGCCTTTCCGCTCGACGGATCCAGCTCGATCAGCACGCCCATGATCTCCGCGGCTGAGTTCTGCACTTCCATCTTGAGCGGCATCTGCGTGAGGCTTCGCGCCACTGCCGTCTCCTTTTTCATTCCAATGACGCTGTCGGCCGGCCCGCTCATGCCGATGTCGGTGATGTACGCCGTGCCGCCGGAAAGGATCCTCTCGTCCGCGGTCTGCACATGTGTATGCGTCCCGACCACGGCCGACGCTTCCCCATCAAGGTACATTCCGAGGGCTTCTTTCTCCTCCACCGATTCGGCATGGAAGTCAACAATGGAGAGACGCGCCTTCCCACGGAATTGCTTCAGGAGAGACCGGCCCACCAGGAGAGGATCACGCAGTGGAGAGAGGTTGACCCTCCCTTCCAGGTTGATGACCAGCACCGGGATGTCGCGGGCCGTGACAATGCAGTGTCCCTTGCCGGGGATTGCGTCAGTGCCGGGCAGGACAGGGTAGTTCTCGGGACGCAGGAGCACGTCGTTCGTCTTCAGGACGGGAAAAATATCGCGCTTCTGCCAGATGTGATTGCCGGACGTGATGACGTGTACGCCTGACTTGAACATGCGCTCTGCGATGTCGGGAGTGAGCCCGAAGCCATCGGCTGCGTTTTCCCCGTTGGCTATCACAAGGTCCGCGCCGAGCTTGCGCACGAGCTCCGGCAGGCCGACGAAAAGGGCCCTGCATCCTGGTTGACCGACAACGTCTCCCACGACGAGGACCCTCAGATTCTGGCTCACTCGCTAGCGCGCGTACTCGACGACGCGCATCTCCCGAATGATGGTGACCTTGATCCGGCCGGGGTACTTGAGCTCAGTCTCTATTCGCTTGGCAATTCCTTTTGCAAGCTCCTTGGCGGCGTCGTCGCTGACCTTCTCATTGTTCACCAGGATGCGCAGCTCTCGTCCTGCCTGGATGGCATACGCCTTGTCCACGCCCTCGAAGTCCTCCGCAATCGACTCCAGATTCTCCAGACGCTTCAGGTAGTTGTCCAGAGTCTCCTTGCGCGCGCCTGGCCGGGCGGCCGAGATGGCGTCCGCGATCTGCACGATGACCGCCTCCACGCTCTCCGGCGCCACGTCCCCATGGTGGGCTCCGATGGCGTTGATGACGCGTGCGTCTTCACCGAGCTTGCGGGCAAGATCCATCCCCACCTCGATATGGTTGCCGTCACCGTCAGCCTCGACCCCCTTGCCGATGTCGTGAAGGAGCGCCGCGCGTTTTGCCAGCTCCACGTCGCCCCCGACCTCTGCGGCAATCATGCCGGCTATCAGCGCGACTTCTTTGGAGTGGGCCAGGACATTCTGTCCGTAGCTGGTGCGGTAATGAAGCCGGCCCAGGGTCCTGATGGCCTCAGGGCTCATGGTATGGATCCCGACCTCGAAGAGGACCCGTTCACCCTCTTCATAGATGGTCTGGGCGATCTCCTTGCTGACCTTCTGGACGATCTCCTCTATTCGGGCGGGATGGATCCGACCGTCGGAAATCAGCCTGCTGAGCGCAGTCTTGGCGATTTCCCGCCTGATGGGATCGAAGCACGAGATGACCACGGCTTCCGGGGTGTCGTCGATGATGATGTCAACGCCTGTCAGAGTTTCCAGGGTCCGAATGTTTCGACCTTCCCGTCCGATGATGCGGCCCTTCATTTCATCGTTGGGAAGGGTCACGGTTGTAACCGTTACTTCGGAAGCGACATCTGTTGCCAGCCGCTGGATGGTGGTTACCAGGATGTCCCGCGCCTTGCGGTCAGCGGCAAGCCGGGCCTCCTGTTCAATGACGTTGATAGTCACTTGAGCGTCGTGCCGAGCCTCGTTTTCGAGGCTCTGCACAAGAAGCTTCTTGGCCTCCGCCCTCGTGAGGCCAGATATCCTTTCCAGCTCCGCGGCTATCCGCTCACCTTCCTGCTGCAGCGCCGCTTCTTTTTCAGCGGCTTCCCTCTCCCGGTTGCTGACGACCCTCTCCTGTTTTTCAAGGGACTCAAAGCGTTTTTCTAGGTTTTCTTCTTTCTGAAGGAGGCGCCTCTCAACTCGCTGGAGCTCGATTCTGCGCTCCCGCGTTTCTTTTTCCAGCTGGTTGCGTTCCCGCAGGAGCTGGTCCTTGCTCTCAAGTATCGCCTCTTTCTTCTTTGCTTCCGCCTCTCTTAAGGCCTCCGTGACAATCCGTGTTGCCCTTTGCTCTGCCGATGAAAGCTGAAAACGTGCGTAAAGCCATCGAATTAGCCAACCTAGAAATAAACCGGCGAGAGGAAGAATGAAGTACGCCAGTGTGCTCATATCTTCCTCCACACACGTGCACTAAGTCAATGATAGAGTAAGTCAGTTTAGTTGGTTTGTCAAGGGTGACCTATGAATGGGGCAGTTATACCCGAATTGTTACGGATTTTGTGTCGTTGTGACACACCTCCACGCTTCAATTATTGAATCAGGAGCTTTGAAAAGATGCCCTTCATGGAAATATCCTGGTCAGCCGCGAATGCCAGAAGGATGTAGGCTTCCTGGGAGCGAAACGAAGCGGGAATGAAGAGAATCCTTTTCATGTATCGCAGGTCCTCCTGATCGATGAAGAACCTCCAGGTATGCAGGTCTGACGGATTTCGATCCACGGCGACAGCCTTCTTGTCAGCAAAGAATTGCGTGGCAAACGGGTCCTCATTCTCGAAACGCAGCTGCTGGCGGCTCTTTTCGTTGAGGCCGACGGTCAGCTCGAGGGAATAGCCGCTCGGTCCCCTCAGCAGTATGCCTGCACTGACGGCAGAGACGCGGCGGGAGACCTCCACCAGTGACTTCATCTGCTGGGTTAGAGTAATCAATCGAGGATAGAAGGCAAGAAAACCATCATAATCAATTCCGTCTCTGGTGAACGTGATGGGGCGTGTCTTCTCCGTGTCGCCCGGACGGGCTTCATCGGGCTTCCCGCTCTGCCGCGGCATTTCGCCTGGCAGATCAAAGACCGCTTCACCGCTTAATATGTCTCCAATCCCCGAGAGGGAGTCGTCTTGAGCCCTGGGAGGCGGCGAGGTATGCGAAACCACCTCCTGGGCGATCTCCCGCAGCCCCCTGCCCCGGGAAAGCTCGCGCGGCGCGGCCGGCCCCGACTCTTGTGTTGCGCCGGCCCCGTAGACCTCTTCCTTGATGCGGAATACACCGTCTTCCATCACGATGGTCGATCTGCTTTCCTCCACCAGATGCAGCATTTCATCAATGGTCCAGCTCTTGACGGCCCCGCTTGCAAGAAGCTTTGTCAGCTCTTCCCGACGGTCCTCCAGGGAAGGCGCTCCGGTGTTGTCAGCTTCTTCAACGCCCATCGCTTCGTCAACCGTCTCAAGCTCGCCTATGTCCTGCTCATCCGGAAAGCTCTCCGGTTCAACGTCGACGAGCGCCGTCATGTCGGCCTCCACTTCCATGATCTCTTCGACATCGGAAAGCTCCTCCACGTCGGAGAGCTCCTCCAGGCGTCTCAAATCCTCGCTGTCAGCGGATCCCGATTCTTCGCCTTCAGCTTCCGGGAGCCAGATCTGCGATTCCTCCTCATCGGCTGCGGGAAGAATCTCCAGTCCTTCCTCAAACGGCAATGGCGGCAGCGGCCGTATGTCAGGGAGAGCCTCAAGTTCTTCCAGGACTTCATCCGGTGAGTCGATCGAAAATCGATCCGCCTCGAGGGCCATGGGAGTGGTCGGGTGCGTCGCAACTGTACGCGCGGACGGCGCTGTCTCCTGTTGCATTCGGACGCTCTCCAGCGCGCCGACGTTCGCAAACTCGCGTTCCGGAAGCACCGCCGCGTGACTGACGACGGGCCGCGGCGCCTCGGCTGGCGCGGGGGACTGTTCTTCATCACTCCGCCCCAGGTCTGCGCCCAGATCGGAAACTGCTGCTTCCTCGAGTTCCTCAACCGCTTCGGCCTCCTCGACTGCCTCGGCCTCCTCGACTGCCTCGGCCTCCTCGACTGCTTCGGCCTCCTCGACTGCTTCGGCCTCCTCGACTGCTTCGGCCTCCTCGACTGCTTCGGCCTCCTCGACCGCTTCTGCCTCCTCGACCGCTTCTGCCTCCTCGACCGCTTCTGCTTCCTCGACCGCTTCTGCTTCCTCGACCGCTTCTGCTTCCTCGACCGCTTCTGCTTCCTCGACCGCTTCTGCTTCCTCGACTGCTTCTGCTTCCTCGACTGCTTCTGCTTCCTCGACTGCTTCGGCCTCCTCGACTGCTTCTGCTTCCTCGACTGCTTCTGCTTCCTCGACTGCTTCTGCTTCTCCCACGGCGGCCGCGGTCTCGTCAGAAACCGCTGGAGTCTTTCCTGTTTCTGCCGTCTCCGAACGCACGGCGCGTGTTTCCCGGGCCGGCAGGCTGCGCGTAAGAGTCTCTTTCTGGAGGGCGTTGCGGATCAACGCCTCGAGGCGCGAGAAATCCAGGGCCCCGACGGCCGGTACTTGGGGCGTCTCGGCTCGCCGCGAGATGAGATCCAGTATCTCGTTCCAGCTCCTGGACATGTACTCTTCGACCAGGGGCTTCTGTCTGCGTGACACTCGCCCGATGCCGCGCTGGATCTGCCACGTTATCTCCCCCTGGCGCGATTCGAGCTCCCGCCGCCATCTGCTCCAGTCGGTCCCGCCCGGTCCCTCGACGAGCTCCGTGATAAGCTGAACCTGGAAGCGTTTCACTCTCTGGCGCAGCACATCCAGGGGGTCTGTCCTCAGGTTGATGAGGAGGTAGACAATGAGAAAAACGGTGAGAAAGAACGTCCCCAGGAGGAGACCCTTCATGAGATCCGTCATTTCAAACACCGAGGAATCCACGAGGAGGCTTGCCACCCCCCCTTGTGTGAGCCGAAGTGAGAAAGACAGGAACGAGCCGGTCCCGCCGCCTTCCCGGGTCAACGCAAGCGGAGACGTGAATGACGTCGAGCCGGTGTGAGCCCGCCAGGTCGCCTCCAAGGCGGCTGTCACCGGCCGGGGATCAGCCGCAGTGAAATTGAGAAGGACACCATCGTTCTGAACGAGGACGACGCTTGTGACGGGCACCTGCGGCATGAGCTGCAAGTCTCTGAGGAGATCCAGCGAATCCACATAGAAGACCGCCGTTCCCTTGAGAATCTGAGTCCCTCCACTTCCTTCGGCGGGCTGGTACACCGGCATGAGGTAGAGGAACCTGCCTTGATTGCCATCGATGAAGAGTCTCGGCTGATCGCCTGCGCCCAGGATGATCGAGCTTGCAGGAATGGCCTGGTCGATCTCCCCATAGTTTCGGTATGCAAACCGGTCAGGCCTCTGATCCTTTGCATCCGAAGCAATGGAGCTGAAAACGATTCTCTGTCCGTCAGGGGCGAGGACCCGCACCGCGGAAACCTTCAGGGCGGCGATGGCATCCGCCCATTGACGCATCACGTCAGCAGGAAGGTTTGTCCCGAAGGAGGCAGAGACGAAGTCTTTCCTGGCAAGGGTCGAAAGGCGCTCGATATTCGCTGCGTGATACTTTTCTATCCTGTCTCCGAGAACGGCCAGCTGCTGCTCGTATCCCTTCTCGACCCGCGGGAGGAAGAAGCTTGCCTGCAGAATGTCGAAAAGACCGGAGAAGGCGAGAACGCTGAACCCGGCGAACAGAACGATGGATATGAGCAGGCTTATGGCGACCTTGAGACTTTGCCGCATTGAGAAACAGTATACCTTCTCTTTGTCTATCGGCAAAAGGGGGTGGACGCCTGAGGGACACGGGCCGGCAGGACAGTCTTGCCGGGCATGCAGCGGAAGGACGGCTTTCAGCCCTCCTTTGCCGCCTCTTGAGCTTCCTTCTTCTTGCGCTTCCGCTCCCTTTCTTTACGGTCCACGAGCTCCAGGATGACCATTTCGGAAGCGTCGCCGAATCGACGTCCCATCTTCAGTATCCTGGTATAGCCTCCTGGCCTCTGGGCGTAGCGAGGCGCGATATCGGTGAAAAGCTTGTTCAGGATCATGCCATCATCAATGGCGCGCGCGGCGATCCGCCTGTTGTGAACAGAGTCCACTTTTGCCCTTGTGATCAGCTTTTCCGCCAGGCGACGCGCCTCCCTGGCCTTGGAGACAGTGGTGCGGATCCTCTCATAGCGGAAGAGTGCCTTTGCCTGAGACTTCAGAAGCGCCTTGCGATGGGCAGATGTCCGGCCAAGCCTGTTGTAATCACTCCGATGATTCATTCTCGTCTCCAAGTGCCACTGTTCCAGCGCCCGGCGCGGAAGCTGGTTGGATCTCCCCGAGCTTCTTCAGCTGCTTCTTCAGGGCAGAGTAGTCCTTCATGCCGAGGTCAAGGCCGCGCGCCTGCAGCTTGTCACGGATCTCCTGCAGGCTCTTTTTGCCGAAGTTGCGCGTCTTCGTGATCTCCTCTTCGGTCTTCTTGGTGAGGTCTCCGATCGTGCGGATGTTGGCATTCCGCAGGCAGTTGCTTGACCGCACCGAGAGCTCGAGCTCCTCCACCGGGGTGTCCAGCAGCGCTCGAATGCGCTCCTCATCTTCATCCACCTCGTCGTCCCCGCCCGCCTCAGATTCGTCGAAATTAATGAAGATGGTGAAGTGGTCCTTGGCGATCTTCGCGGCCTCCGCCAGGGCATCATCCGGAGTGATGGTCCCGTTGGTCCAGATCTCCAGGATCAGCTTGTCGTAGTCCGTTCTCTGCCCTACGCGGGTGTTCTCTACGCTGTACTTCACCTTCTGGATGGGGGAGAAGATTGCATCGATGGGGATCGTGCCGATCACCTCGATGTACTTCTCGTTCCTCTCGGCAGGCACATACCCCCGACCCAGGTTGATCTGCACCTCGAACTCGAGGTTCGCCTTGTCCATCAGCGTAGCAATGGGGTAGTCGCCGTTGACCACTTCAATGTCATTGTCGGTGGCGAGGTCCTTTGCATAGATGATGCGGGCTCCCTTGGCCTCCACCACCACGGTCTTCTCCTCCACATCGCCTCCGAGCCTCACCTGGACCTGCTTCAGGTTGTTGATGAAGTCCGGAGTATCCTCCACGACGTGAGGGATAGGCTCGTATTCGCTGGCGATTGTGTGCGGAGTGCCGTCGTCCTTGTACGTGGTGATCTTCACCGCTGACACGGCGCAGCCCTGGATGGAGGACAGCAGGATCCGCCTGAGGGTATTGCCGATGGTGACTCCGTATCCCCGCTCGAAGGGGTAGGCGACAAAACGCCCGTAGTTGGCTTCCACCTCGCTGTGCTCGAAGGTGATGCCCTTGGGTTTCTTGAAGCCTTTCAGTAGGTTCTTTCGGACCATTGAAGAAACCTCACTTCGAATACAGCTCGACGATCAACTGCTCTCTGACATCCGACAGGTCAGTGATCTCGCTGCGCCGGGGGATGGCACGGATTTTTCCGACCATCCTGTCCGGGTCGATCTCGAGCCAGGGCACGATGCCGGCCCGGGAATATTCTTTCAAGCTCTCCTTGATTGCCGTGAGCTTCGTGCTGGGCTCGCGGACGGAAATCTCGTCATTCTCCTTGACAAGCAGGGAGGGAATGGACGCCCTCTTGCCGTTGACGGCGATGTGGCCGTGCAGGACCAGCTGCCGCGCGGACTTGCGGGACGGAGCCAGGTGCATCCGGTAGACGACGTTGTCCAGTCTTCTCTCCAGCATCTGGATGAGGTTCTCCCCCGTGATCCCCTTCCTGCGTACCGCCTTGCCGAAGAAAAGGCGGAACTGCCCTTCCAGCATTCCGTACATCCTCTTCAGCTTCTGCTTCTCATGCAGCTGCACGCCGTAGTCGGATATCTTCTTGGTGCGGCTGCGCGGCCCTTTGCCGGGAGCCCCTTTCTTTCTCGTCACGGGGCACTTGGGGCCCTTGCACCTGTCACCTTTCAAATAGAGCTTGTATCCCTGGGCCCTGCACAACCTGCACTGGGGTCCGATGTTCCTTCCCACTGTCTCGCCTCCCTACACCCGGCGCTTCTTCGGAGGCCGGCACCCGTTGTGAGGGATGGGCGTGATGTCCTTGATGGAACGCACCCTGATCCCCAGGACGCCAAAGGCGCGGATGGCGGCCTCGCTGCCGACCCCGGGACCCTTGACAAGGACCACCAGCTCGCGAAGCCCCTGCTCCATGGCCTTGCTGGCAGCCGACTCCGCGGTGGTCTGCGCGGCAAAGGGCGTCGATTTTTTTGCGCCCTTGAACCCGAGCCCGCCGGCGGACGCCCACGAGATGGTGTTTCCCATGAGGTCCGTGATGGTCACGATCGTGTTGTTGAAGGTGGCCTGGATGTAGGCCTTCCCTTCCGCTATGTTCTTTTTCTTTTCCTTCTTGCTCTTCGTCTTGGCCATCGCTATTTCTTCCTCTTCCCTGCAACCGTCTTCCGCTTGCCCTTGCGGGTCCTTGCGTTCGTTTTTGTCCGCTGGCCGCGCACCGGCAGGCCGCGGCGATGGCGGATCCCCCGGTAGCAGCCGATGTCCATGAGCCGCTTGATATTCAGGGAGACCTCTGTCCGCAGCCTCCCTTCCACCTTGTAGTCGCTTTCGATCACGGTCCGAAGCTTGTTCACCTCATCCGGGCTCAGATCATTCGTCCGCTTCTCGGGGCTGACCCCCGTGGCTGCGCAGATCTTGCGCGCGGAAGTGACGCCGATGCCGTAGATGTATGTCAGGGCCACATCGACATGCTTGTTGGGAAGATCCACGCCCGCAATACGTGCCATTCCTGTCTCCTTCTAATGCACATCGCGCGAAGCGCGATTTCCGGTAGTCGTATTCGTCGGCAAAAGTCGTGCCATTACCCTTCCACCCCTCTATCGCTGGCGCTGCTTGTGCTTGGGGTTGGTGCAGATAATGCGCACCACGCCCCGGCGCCTGATCACCTTGCACTTGTCGCAAATCGGTTTCACGCTCACGCGCACTTTCATGACAAAGCCTCCGTTCGCATCATGCCCCGTCCTACAAGTTCCGGGAGCGTATCTTGCCCCTCTTGACTATTCCCTCATGGTGGTGCATCCGCAGATAGCCCTCTATCTGGGACATCGTGTCCAGGTCCACCCCGACCAGAATCAGGAGTGATGTTCCTCCCATGAGATAGGCAATTGCGCTGGGGAAGCGGAACAGCGTCTGGACCAGCGTGGGAATGATCGCAATGAAGGCAAGGAACAGCGACCCGGGGAGGATTATCCGGTAGAGTATCCTGGAGAGGTACTCCTCCATCTTTTCGCTGCGGATTCCCGGAATGGAGCCCCCGTTTTCCCTGATGTGCTTCGAAATCTCGACGGGGTTCAGGGTGACCTGGGTGTAGAAATACGCAAAGAAAATGATCAGCAACGCATACATCACCACGTAGGGAAGGCCCTGCGGATGCAGCCAGGCAGCGAACCGTGAAAGCCACTCCACCCGCGCGCCAAGGCTCTGGGCGATCTGGATAGGGAAGATGAGCACCGAGGAGGCGAAGATCACGGGAATGACACCCGACGGGTTCACCTTGAACGGCAGGTACGTGTTCTGCGCGCCGTACATCCTTCGACCGATGACCCGCTTGGCGTAGTGGACAGGGATCTTTCTCTGACCCTGCTGCTCGATGATGACGAGCGCCACAACGACGATGAAGAGGAGCAGGACGATGATGACGAACACCGGGTTCAGCTCGCGGCGCTGGATGGACAGGACAAGCGTCCAGAGAGCGCCGGGGATGCGCGCCACGATCCCGGCGAAAATGATCATGGAGATCCCGTTGCCGATCCCTCGCCGCGTGATCTGGTCACCCAGCCACATGAGGAACATCGTGCCCGTCGTGATGGTCAGCATGGCCAGCAGGATGAAGGGAAGCCGGCTTATGGTGATTGCGTCGGGGATCCTGTTTGCATACACGGTCACCGTGTAGGACTGGATGATGCAGACCAGCACCGTGCCGTAGCGGGTCCAGCGGTTGATCTTCTTCTTCCCGCCCTCCTCCTCAGAGATCTTCTTCAGCTTGGGGAACACGATGGTGACCAGCTGCATGATGATGGACATCGAGATGTACGGCATGATGGAGAGCATCAGGATGGAGAAGTTCTTGAACGCTCCGCCGGCGAAGAAGTCGAGGAAGTCCTCGATTCCCATGGCCCCTGATGTCCCCTGTGCGGCGAAGTAGAGCTTCAGCGCAGCGATGTTGACCCCTGGCACCGGCAGGATGGTCCCCAGCCGGTAGATAACGAGAATGCCAATGGTGAAGAGGATGCGATCCCTCAGCTCCTTGACGCGGAAAATGTCGACAATCGGGTTGGCCATTATTTCACCTGTCCGCCCATCTTGGCAATCTTGTCACGGGCTGCCGCAGATACCTTCGCATCCTGCACGGTGACCTTCCGGGTAAGCTCTCCGCCCCCCAGGATCTTCACCGGCACGCCCCTCTTCTTGGCCAGGCCGTTCGCGCGCAGAGTGTCCGGAGTCACCGTGTCGCCGTCAGCGAACCTGTTGAGGTCGGAGACGTTGACGACCTGGAACTCCTTCTTGAAGGGGTAGTTTGAGAACCCGCGCCGGGCAATCCTTCGGAACAGCGGCATCTGGCCGCCTTCGAAACCCAGCCGAACGCCCCCGCCCGCCCGCGCTTTCTGACCCTTTGTTCCCTTGCCGGCAGTTTTGCCGTGCCCGGACCCGACGCCCCTGCCCAGTCTCTTTTCCTTCTTCTGCCCGCGGGGCGCCCGGAAAGTGAATCCTTCCATACTCAGCGCTTCTCCTCCACCTCGAGAAGGTGGGAAACGGCGCGAACCATTCCTAGGACGGATGGAGTCGCGGCTTTCTCTACAACTGCGCCCATGCGGCGCAAGCCCAGGGCCCTGACCGTCTTTCGGTGGGCGGGCAGGCACCCGATGGTGCTGCGCACGAGCTTGATCCGCAGAACATTTGCTGCCATGCGCTTACCCCCACATGTCCTTGAGGCCGCGTCCGCGGTTTGCGGCGACCTCACGGGCGTCCATCAGCGAGCCCAGCCCCTGGAACACGGCCTTCACCGTATTGATCGCATTCGAGGAGCCGAGCGACTTCGACAGAACGTCGTGGATTCCGGCAGCCTCCATGACAGCCCGGACCGGACCGCCCGCAATGACCCCCGTCCCCGGCGCGGCCGGTTTCAGGAGCACCTGCGCGCTCTTGAACTTCCCGATGATTTGATGCGGGAGCGTGGCCTTCTTGACCGGGACCAGCACCATGCTCCTTTTCGCCTTCTCGATGCTCTTTCGGATGGCATCTGAAACGTCGTTCGCCTTGCCGAACCCGTACCCCACCCTGCCTGCTCTGTCACCGACAACGGTGAGAGCGGAAAAAGAGAATCGCCTGCCGCCCTTCACGACCTTGGCGACACGATTGAGCTTCACCAGCTTCTCCAGGAACTCCCCCTGGCCCCTGTCCCTGTCCTGATCCTGTGCCACTTGCCTCTCCCTTACACCGTGATGCCG
Organism: Spirochaetia bacterium; assembly: GCA_049515135.1. GTDB lineage: Bacteria > Spirochaetota > Spirochaetia > SZUA-6 > Fen-1364 > Fen-1364. The sequence continues at coordinate 66,278 of JBEKUJ010000002.1, forward strand.
GCTTTTCGCGCGCCGTCGGCGATTGCCTTCACCTTGCCGTGGTAGCGATACCCGTTTCGGTCGAAAACGACCGCGGAGACGTTCTTTGCCTTCAGGCGTTCCCCGATCAGCGCGCCCAGCTTCTCCAGGCTCGCCACCTTGTTCCCGATGTCGCGATGCTCCTTCTCGAGATTCGACGCTGCGGCCATCGTCTTTCCAGCCAGGTCGTCAACTGCCTGGACATAGGTGAAGCGGTTCGATTTATACACGGTGAGCCGCGGCCTCTCGGGAGTCCCGTGGACCTTCTTGCGGATGCTCGCCTTTCTTTTCAGCCGCTTTCGCGTTGTGTCGTCGATCTTCTTCATGGCCTCTTCCTACTTGATCCCGGATTTTCCGACCTTGCGGCGCACATACTCATCCTCGTACTTGATCCCTTTGCCCTTGTAGGGCTCCACGGGGCGGAAACCCCGTATCTCGGAGGCGATCTGGCCCACCTGCTGCCTGTCAGATCCCTTCACGGTTATGCGCGTGTTCGCTTCAACTTCCATGGTGATTCCCGGCGGAATGGGATACTCGATGGGCGTGGAGTACCCCAGAGTCAGAACGAGGGACTTGCCCTTCAGGTCCGCCTTGTACCCGACACCTGAGATCACCAGGACCTTGGAAAAGCCGTCCGACAGCCCGATGAGCGCGTTTTTCAGCAGGTTCCTGTACAGCCCGTGGAGGCTCCGCCCCTTGATGGTATCCTCGGAACGGCTCACAACCAGGAGGTCACCCTCAGTCTTCACCGACACCTCGGGGGCGTAATCCTGGACCACCTTGCCCTTGGGGCTTTCCAGGAGCACCTGGCCTTCCTTGACGGTGACCTTGACTCCCTTCGGTATCTTGACCGGTAAACGTCCGATTCGCGACACGCTTCAGCTCTCCTTGCTCACCAGACCGTGCAGAGTATCTCACCGCCGGCTTTTTTCTCCAGGGCCTTTTTGCCCGTGGTGACGCCGATGGAGGTGGTGACGATCAGCGTCCCGAACCCATTGAGGACGCGAGGGAGGGTCCTGTAGCCCGCATACATCCTGCGTCCCGGGGTGGAGACCCTCTTCAAGCCGTGAATGACGGGCTCGTTCTTCCCGTCGTACTTGAGGAAGATCCTGATCAGGTTGCGTCCGTCCTGGCTCACCTTCTTGAAGGTCTTGATGTAGCCCTCGTTCTTCAGGATCTTGGTGATCTCCAGCTTCAGCTTCGAGGTAGGAATGTCGACGCTCTCGAAGCGCGCGGCACTTGCGTTCCTGATCTTCGTCAGCATGTCCGCAACAGGGTCTGACAGACTCATTGCATCTACTCCCTACCAGCTGGATTTTGTCACGCCAGGAAGCTTCCCTTCGCTGGCCAGGTTGCGGAAGCAGATTCTGCACAGCTTGAACTTCCTCATATACCCCCTCTGCCGTCCACACACCTTGCATCTGTTCGTCCGGCGCGACATGTATTTCTGCTTGCGCTCGGATTTCTCTATTGCCGCTTTTCTCGCCATCGTCCTCTCCGTGCTATTTTCGGAATGGCATGCCAAGGCGGGCGAGCAGGCTGCGAGCCTCCTGGTCCGTCTTCGCGGTTGTTACCACCGCAATGTTCATGCCGCTCACCCTTTCGATCTTGTCGTAATCTATCTCGGGGAAAATGATCTGCTCGGTCACCCCGAGGGAGTAATTCCCGTGCCCGTCGAAGGCATTGGGATTGGCCCCGCGGAAGTCCTTGATCCTGGGCATGGCCACGTTGATGAGCCTGTCCAGGAACTCGAACATGGTGTTCCCGCGCAGCGTCACCATGGCCCCGATGTCCATCCCCTTGCGGACCTTGAAGGTCGCTATGGACTTCTTGGCCTTTGTCCGGACCGCCTTGCGGCCGGTGATCTGCGTCAGCTCCGCCGTGGAGGAATCCAGGAGTTTCTTGTTTGCAATCGCCTCCCCGATCCCCATGCTCACGATGATCTTGGTGAGCCGCGGCACCTGCATGACCGATTTGTACCCGAACTCCTCACGCAGCTCCTTTGTCGCGCTCTCCCGATAAAGCTTCTTCAGCCTCGGCACATAGCCGGGAGGATCAGCAACCGGCTTTGCCTTGCCGCCGCCGTCACCTTCCGGGGCCTGCTTGGGCTGCTTTTGCCCTTTTTGTCCAGCCTGGGCCTTCGGGGCTTTTTCCGGGCGGGGCGCCTTCTCAGACTTCTCAGGCTTCGGAGCCTTTTGCCCTTCGGCCTTCGGCGCTTCGCTCTTCGCCGCTTCGGCCGCCGGCGTCTCTTCCGGATTCGGCTTTTCCTTGCTCACAGATCCCCCCCGCACTTGCGGCAGACCCGCTTCTTGGTGTCGCCGTCAAAGGCATACCCGATCCGCGTCGGTCCGCATTTCTTGCACACGATTGCCAGCTTCCCGATCGGAATGGGCGCTTCGACGGAAGTGATCCCCCCCTTCTGGTTCTGCTTCTTCTGCTTGACGGCCTTCTTTACCATGTTCAGGCCTTCGACAACCGCGCGCAGCTTTTCCCTGTCGATGCGGATAATCCGGCCGGACTTGCCCTTCTCCCTGCCTGCGATCACCTTCACCGTATCGTTCTTGCGAAGCTTCAACTTCAACCGACTCCCCTGTGTTGCCATGAGACTCATCTTCCTCCTACAGCACCTCGGGCGCGAGTGACACGATCTTCATGAAATCCTTGTCGCGCAGCTCGCGCGCCACGGGGCCGAAGATGCGCTTGCCCTTCGGGTTGTTGTTCGCATCGATGACGACGCAGGCGTTGTCATCGAAGCGGATGAACGTCCCGTCGGGGCGATGGTATTCCTTGCGCGTGCGCACCACGACCGCCTTCTCGATCCCGCCCTTTTTGATGGCCGCGTTGGGCAGGGCATCCTTCACCGCCACAACGATGATGTCTCCGATGCGGGCGTACTTGCGCCTCGTGCCTCCGAGGACCTTGATGCACTGCACCTGCTTCGCGCCGCTGTTGTCAGCGACGTTGAGAAGCGTCTTCATCTGAATCATGGCCGGCTCCTCACCTACTTCGCCTTCTCCACAACGGAGAGGAGGCGCCAACGCTTTTCCTTGCTCAGAGGGCGCGATTCCACCACACGCACCGTGTCGCCGATGCCGCATTCGTTCTTCTCGTCGTGAGCCTTTATCTTCTTGGTCCGCGTGAGGTACTTTTTGTACAGCCGGTGGAGCTTGCGCTGCTGGATCTCCACGACGATCGTCTTCTGCATCTTGTTGCTCACGACGCGGCCCTGCAGGACCTTCTCAACCCTCTTCTGTGTTTCTGCCACGTGCCGTTCTCCTAGCGCTTCCTGATCCCGAGCTCGAACTCCCGGATGACGCTGTTGGCCCGCGCAAGCCTGCGCCGCGCGGTACGCTTGCTGAGCGGATTGTCAACGTGGCCGATGATCATATTGGCGCAGAGGTCACTGTACTGCCTGCGCAGCTCCTCCCGCTTGGCCAGGAGCTCGTTGTACGTCAGTTCCTTGAACGAGTCCTTCATGCTCAGTCTCCGCTTTCCCTGCTCATGAACCGGGTCTTGATGGGCATCTTGCTTCCGGCGCGCTTCATTGCTTCCTCAGCCATCTTGCGGTCCACGCCGCCCAGCTCGAACATCACCGTGCCCGGCTTCACGGGGGCAACCCAGAACTCCGGCGCTCCCTTGCCTTTTCCCATGCGCGTTTCCGCGGGCTTCTTTGTGTAGGGCTTGTCCGGGAATATCCTGATCCACACCTTGCCGCCGCGCTTCACATGACGAGTGATGGCGATGCGGGCCGCCTCGATCTGGCGGTTTGTGATCCATTCGCGCTCCAGGGCCACGAGACCGAACTCGCCAAAGGAGATCTCCGTGCACCGTGTGGCGCGACCCTTCGACTTCCCGCGCTGCTGCTTCCTGAACTTCGTTCTCTTCGGGCTCAACATGACCTGCTACTCCTGACCTCTCTCGCGGCCGCGGTCCCTGTCGTCCCGGGCGTCGCGGCCTTCCCTGCCGCGGCGCACGAGCAGCCCGGCGTCGTCCTTCTTTGCCTGGCCGTAGACCTCGCCGTTGAATATCCACACCTTGATTCCCACGCACCCGAACGTTGTTATAGCCGTGGCAGTGCCGTAGTCTATGTCGGCCCGGAAGGTGTGCAGCGGAATGCGCCCTTCCTTGAACTCTTCCCTCCGCGCCATTTCGGCGCCCGACAGACGGCCTGAAATCTTCACCTTGATCCCCTGAACGCCCGTCTTCATGGCGTTCAGGATGGCCATCTTGCATGCGCGCCGGTATGAAGCGCGGGCCTTGATCTGTCGGGAGATGTTCTCAGCCACGAGCTTGGCATTCGTCTCGGGGCGCTTGATCTCCTTGATGCGCAGCTGGATCTTTTTGCCGATGGACTTCTGGAGCTTGCCGCCCAGCTTCTCGATGTTCGCCCCCTTGGCCCCGATGAGCACCCCCGGGCGGCCCGTGTGGATGATCACCGTGACCCTCTGAGGATGGCGGATGATCTCGACTTCGGCGATGTCCGCGCCCTTGGTCTCTTCGGAATTGAGGATGATCTTCCTGAGGCGAAGGTCCTCGTGCAGAGTCGTTGCGTACAGCTTGGGATCAACGAACCACCGCGACGACCAGGTCTTGTTGATCCCCAGCCGCAGCCCGATAGGATTAACCTTCTGACCCATTCCCCACCTCTTTCGCCCCGATCTCGTCCACGACCACGGAGATATGACACGACCTCTTCAGGAGCCTGTCAGCACGGCCACGACCCCGCGTCCACATCCGCTTCATGGTCGGCCCCACGTCGATCAAAAGCTCCTTGACGTACAGCATCTGCTCGTCAAGGTTCTTGTTCTGAGCCAGCGCGTTGGCGGCCGCAGACTGGATGACCTTGGACAGGAGCCGTGCTCCTTTGTGAGGCAGCACGCCAAGGAGCGCCATGGCCTCCACATACGGCTTGCGCCGGATATTGTCCGCGATCCGTCTCACCTTCGTGGCGGAGACCCGCTGGAAGGGGACGCTTGCCCGATAGCCGCTCGTGCGAACGCGCGGTGAGCGCGGCTTCCTCTGGGGCTTGCCTTCGGCTTTCTCCGGCCCCGGCGCCTTGGGCGCCTTTGCTGCGTCGCTCATTTCTTCACCACCTTCTTGTCAGAGCCGGAGTGCCCCCGGAAAATCCGGGTGGGAGCGAACTCGCCGAGCTTGTGGCCGACCAGGTTCTCCGTGACGTACACGGGGACCCAGGTCTTGCCGTTGTACACGCTGATCGTGTAGCCGACCATCTCGGGAATGATGGTGGAGGTGCGCGAAAAGGTCTTGACCATCCGCTTTTCCCCGCTCTTTCCCATGTCGGTGACCTGCTTGTACAGGCTCTTCGCGATGAAAGGTCCTTTCTTGATGGATCGTGACACGCCCCGTTCCCCCTATTTCCTTCTCTTGACGATGAAGCGGCTCGTCGTGTTGCGCTTCTTGCGCGTCTTGTAGCCCTTGGTGGGCTGGCCCCACGGGCTCACCGGGTGGCGTCCGCCCTTTGTCTTGCCTTCGCCGCCGCCGTGCGGGTGGTCGACCGGGTTCATAGCCGTGCCCCGTACTTTGGGCCTCTTGCCCAGCCACCTGCTGCGGCCGGCCTTTCCCAGGGAGACGTTCATGTGGTCCTTGTTCCCAAGCTCGCCGATTGTCGCGAAGCACTTCTCGTTCACCATCCGCATCTCGCCGGAGGGAAGGCGCACGGTGACGTATCCGCCTTCCTTGGCCACAATCGTGGCGCTGGTCCCCGCCGAACGGGCCATCTGGCCGCCCCTGCCGAGATTCAGCTCGATGTTGTGGATCTGGATCCCGAGGGGGATCTTGGAAAGCGGCATGGCATTTCCAATTTCGAACGACGCCTCCGGACCGCTTACGATGGTGCGGCCCACGGTCATTCCTTCAGGAGCCAGGATGTAGCGCTTCTCCCCGTCTTTGTAGACCACCAGGGCGATGAAGGAGCTGCGGTTCGGATCGTACTCGATGGCGGAAACCTTGCCTGGGATGCCGATCTTGTCACGCCGGAAATCGATGACCCGGTACCTGCGCTTGTGCCCGCCGCCCTTGCGCCGGACGCTGATCCGTCCGCCGGCGCCGCGCCCGGCGTTCTTGGGTTTGCCGGAGGTCAGGGCCTTCTCAGGAGTCTTTTTGGTGATCTCCTCGAAGGTGAGGCTTGTCTTGAACCGAAGTCCCGGTGTCAGTGGCCTGAATTTCTTGATTGCCATTCGCTGCCTATGCTCCTTCGAAGATCCCTATCTTCTCCTCCGGGGAGATGGTGATGATTGCCTTCTTCCATGACGCGGTGTAGCCCAGCCGGTAGCGGACCCTCTTGGGCTTGGTGGCCGTGCGCATCACGTTGCACGAAAGCGGGTGCACGTTGTACAGCCGGCGCACGGCGTCCATGATCTGGTGCTTGTTGGCCCGGCTGTCCACCCTGAAAACGTACTTGTGACTCTCCCGCATGATGTTCGTTTTCTCAGTGACAACCGGCTCGATGATAATCCTCTCGAGCGTCATGCCTTGGCCCCTTTCGTCGCCTTTGCCGCCCTGGCAGGCTTCTGGTCGCCGCCGTTCCCCGCCGCGTAGAACTCGTCGAGTTTTGTGGCAGCCGTCTCCAGGACAAGCAGCTTGTGGCAGTAGAAGAGGTCATGAGCCTGCAGCCTGTTGAAGCTCAGGAAGCTGAGCCAGGGAACGTTGCGCCCCGCCCGGCGGATCATGGCGTCGTTGTCTTTGAGCACCACGACCGTGCGCTCCTGGGTGGCCAGCTTCTTAAGCGCCGTCACCAGGTCCTTCGTCTTGCCGCTTTCAACCGTGAAATCCTGCACAACGCGCAGCCTGTCCTCTTTGGCCTTGAGCGAAAGGATGGATATGAGGGCAAGCCTCTTCAGCTTGCGCGGAATGGAATAGCTGTAGTCCCGGGGCCGGGGGCCGAAGATCTTTCCTCCGCCAACCCAGACCGGGGAGGTCCTCTGCCCCGCGCGCGCGCGGCCGGTGCCCTTCTGCTTCCATGGCTTCTTGTTGCTGCCGTGCACCTCGCCGCGGTCCTTGATCTTGGCCGTGCCGAGCCGCTTGTTGGCCAGCTCGTTGCGGATGGCGTGGTAGATTGCGCCTTCGCTGACCTCGCGGTTCCAGACTGCGTCCGCAAGCTCGATCTCTTTCACCGCGTTGCCGTCCAGCGCGTAGACCTGTGTCTTCATTGCAACCCGTCCTACTTCTTCTTGGCCGTCCGCACGACGACCATGCCGCCGCGTCGGCCGGGGACAGCGCCCTTGATGAGGAGCAGCCCTTTTTCCTTGTCCACACGGAAAAGCCGCAGGTTCTGGACGGTCAATTTCGCGTTGCCCATTCGTCCGGGCATCTTCGAGCCCTTGATGATCTTGCGAAACGCGCCCGTTCCGACCGAGCCCATCTCCCTGTGGAACTTCGAGCCATGCGCCCCTGGTCCTCCCTGGAACCCATGTCGCCGCATGACCCCCTGGAAGCCCTTGCCCTTCGTGGCGCTCTGCACGTCAACGAAGGGCACCCCCTCGAAGATCTCCACGCCTACCATGTCCCCGATCTTGGCTTCCTTCTCGAAGTCCTTGAACTCCAGGAGGTAGCGTCTGGGGTCGACTCCCTGGGGGAACTGTCCCCCGTACGGCTTCTTGACGCGGGTCTTCTTCATGGCCCCTGCGCCAAGAACCATTGCGCTGTACCCGTTCTTTTCAGCCGTGCGCTGCTGCACGACGACGTTCGGCTCGACCTGAATGACGCTGAGCGGCACGCGCGTGCCGTCGTCACTGAAAAGCTGTGTCATGCCGATTTTTGTTCCAATTAGGCCGAGCATTCCCTGCCTCACTGCTTGATTTCGACGTCGACACCGGCCGGAAGCTCCAGCCGCATGAGGGCGTCCATGACCGCCGGGGTGGGTTCGAGTATGTCGATGAGCCTCTTGTGCGTGCGCATCTCGAACTGCTCGCGCGACTTCTTGTGCACGTGCGGCGAGCGCAGGACCGTGAACTTGTTGATCTTCATCGGAAGCGGTATCGGTCCCGAAACGCGCGAGCCCGCCTTCAATACGGTCTGCACGATGGACTTCGCGCTCTGGTCGATGAGCTCGATGTCGAAGGCTCGAAGGCGAACCCGAATCCTTTCCCTGGCCATGTGTCTCTCCCTGTCGTCCTGCGCGCGGTGCTGGCCACGGGGGCCCTGCCGCAGCGCCGGACTTCCTACTCTATGATATCCGTGACCTGTCCGGCGCCGACTGTCTTGCCGCCCTCACGGATAGCGAACTGCAGCCCTTTGTCCATGGCGATGGGGTAGATCAGCTCCACGGTCATGTCGGTCACGTGGTCACCCGGCATGACCATCTGCTTGCCTTCGGGCAGCGTGACTGATGCGGTGACGTCCGTGGTCCGGAAATAGAACTGCGGCCGATACCCCGTGAAGAACGGCGAGTGACGGCCGCCCTCCTCCTTGGTCAGCGCCACGACGGTGCACTTGAACTTCTTGTGCGGGGTGATGCTCGCGATCTTCGCCAGGACCTGTCCGCGCTCCACGTCATCCTTCTCAATGCCGCGCAGCAGCGTGCCGATGTTGTCTCCGGCCTGGCCTTCGTCCAGCAGCTTGTTGAACATCTCGACGCCCGTCACAGTGGTCTTCCGCGTATCCTTGATCCCGACGATCTCCACCTCGTCTCCGACGTGGATGGTGCCGGTTGCGACCCTGCCTGTCACCACGGTGCCGCGCCCGGAAATGGAGAACACGTCCTCGATGGGCATGAGGAAGGGCTTGTCCACCGGCCGCGGAGGAATCGGGAAGTAGCTATCCATGGTGTTGAGGAGCTCTTCGATGCACTTGGTGTTCTCAGCCACCTCGGGATGCTCCATGGCCTTCAGGGCTGAGCCCTTGACGATGGGGATCTTGTCGCCGGGGAAGTTGTAGAACTTCAGAACGTCGCGGATCTCCACTTCGACGAGCTCAAGCAGCTCGGGATCATCAACCATGTCGACCTTGTTGAGGAATACGACGATGGCAGGCACGCCGACCTGGCGGGCCAGGAGGATGTGCTCGCGGGTCTGCGGCATCACGGAGTCCGGGGCGGAAACCACGAGAACTGCGCCGTCCATCTGCGCAGCGCCGGTGATCATGTTCTTGATGTAGTCCGCGTGTCCCGGGCAGTCGATATGCGCGTAGTGGCGCTTCTCTGACTGGTACTCGACGTGCCGGGTGTTGATGGTGATACCCCGGGCCTTCTCCTCAGGAGCGTTGTCGATGTCCTCGTACTTCATCAGCTTGTCACCGTACTTCTTTGCGCAGTACATGGTGATTGCGGCAGTGAGGGTGGTCTTTCCATGGTCGATGTGACCGATGGTGCCGACGTTGATGTGGGGCTTCGACCGAACAAATTTCTCCTTCGCCATACAACTCCTCCTTGCAGTTTCCTCGTTGCGCCATGCCCCTCAGCCCCGCCACGGTATTCCGTGGCGTAGGGGCGCTGCTCCTCCGCTCGAAATCCTTCCAAGACGCGCGTTATCTGCCGCGTCCTCTCACCTTTTCTACGAGCTCTTCCTGAATCGATCTGGGGGTTTCCTGGTAGTGGGAGAATTGCATGGTGTGTGACGCCCGCCCCTTCGTCATGGAGCGAAGCGAAGTCACGTACCCGAACATGCTCCGTAAGGGTACGAGGGCTTTCACCACCTTACTCCCAGGCCGATCTTCAATCCCCTCCACGTGGCCCATGCGCGCGCTGAAGTCCGAGATCACGTCCCCGAGGTATTCCTCAGGGGTGGCGCACTCCACCGCCATGATCGGTTCAAGGATAGTCGGTTTGGCTTTTGCACAGCCCGACTTGTATGCCATCGACGCCGCGACCTTGAAGGCCATTTCGCTGGAGTCCACGTCGTGGTAACTCCCGTCCAGCAGGGCGGCGCGGAAGTCCACCATGGGGTACCCCGCCAGAACGCCATTCTCCATGGCTTCTTTGATCCCCTTTTCCACGGCCGGCACGTACTCCCGCGGAACGCGGCCTCCAATGACCTTGTTCTCGAAAACAAACCCGGTCCCCGGGGGCAGCGGCTCGAAGCTCATGATCACGTGCCCGTAGGCCCCGTGTCCGCCGGTCTGCTTGATGAACTTTCCTTCCGCCTCCGAAGAGTCCCTGATGGTCTCACGGTAGGCGACCTCGGGGGCACCGACGTTGGCCGCAACGTTGAACTCGCGGAACATCCGCTCCACGAGCACCTCCAGGTGCAGCTCTCCCATCCCCCTGATGATCGTCTGACCCGTTTCCTTGTCGAAACGGACCTTGAAGGTCGGGTCCTCCTCCGAGAGCTTGTGCAGGGCGGAGGAGAGCTTCTGCTCATCATCCCTGGTCTTCGGCTCGATAGCGACGGAAACGACCGGGTCGGGAAACACCATGGATTCAAGAATGACTGGATGCTCCTCCTCACAGAGGGTGTCTCCCGTCGTGGTCTTCTTCAGCCCAACCGCGGCTGCAATGTCACCCGGGAAGACCTCCTTGATCTCTTCCCGTTCATTGGCATGCATCCGCAGTATCCTGGTGACCCTCTCCCGCTTGTCCGCGGTGGCGTTGTAGATATACGACCCCGATGACAGCCGCCCCGAATAGACCCGGAAGAAAGTCAGCTTCCCCACGAAAGGATCGGTCATGATCTTGAAAGCCAGCGCCGCAAAGGGCTCGTCGTCCTTCGGCGGACGCTTGATGTAGTCCCCCGTGCTGGGCACAGTCCCCGTTGTCGGCTCCACATCTGCCGGTGAAGGCAGGTAGTCCACAACCGCGTCCAGAAGGGGCTGGATACCCTTGTTCTTGAACGCCGTCCCGCACACAACGGGAAAGATCTTGCCCTGGATGGTCGCCGCCCGGATGGCCGCCGTGAGGATTCCCTCCGGTACTTCAGCTCCGTCCAGATACGCCGTCATGATGCCGTCATCCGTTTCCGCAATCTTCTCCAACAGCACCGTGCGCGCCGCGTGAGCTTTGTCAACGAGCTGCTTGGGGACCTCGACGTCACGGAAGGTCGCCCCGAGAACGTCTTCGTCCCAGATCAGCGCCCGCATGCGAACCAGGTCCACCAGCCCGACGAAATCCGCTTCCTTTCCGATGGGAAGCTGAATGGCAACCGCATTGGCTCCGAGCTTGGAGTGCATCTCCTGCACCACCTCCTCGAACCGGGCCCCCACGCGGTCCATCTTGTTGATGAACGCGACGCGCGGCACATTGTAGCGGTTGGCCTGCTTCCAGACCGTTTCGCTCTGGGGCTCCACGCCTTCAACGGCAGAAAACACCCCGATCGCTCCGTCTAATACTCTCAAAGAACGTTCCACCTCGACTGTAAAGTCGACGTGTCCCGGCGTGTCGATGATGTTGACCTGCACGCCGCGCCATTCGCAGAAGGTGGCGGCCGCCGTGATGGTGATGCCGCGCTCCTTCTCCAGGTCCATCCAATCCATCTTGGCTTCGCCGTCATGCACTTCGCCAAGCTTGTGCGTCCTGCCGGTGTAGTACAGGATGCGCTCTGTCGTTGTCGTCTTTCCCGCGTCAATATGGGCCATGATGCCAATATTGCGGATCGACGACAGGGGAAACCGCGATTCCATACGACGCCCAGTGTCCCGCTTACCAGCGGTAGTGAGCAAAAGCCTTGTTCGCCTCCGCCATCTTGTGGGTGTCTTCCTTCTTTTTTATCGCGGACCCGGTGTTATTGAAAGCGTCAATGAGCTCTGCTGCCAGTTTCTCACCCATGGACCGCCCGTGGCGGCCCCGGGAGAACCCAATGATCCAGCGCATGGCAAGCGCGTCCCGGCGCTCTTCCCGTATCTCGACAGGGACCTGGAGTGTCGCCCCCCCGACCCTTCGTGATTTGACCTCCACGACGGGCTTGACGTTTTCCAGCGCCTTCTGGAAAACCTCCAGTGGCTCCTTGCCGCTTACCTTCTGCTGGATGATATCCAGGGCAGAGTAGATGCTTCCATATGAGACGCTCTTTTTGCCCTGCTCCATCATGCGTGCTACGAACTTCCCGATCACGGGATTCTTGTACTTTGGATCGAGGATGACCCTCTTCTTTCGAATCAGCTGGCCTCTCGGCATCGTATTCCCTCTCTGCTACGCCTTGGGTCTCTTGGTCCCGTACTTCGACCGGGCCTTTTTCCTGTCCTCGACCCCGAGAGTATCCTTGGCGCCGCGAACAATATGGTAGCGGACGCCGGGAAGGTCCTTCACCCTTCCGCCCCTGATGAGCACCACCGAGTGCTCCTGGAGGTTATGTCCGATGCCGGGGATGTATGCCGTAACGTCGATCCCATTGGTGAGTCGGACGCGGGCCACCTTGCGAAGCGCTGAGTTGGGCTTCTTGGGGGTGACTGTCATCACGCGCGTGCAGACCCCCCTCTTCTGAGGGCAATTCTGGAGCGCCGGGGCCTTTGTCTTCTTCTGGACGGCCCTTCGCCCCAATCGTACCAGCTGATTGATCGTCGGCATAAACCCTTTTGCTACCTTTCCTTCTCAGGACACCCGGAAATCCAGCGGGTGGAAACGATACTCGCGCACAAAAAAAAAGTCAACCCCACGCGGCGCAGTTTTTCCGGGGTTACGGAACCGAAGTGTCACAACTGTTCCCGCCCACTACGCCGAATGTTTCGTCCGGCGTTCCGCCAACCACAGGTCTCGTGGCAGTTGGTCGGATCCCCTCCCAGATGCAAGGAGAGTATACCGATCAGCCCCCAAAGTGTCCAGTCCCCAGGGCTCCCGGCATTTCCGCAAAATGCCTGCCCTGGCAAAGCCTCGGGCTTTGTTAGGCCCCTTCCGCACGCCTTTCGGGGCTGGGCTCGCGTTCGGCCCTCCCTGGCCTCGCTCGCCCTTGCCCTCCATGGCCTGGCTAGTCCGGTGCCAGCACGCTCTCCGCGCTGGGCAGCTGCGCCTTCTCCGCCTCCAGCAGAGCCTTCAGCTCCCTTTCCTTCCGCTTCTCCTCGATGATCCTGTTGATCGAAATGTCGAGGTCTTCCATGTTCTCGTCGTACAGCTTGATCTCGCGGTATTTCCTCATGCCCGTTCCCGCGGGGATCAGGTGCCCGATGATGACGTTCTCCTTCAGGCCGCGCAGGTGATCCACGCTCCCCGAGATCGACGCGTTGGTGAGAACCCGCGTGGTTTCCTGGAAGGATGCGGCGGAAAGCCAGGAATCGATGTTGAGCGACACGCGGGTGATGCCCAGGAGAATGGGACGCGCGATGGCCGGCTGCCCGCCTTCCCGCAGCGTCTTTCTGTTCTCCTCATGGAACTTGTAGCGGTCCACCTGCTGGCCGAAGATGAACGGGGTGTCCCCCACGTCCACGATCTCCACCTTCTTCATCATCTGACGGATGATGACCCCGATGTGCTTGTCGTTGATGCGAACGCCCTGAAGCCGGTAGACCTCCTGGATCTCGTTCAGCAGGTAGCTGTGCAGCTCCGTCTCCCCGAGGATCAGCAGGATGTCGTGCGGGTCCTTGGGACCGTCGCACAGCATGTCCCCCGCGGACACTTCGTCCGCCTCACGCACCAGGAGGTGCTTGCCCATGGGCACCAAGTGCTTGAACTCCCGGTCGAAGGGGTCTGTGACCACGATGACACGCTTGCCCTTGACGATTCCCTTGAAGGAGACGCGTCCGCTCACCTTGGCGAGCACTGACGGGATCTTCGGCCGTCGGGCCTCGAACAGCTCGCCGACCCGGGGCAGACCGCCCGTGATATCGCTGGTCTTGACGCTCTCCCGAAGCAGCTTGGCAATGATGCGACCGGCCTTCACCTTCTCTCCGTCATCGATGTTCAGATACGCGTTGCCAGGCAGGAAGTAGCCGGCAAGCTCGTTGCCCTTGTCGTCGCGGATGGTGATGCGCGGCTGGAGGCTCTCCAGGGAATACTCGGTGATTTTTTTCTCGATCTTGCCGGTATCCTCGTTGACCTCCTCCTTCAGGGTGGTGCCCAGGACAATGTCGTGGAACTCCACCGTCCCTGTCGCCTCGGCGATGATGGGCTCGGAGAAGGGGTCGAAGAAGGCGATTGTTTCCTCAGCGGGGACCACCTCCTTCTCCTTGGCGATGAGCTCGGCCCCGTTTCTGATATCGATGACCTGGGGCTGCGCGATGAGGAGCAGCCTGTCCGTCATGAGCTTCACATAGCAGATCTCGGAGGAGGTTATAGTCTCTCCCTTCCTCTGGATGAGTGGCTCGGCCCCCTTCTTCAGCAGCCTCTGCCCGTCCTTGACGAGCACCCGGTCTCCCTTCTGCAGATCGTGGCTGGCGAGGATCCTGCGCACCGTCACCGAACCCTTGCGGGTGAAGAGCATGTTGCCGTTGTCGATGGCCACCGTACTGCCCTGGATCTTCTCCACCCAGACAGGATACTTGAGGTAGATGCGGTTCTCCTCAGAGATCTTGGTGGCCGCCCCTCCGATGTGGAACGTTCTCATCGTGAGCTGCGTGCCGGGCTGCCCGATGGACTGCGCCGCTATAATCCCGACCGCTTCGCCTATCTCCACGGGCTTGTAGGTTGCCAGGTTCCTTCCATAACAGTGGGCGCACACGCCGTATTTCGAGTCGCATGTGAGCACGGAGCGTATCCTCACCCCTTCTATGCCCGCGTCCTCGATGGCCTGCGCGATCTCGTCCGTGATCTCCCCATTCGTGTCAACGATGAGCTCCCCGGTGATTGGGTGCTTGACCTTCTCCAGGGAAGTTCTGCCCGAGATGCGGTCATGCAGGGCCTCAACGATGTCTTCCCCGTCCTTGATCGCCTTTCGATCAATGCCGTTGATGGTGCCGCAGTCTTCCTCCGCAATGACCACGTCCTGCGCGATGTCCACCAGCCTGCGGGTGAGGTACCCTGCGTCGGCCGTCTTGAGCGCCGTGTCCGCAAGACCCTTGCGGGCGCCGTTTGTGGAGATGAAGAACTCGATGACGGAGAGGCCTTCCTTGAAGTTGGACCGGATGGGCAGCTCGATGATGTCTCCCGACGGCTTGGCCATGAGGCCGCGCATGCCGGCGAGCTGGCGGATCTGGCTCCTGCTTCCGCGCGCCCCGGAGTAGGCCATCATGTACACGGGGTTGAATCCGTCCTTGTCCTTGCGCAGCTCGTCCATGAGCTCATTGGTGATCAGCTCATTAGTGGAGCTCCACACTTCGATAACCCGGTTATACCGCTCCTCGTTGGTGATGTGCCCCTGAAGGTACTGGCGCTGGATCTCGTCGACCTTCGAGTTGGCCTCCTTGATGAGCGGCTTCTTGGCCTCAGGGATGACGATATCGTCCATTCCGATGGTGGCGCCGAACCTGGTGGCGTACTTGAAGCCGAGGTCCTTGACCGCATCCAGCATCCGCACGGTGACCGCCGGGCCCTTCTCCTTGTAGCAGCGGGCGATGAGGTTCAGGAGCTCCTTCTCACCCATTGAATAGTTGAGGTACCCAAGGTCCCTGGGGATGTTGTCATTCAGGATGACGCGTCCGGGGGTAGTCTCCAGCCACTGGCCGTCCACTTTCACCTTCACCGTGGCCTGATAGTCCACGCCACGGGCGTCCACTGAGAGGATGCATTCGTCCAGGGTGGAGAAGTGCTTGCCTTCCCCTTTTGCCCCAGGGCGCTCGCGCGTGAGGTAGTTGATCCCGAGCACCATGTCCTGGGTGGGCACGGCGATGGGGTGCCCGCTGGCCGGATTGAGCAGGTTCTTCGAGGAAAGGAGCAGGGTCCAGCACTCGGTCTGCGCCTCGGGAGTGAGAGGAACGTGCACGGCCATCTGGTCGCCGTCGAAGTCCGCGTTGAAAGCGTGGCAGACCAGCGGGTGCAGCTTGATTGCCTTTCCTTCCACGAGGATGGGCTCGAAGGCCTGGATTCCCAGGCGGTGCAACGTCGGGGCCCGGTTGAGCATCACCGGATGCTCCTGGACCACCTCCTCCAGCACTGCCCAGACCTCGGGGCTCTCTTGCTCGACCAGGGTCTTCGCCTTCTTGATATTGTAGACGACGTCCTTCTGAACGAGCTTGCGCATGATGAACGGCTTGAACAGCTCCAGCGCCATTTTTGACGGAAGTCCGCACTGGTGCAGCTTCAGCTCCGGGCCAACCACGATGACGGACCGGCCCGAATAATCCACGCGTTTGCCCAGAAGGTTCTGGCGGAACCTGCCCTGCTTGCCCTTGAGCATGTCGGAGAGGGACTTCAGGGGCCGGTTGGCGGCGCCCTTCACCACCCTCTTTTTCTTGGAATTGTCGAAAAGGGCATCCACAGCTTCCTGGAGCATCCTTTTCTCGTTCCTGATGATGATGTCAGGGGCGTTGAGAGCAAGGAGCCTCTTCAGGCGGTTGTTGCGATTGATGACCCTGCGATACAGATCGTTCAGGTCAGAGGTGGCGAACCGGCCGCCGTCGAGCTGGACCATGGGCCGCAGCTCAGGCGGAATGACCGGGATGACTTCCAGGATCATCCACTCGGGCTTGTTGTTGGACTGGCGGAATTTTTCCACCAACTCGATGCGCTTCAGGAGGCGCTTGTCCGCTTTGGCGCCCTTTTCGATCATCTTGCGGCGAAGCTCCTCCGCCAGGACGTCGATGTCCACGCCTTCCAGCAGGGTCCGAACGGCTTCCGCGCCCATCCCCGCAGTGAAGGACATCCCGTAGCGCTCCCGCGCCTCAAGAAACTCCTCCTCGGTGAGGATCTGCATGCGCTTCAACTCCGTGTCGCCCGGATCGATGACGATGTACTTTTCATAGAAGAGAATGGAGCGAAGGGCCGCGATCTGCAGGTCAAGGAAGAGCCCGATCCGCGAGGGCACCGAACGGTAATACCAGATATGGGCCACGGGGGCTGCCAGCTCGATATGCCCCATGCGCTCGCGCCGGACCTTGAAGTGGGTGACCTCCACGCCGCAGCGGTCGCAGATCACGCCCTTGTACCGGATGGACTTGAACTTGCCGCAGTAGCACTCCCATTCCTTGGTGGTGCCGAAGATCCGCTCGCAGAACAGTCCATCCTTCTCGGGCCGCAGGGTGCGGTAGTTGATGGTTTCGGGCTTCTTGACCTCGCCGTAGGACCAGGCCCGGATCTGGTCCGGTGAGGCAAGCTTGATCAGTATGTGATCGAAATCTTGAAGATCTCGCATGGACGCCTCCGGTGCACATCGCCTTCGCGATGTGCGGCTAGAACCGGCTCATCTGCCGGTCAATCAACTCTTCATCCCGCTCGGTCAGAGCTATCTGCTTGTTCTTTGCATCGAAAATGCTCACGTCGAGCGCAAGGCCGCGCATCTCCTGTACCAGGACGTTGAAGCTCTCAGGGATGTCGGGGCTCGTCGAGACCTCTCCCTTCACGATGCTTTCGTAGATCTTGGCCCGTCCCATCATGTCATCGCTCTTGATGGTGAGCAGCTCCTGGAGCGTGTTGGCCGCGCCGTACGCTTCCAGCGCCCACACCTCCATCTCTCCCAGCCTCTGGCCGCCGAACTGGGCCTTGCCGCCCAGAGGCTGCTGCGTGACCAGGGAGTAGGGGCCCGTGGATCGGGCATGCATCTTGTCGTCCACCAGATGGTGGAGCTTCAGTATATAGATGGTGCCGACCGTGATCTGGTTCTCGAAAGGTTCGCCGCTCTGCCCGTCAAGAAGGGTCACCTTTGACGAGGTGGGCAGGTTGGCCTCTTTGAGCTTGCCCTCGATCATCTCGTTGGAGGCGGACTGGAACACCGGCGTGGAATACCATTCGTCCAGCGCCGTTGCCGCCCACCCGAGCTCTGTCTCCATTATCTGTCCCAGATTCATACGAGACGGAACACCCAACGGATTCAGCACGATGTCGATGGACGTACCGTCCTCCATGTATGGCATCTCCTCCACGGGCAGCACGCGGGCCACAACACCCTTGTTGCCGTGGCGCCCGGCCAGCTTATCGCCCTCCTGCAGCTTTCGCTTGGCGGCAATCAGGACCTTGACCACCTCTTCGACGCCAGGGTCAAGCTCGTCGCCGTTGACCCTCTTCAGGCGCTGAACGTCGATCACCGTCCCCTCGACGCCGTGCGGAACGCGCAGGGAGGTGTCCCGCACCTCCTTGGCCTTCTCTCCAAAGATCGAGTTCAGGAGTTTGAACTCAGGGGTGGAATCGGTCTCGCTCTTCGGGGTGACCTTGCCAACGAGGATGGAGCCTGCCTTGACCGTGGCGCCCACCCGGATGATCCCCTCTTCGTCGAGCTGCTCGAAGGCATGCTCGTTCGTGTTGGGGATGTCCCGTGTGATCTTCTCAGGCCCCAGCTTGGTCTCCCGCACCTCCACGGAAAACTCCTTGATGTGGATGGAGCTGAAGGCATCCTGCTGGACCACACTCTCCGAGACCAGAATGGCGTCCTCGTAGTTGTAGCCGTTCCACGGCATGAATGCGCACAACAGGTTTCGGCCCAGGGCAAGCTCGCCCTGATACGTTGCCGGGCCGTCGGCAATCACGTCTCCGGCCGCCACGTGCCTGCCTACCTGGACAATCGGCTTCTGCGTGTAACAGGTGTCCTGGTTGGTGCGCTGGTACTTCAGCAGCGCGTATACGTCCTCGTCCCGCCTGGCCTCGTCCGGCTTGATCCGTATCTCGAGGCTGGTGACGTTGGTGATGGTCCCCGCCCGCCGCGCAATGACGCACACCCCGGAATCGTAAGCCGTCTTTGCCTCCATCCCCGTGCCCACGCGCGGGGGCTCGGGAGAGATGAGTGGCACGGCCTGGCGCTGCATGTTGGACCCCATGAGGGCCCGGTTGGCGTCGTCGTGCTCGAGGAACGGGATCAGCGACGCGGATACCGAAATGATCTGCTTCGGAGAGACGTCCATGTACTGGATGTCTTCCGGTGCCCGCGAGATATAGTCGCCGCCCTTGCGCACGGAGACCTGCTTCTCCAGGAACTCCCCCTTGGGGGAGAGGACCGCGTTGGCCTGGGCGATGTAGTAGCGCTCTTCATCCATGGCGGAAAGGTACTCGATGTCGTTGCTGACCTTGCCATTCTTAACCTTGCGGTAGGGGGTCTCCAGAAACCCGTACTCGTTCACCCGGGTATAGTTTGCCAATGAAACGATCAGCCCGATGTTCGGACCTTCGGGGGTCTCGATGGGACACATCCTGCCGTAATGCGTGTAGTGCACGTCGCGCACCTCGAAGCCGGCCCGGTCACGGGAAAGACCCCCCGGCCCCAGGGCATTCAGCCTGCGCTTGTGAGTCAGCTCGGCAAGAGGGTTGACCTGGTCCATGAACTGGGAGAGCTGGCTGGAGCCGAAGAACTCCTTGATCGTGGCCACGATGGGCTTGATGGAGATGAGGTCCTGCGGCTTGATGGTGTCCGCTTCCTTCAGGGACATTCTTTCCTTGGCAATCCTCTCCATGCGCGTGAAGGCGACCTTCAGCTGGTTGGTGAGCAGTTCTCCCACGGAACGCACGCGGCGGTTGCCCAGATGGTCGATGTCGTCAACGTTGTTTTCCCCGATGTAGACCCTGATCAGCCAGGTCATCGTGTTGATGATGTCTTCCTTGATCAGCGTATGGGTCTTCACCTGCTCGGAGTAGTCGAACTTCTTGTTCAGCTTGTAGCGGCCAACCCGTCCCAGGTCATAGCGCCGGCTGGAGAAGAACATGGAATGCAGGTCCTTTTCAGCGTTCTCGATGGTGATGGGCTCTCCCGGCTTTATGATCGAATACACGCGAAGAATGGCATCGTCCTTGGAGATCTCTTCCTGGCCCGCCGACTCCTTGGTGAACTTCACCTCTTCCCTCTCGAAGCAGTTGAGGATGATGGGCGAATGGAGCGACTTCTCGTTCTCGAAGTCGATGAGGAAGATCTCCTTTACTCCGGCGTGGACAAGCTCTTCAACGTCGTGGGGGTGGATCTTGTCCCCCGCGCGGTAGAGCGTCTTCTGACCTTCGCCTTCCTTGGTGGTGACGCCGCGGGCAAAGTTGCGCCCGACCAGGCGTTCCTTGTCCTCGCGGTTGTCGGTCACCTTGACCTTCTCCACCTTGTAGAACAGCTCGATGATCGACTCCCGCGTCTCATAGCCCAGGGCGCGCAGAAAGATTGTTGCAAGGATCCTCTTCTTGCGGTCTATCTTGGCGTAGATGAGCTCCTTCTTCTGGTCTATCTCGAACTCCAGCCACGAGCCGCGATAGGGAATGATCCGCGAGGAGAAGACGCCCTTCTCATGGGAGAAGATGACGCCGGGAGACCTGTGGATTTGGCTGACCACAACGCGCTCCGCGCCGTTGATGACGAAAGTGCCCTTGTCGGTCATGATGGGGATGTCCCCCATGTAGATCTCTTTCTGCCTGATCTCACCCGTGTTGAGGAAGATCAGGTTGATCTTGGCCTTCAGCGGGATGGCGAAGGTGAGACCTTTCTGCTTGCATTCCTGCTCGCCGAACTTGATGTTCTGCTCATCCAGCGAATAGCCGCAGTACTCCAGGAGCATGTCCCCGTTGGGGCTTTCGATCGGGAACGTGGATAGGAAAACTTCTTCTAGCCCCTGCTTCAGGGGCGGCTCTGCCTTCTGAAGGGTCTTGCGCTGGAGAAACCTCTCGTAGGAGGAGAGCTGGATGTCGACGAGATTGGGGATCTCCATGACATCGTCGTAGCCCCTGCCAAAAAGAATACGCTTGATCTTCTTGGACTTGTCCAGAATCATTCATCCCCCCTAATGCACACCACAGTGGTATCCGGTAGGCGTGGCCGCCCGCATTAGTCGTGCCAACACCCTGATAAATGACTGACCACCGGCGGTTCTCCCCGCCGGTGGTTTGTCATCGAGTAGATACAAAGGTACGCGCGCGGATCGCTGCGCCCACCACGCTCACGCGGTGGTACGCAGCGGGACCGCGCCTCCCACGGTACTCCGTGGGGTTGCGCGTCGAGACGCTCTTACTGAATCTCAACGACCGCGCCAGCCGCTTCCAGCTGCTGCTTGATCTTCGCGGCGTCGTCCTTGGAGATATTCTCCTTGAGCGTCTTGTTGCCCGCTTCAACCAGATCTTTCGCCTCCTTGAGACCGAGGCCCGTGATGGCGCGGACTTCCTTGATCACAGGAATTTTCTTGGCCTCGTCGAAGCTCTTGAGGATGACGGTGAACTCCGTCTTTTCCTCGGCTGCCGGGCCGGCCGCCGCGGCCGCGGGCCCCGCCGCCATCGCCACCGGCGCTGCCGCCGTGACGCCGAACTTCTCTTCCATCATCTTGACGAGCTCGGAGACCTCGAGGACCGTCTTCGAGGCGATCGCTTCCAGGATCTCCTCATTTGTTAGTACTGCCATTTATCTTCTCCTTCCTTGTTTTCTCACCGCCAGCTGGCACAGGTGTTGAAGACTGGCGGGGCTATTTCTGTTCGGCTTTCTTCTTGTCGGCAACCGCCGCAAGCGTCCTCACGAGTTTCGAGGACACGCCGTTCATGACGTACATCAATGTCATCAGGGGCGCATTCATGGTCCCCATGAGCGATGCCAGGAGCTGGAGGCGGCCAGGCAGCCTGGAAAGTGCCTCGATCTCCTTGGGGCCGAAGACCTTCCCGCTCACGACGCCGCCCTTGATGGTCAGGGGCGCGCTCCTTGTAAAGTCCACCAGGACTTTGGCAGCAGGGCTGGGGTCCTTGCCAAGGAATGCCAGCGCAGTGGGCCCTTCCAGCATGGCAGAGACATCCGGCAGGCCTGCCTCTTTCATTGCTATGCGAGCGAAGGCGTTTCTCACCACGCGGTAGGTGGTCCCCTGCTCGCTGAGCTTGGCCCGCAGCTCGATCATCTGCGGAAAGGTGAGCCCGCGGAAATCGGAGAGAATCAGGTCCGGCGTCCTGGCGAAGTCTTCCTTCAGCTTCGTCACTGCCTTCGTCTTGTACTGCTGTATCTTCTTGACCGTGGTAGCCATTGTTCTTCCTACTCCTTACGCCACGAAGGCCCTGTCCTTCGGAGAGAGCCTGATGCCGGGTCCCATCGTGGAGGACAGGACGATGGAGTGCACGTAGTCCCCCTTGAGGTCCGACGGCCTCTTGCGCACGACTTCCTGGATGAACGCAGTAGCGTTGGCCGCGATCTGCTCCTTGTCCATGGAGAGCTTGGCCACCGCCAGGTGGACAACTCCGCCCTTGTCCGCGCGGTATTCCACGCGGCCCTTCTTCAGCTCATCCAGGGCCTCTTTGATGTTGAAGGTGACCGTCTGGGTCTTGGGGTTGGGCATGAGCCCGCGCCGGCCCAGGATCTGTCCGAGCTTGCCCACGTCCTTCATCATGTCAGGGGTGGCAACGGCGATGTCAAAGTCCAGCCAGCCTCCCTTGATCTTCTCAATGAGGTCTGCGTCCCCCACGAACGCAGCTCCCGCCTTGCGCGCTTCCTCAGCCTTGTCCCCCTTGGCGAACACCAGGATCTTCTTCTCTTTCCCGAACATGTTCGGGAAAGCCATGACATCCCTGATGGTGTGCTTGCTCTTGATGTTGAGCTTCATCGAGACCTCCACGGTCTCGTCGAACTTGGCGTATGCAAGCTCCTTCACCAGTTCGACCGCCTTGTCCAGGGCGTAGGTCTCTGCCCGGTTGAACTTTTCAAGCGATGCCCGGTATTTCTTTCCGTGCGCCATCTGATCAACCCTCCACCGTGACGCCCATGCTGCGGGCGGTGCCGGCGATGATTTTCATGGCAGCCTCGATGTCCTTTGCCGTGAGGTCGGGCATCTTCTGCTCCGCAATAGCGCACAGCTTGTCCCTTGTCAGCGCCCCCACCTTTGTCTTGTTGGGCTCCCCGCTTCCCTTCTCCAGCCCCAGCGCCTTCTTGATGAGCACGGCCGCGGGCGGCGTCTTGGTGATGAAAGTGAAGCTCTTGTCCGTGTAGATCGTGATGACCACCGGGATCAGCACGCCCGGCTCCTGCTTCTTGGTCCTCTCGTTGAACTGCTGACAGAACTGGGCGGCCTGCACGCCGTGAGGACCAAGGGCAGGTCCCACCGGCGGGGCCGGCGTGGCCTTTCCCGCAGGCACCTGAAGCTTGACGATTGCCTTGACTGTCTTCTTCGCCATACTCTATCTCTCCTCCGTGGTGCTATCGCCCCCTGGCGCGCGCTTCCCAGGGCAAGCGGCGCTTTCCGAGGCTCCCAACTGGTCCGCGTTCTCACGCGGCTCAAGAGGGTTCTTGAATGTGCTCAGATCTTCTCCACCTGGAGATAGTCGACTTCCACAGGCGTGGAGCGTCCAAATATCCCCACCATGACCCGCAACTTGCCTTTCTCGGTATTCACCTCCTCGATGTTCCCGGTGAAGGATTCAAACGGGCCATCGACAATTCGCACCATCTCCCCTACCGAGAAACTCTGGCGCGGCTTCAAGACACGGTCTGCCTTGATCTCGCCGGCTTTCTGGAGGATGCCGCGGGCTTCCTCCTGGGAAATGGGCTGGGGCTTCTGGTTGCGGCTTGACCCCACAAACCCGGTGACGCCGGGGATCTTGCGAATCTCCTGGCAGATCTCCTTCCACCCGATATCCGGCAGGTCCATCTCAACCATGATGTAGCCGGGAAGGAACTTCTTGGTGGACACCTTCTTGCGGCCGTCCTTGATCTCCACAACCTCTTCCGAGGGAACCTTCACGTCGAAGACATGGTCCTTGAGCGTA
Source organism: Spirochaetia bacterium (assembly GCA_049515135.1). GTDB lineage: Bacteria > Spirochaetota > Spirochaetia > SZUA-6 > Fen-1364 > Fen-1364. Next base: position 89,892 of record JBEKUJ010000002.1, read on the forward strand.
CCCTTGTCCACAAGCATGCGGACGTGCTTCTGCACCTTGTTCTCGTATCCAGAATATGTATGGACGACAAACCAGGCCTTCGCCATGCAGGTCCCTGTCTTAGAATATCCAGTCCACGACCTTGAACAGGATGAAGTCCACCAATCCAAGGATGGCTGCGATGATGATGACCGACACCAGCACGACCTTGGTGGAGGCCGTTGCCTCGTCCCTGCTGGGCCAGGTCACCTTTCTGAGCTCCGCGAAGCTCTCTTGAAAAAACAGGATGATCTTCTTCATTCCCTTCTCCGTACAGGCCTGACAGGCCAGGCAGGACTCGAACCCGCAACATCCGGTTTTGGAGACCGGCGCTCTACCATTAGAGCTACTGGCCTATGGAAACCTACTTTACCTTCGCTTCCTTGTGGAGGGTATGCTTCCTGTCCCACCGGCAGTACTTGGTGAACTCCAGCTTGCCCTGGGTGTTCTTGCGGTTTTTCGTGGTGGTATAGTTGCGTCGATCGCACTCGGTGCATTGGAGTGCGACGAGCTCGAGGTTCTTCGCTTTCCCTTTGGCCATTCGTATCTCCCTGGAGTAGGTTGAACGACAAATTTATATACACGAAGGCATTAGTGTCAAGTAGTCGCGGATAATCTGCCTTTCCGGAACGGCACGACCTTTTCCGCACCGCCCATGTCGAGCCCTCGAGCGGATTTGAACCGCTGACCCCCTCCTTACCAAGGAGGTGCTCTACCGACTGAGCTACAAGGGCATAGGCAGGGATGCCTACCGCGCCTCTGCGCAAGCGCATCGTCGCGGCTACGGGTCGGCGTGGCCATGGATGGCCATCCGGGCGACAGCCGGCCCAGTGACGCCGAAGGCGTCACGCAGGACGGCGAGAGCCCACGCCGACCATGCCCCTCTGACCGCGCGATCCTATCAGAGGCACCATGCGACGGTCAAGGCCGGTCACCACCCCCGGCCTGACGGAAGAACAGCAGGAGCGACTGCCCGTAGGTCCTGCGGTCAGCAAGCTGTAGACCCGGCCTTTCCACGGCCAGCTTCTCCGCCGTGTGCAGGTGGATGATGGCAAGCCCGTCGTGCGTCAGATGGGGATGCACCTCGTCCAGGACCTCGGACTTTGTCGCGTAATCGAAGGGCGGATCCAGGAAAATGAGGTCCCACGACCGCTTGTCATTCTTGAGAAAACGTTCTGCAGGGGCGGTCATCAGCTCTATCGGCGTTTGCACGAAAGCCATGTTCTTCTGAATCGTCGCCCTTTTCCTGGGATCCTTCTCCACCAGGAGGACCGGCTGGGCTCCCCGGGACGCCGCTTCCACGCCGATGACCCCTGATCCGCTGAAAAGGTCAAGGAATGACAGCCCCTGCATGTCGCCCAGGATCGAGAACAGGGACTGCCGCATCCTGTCCATTGAGGGGCGAATGACGCCGGGAGGACACAGGATGTTCCTTCCCCTGTACGCGCCTCCGGTCACCCTCACGGCGCTGTCTCCACCACGTGGCCTTGCGGACCTCCCGCCCATGCGCCCACGCCGAGCATCCGCCCGATCACCGCGTTGTCCGGCAGAAGGAGCCCGGGATCCTCCCGGAGCACTCTGCCGGCGTCCTCCCGCGCCTGCAGCAGGAGGTGGCCGTGAACGGCCAGGTCCGCGGCCCGGAAATTGAGAAAGCCGCTCTGCCTCACACCCAGAAGCTCCCCCGGACCGCGCAGGCGCATGTCGTTTTCGGCGATCAGAAAACCGTCGGTCGTCTCCTTCATGATCTTCAGCCGCTCGATGCCGTCAGAGGTGAGCTTCTTCCCGTAGACCAGGAAAGCATAGGATTGCCTACCTCCCCGCCCCACCCGGCCGCGCAGCTGGTGCAGAGTGGAAAGACCGAAGCGCTCAGCATGCTCCACGACCATGCAGGTGGCATTGGGAATGTCCACGCCGACCTCGACGACGCTTGTAGCCACGAGGATGGAGATGCTGCCGGCCGCAAAGGCGGCCATCGTCCTCTCCATTTCCTCTTCGGCGACTTTCGAGTGGACGCGGGCGATGGGAACGCCCGGGTACACGACGTTAGAGAGCCGCTGGAACGCCGATTCCGCGTCCTTCACGGCCAGGGATTCCGATTCCCCGATGAGGGGGTACACGAAATACGCCTGCCTGCCCTTCTCAAGCTCACCGAGCACCCAGCGGTACACTTTCTCCTCGTTTCCTTCCCGCGCCAGGTGCGTGACCACAGGATGGCGTCCGGGCGGCATGGTGCGAATGGTGGACGCATCGAGGTCTCCGAATGCCGTGAGGGCAAGTGTGCGGGGAATTGGCGTGGCCGTCATGAGGAGGAGGTCCGGAGATTCTCCCTTTTCCGTCAGGGCCTGGCGCTGCAGCACGCCGAACTTGTGCTGTTCGTCGATGACCACCAGCCCGAGGTCACGGTAGACAACCTCCCTGGAGAAAAGCGCATGCGTTCCGAACAGGATGTCGACCCCGCCCGCTGCCAACGCCTTCAGCAACAAGGCGCGGGACTCCCCTGTCACGGTGCCTGACAGGAACGCAATCCTCACGCCAAGGGGCTCGACGAGCCGCGCGGCGCTTTCCGCGTGCTGACGGGCCAGGAGCTCTGTTGGCGCAACAAAGGCAACCTGCTCCCCCGAGCCGACGACAAGGAGCGCGGACAGCACGGCCACAAGGGTCTTGCCGCAGCCAACGTCGCCTTGCAGGAGCCTCGCCATGGGAACAGCCCGGAAAAGGTCCGCCTCGATCTCGGCGACAACAGCCTGCTGGTCTCCGGTGAGGCTGAACGGAAGCCGGGCCAGGAGCCTGTCCCGCAGGTCAGTATCCGCTGATCGCTTGCGGTGTCGGGGGACAGCAAGCGACCCGGCCCGGCGCAGCACACCCATCTGAAAGTAGAACAGCTCCTCATACGCCAGTGCGGCGCGGCAGCTTTCCGCTTGGGCTGAGCTGGAAGGAAAGTGCGCCCCGCGCAGCGCTTCGCGTGAGGGAGGCAGCCCGCGGGCCCGAGTCAGCGCTTCGGGAAGCCCCGGCTCGATCTGGGACAGGACCGCATCAAGGGCGCTGCGGACTATCTTTCTCAGATTCGCCTGTGTCATACCCTCGGTCAGGGGGTACACGGGCAGTATTCTGCCAAAAGAAGCCGGGGCGTCGCTCCAGGGCTCAAGCTCGAAATCCGCGCAGGATAGCTCCCCCGCCCGCAGCTGGAAATGCCCCCAGATGAAAAACTTCCTGCCTGGCGTGAGGACGGAACGAAGAAAGGGCCTGCCGAAACAGACCAGGCTCGCCTCGGCGCTCCCGTCGGTAACGATGGCTTTGGGGGTCCGCGCCCGGCCCCGGCCGGCCCAGCCGATGTCGGCGACGGAGTTGACGGTCGCCGCGACCGCAGCCTTTTCCAGCGACGCAGCTTTTGCCAGAGGGACGAAAGACGTCCTGTCCTCGTATCCGCGCGGCAGGAAGAGGAGCAGGTCCCGTACGCTGCCGACCCCCAGACGCTCCAGGCGCGCCGCCGCGGCCGGCCCCACCCCGCGCAGTGAAGACGTCTCCCCGGTCAGCTCCCAGAGGAACACCGCTAGGCTGGACCGCGCGAAGCGCGGTTTCCGGTAGACGCGTCTGCCGGCATCAATTGTGCCTTCACCCTGCGGGCCGCTAGAACGGCAGCAGCGAAAGGCCGTACACGATCTGCCGCACCAGAAACTCACCGAGGAGCCAGGCGACAAAAAGGAGCCCGACGGTCACAAGGAGCTGCTGCACGTATCCAGCTCTGCTTCCCAGCCGGAGCACCCGGGTCACCCATGCCACGACAGGCTGAATGATGAGGTCCACGACCCTCCAGATCCCCGCTCCCGCTGAGCTGCGAAACGCAAGCGGAATGGTGCGAAGAAGGCCCACGATGAGAAACAGGAGCAGGAGGAAGCGCGCCCCGGACCACGCTGCCGCGAACGCGGAAGCCAGGAAGAAGCCCACGGTGATTCGCCCCCAGTTCACCAGCTGGCCGATGAGGTCAGCGGCAAGCACGAGGACCAGCACGGCGGCAATGGGGCTGAAATCGAACATTCCGCCGCGAAGAAACCGGATGCGGCGGAAGAGATCGAGATACGGGTCCGTGATGGCGCGCAGGATCTCCCACGCCCTGCCCAGCGCCTGCGGCGCAAACCAGCCAAGGACAATGCGCACCGAGAGCACCAGGACATAGACGATGATGACCGCATACACGATCTGCAGAACTTGCACGGGCGCCTCCTAGGTGAAGAACGTTGAAGGGACCAGCTTCTCCACGAGGGAGATCATGGTCTTGTTGATCCTGTCCAGCTCGTCCGCCGTGAGCCCCGACCCGAACGCAACCCGCTCCCGCCAGTCCGGACTCATCAGGTCTCCGGGCGCATGCGCGTCCGAATCCAGCACAAGAGGGGCGCCTACCTCACGGGCAAGGCTCACCACCCTGCCGTTGCCCATGCCGTGGGACAGACGCGCAGTGACCTCAAGGTGCACGCCGTTGCCGGCCGCCATGCGGACTTCCTCCTCGGAGATGAGCCCGGGGTGAGCAAGGATGTCCGCGCCCGCCTCGATGCCGGCCCTGTTTGTGCCCAGGGCCACAGGCTCGCAGATCGTCTCCCCGTGCACGATGACCAGCCGCGCCCCGAGCTGCCGGGCCCGCTTGACCAGCCCGCTGATCTGGCCGGGCGGCACATGCGTGAGCTCGACGCCGGGGATGATGCGGATCTTGGTGAACGGCTGCGTCTCCCGCGCAAAGCGCACAAGCGCCGAGATGATGTCGTCGAGATTGGAGGCATCCGCGTGATCGGAGATCCCGATTGCGCGGTAGCCGGCGTTCTCCGCCCGGCGCACAAGCTCTGCGGGGCCCAGCTCTCCGTCGCTGAGAAACGTGTGCGTGTGCAGGTCGATCATCCCTGCCCTCCCCCTTCGGGTCCTGCCAGGACCCGGAAGTAATGCGACTGCGGGAATATCCCGTCGGAGGCGACGATCCGCGTGAACGCGCGGCGGACCTGGGCCTCCTCCGCTTCATCCACGAGGACATACAGGTCGGAGGGCTTGGACTTGTCCTCCCATTTCTGGTGCACGCTCTCGATGTTGATCCCGTCCTCCGCGCAGATCCCCGTGACCAGGGCCCAGATGCCCGGCCTGTTGGCGGTGACAAAATGGAAGTAATAGCGGCAGCTCATCTTCCCCACCGGGAAGGGATCAGCCTTCGGAAGCGAGGCCCGGCGCCTGGCAACATGCTTCGACAGGATGGACTTCAGCAGGTCCCCCAGATCCGAGGCAACCGAGGAGGCAGTGGGCTTCCCGCCCGCCCCCCTGCCCTCGTAGACGGAAGGGCCAAGGAAGTCCGAGTCTATCAGCACGCCGTTGAACTCATTGCGGACCGACGCCAGGGGATGGTCCTGGGGCACGAGCGCGGGGAACACTGTCACCAGGGGCTTGCCCTCGCGGAGCCTCGCCTGCGCGACGAGCTTGAATATGAATCCGCTCTGCAGGCAGAACTCGATGTCCCTGGCCGTCACATCCGTGATTCCCTCGCAGAGGATGTCATCAGGGTCGACCCAGCACCCGAAGGCCAGGCTGGCGAGGATCCCGATTTTCTGGGCGGCGTCTTTTCCCCCGATGTCCAGCGTGGGGTCCGCCTCCGCAAAGCCCTGCTTCTGCGCGAGCGCGAGCGCCTCTTCGAAGGAAAGCTTGTCCTCCGTCATTCGCGTCAGGATGTAGTTGGTGGTGCCGTTGACGATCCCGATGATGCTCCTGACCCTGTTTCCCATCAGGCTTTCCCGCAGCACCTTGATGATGGGGATGCCTCCGCACACCGCCCCCTCGAACTTCAGCTCCACGCCGTTGGCGCTTGCCAGCTCGAAAAGCTCCTGTCCATGCGCGGAAATCAGCGCCTTGTTGGCGGTTATCACGTGCTTTCCCCGGGAGATCGCTTCCCGGATGAGGGCAAGGGGGACGTCGATCCCCCCCACAAGCTCCACGATGATGGGAACAGAAGGGTCGGAAAGCATTTCCTGCCAGCCCGTGATCACGCGGGTGCCCGGACCCACGGGGCGCGGCTTCGAAGGGTCTCGCACGCCGACATACGGAACTTCCACGCTCACGCCGAGCCTCTGAGCGAACTCCGAGGCATTGCAGGTGAGGAGATTGTAGAAGCTCTGGCCGACCGTTCCGAATCCGACGAGGCCTATCCTCACTCTTTCCATACGTCCGCCACCTGCGGGAACTCGCGGATATGATCAAGAACGTCCTGCGTGTCGGCCACCTGGATCTGCGACGAAGCCTGGACCACGACTTCGCGGGCGCCGTTGCTCCCGCTCAGGTGGAAGTACAGCGAGCACGATCCGCGCCGATCCAGGAGATATTCCCGCATCAGGTGCAGGCTTTCCTCGCTGCCTACCTCGTCCCTGAGCCTCACGTGCACGGCCTGCGGTGCACGCTGGGGAAGCGCGCCCGGCTCCACGATGTCGTCCACCTTCACTTTCGGGTCCCCCCTTGTCGTATCGATCTTTCCAAGAATGCCGACCACCTTGTCGTTGGCGATCAACTCGCGCCTGGCATCATATATATCGGAAAAAATGATAAGTTCAATCGACCCGCGGTAGTCCTCGATCTGGGCAAACGCCATGGCGCGTCCGTTCCTGGTGCGGATCTCGCGAAGGTCCCGAAGAACGCCAATGAGGGCGCAGGAACGCTCGTTGGAAAGGCCTTCCTTCTTGGACAGGTCAATGTTCACTGACCGCTCGATGATCTTGCGGTAGGTGTCCAGGGGGTGGCCGCTGAAAAAGAAGCCGAGGTTTTCCTTTTCAAGCTTCAGCCGATCTGCGGAAGACCACTCCGGCTGCTTCTCCAGCGCCACTGCCGCGGCCGCTTCTGCCGCGGGGCCCTCAAACAGGGAGGCCTGGCCGTAGCGGCGCGCCTCCCGGTTCCTGGCGGCCGCTTCCATCACCCGCTGCACCTCGTGCATGAGCGTGGCGCGCGTTTCACCCAGGCTGTCGAAAGCTCCGGTGATGATGAGGCTTTCGGCGACCTTTCTGTTGACCTCGTGCGAGTCGATCCTGTCGAAGAAATCCACGAAGCTTGCGAACTTGCCGTTCGCCTCCCTCTCCGCGATGATGGCGTCGACTGCCCCGGCGCCGACGTTCTTGATCCCCAGGAGGCCGAACACGATGGCTCCGTTCTCCACCGTGAACTCCTTCTGGGACAGATTGACATCAGGGGGCAGGACGGTGATTCCCATCTCCCGGGCCTCATGGATGAGCTGCGCCAGCCTGTCGGTGTCCGCCATGTCGTTGGTGCAGTTTGCCGCGAGAAACTCAGCGGGATAGTTTGCCTTGAGATAGATGGTCTGGTAGGCGGGGATGGCATATGCGGCGGAGTGGCTCTTGTTGAAGCCGTACCCGGTGAACGCAAAAAGAAGCTCGAAGATGCTCTCCGCCGTCTTCTGGTCATACCCCTTTGCCCGCGCGCCCTCGATGAACCGGGGCTTCATCTTCAAGGCTTCCTCCGGCTTTTTCTTGCCCATTGCCCTTCGCAGGATATCGGCCTGGCCGAGTGTGAATCCCGCAACCACCTGGGCGATCTGCATGACCTGCTCCTGGTAGACGGGGACGCCATAGGTTTCCTTGAGGACCGGCTCAAGGGCTGGCAAGGGATACTCGATGCGCTTGCGCCCCGACTTGTTCTCCACGTATTCGTCGAGGTGCTCCATGGGGCCGGGCCGGTACAGCGCATTGAGTGCGATCAAATCTTCGATCTTGCCTGGTCTTGCCTTCTTGAGGACTCCCTGCATTCCCGAGCTCTCGAACTGGAAGGCGCCCGTGCTTTTTCCTTCGCAGAACATCCTGAAGGTCGCCGGGTCATCCTCCGGGATGCTTTTCAGGTCTATCACCATGCCCTTCCTGTTGACCAGCTTCAGGGCGTCTTCGATCACGGTGAGCGTCTTGAGGCCGAGGAAGTCCATTTTGATGAGCCCGCACTCCTCCAGGAAGTCCATGGTGTACTGGGTGGAGATGAACCCGGTCTTCGGATCGCGGTACAGGGGCACGTATCTGGTGAGGGGCTCCCTGCCGATTACGATCCCCGCAGCGTGCGTCGATGCGTGACGATGCAGGCCTTCGAGCTTCAGGCTGATTTCCAGCAGCTCCTTGTACTGCTCTCCCCTCTCCGCCACCTCCTTGAGGCGCGGGTTTTCCTTCAGCGCCTTGTCCAGCTCGATCTTCGGCCCCTCGGGAATCAGCTTCGCGATGGCGTCGGCCTCATCATAGGGAAGGTCGAGCACGCGCGCGACGTCCCGGATGACCGCCCGCGCTTTCAGAGTGCCGAAGGTGATGACCTGGCCCACCTTGTCCTCACCGTATTTTTTCGTTACGTAGGAGATCACCTCGTCGCGCCGGCGGTGGCAGAAATCGATATCGAAATCAGGCATGGAAACCCGTTCGGGGTTGAGGAAACGCTCGAAGAGGAGACCGTACTTCAAGGGGTCGATGTCAGTGATCTGCAGGCTGTAGGCCACCAGGGACCCGGCCCCCGAGCCTCTGCCAGGACCCACCGCGATGCCGTTCGACTTGGCATAGTGGATGAAATCCCAGACGATGAGGAAATAGCCGGTAAAGCCCATCGATATGATGATGGAAAGCTCGTAATCCAGCCGCCGGGCCGCCTCCTCGGGAACCGGGGAGAATCTCTCCGCCAGGCCTTTGCGGGCAAGCTCGGTCAGGAACCCTTCGGGGGTGCGGCCTTCTGGCACTTCGTATATCGGGAACTGGGGTTGCTGGGGCTGAAGATCCAGCTGGCACGATTCGGCAATCTTCACCGTGTTCGCAACGGCGTCCGGCAGCTCCGCGAACACCTGCGCCATCTCGTCGCCGGACTTGAAGTAGAACTCCGGGTGCTCGAACTTCATGCGCTTTCCCTCGGAGACCTTCTTGCCCGTCCCGATGCAGATCAGCACATCGTGGGCCCTCGCGTCGTCACGTTGCGTGTAGTGGATGTCGTTGGTCGCCACAAGGGGAATGCCGGTCTCCCGGGAGATCCTCACGATCTCCCGGTTGACCGTCCGCTGCTCAGGGATGCCATGGTCCTGGACTTCGAGGTAGAAGCCTTCCGACCCGAAGAGCTCCCGGTAATACCCGGCCCTTTTTCTGGCCTCTCCGTGCCTGCCATCCAGGATGGCTGCCGGGATGTCGCCTGCCAGGCACGCGCTGAGCGCGATGAGCCCCTCGTGGTGCTTCTCCAGAAGCTCGTCGTCGATGCGCGGCTTGTAATAAAAGCCTTCCGTATACCCCAGGGAGGAGAGCTGGAGCAGGTTGGCGTACCCTGATGCATTGCGCGCCAGGAGCACCAGGTGATGATGACGCGTCCCCTTTTCGCTTCCAGCTTTTTCATGACGCGAGCCGGGCGCCTTGTAGAACTCCGACCCGATGATAGGCACGATCCCTTCCTTGCGGCACTCCTTGAAGAACGCCAGCGCGCCGAACATGTTCCCGTGGTCGGTCAGCGCCAGGTGCGTCATGCCGAGATCCTTGGCCCTGGCGACAAGTGCATCGATTGACGATGCTCCGTCGAGAAGCGAGAAATCGGAATGGCAGTGCAGGTGGACGAAAGGCGTCAACGGACAGTTCCCCTCGACATGGATAGTAGCGGGGAGACTGAGCCATGTAAATACTGGCGGGTATGATATGCTCAGGAAATCAAGCCCGACAAAGGAGGTGCGCACATGGCCTGGTATGCCGGCAGGAACTGGAAGCGCTCGGAGCTGGTTTCCTATATCGGTGATCCGCTCCAGATCGCCGGGGCGCGCGGCGCGGTGCTCACGGACGGAAAGGCGGACGGGGTTCGCGCCGTCGAGGTCACGACCGGAAGCGGTTTGTCCTTCACCGTGCTTCCGGGGCGCGGAATGGACATCCCGTTTGCCGCGTACAAAGGGAAGGCCCTTGGATTCTTCTCCGGTACGGGAATTACGGCGCCGGGGTATTACGCAGAGCCCGGTCTGGAATGGCGAAGGAGCTTCTACGTGGGGCTCCTGACGACCTGCGGCATTGCGAATGCGGGCGCGCCGAGCGTGGACCAGGGCAAACCTTTCGGACTTCACGGGAGGGTGGCCAACGCGGCAGCGGAGAACCTCTGCGTGGAGCAGGAATGGGAAGGTGATGAGTTTCTCATCAGGCTCAAGGGAACCATGCGAGAAGCAGAGGCAATGGTGGAAAACCTCACCCTGACGCGAAGGATCGAGACCCGCCTGGGAGCCAAGGGGTTCCGCCTGCGCGACACCGTAGTGAACCGGGGATTCGAGCCCCAGCCCCTTGTCATGCTCTACCACATCAATTTCGGTTTTCCGCTTCTTGGACCGAAAGCCAGGGTTTCCGGGCCCATCAGGAAGACCGAGCCGCGGGACGAGGAGGCGCGGAAAGACAAAGGTGTGGAGGAGTGCCGGATCTTCCCCGAGCCCGTGCAAGGCTATCAGGAGAAGGTGTTCTTCCATACCATGGGAACGGACAACCACGGCCGGACTTTTGTCGCGCTCCTGAACCAGGACACGGGGGACGGTGAGCCGCTGGGCATGGTCCTGCGCTGGAATGCAAAAGAGCTGCCCCATCTGACGGAGTGGAAAATGGTCCGGAAAGGGTTCTACGTCCTGGGCCTGGAGCCGGGGAACTCGGTTCCCCTGGGCCGCGGAGTGCTGCGGGAAAAGGGAACTCTCCCACAGCTGGAGGGACAGGCGGAGTATTCCATCACCATCGACTTCGACGTTGTCGACGACAAGGCAGGGTTCGATGCGATCGAAAAGGAGAGCAGGAACCTTGGCGGCTAAGGTCCGAACGGCCCCTCAGGCCCTGTGAGCGAAACCTGTCTCCTTCACCGCGGAGATTACCCTCTCCACGTCCTGGTCGGAAAGTGAAGGCCAGAGCGGAAGACTGATGCACGTGCGGAAGCTCTCCAGGGCGCGGGGAAAGTTTTCGGGCCGCAGGTCGTACCTGCTGCGGTAATAGCTCATGAGGTGCAGGGGGATGAAGTGCACCGAAATGCCGATTCCCCTGCGCATGAGCTCTTCGGCAAACGCGTCTCTGTCAATGCTGAGCTTTCCGGGAACGACATGAACGATGAAAAGGTGCCAGGCATGGCTCGACGCAGGCGCGGGCAGCTGCAGGAAGTCCAGCCCTGCAAGGGCTTCCAGGTAGCGGCCCGCAATCCGCCTGCGGCAGGTGAGGAAGTCCTCCGCTTTTGCAAGCTGGGCCCGGCCGATCGCAGCCGCGATGTCGGTGAGGTTGTACTTGAACCCCGGCGCCACCACATCGTATCGCCATGATGCATCGCGGGAGGTGTAGCGGTTCCACACGTCCCGATCGATGCCATGGAGGCGCATGATGCGCGCCCGGGCGGCAATGTCCTCCCGGTCCGTGACGAGCATCCCGCCTTCACCGGTGGTGATGGTCTTCGTTGCATAGAATGAATAGACCCCCGCATCCCCAATGGCGCCCACGAAGCCGCTTTCCGTTCGAACCGGAAAGGCGTGCGCGGCGTCCTCCACGATAGGGACCTGGTACCGGCGGGAGATGTCGGCCAGCGCTCTCATGTCGCACGGGAGACCCGCGACGTGCACGGGAAGGATGGCCGATACCTTGCGCTTCTCCGCCCTGCAGCGCTTGAGAGCATGCTCCACCGCCTGCGGATCGATGTTCATGGAATGGGTCTCGATGTCCACGAAAAGAGGGTCTGCTCCGACGTAGCGAATGACCTCCGCGGTGGCCGCAAAGGTGTAGGGGGTCGTGATGACGGCGTCTTCAGGCCCCACGCCGAGAGATTCGAGGGCAAGGTGCAGTCCCGCGGTGGCGGAGTTGACCGCCAGCGCGTGGCGGACACCCGCGACGGCCGCGAACTCGCTTTCGAAGCGCTCCGTCACTTCACCAGTGGTGAGCCATCCGCTCCGAAGGACCGAGATGACGGCCGTCTCTTCTTCGGGACCGATGGAGGGCCTGAAAAACGGGACAAAGGGAGCGTTGTGCGTTGCCGCCACCGGCATGCCTCAGAACTCAGGCTCTTCCGGGGGAAGGTCGATTCCCGGAATGACTTCCTGGAGGATTGACAGCAGGCACCGCTTGTCCCGGAAGGCTTCTGGTGATTGCGGATCGTGAAAACAAACGGGTCGGAGCCTGTCCAGGACTGCGTTGATCCGCCCGTTGATGAGCGTCTTTCTCTGGAGCTTCATGATCTTTGGATGACCGGTTAATTCGGTGACCTCCGAATCGGCGTGGAGCTTTTCCAGCAGCTTTTCTCCTCTTCGCAGGCCCGTGTAGACGACCTTTACCTCAGCGTCAGGCTCGTAGCCATAGAACCGTATCATCTGCTCGGCAAGCTCCCTGATGGAGACGCTTTCACCCATGTCCAGCAGGTAGACCTCTCCCCCTGAGCCCACACCGCCGGCCTTCAGGACCAGGGAGGAGGCCTCCGGTATGGTCATGAAGTATCGGCGAGTCTCGGGATGCGTGACGGTGACAGGTCCGCCCTTCAAGATCTGCCTCCGAAACAGGGGTAGGATGCTTCCGCGGGAGCCCAGCACGTTGCCAAAACGCACCACCAGGAAATGGCGGCCGTTCTTGCCTTCCCGCAGCACGATCTCCTCCGCAAGAAGCTTCGAGACGCCGTAGACGCTGCAGGGCTCCACGGCCTTGTCCGTGGAGATCAGTACGAAACGTTCCACTCCTGCTTTTTTTGCCGCGTCAACGACATTCTTCGTGCCGAACACATTGTTCTTCACCGCCTCCACGGGATTGGCTTCCATGAGCGGGACATGCTTGTGGGCAGCCGTATGGAACACGACGTCGGCTCGGGTGCGAGAGAGAATGAAATGCATGTAGTCCCTGTCCTGGATCTCCCCGATGATAGGAACGATGGTGGCCTTCTCTCCCACTCCCTCGTCCTGCAAGACGCGCAGCTCCCGTTCGATCTCGTAGATGCTGTTCTCTCCGTGCCCGAACAGGTAGAGCCTCTCCGCCCTGCCCTCCAGGAGCTGGCGGCAGATTTCCGAGCCGATGCTGCCTCCCGCTCCTGTCACCAGGACCCTCTTGCCCTGGACATAGGAGAGGCTCTTTTTCAGGTTCACCCTCACGGGGCTGCGCGCCAGAAAGTCCTCGGGATCGATCTCACGGGCCTGGATCAGGTGCGCTTCGCCGTCGAGGATCTGGGAGACCTGCGGCACGATGCGGATCCGGGCGAACTTCGCCCTTCTCAATATCGCGTAGATCCTGCCCAACTGCTCGCGCGTGGCGCTGGGGATGGCGATGATTGCCTCGTCTGCGGGAGTGGTCTTCAGGATACGGCCGACGGCCTCGATGGGACCGAGCACGGGAACATCGTCGATCCGCTTCCCGATCTTTGCCGGGTCATCATCGAGAAACGCCACCACGTGACCAAAGATCCTTTTGGCCCGGATTTCCGCGGCAAGGGTTGTGCCAGTGAAGCCTGCACCGATTATGTAGATGCTGTTGCGGGACTCGTCCGCCATCATTGAAGAATGTCGGATTCCCCCGGAGATTGATTAGGAGATCAGGAGATCGTCCCTGACGGCTCAGCCGGCGCCTGCGGGGCGGCTTCCATGGATTCGAAGCCGAAATCTATCTCGAAGGAATCCTGGTACATCTCCAGGCGCACTTTTGCGCGCCCTTTGCGCCGATCCACGCGCACGATCCGCCCTTCCAGGCCTTTCAAGGGACCTGAAACGACTCGGATGCGCTTGTTCTCGTCGAAGTAGACCATGGACCTGTCAACGATCTCGCCAAACCCGAGGAAGTGGCTGAGCAACTCCTGGTCGGATCGCTCCAGCGAGACGATGTTGTCGTTGGAGAGCAGGAACCGGAGGAACCCCGGGGCCCCCTTCAGCACCCCGTAAAGCTCCGGTCCGATCGACTCCGCCTGGATGAATATGTAGCCGGGAAATATCGGGGCAAGCGACTCTTTCCAGCTCCCGCCCCGCTTGATCCGAAGGCTGCGCCGGGGCCAGTAGAACCTCACGTCGTCCTGACGGACCCGCTGCGAGGCGATGGAAAGGAAGCGGCCCTCATCCCCGGTCCAGATCTGCACCGCAAAGAACGACATCTGGCCGATGAACCTATCATTAGGGCCACGCTTCCATCAAGAGCCGGTCCGCTATTCCAATCCGGACCTCGACGGTCGATAATAAAGGGGAAGGAGCTACGATGTCTTCTACATTCAAAGGGGCGCTCATCGGTTTCGCTTTGCTTGTCATGGGGGTGTCTGTCGCCGGCGTCCTGGGTGCGGAAACGGTCATGATCGCCGCCAGGGAAACGGTTGACGGAGCGGCAAGTCAGCCGCCACTTGCCGCCGTGGAAGGAGTTTCAAGCGGTCTTTTCGAGGCCGGCCATGTCGTTTTCGATGCCGGCCAGGTCGGCGCCTCTGCAAAGGCCTCCGATCTGGCGGAGGTTGCCCGCGAAGGCAGGGCCGGATGGCTCCTTCAGATCACGGTAGCCTACACGCAGACGAAGCTGGACCAGGAAGCGGTCCGAGTGGCCTGCTCAGCCACGTTCTCCCTTGTCAATGCATCGACCGGTACGACATCATTCACCGACAAGGTCTCCGCGTCCAACGCGGGCAGGGAGAAGAAGGTGGACCGAGCCGCCCTGGGCGCGGAGCTGGGCAAGCTGATCAGCCAGAAGGTTGTGAAGGCCCTTCCATCGCCATTGCTTTGACGCAGGACGAAACCGGCACCCTCGCCAGCCGGCGCAAACTTTGCTACTATGGAAGAAGAGGGAGGGGAAAAATCTGGCCTCACAACTTCGGCCTTTGTTCCGATGATTATGGAAAGAAATGCGTGGTAAGCAATTACCTGCGCGACGATGGAGCATGATCGCCATGAAGAGTTGGGTCGTTCTCTGCCTGCTCATGGTCCCACTTCTCGCGTCTGCTGACAGCTTCTGGGAAGGAAATGCGGCTCTCCAGCGGGGGGACGCGGCCTTCGAGAACGGTCTGTACGCTGCGTCAAACTCATTTGCGCCGGACACGCAGCTCATGGTCCGGAACCTGGAAAACGGCAAGAGCGCCATTGTCACGGTGAGTCAGCGCACGGACGGCCAGTCGGACATCCTGATCCTGCTCTCACCCAAGGCCGCCGACGCTTTGGGAATCCAACCTGGCAGCATCGTGCGCGTGCGCATCACGGAAGAACAGAAGGCTGCGTCCGCGGGGGCGGCCTCATCGCAAGAGGGCACATACAACCCTGATTCGGACGTGAACCCGGGAGCGGCTTACGCCGGAACCTCGGGCGATGCTGGAACCGCGGCGCAGCAGCAGCCACCCGCGGCCGGGCAGGAATCCACACCGCAGGGGCAGCAGCCAACGGCGGCGGATCAAAGTACGCCGTCCGCGGAGGACGCGCAGATCCTCGCCGAAGCAGCCGCCCGAAACCCGCAGAAGCAGCTTTTCCTTCCCCCCAGGGAAGACCAGAAGTTCGCCTACAAACCGGCCTCGCCGGAGCAGACCGCGCAGGCCCAGGAGCCGGCGGCTGCACCCGGTGAAACGCCTACCGTGACCGGAGAGACCGCCGCCCCTTCGCAGAAGCCGTCCGAGGTTCCCCTGCCAGAGGCTCAGCCGGAGCCGCAGGCCACGCCCCAGGAGGCAGGCCCGTCGGCGCCCCAGCCGGGCCAGCCGGAGGCAAGCGCCCAGCTTGCCCTGCCGGAGACCGGCCCCCAGGAGGCGAAGCCGGCAGAAACCAGCGGGACGCCACCGGCGCAGGCCTCTGGCGGTGAAGAGTTGGCGCTCCAGCCCCCCGAGACTCCGCCGGAGCAGGCAACCGCCGGCACGCCGCCGGTGACCAGCACTCCGGAACAGCCGGCAAGCACACCGGTGGTGAAGGCGCCGCCAGAGACGCAGCCAGGACAGGTGCAGGTTGTAGCATCGTTGCCCAAGCTGTCCGGCAAGAAAAAGACGGCCACGTTCTACGTCCAGCTGGGCGCGTACTCAACCCAGGAGGTTGCCCAGGGGCTGGCGGTGCGCCTGATGCAGACATACCCCGTGGTCGTCCTGGCGCCTTCCTCGGGCGACAAGCAGATGTACAAAGTCCTGGTGGGCCCGCTGAACAAAGCGGAGAGCGGAACGCTTCTTCCGTTGTTCAAGTTCCGCGGCTTCCGGGATGCCTTTGTCCGCCGGGAGTAGAACCGGATCATGACCCGACGGGACGCGGAGAAGAGGGCCGGGGAGCTTGTCCGCCTCCTGCAGCAGTACCAGCGGGCTTACTACGTGGAATCCCGGCCGCTCGTGTCGGACAGGGAGTATGACGCCCTGTACGACCAGCTCCTCGCAATAGAGAAAGAGTACCCTGAGCTGGCCAGGCCGGACTCCCCTACACGGAGGGTCGGGTCTGATCTCAATCAGGACCTCCCTGAAGTGGCCCATACCATCCCCGTGCTCAGCCTGGACAAGGCGTACACCGCGGCTGACCTGGCAGAGTGGATCGGGAAAACAGGGCGCAACGCGGGGAGGGACCTCTCCTACATCTGCGAAGAGAAGATCGACGGCGCCTCCATCGTTCTGTACTACCAGGATGGGCTCCTTGCCAGGGCAGTCACGCGCGGGAACGGGCTGGTGGGCAACGATGTCACGGGAAACGTGAAGACCATCCGGACCGTGCCCTTGCGCCTGTCAAAGCCGGTCACTGTGGCCGTGCGCGGGGAGATATTTCTCCCCAAGAGCCTCTTCTCAACCATCAACGCCAGAATGGAAGAACCGTATGCCAACCCTCGTAACCTCGCTTCCGGCACCCTGAGAAGGGTCAAGAGCCGGGAGGTGGCCGAGGTCCCGCTTTCGATCTTTGTCTATGAGGGTTTCTTCGATCCGCCCCTTGCAACGCACCGCCAGACTCTGGAGCTCCTGGAGGAGCTGGGATTCCGGCTCAATCAGAGGGTCGGCTATTTCTCGGACGGTCCCGATGCCGGGGATGTGCGGCACCGTCATCCGCAGTGGCACATCGGCGGCCTGGCGGAAGTGGCCGGATTCCTTGAGGCCGAGAAACAGGGACGGGAAACGCTGGATTACGAGATCGACGGTGTGGTGGCCAAGGTCAATGAGATCCCGGCGCGCGACGCGCTCGGCTACACGGGACATCACCCGCGCTGGGCCATCGCATTCAAGTTCGAGTCCCCGGAAGGGGCCACCACGGTGAAGGCAATAGAGGTGCAGACGGGGAGGACGGGGAGGATCACGCCGGTGGCACGCGTGGAGCCGGTCCGAATCGGCGGAGCCACCATCTCCAATGTGACGCTCCACAACCAGGAGTACATCGACATGCTGGAGCTGGCCGTGGGGGACAGGGTTGCCGTTTCACGGCGCGGAGACGTCATCCCCGCGGTCGAGCGGGTCCTCGAGAAAAACGAGAACGGGGCGACGACATGGAAGCTGCCCGTCTCCTGCCCCTCGTGCAAATCCCGGCTGGTCAAGCAGGGCGCGCACCATTTCTGCGTGAACCCATCCTGTCCGGACCAGGTCAGGGGCAGACTGAACTTCTTCGTGGGCAGGGGCCAGATGGACATTGAAGGCCTCGGGCCTGAGACAATCGATGTCCTCATGAAAAATGACCTGGTCCACGACATCGACGACATCTACTACTTCGACGCGGCGCGGCTCCTCGAGCTGCCCGGGTTCGGTGAAAAGAAAGTGGCCGCCATCCGCGACGGGATCCAGAAGAGCAAGAAGCTTCCTTTTCATGTCGTTTTTCCCTCCCTGGGGATCCCGGAGATAGGACAGAAGGTCACTGAGCTCCTCATCGGGGCCGGATACGCGGATATAGATTCGCTGCTGAAGCTCGCTGAGGCAGGCGATCCAGCGCCGCTTCTCGAAATCCACGGGATCGGCGAGCGCACCGCGGAGGTGCTTCACTCGGAGCTTCGCAGGCCCGAGGTGCGAAAGCGCATACAACGCCTGCGGGCCGCCGGGCTGAGCTTTGTTGAGAAGACAACGAAAGTCCCGTCGGACGTCCCGAAGACTTTCGCCGGCCAGACGTGGTGCGTCACGGGAAGCTTCCAGCGCTTCAAGCCGCGCGAGGCGGCGATGGAAGAAGTCAAGAAACGCGGCGGACGGGTTACCGACAGCGTCACGTCAAAAACGACGCACCTGCTGGCAGGCGAAAGCTCTGGAAGCAAGCTGGAACAGGCAAAAAAGCGCGGAATCACGATCATATCCGAGGACGAGTTCGTTCAGCTCCTGAAGAAGTCTTGACTTCCTCCCCCGACGGTCATAGAGTACCCCAGAAGTTCAAGCCAAGGAGGTACTTATGAAGCGTTTCATAGTGCTTGTTGCGCTGCTCCTGGTCGCCGTCATGGCGATAAGCGCGCAACCCAAGTTTAAAATCGGGCTCGTATTCGACCTCGCAGGCCGCGGGGACAACTCGTTCAACGACTCGGCGTATCGAGGCCTGGTGGCCCTTGCCAAGGCGGAAAAGGGATACATCGACGGAGACCCGGCGAACGTCAATTTCGGTCAGGAAATCCAGATCAAGTACATCGAGCCCAAGGCAGGAGGACAGGACCGTGAGATCCTGATGAGGGCCCTTGCGCAGGACGGCTACCAGTACATCATCGGGATAGGATTCCTGTTCACGGATGCCATCACCAAAGTGGCGGCCGACTTCCCCGACCTGCACTTCGGCCTGGTTGACGGATTCGTTCCCGACCTCACCGCGTCAAGCAATATCACCTGCCTCACCTCCAAGGAGCAGGAGGGATCCTTCCTCGTCGGCGCCATCGCGGGCCTCATGAACAAGGGAAAGCCGATCGGCTTCCTGGGCGGAATGGACATCCCGCTCATCCACAAGTTCGAGGCAGGGTTCAAAGCCGGCGCGATGTATGTGAATCCCAAGCTGAGGGCGGACGGCATGATCCTGTCCCAGTACATCGGCAAGGACCCCACGGCCTTCAATGACCCCACAGGCGGCTACAACATCGCTTCCAGCTTCTACAAGCAAGGCGCGTCCATCGTCTACCACGCTGCTGGTGGATCGGGTGACGGTCTGTTCAAGGCGGCCCAGGAGAGCAAGAAGTGGTCCATCGGAGTCGACTCGGACCAGGGCCTCATCTACGCGTCCGCGAAGGAAGCTGCAACAAAGGCCCGAGCCAAATGGATCCTCACCTCTATGATAAAGAGGGTGGACAACGCGGTGCTCCAGAGCGCTGAAGACTTCATCAACAACGGCGGCAAGCTGGATGGAGGCTATCGCTCCTTCGGCCTGAAGGAAGACGGTGTCGGCTACGCGGTGAACAACTTCAACAAGGCGGAGCTGGCCCCTGTTCTGAAGAAGGTTGAAGCCCTGAAGAAAGACATCATCGACGGCAAGATCCAGGTGCCCGATTCAGATGATGCGTTCAATACCTGGAAAAGCTCCCTGATGTAGTACCAGTCCCATCGAGAGCGGGAGCGGCAGTCTGCTCCCGCTTTTTTTTACTCACCCGTGAGGAGGCGGTATGTCCGAGGCCCTGCTTGAGATGCGGGAGATCACCAAGACCTTCCCCGGTGTGACTGCGAACGACCACGTCTCTCTCGACCTGCGTGCAGGGGAAATTCACGCGCTGGTCGGAGAAAACGGCGCTGGAAAAACCACCCTCATGAAGATCCTCTATGGCCTGCACAGGCCTGACTCGGGCTGGATCGCAGTCCGAGGCGCGCGCGTGGCCATCCGCGGCCCCCGGGACGCAATCCGCCGCGGGATCGGCATGGTGCACCAGCATTTCATGCTCTTTCCGCCGTTCACAGTGCTGGAGAACATAATCCTTGGAGAGGAATCCCATACCGCCGGAGTGCTGGCAACGGCGCGCCAGAGCAGGCAGATCTCGACCCTGATGGAAGAGAACAAACTCGTGGTGGACCTTGCCGCCCATGTGGAGGACCTGTCTGTGGGCATCCAGCAGCGGGTGGAGATCCTCAAGATCCTCTTCCGGGGCGCGACAATCCTCGTATTCGACGAGCCCACAGCCGTGCTCACCCCCCAGGAGGTCGTCGAGCTTTTCAGGACATTCCGCGCCATGAAGGCGCAGGGGCGCGGGATCATCTTCATATCGCACAAACTGGACGAAGTCCTGGAAATCGCGGACAGAATCACCGTGATCCGCCAGGGCAAAGTCGTGGAGACAATGGACAGGCCGGGGGCCACCAAGCCTCGGATCGCAAGCCTCATGGTGGGCAAGCCCGTCCTCCTTGAGGTGGAGCGGCCACCGGCCAGCTTCGGAGCAGTCGTTCTGGAGGTGAAAGACCTCACAGTCAGAAGCCCTCGCGGGTATGACGCGGTGAGCGGACTCTCCCTCAGCGTGCGTGCGGGGGAGATCTACGGAATTGCCGGTGTGGAGGGCAACGGACAATCGGAGCTGGTCCGCGCCATCGCGGAAAGCGCCGATGTGACCTCCGGGGAGATTCTCCTGGAAGGGAAAAGCATTCTTTCGCGGAACGTTCGGGAGAGACGCGAAGGCGGAATTGCCCATATCCCGGAAGACAGGCAGAAATACGGGCTGCTGCTTCCCTTCTCCATCGCTCAGAACCTGACACTCGGAATGCACCACAAGCCGCCTTTTTCAACACGGCTTTCCACTATCAATCGGCGCGCCATCCGCCAGTCGGCGCGTGAGATAATCAGGAAGTTCGATATCCGCACTCCTTCTGAGGACACCCCGGCAAACGCTCTGTCCGGCGGGAACCAGCAGAAGGCGGTCGTGGCACGAGAAATGAGCGCCAACCCGAAGCTCCTTGTCGCCTCCCAGCCAACGCGCGGCGTGGACATAGGGGCCACGGAGTTCATCCATCGGCAGCTTGTGAATGCCCGGTCCCAGGGAAAAGCCGTGCTCCTGGTTTCGGCGGACCTCGACGAGCTGCTCGCCCTCTCCGACCGCATCGGGATCATCTTCAAGGGCAGGATCATTAAAGAGATAGCCCATGATGATGCAGTCAAGGAAGAAGTGGGCCTTTACATGACGGGGGAGAAAGCCAATGGCGCAGCATAAGCGACGCTTCGGGGTGTATGCGCTGGAGCAAAGCGCGCCGTTCATCGGCTTTGTCGCCTCCATGGCGGTCCTCACCCTCATCATCATGGGCCTCGGTGAGAACCCGGGCAAGGCGTTTCAAGGCATCTACAAGTTCGCCTTGAGCGATGCTGCAAAGCTTGCGGCTGTTCTTTCCATCTCCATCCCCTACTATCTCTCGGGGCTCTCCATCGTCATCGCTTTCCGGGCCGGAGTATTCAACATTGGAAACGAGGGCCAGTATTTCATCGGGGGCATGGTCGGTGCAATCGCAGGCACATACTTCCACCTGCCACCGGTCCTTCACATCCCCGTGGTCATCATCTTCTCCATGCTCGGGGGCGCCCTATGGGCCTTTGTCCCCGCGGTGCTCAAGGCAGCGCGGGGCATTCATGAGGTCATCACGACGATCATGTTCAACAACATCGCGCTGGCGCTGGTGAACTACCTCGTCAACGGACCGCTCTCCGGGCTCCAGAAGGGCACAAGCCTGGAACCGCAGATGAAGAAGCTCCTGCCCTCCGCGATATTCGGCAAGCTCAACGGGTTCTTCAGGTCCATCGGTTGGAACGTGCCGAACTACGTGTACCTCGATTACAGCCTCATCGTCGCTATTGTCATGGGAGTTGCGGTCTGGTTCCTCCTTTTTCGCACGCGCCAGGGCTTCGAGATCAGGGCAGTCGGCACGTCGCAGGACGTGTCGCGCTACGCAGGCATCCCGGTGAACAGGGTGCAAATCGGCGCTTTCATGCTTTCCGGGGCTATCGCAGGTCTCATCGGCCTGCAGGAGATCTTCGCGATACGCGGGTTCTACACGTACAACCTGGCGTCCGGCCTGGGGTTCGACGGGATCGCTATCTCGCTGATCGCAAAAAACTCTCCTATCGGGATCGTCTTCTCGTCAGCCCTCTTCGCTTTCCTGAAGCAGGCCGGCTACGGCCTTCAGCTCTTCAGCAAGGTCCCCAACTCGGTGACGTACGCCATCCAGGGGATCATGATTCTATTCATCGTCGCGATCAATGAAATCCTGGTCCGGGCGGCGCGCAGCCTTCGCAAGAAGGAGGTGGGCTGATGGACTTCTCATTCATCGGTTTCTTCCTGATGAAGGGCCTGGAGATCTCATCCCCCATCGCTTTTTCCGCCATGGGCGGCGTATTCTCGGAGCGCGGCGGGGTGGTCAACATAGCGCTGGAAGGGATCATGACTGTGACGGCCCTCACCCTTGTCTGGGGCGCAATCACGTTCCAAAGCATCTGGATGGGATTGCTCATAGCCGTCATCACGGGGATGCTCATGGGGCTGATCCATGCCGTTGTCACCGTGACATTCAAGGTGGACCACGTCGTTTCGGGTGTTGCAATCAACGTATTTGCCGTCGGCCTCTCACGGTTCCTCTGCCAGAGCTTCTTCGGCGCGGAGACGCAGTCGAAAATCAACCCGTTCCTCTTCCCCAAGCTCCTGGGGATCAACTCCCTGGCATTCTGGCTCATCCCCGCGGCGGTGCTGGGATGGTTCATCCTGTACCGCACCGTGTTCGGCCTCCGGCTGCGCAGCGTTGGGGAGAACCCGGAGGCCGCCGACACTCTCGGTGTCAATGTCACGCTGCTGCGTTACGCAGGGGTGCTCATCAGCGGCGCCTTGTGCGGCGTGGCATCAGCCACGCTCTTTGCGGACAAGTGGATCACCGGCATGGTGGCAGGCAGGGGATTCATAGCGCTGGCCGCCGTCATCTTCGGGCGCTGGGACCCGGTGGGCGCCGTGCTGGCGTCATTGCTGTTCGGGTACGCGGACACGGTGAGGATAGTATTCGCGTCCAAGATCCCCATCCCGGACCAGTTCATCCAGATGTTCCCCTACATCCTGGCGGTCGTCGTGCTGGCGGGAATTGTCGGTAAGTCCAGAGCTCCTGCCTGGGACGGCCGCAATTATGAAAAAGGGGAAGACTAATGGTCCCGGCGGCCGACAGGCAGCTCCAGCCATTAGAACGGGTACTCCCGTAGCGGCGGCTATTTCCCCGAAGCGATGCTTCGTTGTCCACAAATCGCGAGATCGGCCACGGGCAGGCCACGCGGTAGACGTGAACATGCGAGCGGGTAACCCACCCTCACACGCGCCTCCTCATCAGGATGGTCTCCGAGGCGCCACCGCGGCAGTCAGGCGCCCTTCTCTTCGCAGTACCTCACTCAGATCACGGCGTCAGGAGCAATCAGGTTGCATTCACACCGGCCCGCTGCTCCGCGTTTGTCGAGCTCAGTCCCCATTGCGCCGTCGAGAAGCATGAGGTCCCTCGACCGAAGACGCTCTTGCAGTTTCAACCATTCACCCCCGCAGAATGAGCATCCCCGGATCTCGGCTGCCAGTCAACGGCGTCGCCCAGCGCAGGTCCCGCGCTTGATCATCTGCCACTTTTCTCCTATCCTCCCGACACTTCGTGATGCAGGAGGTGGAGCATGTCTTCTCCCGTTCTCGCCGAGGTCTTGAGGCCGTCTGGACGGTTGCCTGCCCGGGTCTACGACGCATCTCTCATCGGGGGTTTTTCGCTTCTCATAGCGCTCGCGGCCCAGGTTTCGATCCCCCTGCCCTTCACGCCTGTGCCTGTTACACTCCAGACATTTGCCGTGGTCCTCACGGGCGCCCTTCTAGGCAGCCGCCGCGGCGCAGCCGCCATTCTCCTCTATCTGGCGGAAGGTCTTGCCGGTCTTCCCGTCTTCTCCCTTGGAAGGGCCGGCTTTGCCCACCTCCTGGGCCCGACGGGCGGCTACCTTGTCGGCTTTGTGGCGGCTGTCTGGCTTGTCGGTCTGCTCGTTGAACGGAGGCTGGCTGCCACATTCCTGGGGGCCCTCTTCGTCCTGATCGCCGGCCATCTGGTCCCGTACGTCACCGGCGTTGCATGGCTGGCCGCCTCACTGGGAGTGTCACGCGCCGTTACCCTGGGATTCGTTCCCTTCCTGGCAGGGGACGCTTTGAAGGTTGCAGCATCAGTTGGCGTGCTGGCCGGCGCGAATATGCTGGGCAGTAAGGCAACCGAGCGAAAACGCATTTTCTAATCTCCCGTGCGATCTCATTTCCGCAAGGAAAATGCACTGGCAAAGACCGAGCAGGGCATTGCGACCCTGGTGGCCAGAGGGAGGACGATCTCTGGGATTGCGGATTTGAACCGAGAGCATATAATCGACTGGGAAAAGAAACGTTTATGAAGAAAACCAAGATCGCCAACGGCATCTTCTGGGTCGAGATACCGGAGGCAGACCTGCGCATTCTCTGCGGATGTCCCGCGGACAGCGTCAAGCACCTGAGAAAAAGCGGCCATATCACGAGCATGGAACGCAACGGCGTGTCGTTTGAGACCGGTCCAAACGCGATCCTCCTTTCTGACATGCCGGTCCAGAACGGCAGCTTCTCCAACCTTGCCGAGTTCCCTCTCCTCCAGATGTTCTACCGCCAGGGGATGCTCCTTCCGGGACATCCCAACGCGGGGAAACGCCCGCTTCTCATCGGCTTGGAAGAACAGGTCCGATCACAGGCGGAATATTTTTTTCGGGGCAACTACGGCCTTGCTACCGTGGAAGAGATCATGGCCTGCGGAGTTCCCGCCGACACTGCGCGCGACCTCTTTCGCATAAAGCAGTGGTTCGCCTTCGGCCGCATCCGCCCGATGGAAGAGCTGGTGGACCTGAGGCCGGTTGACGCCGAGGCGGTACAGCTTGTCCCTGGCGTCTATGTGCACCGCCGCGGGTTCAACCTCTATGCGTTCCTCTCCGGGAAAAAGGCGGTCGAGGTGGACCTCTCCCTGGGGCCGCACGAGGAATACGCGCCGTCGTACAGCCTGCCGAGGCAGAGCTTCCCGAGGGAAGAGTTCTCCATCATTCACATCGGGGAAGGGGACGGCTGGGATATGGATCGGCCCTGCATGGGCAGCGTCGTCTGCTTCCGGGGACTCCTGTACCTTGTTGACGCTGGCCCCTACATCGAGCAGACCCTGGGGGCGCTCGGGATCCCCGTGAACGAGATACAGGGCATCTTCCACTCTCATTGTCATGATGACCATTTCGCGGGACTTCCTTCCCTCGTGCACGTAGGGCGGAGGATGCGGTATTACGCTGTTCCCGCCGTTCGGGCAACTGCACAGAAGAAAATGGCGGCCCTGATGGGGATCCGGGAAAATCAGTTCCATGAGCTTTTCGAGACGCATGACCTGCTTCCCGCTGAATGGAACATGATCGACGGCCTGGAGGTGAAGCCGCTGTATGCTCCTCACCCGGTGGAGACGACCGTCTTCCTGTTCCGGGGAAAGTGCCGCAACCAGACACGAACGTACGCGCACTTCGCCGATATCTCCTCCTTCGACATTCTGGACAAGCTGGGGGACGACAACTCCGTCCTGGCTGACTTCCGCCGGGAGGTCCTCCTGCCCGCGGACGTGAAAAAGCTCGACGTTGGCGGCGGTCTCATCCACGGAAGGGCATTGGATTTTTCCTCCGATCCGTCGCCCAGGATCGTCTTCAGCCATGGAATTGCATCGCTCTCGGCAGCGGAGCAGAAGATCGGCGCGATCGTTCCCTTCGGCGCCTCTGACACCCTGATCCCGGCCCAGAGCCCGGACGACCGCACGACTGCCGCCGCGGCCGGTTTCGGGGGGGCCGCGGCAACGCGGGGCGGCGAGCTCGTGGAGTTCCTCATGAAGACCCGGCTGCTCGGCAGCTGTCTCCCGAAAACTCTGCAGGATGTGGCCGCGACCATGACGTCCCGCTTCCTGGAAGCCGGCAAGCTCGCGGACGCTCCGAAGGCTCCCGAGCTGCGCCTCGTTGCCGACGGCGAAGTCTCCCTCTCCCTCGGAGGGCGGTTCATCGAGGTGATCGGACCGGGAGAGTTCTGGGGAGAAGAGCAGATCGTCCACGAGGGGACAGTGCTCATCGAGGCGCGCGCGGCAACGGCAACGCGCTTTTTCGTCCTGCCGCCGGATATCCTGGAGGGCGTCCCGTCGGTGCGGTGGAAGATCTTCGAGGCGTTCGGACGGAGGATGCGGAAGTATCGCACCGCCTTTCATTTCCAGTGGCAGGATTTTTTCAGCGTGGGCGCGCAGAAAATGGACGACCAGCACCGGCAGCTCTTTACGCTGGTCGAAGCGCTTTCGGAATGCATTCAACAGGGTGTTCCCGCTTCGCGCAGGGACGAGAAGAAGCGGGAGCTGATCTCGTACATACGCTTCCATTTCACGTCGGAGGAGGAGCTGCTGGAGAGCCTCGGCTACTCGCGCGTAGATCAGCAGAAGCGAGAGCACGCGGGGCTGCTGGAGCGAATCATCGGCGCTCCTGACCTCGGGGAAATCCACGCGCCCCGTACGGCGGAATCATCCGTCGATTTCCTGAAGGAATGGCTCGTTCGCCACACTCTCCTGGAGGACCTTGGGTACAAGGATTTCCTGCAGGAACGCGGCGCAACCTAGGGATTGGAACTGGCTACACCGCTGTAACGTCGGGGAGCAAACGCTGGAACTCTTTCCCGACGACCTCGTAGCACTCGCAGACCTTCGCTTCGAGACCCGCTCGGTCCGGGACGGTAATGCGGCCACGTTTGTACTGAATCAATCCAGCGCTCTGCAGCTTCCTGGCAGCCTCGGTCACGCCCTCTCGCCGCACCCCCAGCATGTTGGCGATCAGCTTCCGGGTCATGCCCAGCTCGTTAGCGGGCAAGCGGTCGAGACGCAGCAACAGCCAGCGACAGAGTTGCTGGTCCACCGAATGATGCCGATTGCATACGGCGGTCTGCGCCATCTGTCGTAAGCAGGGCTTGCTGGCATTTTACGATACATTATATTACTGTATGAGCATGGATATTTCGCAAGTGCTGAAGGCCCTGGCAGACCCAAACCGACTCCGCATACTGAATCTGCTCCATGAACGGACCTTGTGCGTCTGTGATCTTGAAAACATTCTGAACCTCAATCAATCCAATCTGAGCCGACACCTTGCAACGCTCAGGCATGCAGGCATAGTCACCGCCGAGAAAAAAGCTCTCTTTATGTACTACTCCCGCGTACCGCTCCCGAAGCCCTATGGCCCGGTAGTAGACGCTTTGTGCGAGACCATACATTCCGATCCTAAATGGGACTCCGATCGCCACAGACTTGCAAAAAGACTTTCAACCTCGCCAAACTGCACTTGAATCTCTTGACTCTGCTATAATATTACCGTATAGTCATACAGTAATGTAGGCAAGGAAGCAGAGGAATGCACAAGTTCAGCCCGGAAGAGATTCGGACTTCAGTACGCGATCGATACGGGGCGGTCGCTCAGAACAAGGGAACGGAATGTCCGCGGACAAGCCACAGGTGTTCCGCGAAGCGTTCCGTGTTTTGAAGAGCGGTGGTCGTCTTGCCGTCTCCGACATGGTGGCCTCGGGAACCCTCACTGAAGAACTGCGGAGCGATCTCACGTCGTACTCCGCATGCATTGCGGGGGCCTCTCCTGTCGATGAGCTTGCGAGCATGATCGAGGCTGCGGGCTTCATCGACATTCGCATCCAACACAAAGAAGAAAGCCGCAGCTTCGTCAAGGATTGGGCGCCTGGGAAAAGCATCGAAAACTACGTCCTGTCCGCAACCATCGAAGCCGCGAAGCCATGACAGGAGCCATGAAATGAGGGAGAAAAGTTCGGGCAGGCTTTCGTTTCTGGACAGGTTCCTCACGCTGTGGATATTCCTCGGTATGGTTGCAGGCGTCGCGCTTGGGTACCTGATCCCCGGCGTGGAGCGATTCATGAACAGATTCCAGGCCGGTACCACGAACGTCCCAATCGCGGTGGGCCTGATCCTGATGATGTATCCCGTCCTGGCCAAAGTGCGATACGAGGCATTCGGTACTGTATTCCGCCACGGCAGGGTCCTGACTCTTTCTCTCGTCGCCAACTGGATCATCGGCCCGATCGTGATGTTCATCCTCGCCATCCTGTTCCTGAGGGGACATCAGGAATACGCGGTTGGCCTGATTCTCGTCGGCCTTGCAAGATGCATTGCCATGGTGCTTGTTTGGAACGATCTTGCTAAGGCGGACCGGGATCTCGTTGCCGGGTTGGTCGCGTTCAATGCCGTTTTCCAAGTGCTCTTTTATTGCGTCTATGCATGGATATTCGTCACAATTCTTCCCCCGCTGTTCGGAATGAAAGGAACCATCGTGGAAGTGCGGATGGCGGAGATCGCGCGGAGCGTGTTCATCTACCTGGGAATCCCATTCCTCCTGGGAATCAGCACGAGGTTCAGCCTGATCGGCCTGAAAGGGCGGGACTGGTACGAAGAGAAGTTCGTCCCGAAGATCGCGCCCATCACGCTCGCAGCTCTTCTTTTCACCATCATTGTCATGTTCTCCCTCAAGGGAAACCTCATCATCCAGCTTCCCCTCGATGTCGTGCGCGTGGCGGTGCCCCTCGCCCTGTATTTCCTGGTCATGTTCACCATCACGTTCTTCCTTTCGCGGAGGCTCGGCGCCGCCTATGAGCCGACGGCCACCGTGGCGCTCACTGCTGCGAGCAACGATTTTGAGTTGGCGATCGCCGTGGCCGTCGCGGTATTTGGAATCGGCTCCGGGGTCGCTTTTGCGACGGTCATCGGCCCACTGGTAGAAGTGCCCGTCATGCTCGGGCTGGTCAATGTTTCTCTCTGGATGAAAAAGCGTTTGTTCCTTGTTCCGTCAAAGGGATGAACGGAGGTGACTATGCCGAAGGTCTTGTTCGTCTGTACCCACAACTCCGCACGGAGCCAGATGGCTGAGGCATACCTCAAGAAGTTCGGAGGAGACAGGTTCGAAGTTGAAAGCGCGGGCCTGGAGGCAGGCCATCTGAACCCCTATGTCGTACAGGCCCTTCGCGAGGAGGGAATAGACATTTCCGGGCATACAACCCAGGACGTCTTTGCGCTCCTGAAACAAGGCAGGTTCTACAACTTCGTTATTGCGGTCTGCTCAAAAGAGGCCGCGGATCGTTGCCCTATTTTCCCGGGGCGTTCTACGCGTCTGGTGTGGTCCTACCCTGACCCCTCGACCTTCACTGGTTCAGATGAAGAGATCATGGCTCAAGTTCGTGGGGTACGCGATGCGATCAAAGAGCGGGTACAGCAGTTCGCACAAGAAGAGGTAAGCTTGGTATAGAAAGGGGGCGCGACACAGGTTGGCGCGCCGGCGAAAACTGAACGGATTATGTTGCTGCAGGCAGGGACTGAAAGGAGTCCAAAAAGTCGTGGAGAAGACAGGGTGTCTCGTATGCGGTGCCGAACTGCTTTACAACGCTCCCAGCCTGGAACGCATTTGCCATTATTGTGGTGTGCAATTACAGGGAAGCGTTGCATGCGAAAACGGGCATTTCGTGTGCGATGCCTGTCATAGCGGTTCCGCAAATGACTTGATTGAACGATATGCCGCTGCATCGAAGTCTCTCGAAGCGGTGTCGATGGCGAAAACTCTCATGAGGGATGCGCGCATCAAAATGCACGGTCCGGAGCATCATTTTCTAGTTCCCGCGGTGCTTCTTGCAGCCTACTGCAACGCAACCGGTAGGCCACAGGAAGAGAAGAGTGAGATGATCTTGAAGGCCCGCAAGAGAGCAGAAGAGGTAAAGGGGGGGGCCTGCGGCTTTAGCGGCAACTGTGGGGCGGCGGTCGGTACGGGGATTTTCGCAAGCCTTGTTACCGGAGCGACTCCGCTCTCTCGAACTGAGTGGCGTCTCGCGAATCTCATGACCTCAGAAAGTCTTCGTGCGATTGCTGAACGAGGGGGTCCGCGCTGTTGTAAGTGGGATTCTTTCCTCGCAATCACGACTGCAGTGGGCTTCTTGAAGAAAGAGCTTGGCATCAGCCTCCGGCTCGATGAGCCTATCGGATGCGAGTTCAGCGGTCTTAACAAAGAGTGCCTGAAGGAAGACTGCCCATATTTCGACGGATTGGCCAAGAGCAGCTAAAAAGCTCGATGCTCTGGTTATAGTGGAGATATCGAGCGCTGAGGGCCGTCTTGTTCGGGGGAGAGCGAAAAGCATGAAGCGATTCACGATCAAGATGGTTGGGTATCCTTCCGCTTCAGTTCTATGACCGCGGTCAAGGAGCTTTGGCCTTCGAAAAAGAATAGATTCCATACCCAAAGTACTCTGGGTACTGTTTAAACGTAGAATCTATCAGCCTCATTCTCTTCCGAACCTCGCCCTTAGTGAGATACTTTAGAAACACTTTCACGGTGTTTGCCAAGCCCTCGTCTTTCAGCATATCCATCATGCTGCCATTCTTGAAAGAGTACCTCTGGACCTTGATTTCTAGGATTCCTGCCTTTTCAAAAGTTGCTTTCCAGCCGTCGTACGTTTCCGCCCTCTTCATGCAGTATGAGCAAAGAACATTCGAAACATGATCAAGGAACTCTTCACTTGGTTCAGTCCTCCAGCTCAATTCTAGCCAACCCGCAGTTCCACCCTTTTTTGTTACCCTGGCTGCTTCCTTGATGGTTTTCACTTTGTCATCAACCAACACAAGCATCGCTTGGGAAACAGCCCCATCAAATGAGTTGTCTTCAAATGGTAGATTCATTGCATCACCTACAATGAAGTCTACTCTGCCAGAAATACTTCTCTTCCGTGCTAGATGCTTTGCTTCTTCGATCAGCTCCGGAGAAACATCAATTGCCGTCACTCTGCAGCCATACCTTTCCGCTATGTACAATGCAGATGTGCCCTTTCCGCATGCGATGTCAATGATGCTAGAATCTTCGGTTATCTTGAGTTGCCCTAGCAGCTGATCCGTTGCCCCATACCCACCGGGATGGATGACCGTCAGGCCGACGTACCTTGCCATAAAATCAAAAATGTCGCACTTGGAGACGGATTCGCATTCGCCAACACATTTCGTCACGACAGTTCCTCCAACCTTCAAATTTCGAATAAGCTATTTCATTGGGCCTATCAATACGCCGCTTGCCAATTGTACGCCTTTCCCTGATGCAGTCAACGGCTCTAGCCATTTGACAACGACTTGAGGTGCGTCGCCGAATCAGTCCGGCCACATTCCGGACCTTCCCGTCGAGGATCTCGCGCTCCAGATCGAGCAGCGCGGCACAAGCGGATTGCCCGGGCTGGCCGGTTTCAATGACCTGCTCGTGGAGATGCGCAGCGGGAGCGTCGTGGGGCTTAGAATACCTTCACGATGCGGTCAGCCGGATACACGGAAGGAATGAGACCGAGGGACGCCAGCTCGGCAATGGATCTGGTGTACCTGTCCAGGTCGACATATCCGTATCCCTTCGGATGCTGAAAGAGCTGGCAGGTCGCGTCCAGCCGTTCCCGAAAGAGCGCTTCATCCTTGGGCTCTATGTTTCCCACCGCCTTGAGGGCGATCTGGAACGCCTCGTCGCGATGGTCCACTGTGAAAGTCATTGCCCTGCGGGTGGCCCTGACGAAAGCCGAAAGCACGTCTGGACGCGATGCAATGATGGCTCGGGAGCTGATGAAGGAGGCGCTCACCATGTCGGAGATATCCTTCACGTCCCACTCCCGAAAGGGGACCTTTTCGCTTCGAAGCACGATGGGCTCATTGTTGAAGAAGCAGACCACGGCGTCGGCCTTTCCGCTGCGCAGAGTTGCTTCCTGGGTATAGCCGATCTTCTCTACCTGGACCGCGCCCTCCAGTCCGTACTTGTGCAGGAAGATCTGCAGCCCTATCCAGGAGGCCCCCGAGAGGTCCGGCGTTCCTATTCTTTTCCCCGTGAGGTCAGAAGGCTGCCGAATCCTGTCAGCGAGCGCGACTATTGTTATGGGATATTCCTGGTAATACTGGAAGATCGCCTGAAGCCCCAGGTTCTTCGCTCCGGCCAGGATGAGCTGGTCCGAATCCGTCAGACCCACGTCGATCCTCCCGGCCGCGAGGAGAGAGAATATGTCGTACTCGAAGCCGAAGTTGAGCTGCAGCTCGATGCCCTCCTCCTGGTAGAAGCCCTTCGCCACGCCAACGTAGAGAGGGGTGAACTGCACATGGGGTATGTACCCTATGGCAAGCCGGACTTTCTGCAGGGCCCTGTCCTCGGCTCCCGCCCCCGTCAGGGCCAATGCTCCCAGCGCAAAGGCCATGAACGCCGTGATCCACCGAATGCGCATTTCCCGCTTCCTCCTCATTTGAGTCTCCAAGCCACCAGCCGATGAACAAGCGTTGCCAGCGCGTAATACACAAGCCCCAGGATCACCAGCCAGAGCAGGCCCACGAACATCAGCTCGGTGTCGAAGTTTCCCTTCGCCACATTCACGAGGGACCCCAGCCCGACGCTTCCGGAGACGAACTCCCCCACCACGGCGCCGATGACGGAGAGCGTAATGGAGACCTTCACTCCGCTTGCGATCATGGGAAGCGACGCGGGGAACTCGAAATAGGCAAAACGGCGAAGCCGTCGCGGCCGGAAGAAAGAGATGAGCTGGCTCATACTCTTTTCCGCCAGCCGGGTGGCCGAGATATTCGTGATCAGCATGGGGAAAAAGATGACGATCACCGAGGTGACGATGCGCGGCGTGTATCCGAAGCCGAACCACAGCACCAGAAACGGGGCAAGCGCGATGGTGGGGATTGTGTTGAAGGCGATCAGGTATGGCATGAGCAAACGGGACAAAAGGCGCGACTTGGCAATCCAGTAGCCGAGGACCAGAGTGATGACGAATGCAATGAGAAAACCGGACAGTGACTCATACACGGTGGCCCCGAGGTCGGCAAGGATGCTCCCCTGCCAGAGGGTGATGAGGAAGCGGGAAAGTATCCCGGCTGGGTGCGGCAGGATATAGTCCGGGATTGCGAGCTTTGTCTTGAGGAGGACCACGACGAAATACAGCGCAACGAGCTCCACGGGAATCAGCGCGCCGCCGAAATGGAGGCGCATCGCGGCCGCGAAGCCTCCCCCTTTCCTCGGATGCGCGGGCTCGTCCCCCGCGCCGTTCTCACCGCCTTCTCGAGGCGGCTCCTGCAGCGCCGTCCACAGTACTTTGGCATCCTTGCGGATGTCGCGGGCTGCGTCCCGCTCGGGGACGGAGAGCAGATACTGGTCCGGAGCAGCGTCTCCGTTCTTTCCAAGCTCCCTCACGTTGATGACCTGCGCGGGGAGCGTGGAAAGGACATAGATCCTGTCGGAGAGGTAGCAGGCTTCCTCCACCGAGTGGGTCACCATGACAACGGCGCTTCGCGTGTTTCGATGGATCGAGCGCAGGAGGATGTTGAGCTTCTCCCGCGTAATGATGTCCAGGGAGGAGAACGGTTCGTCCAGGATCAGAAGGTCGGGCTCGGTCACCAGGGCCCGCGCAAGCTCGACCCTTTTTTTCATCCCGCCGGACAGCTCGGAGGGGGCTGCGGTCTCGCTGCCGAAGAGCCCCAGCTCATCGAGTATCTTTACTCCTCTCTCGCGAAGCTGCGGCGTCACAGGCTTTCCCCGCAGTTCGAAGGGGAGCAGAACATTGCTCAAGGCATTGCGCCACGGAAGCAGCGTGTCATTTTGAAAGACAAAGGAGATCCTCTCTGATTGGACCGCCAATGTCCCGGCTCCCGGCAGGTAGATTCCGGCAATCAGGTTGAGGAGGGTCGTCTTCCCGCAGCCCGACGGCCCCAGGAACGTGACGAACTGGTCACGCTCCACGGAGAAGGAGATCGAGTCTATGACTAGCTTGTTCTTGAACGCGAAGGTGAGGCCCGATGCCTCAATGGTCAGGTCCGATTTCATTCATCCTTCCTTCTCCCATCCAGACTGTACTGTCGGCAACGGAATTCCACCGTTTCCTCCCTGGATGCTCCGTTATGACGGTTGGCTCCAGAGGTTGCGGGCTTTGACCGCCGGTCGGGAAATACTCCCTGCCTCGAAGAAAAGGCTAAGGTGAATTCTAGAAGATCGCCGCAAAATGTCAAGGAGCGGGAGGGGTGTCCCAAGGAACACCCTAGGGATGCCCAGGGGGCGCGCTCATGCTATAGTCCTGCCATATGATGCTGGCCTACGACATCGGCACCTCCTACCTGAAGGGGGCCGTGGTGACTTCCAGCGGTAAAATTGTAAGCAGGGCTCAGGTCCCGGTGCGGCTGCGCGAGAGCGGGGACCCGGCACATCGGGAATCCGACCCCGACGACTGGCTGGCCGGGCTGGCCATCGTGACCGCGGAGCTGGGGCTGCGGGAAAAGGGTCCCATCCGGGGAGTCGTGGTGAGCGCAAACGGCCCCACCCTCCTTGCCGTGGATGATGCCGGGGAGCCCCTTGGTTTCGCCATGACATGGATGGACAGGAGGGCCCAGGAGGAAGCGGACCTGATCGCGGAGTTCAGCGACGCTCCTCTGGATGCATCGTTCTATCTGCCAAAGGCACTATGGATCATGCGCCACAAGCCTGAGATATACGAAAAAACGCGTCACTTCCTGGCGTGCGCGGAATACATCTGCTTCTTCCTCTCGGGAAACGCTTCCCGCATCGTTCCCACCTCCATTTCCAAGGAGTTCTTCTGGAACGAGGAAGCCATACCTCAGCTTCACATGGACGCGGAGAAATTCCCTCCGTACCTGGAACCGGGGGAGATCGTCGGCAATGTGTCACAGCGCGCCGAGGAAGCCATTGGCATTCCCGCCGGAGTTCCAGTCATCGCGGGAGGGCCTGACTATCTCATGTCCATTCTGGGGACAGCTACGATGACAGCAGGCCGGACCTGCGATCGCGCGGGCACCTCGGAAGGCATCAATCTCTGCTGGTCCACTCCGGTGCATGACCCCCGGCTTCTTTGTTTTCCGCATATCGTGCGCGGAGCCTACAACGTGTCCGCCATGATCTCCTCCTCCGGGTCCGCAATCGACTGGGCTGCCCGGGCTTTTGGCCGCCGTTCCGCGGATCTCGAGGGACTATTGAAAGACGCTCAGGCCGCGCCCCCGGGGGCCCGCAGGCTCCTGTTCCTGCCTTTCCTGACAACCGAGCGGTTCCCGATATGGGACAAGCGTCTGAAGGGAGCCTTCCTGGGGCTCACGCTGGAACACGGCCGGCGGGAGATCATGCGGGCTGTCATAGAATCAACGGGGTTCGCAGTACGGGGCATCATCGCGGCCATGGAGGCCAATGGCTGCAGAGTGACCGACCTCCGCGTCTCAGGCGGGCAGGCGCGCATCCCCCTGTGGTGCCAGGTTCGCGCGGACATCACTGGCAGGAACGTGCTGCTGCCTGAGCAGGAAGACTCAGACCTGGTGGGGAATGCGTGCGTCGGGTTCTATTCCCTTGAGGAGTATTCCAGCCTGTCCGCCGCTTGCGACGCCATGGTGCGGTTCAGAAAAACTTACACGCCGAACCCGGAAACGCTGAAACTTTACGACGATCTGTACGACACTTTCTCCCGCGGCTGCGCGGAGCTGGGTGAAACGCTCGGGGACCTGTAAGGAGCCCATAGGGCGATGGTACGACTGACGCCGGCGGACACGTCTACCGGATATCGCGCTTCGCGCGATCTGCCTTAGGTCAGCCGGGGGGCCGGGGTGATGCTTATCACGTGGGCGGGAGAAGCCCGCAGCGGCTCGGACAACCGGACCATGACGTCTCTTCCCTCCTGGAACCACGCTGCGTGGCTGACTGAGCCCAGGATGCGGATGCTCGCATAGGGCAGAAAACGCAGCGACGGAAGGATGAAAGCCCGGCCCGCCGGCGTCCCCAGGAGTATGGCGTATACAGTCATCCCCTTTCGGGTGTATCGCACTTCGATCCCCTCGTCCGTGACCGCCTCCGTCACCTCCCATCGCCTTGTCGAATAGATGGCTTCGCCATTACGCCTCAGCCATTCCCCCAGGTCATGAAGCCGGCTGATCGCCGGCTCGGAAATCAGCCCCGTGGCAGCCGGTCCCGCGCTTAGCAGCAGGTTGCCGCCGTGCGCCGCCGTGTCCACAACGCTTCGCACCATGTCGCCGACAGAGAGAAGGGATTCTTCCGTCCGGCCGATGTACCGCAGCCGCTCCCACACGCCTTCCTCCTCGGCAGGGGCGCTATCGTCCTCCGTTGTCCTGAAATCAAGGTGTCGGGGCGCCGGCGCTGCAGAGCCGTGGACTGAGGGCGGTTTTTTCCTCACGGGGAGAATACGCTGGAAGTGCTCCATCAGTCGCCGCCCCAGGCCGGCGCTCTCCTCCGGATCGAACTGACCGAACCTGTCGTTCACCACTCCGTCCGGAACCGACTCATAGTAGAAGTTGAGAAGGGACAGGATGTCTTCCTGGGCCGGGCTGCACACGTCGTTCCAGAGAACGGACGGCCGGTACCGTATGATAAGCTCGCGAAGGTGGGCGTCCACATACGCGGAGTATGTTCTGGTGGTCGGGATTGCCTCCAGGAGATCCTCCAGGCTGCGGATGGGGAGACCGCCGAAGGTCCAATCGAGACCTCCGGAGTAGTACACCCCGAACTTCATGCCGCGCTCCCGCGCCGCTTCCGCGAAGGCCCCTACCACATCCATGCTTGTCTGCCACTCGCGGCGTCGCGGGTTCTTCTTCCTGCTGGGCCACAGGAGGAAACCATCATGGTGCTTGGCAGTGAAGATGAGATACCGGGCGCCCGAGGCCGCGATGGCGTCCACCAAGGTTGCCGGATCCGATGCCTTCAGGCATTGGCGGAAGAGCCGACCGAAGGATTCGTAGCGCGCCAACCTCCCCCAGGCCGCGCGGTGGTGCTCCCAGGTCGGGCTGCCGGGGATGCGCATGCAGTTGGCATACCACTCCGCCCGCGGGTCATTGGACAGGGCGTGCTGCCAGCCGTGCTCAGCAACCAGCGCTGCGTGGTCTCCGGAGGGGGGCGCCCATGCGGGGACGGCGTACGGTCCCCACGGGACAATGACGCCGAGCTTCGCGTCCTGGAACCACTCGGGGACGGGACGCACGCTCAGGGATTCCCATGTCTCCATAAATGCCTGGGTAGCGCGGCCATGGCACAGCCCGGCTGTGCGGAGCCGCGCCGCACCTTATGTCCGGTCGGCGAGGTACTTGTAGTACGAGTACCTGTCCTTCGCGTCCCTGCGCGCCACCTCCAGCAGGGAAGCTGCCCGCTCCGGACTGATCTGCTTGAGCGCGCGGAAACGGATCTCGTTGTACATGTAGTCGCCGATGTCAGTCGAAGGCTCCTTTGAGTCCAGGATGAACGGGTTCTTTCCTTCGGCCTTCAGCTTCGGGTTGTAGCGGAAAAGCGGCCACGCCCCGGACTCCACCGCAAGCTTCTGCTGCCCCACTCCCTTTCGCAGGTCGTAGCCGTGGTTGATGCAGTGGCTGTACGCGATGATCAGGGACGGACCGTCGTATTCGTCCGCTTCGGTGAAAGCCCGGATGGTCTGCACCTTGTTGGCGCCGAACGCCACATGCGCGACGTACACATTGCCGTAGGCCACGGCCATCATGCCGAGGTCCTTCTTGCCAAGCGGCTTGCCGCCTGCGGCGAACTTCGCGATTGCGCCGACCGGGGTGGACTTGGACATCTGCCCGCCGGTGTTGGAGTAGACCTCGGTGTCAAGGACCAGGATATTCACTTTGCGGCCGGAGGCAATGACATGGTCAAGGCCGCCGTAGCCGATGTCATATGCCCAGCCGTCCCCCCCGAGAATCCAGACTGACTTCCTGATGAGGTAATCCGCGGCAGCCAGGAGCCGCTTCTCCTCGGCTGTCGATCCTTTTTTCGCAAGGGCGTTCTTCAGGTCGGTCACGCGCTGTCTCTGGCTTTCGATGCCGGCCTGCGTGGACTGGTCCGCGTTCCTGATCTGCTCCAGGAGGTCTTTCGAAACCGCCTTCGACCCCGCCGCGGCGATTGCGTCGATGAGCTCTCTTGCAAACTCCATCAGCTTGTCTGCCGTCAGGCGCATGCCGTAGCCGAACTCCGCCGCATCCTCGAACAGGGAGTTGGACCATGACGGTCCGCGGCCGTCGCGCCGTGTCGTGTACGGCGTGGTGGGCAGGTTTCCTCCATAGATGGAGGAGCAACCGGTGGCGTTCGCAATGACGGCCCGGTCTCCATAGAGCTGGCTCATCAGCTTCACGTACGGCGTCTCTCCGCATCCAGCGCATGCCCCCGAGAACTCGAACATCGGCGCGAGGAGCTGCGACCCCTTGATGGTGTTGCGCTTGATGAACTTCGGGTCCACCTCAGGGAGGGAGAGGAAGAACTCGAAGTTCTTCGCCTCCTGGTCCCGGATGGGAAGCTGCGGCGCCATGTTGATGGCCTTTCTGTCAGTCTTCTGGCCGTCCACCTTCTTGTACGAGGGGCAGGTGGCAACGCACACCCCGCACCCCGTGCAGTCGAGGGAAGAGACTTGAAGGGTGAACTTCAGGCCCTCGAACTCCTTGCCTCTGGCATCAACGGCCTTGAACGTCGGGGGCGCATCCTTGAGGTGTGCGGGGTCGTAGACGCTCATGCGCATGACCCCATGCGGACACACCAAGGAGCATTCGCCGCACTGGATGCAGGTATCTGAATCCCATACGGGGATCTCTTCCGCTATGTTTCGCTTCTCCCATTTCGTGGTCCCTGTGGGCCACGTACCGTCATCTGGGAGCGCGGAAACGGGAAGCGTCTCTCCGCGTCCCGCAATGATCTCCGCTGTCACCTTGCGCACGAACTCGGGAGCTTCCGCCGGAACGGGGGGAAGAACGTGGATGTCACCAACCGTCTTCTGCGGGTAGTCCACCTTCTCGATGCGCGTACGCGCGGTCTCCACCGCCTTCATGTTCATCTCGACGATGTCGCGTCCCTTGTTGCCGTAGGTGTCCTCGATGGACGCCTTGATCAGCTCCAGGGCCTTTGCCTCCGGCAGGATGCCCGAGATGACGAAGAACGCCGTCTGCAGCGGGACGTTGATCCTGCCGCGCAGCCCGACGTCGTCTGCGATTTTTGTCCCGTTGATCACGTAGAACTTGAGCTTCTTCTCGATGATCTGCTTCTGCACCTCGACGGGGATATTCCCCCAGACCTCGTCCTTGCCGAACGGCGAGTTGAGGAGGAACACCGCGCCGTCATCAGCCTGGGAGAGCATGTCGTATTTCTGCAGGAACGTGAACTTGTGGCAGGCCAGGAAGCTTGCCTTGGAGATGAGGTAAGTGCTCTTGATGGGCTTTTTTCCGAAGCGAAGATGCGAGATCGTTATGGAACCGGATTTCTTGGAGTCCAGCACGAAGTATCCCTGAACGTAGTTGTCCGTGGCCTTGCCGATGATCTTGATCGAGTTCTTGTTGGCCCCAATGGTCCCATCCGCGCCCAGCCCGTAGAACATGGCGCGATGGACGCCCGCCGGCTCGGAAGAGAAGCCAGGGTCGAAGCTGAGGCTGGTATGCGTGACATCGTCGTTGATGCCGACAGTGAAGTGGTTCTTCGGGCTCTTCTCTTTGAGGTTGTCGAAAACGCTCTTGGCCATGGCGCCGGTGAACTCGTATGATCCCAGGCCGTACCTGCCGCCGACCACAACCGGGTAATCCTTCATTTTTAGCAGGCCGCCAGACATCGCCTCCCCGATGGCCGTGCGGACATCCTCGTACAACGGCTCTCCCAGCGAGCCGGGCTCCTTGGTCCTGTCCAAGCACGCTATCGCTTTTACAGACTTCGGCAGCGCCTGGACAAAATGCTCCAGGCTGAAAGGCCGGAAGAGGCGGACCTTCAGGACACCCACCTTTTCCCCTTTCCCGTTCATGTATTCCGCCGCTTCTTCAGCGGTCTCTGCGCCGTTTCCCATCATGATGATGACGCGATCAGCATCCGGGGCGCCGACGTAGTCGAAAAGCCTGTACTGGCGGCCCACGAGCTTCGCGAGCTTGTCCATTGCGCCCTGCACGATGCCGGGAACTGCCAGGTAGTACTTGTTCACCGTCTCGCGGCTTGCGAAGAACACGTCGGGATTCTGCGACGTGCCCTTGATGGTGGGCCGCTCGGGGTTGAGAGCCCGGGCCCTGTGCGCCGCTACCAGCTCATCTGTGACCATGGCGCGCATGTCGTCGTGTGAGAGCTCCTCGATCTTCTGCACCTCCATGTAGGATCGGAAGCCGTCGAAGAAGTGGAGGAAGGGAATGCGGGACTCCAGGGAGGCCGCCTGCGCAATCAGCGCGCAGTCCATGATCTCCTGCGCGTTGTTGGAGCACAGCATTGCCCATCCCGTGGACCGGCAGGCCATGACGTCTTCGTGATCCCCGAATATCGAAAGGGCGTGCGAGGCAAGGGCCCTGGCCGCAATGTGAAACACCGTGGGGGTGAGCTCTCCTGCGATCTTGTACATGTTTGGTATCATCAGGAGAAGCCCCTGGGAGGCCGTGAAGGTTGTTGTGAGGGCGCCGGTTGTCAGCGCGCCATGGACGGCGCCCGCAGCGCCCGCTTCGGACTGCATCTCCACTACCGAAGGCACGGTTCCCCAGATGTTTTTCACTCCCTCCGCGGACAGCTCGTCCGAAAGCTCTCCCATGGTGGAGGAGGGGGTGATGGGGTAGATAGCAATGACTTCGTTGGTTGCATGCGCGACCGTAGCGGCGGCGGTATTCCCGTCGATGGTGACCATCTTCCTGGCCATATTCGTAGACCTTCTTTCGTCAAAAGGGTGCGGGGGACTTTTCGCCCAAGATCATATCCCAATTCACACGGTGTGACAATTGGCGCGTACTAACCCAATTCATGCAGGAGAGCCAGGAAGAAATCCCGGTTATCCGCCTTGAGGTACCGCATTGTTCCGCCCATGCGGGCAAAAGTCTTGCAGAAGCGCAGGTAATAGGCGGGGTTATCGACGGGAGGCTCGCCGTCACGCTGCCAGTCCCATGCGGCTTCCGCGATGTCGACCACCATGAGGTAGTGGCTGCGGATGGGACTGCCGCGCTGCAGCGCCACGTTCTGCGCCATGGAGAACGCCTTCTCGAAAATCATGGGCGACATGACAGCTGAGCCTACCGAGAGGTAGACGCCGCCTTCCAGCCTGCTGATGGAAGCGGCAAACATCAGGAAGTCACGCGCAGCGGTCCGGCCGATCGCCCCCCCGCTGCTCAACGCATGGGTGTAGATGATGTCGTGGCCGATGCTGGGATGGCCGGTGAAAGGGATGCCGAGCGTCCTGGCCGCTGCTTGAAGGCTGTACTGCCGAAACGGATGCGGGACCGAAAGGCGGCCGGGGGGAATATCCGCGGCCTTCAGCGCGGCAAGCAGGTCTGCACCGGCAGCGCCGCGCTCCGGATTGTCTTCAAGCATCCCTTCCGTTCTCTGG
Organism: Spirochaetia bacterium; assembly: GCA_049515135.1. Classification (GTDB taxonomy): domain Bacteria; phylum Spirochaetota; class Spirochaetia; order SZUA-6; family Fen-1364; genus Fen-1364. Next base: position 131,114 of record JBEKUJ010000002.1, read on the forward strand.
CGCAGGTCTTCTGCGTGCGGAATCTGAAGCCCCTGGTCGGCGATGAGCGCTCCGATAGATTGGCCGTACCCAAGCCCCTCCCATGCCCCGACCAGCAGCGCCAGGTTGATATAGCGGCCTGTCTCCTCCCACGTTCCGAACTCCCCGTGCGCGACGTTTGCGCGCACATCTTCGCTGGTCCTGCCCTGGAAAGCGATTTCCCAGTCGTGGATGATCCCTGCTCCATTGGTGGCCAGGTGGGTGAGCCATCCCTGCGAGGTGAGCGCTGACAGCACGGGTCCCAGACCGTTCTTGATGGCATGAGCGCCAAAGACGCACACCACGGGTCGCCCCGCCAACCTGGCAGACCTGATTTTCTGCGCGGCCTCACGGATTGCCTCCCTGGCTTCCGCGGAAAGCTCGCGCGGCCGGGAATCCGCGAAGACCAGGTCCCGCGGGACCAGGACCCTGCTCTTCCTTTCGCTCAGGGGCTTGAACCTGATCTCCCTGCGGTCGAACAAAGGAAAGCTCACGTTCGGACCCCGAGGACCTGAAGAAGCCTTTCCCACTGGAGAAAATCGGGAACGATGAGATCAGCGCCGGCCCTGACCAGGCGGCTTCGTTTCTTCATGTCCCAGCCGAACCGATGGGGTTCGTCCGCCGCCACCCCGACGGCATAGCCCCCGCGCCTCTTCGTTTCCCGCATCTCGAAAGGGCCGTCTCCAAAGACAACGAGATCCGCAAGCGCGTCTGGCCCGGCGCTGGCTTCGATCCTGCTTAGCACTTCCCTCTTCGCTTCGATCCCCGGGTCCCCGACAGAGCCCATGACGCCTTCGTCGAAGAGCTCCGCCACCCCGAGCGCCTCGACTTCCTGCCTGACCTTTTCATGGTCCGAACCGCTGGCCAGGAAGAGATGCACCCCCGCGCGGCGCAAGGCCATGAGGAACGGTTCCACGCCCTTCACCATGAAATCGTCAGCGGACAGTTTTCCTGTTTGAAGCCGTGCAACCCGGGCACGGACAGTGGCCTCCAGCTCCAGGTCGTACTCCGCCTTGTACTCGCCTGCGTCCCCGACGGCCCCTTCGGGAACGAACCCGAACTCTTTCACCATCTCCACCAGCCCTTGCATCTGCGCGATTGTCTGCAAGCCGGTGGTGGAGTCGATGTAGTCCCGCACCCTTTGGGCAACGGCCGTGGAGACTTCGTCCGACGCGCCTTCCCCTTCAGTCCCCAGGATGCTGTGGACCATGACGCGCGCCATGATCTTTTCCCATCCCTCGCGAAGAGTGGAGACCGTGCCGTCAAAGTCGAAGACCGCGTGCCTGACAGGTCGTCCATGACGCAGACCCGTGACAATTTCGATCTCAGTGTCTTCATGAAACCTGGCGGAGCCGGGGTCCTCAGCAATCTCCGGCCTGTAGTCGTACTCCGGGTCTGCTCCGAGCGCCAGTATTTCCTCCGGCGAGGCGGTGCCCGTCGTGTAGAGCTTTCGAACGCTGACCCCTGCGGCGAGGTTCCCCAGAACGGCCGCCTCCGCGCAGCCGCGCCCGCCGGCAAGGGCCGCGGCAATGCCGGCCAGCGCACTGTCTCCGGCACCGACCGTGTCGATCCTTCCCATGGTCCTGAGACCGGGGACCTCGAAGGTTCCGGCCGCCTCCCGGCCCAGGATCCCGCGGGCTCCACGGGTGATGAAGATCGGTTTGCGGAACCGGTCGAAGAGCACCTGCGCCGCGCGCGCAACCTGCTCACGCGGGACCGGCAGGTCCCGGCTCCACGGCACCTCGCACAGGCGCAGCGCCTCATGGTCGTTCAGCTTCCACATGGCACCGTCAAAAGAGTGGCTGAAAGCCCTGCTGTCGACGATGAAAGGAGTCGATGACCGCCCTATCATCGAGCGAAGCTCTCTGCGCAATTCCTCCGTGTGGATGCCGCGGGTGAGCTGCTGGTTGATGATGACAAGGTCCAGCCGGCCCAACTCCTTCTCCAGCGCGCCAATGAGATCCTTTGCGGCGGAGTGGTCCAGCTGGTTTGCGCCGCCAAAGTCTATCCTCCCCTGCTCTTTTCCTGTCTCGATGGGCTTGATGTACAGCGGCGTTGTCCAGTCATGAGGCTGGACAATGATGCCCCGCCCTTCAATCCCGCTCGCCTGGAGAATGCGAAGCATCTCCCTGCCGAAAGGGTCGTCGCCAAGCACGCCGAAGGCGCTGACGCGCCCGACCCCCATTGCCACGAGGTTGTTTGCGACATTCCCCGCGCCGCCAAGGGAATACCGCTGGCGCCGGACCGCGCGGGTGGCCAGCCCAGTTTCAATGGAGATCTCAGAAAGCGAAGCATCCAGGTCCCAGTAGGCGTCCAGACAGAAATCCCCGATCACGCCGACGCTCGCGCGGCGGATGTCGCAAAGGATGGCTTCCAACCCGCTTGCGGTCATTGCGTGCGGGAGTGTAGCCCCGGCGTCCGGGACTGGCAAGCCCGGCCCCGTTTCCCTATACTCCAGGCTCATATGAAGTACCAGGACATCATCCACCGCACCGGGGCGCTTGTCGAGCGTCCTGTCAGGAAACTCGACCCCGGGCGACGCGAAAAGGCATTGAAGGAGTTCCAGAGCCGGACCCCTACGTCCGCCCGGCTCTTCCAGCGGGCTGGGCGGGTCCTCCCCCGGGGGATCGAGCACGCATGGGCTCCCAGCGTTCCCTATCCGCTCTTCATGGAGCGCGGGCTGGGAAGCAAGGTCTGGGACGTGGACGGGAACGAATACATCGACTACATCCTGGCGGGCGGTCCGGTCATCCTTGGCCACAACCATGAGGGGTTGAAGCGAAGCATGATGGAGGTGATCGAAAGCAGGACCTGGTTCCATGGATTTTCCGACGAGATGGAGATACGGGCCGCGGAAAAGATCATCAGCCATTTCCCCGGCATTGAAAGAGTCCGTTTCACGTCGTCCGGCACGGAGGCCAACGCAGCGGCTGCCAGGATCGCAAGGTCCTTCACGGGGAAAAAGAAGATCGCCAAGTTCATGGCCGGCTACCACGGCTGGAGCGACACCTTCATGACAGACATGGAGATCCCGGGAAGCGGAAGGTTCCTCTCGCAAGGCGTTCCCGGAGAGATCCTTGACCTGACGGTTCTCATTCCGCCGAACAATCTCGATGCGCTGGAGAAGGCGCTGGCAGAGAACGAATCTGACGGCGGGATTGCGGCAATTTTCTGCGAACCCGTGGGAGGAGAGTCGGGGCTGGTGCCGTTTGCAGACGGCTTTCACAAGACGGCAATCGAGATTGCGCACAGGCACGGCGCCCTGTATGTTTTCGACGAAGTCGTCACAGGGCTCCGCATGGGCCTGGGAGGGGCGCAGGGAGCGCTGGGAGTGAAGCCTGACATCACCACCCTGGGGAAGGCCCTGATGAGCGGATGGCCGTCCTGCGGAGCCGTGTGCGGGAGAGCGGACATCATGGAAACGGCAAGCGCCGGCGTGATCCCCGACGGAAGGCCCTTTGCCTACCTTGCGGGCACGCTGCCGGGAACGGTTCTTTCCGCCGCGGCCGCGTACTACACCTTCGTGGAGCTGGAGAAGCCTGGCGTCATGGAGGGTCTGTTCGCCGTTTCCGCAGACTACGTGGACAAGCTCAACGCCCTGTTCGCCGCTCGAGCATGCGGCTTTTTTGCCTACAACTTTGGCGGCATCATTCGGATCGAGATGACGGCGCCTCATGCCGTGCCCATTACCGGACCCGATGCTCTTCAGGAGATAATGCTTCGCAGGGGAATCCTGGAGGAATACTCCCTCATCGTGCACAACAACGGCGTGCTCACCAGGAACGGAAGAGACATGGTGAGCGCCAGCCACACCCCGGCTGACAACGACAGGGCAGTTGAGGCTTTCACCGCGCTTCTGGACTGCCTGGCATGAAGCAGGGCAGAGCGCTTGTCACCGGCGCCTCCCGGGGAATCGGGCGGGCAATCGCAGGGGCCCTGGTCAGGGAGGGCTGGGAGGTCATCGGCACCTGCAGGAACCCACGCGCCCTTTCGGTGAAGGACCGGGTGGCAGGCGTGCGCTACCTGCCCCTGGACCTCGGCAAAGAAAAGACAATCACGGCGCTCATTCGCGCCGCGGGGCAGGTCGACCTCCTGGTGAACAATGCCGGAGAGAGCCCCGTCGGCGCCGCTGAAGAAATCCCGGTCAGAAAAATGCGGGAGCACTTCCAGGTAAGCTTCTTCGGACCCGTCGCTCTCGTGCAGGGCTTCCTGCCTGCAATGCGCAGACGGCGCAGCGGCATGATCGTTTTCATCGGGTCCATCAGGAGCGAGGCGCCTACTCCGTTCTCCTCCATTTATGCTGCCGGCAAGGCTGCGGTCAAAGCGTTCGGGGAATGTATCCGTCTGGAGCTGCTCGGGACAGGAGTGAGAATTGCTGTAGTTGCTCCATGGTATATTCGCACGGGCCTTCCCCAGGAGCTGCTGACCCCCAAAAAGTCTCCGTACTACGCCGCAATACGGAGCGTCCGCGAAGTCCGGGAACGCATGATCTCAGGCTCACCGGACCCTTCCATCGTTGCAGACGCCGTGCTCCGGCTGGTGGGGTCAAGGAAACCGGCTCCTTTCACCGTAGTCGGGAGACCGCTGCTCACGTTTTTCCTCCGCCACGCCCCGCGCGGTCTCGTGGCAGGGATGTCTGCCAGGATGACAGGCATGCGTCCCGTCCCTCAGAAGGAAGCGCGCTAGATCCACCCCTTCTCTTTCGCGATGCGTGCGGCCTCGAACCTGTTTGCGGCGTCGAGCTTCTGGATGGCCAGCGAAAGGTAGTTGCGCACCGTCCCCTGAGAGAGATGCAGCGTGGAGGCGATCTTTGCGATGCCGGATCCGCTGGAAGCGGCAACAAGGACATCCTGCTCACGCTCCGTGAGCGGATTGTCTCCTTCACTCAGGGCATCTATGGCCAGCTGCGGATCGATAACGCGCTCTCCGGCTACGGCCCTGCGAATGGCCAGGGCAAGCTGAGCTGCCGGGGCGTCCTTTGTCAGGAAGCCGACTGCTCCTCCCTCCATTGCGCGCCTGAGATACCCGGGCCTGCCGAAGGTTGTGAGCATGAGCACCCGGCAGGAAGGCACCTTCTCCCTCAGCTGCGCTGCTGCCACCAGGCCGTCCCCGCCGGGCATCTCAATATCCAGGAGGGCGACGTCGGGTTTTTTCGCTGCGGCAGCCGGAAGCACTTCGTCCGCGCGGCCGATCTCTGCCAACTTTCGGCTATCCCGGCCGCGCAAGGCGCGGCCGGGCCGACTTTCGCCATCCAACGCCACGCAACCCCAGGGAGCGCGGCAGGGCTAGAACTGCTCCATCCTGAAGTGGAACCCGGCCCTGCGGGCCGCGACCCTCACCACCCGGCCCAGGGGGTAGGGACCACAGAAAAAGACATTCGTGCGGCTGTAAGGGTGCTCCTCGGCGATTCGATAGAACACCTGGTTCCAGTCCGGCTGCCCGAAGCTGGTGCGGGACTTGAGGCCGGTGAGCACGTCTTTTCGCGTGGATCCGTGCACCAGGTCCATGCCGATCTTGAACAGCCCCGTTGTCGAATTGATCTTGGTGTCGGTGAGGTAGATGTTTATCTCCAGGAGCTTCAGGCGCAGGGCGTCGATCTGTTCGAGCATCTCGGAGACCAGTTGTAGGTTTTCTGCCCCCGGTAAAGCCAGAAGAAGTGGACCTTCTCCAGCTTCATCTTCTGGCCCTGCTTGTGCCGGGCAATGATGCTCTGAAGAATGGACGCGAATGGCGTGACGCCGATGCCGGCCCCTACGAGGATTGCGTGGTGGGAGTTGAACAGGCGCGTGCTGGGGCTTCCGTAGGGTCCCTGGAGAAGAACCGGCATCTCGCGTTTTTCCTTCGGAAGCTTCGTGAAGAGACGATGCAGCCTCCGGGTCCAGTTGCCCAGCGCTCGGATATGGAGCCCGATGTGGCTCCGATCTTCCGGGTTGCTGCTGATCGTGAAGGGGTGCCATCCGAAGTGGCTCACCCTGGGAATTCTCAGGTAGGCGAACTCGCCGGCTTCGAATTGGAAGCCCTCGGGTCGATGCAGCTTCAGGTGCGTCACGCCGGTGGGGAGGGCTTCTCCCTGCCTGACGAAGCCGAGGGTGCGCTTGTGCACCCGGCGGATGACCAGCTCCGCCAGGAAACCCGCCACGGGTACAGCCGCCCACGGGAGAAAAGAGGGCGCATGGAAGAGGTCGATCGCGAACCACGCCCAGTAGAGCACGTGGGTGACGGCAAAGAGCCCGTAGGCAGCCGATCGACGGATGAACGCCCGGGCGAAAAACCACATGATGAAGAAGACGCCCAGGAGCACCAGCCCGCTGAGGCCGGCTTTCGTGTACAGCAGGCTGTCGATGATCGGCACGGTGAGCGTCGAGTAGTTCAGCAGGTGCGCCCCGGTGTGCACGAGCGCGAAGAAGAACATAACGCTGCCGACCGCCTTGTGAAACCCGATGTTGTGATCCACCGGAATGAAGTGGAACAGGAAGGTCTGCCGGATCCACCGCATCAAGAACCGTATCATGGGCAGGAGGATCAGCATGCCGTTGAAGTTGAGGCAGGCGCCGGCGCCGCGGGCTATCTGGATGTAGATGTTCGCGCCGGCCGCGCGGTAGCGGCCGAATGCGAGCCAGAAAAACCACGCGTTTGCCGCCACGTATGCCGCTACCAGGAGGAATCGCCACACGTAATAGGGAACGACCACCACTGCCTGGCGAACGATCGTGCTGAACCGCACGTGCCGCGTGTCCAGCCCCTGGCTTCCTTCGGCGCCGAACCAGTCGGCGACGCTCTGGATGAGCTTGCGGCGGACCAGCTCATGGCTGGCCAGGAGCCTGCGAAAAGCCGGGAAGTCCAGCGCCCGTCGCTTTCCCTTGGCAAGCAGGGCATCGCGGATTGCATGCCGCTCTGGAATGCTGATTTCGATGCGATTGGAGGACAGGCATGCCTGAAGCATGTGATCCAGCTCCTGCGCGTCGATCTTGCCGTCCTCATCGTCGTCATGAAGGCGGAAGATGAAGCGCAGCTTGTCATCGTCTTCACCGAGGATCAGCGACACGACTGCTTTCAGGAAGTCGGTTTCCGAGACGTGGCCGTCCCGATCGTCGTCCAGGACGGCGAAAAGCCGCCGAGCGATGTATGAGTTGCCGATATGCAGGAACCGGCGCAGCTCGGCGGAGCTCATGCGTCTTCCTCCATCCGCTTGGTTCCGGAAGCGCGCGCGGACAAGATTGAGGAAATCCTGATCGATCTTGGAAAGCTGTTTTCTCGCCCGGCGCCGTTCGCCGGTCCCGTTTGTTGCGCCTTTTGCAGCGCCCGCCTTCCCGCCACCGGTCCGTCTGGTGGCTGCCCTTGCCGTCGCGGATTGCATGCTGGTTGCTAATATATAGAAGGCAGATCATATTCTTCAAACGGAAACCGGCCGTCTACCGGGCTCACAGCGCCGCGCTTTTCCGCGGCGATTTGTCGCCATGATCAGGGGCAAAGGGCGCGTGCCTGATTGCAGAGACCAGAGGTATACTACTCGACAAAGGAGGACTTGATGACCAGGAAATCCCTCTCGTTCGACGCACTCAGACAATCATCATTTCCGTCCTCTGGCTGATCAACCGCAGGTACGTGTAGCGGGGAAACGGGAAAGCAAACCACCGGCTTTCGATCGCGGCTCCCTGTGCACCGTCAACGCCAGGGCGTATAATCGGCGTCATGAAAGCCCTGGTAAAGAAGGCTGCCGGCGAAGGCCTGGAGATGCAGGAAGCTCCCGTCCCTGAGATAGGCGGGAACGACCTCCTGGTGAAAGTGACCAAGGCCGCAATCTGCGGCACGGACCTCCACATCTGGAACTGGGACGAATGGGCCCAGCGCACCATTGTGCCGCCCATGATCAGCGGCCACGAGTTCGTGGGCAGGATCGTTGACAAAGGCGCAAATGTGCGCGGCTACGAGGTCGGGGAGCGCGTGTCGGGCGAAGGGCACATCGTCTGCGGGGTGTGCCGGAGCTGCAGGGCCGGTCGCAGGCACCTGTGCACCAATACGATCGGCATTGGCGTGAACCGTGATGGATGCTTCGCGGAGTACCTCTCCCTGCCCGCGGGAAACGCGTGGCATGTTCATCCGAGCATTCCTTCCGAAATCGCTTCCTTCCTGGATCCGCTGGGCAACGCCACCCACTCCGCCCTCTCCTTCGATCTTGTCGGGGAGGACGTGCTCATAACGGGCGCAGGCCCCATCGGCGTCATGGCGGCCGCCATCTGCCGCCACTGCGGCGCCCAGAGGATCGTTGTCACGGACGTGAACGACTACCGTCTGGGCCTGGCGGCCCGGATGGGCGCCACGAAAACGGTCAACATAACGCGCACCAGCATCGAGGAGGCGCGCAAGGAGCTGGGGATCATCGGCTTCGACATCGGCCTGGAGATGTCGGGGAACGGTACGGCCTTCGAGTCGATGCTGGAGAACATGTACCACGGAGGCCGCATAGCTCTCCTGGGGATCCTTCCCAACTCCACCGGCATACGATGGGACCAGGTGATCTTCAAGGGTTTGGTCATCAAGGGGATCTACGGGCGGGAAATCTTCGAGACATGGTACAAGATGCAGACCATGCTCCAGAGCGGCCTGGATGTTTCTCCCGTGCTGACGCATCGATTCCCGTTGTCGGAGTTCCGCAAGGGCTTCGAGGCCATGAAAGCCGGCAACTGCGGGAAGGTGATCCTGGAAATCGGGGAGGACTTGGATGCTTGATCAGGGAACGCGGGAAAGGCTCGCGGCCGCGGTGGAGGAGGTCCGCAGGGCGGGAACGTTCAAGGAAGAACGGGTTATCGGGAGCCCGCAGGGCGTACGGATCCGGGTTGCATCCGGCAGGGATGTGCTGAACTTCTGCGCCAACAACTACCTGGGGCTTGCGTCGCACCCGGCGGTCATCGAAGCCGCTCATCGGGCCCTGGACCGATGGGGGTACGGGATGGCGTCGGTACGGTTCATCTGCGGGACACAGGAGGTGCACCGCGAGCTTGAGCTGCGCATGTCCGACTTCCTAGGGACGGAAGACACCATCCTTTACTCGTCGTGCTTCGACGCCAACGGAGGCATCTTCGAGCCCCTGCTGGACGAACAGTGCGCCCTTATCACGGACCAGCTCAACCACGCCTCCATCATCGACGGCGCCCGGCTGTGCAAGGCCAGGCGGCTCATCTACGCCCACGGCGACATGGAGGAGCTGGAGCGCAGGTTGACCGAGGCGTCGTCCCTGGCTGTCCGGCTGATCGTCACCGACGGGGTTTTTTCCATGGACGGGGATTACGCGAAGCTGCCCGAGATCTGCGCGCTGGCGGAGCGCCACGGGGCGCTGGTCATGGTGGATGACAGCCACGCCACAGGGTTTGTCGGCAAAACCGGACGGGGGACTCCGGAGCACTTTGGCGTGACGGGTCGCGTGGATGCGCTGTCCACCACTTTCGGCAAGGCCCTGGGCGGCGCCACCGGGGGCTGCATATCAGGGCGCCGGGAGATCGTCCAGCTCCTTCGCCAGCGAAGCAGGCCGTATCTTTTCTCCAACTCCCTTGCGCCCATGGTCGCCGCCTCCACCCTGGCGGTGCTGGACCTGTTGGAGAAGAGCACCGAGCTGCGCGACAGACTGGAGGAGAACACCAGGATCTTCCGCCAGGGGATCAGCGCAGCCGGATTCAACGTCAGGCCCGGATCCCATCCCATCGTTCCCATCATGCTCTTCGAGGAGAGCCGGGCCGCGGAGATGGCCCGGTTGCTCCTGGAAGAAGGCATCTATGTTATCGGGTTCAGCTACCCGGTGGTCCCCAGGGGCCAGGCTCGCATACGGGTCCAGCTTTCAGCTCTGCATTCGCGCGACGACCTGCGTCAGGCCCTTCGCGCTTTTATCAAAGTGGGAGCGTCTCTGGGGATCGTCAAGGAAAGCCCTGTTTTGTTATAATTTTCCCCGGGGAGGATTCCATGGTAAAGGCCGAGGACAAATCCAAGATCCAGTCACTGATCAGCGATCTGAACGGGCTGCGGTCACGCAACCCGGAAGAGTCGAAGTTCAAGGAATGGAAGGAGAAAGCGGAAAAGAACGTCGAAGAGGTCTTCGGCAAGGGCTCGGAGCAGGCAGGCAGATTCCGGTCCTTGAAGTTCTTCGATTTCTCCCGGCGCGTTGGCGTGGCCAAGGATGCGCCTTTGCGCGAAGAGGAAAGGTCGACGTTCATCAAGGGGCTCGAGGACGCCCGCAGGCTGCTGTCGAGGTTTGTGGAGGGTTGATGCCGCCGTGCGGCCTGCCGCTGCGCCCGCGCAGCTGTGTTTGCGAAGGCTAGTCGACTTTGTACGATGCCCCCGGGGCCACGGCAACAGCACGGTAACCCTTTGCCTCCGCCTTTCTCACGAACTCCGCAGGATCTGCCTTGATCAGGTCGAAAGTGTTGTAGTGCATTGGGATGCAGACCTTCGCTTTCAGGAAACCGGCGGCCCTGACTGCGTCGTCGATTCCCATCGTGAAATTGTCTCCTATAGGCAGGAGGGCAACATCCAGCGGCCCCCATGCGTCCCCGATGAGCTGCATGTCCAGGAACAGTCCCGTGTCTCCCGCGTGGTAGACCTTCTTCCCGCCCATGGTGAGGAGGATGCCTGCGGGGCTCCCCAGCGCTTCGCCGTTGGGACCCGTTGAACCGTGATGGGCGATGGTGAGCTTTACATTCCCGAAGGGGAATTGCCAACCCCCGCCGATGTGGAGGGGATGTCCGTTTGCAGCCCCCTTGCTCTGGAGGTACCCGACGATCTCAAAGTTTGAGACCACCATGGCACCGGTCTTCTTCGCGATTGCAGCCGCGTCCCCCAGATGGTCCCCATGCCCGTGAGTCACCAGGATGGCGTCCAGCTTCGTAAAAGAATCCGGCTTCGCGTCGGCCTTGGGGTTCCCTTCCAGGAAAGGATCGATGAGCACGCGGTGCTTTCCATCGTCGATCTCCCAGCAGTCATGACCGTGATAGTGAAGAGTCAACATATGCACATCCTCCCCTATGAAGTTAATTACTGACGCTAAAATACTAAAAGAATTCTTGATTGCAAAAATCGCCTATGATAGTCTTTTATTCATAGCAAATCCGAGTAAATAGGCAATACACATCGGGGAAAGAGGGAGGGCGGAATGGAAGACACCGTCGCGAAGACCATGTGGTCCGTTGCTCATCACTATCCCGACACGCCGGCGCTGATGAGCAAGACAGGGAACGGTGAATGGGCGACCCTGACGTTCCGCGAGTTCGCCTCCCAGTTCGAACGCTTCGGCGCCGGACTGCTTGATTTCGGAGTCAAGAGGGGGGACCACGTCGGCGTCATCTCGGACAACCGCAGGGAATGGATGATCGCCAATCTCGGGATCCTGGGGATTGGAGCAGCTGACGTGCCCCGGGGGTCGGATACCATGGCTGACGAGGCCCGCTACATCCTGCAGCACGCAGATTGCGCCGTGGCGCTCTTGGAGAACACGGAGCAATTGAAAAAGATCCTCTCGAAAAAACAGGACCTTCCCCTTCTGAAAAACATCATCGTCATCGACGAGGATTTCCAGCCGGAAGCTTTTCCCGAATCCGTCTGTGGCGCGCGCGTTGTCCCATTCCAGGACATCGTGGCCCGCGGGAGCAAAGTCCTTGCCTCTGACCCCCACGCTTTCCTGAGGGAAGTGGAGAAAGGAACGCCCGCCGACCTTGCTACGATCATCTATACCTCGGGCACCACCGGCGAGCCCAAGGGAGTCATGCTGACCCACAGCAACTTTCTTCATAACATGCGCACCATCCCGAGGGTCCTCGATATCGGTCCCGGGGATGTCTTTCTCTCCGTGCTCCCTGTCTGGCACTCCTTCGAGCGCATCATAGATAATTTCGCCCTGTCCCAGGGAACCGCGCTTGCGTATTCCAAGCCCGTTGGCAAGATCATGCTCGCCGACATGGCTGCTGTCAGGCCGACGGTCATGGCATCTGTGCCCCGGATCTGGGAGGGAGTCCGCTCCGCAGTCTATCGCAATATCAACGAGGAAGGGGGCGTCAAGAAGGCCCTGTTCCATTTCTTTGTTGCAGTCGGCAAAGCCCACGCCACGGCGAGCGCGCTTGTCAGCGGCCGCTATCCGCAGTTCACGCGGCGGTTCTTCGTGACGGATTTTCTCATGGGCATCCTTCCTTTCATCCTGCTCATGCCCATCAATGCTCTCGGGGAACTTCTCGTTTTCAAGAAGATCAAGGATCGTCTTGGGGGAAGGTTCAGGTTCACCGTCTCCGGAGGCGGTGCGCTGCCTCAGCACGTCGACAGGTTCTTCCAGGCAGTGGGGGTGCTCCTCCTGGAAGGATACGGCCTGACGGAGACGACTCCGGTGGTGTCGGTGCGCCTGCAGAAGAGACCTGTCCCCGGAACCATCGGACCGGCGCTGGACGAGCTCGAGGTGAAGCTCCTGGATCCCGAGACAGGCGCCCAGGTGGGACCGGGAAAGAAAGGCGTCATCCACATTCGCGGTCCCAACGTCATGAAGGGCTACTACAAGAGACCGGACAAGACTGCAGAGGTCCTCTCCCCTGACGGCTGGCTGAACACGGGAGACCTGGGGATGATGACCTATCGAGGCGAGCTCAAGATCATTGGCCGGACCAAGGAGACGATCGTCCTCCTGGGCGGTGAGAACGTTGAGCCCGTGCCCATCGAGGACACGATCCTCGAGAGCGATTACATCGACCAGGTCATGGTGGTGGGCCAGGACCAGAAGTTCCTTGCCGCCCTCGTTGTCCCCAACGACGAGGCCGTCGAAGAGTACGCGGCGCGGCAGAAGATCGGGTGGCTGGAGAAAAACGACCTGCTGGAAAACCCCCAGATTCAGGAGCTGTTCTGGGACGAGATCAATTCACGGGTGAACGCCAAGCGGGGCTTTCGGGAGTTCGAAAGGATGTTTCGCTTCAAGCTGCTCCCGAAGCACTTCGAGGCGGGGGTGGAGCTCAGCGCCAAGGCATCCGTCAAGAGGCACGTAGTCTCCGAGAAGTACCACAGGGAGATAGCCGCGCTCTTCGAGAAATAGTAGCATTCTTCCATGGTCCACTCGATCCCCCTTCGCCAGATGCTGCCCGGCGGCAGCCTGATCCTGGACTGCTGGGAGGGGAATGAGAAGTTCCGGTCCCTTGTGCGCCGGTGGTTCCGTGACCCGCAGGCGTTCGTCGAACAGTGCGAAGAGCTGGACGCGCGGCGCTACGACCGGGAAGCGCTTCAGTCCGTGCTGGAGACGCAGAACCGCAGTTTCTCCGCCGCGCCCCCGGCAATGGCCAATGTCGCGCGTCTCTCAGATCCGCGTTCCACCGTCGTGATCGGGGGCCAGCAGGCCGGTCTTTTCGGCGGACCCCTCTATACAGCGCACAAGGCGCTCACTGTACTCTCTCTGGCGGCCCGGCTGGAAAACCAGCTCGGCCGGCCCGTGGTTCCGGTCTTCTGGATTGCCTCGGAGGACAGCGACCTCGCAGAGGTGGACCGGGCTTCCGTGATCGATCGGGATGGGCGGCTTCGCGAGCTGCGGCTTCCCGGAGATGAAAACGCCAAGCTTCCCGTTTCCCAGGTCAGGCTCGGTGACGGCGTCACCGTCCTGCTGGAAGAGCTTTCAACGGCAATGCCGGAAAGCGAGTTCACGCCGGAGATCCTGGCAGCGCTGCGCGCCGCGTACGCTCCGGGACGCTCGTACCCGGCTGCCTTTGGCGCGTGGATGTCGTCTCTTTTCAGCGCAAAAGGGCTCGTGCTGGTGGATCCCTCGGAGCCGGGCCTGAAGCGGATAGCCCTCCCGCTCTTCGAGAGGGAGATCGCCGAAAAGAGCCCTGTCAGCCGGGCCATGCTGGAGCAGACCCGGCTGCTGGAGCAGGCCGGCTACGCCCCGCAGATCGAGCTGCGGGACGGCATGTTGACGCTTTTCTTCCAGAACCCGGCGCGCGAAGCCATAGCGGTTCGAGAGGATGGGTTCGAGCTGCGCGCGTCTGCCCGGCGGTTCACCAACGGCGATCTGGCCGCGCTGCTGAGGAAAAGCCCTGAACAGTTCAGTCCCAACGCCGCTCTCAGGCCGCTGTTCCAGGACTCCCTTTTCCCCACCCTTGCCATGGTCCTGGGACCGTCGGAGCTGGCGTACTGGGCCCAGCTGCCTCTCGCATACAAGGTCATGGGGATTCCGATGCCCGTGCTTGTCCCAAGGGCATCTCTTACTTTGATCGAGGCGCGTCACCAGAAGCTCATGGAAAAGCACCGCCTTTCCCTGCAGGACGTCCTGAGGCGCGGAGAACGAGTCATCGACGACATCGTGAAGCGCGAGATCCCCCCGGGGCTGGTCCAGAGGCTGGGAGACGGGAAAAATCAGTCAATCGAGATCTGGAAGGACCTGACAGAACAGATTGAAAAGCTGGATCCCACCCTCCGAAAGACCGCCGAGCTGGCGGCTGCCATGAGCAGGAAGCAGTTCGACTTCATCGAAAAAAAGATCACGCAGGCGGCCCGCAGGAAGGATGAGACCCTCCGGGGCCAGGTGGAGCGCATGGCGGCGGCCCTGGCTCCCCGCGGCGGTCTCCAGGAACGAACGTTGACCGCGCTGCCGTTCCTGGCCCGCTACGGCAGCCGCGCGCTCGACCAGGCCCTTGGCGCCATCGAGCCTTTCGCCCCGGAGCATCGGGGCGTGGTGCTCGACACGTGAAGCTCGACATCCTGGCCTTTGGGGCCCATCCCGACGATGTGGAGCTGGCCGCTGCCGGCACCCTGATCAAGGCGGCGAAGCATGGACAGGCAACGGGGGTGATCTCTCTTACCCGCGGGGAGATGGGGACCCGGGGGACCCTTGAAATGCGTGCCGCGGAGTTCGAGACGGCAAGCGGCGTGATGGGCCTCCGGTACCATCAGATGCTCTCCCTTCCCGACGGCCGTCTCTGTCCGGATGATCAGGCGCGGACGGCCGTGGTCCGCGAGATACGCGAGCATCAGCCGCGCATCGTGCTCCTTCCATGGACGGAGGACAGGCATCCCGATCACGGCGCAGCCGCCCGGATCGTCCAGGATGCGGCGTTCCTGTCCGGACTCTCCAGGCTGGACACGGGGCAGCAGCCGCACCGGCCTGCCGAGCTTGTGTATTACATGTCGAGCTGGGAGTTCGAGCCGAGCTTCATCGTCGACATCAGCGAGCACATAGAGGAAAAACGGCGCGCGCTGCAGGCCTACCGCACCCAGGTCTACAACCCCGGCTTTGAGGAAAGCGGACCTCCCACCTTCATAGCAAGCGAGCATTTCATGGAGCTGATCTTTGCCCGCATGGCCCACTACGGGCGGCTGATCGGGAAGAAATACGGCGAGCCCTTCCGCATCAGGGGGCTGCTGGAGGTGAGAGACCTCGTGGAGTCCTTTGGAGACAGGACCTTCTGACGGTCACGGCGAGCGCGCGAACGCCGCCTACAACTGCGCACCATTCGTGGCAATGACTCGCTGGTACCAGGAAGCGCTCTTCTTCCACGTCCGGCCCAGCGAATGCCTGTCAAGGCTCGTGATGCCAAACTTGCGGCTGAACCCGAACGACCACTCGAAGTTGTCCAGGAGGGTCCAGAGGAAATAGCCTTCGAGCTTGACGCCGTCCTGGATGGCCCGCCTGGCCTGCTCCAGGTGGCTGCGAATGTAGCTGATCCTGTCGTCGTCCTGGACCTGCCCGTTGACGACTGTCGCGTCGGGGTATGCCGCGCCGTTCTCGGTGATCATGAGGCTTGGATTGCCGTAGTCCCGCTTCAGACGGATGAGCAGATCGCACAGCCCCTCGGGATGGACCTCCCAGCCCATCTCCGTTTTTTCCCGATCCTTGTGCGCGGCGTACTCGCAGTGAAGGACGGGGTCGGTGTCGCTTGCCAGCACCCGCATGGGGAAGTAATAGTTCACTCCGAGGAAATCCACCGGATTGGAGGAGAGCAGGACAAGGTCCTTTGGATCGATGCGTGGCGCCACCTTTGCGGCATCAAAGAGCGCAAGGATGTCCTTTGGATACGAGCCGCGGAAAACGGGGTCCAGGAACCAGCGGTTCACCCTGCCGTCGGCCACCAGTGCAGCCTCACCATCCGATACCCCGTCGCTCCATGGATACACCGGGTGCAAGTCCAGCGTAATTCCGATCCTGTGAGTCGCAGGGCTCGCCTCCCGATATACCTCCACAGCGAGGGCATGGGCTACCATGAGTACGTGTGATGCCTGCACTGCCTGGCCCAGGTCCTTGATGCCGGGGGCGTGGATTCCGTCCCCATAGCCGGCGAACGCGGAAACCTGCGGCTCATTGAGCGTTATCCACGTCTTCACACGGTCGCCCAGCCTGAGAAACAGCTTCTCAGCGTAGTCGGCGAACCTGTAGGCAGTGTCATGGTTGGTCCATCCGCCTTTGTCCTGGAGCGCCTGAGGCAGGTCCCAATGGTAGAGCGTGATGGCGGGTTCGATCCGCTCCTTGAGGAGAGCATCCACAAGGGTCTCGTAGAAAGCCAGCCCGCGTGTGTTCACCTTCCCGCTGCCGGCAGGCAGCACACGGGGCCATGAGACGGAGAACCGGTACGCGCTGAGCCCGAGGTCGCGTATGTTCTCCAGGTCGTCCCGCCAGCGGTGGTAATGGTCGCAGGCCACCTCTCCAGTCGTTCCGTCGTGAATCACGCCCGGGGTATGGCAGAACCTGTCCCAGATGGATTCACCCTTGCCATCGTCCCGGGCAGCCCCCTCGATCTGGTACGCCGCCGTTGCAGCTCCCCAGAGAAATCCCTTGGGAAACCCTCCGTCAGACATGGGCCCAGTATAAAAACGGCCTTTCCCCCTGTCCACTCATTTGACCAGATGCGCTTCCTGCCATATCTTAGAGACAAAAGCTATAATTCTTCCCGGAGACTACAGATGAGATACGACAAGCTGACTCTGAAAGCGCAGGAAGCCCTGCAGCAGGCGGACTCCTTTGCCCACTCCTTCAACCACTCGAGCCTGGACGTGGACCACCTCCTTCTTGCGCTCGTAGAGCAGAAGGACGGGGTCGTTCCTCCCCTGCTGGAAAGAATCGGCGTGGACGCGGGTGAGGTGGCCGGTGCCATCAGATCGCGCCTGGAAGGCAAGCCCAAGGTCCACGGCGATGCTGCCGAGCTGACCATGGCCCCCCGCTTGTCGCGCGTGCTGAACAAGGCGGAACAGGAAGCGGCCGGATTGAAGGATGAGTACACCAGCACCGAGCACCTCCTCCTGGCCATGCTTGACGGAGACGGGGGGGAAGCGAGGGACCTCCTGCGCCAGCGCGGCGTTACGCGTGAGGCTGCCTTGGAGGCGCTGAAATCCGTCCGCGGCAACCAGAGGGTCACGGACCAGAACCCCGAGGCGCGCTATCAGTCCCTGGAGAAATACTGCCGCGACCTCACGGACCTTGCGCGCAAGGAAAAGCTGGACCCCGTCATCGGCCGTGATGAGGAGATCCGCCGGGTCATGCAGGTGCTCTCACGGCGGACGAAAAACAACCCTGTCCTCATCGGCGAGCCGGGCGTCGGAAAGACGGCCATTGTAGAAGGGCTCGCGCGCAGGATCGTCTCCGGGGACGTGCCTGATTCCCTCAAGAACAAGCGCCTCCTGTCCCTTGATCTCGGGAGCCTGGTGGCAGGAACGAAGTTCCGCGGCGAGTTCGAGGAGAGGCTGAAAGCGGTGATCAAGGAGATCGTCGACAGCGAGGGCACCGTCATCCTGTTCATCGATGAGCTTCACACGCTGGTGGGCGCCGGCGCCGCGGAGGGGGCCATGGATGCCTCCAACCTCCTCAAGCCGGCGCTGGCTCGCGGTGAGCTTCGCGCAATCGGGGCCACGACCCTGGACGAGTACAGGAAACGAATCGAGAAGGATCCGGCGCTGGAGCGCAGGTTCCAGCCCATTTTCACCTCCCAGCCCTCGGTGGAAGACACCATCGCCATTCTGCGGGGACTGAAGGAGCGCTACGAGGTGCATCACGGCGTTCGGATTCGGGACGACGCCATCATCGCTGCCGCCGTTCTCTCGGACCGCTACATTACGCAGCGCTTCCTGCCGGACAAGGCTATCGACCTGATCGACGAGGCGGCCAGCCGGCTGAAGATGGAGATCGAAAGCCAGCCCACGGAGCTTGACCGGGCGGAGAGACGGATCCTCCAGCTCACAATCGAGAAGCAGGCCCTGTCCAAGGAGAAAGACCCCGCCTCCCGGGAGCGCCTGGCCACCCTGGACAAGGAGCTTGCCGACCTCGGCTCAGCGCGCGACGCAATGAGGCTGCAGTGGCATAACGAGAAGGGGATCATCGATGAGATCAGGAAGCTCAAACAGTCCCTGGAAGAGCTGAGCTTCGAAGAGACACGGTATGAGCGGGAAGGCAACTTGAGCAAAGCGGCGGAGATCAAGCACGGAAGGATCCCTGAGATCGAAAGGAAGCTCGCCGCAAAGAGCAAAGAGCTGGAGAAAGTCCACGGGGAGCAGAGCTTGCTGAGGGAAGAAGTTTCGGAGGAGGATATTGCCCGCATCGTCTCCAACTGGACGGGGATCCCTGTTTCCAAGATGCTGGCCTCGGAGAAAATGAAGCTCCTGAAGCTGGAGGAAATCCTCAGCCGCCGGGTGGTCGGCCAGAAGGAAGCCATCATCGCGGTTTCCGATGCAATCCGGCGCAACAAGTCGGGGCTTTCCGACATCGCCCGGCCCCTGGGGACTTTCCTGTTCCTTGGGCCGACGGGGGTCGGCAAGACTGAGCTTGCGAAGACGCTCGCAGATTTCCTCTTCGGCGACGAGAAGGCGATCACCCGCATCGACATGAGCGAATACATGGAGAAGCATACGGTCTCCCGGCTGATCGGAGCCCCGCCCGGTTACGTCGGCTACGAGGAGGGCGGTCAGCTCACCGAGGCCGTGCGGCGACGTCCGTATTCCGTCATCCTCTTCGACGAGATCGAGAAGGCGCACCCGGATGTCTTCAACGTGCTCCTTCAGCTGCTGGACGAGGGCAGGCTCACCGACGGGCAGGGCCGGGTGGTGGATTTCCGCAATTGCCTCATCATCATGACGAGCAACCTCGGGGGGGACATCATCCAGGGGGCAGCGAAGATCGATGACGTTCGAGAGGCCGTGGGCGCGCTCATCAAGGCGACGTTCAAGCCCGAGTTCCTCAACCGCATAGACGAGACGATATTCTTCAACAGGCTGGGCAGGGAAGAGATCCTGAAGATCGTCGACATCCAGCTGGAGATACTGAAGAACAGGCTGAGAGAGAAGAAGGTCACGCTGGAAGCAACGGCAAAGGCGAAGGCATATCTCGCCGAAGTTGGCTTCGATCCCCAGTACGGAGCCCGCCCCCTGAAGCGCACTATCCAGAACCTCGTTCAGAACCCGCTGGCAAGGCTCATGCTCGCAGGCGACATTTCGGAGGGGGATGAGGTGACGGTGGACCACGGTCCCAAAGGGATCACGTTCAGGAAGAAGGGGTCGAAAGCCTAGGGAGGTGCGCCGAGCCCCACCGCGCTTGCGCGGTGTTGGGATGTGCGGAAGGCGCACCAGCCGCCACCGCCTGAGTGGCCTCACCACAGAACGCCGGGATTGAGGACCCCGTCAGGATCGAGCTGGACCTTCAGGGACCGAAGCCCTTCGATCTCCTGCGGGGAGTATTGCAGGCCGAGCAGCTCCTTCTTCAGCTTGCCGATCCCGTGCTCTCCTGAAACGCTTCCGCCGAGGTCAACAGCCGTGCGCGCCAGGGTCACCAACGCCTCTTTTGCCCGCGCAAGCTCCCCGGCGTTGCGCGGGAGGATGTTGACATGGAGGTGGGCGTTTCCGATGTGACCGAAAATGGCCCGCTGCAGGCCGGCTTCGTCCAGCACCGATCGGTACGCGGCCATCATTTCACCCAGCCGTTCGTCGGGAACCGCGCAGTCCGCGGCAAGCTTTGTGAGACCGGGGACCTCATTGCGTCTCTGGAGGATGAGCGCATTGATCCTCTCCGGCAGCGTGTGCCTCATTCTGCGGATCTCCTCCAGCTCGCTCCCCGTGGTTGCAGCCCAGGTGCGCTCAGGAGGGATGCCATGAGCTGAAAGGAAATCGCTGATGCGGGTGAGCCGCCTGTCCGCGTCCTCATCGCGCTGAGCTGCGCACTCGATGTACAGAAGGCCGTCAGTGTTCTCAGGCAGCGGGGGCAGCCCGCTTCGCGGACCCACCTCGGCGCGGAGCTCCGAAAGGATGGAAACCGAGTGGGAATCCATGTATTCCAGGGCCCGGGGAAGCACGATCTGGTCCCGCTTTAGATCCCGAACCAGATCCTCTACCTCCTGACTTTTGTGAAGAAACGCGGCCACTCCGCAGACTGCTTTCGGGGCTTCTGCCAGAAGGAGCTCTATGCCCGCCACAACTGCCAGCGTCCCTTCCCCGCCGACGAACAGGTCGACGGCGTCGATTGCTGGCCCTGCATGGTAGCCCACCGCGTGCTTGGTTGCCGGGATGCGAACGGAAGGCAGGTGAATCCGGCGGCCGTTGATCATGATATCTCCGTTGCGGGCCGCCGCCTGGCCCCGGGTGAGCTCCACGATCGCTCCGTCGGCAAGCACGAGAGTCAGGCCGGCCACCCAGGCGCGGGTGGGCCCATACAGCAGCGTGCGCGCCCCGCTTGCGTTTGTTGCAACCATCCCGCCGAGGCTTGCCCCTCCTTCCGTGGGATCTACGGGGAACATGTGGGTGCCGGGCATCTGCTCCAGGCTTTCGCGCAGGGTATCAAGGGTCATTCCGGGCGAAACCCTCACAGTCCAGGATCCGAAACGTTCCGAGAAGCTCTTCTGCGGGGGGAAGACGAGCCTCTCCAGGGAGAGGAGGTTCTCCCCACCGGCAGCCACCGCGCCGCCCACGATCCCCGTGCGGGCGCCCGATATCGTAGCGCGCTCCCTTCGGTCAGCTATCTCACGAATCGCAAGGGAAAGCTCATCAGAAGAAGAAGGGAACAGGATCCTGCTCGGGAGGCCGGCGCGAAGGCTGGATTCGTCGTGGAGGTAGCGGGCATACGAGGAAGCGATAAGCCGGGGATCATCGACCGTCAGGCACCTCAAACCGTGGACACCAGCTTTCCAAGGATGGGCGCCGCCGCAAGGGGAACCGTGTATACCTTGTGCGCGGAAGAGCCGCCGAGCTTCAGCACAACCTGGTCGCGGGGGACGTGCAGGGCTATTGCAAGCACCCTTGCAATCTCCGCGTTGGCCCTGCCTTTTTCCGGAGGCACCCGAACGCCAACCAGGAGCTCGGAACCGCGAACCCCCATAATCGAATCCGCCCGCGCTCCCGGCTTCGCCTTGACCCTCAGGAAGATGCACCCTGCCCGGACCGAGAAAACCTCCGCCATTTCATTTCACCTCGAAGACTGCCCTGTCCTCACCGGCGTCCGTTCGCGCCTCCACGACATGGGCCCCCGGCCGCACAGGGAGTGACAGAGTGGGGTCCGGGACATCCCGAGCTATTTCCACGCCGTCCAGGAAGAGCGAAATCCCGGCCCCGCCGCGCGCGGCCGCCATGAATGGAACGGCCTGGTCGGATGACGGGACCGTCGGGTCCAGGTAAAAGATCTGGCCATTCACCGGAAACAGGATCCTGACCTTCTCCTGCCTGTCAAGCAGGCTCTCCAGGAGAAGAGACTCGCGCTTGCCGGGTGCGGAATGGAACGCATCCGGACCAGGAACTTCCTCAGCGTCGCGGAAATATTCCGCGCGGACGGACGGGCTGCGTGCGGTGGCACGCCGGCCTGTCATCGTGTCGATTGTGGCCTCGAGCACCCCCGCCGGACGCCGGAACTCTTCACTGTCCGTCTGCAGATGCTCCAGCACGTCCACGACGAGCTGTGTGGGAACTATGCTCCCGGTCTTGTTGATCACCGTGCGGCCGTCGAAGTTGCCGGCCCACGCGCCGACGGTGTAGCGCGGAGTTGCTCCCAGGCACCACAGGTTGGTGAACTCGCTCGAAGTGCCTGATTTGAACATGGCGGGAAAGGGGGTGCGGAAATACGTCCGAGTTCCGAACCCCGTTGCTCGGGCAGATGGATCGGAGAGGACGTTGCAGATCAGCCAGGCGGTGAACGGTGAATAGAGCCGTGCCGCGCCGCGTTGCTGCCCCTGCGCAACAAGGAGCCGGGGCAGCGTGCCGCCGCGCGGGAACACGGTGAAGGCGCGCGTCAGCTCGAGAAGGGAAACCTCGGCGTTGCCGATGGCGATGCCCAGACCGTAACGGGACCCGGCGTCGCCGGGCAACGCAAAACCGAGGGCGCGCAGGTGACTGATGAACGCGCCCAGACCGAGGCGCGACAGGGCATATACTGCAGGGACGTTCAGGGAGCTTGCCAGCGCTGTGCGGAGGCGAACCACCCCGTGGCTGCGCCTGTCGAAGTTGAAAGGCCGATAGGTCTCGTCAGCGGAAGAGGTGAACTCAATAGGGCTGTCGGGAAGAAGGGTGGCTGCTGTCCAGCCGGTCTCGATTGCCTTGGCGTACAGAAACGGCTTGAGAGTCGAGGCGCTCTGTCGTCTGATCAGAACGCCGTCGATCTGCCCGGAATGCGGGACGTCGGAAAAATCGCGGGACCCGGCCCACCCGAGGACCGCTCCGCTGGCGTTGTCAATGACCACCACTGCTGCGTTGGTCACCCTGGCCGACGCATAGCGATCCAGGTAGAACCTCACCCGTTCCTCGATGAAGGAGTTGAGCCCGCCATCCAGCGTGGTTTGCAGCTCCCCATGGCTTTCACTCAGCTGCCCTCGAAGCAGCTGTTCGGCAACGAATCTGGCAAAGTGGGGCGCCTGAACCGGAGGCCTGGCGGACCGTGCCGAGAGCACCGTCATCCTGATCTCCCCTGCGCTGATGCCCAGCCCCTTGCTCTCAGACGCCTCGGCGGCAGCCCGAATGATCTCTTCGGGATGATCGAAGGGATCGTAGAAAGTAGGGTTGCGGGGGATGATTCCAAGAACAAGAAGCTGGGCCGGTCGCAGCTCGGCGAGGTCCGCGCCGAAGTACATCCACGCGGCAGCGCCGACCCCACGCGTGTTTCTCCCGAACGGCAGCGAGTTCAGGTACAGGGAGAGGATGCGGTCTTTGGGGAGCCTCGACTCGATCTGCAGGGCCCGGAACACCTCAACGAGCTTCCAGGCAATGGTGTGTGGATGCGAAGAGACGATTCGCGCGAGCTGCATCGTGATGGTAGAGGCGCCTGACCGAGGACCGCCGCTGAGCAGAGCATCCAGCGCCCTGACAACGGCCAGGGGATCGACCCCCGGATGGGAGAAAAACCGCTCGTCCTCCAGGCGGACGAAGAGCTCCCTGCAGGTCTCAGGGATGTCCTGGACGCCAACTGTCTCCCGGAAGCTTCCGTCCCTTCCTGCAACAAGGGACAGGAGCCGCCCGTCGCGGTCCGTGATCCGCGTGCCGGAAGGGTCGGCGAGGAACGTGTCCAGAGCATGCCACGGCAGCCAGAAAGGGACTGCGCTCAGCACGGGGAGCGAGCAGAAAAGCAGGAATGCCCGGACGCAGGTGCGCCCGCTGCGGCTCACGTTCATGCGCTCCTCTTCTACCATTTTACGGCCGTCCTTGACACCCCCCATCGGTTCCCGTACTTTAGCTGCCATGACCGGCAGCGAGCTGAAGCGCAGATACATTGATTTCTTCAGGGGAAAAGGGCACGCGGAGATATCGGGCAAGTCCCTCATCCCGGAAAACGACCCCACGGTCCTTTTCACCACGGCGGGTATGCATCCCCTCGTGCCCTACATCCTTGGAGAGCCGCATCCGGCCGGCAAGCGGCTCGTGGATGTCCAGAAGTGCATCAGAACCGATGACATCGAGGAGGTGGGGGATCCTTCGCACCTGACATTTTTCGAGATGCTCGGCAACTGGTCCCTGGGAGATTATTTCAAGGAAGATGCAATCCGCTTTTCCTTCGAGTTCCTCACGTCACCGAGCTGGCTGGGTTTTTCCCCCGACGTGCTCTCCGTCACTGTTTTCGCAGGGGACAATGAAGTGCCACCCGACAACGAGGCAGCGGGCGTCTGGAAAGCCGTCGGGATTCCGGAGAACCGCATCCACTTCCTCCCGCGCAGGGACAACTGGTGGGGGCCGGCAGGGCAGACCGGACCCTGCGGGCCTGACACCGAAATGTTCGTCGACACCGGGGTCCCGGCGTGCGGCCCTTCCTGCAAGCCCGGGTGCCACTGCGGGAAATACTTCGAGGTCTGGAACGATGTGTTCATGCAGTACAACAAGACCCCTGACGGCAAGTACCTTCCCCTTGCCCAGAAGACGGTGGACACGGGCATGGGAGTGGATCGGACCATCGCCATGCTGCAGGGGAAAAAGACTGTATTCGAGACGGAGCTTTTCTGGCCGGTGATCCAGGGCCTGACCGAGCTGACCGGCAAACGCTACGGAACAGACCAGGGCACGGATACTTCATTTCGGATCATCACTGACCATCTTCGCGCGGCGACTTTTATCCTTGGAGACGACAAGGGAGTGAAGCCCTCCAATCTCGGCCAGGGCTACATCCTCCGGCGCCTCATGAGGCGCAGCATCCGTCATGGCCGCAAACTGGGGCTGGAGGGAGGGTTCCTGGGAAAGCTGGCGGCCGAGGTGGTCACCATCTACCGGGACTCCTATCCAGAGCTGGCAGAGAGGGCCGGTATGATTTCCACGGAAATGGGCCTGGAGGAAGAGCGCTTCTCCGAGACGCTCCAGAAGGGAGAGAAGGAGTTCGAAAAGCTCATCCCCAACCTCCTGAAGAACCCCCAGAAAATCATTCCGGGCCGGGTGGCATTCCGGCTGTACGACACATATGGCTTTCCCATCGAGATAACGGAGGAGCTTGCGCACGAGCATGGCATGGGAGTGGACAGGAAGGGCTTCGATGAGGCTTTCCAGAAGCACCAGGAGCTGTCAAAGGCAGGAGCGGAGAAGACCTTCAAGGGCGGGCTGGCGGACCACTCCGAGATGACAACAAAGCTTCACACCGCCACGCACCTCCTGCACCAGGCTTTGCGAACGGTCCTGGGGCAGCACGTCGCGCAGAAAGGCTCCAACATCACCGTGGAGCGGCTGCGCTTCGATTTCTCGCACCCGCAGCCCATGACAGAGGAGCAAGTCAGGAAAGTGGAAGCAATCGTCAACGAGCAGATCAAAAGGGACCTGCCGGTGAGCATGGAGGTCATGACGCTGGAACAGGCCCGGGCCAGCGGGGCCATTGCGCTTTTCGGCGAGAAGTATGAGGAAAAAGTAAAAGTCTATTCCATCGGAGACTTTTCCAAAGAAGTCTGCGGCGGCCCCCACGTGGAGCGCACCGGGGTCCTGGGGAAGTTCGTCATCCAGAAGGAACAGTCGTCGTCAGCCGGCGTGCGGCGGATAAGGGCAGTGCTGGAGAGTTAGTCTCCCAGGGCTCCTGCCTCCGCGCGGTGTACCGCGCTAGAGCTGCTGCCCTCCGCATGGCCTTCGGCCATGCTAGGGACTTTTCTGCAGCTTCTCCAGCAGCTCTGCAACGCCGAGGTTCTTCACGCCCATGCGCTGCGCCCGCGTGAGCACCTCCAGCGCCTTGTCTTTCTTGTCCAGGGCCAGCCAGGACTGGGCAATCTCCAGGTAGAGACGGGGGTTCTTTGCGTCGTTCACCAGCAGCCCTGAGAGGCTCTCTATAGCCTCGAGGTAGTTCCCTCTTTCCTTGTTGATCAGCGCCAGCCCGAGCACCGCGTAACTGTCGAACTCGATGTTCAGCGCCTTGGCGTAGAAGTCCTTCGCCGTGTCAAGGTCGTTCATGGCCCGGTAGGAATCCCCGATCCGCGTGAGGATGACCTTGTTGTCGGGGTCCGCTGCCAGGATCTTCTGCCAGTAGAACAGCGACTCCTGCGGATCATTCATTCCCCGGTAGCAATCGGCCAGCCCGAAGAGCGCGTAAAAGTTGTTGGGCTGGATCTCCAGGGCCTTCTTGAAATACGGAATCCCCTTCTCATAGGTCTTGAGCTTCCGGTAGCAGTTGCCAATCGAGGTCAGCACCCAGATGTTCTTGGGGTCCTTCTCATGCATGCGCTCCCAGTACGTGAGCGCCTCCCGATACTCCTTCAGGTCGAAGTGCAGGTAGCCCAGGCCGGTGAGCGCGTACGGGTTGCCCGGGTCGATCTCCAGGATCTTGTGATAGATCTCCTTGGACCGGTTGAAATCAAGGACCTTGCGGTACGCATCTGCGATGCGCGTGAGCACCGTCACGTCGCTGTCTCCCTGCGCAAGGTACTTCTCCCATATCTCGATGGCCCTGTGGAACTGCTTCAGCGAACGGTAGCTGTCCGCAAGCCCGACCAGCGCATACTTGTTGCCCACATGGTAGCCGAGACATTCCTCATAATAGCGGATTGCCTCATGGTAGGATTTGCGCTTGCGCGCAGCGTCTCCCATTCCGACCAGGGCGTAGTTGTTCTGCGGCTCTACTTCGAGAATGCGGCGGAAGTTCTCCTCCGCCTCGGCAATGTGGTCTTCCTTGAGCAGCTGGTAGCCCCGCTTGGAGAGCTCTGATATCGATACCTGAATGGGTTCCGACATTTTGTTCTCATTACTCATGTCGTACCCGCTTTCTTCCCCTCTGTTAGCCATTGTTTCATCACCTTCGCAATTCTTTCAATCAGAACCGCTGCCTTTTCGGGACACGGGGCAAGCCAGTATGCGCGGAGCGCCTCCAGCGGCTTTCCGCCCTCTGCAAAATGGTCCCCGATCCTGATCAGGCCGTCGGAATATTTCGTGGTTATGAAGATCTTCTGCGCGAGAATGAAATCCCCCTTGTTGAAAAGCTCGTTGCCCTTGCGAATAAGCGCGGCTCTCTGCTCCTTGCTGATCCGGGCGTTGGCTTCCTGGGTTGTCTTGAGAAATCCTCCTGGCGGCAACTTTTTCAGGAGATCCTGCGCGCTCATTCGTTGGCAACATTTCCTACAGATTCAAGATACCGGATTAATCTGCTGGAGTAAATAGCTTCCTTTCCATCCTATCCGATTTGTCCCTTGGATGACATTTCCTCTTCAGCAACCGAGTACGATTCATGCAGCGCCTTTCCCAGTGCCTTGAACACTGCCTCCACGATGTGGTGGCTGTTGCGGCCCCGCAGGGCGTCCACGTGGAGGCTGATGCGCGCCTGCGCCGTGAAACCTTCGAAGAACTCCCGCAGGAGCGACAGATCGAACGCGCCTGCGCGCTCCTGGGGCAGCCTGACTTTCCACACCAGGGTTGGCCTGCCGCAGACATCGATTGTGACGTTAGCCAGGGCTTCATCCATGGGAATGACCGCGTGGGCAAAGCGCCGTACCTGACCGCCCTTGGCCAGGACCGCGGAAAAAGCCTGCCCGAGGACAATGCCGACGTCCTCCACCAGGTGGTGGGCATCCACGTCGAGATCGCCCGTGGCAGCCACATCGAGGAAAAACCTGCCGTGAAACGCCATGCTGGCAAGAAGGTGATCGAAGAACGGCAGGCCGGTGCCCACCGCCCCCCCTCCCTGAATATCAGGGTCAAGGGTCAAAGAGACGTCGGTCTCGCGGGTTTTTCGCGTGATCTGCACTTTGCGGGACTTCATAGTACTTTCCAATTGTAGTGATGCCGGGGGGAAAATCAATACCGGCCGGAGAAGACCCTACTCCCTTTCGTGCAGCAGCACCTTCAGCTGCTTTATCTCGCTCACCAGCCTGTCCCGCGTCATATCCCGGAAGCGCCGGGGAACCATCTCCCTGCTTGTGCACTCCAGCACCGCCACCAGGTTCTGAAGCTCGATTTCATGGGGATACGCCGGGGGCATGAAATCCTGGATCGTTTCCTCCAGGTCGCCTTTCGTGATGAAGACATGATTGTTCATCGCGGAAAGGAACTTTGCGCGGATCAGCACGGATTCCAGGTCGGCGCCGGAGAACTCATACTTGTACTTGCGGAAAAGCTCTCCCACGTTCACTTTCTGCATGCGCAGGGACAGCTTCTTCACGAGGGTGTCGAAAAGGTCCTCCTTCTCCTCGATACTCTCGGGATAGAAGAGCGCCAGATGTTCCTCCGCCCTTCCCTGGCGCTTGAGGTCGATGGGGAGAAGGTCAGGCCGGCAGGTTATCAGGAACCAGATGATCTTGCCCCGGTACTCCGTGTTGCCCATGAAGGAGGCGATCTGCGCGAAGATCCTGTTGCTTGTCCCGGAGTCTCCCTCCTGGTTCCTGTCCCCCAGGAAGGCGTCCGCCTCGTCAATCATCACTCCCACGGGGGCCATGGCCTTCAGGATGTTCAGGATCTTCTCCAGATTCGACTCGGTCACTCCCTGCCACTTCGAGCGGAAATTGCGGAACTTCACGATCGGGATTCCTATCTCCCCCGTGAACGCCGCCACCATGAAACTCTTGCCGGTCCCGACCGGGCCGGAGATCAGGTATCCCATGGGGAGGACGTCGAAACGGCCCTCGCGGATCGCCTTGGCTGCGCTGCGAAACCGCTTCTTCACGAAGTCGTGTCCCGAAACGGCGGAGAGCTCATGCTCGCTTTCAATGAACTCCAGCAGCCCCACCGCTTCCGCCTCGATGATTTGCTTCTTCTTCTCCTTCAAGTATGCAAGGCTTATTTCCCGGTCCTCCTGGAAGCTCTCCGCGGCAAGCTGATTGAGGTTCACCAGGTTCAGGCCGCTCGTGATCGCCGCGAACTCCGGGATGCTCAACCGCTCTTCGAGGAGCAGCTTGCCCTTGGCATCAAGAAAATTGAGGAAGCTCCCCCGCACAGTCTCGTCGGGGATCGGGATGTTTACCTTGATTCCCCCCGGGGAGCGAACGATGGAAGGATTCAGGTCCGCAAGATTTTCCGTGAGAAGGAGAATGGAAACGTCGCCCTGCGTGAAGATGGGATCATTGGCCCAGCGGTTGAGGGTCACCAGGCAGTAGCGATCCTCATCGGTGTAGCGTGATATATCGGTGTTTGGAATCACCGTCTCCGCGTAATCGACGATCAGGACGATGCGCTTGTTGTGAGAGATATTGGCGTAGAAATACTTTTCCAGCTGGGAGAGCGCCTTGATGGGATTCCGCGTCAGGAGGTTTCCCGGCGTGGCATGCGGCGTGAGCTGACGCATCTTGGCAAGATAGTCTTTTTTCATTTCCGGCGTGCAGAAGCTCACGCCGGAGGACCTGTCATAGAAAACGATGATGTCCCGGTTGCCGAACAGCACCTCCGAGACATAGTCCTGGATCTTGACGAAGTTGAACTCCCCCTCCTTCATCTTGTGGGGCAGGAAGTCGCGGATGTTGCCGGAGAGGATATAGAGGTTCGCGGTCTTTGAGCAGTATTTATAGGAAAGCTCCTGCGCCCAGGCAGGGAGGACCTTGATAAAAGGCAGATTTTTGACAATAAGCTGTTCTGCCATGTTCCCCTCCCAAGGAAAATCGCAGAGTAGAGTATACGGGGAGCCTGGGCGGTTCGTCAATGGCAGAAGTGCGCTCTATACTACCGGATACGGGAACACCCGTTCGGCGAATACGCCGTACCGCGCAACACCGCGCAAGCGCGGTGGGCGCGGTCCTGGCTAGACCAGCTTCCTCTTCCTGGCCTCGTCCATGATCCTGCGGTTCCAGGTGTTTCGCGACAGGAAGGAGCTCCTCTCTGCAGGCGCATCGATGCGGCTTGCCCTCTCCTGCAGGTTCTTTACGGCCTTGCCAAGGACTGTTTCCTTGTCGTCGATTTCCTCTCCGCCAGATTCCGGGAGGATGATGGAATAGAGATAATTGTACCAGTATCCGTTGGGGTCCTCTTCCACAGACCTCTCCGAGCGCGTGAGCTTATGCAGCTCCTGGATCCCTCCAGCGAGGTCGCCGCGAAGTCCCAGCAGACATGCCCTCAAGGCGGAGAGGCTGCGCCGCACAAACGCATCACCCCGGCTCAGGCGGAAGCATCTGCCCTCAATGGAAGCAAAGCCGTCCGACCAGGAAGGATTCTCCGCGCCGGGAAAACGAAACTCCGACTCGCTGGAAAGGGCCCGGTCCAGGTGCTCCACGGCGCTTTCCAGCGCTCCGGAAAAGAAAAAGCCCTCCGCTAGGAAGAAAAGAACCTCCCTGCTCGGCGCCATCTCCGAAAGCAGACGCAGGCCGTAATCCATCTCGCCCTTGTACAGGGCGCACCTTCCCAGCCAGGCGCGGAGCACCGGCAGGACCTTGTCGAGCCTGTAGAGCGTGGCCAGACAGAGACATGCCTCCAGCGTCGTGCAGAAGTCCTCATGAGCCCCGAGCTGGAACTGCGTTCGCGCCTTGAGGAACAGAAGGAAAAGCTCCGCTTCCCTCCGGCAGGCGGAGCGGGCATCGGCTGTCCCCCGCTCGATGGCGGCCAGGCACTGGGTGAAGCGTCCGCTGATGAACTGGGCAACGGCCAGATGGCTGCAGGCCATGAGCGCCCCGTCCAAGTGGCCCGTCTCGCGGCAAAGCCTTTCTGAAAGGCCTATGTATTCCGCTGCTTCGCTCAGCTTCCCGTCTGCCAGCATCGTGACGCCAAGCCAGAGGTAGGAGGCGCGCTCGCCTGCCTCCGCGCGCGCGGAACGCTCCTGGCGGGGCTCCTGGAACAGGAGCAGGGCCCGCTTCGCCTCCTCGAGGGACACGGTTGAATCTCCCCGGGCCAGCGAATGCTTGGAAAGCTCGACCCACGCCTCCCCCAGCAGCTCCAGGCCGCAATTCGATCTGGTGACCTCCACGACCTCGGTCCGGGCTGCGTCGGCCGCCTCCGGATTCCCTTCAAGAAGGGACGCGCGCAGCCTGCCGATGGCCATGAGCGCTGTAATCTGCACGCGCTGGGAAGGTGTTGGCTCCGCGGAGAACTCCAGCCTCGCGGGATCGCAGAATGTGCGCGCGCCGCCAATGTCGCCCTCATCGAGCTTGCGCCGTATGATTTCGGGCAGGATGCGCAGCGCGAGGTCCGTGCGGCCGTTCCTGGCCAGAAAGGTGAAAAGAAGAACCGCGTGCGGGTACCTGCCGGCATCCCACATCTCGCACATGTACGACAGGAACCTGTCCCGAAGCTCCGTCCCAGCCACGCCGAGCTCGCTTTCCAGCTTGCGCCTGAGCACGGGAAACCGGGGAATCGGCGAATCCTCATCGGCAACAAGGCCGGCCATCACGAGGCCCGCAAGCGTCTTCTCCGCGGACTTCTGCTCGAACCCCGCCTCTGCCAGGAACGCCAGAAAAGCCCGACGGTCCAGCAGGCCGCCGGCCAGGGAGACCGCGTACAGGAGAAGGAAGGCCTCCTCGTGCAGCGTGCGGATGAGGTACCACGATGCGGAGAGCGGGTTGGCGGGAAGGCTTGAATCATCGGTGGCCGTCGGGAGCCATTCGTGCCGTTCCGAGGCGAAACGAATGAATCCCGCCCGATGGAGGTACTGAAGATAGGAGACAACGGACTCGTACAGCCCACCCGAACGCCTGCGCAGCCGTCGCAGGAGAGACTCGGGAAGAGCGAGCCCAGGGTAAAAATGCTCGCAGAGGGACCTGAGCTCGCGCTTTCCCAGGGGATGGACGAACAGGGACAGGACGTTGAGGCCGGCAAGCTCTTCCGGCAGGGATTCTTCGGTCGAGGAGACGACCGGAACGAAATCCGCGAAAGAGAGGAAGTCGCTCATGAGCCGGGCCGCGATCCGGCGCGCCTCGGGGTGAAAGCTGTCCACCCCGTCGCACAGGAAAAGCGCCGGCAGCCGTCTTTCGCCTGCCATCCGTATCCAGGCGGTCAGGTATAAGCGGTAGCTGACCGTGAAGTCCTCAAGCACGTGGTCCGGATGCAGCTCTTCGCCGCCGCCAGCCTCCTCGCCGAGCAGCCACGCAAGAAGGCTGGCGACATCCGCCCAGGCGGCTCGCTCCACGCCGAGGAGGTAGCGGGGTGCAGCGGTGAGGAGCGCGGGAGACAGGCTGTTCAGGAAGGGATGCAGGGGGGATCGGCGCTTGAAGACCGTATGAGGCCGGAGAACGGCCATCTCGCGGCCTCCGCTCAGGAGGCGCTTGGCGGCCTCTCGCAGAAGCGCGGTCTTTCCGGCGCCCGACGGCCCGTGGATGTGGAGAATCTCACGGGACTCGCCGGTGTTCAGCCGATCGCCGATTATGTCCAGCGCCCTGGCCACCAGAGCCTCGCGGATCCACGGGCGGGGCTGTTCAGAAATCGCCAGGTCCGCCTCCGGTGTCTGGTTGGGACCGGTGACGCGGTACAGCGGAGCGTCTCGATTGAATGCAAGGAAGTCCGCGAACAACCCGGCGCACTCAGGCGTGCACCACAATCCCTCCGCTTCCTCCGCGTCCCGGAGGAGACCCCGCATCCGCTCCGCGATGGTTGCCGGAGCTCCTGACGGGGAGCCGGCTACGAGAAGGGAAAATCCGAACAGCTCCTGGCGCCGGGTTTCCAGGAAGTCGAGGACTCTGAGCATCGCGGCCGCGATGCCGCTGGCATCAAGGTCCTCCTCCGGGCCCAGCTCGATGAGCCACGCACCCTGACCAAGGGAGAGAAGCGGCGTCCTCCGTGATCCGAGGGAGCTCGCGAGGCCTGATTCGATGCCGGGGAGGCTGGAGGACCGCAGGCGCGTGAGTTGCCTGTAATTGCGCAACTCCGCGTAACAATATACCATGACCTTGATTATCTACGATGGAGGAACAGGATGCAATCCGGGCCGGCGCAGCGCGCAGCCGCTGGTGACGCGAGCATCGTGAAGCTCGCGGTGAGCCCTCGCGAGGATTTTCGCAACGTCATCCGCCGCCTGGATGATGTCAGCATTCCGCACACGCGGGTGAGCGCCAGCAATCTCCGCTTTGCGATCCTGGAGCTCATCAATAACTCCATCCGCGCCCAGCGGGAAAAAGGGGATGACCGCGAGATCCAGACCGTCTTCACGATAGCCGACGGGCGGCTCGAGGTCTCGGTCCGGGATTTCGGGGGTGGCTTCGATCCCCGGGCCCTTCCCTACGATCTGTTCTCCGACCCGGCGACCGTGGACCT
This sequence comes from Spirochaetia bacterium, assembly GCA_049515135.1. GTDB lineage: Bacteria > Spirochaetota > Spirochaetia > SZUA-6 > Fen-1364 > Fen-1364. The sequence goes on from JBEKUJ010000002.1 coordinate 164,138, forward strand.
GCACTCCGCTCCCTTCGAGGCGTACCAGCGGAAAAACAGATACAAGAGGTTCGGAATGGGGCTGTACATTGCAAGGAAAACCTTCGACAGCATCCAGATCCAGTTTGTCGACAACTCAGGGAGGCCAACGTCATGGGATCAGGGTCGGGTCGCCGGGACCGTCATCAACCTTTCCGCGAAAGTGGACAAGACAGACGCTCGCCGTGAGGCCGCCAATGAGCGCTGAGCAGCGCAGCCATGAGAGATCGACCGCACATGCCAAGGCGGTCTTTGTTGACACCATGACCCCGGGATACCTTCGGGACTTGAGCAGCTCGGGTTGTCAGGTCGCCTTCATGGCGCCAGTTCCCGCGCAGGAAGGCCTGAGCGTGAAGATCCGGGTCATCCCTGTCCATGATCCGGCGCAGACGCCTTTCCAGCTGCTCCTCGACGTCCGGTGGATCAGGAACGACCCCCTGTGGTACCTGATGGGAGGGAAGATCCGTGGAGTCACCCCTGAGGACACCGCATCCCTGGAAAAGCTGATAGCGTACTACGTGGAGGCGCCAAGGGAATAACTCTCCGCGCGGCCTGCGGCCGCGCTACCAGTGGTCCCGCGACGAGATTTGCTTCAGGGTCTTGCGAGGGGTTGGCTCCGCCTCCACGTCGGTGTACCCGATCAGGATAAGCAGGATGACGCGCATGGAGAACGGTGCGGTCAGCAGCTCTCTGACCTCCTGCTCGTCGAAAGTCGTGATGCAGCAGGTGCCCAGCCCCTCATGCACGGCCTGGAGCACGATATGCGCGGATGCGAAGGCCAGGTCGATGGGGTATGAAAGCTGCCCATTGGGCATGCGGTAATCGATGTTGGTCGTGCAGACAGCTATGATGGCGGGCGCCTGTCCCACGTATTCCTGGCTGAAAGCCGCTTCCATCATTTTCTGCCTGGTTTCTTTCTTCTGGATGACGACAAAACGCCATTCCTGCCTGTTCTTCGCCGACGGCGCCAGGCGAGCGGCCTCGAGGATTCGCTCGATCTGGTCTTTCTCCAGGGGTTGGGAGGTGAAGGACCTCACGCTCCGTCTCTTGAGGATCTCGGGCATGACTTCCATACTGGTCCGAAAGGGTATACCAAGGCCCGCCGGTTGACAAGGTCAAATCGTTGTCTGCCTGCAACCACGTGCTTTCGATTGACCTTGGCACGACCATTCCCTATGCTCGCTGTGGCATGCATCGGTCGCTGTGGATATCGCTTGTCTTCGCCCTCGCCGCCCGCGCGGCCTTTCCCCTGGAACAGCCCTCAACGCGGGAAGGATCTCTTGCGGGCGACCTGCGGGTGATCGAGTCCTTCTACCCTCGGCTGGAAGGCTCCGAGGGGGAGAAGCGGGCCTTGTCGTTCATCGAGTCGCGCCTCTCCTCCTTCGGTGTCGGCTACACTCCGTTTGATTTCAGCGATTCGGATTTCGAGCATTCGTTCTCCACCTGCCTGCGAGTCGATCTCCCTGGACGAGTACCGGACAACCTGATTCTGGCAGTCCCGCTTGATCAGCAGCCGGATGCAGAGCAAGGCGCGGATGGGTCCATTACCATAGCCCTTGCGCTGGACCTGATCAGAAGGTCCCGGGGCTCACCACCGCCGGTATCCCTGACCGTTCTTTTCCTGGGGGCGGAGTTCGGGGACAGCGACGCGTACCCCATGGGCAGCACATTGTTCCTGAGGGACTTCCAACCCGACTATCGCGTCGCCGTGGTTTACCTGAACCTTCACCAGGTCCCGACGCGCATACTGGTGCGTGGCGGCGGCAGGGGCATCGTAACGCCCTACTGGCTCATGAACAGAAGCGTAGAGGCCCTGCGGACGGCCAGGATCCCGTACCTCCTCAGGGGAGACGAAAGCCAGATCTTCCGCATGAGCTCCACAAACGAGCGCACTGCCATCGAGCCGTACCTGAGAGCAGGATACCCCTCTGTGGAGCTGGAGGGAGAATATGGGACAGAGAGCCCTCAGCAGGCCGCAGACTGGATGACATCGTTCCCGGTCTTTCTCTCCGGGCTCTTGCAGGAAGCCCATGCCGGAATCCCTGAAGATTGGGACCAACACTACCTGCTCTTCCAGATGGGCGACTTTTCCCTGATCATTACCGAAAGGGCATACATCACCATACTCGTCATAGCGCTCTCCGGCGTGCTGCTCTACTCCCTGGCCTCCCGTGAGGGAATGAGAAAGTACATTCGCACGCTTGTCAGGAACCTGCCGGCGCTCCTCCCCGTCACCGGCATTGCCTTCCTCTTCCTCTTTGCCGGGACCATGATCCTGGACGGGATTCTTTCCATTCGCGGCTTCTCATCCCTCTGGTCCTATGTGCCCATGCAATTCCTGGCTCTCAAGGCCTGCGTTGCCCTCTTTCTTTACAGCGCCTTGTACAATGCCGCCCGACGCCTGCCTTTTCCCCGCAACGGAAGCTTTTATTCGGCGGCGGCTCTCTTCATTCTCCTTGTTGACATCGCGGTGGTCGCCCTTTTCAATATCTCCTTCACGTACTATTTCCTCTGGGCCTTTTTCTTCGTGTTCCTCTCCGCACTTGCCCGCCCGCGCTACGCCAAGGTCCTGCTGTTCCTCCCCGCGCCCTTCTGGGGAATCCGCGGCCTTGTCGAAGTCTTCACCACTCCCGCGCTGCCGTTCTGCCACTTCCTGCTGATCTCTCCAATCTGGGGAAACCTCTTCATCGCAGCCGCATCCCTTCCATTTATCCTCGTTGTCCTGAGGCTCGGCCTGATCCTCCCCGGGCGCGGCGTATTCAGGCGCCGTACGCGTGAATACGTTTTTGCGGGAGCGCTCTTCGCCGGTGCGGCGTTCCTGGTTACGTATTTGATACTGTTCTCCCCTTTTTCGTCCGCGCATCCGCAGCCCCTGGATGTCACCCAGGCCCTCGAGATCGGTCCCGGGAACGAAATCACGCGCGACACCCTCAGCGTCACCAGCCCCGCCCCGCTGGGCACGATCACCGTGAGTGATGCCGCCGGCACGCGCACGGTTGCGGCGCAGGGCACCAGCGCCGCTGTCCCGCTCAGACCGCCGTCGGTTTCTCCCGTGAAGATAACTCAGGGCTCGAGCGCGTTCTTCAGCCAGCGCACGGTCACTCTCAATGTTGAAATGCCGACCAGCCCGCGCGCTACGGTGGCAACTCTTTCCTCCGGGAATGACTTCATCCTGTTCGACTCAACGTTCCCTTTCATCAGGGAAAGCCCCAACCGATACCGCATCCTCATAGGGGCTTTCGCGCCGAACCCGCTGGAGCTGCAGCTCACGCTTCCGGCCGGCGGAGCGTTCACGCTCGGCATCGAAATGGAGTTCGCCCTGCCCCTCATAGGCGCCAAGGTGTCAGCACAGGGCGACACGCGGCCTTCCACCCGCGTGCGGGTGCGGAAAAACCTCGAGGTGAGGACGTGAGCACAGCCGTGACTCTTCCCCTTCCCGAGCACCATGCGGTAAAATGTCGATTCGAACAATGACGATACTTTTTTTCAACAGGCCGCTTTTTTTGCAGTTTGGCAAGTACTTCATTGCGGGCGGATGCGCTGCCCTCATCGAATGGGGGGTTTTCTGGCTTTTCTCATCGCGCTTTCAGGTTTTCTATCTTTATTCCGTGGCAATAGCGTTCGTCGTAGCCACCTCTGTGAACTATCTGCTGAGCGCTTTTTTTGTTTTCGTGCGAGGTAGACATTCACCGAAAGTGGAGATCTTCCTCGTCTTTTTTGTGAGTGCAATCGGGCTGGGTTTGAACTCTCTTTTGATGTGGATACTGCATGGCAATCTCAAAGTGCCTGGCATGCCTGCCAAGATATTGTCAACTGGTTTGGTCTTTATCTGGAACTATTTTTCTCGCCGACTTTTCATTTTTCGTGCTGTTAGCGATGCCAAACAGTAATAAGGAACAATATCTTGGCTCGGATCAAGAATACTGCTGAATACGACAAAACTTTATGCCTGGGGGGAATATGGCGGCAATTCTATTCACGGTTGCCTTTCTCTTATTATTTCTTGCTGATATAGGAAGCAGGAAAACCGCAGCCACCCTCCAGCAATTGCTGGTTTTCTTTGTAGAATCTCTTGTTCTCTTTTCATTATTCATTTTGCTGACAACCGAGGTATTATCTCTCTTCGGAGCAATCACGTATGAGTCTATTGTTATTCTCTATTCGCTCTTCGTTCTCATTTTTCTTACTGTGAACATTGTGATCTGGAAGGAAAATCACAACCGCAGCGCTTGGCTCACAACGATAAAGCTCGGCATGAAGAAATATGGCATGCTTTTATTATTCTTAATCGCTTTTTCAGTGATTCCACTTTTCCTGTCATTCATTCTGTATCCGCCAAATAACTGGGATTCAATGACATATCACCTCAGCAGAGTTGAGCATTGGATTCAGAGTGGAAGCCTGAATTATTACCCGACAGATATTGACCGCCAGTTGTTCTCTCAACCCTTTGCGGAATATATAGTCCTTCATTTAAGATTGCTGGCACAGAATGATTTTCTGTCTGCGCTTGGTCAATATGTAGCTTTTTACGGTACAGCATCATTGGTCTTTCTTATTTCACGATTGTTTCTGAAATCCTTGTTTCTCTCAATCATTAGCGCGGTTCTTGCACTTTTTGTGCCGATGGGAGTTCTTCAAGCGTCAAGCACACAGACAGATCTTATTGCGTCTTTCTTTTTACTGGCATTTGTCTATTTTGGTCTAAAATCAACTAGAAACGCGATACTGGATATCCGCGCGCTGTTTTTTTGCTCGATATCTCTTGGAATTCTATTCCTCACCAAATATAGCGCGGTTCTCTTCTGTGTGCCGTTCGTGATTTGGTATTCATTTTCTCTTTTGAGAAAGAAAGCTTTCAAGAGCGTATTCTTGGCTATTGGGATGGTTGCCATCTCAGTGATGCTATTCAATATGCCATTCCTCTATAGGAATTTTATCGCTGCAAGGTCCATTTTTGGTTCAAAGGATCTGGTCTCAGAGACGAGGAACGACGGGTCCTTGATAGAGGCGGCTTTCTCAAACTCCGTCAGGAATTTTGCAATTCAATTGAATACGCCGATAGATGTCATAAATGGCTTTAATACAAAAGTGACAACTCGACTCTTAAAGCTTTTTGGAATCAATGCCAACAATTCTCAAAACACATGGCCTGGCACTTTCTTTGCTGTGTATAAGAACACAGGGCACGAAGATTCCTCTGGGAGCCTTCTTGCTTATCTCATTGCACCGTTCTCCTGTATGGCTCTCCTGGTTTCCAGGAGGAAGCTGGGAACAGGGACCAGGGCATTGGTCGTTTGCCTCATTTCTGGATTTGTTCTCTTTTCCGTCGTGCTGAAATGGCAACCTTGGGGCGCGAGACTCATGTTGCCCTTTTCAATGCTTTGTTGTCTTGTCATAGGTGCAAGCTTCGCCCAGCTTCCCAGGCGAATCACATTACTAGCCGCAGGGGCATTTGTGCTGGCTGGGTTGCCTTTCGTCTTATTGAACGCAAGTCGACCGTTAGTTTCAGTTCATCTTCGACCGTTCGTTTCGGTTCATAGTGTTCCAAGACCTCCCTATCATCGATATGAGCAATACTTTGTGAACAAACCAGGAGACTATAAAGATTTTGAGCAGGTTCTTTCGCAAGGTTATGCTGCGTTGGAACCCCACGCACTCCTACTATCCACAGGCAGCGATTCTTGGGAATATCCACTGTGGGTGTGGTTTCGACTTAATAGTCATAAACTTCCTGTCATTTATACATCTTCGGAATTTGCAAGCTTTGTACCGCAAAATGCAACGGGTCATGAAGAAGAACGACCTGACTGGTTTGTCTCAATTGGGGGAAAAGATCCAGGAGCAGGATGGGAACTATTCAGAGAGACGCCCACTCTGAAGCTATTCTTCCCCAAATCCCAACGTTAGTAGATTCTTTCCTGCGTTGTGGCACATCGGAATGCTCTATTCTGCAACTGCTCTTGCGTCAAAGGATTTTTCTTCTTACCTTGTAGGGAAAGACCGTGAGCATCGTATTTCACGTCGATCTGGACGCGTTCTACGCCTCAGTCGAACAGCGGGACGACCCCTCGCTGGCGGGCAAACCGGTCATCGTCGGCGCTGCCCCGGGTCACCGGGGGGTTGTTTCAGCGTGTTCCTACGAGGCTCGGCGGTTCGGCATCCGTTCCGCAATGCCCATATCCCAGGCATATCGGCGCTGTCCGCAGGGGATATTTCTGCCGGTGCGGATGGATCGGTACATGGAGGTCTCGCGGCAGGTCATGGGGATCCTCCAGACCTATACTCCCCATCTCCAGCAGATATCGGTGGACGAAGCCTTCCTGGATCTCAGCGGAACGGAAAGGCTGTTCGGCCCGCCCCTTGATACGGGGAGACGGCTGAAGAATGAGGTGAAAGAAAAGACCAGGCTCGTGATCTCCGTTGGCATCGGTCCCAACAAATACATTGCCAAGCTGGCCACGAACGCGGGCAAGCCGGACGGACTGGTCATGGTTGGCGAGGCTGACGCCGAGTCGTTTCTCGATGGAATTGCTCTTTCCAATCTCTGGGGGATCGGAGAGAAGACCCTGCAACGCCTGACGGAGCTGAACATCACCTCCGTCCGCCAGCTGCGGGGATTCGCGGAAGAGGAGCTCGCAAGGCTTGTCGGTCAGGGCGCGGCGGCTTTCCTGGGCGCTGCTGTCAGGGGACGGGACCCCGGCATTTTTTCAGAGGAGCCGCGCAGCAGGTCGCTTTCCAGTGAAACGACCTTCGAAAGGGACAGGAAGGACCGAAGCGGGATCGAACGTGTTCTGCTCGAGCTGTGCCACCAGGTGACCTTCCGCATGATCGAGGAGGGGTGGAAGTCGAAAACAATCGTCCTGAAGGTGCGCTTCCACGACTTCACCACCATCAGCGCGCAAAAGACGCTCAAGCACTGGATCTCCTCGGCAGAGGAGCTCGATGAGGTGGCCCGTGAGCTGCTGGATTCGCGCTGGAATGGCAGCACTCCGATCCGCCTGGTGGGGATAGGATTTTCCGGCTTGATCCAGGCCGAAGCGCAGGATCAGCTGGAGCTCTTCACCGATGAGTTCTCCCGGCGAAAGAGAGTGGAGGAAGCCGTTTTCAGGATCCGAAGGAAAATGGGCGACGTCACCCTCACAAAAGCAAGCCTCATGGAGAGCAAGACACAGGCACGCAGACGGCGCGCCGCAAAGGGCAACGCTCCCGAGGGGCAGCCCCCTACCAGCTCTTGAGAAAGTCCCTGGCCTTCTGCAGGTCCTTGACCTGGCTCGAGGTCAGGCTGGAGAGATTCTCCATGGACGACACCACGTCCTGGACAATCTCCTTGGCCTCTTCGGAGTCAGAGACATTCTTCAAGTCTACTGCCGCCTCGTAATAGCATGCTTTCTCGAACGGGGTTTTTGCGGCTGCGTACTTTTCCTCCTTCTTCTTCTGCTCCGACAGTCGATTGGCTGCCGACCAGCCCCGGTTATGGAGGGTCTTTGCCAGCTCCGTGGAGAAATCATAGCTGCTGTTTTTTTCCTTCCCCTCTGCAACCTGCGCCGCGTTCAGGTCGACGGCCTTTCGGCCAAGGGAGACGGCCCAGTCGGTGTTCCCGAAGGAAATGGGCCAGCCGGGGAGCTCCCTGTAGAGCTGACCAAGGACGAAATACGCATCGGAACGGTCTGGATTGATGGACAAGACTTTGAGCAGAAGGTCCCTGATGGGAGCGGCCTTCCCGAGGGCATTAAAGACCCCTTTCACCTGTCCCCATCGTCCGATGTTCGCGGATTTCCAGAAATAACCCAGGTCATTGTCGGGGTCTGCCGCGATTGCCTTGTCTGCATACCCCTCCCCCTCCACGAAATACCCGAGCACCTCGTCGGTCGGCTTCTTTGCCTTTTCCGCGAGGTCCCCAAGCTCTATGGTTTCCCGGGAGACGCGCCAGTACAGCTCAGCATTCTCCTTGCCGCTCGGCGACTGCGCCACGGCATCCAGGAGCAGGGCTTTCGCGTCCACGTATTTGCCCTGGTCATGCAGGTCATCTGCCTGAGCCGCCACGTCGGCGAAATCCGCAAGGAGGAGCGAGACAGGGAGCAGGAACACGAGCGCGAACGCCAATGAACGACGCATGTGAGTTCTCCTGTGGTGCTTCGGCTGCTATCTGGTCGCCTTCACGGCCCGAACCTTCACGCTCATCCCGAGCTCAAGCACGTAGCTGACGCCCGGCATGACTTGCATATCTCCCAGCTGCACATTGAGCGCCCCGGAAGCAATCCTGATCCTGTGCCGCCCAGGCTCCACCGGGATTCGCTCCATCTCCCTGCCGGGATTCGCCAGCCTGCCGTCGATGAATATCCGGACCATCGCCTGCGGGTCATTGGGATGCATGTCTGGGTCCAGGAAAGACGTGGGAACGACAAAGCTCAGAGTCGAGGGCGGAATTGCCGGCCGCAGCGACGCGTTTATAACCAGCGGTTTATCCAGCGACACCGTTGCGACGTAGTCCACAAATCCCTGAGCCGACACGCGCACCGTATATGTGCTGGGAGGAAGGACCTCCGAATAAGGAACCGGTCCTTTGGCGACATCATTTACAACCACAACGGCCTTTGCAACATTGGAGTTGACCGTCAGCTGGTAGCCAAGTGGATTCAACACGACATTCAGCGTCAGGGGCCCGGCGACGTTGACCGAAGCCGTATAGTTCTGGTAGCCGTCCGCGGCCACCTGGACAGAGTGCGGACCCGGTGCAACCACGGGCACCCCCCCTTGCACCTGCGTCCCATCAATGAACACCGCCGCGCCGGGAACGTTCACGTTGATCGTCAGCGGGAACCCCGCCGGTTGAATGGGCTGGGCCTGCGGGTTGGGCTGCGCGGGCTGCATCGGCTGGGCCTGCGGGTTGGCCTGGCCGACCGGCTGAAGGTTGACCGGGAAGGCCATGTCCCCGTTCACCACGACTCGCCCGCTAAAAGGAAAATACCCATCCGCCATCACCTGGATGTTGTGCGGGCCCCCGGTGACCCGCGTCTGGTTTGCCGGGAGCTGCTGGTTGTCGACAATGATGACGGCATCGGGCACATTCACGACAACGGTCAGCATCCAGATCCTCTTGGGCGTGAACTGGGCATAGGCCGTTCCAGCTGCAATCAAAACGAAAACCGCGAACGCGAGGGTCGAAAACGATCTTTTCATGGCGCGGATTATACTCCGGGGCTGAGGGTTTTCAAAGGGTTTTCGTCAGGTTCGCAAGAGGAGCCCGAAGTGTTTTCTGCAGACCCTTGACAGGCATTCCAAAATCGGTTTCCCTACGTGGAAACTCGATGCTGAAACAGTTCCATGCGCTGAAAGGAAATCCGTCATAATGAAGCACCTGCGCGTCGTCCTTTTCGTGGCGGTCGCGTTCGGCCTGGCGGCGTGCGCCAAGCCTCCCCAGGCAGAGATAGATGCGGCTCGTTCCGCCGTGCAGACCGCGGCGGAAAGCAGCGATGTTCTGACATACGCGCCGGATTCGCTGCGCGCCGCGCAGGAGAAAATGGATGCGCTGAGCAATGAGCTTGCCGCCCAGGAGAAAAGATCGCCCGTTTCCCGAAGCTACGACGTTGCCAGGAGCCTGGCGGAACAGGCCATCTCCGCCTCCAAGCAGGCCGCAGCCGACGCTGAGACCAGCAAGGAGCAGGTGGCGAAGGATGCAGCTTCCCTGATTGATAAGATCGGCTCGGAAATCCCGGACTTCGAATCAAAGGTTTGGACGGCAAAGAGAGTTCGAGGAATCAGGTTGGACGCAATCACCCCTCTCGGACTCGTGGCAGATCAGGCCCGTCTTGCCCTCGACGACGCCCGCAAGGATCTGGATTCGGGCTCGTTCGCCGCAGCCAGGGCAAAGGCAATGGCCGTGGGAGATTGGCTCTCCCAGGGTGAGGAGACTATCACCGAGCAGACTCGGATCGCCAAGAACAAGTAGGGACGCGGAAAGACCCTATCGCGGCCGGCCTGGGGTTTGCACTTCGCTCCGCAGAGGCTTCCCCGCTGCGCCCAGGAGCTTCCAGATCCTGGCGCGCCTGGCCAGGAAATAGGACGCCCAGACGGGCGACACCCCCGCTTTCCCGTCGGCAAGATCGTCCATCTTAGACACGACAAGCTCGCCTTTCTGGTTCTGGTAGTCGGCAATGGGAATGGGCTCGGTGCTCACGACGGATGCGCCGCCCGTTCCCGTTGCGACATCGACGCGAAGCATGATGGAGTCGCTGATAAGAGCGCCAACCCCGTCCGGGTCCGGAGGGGATTGCCTCCAGGCCATGCCCGAGATGAAGTTCCCCATGGAGTACATGATGAGCCTTGTCGAGCCGCGGACAGTGACCAGCTCGTATTCCTGGAGGACGTGCGGGTGGTGACCGAACACGATGGTCGCGCCGTTTTCCACGAGCGTGCGGAAGAAAGTCCGCTTGACCGGGTCAGGCTCCTGCACGTATTCACGGTCTCCGTGATAGGAAACGATGAAAAGATCGAAAAACGGGCTGACCTCTTTCACCAGCGCCGCGAACTCCGCGGCTTCCTCCGGGTCATCATAGTCCACCACATGGACGTAGCGGCTGCCGCCCGGCTGGTTGAGGAACTGCGTCACGGCAATGAAACCGATGCGCACGCCATTCACAGTGAGAGTCTCGGGCATGAATGGGCGGCGTTGATTGCCCCTGATCCCCGAAAAGAAAAGCCGGCCCGGTGACTTGTCGGCAAGCAGGGTGAGGGCGCGCACGCTCTGGAGCACTCCCTCCTCCCCGCCGTCGAAGGCGTGGTTGTTCGCCGCGGAGAACACATCGATGCCGGCTTCCACGGCAGCGCTCACGTAATCGAGGTGCGCGTTGAACAGGGGATAGCCGGACACCCCTCGCGTGGAGTTCACGGGGAACTCCAGGTTTGCGAAGACAAAGTCGCTCCCGGCCAGCACATCTGCCACTCCGCTGTAGATGTCGCGGTAGTCCGCAGCTGCAAAAAGGGCGGGATGCGCCATGAGGTCCCCGAGGAACGTCAGGCGCAGGGTCTTGCGGGAGTCCGCGGCGCAGGCGCCAGCGAAGGAGAGGCACACAGCAATGGCCAGCACAATGGCGCGGAACCCGCCGCGAACGGTGCTCAGCGTCCCCATGGCGTTCCCCAGGCGTAGAAGATATGCCGTGGCCAACGGCGGCGTCCAGCGCCGTCCCTACCGCTGCACTCGCCCGCTGCCGGCCCCTCCCATGAGCGCCTTCGCTTCCGCGGCGCTCAGCAGGGGAAGGTCGCCGGGGATCGAATGCTTCAGACAGGAGGCCGCCACCGCGAACTCAAGCGCCTCCTGCGGGGATGACAGGTTCCCCAGCCCATAGATGAGGCCCGCGGCAAACGCATCACCGGTCCCGACCCTGTCGACGATGTCGGTGATTTCGTACCGGCGCGAGACCAGGAGCTCCTTGCGGGTGGCCATGACGGCCGACCAGCCGTTCTGATCCGCGGACCTGCTCTCCCGCAGCGTGATGGCAACATGCGTGAGGTTGGGGTATGAAGAGAGCATTTTCTCCGTCAGGGACCGGTAGGCCGCGGCGTCGAGCTTGCCGGACTCCACGTCGACCGCAGCGGTTATGCCCAGGGCATTCTGGCAGTCCTCCTCATTCGCCACCGCGACATGGACGGACTTCATGATCTGCCCCATGATCTCCGGCGCGCTCCTGCCGTACTTCCACAGGTTCTTGCGGTAGTTCAGGTCGCAGGAAACCGTGAGCCCCGCCAACCTGGCCTTCGTCACGGCTTCTTCGGAAAGCTCCGCAGCGGAAAGCGAGATGGCCGGAGTTATCCCGGTGATGTGGAACCACGACGCTCCGGCGAAGCTCTTTTCCCAGTCAATGTCTCCGCTTCTGGCCTCCGCGATGGCCGACCCGCTCCTGTCGTAGAGGACCACGGATGGCCTCTGGTTCGCCCCTGCCTCCAGGAAATAGATCCCGAGCCTGGCCCCCTTTCGCACGACAAGCGACGTATCCACGCCATGGCGACGAAGCTCTCCGATGCATGCGTCTCCGATCGCGTTGGCAGGGATGACCGACGCAAATGCAACCTGGCAGCCGAAGCCGGCAAGGGCAACGGCGACGTTCGCCTCCCCTCCTCCGAAGGTCGCTTCCAGGACGGGGCTCTGGAAAAGCCTCTGCGCCCCGGGCGGTTTCAGCCTCAGCATGACCTCGCCGAACGTGACATAGCGGGCCATAGTCACCCTCCTATCACGAAATACGCCGCGGCTGCCAGAGCTCCTCCTGCGGCAATCCCGGCGGCAATCTCGGCCAGCGAATGGCCGATGTTTTCGTTGAAAGGACCCAGCTTCAGGTTCCGGTTCGCGCGTGACAGTTTCTTCAAGGCCTTTGCATGATGTTGGACAGCGCCGCGAAGCCGGAAGGAGTCATAGATGATGATCACAGAGAAAACACAGGCCACTGCAAAGACATCGGAGCCGAAGCCGCTCCCGAGGCCCACGGAGACCGTGAGAGCCGTCACAAAGGCGGAATGGGCGCTGGGCATCCCGCCCGCGGAAAAGAACCACCAGAATGCGGCGCGCCTCTCGCGCACCGAATACAGGACCACCTTGAAAGCCTGGCACGCCACCTGGACGCCGACTGCGGTGATAAGGCTCACGCTGAGGGGAAACTCCGGGGCCATGGACCGAGTGTATGCGAAACATCGCACCTTGACAAACACTCGGTGCCGGGGTCACTTTTGATATCGATGAGCGAGCCAAAGCGCGGGGCCTGCACTGACTTTACGGAGACGCTGGTGGACAGGATCCTCGACTCCTATCGGGAGCTGGGAGGGATCAACCACCTGGAAGGACCGAACCTGCCCTCCCAGCAGAGCATCGCCCGGATCGTGGAAAGCCTGGAAGCTCTGATCTTCCCTGGCTTCCGGGCGGATGAGAAGCTGGACATGGCCGGACTGCGCTATGCCATCGGGGACAAGGTGGTGTGGCTTACCCGCGCGCTGGGCGCGGAGGTGGAGAAGAGCCTTCGCTATACGTGCCGGATCAGGAACGATTGCGGCAGGCACGAGGACTGCACCGGAGAAGCCCGGGAGATCGTCCAGGAGCTCCTGGAGATGGTCCCTGCCGTCAGGCAGAAGCTCAGCCTGGACGTGGAGGCTGCGGACCGCGGGGACCCCGCGGCAAGATCCCAGGAGGAAGTGATCCTGTCGTATCCCGGCGTGGAGGCCATCATGGTGCACCGCATGGCCCACGAGCTGTGGGTCCGGGAAGTGGCCATGATCCCGCGGATGATGAGCGAGTACATCCACAGCAAGACCGGAATCGACATTCATCCCGGGGCAAGAATCGGGGAGTCCTTCTTCATTGACCACGGGACCGGGGTGGTCATCGGGGAAACAACGGAGATCGGGAACAACGTCAAGCTGTACCAGGGGGTCACCCTTGGAGCCCTCAGCGTGAAGAAAGAGCTTGCAAACAGCAAGCGCCATCCCACGATAGAGGACGATGTGACCATCTACGCGGGGGCCACCATCCTGGGCGGCAGCACCGTCATCGGGCACGGATCCGTCATCGGCGGAAACGTGTGGCTCACGCAGAGCGTCCCGCCGAACAGCAGGGTCAACCACACCCCCACGCAGAGAGAGCTCCGCAGGGAAGGTCGTTAGAAATGCGAATCGGAATCTGCTGCTATCCCACCGCGGGAGGAAGCGGCGTTGTGGCCACCGAGCTGGGCAAGCACCTGGCCGAACGGGGACACTCGGTGGCGTTCATAAGCTATGCCAATCCCCTCCGCCTGAGGGAGCTGCCGCCCAGGGTGTGTTATCATGAGGTGGACCAGGACAACCACCCCCTGCTGAAGCAGTTCCCGCACAGCCTCACCCTCACGGCGAAAATGGTGGAGGTGGCCCGCACGCACAAGCTGCAGATCATGCACGTCCATTATGCAATCCCGTTCGCCGCTGCGGCCATTCTTGCCCGGCAGATCGCGCCGGAGCTGCACCTGAAAGTGGTCACCACGCTGCACGGCACCGACATCACGCTGGTCGGCGCAAGCCCGTCATTCAAACCGGTCACGGAGTTCTCAATCGACCAGTCGGATGCCGTCACCGCGGTCTCCTCGTACCTGAAGGACGAGACCTACCGGCAGTTCGCCATCAGCAAAGAGATCGATGTGGTGTACAACTTCGTGGACCCTCCGCGCCACCACGCACACTCGGTCCCCTGCATCCCGGAAAAGTCCTCAGACCGCCAGGTAACCCTCATGCACATTTCGAACTTCCGGCCCCTCAAACGGCTCGGCGACGTGGTCCGTATTTTTGCCCGGGTGCGGGAGAAGATGGATGCGCGGCTGGTGCTCGTGGGCGACGGACCTGAGTACGGGAGGACAAGGGAGCTGGTGGAGTCTCTGGGCCTGGAGCAGGCCGTGCGCTACGTCGGGGTGGTGGACGACGTGGCTCCTCTGCTCGGGGCCGCTGACGTCCTCCTCCTGCCCAGTGAGACCGAAAGCTTCGGGCTTGTGGCGCTGGAGGCCATGGCAAGCGGAGTCCCCGTTGTTGCAAGCGATGTCGGCGGACTGCCGGAAGTGGTTGCGCACGGCAGCACCGGCTTCCTGGCGCCCGTGGGTGACGTAGATGCCATGGCGGACTACTGCCTGGAGCTGCTGAAGGATGACGCCACTCTGAAGCGCTTTGCCAGGGCGGCGCGCAAGCGCGCCGCGGAATTCGACTACCGCACCGTGGTTCCGCAATACGAGGCCGTGTACCAGAAGGTCCTCGCTGCCCCGGTCAGGACCGCCAGGGCATCATCCGCGGTATAGGAAGCTGTAGGGCGATGTCACGACTGACACGAGCGGACACGTCTACCGGATACCGCGCTTCGCGCGGTCCGGGCTAGGGCAGCGTCCTAGTTGAGGTTCCTCATCCCGCCGACCTGCGAAACATAGCTTGTTTCCAGGCCTTGGATCTGCTTCACGATGGAGAGGAACTTGTCAGCCTCTCCCTGGTTCGTATACGGGCCAATTCGGACCCGGTAGTAGGTCCCGCTGTGAGAGTCGTAGGAGAACACCTTGCCGGTCAGGCCCTTGTCTGCGAGCATGGAAATCAGCTCATCCGCTTTTGACTGGCTCTTGTAAGCGCCGGTCTGGATCCAGTAGTCCACGGCTTTGCGGGCCTGCCTGGGCTTGACCGGGGTCTTCACGGTTACGGGCACCTTCCGGGGCAAAGCAGCCACCGTCCTGGGATGAGATGCCGGGCCGGGAGTCTGGGCGGATTGCGCCTGCGGCTGCGTCTGGGGCTGCGCTTGCGCGCCGGGCGCCTGGGGTTGCGCGCCGGGCGCCTGGGGTTGCGCGCCGGGCGCCTGGGGTTGCGCGCCGGGCGCCTGGGGTTGCGCGGAGGGAGCGGGCGCACCCGGCTTTTCGGCCCCCTCGCCGATGTAGAAGTGCATTGTCTGGGTCTCCCCGGGTTTCTGCTCGGTCCCGGTCTGGCCCTGCGGCTTCTGCTGCGAGTATTCGTAGATCTGCGGGCCGGGTCCTGAGATTGGATTGACCGCACCGGGGGAGGCAGAGGCCACCTGCGGCTTCTGCCGAAGGAGGTACACGCCCACCACCAGGACAATGACGACGAAAACGCTCACGGAGAGCACCACCCAGAAGATCTTCTGCTTTTCCATTGGTCCTCACCCCTTCAGGCGACGGGCAAGCCGCGCAGTGCGGCGCTCCAGGGAGCGCACGCTCCCCCAGTTCAGCACACTATAAGTATCGACGCCGGGGCCAATAGATTGAGGCCGCACGTCCTTTTGCGCGTTGATGCGGACCCAGGCATCGCGCAAAGCAAGGGAATCCCGGCGCATTGCCCTGAAGAGCCGCAGCGCGGCCGGTGCCCTCACGAACACCACGGCATTGCAGATCCTCTCCAGGCCAGCGCGCTGGAGGAGGGGGGCGTTGATCACCACATCCCCTTGAGCTTCCGAAATGAAGCGTTTGATCCTCTCTGTGATGGCGGGGTACAGGATTCCTTCCAGCCTGGTGCGCGCCGCAGGGTCGGCAAAAACCATCCTTCCAAGGGCGCGCCTGTCCACCGAGCCATTCCGGTTTCTGGCCGTCGGTCCGAACTGCGCAATCACCTCGTCGGCTTTCTCCGCAATCACTGCATGACTCAGCTCATCCGCATCCACCACGCTGAAGCCCAGAGACTCGAACACACGGGCCGCAGTCCCCTTTCCGGAGCAATACCGGCCCGTCAAACCGACGATCATTTTCCCTGTCCCCTTCACTGTCCCCCCCTTTGCATAACGGCAGGAGAAACGGCAAAATTGAGGCAGGAGGCGGATGTCGCATGGAAAAACTCAGCTACTGGCGGTTGATTGGCGAGATTGAGCGCATTGTGAAGGCCAGCGTCCCGGGGAGCCACCCGACCGACTGGGTGGAGGACACGGTCACGGCCAACCTCTTGAAGGGCCTGGCAGCGGAGCTGGATGACACGGAGGTGAGCGGATTCCGGCAGGGCTACACCGTCCGCCTCTCGGCATTCCGGCAGAAAGGGAAGCGGGAGTCCGTGAACGCCGACCTTTCTGTTCTAGTCCGCCTAGCGCACAGGGACGGCTCGAGGCTCGAAGGGGCCGCGTTCATCGAGACAAAACTGAAGCTGGACAGGAAAAGGACCTTTGACTCTTTCCGTCTGCCCGAGCTGAAGAAGATCTTCAGGAGCTCGCCGTTCTCCCAGGTGCTCTTCCTCGACTACGAGGACATCACATCGTACTCCACCAACCGGTCCGTCCAGTTCCCGCCCATGGAGTACAGCCCATGGCGGGGAGGGGTCCCCACGACCCCGTGCACCTATGCCGCTGTCATCCCGACGAACATCGTGATTGCGCAGCACCTGAACGACACGAGCATCTACGGTTTCTCCGTGCCGTTGTCTTTCCAGATCGTCTACAGGTACTTCCACGGCTTCGACCTCGACCTCTCCGAGCAGGCCCTCCTGGCTGCCCGGGGACAACCGACAAAGAAAGGTCTGTCCGAGTTCCTGCTGGTATTTTCCGTTTTCGAGGAAGGGATTGAAACCGGTGAAGAGCCGGATCTCAATCGAAAAGTCTGGGGCGCAATAGAGTAGCGACGGCTGCCGGGGATGCGCTCGCCGGCATGTTCAATGGAAGGCGCCCCAGCTGTCGCCGATCTCGCAATGCACCTTGAGGGGAATGGCCTCATCCATCACATGCTCCATGACGTCCCGAACAAGGCGGGCAACGCGTTCGCATTCCTCCAGGGGCGACTCCAGGATGATCTCGTCATGGACCTGCAGCAGGATCCTGGCGGAAAGGCGCTCCTCACGAAGCCTGGCTGAGAGCTTCACCATTGCAAGCTTCACGATGTCCGCTGCAGTGCCCTGAATCGGCGAGTTCACCGCAACCCTTTCCGCCGCTGACTTTTCCGTGCGGTTGGGGCTGCGGATAGCGATGATCCTCCGTCGCCGCCCCATCAGGGTTGTGACAAACCCTTTCTCCTCGGCTCCCCGGATGGTCTCCTTCAGATAGCGGTCGACCCCCTCGTAGCGCTGGAAATATGTCTTAATGAACCTGTCCGCGTCGGCCTTTGCGATCTTCAATCTCTGCGACAGCCCATAGGCCGACATGCCGTACACCACACCGAAGTTGATGGTCTTCCCCACGGCGCGCTGGTCGGGGCTGACCTCGCTCTCTGAAACGCCGAAGATCAGTGAAGCGGTCTGCCGATGGATGTCGCGCCCTTCGTGGAAGGCCTGAAGGAGAACAGGGTCCTTGGAAAGGAACGCCAGGATTGCAAGCTCTATCTGCGAGTAGTCAGCGCTGACGAAGCGCATGCCCGGGGCAGGTACGAATGCGGTCCGGATGCGCCTTCCCTCCTCCTCGCGGATGGGAATGTTCTGGAGGTTCGGGTCCTTGCTTGCCAGCCGGCCCGTAGCAGCGCCCGTCTGGAGGTAGTGCGTGTGAAGGCGCCCGGTTGCGCCGTTGATCTGGAGCGGCAATGCATCCACGTAGGTGGACTTGAGCTTCGTGAGCTTGCGGTGCTCCAGGATCTTCTCAGGCACCGGGTCCTGGGACGCCAGGATCTCCAGCACGTCCTCATCCGTGGAGAAACCCGTCTTGGTCTTTTTCACCGGCGTGAGCTTTCGCCAGGTGAACAGGATTTCCTGGAGCTGCCTGGTGGAGTTGATGTTGAACTTCCTGCCGCACAGCTCGTAGATCTCCGACTCCAGGCGTGCAAGGTCCCTCTCCATCTCCTGACTGTATGCTGCAAGCTCCGTGGAGAGCACCCGGATCCCTGCCAGCTCCATCTCCGCCAGCACCACCAGGAGAGGCATCTCCACGCGGGAAAACAGGGGCGTGAGCCCCGCGGCCTCCATCTCCGGCGAAAGCAGCTTGTACAGGCGCAGCGTCAGATCCGCATCCTCTCCCGCGTAGTCAGTGACACGCTGGATGGGGACGTCCTCCAGGGTCTGGCCTTTTCCAACAAGGTCCCCGTAGGGAAGCGTCCGGTAGCGAAGCCGCTGCTCCGCCATCCTGTCCAAGCCATAGCTTCCCTGCTCGCTGTCCAGCATCCAGGCGGCAACCATGGTATCAAAATGGATATTGGCAGGCGACACCCCCCAGCGGCGCATCACCTTGTAGTCGTACTTTGCGTTTTGGCCCACCAGGCGCACCGCCGGGTCCTCCAGGAGCCCCGCGATGCTGCGCCGGACTTCCGCCTCCGGAATGCATGCCGCGTCTCTGGCGCGCACGGGTACGTAGCAGGCCTTGCCCTCATTGACCGACAGGGAGAAGCCAAGGAGGACCGCGCTCATCTCATCCGTGCCGTCCGTCTCGACGTCAAAGGCGTAGACTCCCGCGGCCCT
Organism: Spirochaetia bacterium; assembly: GCA_049515135.1. Classification (GTDB taxonomy): domain Bacteria; phylum Spirochaetota; class Spirochaetia; order SZUA-6; family Fen-1364; genus Fen-1364. The sequence continues at coordinate 183,005 of JBEKUJ010000002.1, forward strand.
TGCGCGGTCTATCCAGCGCGCAAGCTCGACGGCCTCGGTCACCGTGGTGTAGGTCCCAGGCGCCGTGCTGACCATGGCCTCCTGTGCTGTGACAGCCGGGGCGCCGGCTGCCGGCTGTGTCCCTGCAGGGGAAACGGCTTTTCTCGAGAGCTTGAGAAGGTCTGCCACGATGCTCTTCATTCCCTGGCGCTCGAAGAGCGGGATGGCGGCTTTCACGTTCAATCCTGAGGGGGTCAGCTGCTCCGGCCGGGGGATGCCGGGCACATCTCGGCGAAGAGTCACCAGCTCACGGGAGACCAGCGCAGAGTCTCTTCCCAGCGCAAGTTTTTTTCGAAGAGACTCGGGGGTGATCTCATCAAGGTGCCTGTAGATACCATCGATGTCCTTGTAGCCTGCCAGGAGCTTCAGCGCCGTCTTTTCACCGACACCCGGCACGCCGGGAACATTGTCCGAAGAGTCGCCCGTGAGTGCCAGAAAATCGACTATCTGCTCGGGATAGACACCGCGAGCCTCGAAGACTTTTTCCCGGGAGTATTCGACAATGTCGGACACGCCCTTCTCCTGGGCCAGAAGGCGGACATTTCCGCCAATGAGCTGGAGGATGTCTTTGTCTCCTGAGAAGATCCAGCAGGGTCTGCGGGATTCTTTGCAGGCCTCCGCAAGGGTTGCGATGACATCATCCGCTTCAAAGCCGTCCGCGCGCAGGCAGGGCACGCCGAGAGCGGCAAGGATCTCCTCGATCACAGGCACCTGTGCATGCAGGTCCGCCGGGGCTTTCTGCCGGTTGGCCTTGTACTGCGGAAAGCTTTCGTGCCGGAAAGTCGGGACCCGGGAATCCATTGCCACCACAATGTGCTCCGGAGCAAGGTCCCGCACGATCTGGAGCAGCGTCCGGAAGAACGCGAAAACGGAAGACGAGTTTTTCCCCTCGGGGTTCAGGAGCGGCCGGTTCAGGAACGCGAAGTACCCTCTATAGATGACGCTGTAGCCATCTATCAGGCACAGCTCCTGACTCATGTGGTGATGTCGATGAGACCCGGCGTCGCCTGGGAGAAGCTGGAGGAAGAGCGCGGCCAGGCCCGCAGGGAGGCAATCTCCAGCCGGAGGTCGTCCATGCGCGCCCGCAGGAGCGCCCTGTTTTTCGCGTTGTGCGCGATCACCTGCTCGCTCATTTTCTCCAGCGTGGCCTTCAGCCTGGGAACGGTCTGCTCCGTCTGCGGATACGCCGCCTGGTACAGGCTCTCCAGCGGCTCGATCACCTTCTTGAGAGAGAAGATGTCCGCGATGATGGATTTTTCCATCTCCACCTGCGCCAGAAGGCCCTCGGCGTCTCCACTGTTGATGGAAGACTCCTCCTGCTCAAGAAGCGCAAGGTAGCCCTGGAACTTCTCGCGCTGCCGGTGGAGCATCTCCCGCAAACGCTTCAGAAGCGCGACTTTCTGGTCGGTCGTCATGTCATTTCCCGTTGTCGAGCTCATAGGTGTTCCCCTCCTCATCCTGCAATGTTCACGCCGGACACAGCGCCGCCCTTTTCCTCGAGGCCCTTGCGGGTCGATATCACTTCCCATGCCTCCCGCAGCTCGCCGAGGTGCCTCTTGACCGCCTGCAGGGGCGCCGGATCCTTTTTCATGTTCGCCTCCATGAGCTGGCGGTTCATGAAACTGTAGAGGCTGAAGAGGTTCTTCGCGAGCGCCCCGCCCCGGTCGAAGTCCAGGGACGCGGTCAGCTCCGAGAGGATATCCTGGGCGGCGATGATGTGATTGTTGATTACGTCATAGCGCCGGTGCCCCTCGGAGAAGGAATCCAGGGCGAGGTTCAAATGGCGAATGGCCCCGTCGTAGAGCATGACGATCAGCCTGATCTGGTTGGCCGTCTTGATCTGGGTTTCCTTGTACGCATGAACTGGATCGTTCACGTTCACCGCAATCCCCCTTCTCTCACCTGGCGTGCTCCATGAGCGTGGAGACCGGCACGATCTGGTACCCCAATAGGATGAGCTGGTTGATGATGAGATCGAGCTTCTGGAAAAGGTAATCGTCCCGCGGACCGCCCACCATTCCCACCTGGATGGGGATGATGGACCCCGGCTTCTTCTGCGAAATGATGCGATCCACGAGCTGCGCGGCGGGAAAGTAGATCCCCCGCGCCTTGTTGAAGTCGCTGGCCAAGACCCAGTCATAGGAGTCGAGATCGCGTCCCACGTACGTATAGTTCATCTCGGCGGCGGCGGCAATGATGTCGGAGCTCACGAAGTAGTATGGCGCGTGCCACAGGAGGGAGAGCTCGCGGCCGGTCGTGGCGAAGTAGTCATCCTCGTTCCTGGCGAGACCCTGCTTGACGAACTCCCGGTCCACGCCGAAACGCGAGTCGGTCATGTTGAAATAGGTGGAAAAAAGGGATCCGACCTCGTGACCGCTTTCGGCGATCTCCCGAACGGCGTCGGGATACCGGCGGATGAACTCCCCGTTCACGAAGAATGTCGTCCGGATCCTGTACGCGGAAAGCGTGTTGAGGATCCCAGTCAATCCTTCCGCGGAATCAACGGCATTGAAGACTATGCTGACTTCGCGCCGGCGGATCCGAGACCCGTGCGTGAAGTTCGTGAAGCTCACGGGCTCGTCTGTTGCGGGGAAAGGCTCGTAGACGGTGGTCTCAGGCGGAAAGAGGGGGGTCGTTCCGTAGCCTTTCGTGTCGCGCACCATGACGAGGTTGGCGTAGCTGCCGCGCGTGGAATCCTCAAGGTAGACGCGGAGGTCCGCAGAGGCGGCGCCGGGCGCCCGCGCATCATAGCTGTCGATGGGCTTCCATGTCCCGCTGGGTTCGTCGAAGGAAAGGACCCTGCCTTTCAGCGACGTCTCCACGACGTCCGAGTCACCCGCAAAGCCGCACCCTCCCGGCTGGGACAGGGCCACCAGGGTCGCTGATCCTGTTGCCAGGGAAAGCCGCTCACTGAAATAGGCGCCGGCCAGGAGCAGCTCGTCCTGGCTCAGCCACAGCAGGTGAAGAGGCGACGGATGCGCCACCCTCCCCTTCTGCTGCCAGGCGGCGTAGTCCCGCCACGAGACGCCGTCAGCTTCCATGATGGCGGCCAGGCTTTCATCCGGCGAAAGGCTGATGTCGAGAACGTTGGTATCCGGGGTCTGCGCAAAGCTGCCGTAGCGGCCCTGGGCGTCCGCCACGAGACGGAACACGGCGGTTCCCCTCACCCCGGCGGACCGGGTCTCGCACAACATCGTAACGATGTTGCCGCTGGACCAGATGACCTTGCGCACTGTCGTATCCCGGGGCAGGTACAAGTAGGGAAGAGTGAGCGGCGTGCCGTTGGTATGAAAATCATCCGCGGACAAGTAATAAAGGAAAAGATTGCGCCCGCCCTTGTCCAGGAGGAGGTTCCTGCCGTCAGGCGACACCCAGAAGGAGTCGAAGTTCGAATCGAAATCGAACGGGATCTTTCCCTGGACTTTCCCTATCTTGAGGAACCCGGCATAGAGCGCCCTGGTGAAGAGCTCGCTAGGGTCGATTGAATACACGATGAGCCCGGAAATGTAGAAAAGGCTCCCGTCCCTGCTCCATCGGACGTTTGCGATTGTGCCATCACCGATTCTCCGCAGGGACTCCGTGAGCACCCTCCCGTCCCGCATCTGCGGGAGGGAAAAGTAGAAGAGGCTGGCTGCTTTGCTGTAGACGATGAACCGGGAATCGGAAGACCACGTGGCGGGCAGCGCCTCGAGGGAAAGCTCCACCCGGCCGGAGATGACGGTTTCCTTGCCTGTGGAAACATCCAGGAGGGTCAGGTCGCCGTAGGCCGGGGATGATTCGCGGGTATACAGAAGATAGCGGCCGTCAGGGGAGGTCTGCATGGGGGCTATCCGGCCGGCGCGGATCTGGCTGCCCCCGACAAAGGAAGGAAAGATCGGCAGGGGCTTTATCCTGGTGAATCCCGGCTCAGAGCGGAACACTCCATAGCGGTTCTGGATCTGCAGAACATCCTTGTCCCGCAGGAGCAGCACTTCCTCGGGAAACCAGGTGAGCTGCTGCATGCGCCTGGTGCGCGCATCAGCGAGGAAAAGGGTGCTGAACGTGCCGTAATCTGGATAGAGCGCGGAGGCGGTGAACAGAAGCCTGTCCTTCGCCGACAAGTCCAGACCGGAGAACGTGACCTGGGCGAAACAGGCTGATGCCGCAGAGAAGAATAGGAGGAGCAGCGATTTCCGCATCTTCTACAATCTTCGGCAGAAAACCTCACTCGCCTTGACCCCCCTTTGGGCCGATGCTACAGTCGTTTCATGAAAATCCTTATTACGGGAGGCGCGGGTTTCATCGGTTCGCATGTGGCTGATTCCTGCCTGAAAGCAGGCCATTCTGTGGCAATTGTCGACGACCTGACCACCGGGAGCCTCGCAAACCTGCCAAAGGGGGCCTCATTCTACCTGATGGACATCGCCTCGCCCCTGTTGGAGAAAGTCTTCCAGATCGAGAAGCCTGACATTGTGAACCATCACGCGGCCCAGATGAGCGTCACCGTCTCAGCCCGTGACCCGGTGCTGGATGCGCGCGTCAATGGTCTGGGCTTCCTCAATGTCCTGGAAAACAGCCGGACGGCGAAGGTGAAAAAGCTCATTTTCATATCGTCAGGAGGAGCCATCTACGGTGAATCCGATCTGGAGCACATTCCCGAGGACCATCCCCCCGCACCGGAGTCTCCGTATGCCATTCACAAGCTCCTGGGTGAGAACTACCTTCGGTTTTACGGGCACCAGCACGGCCTGCCCTGGACGGCGCTGCGGTATTCGAACGTGTATGGACCGCGTCAGAATCCTGCCGGGGAGGCTGGAGTGGTGGCTATTTTCATCTCCAAGATGTTGAAAGGCGAAATCCCCACAATAAACGCGTACCCGGAGGACCCTGAAGGCATGTCCCGGGACTACGTCTTTGTGGAAGATGTAGCCAGGGCAAATCTCCTTGCCCTGGACAAGGGGGAAGGGCAGGCCTTCAACATCGCCACTGCCCGGCCGGTCAAAACGCGCGAGCTGCTGGCCTCCATATGCTCCATCATGGGCAAGGAGCTGAAGTATACACGGGCAGGACCCAGACCCGGGGACCTGCGCAAGAGCTGCCTGGACAACTCGAAGGCGGCCAGAGTCCTTGGCTGGAAGCCGGCGTGCGACCTGGACAACGGTCTGGCCAGGACGATCGCCTTCTTTTCCGCCGCTCATGTCTGATTCTGCCCAGATCGGCGTCCTGCCCTGCCCCGGAGGGATGGCCTTTGCCCAGAAGATCCTGGAGCACCTGGAGACCATCAGCCGGGACAAGCTGGAAGAGCGGGTGAGGGTTCTCAGCAAGTCGTACAAGGTTCCACGCGCGGAGATCATCCGCCAGATGAACCTGGCGGCGGACATCCTTCCCACGGCCGGGGACCTCGACGAGCCCATCGACCAGCAGCGCTCAAACACCTACCTGGTTCCGGCGAAGTACACGCGTTTTCCCAACGGCGAGTTCAAGACGGAGATCCTCACCTCCGTGAGGAACACTGAAATCTACGTCATTCAGGACGTCTCCAACCGCTACCCCCTGCAGTTCCAGAAGATGGACGACCCTCACGTGCTTTCCGTGAACGACCACCTTTTCTGCCTGCTGGTCACGGTGGACGCCGCGCTCCAGGCGGGGGCCTCGCAGGTGACCGTGATTCTTCCCACCTTTCCCTATTCACGCCAGCACAAGAAAAAGGGACGGGAGAGCCTCTCCGCCGCCCGGGTGGGTCAGATGCTGGAGGCATTCGGGGTGACGCGCATCATCACCCTGGATATCCACTCCAAGGAGATCGAGAACTGCTTCAATCATCTTCGCCTGGAGAATCTCCACGGCGCGTATCAGATCCTGAAGGTCCTGGCGGGCGTGACTGACCTGAAGGAGGAGGACATCGTGGTCGTGGCCCCGGACACCGGGGCGGTGGATAGGAACAAGTTCTACGCCTCCATTCTCAGCAAGCCGCTGGCAATGCTGTACAAGGAGCGGGACTACTCCCGCGTCGCCCAGAACGCGGAGAACGGCAACATAACGGACATGAAGCTCCTCGGCTCGGTTGCCGGCAAGACGGTGTTCATGAGTGACGACATGCTCGGCACGGGAGGGACGCTCATCAAGGCCATGCGCAAGCTCAGGGAGTTCGGGGCGGACAAGATCATCTGCGCGGTGAGCCTTCCTCTTTTCAGCGCCCTTGCTGTCGACGCCCTTGAGAGCGCATACCGTGAAGGGCTTTTCTACAGGATGATCGGAACCAACGCCGTGTACCACGATGAATCGGTCCTGGGGCGGGAATGGTACCTGAGCGCGGACATTACCCCTCTATTTGCAAGGATCATCTATCGGCTGCACTACAGGAGGAGTCTGAGCTCGCTGCTGGATGACCGGAGCGTGATCAAGGACCTTTTGAAGAGGTCCTGATGATGAGGTCCAGCTCCCGCTCCATGTCGGCAAGGAGCTCCTGGAGCGTACGGAGTCGAAGCAGGTAATCCTGCCCTTCATCGCACGACGGGTCTCCCATGGTCTCATCCAGCAGGGCGGAGAGCTCCTCTCCTTCCCCGAACTCGTAGCCGCAATGAGGGCAATACTGGTAGCTCCCGTCAACGATTTTCCCGCAAAAAAGGCAGGCTTTCTGCTCCTCCATGCGCTCAAGTATAGTCGCGGCAGGACGGGTTTGCAATACGAACAGCTGTTTGAATCTGGGCTGCTCAGCCCCCGGCAAGGGCCTGCAGGACGCGAGCGGCAAAGTCCCCTGCCGCATCGGGCCCGTTTTCAGTGACAATCCGGTCCGCAACGACAACGCTGCGCTTCGTGTATTCGGCGCCCATCATCTTGAGCACGGTGACAACGCGTTTGTCCGGGTAGCAGGTGGCCTGGCGGTTCCTCAGGACCCCTGCGCGCGTGGGCGTCCCTCCTACAGCTTCAGGATGTCGTTGATCGCGCCGAGCAACTCCTCGATATCTCTCATCTGGAGGTCCCCCATGTGCGCAATTCGGAACGTCTGCTCCTTGAGCTTCCCGTAGCCGTTGGAAAGCGTCAGGTTGCGCTTCCCCAGCTCCTTGTTGAGGTCCGCGACTGAGATGCCCCGCGTGTTCTTGATGCAGGTCACGGTCCGGGAAGCGTACTTCTCATCCGGGAAAAGGGCGAAGTGCTTTCGGGCCCACCCCTGCACAGCGGCCGCCATCTGCTCATGCCTCGTGAACCTTGCCTCGAAGCCTTCTTTCGCAATGCGGTCCATCTGGCGGTCCAGGGCGAACATGTGGGAGATGCTCATCGTGGAGGGGTATTGGAAGTTCTTCTCACGGATGAACTGCAGGAGCTGCAGGAGATCGAAGTAATACCCGCGGTTCTTCACTGACTGCGCCCTTTTCTCCGCCTTGGCGGAGAAGGTTGCCAGGGAGAGTCCGGGAGGAAGTCCGAGACACTTCTGGCTTGAGGTCACCATGATGTCGATCCCCAGACCGTCAACGTCGATCTTGACCCCGCCGAAGGACGATACTGCGTCGATGCACCACACGACATCGGGATACTTGCGGAATACCGGCGCAATCTCCTCCAGGTGGTTCATCACGCCGGTAGATGTCTCGCTGTGCGTCAGGGTCGCGCAATCGTACTTGCCCGTGGAAAGATGCTCTTCAACGATCTCTGGAGTCAGGCCCTTTCCCCACTCCACCTCGTGCTTGTCCGCCGGCACCCCGTTTCCCTGCGCGATCTCAAACCACCTGTTCCCGAATGTTCCCACGGAGAACACAATGGCCCGACGGGCGGTGCTGCACCTGATTGCCCCTTCCATCAGCCCGCTTCCCGATGAAGCGGAGAAGAGGATTGGATTGGCCGTGAATGCCAGTTTCTGGACTTTTTCCGTCACGCCCTTTTGCAGAGCTGTGTAGTCCGAACTGCGGTGTCCGATCATTGGCGTTGACATGGCCGCCAGAATGTCCGGATGGACTTCGATGGGACCAGGGATGAATAACTTCTTGTGCGGCATTGAGAACCTCTTTCTCCTGAGTGGAAGTTTGCATAATAATACGGGGAATGAAAAAAGAGTCAAGCCGGATATCGTGAAAAAATTCTCAATCTCCGAGTGGCTTCGTCCGGATAGTCAGAGCCCGTGAAAAAGCGAAACTGTTCGAAGGCCTGGGCCAGCAGCATTTGATCTCCCCGCACGACCCTGCATCCGGCGGCAAGGGCGCGCTTCAGGAAAGCAGTGGTCCGGGGAACGTAGACCAGGTCGTAGGCCACCTCTTTGCCGCTGAACACGTAATCGGGCACCGGGTCCTCAGCCGAAAGCGGCGACATCCCGACTTTTGTGGTCTGGACGATCAGGTCATTGAACCGCGCCATGAGCTTGACGCCTGAGTCGAGGGGAGCCGCCTGAACACCGAACTCCCTGGCAAGCTGCTCCGCCCGCGATGGGGTACGGTTCAGAACAAGGACACGGGCCCCATTCGCTGCCAGCGCGTGAACAACGGCGCGTGAAGCACCTCCCGCCCCAATCACAGTAGCTCTCAGTCCGGGCGGCAGCCTTCCGCCGAAGGCCGACAGAAGCGGGGCAAGGAAGCCCGGCGCGTCGGTGTTTGTCCCCTCCCACTTCCCGTCGGTCCCGCGGCGCATCGTATTGCACGCGCCAATGGCAGAGACGGACGGGTCCTGGCGCTCCAGGCGGGGGATGACCTTTTCCTTGTAGGGGACAGTGACCGAAAGGCCGTGAACACCCAGGCTGTCGGCAACCTGGAAAAAAGGCTCAAGCTCATCCACCAGGAAAGGGATGTAGACGGCGTCGCGCCCCAGGGCAGCGAAACCGCTGTTGTGAATCTCCGGGGACAGTGACTGCATGACAGGGTTGCCGATAATCCCGAAAACCCGGGTTCCCGGGCCGATCTGATGGTAGCGGAAAAGCTCGTCAAGGGTCTGCGGGTCCACGTGTCCCGGTGCGGCCGATTCCCGGGGCGGGGAGGCATAGCAGAAAAGGGATCCCAGCTTGGGCGCCAATACGCGGCTGGGAAAGCCGAAGTCGCCCATTCCCAGGAGCACCTTCTGGAGGGGCCCAAGATCCTGAAAGACCTGCAGGAGCCTCAGCAGGTCCAGCGCGCCGCGAGGGGTCACCGCGGCCTTGGGGATCTCCCGCGGGCTGCGCGCCAGGGCAGACACCCTGCGGGTGAGGTCTTCCGGGACCCCGCGCGTGTCGTGCAAAGAGCGTATGATCCGTGGCCCGGAAGCCAGGACCCGCCTCTCCAGGTCCGGCGCTTCGAGGTCTTCCTCCAGGTCAAGGAACGCAAAACCCGCGGACCCGATTTTCCCAAGAAGCTGGACCCGGTCTCTCTCCTCCCCTTTCCACTTTCCGCCTTCTCCCGGCCGTCGAACAGTGAGAATGACGGGAAGGTCGGTCTTCCGAGGCAGCTCCACCGCGCGGGAAAGCTCCTCCTGGCGCAGGAAGTCTGCCCGAAGCTCCAGCAGGTCCACATGCCTTCGGTACCGGGCCACGCACCCCAGGTCTTCTTCCAGCGTGGGAGCGGTCAGGCAGAGGCAGACGCCGGATGGCTGTTTCAGAAGTCGCTCCTGTACACGTAGAGATCCGCCAGGGCGTCGTTGGAAAACACAAGACGCACCCGCAGCGGGTATTTTGTTTCATCGATGTCGAAGTACAGCGAGTCCCCCCGGGCAATGAATTGGCGCTCCGATGTCCGCTGGATCACTTCGCGGGGCATTCCCATTGCAACTCCGAGCAGCGGTTTGACGAACCTGCGGTCGCATCTCACCTGCCAGACCCGGTTGCGATACCAGAACAAGTACAGGTAATCGGGGTAGAAGAACACGACATTGTCCTGGGTGTCATCCTGGCCCCGAAATGAAAACACCTCCCTGGGCGCGCCCAGTGTGTCCAGGGCGGACTTCAGATCCAGGCCGATGAGCTGCGTGGGGTCGAAGTCGGCGCCGGGCGCCACGGCAGCCTCAGGCGCTGCAGCGGGGGACCCGTTTGTCCCGGCCGCGGGCGCGCCTGCCCCAGCGGCGCCTTCCGCAACCGTCTGCGGGGCCCCTGTTGCCTGGAACAGCACTCCGAGGAGGAGCAGGGATGCGACCGCGGCAGATACTGGTCTCATGGCAGGCACGAGAATAGAGGCTTTTCCTCGACGGAGCAAGTCAGTATTCCCAGGGATGAGGAAAAACATTACAGTGCGCGTGAAACGAGACAACCCGAATGATAGCCACCATCGTCAACGCCTGTGCCGTGCTCATCGGCTCCCTGCTCGGACTGCTCCTGCGCACGAAGATCAAGGATTCCTTCAAGACAATTGTGCAGATCGGCGCGGGCATCACATCGCTCATCATCGGGATCAAGATGGCGCTGACCGGGCAGAAGATTGTCTTCCTTGCCCTCTCCCTCATCATCGGGGGGATCCTCGGGGAGTGGTGGCGGATCGAGGACGGAATCCTGCTGCTGGGAGAGAAACTGAAAACCACGTTCGCGAAAAGGCAGAGCGGCTCGGAGTTCGGTTTCGGTTTTCTCAACGCCTCGGTGCTCTTCTGCGTCGGTGCCATGGCGCTGGTGGGATCCTTCAAGGCCGGCGCTGAAGGCAACTACGAGCTTATCTACACGAAGTCCGTGATGGACGGTTTCATGGCCATCGTGCTCACCGCCGCCATGGGGATCGGCGTGGGCTTCTCAGCCCTGTCGGTCCTCGTGTACCAGGGGACCCTGACAATCGCCGCGGTCTGGCTTTCCCCGCTGGTGAGCGAAATGCTCCTCAAGGAGCTCACCGGAGTGGGAGGAGCGCTCGTTGTCATGATAGGGATCAATCTCCTGGGGCTGGCAAAGCTGAAGACGGCCAACTTCCTGCCCGCCCTGATCCTGATCGTTCTCTTTGTGGTTGGCGAGGGATGGGTTTCAGGCCTGCGCCTTTTCGGCTGAGCGCTCAGCCCCACTTCACAAGGCCCGGCAGAAATGGATGGACCAGGGCCCGATGGGACGGCAGCACCCTCACTGTGTAGCCCTGGCGGCCGGTCCTGTCGCAGACGATTTCAGCGCAGAACACCGCGGCGTCTTTCTCTGTCCCGCAGTGCTTCATGGGCAGCCGCCGCGGCTCCTCGATCTCGCCTTCGGATGAAAGGCTGCCGTAGTACAGCTCGACGCCGACCTCCTCAGGGGTCATGCCGGCCAGGTGGACCTTCGCTGCAACGGAAATCTTCTCTCCGATCTTGAGAATGGAAGCCGAAGGCGACGTAAGCTCCTCGATGCGCAGCTCGTCCCAATTCTCTTCCAGCTTCTCCCGATACTCTGCAATCTCCCGGCAGAGGCCGCACCTGTCGGCCTCGAAGGCCTCCGCGCTTCCGAGGGCGGGCGCGTAGAAGCGCTGGGTGTACTCCGTCAGCATGCGGTGCGTGCTGAACTGCTTGCCCACCTCACGCATGGACGCTTTCATCCGGCGGATCCACTCCCGGGGAAGGCCGTCCATGCCGCGGGAGTAGAACAACGGGATGATCTCCCGCTCCAGCAGGTCGTACAGCGCCTTGCCCTCGACCTCGTCCTGGAGGGCTTCGTCCTCGTATTCCTCCCCCCTGCCCACAGCCCAGCCGATCTGCGTGGAGTACGCCTCGTCCCACCAGCCGTCAAGGATTGAGACGTTCAACGCGCCGTTCATGGCCGCCTTCATCCCGCTTGTTCCGCTGGCCTCCAGGGGCCTGCGCGGCGTGTTCAGCCACACGTCGCTGCCCGACACCAGGTAGCGGGACGTCGTCATGTCGTAGTCCTCCAGGAACACGATGCGGTTTGCCACTCTGGGATCGCTTGCGAAATGGATGATTTTCTTGATGATCTCCTTGCCTGCAAGGTCATGCGGGTGCGCCTTGCCGGCAAAGATGAGCTGGATGGGCCGCTCGTTGTCCGTGAGCAGCCGTAGGAGCCTCTCGGGATCCGAGAGCAGGAGATCCGCCCGCTTGTACGTGGCGAATCTTCGGGCAAAGCTGATGGTCAGGGTGTACGGGGAAAGGGCGTTGGTCCCCCGGGAGAGCTCGGAATTGTTCATGCCGCGGCGCACAAGCTGTTCCTTGAGCCTCCCGCGCGCAAAAGCAACCATGCGCTCCCTGCGCCTCTCGTGCGTTCGCCAGATCTCCTCGTCTGAGATCCTGTCGATGCGGTCCCAGATGTCAAGATTGGTCGGCGTGTCCAGGAACTCCGGGCCGAAGTAGCGATCGAGAAGGTCGATCACGTCGTGTGTGATCCAGGACCGTGGATGAACGCCATTCGTGATGTGCGTTATAGGGACCTCATCGAGGGGAAGTGAGGGCCATATGTGCTGCCACATTGCGCGGGAAACCCTTCCATGCAGCCTGCTGACGCCATTGTTGTACGCCGACAAGCGCAGGGCAAGCACAGTGAGGCAGAACTCCTCTCCGTCATTGCCGGGGTCCTCGCGGCCAAGGCCAAGGAAATCTTTCCAGGGGAGCCCGAGCTCCGATGCCATGGAGCCAAGGTATTTCTCCATCAGCGAAGGCGCAAATCGCTCGTTGCCAGCCGGCACCGGCGTGTGCGTCGTGAAGACGTTCGTTGCCCAGACCGCTTCCCATGCCTGTTCGAAAGAGAGCTTTTTTTCGGACATCAGGAGTCGGATTCTTTCCAGCCCCAGGAACGCGGAATGGCCTTCGTTCATATGCATGCAGGAAGCGTTGACGCCCAGTGCCCTAAGCGCCCTGATTCCGCCGATCCCCAGGAGGATCTCCTGCTGGATCCTCGTCTCCCGGTCTCCTCCGTAGAGGGACGCGGTAACAAGACGCAGATGGGCCGGGTTGGCATCGATGTTGGTGTCCAGAAGGTACAGGGAGTTCTTCCCGACCTTCACTTCCCAGATCCACGCGGAAGCCTTCTCCTTCCCCATCTCCACTGTGACGGAAAGGGCATCTCCCTTCGCATCCCGGCAGAGCGTCACGGGCATATTGTACCAGTCATTCTCCGGATACGACTCCTGCTGGAAGCCGTCCGGGTTCAGGTATTGCTGGAAGTACCCCTGGCGGTAGAGGAGCCCCACTCCCACGAGGGGAAGACCGAGGTCGGAGGAGGATTTCAAGTGATCCCCGGAAAGCATTCCCAGGCCGCCCGAATACACAGGCAGCGCGACATCGAGCCCGTATTCCATGGAAAAGTAGGCGATGAATCGGTTTGCAGGGCCCTTGTACCATCTCTCAGCGGAGTTGTACCTCAGGAACTTCGCATAGACCGCGTCCAGCGCTGCCAGGAAGGAGTCATCCGCTGCCGCGGCTTCCAGCCGGGCCTGCGACACGAGGCCGAGCATCCGGACAGGGTTCATGCGGGAGGCAGTCCACGCATCGTAGTCGATGCGCATGAAGAGCATGATGGCCTCATAGTTCCAGCTGATCCATAGATTGTGAGCGAGCTCTTCGAGGGGCAGAAGGCGGCTCGGAATGTTCGGCTTGATCGTGAAGGTCAAAAGTCCCATTCGGTGCTCCTCCGGGGCTCAGATCGTAGTGAAAATGGCCGCTGGTGTACAGGGTCACCAAATCTGGCTAAAGTCGAGCCATGGGCGTGTTCAAGTCCTACGACATCCGCGGCATCTACGGGAAGGAGTGGGATGCCAACCTTGCGTACCGAATCGGCGTCCGTCTCCCGGCGCTGCTGGAAGCACGGCGCATCGGCGTGGGCCGCGACGTGCGGCTCTCCTCTGAGGAGATCTTCGGCGCGCTTTGCCGGGGCATTACCGATGCGGGGTGCGACGTGGAGGACATCGGGCTGTGTGACACGCCCGCCGTCTATTTTGCAACGGCTTTCTATGGATTGGACGGAAGCGTGATGATCACCGCATCGCACAATCCTCCGCAGTACAACGGGATGAAAGTCTCACGGAAGGAGGCGGTCCCCGTGGGGTTTGACACAGGGCTGGCGGAGCTGGAGAAGTCCCTGCTCACGGCCGACCCGGCACCGGCGGGAACCGGTCACGGAGAGGTACGGCCGCTCGATATCCGCAGGGACTACCTCGTGCACCTGGGAAGGTTCCGCTCGGACCTTGCGGGGCTGCGCGTTGCCATCGACTGCTCCAACGGAATGGCGGGGGTTTTTCTGCGCGACCTCCTGGCACCGACCGGCGGGGACTTCCGCTACATGTTCATCGATCCTGACGGCAGGTTCCCCAACCATGCTCCCAACCCCCTGGAGGAGAAGAATCTGGAAGCGCTGAAGGCGGAGGTTGTCCGCGCAGGGGCCGCTCTGGGGATCTGCTTCGACGGAGACGCCGACCGCGTGATGTTTGTCGATGAGAACGGGAAGTTCGTTTCTCCCGATCTCGTCATTGGACTGCTGGGAGACTATTACTTTCGCGAGCATCCGGAAAGGCTGGCCGGCGGATCCCGGGTGGCTACCTACGATGTGCGCAGCTCGCGCGCAGTGGTGGAGCATCTCCGCGAGCTGGGGGCTGATCCTCGGATCTGCAGAGTCGGGCATTCCTACGCAAAGAAACTCCTGCGGGAGACACAGGGAATCCTGGGCGGGGAGCTGGCCGGTCACTACTACTTCCGGGAGAACTACTACTGCGATTCCGGGATGATCGCAGCCCTGATCGTGCTGGAGGTTCTTGCCCGCAGCGCGAAGCCGTTCTCACAGCTGCTGGCCGGAATCCGCAAGTACTTTTTTTCAGGGGAAATCAACTTCACAGTTCCCAACGGGAGCCAGATCGTGGAGGGAGTCAGGAAAGACTTTGCGGCCGGCCAGCTCACGGACCTGGACGGCATCAGGATTGACTTCCCTGACTGGTGGTTCAACCTCCGGGTATCCAACACGGAGCCTCTTCTGCGGCTTGTCGTGGAGGCAACCACAGCGGATGGCCTGACACGCCGCACGGAGGAGCTCTCAGGGAAGATCAGGCGCTACGCTGGGTGAGGGATTTCCCCCTAGGACGGCAGGCATTTCGTAGAAATGCCGGGAGTCCCCTGGGGCCCCCCGTTAAAACGGCCAAAGGCCGTTTTAACGGGGCGGTATGACCAGCTGCCACCCCGGCAAGATCAGGTCCGGGTTCTGGATGAGCTTGCGGTTTCGCCGCCAGATCTTGGGCCACTGGAACGGGTCCCCGTAGATGTCCTGGTACTCTGCAATGCGCCACAGGCAGTCGCGCCGCTCGGGAATCAGGCGGACCGTGTAGACCCCTTTGACCGCGTACGACTTGTAGACGTCGAGATACCGCAGAGCTTCGTCGAAGTAGTCCTGCGCTTTTCCGTAATTGCCTGCCAGCTTTTCCTTCAGCCCGAGGCTCCACAGCTGCCTGGCCTGGTTGAGCAGGTCCTCCGCTGTCTCCTCAGCAAGCACGGCGGTGCCGCCTCCACCGGGGATGAGCATTGATCCACCGCCCGGGGCAGCGTTCTTCTTCTGCTCTTCTTCCTTCTGCATCTGATCGATTTCCCTGAGGAAATCATCCTCAGTCCAGTTCTTCGGCTCGACCACCGTGCCGTCTTCCGTGACGACGGTCAGCCTAGACGCCTCCTCAAGGGCCTTCATGACCTGCGCCTGCTTTTCCTCTGCCTTCTGCTTCTCATCCGCAAGCTGCGCATCTCGGGCAGCCTTGGCCATCCTCAGCACTTCCTTGGCCGCCTCCAGGGCGGCGCCGAAGCTCTCCTCCGCATGATCCAGCGTGTACTCCTGCTGGGCCTGGAGCCCCTGCAGATACATGCCCGTGACCTTGTCCTTCTGCGCGGGGGCATACGAGTATGCGTTGGTGGATTCTGCTTCCTTCATGGACTGTTCCAGGTTGTACCTGAGGGACTGCAGCGCCGAAAGCCGGTTCTCCAGACGGTTTCGAAGATCAGCCATCTCCCTCAGCGCCTGCCATGCCCGCGCGCGGCCGCCAGAGTAGTCCTTCTTTGCATACAGATCTTTTGCCTCGTCGATCCCCGCCGTCGAGCTCTGGAAGTCATCCGGGGCGTATTTGTCGGCGCCCATATCGAGGAGCTTCTGTTTGAGGGATTCCATCCGGGCAGCCAGGTCTTCCGCGGACCGGGCGACGGAGTTGTCGAAAGAGAGGTCCGCCTTTGCCTTGCAATCTGCAAGCTGGGCACGGGCTGTTGCCGGGTCTGATGTGCGCACGGCAAGGGCGGAATCCAGAAGGCGCCGGGCGGCGTCGAAGTTGTCAGGGTCATAGTAGTCCGCGTCCACTTCGCGGGCCCGGGCAACGGCGTTCTGGGCCGCCAACACCTCGTCATCCGTCACGGGAGCCACCGCCGGTGTCTGTCCTGTTGTAGCCGGCGTGGCGGCCTGGATGGTGAAGGTGGCTGTGACCACCTCCGAATCCTTGAAGCCCTTCTTTGAGGCAATGGCCTTGATGGTTGTGGTGGAGGAGACGGAGATGGGAGCCGAATAGACAGCGCCCGTGACGGCCGTGGGCTCCGAGGAGTCCGTGGTATAGCGGATCTCTGCCCCTTCGGTGGAGGAGGAGATGGCCACCGTCTGCGTCTCCGAATAGGTGCCCCCTGCGGGGCTGAAAGTGGGAGCCGCGACCGCGTTCTCAGGAGGTTTTGGAGCGGACGGGCATGCGACGAGCAGGATGGCAACGCCGCCGATGGAAAGCAGACGCAGCGAACGAGACATTTTGTGCCTCCTCCCGACAGATCCCCTCCCGCACAACAGCCCGTGCAACGGGAAGGGTCATCGTCGCGTGGACGAAGTGTAGCAGCGCCACAACCGGGTTGTCAACTCGCGCAGGATGTGTGTAGAATGCCTTGTGATTGCTTTTCCCTCGTGAGGAGGCGTCGCATGAGAAACAAGTTCGTCGTCTCTGCCATCTTGCTTCTGTTGGCTTCAACCGGCCTTTGGGCCCAGTTCTGGAAAAACTACAGCGAAAAGGACCGCCAGATCATTGCCCAGGCATATTGGCTGGCCGGCAAGCAGTACCAGACCGTTGGCAAAACGGACAAGGGGAAAGAGTTCATGCAGCTTGCGCGGATCATGGATCCCCAGCTGGATCCATCCACCATCAAAGACCAGGCCATGCCGTCCGCCGCCGAGCTCCTGGCGCGCGGAAACGTCCCTGCCATAGGAGGGGAGGCGGCGCAGGCGCCCGTCCAGTCCCTCAACTCGTTCTTTTTCAGGTTCCTCGGCGCGCTGCTGGCCACGGACTCGGCCGCAGCATCGGGGTTCCTGGACGGCTCGGTCTACATTTCGAAGATACCCACGGAGGTTTCGCAGGCTGACGAAATATCCGCCTTTGACCAGTTCTTCTCATCAGCTCCGCTGGCTGGCAAGACACCGTCGGATCTGTACAATCTTGACAGCGTCGTTGTTGCGCGCGTCTCCCCGGCCATGCGCGCCGCATGGGGGGATGCCTACACCTTGCGCGTTGACGCAAATGCGGACTACTCCCCGTACCTTAATTTCTGGGAAAAGCAGCAGCAGTTCTTTGTGCACAGCGTGGACGGAGATTGGCATATCTTCGCCATCGGGCAGAGCCCTCCCCCGCCCGAATGGAGGCCTGCACACGCGGCGCCGGCGGCGGGAGCCGCGCCCCCGACAACGGTTGCGACGGAGGCGGAGGCGAGCAAGGCAATTGTCGATGCTTTCAGCGCATGCCTCGGGTCGCTCCTGAAAAAGGACGCCGACGGGGCGCTGGGATTCATGGCCGACAATGTCACCTTCCTGCGGCTGCGCCAGACGGTGACCAGGGACGAGCTGAAGACCTCGCTGGAAGGCTCGTTCGAGAACGCAGACTTCGGAGCCACCCAGATTGCGGACGCAGTGGACCTGAACAGCATCTTTGTCGAGCGCGTGCAGAGCCCGGTGAGCGGGGTTGCGGGGACGGTCTATTCGCTCAGCGTCCAGGCCAGGATGGACTTGTCGAAGACCATGCCTTTCTGGACGACGTATCAACGCTACTACTTCGTGAACGACAACGGGCAGTGGAAGATATTTGCCCTCGTATAGCGAAGCCGAAGGCTTCGCGATAGACGCCTGAGACGAAGAAGGCCGGCCCTCGGGCCGGCCTTTTCATTCCCAGGGAACTGCGGCTAGAAAATTGCCTTTTCCGTCTCCAGGTCGAAGAAATGGATCTTCTGGAGGTCAGGCCGAAGGTTCGCCGTATCACCGACGTGGAAAACGAATCTGGGGGGAACGCGCGCAACGATCTGGTTGTTCGGCGTGCTCACCCAGAGGTGGATCTCCGCTCCCAGGGGCTCGATGACCTCGACCTTGGTGGGGATGTTGTTGGAGCTGTCCGGCGTCTCAGTGTATACCAGGTCCTCAGGCCGGATCCCGAAGATGGCGTCCTTGCCAGCGTAGTTCCTGAGGGTCTCTGCCTGCTGGGGAAGGAGCTGCATCCGGAAGCTTCCCTCATCCGCATGCATCTTGCCGCCTTCCGACTTCAGGCTGACCTTGATGAAGTTCATGGGGGGGGACCCGATGAAACCTGCAACGAACCTGTTGACCGGCGTGTTGTACAACCCCAGCGGCGTGCCGATCTGCTGGATGATCCCGTCCTTGAGCACCACGATGCGGTCCCCCATGGTCATGGCTTCCACCTGATCATGGGTGACATAGATCATGGTGGCCTGGAGCCGGTGATGGAGGGCAGAGAGCTCTGCCCTCATCTGGACTCTCAGCTTCGCGTCCAGGTTCGACAGGGGCTCGTCAAAGAGAAACACCTTGGGCTTTCTCACGATGGCGCGGCCTACCGCGACGCGCTGTCTCTGACCGCCTGACAGGGCCTTGGGCTTTCGGTCAAGCAGTTCCTCGATATCGAGGATCTGCGCAGCCTCGTGAACGCGCGAGTTGATCTCCGCCTTGGGATACTTGCGTATCTTGAGGCCGAAAGCCATGTTGTCATAGACGGTCATGTGCGGGTACAAGGCGTAGTTCTGGAAGACCATGGCTATGTCCCTGTCCTTGGGCGCCACGTCGTTCATCAGCTTTCCGTCGATGTACAGCTCGCCGGAGGATATCTCCTCCAGGCCGGCGACCATCCGCAGGGTGGTCGTTTTGCCGCAGCCCGAAGGCCCGACCAGAACAACAAACTCCTTGTCGTTGATGGTCAGGTTGGCGCTGTCAACCGCCTTCACTCCTCCCTCATAGACCTTTGTGATGTTCCGTAACTCTACTGTCGCCATTGGCAACCTCCCGGTTGGATTATCCTATGAATGAGATGATAAATGACCGCTGTCGGTATTGTCAATGAATATTTGGCGCCCGGGACTGTTCCGGGTCACTTTTTCATTTTCTTCATCCAGTCGTCAAGCCTTCTTTCCAGGGATTGATCCTCCGTTGCGGAGGCGGTCCGGCGAATCCAGGGCAGGATGACCTGATCACGCACCGCCAGCCAGTTGTCGGGGAGCGTCTCGGGGAAAGTCAGGAAGCTCTCAGTGGGAATATGGCCAAGGAGAAAGGGGTATCTTTGGGGCAGTTCCCGCTCGTTGATGCTCTTGAAGGCGGAAAAACCGTCGGTCACGCCGAAAACTCCGATCCTTTTTGACTGATTGACATCGAGAAGCGTCCGCTGGACGGAGGGGCTGCAGAACCACTCGAGGAAAGCCTGTGCGCCCCTCTTGTTCCGCGAGGACTTCAGGACGCCGGCAAGCAGCACATCCGGCCGGACAGGAATGGAGTTTCCCTGCGACAACCAGCGGAAGTCGAGGTCTCTTCGCTTCTCCTCAGGGAGAGCAAAGTAGTCCGTGAAGGATCGAAGCGCGAAGAGTATCCTCTTTCCGGTCAGGAGCTTGTACCAGGGTTGAACACGGTATCTTGCGGAGAATGCCTCGTCTGCCGAGGCTCCGCCGTTTACTTCGGCAAGCCATGCCTGGGCGAAGTCAACGGTCTTGGAGAGACCTTCCTGGTCCCAGGCCGGAAGCCCGTTCCTGCCGGGTCGAAACCGGGCGCCGAAGAGAAGCTCCGCAGCGTCAAAGAAATCCGCGTTCCAGAAAGGGGAAAAACCCATTGCATCGAAGCCGCCTGATTTCACCGGTTTGTTGAAGCCCCGCGAGAGGCTGCGAAGGGTATCCAGGGGAATAAACATGCTGGAAAGCTCGGCCTGCATACCCGGTTTGAAAAACACCACGGCAGGCAGGCTGAATGAGATCGGAACCAGAACGGGCCGGTTGTCACGGGAGCTCATGGCGACCAGACCTGCGTAGAACCATGACGGATCGATCCTCCCCGGCTTCACGATGTCTCCCAGGGAGTCGAACCGGTCCAGCACGGCCGGGCTGGAAAGCCATTCACCGACAACAAGATCGCCCTGGATTCCGTCCAGCACCGACTGGAAAGGGGTTTCGTGGTATGAGAGCTCGACCCTGACGTCGGACTGGAGGGCATTGAAGCGATCAACGTAGGCGGCCATCTCCGCCCTGTCGGTGATCATCCTGACGCTCGGTTCGGGAATAAGGCCGCACCCGGTGAGCCAAATGCACAGCGCCGCGATGAGAAGCGACAATCGACGGGTCTGACGCAGTGTGTCCATGCGGCAAAACTGTAGGGACGGGAGCCGGCATTGTCAACACGCGCCATCCTCTGCTACCATGCGTCCGGGATTCTTTCGTGGTCGAACCTCCGTACCTCACCTATTCCCGCTACCTGCGCCAGCGCCATGGCGGTACCGTGTACCGCGTAGCAGTCGATGCAGGCTTCTCGTGTCCCAACAGGAAAGGCGGCCGCTCTTCCGGCGGCTGCACCTACTGCGCGGTCGAGGGCTCCCGGGCACCCTATCTGAATGTCTGCGGCGCCGCGGTTCCTGGCTGCCGCGGCCAGGGAGCGCCCGGCAGCAGGGAAAGCCTTGCATCGCAGGTCCAGGCCGGGATCGCGTTCCTGCGAAGGCGCTACGCGCCGGAGGGGTTCATTCTTTTCTTCCAGGCATACTCCAACACGAATGCCCCAGTGGCGGAGCTGGCGCGGGTCTACGACGCCGGGCTCTCCCTGGCCCCGTTCTGCGGATTGAATGTGGCAACCCGCCCCGACTGCCTCGACGAGGAAAAGGCCCGGCTCCTGGCCTCCTACCGCGAGCGCGGGCTGGAGGTCTGGGTGGAGCTGGGGCTTCAGACCGCCAACGATGCGACGCTTCGTCTGATCAGGCGAGGCCACACATCGGAGGACTTCCTGCGCGCCTTCCGGATGCTGAAGGACAACGGGCTGAAAGTGGGCGTGCACCTCATCTTCGGCCTGCCGGGGGAGGATTGGTCGGATATCATGAGAACGGTGGAGTTTGTCGCCCGGCTGGCGCCCCACGGGGTCAAGATCCACAATCTCCTGATCCCAAAGGACACTCTTCTTGCCAGAGAGTTCCTCATGGGTGAAGTGGCGGCCCCGGCGCCCCAGCGCCACCTCGAATACACTCTGTCAGCCATCGAGAGGCTTCCCGCGGACACTGTCATCATGCGAGTCACGTGTGACGCCCTGCCGCGAGACGTGGTGAGTCCGCGGACTTTCTGGTCCAAGGGGGACTTCACCTCCAGTCTGATCCAGCAGATGCGCATTCGCGGAGCCCTGCAGGGGCGGCTTTTTTCTGCAGCGCGCGGCGAG
This sequence comes from Spirochaetia bacterium, assembly GCA_049515135.1. Taxonomy (GTDB): domain Bacteria; phylum Spirochaetota; class Spirochaetia; order SZUA-6; family Fen-1364; genus Fen-1364. The sequence continues at coordinate 204,519 of JBEKUJ010000002.1, forward strand.
GAGCAGCATTCCCTCGTCCCTTGACCTCGTTCCACCCATCAGCTACCCTTGAAAACCAGAGGGCCGGCGCGTGAATATCAAGGATCCTGAGATTTTCAAGATCATCGAGCGGATCGGGGATCATTACCAGAACAACATTTCCAACAGGTTCATCCGCAAGGTGCTGGTGGTGCTCGACCTTCCGCAGTCGGAATGGGATCGCCTGGACAGCCTTACCACGAAATCCGAATACTACAAGAACCAGGGTTTCCAGTTCGAGGAGCTCTACGAGATGGTGATCGCGGCGGCTCACTTCATCTATCAGGCCCGGACAAAGATGCTCCCCAATCTCAAGAACATCATCGCCCAGGGAGGCACGGACGCCGACAGGGTGCTCAGGGAGATGGCAGCGCAGAACTTCCCCCTTAACCTGGGGGTCCTTTCGGACCAGATCAACGAGCTGTATCTGAAGACCACGAGCCTCGACAGGGAGGCTCATGACAAGAAGCGCCCTGTTTACGAACGAATACCCGAGCTGAAGGACATCGGCAGGTTCCTGGTTAACGCGTAGCCAGGGACGGCGAGGGCGAGCGAGGCCAGGGATGGCCGAAAGCGAGCCCATGGCCAGGGACGGCGAGGGCGAGCGAGGCCAGGGATAGCCGAAAACGAGCCCATGGCCAGGGACGGCGTACTCGCCGAACGCGTACTCGCGTATGGCGCTGCCTAAAGCACTCTTTCCGCAGTTTTGAAAATCACTTCGAACACTTCCTCCAGCTTGTCCAGGTCCAGCTGCGAGAATGCCACCCGGAGGCACCGTTCGTTCACGGCAATAGTCCCTACCCCTTCTTCCATGAGGAGCGCCTTGCGAAGCGTCTCTGCATCCCCGCTGTTCAGGCGGAAGCTCATGAAATAGCCGGAGTTGAAGGGAAACGGCTGTATCGCCTTGCTGGAGCGCCGCGAAAGTATGGACTTCACTTTTGCATATCGCTGGCGAAGAAGCGTCGCAGCCTCATCCTTTTCCCGCTGCCGGGCAGGGTTTTCGATTGCGCGCAGGATCAGGTTCTGCGCAAGGACGCTGGAGTTGGAGACAGTCGAGCGGACAGCGCCCATGAGCTTGCTGATGAGGGCGTCGTAATGCTCCTGCGCAAGCCCTTTTGACCCGAGGCTGATGAATGCCGTGCGGAAGCCCCAGGTGAGGTCCTCTTTGGTCGAACCATCCACCTTTGCGGCCAGCACGTTCTGATGCACGCCGCACAGCCGGGCAAAGAGGGACTGCGGGTAGACATCCGGCTCGTAGAAGAGCCCGAAATACGCATCGTCCGTGATGACCAGACATTGCGTCCCTGAATCAGCCACGTTCGCAATGGTAGAGACGACGCCGGTGGCCTCGTCACGGGTGAGCGAATAACCGGTCGGGTTGTTGGGGAAGTTCAGAAGGAGAAGGACCTTCCCTCTCCCCGCAGCGGCGCGGAGCGCAGTGCGCAGGCCATCAACATTGAATCCACCCCTGTCGGAATAAAAAGGGAAAGTCATGACATTCGTCTCGCGCCGGGTCTCGAAAATCAGCGGGTAGTTGTCCCAGTACAGATCCGGCAGCACCAGAGTGTCTCCCGGCCCGGCGAACAGGTCCGCCAGGGTGGAAATGCCCGCGGTAAGCCCAGGTACGACGAGAGGGAGGGAGAAAAGGGTATTCCCGATATCCGGGTTTTTCTGGATTATCTCCTTTTTCCACAATTCCCTCAGCTTCTCGATCCCCTGCGTGGGTGCATAAGGGAATATCTCCTCAGGGTCCAAGTCCGGAATAAGCGAACGGATTGCAGGAAGGTAGACAGGCTTCCCCTCCCGCAAGGCCATTCCAATGGTGGCATTCGCGCGCGTGGCATGCTTCTTCGCCTCAGCTGACTGGGCGACGATTCCCCGAGGGAAATAGAGACGCCTTCCCAGGTCAGAAAGCAGGTTGCCAGCCACGCTTCCTTCAAGGACCGCGTTCAACTCCTGCGCCAGAGGGTTCATGAACGATTTATACGGGAGTGGCGCGTCCGTTGTCAACGCTGCATACCGGGGGAGTTGACGCCCATGGGAAAGAGCACTACATTTCCGTATCTTTTTAGGCAAGGTAGCTACAATTCCGTAGGTTCCGGCAAGGAGAAGAAATGTCTGGAGAGAAAAGGCGCCTTGTGGAGGTGGACGGAGGGCCGGGAGAGCTCTCCCTGCTTTTCGAGATCAGTCAGATCCTCGACTCGAGCCTTGACCTGCGCACCGTGGTGGAGCCCGTGCTGGAGGCGCTCACCCGGTCCCTTGGGATGAAGTTCGCCACTTTGACGCTCCTGAACAGGCAGACGGGAGAGATCGCAATCGAGTCCGCGTATGGCCTGTCGGCCACCCAGAAACGGAAGGGCAGATACAAGCTGGGTGAGGGCATCACCGGCACCGTCATCCAGACCGGCAAGGCGTCCATTGTCCCGAAGATATCCGAGGAGCCGCAGTTCCTGGACCGCACGGGCGCGCGGCGGGCCCGTGACGGGGAAGACCTGTCGTTCATCTGCGTGCCCATAAAGATGGGCAGGGAAGTTGTGGGGGCCCTGAGCGCCGACAGGCCCGTGGCTGCCGTTTCCTACCTCCAGGAAGAAGCGAGGATCCTCTCCATCATCGCGTCCCTGATAGCGCAGGCGGTGCGGCTGCGCCAGTCCGCGCAGGAGGAGAGAGAACGGCTCATGGAGGAGAACCTGCGCCTGCAGGACGAGCTGAAGGACAGGTATCGGCCGTCGAACATCATCGGCAATTCGAAGGCAATGCAGAGCGTCTACCAGCTCATCGGGCAGGTATCCTCAAGCGACACCACGGTGCTTCTGCGCGGGGAAAGCGGGACCGGAAAAGAGCTGGTAGCCCACGCAATCCATTATGCCAGCCGGCGGGCGCCCCGGCCGTTCGTCAAGGTAAATTGCGCCGCTTTACCCGAAGGAGTGATCGAAAGCGAGCTCTTTGGGCACGAAAAGGGGGCTTTCACCGGCGCGGTTGCGGCCCGCAAGGGCCGGTTCGAGCTGGCCCAGGGAGGAACTCTTTTCCTTGACGAAATCGGGGACCTGTCACCGGCCATGCAGATCAAGCTCCTGCGGGTCCTGCAGGAGAGAGAGTTCGAGCGCGTGGGAGGGACGCTGACCATCAAGGCGGATGTCCGTCTGATTGCCGCCACAAACAGGGACCTGGAAAAGCTCATTGAAACCGAGCAGTTCCGACAGGATCTCTACTACAGGCTGAACGTGTTCCCCATCCACATTCCGCCCCTTCGCGAGCGAAGGACGGACATCCTTCTCCTGGCAGACTATTTCGTGGAACGCTACAGCAGGCAGAACCACAAGAACGTCATCCGCATCTCCACCCCCGCCATCGACATGCTGATGGCATACCACTGGCCGGGCAATGTCCGAGAGCTGGAGAACTGTATAGAGAGAGCGGTTCTCCTCAGTGATGATGAGGTGATCCATGGACATCATCTCCCGCCTTCGCTGCAGACCGCGGAATCCAGTGGCACAGTCCCCCGAGGCACCCTTGCGACCGCGCTGGAGACCGTCGAAAAAGAGCTGCTGATGGAAGCCCTGAAGTCGTCGCGAGGCAACATGGCATCGGCTGCCGCTTCTCTGGGAATCACGGAGCGGATCATGGGTTTGCGGGTGCACAGGTATCAGATCGATCCGAAGAGGTTCAAGAGTCCGTAGAAGGCGACCCATAGCTGGACCGAAGCCCAAGCCAGGCTTGGCACGATAATTGCTAAACTTACTGCATCAATTCTTCAAATAGAGGAGGATTCGATGCAGTCTACAATTAACTCCGGCGACACAGCGTGGGTCCTGGCGTCCACTGCTCTGGTGCTGCTCATGACAGCACCGGGACTCGCACTGTTCTACGGCGGCCTCGTCCGGCGAAAAAACGTCCTGTCCACCATGATGCAATCGTTCTTCATCCTGTGTCTCATCAGCGTCCAGTGGCTCCTATGGGGCTATAGCATCGCTTTCGGCCCCGACGTCGGACACCTGTTCGGGAACCTGTCCTGGTTCGCCCTCAAGGGGGTTGGGCTCACCCCGAACCCCGACTATGCGCCGACCATCCCTCACCAGCTCTACATGGTCTTCCAGATGATGTTCGCCGTCATTACCCCGGCCCTCATCACCGGTGCATATGCGGAGAGGATCAAGTTCTCCACTTTCGTGGTGTTCACGCTGGCGTGGGCGACCCTGGTCTATGATCCCATTGCTCACTGGGTCTGGGCCAAGGATGGATGGCTGCACAACCTCGGCGCTCTAGACTTCGCCGGAGGAACGGTTGTCCACATGTCATCAGGGTTCTCCGCTCTGGTGGTCGCGTTGATCATGGGGAGAAGGAGCGGCTACCCGCGCATCACCCCGCCGCCGCACAACATGACCTACACCCTGGTTGGAGCGGCCCTCCTGTGGTTCGGCTGGTTCGGCTTCAACGCCGGAAGCGCGGTTGCGGCCAACGGGCAGGCTGTGTCCGCCTTCATCAACACCAACACAGCCACTGCTGCGGCGGCAATCGGCTGGGTGATCATCGACTGGCTGCTCAACAAGAAGCCCACCGTGCTGGGAGCGGCAACCGGTGCCGTGGCGGGGCTGGTTGCCATCACCCCTGCCTCGGGCTTCGTCTCCCCGGTCTCCTCGATCTTCATCGGGCTCATCGTGGCGGTGGTGTGCTACATAGCCGTCGCGGTGGTCAAGCAGAAGCTGGCGTATGACGATTCCCTGGATGCCTTCGGCGTTCACGGGGTGGGAGGCACTGTTGGCGCGCTCACGACGGGCCTGTTCGCAGAGAAGGCCATCGGAGGAACGGACGGCCTGTTCTTCGGCAACCCCCATCAGTTTGTCGTCAACGCAATCGCCGCGGGAGCGACCATCGTCTATGCCGTCGTGGCCACCTTCATCATCGCCAAGGTGCTGGACCTGATCATGGGGCTGCGGGTCAAGGAGCAGGACGAGCAGATCGGGCTGGACAACACGCAGCATAAAGAAAGCGCGTACACTCTCATTGATTGACATGGAGGAAGAGCAACAATGAAACTCATCATAGCAATCATCCAGCCGCACAGGCTCGACGAGGTGCTCCAGGAGCTGGACAAGAAAGAGGTCTATCTCAAGACGGTGACAAACGTGCTGGGCTGCGGCCGGCAGAAGGGAGTCACCGAGGTGTACCGAGGGGTCAAGGAGGCCGGCAACCTGCTGAAAAAGGTCCGCCTTGAGATCGCGGTGAACGACAACTATGTCAAGCCGACCGTGGATGCCATTGTGAAGGGCGCGCGCACGGGGAACATCGGCGACGGTAAGATTTTCGTGCTTCCCCTGGAGGACTGCATCCGCATCAGGAGCGGCGAAACGGGAAAGGTCGCCATCGGGTAGCCGGGTTCAGCGCCCGTCGGCAATCAGGCGAAGGAGGTGGCGCGCCGCCTCCTTCGGACCTTCCGCCTCCTTGCCCGGTATGCCGAGCCGTGTCCGCATCTGCCCCACGAAGATCCCGTTGGCAAAGAAAGCTGAGAAGAATTTTTCGGCAAGCCCCTCGTGCAGCTCCCGGTACTGGGGGGGACCGAAGATGTTGGCGAAGTACGCATGGACCAGGCCCGTCGACGTGGTGGTTCCCTTGCTCATCGAGGTGCCGTCCCGGAAGACCTTGAGCGCCTCCGTGACGTTTCCGAACCTCTCCAGCACGGGATGGTCCTCGTCCACTTCCTCGTAGTTGTTGGCGTACAGCGCGCAGTCCAGCCTGACTCCGCGGGTGATGCTGGCATAGTCTGTGACCGGGAGCACGATGCGGGAGTTGGTCTTGCTGGCGCTCATGATGATTGCGCGGTCGATCTGCCCGAACGCGAAGCCGGGGCTGAGATCGTCCAGGCGGAGGAACGCCCCGATCTCAGTCCCGTACGCGATCACTCCGTCATCGCGCAACTCCAGGGACCCCATGTCATCAGCCACGACGACCAGGTCACGGATCTCCGCGTCCGCCATTCCCCGCAGGGCCTCGATGGTCTCGGACTTGCCGGCCCCGGTGTCGCCCATCAGCAGCACGTTCGCTCCGCGTCCCCCCGTGAGCTGGATGGAGAGCAGGGCGCCGTGGAACGGCAGCCGCCCCTGCTTCATTTTGATGGCGTTGTGCAGGGTCAGCACCATCTTTTTCAGATAACCGAAATAGCCATACTCCTTATGGTTGGGAACTGCCGCGACAAAAAGCCCGTTCGCATCATCGTCATGGAACACAGTGGGCATCTCGGCGATCCCGTTCAAACCGTCGGTGGGATCACCGAATACGTAGACGGCGTCAGGTGCCCGGGTGAGGTCGCTGTCCTCCGCGATCTCGAAGAGGTTGCACAGGGAGAACCCCAGCTCAAAGAAGGTGTTGTGGAAATAGATCAGGATCAGCAGGTCGCCCACGCGGGCGGGATAGCAGAGCCAGTCTGAAGCCTCAATCGTGACTCGTCCCAGGGGATTCTCGCTGACGCGGATGAAGGAGCCCGTTCTCTTGTTCATGGGCGGCTCGAGAATCAGGGGAGGATTGAGCAGGATCTGCCTGATTACCGCAACGCCGCGAAGCTTGTCATAGTGGCCTCGTGGAAGCGGCATGTCCTGGGAAAGGGCAATTGCGGAGATCTCTACGCCGGCATGGAGCTGGCGGTAGATGCGCGGGTGCATTCCCTGGATGTTCTCCTGGATGTCCCGATAGACGCCGCGCACCAGGTGGGAGAAGTTTTCCACCGTCTCGTTGAATGTGCGGTACGGCCTCTTGTCCAGAGCATCGCCCTCGGAATCGCAGACGGCGTACCTCTCGAAGCTCCGCCAGAAATTGTAGAGGTACTCGACAAAGTCGGCCAGGCATTTCTTGTGACCGGGGAATGAAACGGCGCCCGCGACGATGTTCGGCACGAGGGCAAGGGGGATTTTTGTCAGGAAGGAGAGGCTCTGGATCAACACATCGAGGGAAGACTCCTGGTGATGCTTCCCGTCAAGGAACGCAAGAAGGGGCGAGTCGCGCCGGGCCAGGTCGCGCAGGCACCGCCTCAGGATGTCGCGAAAAAGGTCGCTCTGCAGAAGCTCATCCGGGGTTTCGCAGAAGCGACGCTTGACCCGCAGGATGACTTTCCTGTCCAGGACCACATATGCGATGTTCTCCACGGCGGGATTCTATACCACGAGGAGCGTGCGGGGGAATCGGATGGCAAGCGATTGACAGGACAGGGAAAATCGAGTTTCGTAACTGTTTACACCGCAGAGCGTGGGGGAACGGAATGCTGGAGCTGAGAAAAGGGATCGACATCCTAGTCGAAGTGGGCGGGGTGCGCAACGTCGATGAGGCCCGCAAGGTCTTCGCCGGGCGCATGGACGACCCCAACAGGGCAAAGATGGGAAAGATTTCCACCCCGGACGCCCTCATCAAGGTCGCCAATGCCATCTCCCTGTGCGCCCCGGAGCGTGTTTTTGTCATCGGCTCTGAACCCGAGGATGTCGAATCGTGCCGTGCAATGAGCCTGGAGGCGGGTGAAGAGTGCCCGCTTGCCATGAAAGGCCACACCATCCATTTCGACCTGCCGGAAGACCAGGGGCGCATGGTGGACCAGACCTTCTACATCGCCAATGAGGATGAAGAGGTGAGCGTCCTTGCCAAGAAGATGCTCCGAAATGAAGCCCTGGCATACATACGCTCCACAATGGCGGGCATCATGCGGGGAAAAACCATGTTGATCGGGTTCTACAGCAGGGGACCCATCGGGGCGCAGGCTTCCGTCCCCGCGCTCATGATCTCCAGCTCCGCCTACGTGCTGCACAGCGCAAACATCCTGTACCGCAACGTCTTCGAGCGCTTCGACTCCGAGGTGAGGCGCGCTGGAGTATTTTTCACCAACCTCCACAGCCAGGGCTCCGGCAAGTCCGAGGACATACCCAAGGCGCGCATCTTCATGGACCGCAGCTGGTTTACCACGTTCAGCATGTACTGTTCCTACGCAGGGAACACCTTGATGCTCAAGAAGGGCAACCACCGCTTCGCCGTTGACCTGTGCACGTACTATCGCAGAGAGCAGGAGCTTTCCGAGCACATGTTCATTACCGGCATGACCGGTCCGGGCGGAAGAAAGACCTTCTTTGCGGGCGCGGCCCCTTCCGGGTGCGGCAAGACCACGACTGCCATGGTCGGGTCCGATTACGTCGGGGACGACCTTGCCCAGCTCTGGATCGACCGGGAGGGCATACTGCGTGCGGTGAATCCCGAGGTGGGGATCTTCGGAATCGTTGAGGACCTGAACAAGGAAGGCGACCCCTTCCTCTATAAATGCATGCGGGATCCGGTAACAGAGGTCATCTGGTCCAACGTCCTGGTGGATGAGCACAGCGTTCCGCACTGGACCGGCAGCGGGGAGCCGCTGCCTGGCAAGGGAGTGAATTTCCAGGGCGAGTGGTGGCCGGGGAAAAAGGACGCCGGCGGGAAGCCGGTTCCCGTCTCCAACCCGAATGCCCGGATAACACTGACCAATGACGCAATCGGGAACTTCAACAGGCAGGCTGCCTGGGATCCGGCCGGGGTGCCCATCAAGGTGATCACCTACAGTGGACGGGACAGCGACACAATGCCGCCGGTCTGGGTAGCGAAGAATCCTGATCACGGCGTCGTAATCGGAGCATCCATCCTCTCCGCCGCCACGGCAACCGAGGTGGGAGCGAAGGGAATCAACAGGCAGCCGTGGGCCAATTCTCCCTTCATTCCCTGTCCCCTGGGAGACTACATGGAAGCGCAGTTCATCTTCTTCAACTCCCAGAAGTTTTCACGTCAGGGGCGGCCGGTCATCGCCGGCCTCAACTATTTCCTGGTGGACTGCGCCCGCGGCGGCGATCTGAACAAGCTCCTGGGGGAAAAGCGGGACGTTCGGGCATGGCTCTCGTGGCTGGAAAGATACGCCCATGGGGAGGTGGGCGCAATCGAGACTCCCATCGGGTTCATTCCGCGGTATGAAGACCTGAGGCGCATTTTCGATGAGACGACCGGCAAGGACTACCCGAAGGGCCTCTATTCCAGGCAATTCTCGTTCTATGTCGACAATATCCTCGCGCGGATCAGGCTGCAGGAGGATGCATACCGCAAGGACACCCGAATGCCGCCCCGGTTGTTCGAGGTCTACGAGGAGCAGAAACGCGGGCTCGAGGTGCTGAAAAGGGCGCACGGACCGATTGTTCCGCCGGAGAAGCTCTAAGGCAGATCGCGCGAAGCGCGATATCCGGTAGACGCGTCCTTCCGCTCAACCATGCCATCGCCCCGCAGGCTCTCGACGGGCGAAGAATGGGCTTCCCGGAGTAGCCGGCAACCCGATTGCGATAAAAGGCCAATTCCTGTTATATGTCGATTGGTGGAGCAGGTTTCGAATGAGATCAGGGTAAGGTACTCCGACGCTGCCATCAACGCCGTCCTGGGCGCCATCGGAGACGAAACCCGACAAATGAGCCGCCACTTCAATCAGAGCGAGGATTTCTTTCTTCAGCTTGATGGCGAGTACTCAGTCCCGCATATCCCGATCCACCATGACGTACGTCTCTCCGTGCCAAGCCAGGAATACCTGTCAACCCTGAAAGGGATCACAGAACAGATCGCAGCCCTGGCCCCCCAGGTGCTGAAAGACCTGACATACTTTTTCGACCCGGCTGAAATCCTCAGGCCCTGCTTTTTTCAGATCTACCGGGTGGAAGAGAGCTACTATCTCTATCTGCTGCGAATCGACCTGATGATGAGAGCGACAGAGAGCACCGTGCGAGAGCGGGGCACAAACGACATGACCCCATGGTACGCGTCCCGAAGGCTTTTTCTGGAAGACACCTTTGTTCCCCTGCAGGAGGTGGTGCGGGACAACGGGAAAGCGACGTCGTTTCGCGTGCTGGAGACGATCTCGCAGACGTGGATCGGAGAGCAGGGGAGAGGCTATTTCGTTCAAGGGATCTGGATGGACGCCGACCTGACCAAGTTCTTCAGCAAGCTCTTCCTGCCCCCCAACAAGAAGACCTATCCCTACTACCCCTACCTCTGCAAGTACAAGACAGTCTGCCAGTCAGTCGTAGCGCTTTCCCCGGACGGCCGCAGGAAGACTGTCCCCCTTCTCCACCGCACCCTGGAGTTTCTCCGCCCTCACATGGAAAAGATCCAGGCGGAGATGCAGAACAGGAGCTTCTCGGAAGAGCTTGCTTGTTTCCGCGAGCTCAAGGCCAAGGTTCCCCCGGCGTGGTACGATGCATGGGCCAGCCTCCGTGTCGAGGCGTACCTGAACCAGGCAGACATGAGGGAGTTCAAGGTTGAGGATTGAGACTTCCCGGTGGAGCGGAATGAAGGTGACGGTCATGGGGCTCGGGCTCAACGGCGGCGGCCTGGCGTCGGCCCGCTACTTCGCGCGTCACGGCGCCCGGGTGACGGTGACGGACCTGAGGACGCCGGAGCTCCTGAAAGACTCCATCGAGCAGCTCTCCGGACTGCCCGTGCGCTACGTTCTTGAAAAGCACGAGGAGCAGGACTTCACAACCGCGGACCTCGTGATCAAGAATCCTGCAGTAGCCCCGACCTCCCGCTTCCTGGAAGCTGCCCGGTCTCACAGCGTCCCCATCGAGACGGATCTCTCAATCTTTTTTTCCATTGTGAAGAACCCTGTTATCGGAGTGACCGGCTCGAAGGGGAAGTCAACAACTGCCTCCGCCATCGCTTTCGGCCTTGGCCGCGTGGACTCCGCAACCGTGCTTGCCGGCAACATCACGGTCTCTCCCCTTGATTTCGTGGACGGGATGAGTCCCCGCAGCCCTGTGGTCCTTGAGCTTTCTTCCTGGCAGCTTGGCGACCTTCGCGGCCGCGGCCTCCTCCGCCCTGCCATCTCGGCCTTCACGGTGATCCTGCCCGACCACCTGGACCGCTACAACGGGATGGGGGACTACATCGCGGACAAAAAGGTCATCTTCCAGGAGCAGGAAAGGGATCAGAAGGCGGTCTTCAACCTCGATGACCCGTGGCAGCGTGAGTTTCCCCGGGAGACGCGCGCACAGCCTTTCTTCTATTCCGCTTCCGATCTGCCGGATGGGCTTCGTGGAGCCTGGCTGGAAGGGGAGAAGGGAATTGTCCGTTTGTCAGCCGCAGAGGAGAAGACCATCCTCTCGGGAAAGCGCCTGCCGGGGGCGCACAACGCGGTCAACCTCCTCTGCGCGGGGCTCGTCCTGGGGATCTATGGCGTCAAAGCCGATGTTGCCCGCAAGGCGCTGTCCGAGTTCCCCGGGGTGGAGCACAGGCTTGAGATGTTCCGGCAATGGAGGCAGCTGCGCTTCTACAACGACTCTGCCGCCACCATACCGCAGGCCACAGTTCAGGCAATCAAGTCCGTCGAGCCGCCGGTCGTCCTCATCATGGGCGGGAGCGACAAGAACATGGACTTCTCCCCCTTCGCGGAGGTTGCCCGCGCCCCGCGCGCTCTTGTGCTCCTTGCGGGAAGTGGAACTGAGAAGATACGGTCTCTGCTGGACAAGGAAGGTGTCGCCTACAAAGGCCCGTTCGGCGACCTCGCAAGCGCGGTGGACACGGCCATCACCGCCGCGGGCGGAGGAGAGGAGCCGGCCGCAGTGCTTTTCTCTCCGGGCTGCACATCGTTCGGCATGTTTCGAAACGAGTTCGACAGGGGCGCCAGGTTCAAGCAGACCGTTCTGGAGGCAACCTCAGGCTAGCCCGAGCCCGCCCGGCCGCGTAGCGCAGATATGGCACTACGGCGTCGTTTCTGTACTGGCCCGTGCCGTCGTAGGTAATGCTCACCACCGGCACCCCGGTCAGGCGCTCTATGTCCCGCCCCATCGCTTCGGTTACAAGCGAAGGACAACAGAAAGCAGGACTGGCCTGCACGAACAGGGCCAGATCAGGATACGCCGCGGCCAGGTGGTGCACCTTCAGGAGGTTGTCGAAAGACTCCCCCGCATGCTCGCTGCGCACCCCGAACTCCCTCATGATGAGCTCGGGATCGTCGTCCGCGATGGGAGGCTCCTTCCCCAGGATGGGCTCGAAATGCCTGCGGTAGGCCCCCCCCAGGGACTGGACCAGCTTCCACAGCGCGCGATACCTGTAAGAGGCAACGTACTCGCCCGCCTCGCGCCACTTGCGGAAGTACGACCTGGCGACGATCCTGACGTACTCAGTGTACGAGGTGGTAATCACTTCGCCGCCGGCATCCTCGAGGCAGGAAATGAGACCCTGGTTCATGATGTCGTTGTCCCGGACATAGAAGTCCCCGAAGATCGCCACCTTGGGCCTGTTGGCTCCCTCTGTTCGGATCCCGGTAAAGAGGGACGCAGCCCTGCGCAGGGCATCGTCCATCGATGAGCTGCCTTCGAATGCGGGCAGGAGGATCTCCAGGGACTGGGACATGGCCCGATCCGTCGCTCCGGGCTCGGTCTCGTAGGGGCGCAACCGGCATCCCAGGCGGCGAAGAAGACCGCCTGCCAGGTAGGCCCGGTACGCGTTGATGCTGGCGCGAAGCGAGAAGTCGAGATAGAACGCGCTGCCGGCAAAGACCTGCACCCGTTCCATCCCGCCGCCCCTGGCTTCCATGAGGCTCTTGATGTACGGCGGGAACATCCCGATGTTGCAGGAAAGCAGAGACCGTGCCATCCACAGCGCGGTCCGGGCCGGGTCCAGTCCGTGGGACTCCACGTACTGCATGGCCTCCTCCGCGATCACGTTCAATGGAATGCACTGTCCCGTATTGTGCCGCATCGCCTTCCTGATGACAAGGGGGTCCTCGTCGAGCACACGGGCATCCACTCCTTCCCGCCGCAGGCATGCGGCCAGAAGCGGATTTACGATGGGGTCCCAGACGGGGAAAAGAAGCGTTCTCCCATCCAGCTTCGCGGAAAGACGCGGGTTGAAGGGAAGCGGGGACTTCACTGGGGTCAGGCGGCGCGTGCGGGCGCGATGGTTCCTGAACGAAACCACGCCGGCCTCAATGCGCGTCTCGTAGCCCAGCGTGGAGTCGTGGTCGTCGAGCTGAAGGACCAGATACGGCTTGCCCCGCGCGTCCATGAGGCGCCTGAAGTATTCCACGGCGATGCTGTCCGGCGAGCACTTGAAGGAAGTGAGATAGACGGAGTAGAGGCCCGGCGTGTTTGCCACGACGCACGCAACCTCGAGAATCCTGGCCGCATGATGCCAGTGGACCTGCTCCAGAAGCGGAGCAATCTCCTCCACGTCGCTCTGCCCATACGGCACCATGTCCTGTGAGAATGTCTTCACACCTTGCGCGGCGAACAGCTCAGGAATCCCCTTGCTCATCTCGGGAGACAATACGTTATACGGCCGGCCCAGAAGGACGACCGCCGGGCCATCACTGCGGGCAAGTTCCTCGCGGAAGCGCTGCTGCAGTCCCGCAATGGCTCTTTCACGAGCAACGCAGGCATCACGGAAGGCGCGGTTGACTCTGGCATGGCTCAAACCGGCAAGACCGATGGCCACGAGCATGGCGTGCAGCTCGCTCAAAGTGCGCTTGGGCCGCCTTGTCCAGCTCAGGTTCGGCATGAGGCAGCGCCGCCGCTGGCGCGGGTCGCTGCAGGCAAGCGCCGCGCTGTATTGCGTGTAGTAGCAGTACACACGGGGCAGGCGGGACCCGCGCCGTGCCTCCTCCAGCTGGACTGGAAGAAAAATCCAGTCGGCGCGGGAGAGAAGGTAATCCACATGCCCGCGCAGAGCGGCAAGGGGCGCGCAGAAATCTGCGCCGTGCGCTTTCCTCCCCTCTTCGATGGCATCCTTCAGCCCCTCGCTCGTGACCACCCTGAGCCCGAGAGATGAAAAGAAGGCTTTCCAGAATGGGAGATCGGCATAGAGCCCGAGGGCCGCGGGAACTCCGATCACGGGACCGGTCGGTTGAGGCGCTGGACCTTCCTGCTTGAAGGCCTTCCGCCTCTCCTTCATGAGGTCGAAGCCAGAACGGTTCCTGTCGACGAATCGGCCCACGTTGTAGTCGCGTCCGCAGAGGAATCCATACGCGACCTCATCTCCTCCCACCAGCACTGTGCGCAGCCGGCAGGCGTTGGCGCAGAGCTGGCAAGTTTCAGACCGTACGGGGATATTCCCCCGGAGGGCAGGGAAGCCGGGAAAAGTCGTCGTTGCCCGGTTTCCCTGGCTGAGAAGCAGAGCCGCGCCGAGCGCGCCGGCGAGGTGGCAATACCGGGACACCAGCACCGGCGCTCCGAGCCCCTGCTGAAACACCGCCACCAGCGCCCTGTTCCTTGCCGTGGCGCCCTGGAAAGCCACCTTCTTCCCGATGGAAGCCCCCCGGGCCACCTTCTGAAGATAGTTCTCGCGGACGCTGTACAGCGCCGCGGCAAGGATTTCATCCGAAGAGAAGCCCTGCGAGAGGAAGTTGTTGATGTCGCGCTCCATGAAAACCGCGCAGCGGTCGCTTGACAGGGGCGCCCGGGCGCCGCGCACGCGACGGCTGTAGTCCGACAGCTCGCAGCCCAGGCGGGCCGCCTGCTCTTCCAGGAAGCTGCCGGTGCCTGCGGCGCACACGGTGTTCATGTGGGAGAAGGTCACCATGCCGTCGCGCATGGTGGTAAACTTGGCGTCCTGGCCCCCGATCTCGATTATCGTGTCGATGTCGGGGTCAAGGGAGTACGCGGCGCGCGCATGCGCCGTGATCTCATCGATGACAAGATCGGCGCGGATGATGGAGCCGATGAACTTCCTGCCGGCGCCGGTTGTGGCGACCCCCGTGACCGCCAGGACGGCGCCGCTCCTGTGCGCAAAGTCTTCCATTGCCTCGCAGAGAGCCTGCACTGCCGTCAGCGGGGAGCCGAGGGTGCGGGTATAAAAGCCGGCCACCGGCTCCCGGTCCTCTCCAATGAGCATGGCTTTCGTGGATGTGGAGCCGACGTCGATGCCGAGGCAGACAGACAGCTCGCTGGCCCGTCCGCCGCCAAACTCCTCCACCTCCACGGGGTGAGCCCGGGAATGCGTCCCCGCCTGGAACAGGCGTGTCTCCCTGTTACGGGATTGGTCCTCATCATCACAGGGGAGCGGAGGATAGTAGTAGTCCTTCTTCTCCAGCGTCGGGGCAAGGAGCCCATCCGGGTCAATGGAAGCCGGAGAGGCCTGCTCAGCGTGCTCCCCCGCGCAGAACGCCGCGCCGATGGCCACCGCCATCGACCCGTACCGGCTGACTTCCAGCGTGACGCCCAGGACCAGCTCCAGATGCGCGCGGACCGCGCAGTTCAACGAGACCCCGCCGGTGAAGACGGCCGGCGTGTCCAGAGGTTCCCCATGAGCAAGCGTGTCCGCAATTGTCTGGGCGACTCCCTTGCACAGGCCGTCGCAGATCTCAGGAAGCGAGTAGCCTTCCTGCTGCGCATGGACGAGGTCGGTGCGTGCGAAGACGGCGCACCTGGTGGAGATCCTTGGGGGAGTCGATGTGCTGGCGCGGGCCTTCAGGTCAAGCTCCTGCACCCCGGCAAAGCCGAGGCGCCGCGCCTGCTGATCCAGGAAGCTCCCCGTCCCGGCCGCGCATGATGAGTTGGAACGTGTTCCGAGATACTGGCCCTGCGCGCCGAGCCGGATGAGGACGAACTTCTCTCCCCCCACGTGCAGTATCGAGCGGGCGCCGGGAAAAAGACGCCGGCTGGCGGCGATCAGTGCGACCTGCGAATCAACGGGACGAACGCCTCGAATGAGTGAAGCAGCTGATGGAGTGCAGCCGACGGCCGCAACAAGCGCTGATCCAAGCCCCGCGAGCTGGCCGCGAAGGGTTTCGCGGACTTTCCCTCCATGGAGGCCATATGCCGCACAGAGCACTCTCCCGTCGCGGCTGACGAGCGCCGTGGAGATAGAGACCGAGCCGATGTCGACACCCAGGAAAGCAGCGTCCGGCACGGCAGCCTCCCGGCTTGAGCTCAGATCCTGCTAATAGTTCTCCGCCAGCAGCTCATAAAAGCTCTGGGGATGCCTGCATGCGGGGCATTCCTTCGGCGGCTCCGGGCCCTCGAAGATATAGCCGCAATTGATGCAGTGCCATCGCACCACAGACTTCTTCTTGAATACCTCGCCGTTGACCACATTGTCCATGAGCTTGCGGTAGCGGGACTCATGGAACTTCTCGGCCTTGGCCACCTGCTCGAACGACCGCGCGACCTCGGGGAAGCCTTCTTCCCGGGCTGTCTTTCCGAACGCAGGATACAGGATGGTCCATTCCTCCTGCTCCCCCGCCGCTGCAGCTTCCAGGTTTGTCTTCGTGTCCCTGATTGCGCCTGACGGATACATGGCGGTGACCTCAAGGCCCCCGCCCTCGAGGTGGGAAAAGAACACCTTGGCGTGCTCTTTCTCGTTGTCCGCCGTCTCCAGGAAGATGTTCGAGATCTGCTGGAAGCCCTGTTCCCGCGCAGCGCTGGCAAAGTACGTGTAACGGTTTCGCGCCTGCGACTCTCCTGCAAAAGCCTTGAGGAGGTTCTGCTCGGTCTTGGTTCCCTTGATCGATTTGGCCATAGTCAATTTCCTCCATAGTGAAAGGGGGCAGAGCAACCCCCAAATGCTCTCAAGACAGGCGCGGCTTGACTTAGCGTGATCCTTCGGGGTATTGATTAGGCTATCACAACTTGCTACATCATGCAATCCAGGCAGTTCAATCGTAAAGAAAGGGGCGGTCGAAAATGAGCGCAGCGAAGTACGTCTATCTTTTCGGCGGCGGAAGGGCCGACGGCAATGAGAAGATGAAGAACCTCCTCGGAGGCAAGGGAGCCAACCTGGCAGAGATGGCAGGACATCCCGATCTGCGCCTCCCTGTCCCCGCGGGTTTCACTATCACCACCGAGGTGTGCACTCACTTCTTCCAGAACAAGGGGAAACACCCCGCGGGCCTGGATCAACAGGTGGCCACCGGCCTGGCTCATATCGAAAAAATCATGAGCCACAAGTTCGGGGACCCGGTCAACCCGCTCCTGGTCTCGGTCCGCTCGGGCGCGCGCAAGTCGATGCCCGGCATGATGGAGACCGTCCTGAACGTCGGCCTGAATGAAAAAACCGCTGAGGCAATCATCAAGGCCACCGGCAATCCGCGCTTCGTGTATGATGCGTACCGACGTCTCATCCAGATGTATTCCGACGTTGTCATGGAAAAGGCTGAAGGAATCGAGCCCGCAGAGGGAATGGGCGTCCGCCAGCAGCTGGAGCGGGAGCTGGAAAAGATGAAACGCGCAAAAGGCGCAAAGCAGGACACCGACCTGAGCGCGGATGACCTGAAGAGCCTCATCAGGATCTACAAGGCAAAGGTGCGGGAAGTGCTGGGCAAGGACTTCCCGGAGGACCCCAAGGAGCAGCTGTGGGGAGGGATCCGGGCGGTCTTCCAGAGCTGGAACGGCAAGCGGGCAATCTCTTACCGGCGCATCGAGGGGATCCCCGACGAATGGGGGACCGCCGTCACCGTGCAGTCCATGGTGTTCGGAAACATGGGAAACGACTCAGGAACGGGCGTGGCGTTCACCCGCAACCCTGCCACCGGGGAAAACCTGTTCTACGGGGAATGGCTCCCGAATGCCCAGGGTGAGGACGTTGTAGCCGGAATCCGCACCCCCTACCCCATCAACGAGGCGGGAAAAAGCGAGCACACGGCCGGCCTCCCCTCCCTGGAAAAGCAGTTCTCGAAAATCTACGCAGACCTGCATGCCATCGAGCTTCGCCTGGAAAGGCACTACCATGACATGCTGGACCTCGAGTTCACGATTGAAAAGGGCAAGCTCTGGATGCTGCAGTGCCGGGTGGGCAAGAGGAATGGCCCCGCCGCGGTGCGCATGGCAATTGAGATGGTCAAGGAGAAGCTCACCAGCGCGGAGGAAGCAGTGACGCGCATCACCCCTGCCCAGCTTGACGAGCTACTGCACCCCATCATCGATCCCGCAAAGGAATCGGCGGCTACGGTGCTTGCCAAGGGCCTCCCTGCCGGTCCCGGGGGAGCGGTCGGGCAGGTCGTCCTCACTGCGAATGATGCTGTTGAATGGACCAGGCAGGGCAAGAAGGTCATCCTGGTCCGGGAGGAAACCAACCCCGAAGACGTGGAAGGCATGCGGGCGGCGGAAGGGATCCTGACCGCGCGGGGTGGCATGACCTCTCATGCCGCGCTGGTTGCGCGCGGCTGGGGCAAGTGCTGTATTGTCGGGGCCGGCGAGGTGAAGGTGGAGATGGACAAGCGCCAGGTCACCATGAAGGGTACCGTGCTGCGGGAAGGAGACTGGCTCTCTTTGAACGGCACGAAAGGAAACGTGTATTCAGGAGCGCTTCCCCTGATCAAGGCGGCAGGTGAGAACCCCAACTTCGTCGCCTTCATGACCATGTGCGACAAGGTGAAGAAGCTGGGCGTGCGCACAAACGCCGACAACCCGCAGGACGCAAAGAGGGCCCGTGAGTTCGGGGCCGAAGGAATCGGGCTTTTCCGCTTTGAGCACATGTTTTATGGCGAAGGGTCCGACAAGCCGCTGTTCCTTCTGCGCAGGATGATCGTGTCCAAGACCGAGGCGGAAAGGCGCCGGGCGCTGGAGGAGCTCTTCCCATTCATGAAGGAAGACGTCAAGAAGACCATGGAGGTCATGGACGGGCTGCCGGTGACTTTCCGGTTCCTGGACCCTCCCCTTCACGAGTTCGTTCCCAACCGTGCCGACGAGCGCCAGAAGCTGGCGGCTGACCTGGGGATCAGCACGGAGGAGTTCAACACACGGGCCGACAACCTGCACGAATCCAACCCCATGATGGGCCACCGCGGCGTCCGCCTGGGGATTTCCTATCCCGAGATGACGGAAGTCCAGACCCAGGCCATCCTGGAAGCGGCCGCTGAGCTCATCCAGGCCGGAAAGAACGCGAAGCCCGAGATCATGATCCCTGTCACCTCTGTCATGACGGAAATTGTTGACCAGAAAAAGCTCATCGAGAGGGTCTACGACAAGGTCATTGCCAAGTTCGGCATGCCCAAGTCGAAGCTTCCCCTGATCGTCGGCACCATGATCGAGATCCCCCGCGCATGTGTCACGGCGGACAAGTTTGCCAGCGTGTGCGAGTTCTTCTCCTTCGGCACCAACGACCTGACCCAGATGGGGTTCGGGTTCTCCCGGGATGATATCGGGAGCTTCGTTCCCAAGTACATCGAAAAGAAGATCCTTCCTGCTGACCCGTTCCAGACCCTGGACCAGGAAGGGATCGGGGAGCTGATCCGCATGGGGATCACCAAGGGCCGCTCGGTGAAGCCCACGCTGAAGATCGGCATCTGCGGTGAGCACGGCGGAGACCCCGAATCGGTGAAGTTCTGCCACAAGGTGGGCATGAACTATGTGTCCTGCTCCCCTTACCGCGTGCCGCTGGCAAAGCTGGCAGCAGCCCAGGAAGCCGTAGCGGACTCAGCGCAGAAAAAGCCGGCGGCAAAGGCCGCGCCTGCCGCCCGGAAGGCGGCTGCGAAAAAGGCGCCCGCAAAAAAGGCGCCCGCAAAGAAAGCCCCGGCAAGGAAGGCGCCGGCAAGAAAAGCGGCCAAGAAGACGGCTGCCAAGAAGCCCGCTGCGCGCAAGGCGAAAGCCAAGGGAAAGAGAAGGTAGCACCTGTCGGAATACAAGCCCCGCTCAAAGAGCGGGGCTTTTTATTTCGCGGGGTTCTGGTATATTGCCGCAAGAAGCATGCGCAACTATCCACCCCTGAAGTCCATGAGCCAGGCTGCCCACACAAGCGTCGTAAAGGACATCTTCACGACAGCGCACGAGAGGTATGACTTTCTCAATCATTTTCTCAGCCTGCGGCGTGACGTGGGGTGGCGGCGGTTCACAGTGGAAAAGATGCGATTTCCGGCAGACGGGCGGTTCCTGGATGTGGCGACCGGCACCGCGGACCTCGCTCTTGAGGCTGCGGCCCGGCACCCCCGGCTCCGCGTGACCGGAGTAGACTTCGCTGAGCCAATGCTGGAGATAGGAAGAAGGAAGGTGGAGGACTGCGGCCTTGCTGATCGGATCACGCTCCTCTTGGCGGACGCCCTTGCCCTTCCCTTTCCCGATGCCGTCTTCGACGTGACGGCAATCGCGTTCGGGATGCGGAACATCCCGGACAAGCGCGCGGCGCTGCGCGAGATGGCGCGCGTCACCGTCCCCGGCGGCCAGGTCATGGTGCTGGAGATGACGTTCGCTCCCGCGCGCGCTTTCCGAGCGATCTACGGAATCTACCTCTCCCGCATCCTTCCCCGTATGGCCAGGCTCCTCGCCACCAACGGCGGCGCCTACTCGTACCTTGCGGATTCCATCCGCGGCTTCCCGACCCCGGAGAGCTTCCGGGAACTGATGAGCGCTGCGGGGCTGCAGGACGTCGTGTACCACGGTCTTACCTTCGGCGCCGCATATCTGCACGTCGGACGCGCCAGGGGAGCCGGCACATGACCCTGGAGAAGGTGTTCGAACCGCTCCACGACGACATGAAGGCAGTCGACGTCGAGCTGAAGGCTCTCATGAAACGCGTCGGCTCGGAGATGGATCCCAGCCGGAACAGGCTCGGAATCCTGGGCGGGATCGTGCAGCACCCCTTCGCCGTTCCCGGCAAGAGAATCCGGCCCGCAATGGTGCTGCTCCTCTACCGAGCGCTGGGCGCCACCGCGGACGACGATTCACTGGTCTCCCTGGCCGCGGCTGTCGAGGTGCTCCACGCCGCGTCCCTTGTCCACGACGACGTCATTGACGGCGCGGATTCCCGGCGCCACCAGGTGAGCCTGAACAAGAGATTCGGAAACAGGATAGCGGTGCTTGCAGGGGACATCCTGTACACGCATTTTTTCACCCTCATTACCGGGCTGTCCCGAATCGATGCCCGAAAACGCTTTGAGCTGCTGGACGTCTTCCTGGAGACGACCAAGGCCATGTGCATGGGTGAGATTCTTGCTCAGGAGGCCAGGTCCGCCCACCGGCCTCTCACCTTCGACGTCTACAAGGAGATCGCCACCGACAAGACGGCGGTGCTTTTTTCCGCGTGCTGCAGAACCGCGGCCCTGCTGGGAGAGGCCCCAAAGGCCATGATCGCCACGGTGGGCCGCCTGGGCCTCGATTTCGGCCTCTCCTTCCAGATGATCGATGATGTCATGGACCAGGACCACGGACTGGAATCCGCGGTCGATCTTCTGTCAAAAGCCCTCGGACACGCCGAAAGCGCGCGTGCAGGCATCGACACCCTTCCTGATTCCATATACCGCAAAACGCTTCACGATCTGCTCGATTACGTGATTGCGCAAGCGATTCCTTGACTCCTCGTCTCTGCGTGAATAGATTTTATGCGATTACCGTCACGGCTTCCCCGTGACGCCGTCGAACGTCGATTTGTCACGGCACCGACGTGACACTGACCGTCACAGCTGTCGCTGTGGCCTGCGGAGAAAAGATGAGCGCACTGCTGTCGCTGGCTGCTTACCTCGCCGTCGTTGTCGTGCTCGTCGGGCTTCTCATGGTGGTGACCCACCTGTCGGGTGAGCGCCATTCGCAGAGGGGCACCACCGATCCCTATGAATCGGGCGTGACGCCGACGGGTTCCGCTCGGCTTCGTTTCTCCGCCGACTTCTACCTTGTGTCCATGTTCTTCGTCATCTTCGATGTCTCGGCAGTCTTCCTCTTCGCGTGGGCCGTTGCCGTTCGTGATCTGGGCTGGACGGGCTACACGGCCATCCTCGTGTTCATGATAGAGACGGTTGCAGGGCTCGCGTACCTGTGGCGGATGGGCGCATTCGCCTGGGGAGCGCGAAGGCTGAAAGAGCACCGTGAAAGGCATGGAGTGAGCAGTGCGCAGTGAACCCGGCAACGTGCGGGCATCCACCTACGGAGACCTCTACATGGCCCGCAGGGCCGACCTCCTTGCGTGGAGCAGGAAATACTCGATCTGGCCCTTCAATTTCGGCCTCTCCTGCTGCTACGTGGAAATGGCGACATCCATCACGAGCAAGTACGACATAGCTCGGTTCGGGTCGGAGATCATCCGCGGCTCTCCCCGGGAGGCGGACCTGATGGTGGTTGCAGGCACCGTCTTCGTGAAGATGGCCCCCCTGGTCCTGCACATGTATGAGCAGATGATGGAGCCGCGATGGGTCATCTGCATGGGCTCCTGCGCGGGCTCGGGAGGCATGTACGACATCTACAGCGTCGTGCAGGGCGTGGACACCTTCCTTCCCGTGGACGTATACGTGCAGGGCTGCCCGCCGAGCCCGGATGCATTCATGCGCGGCCTTGTCCTCCTGGGAGAGGCAGTTGCAAGTGAGAAGCGGCCGCTTTCGTGGCTCGTAGGACCGCAAGGTGTCGTCCGGTCCGCCAAGCCGTCCCTGAGGGACGCCATGAGGACCGAACGGCAGAAGCAGACGGATCTCAGATCGCCGGACGGCCTGTAGGCGGCTATGAGGTTGTCGGGCTTTGGAACGACTTCGACAGGCAGATTTGACTGCCGGAAACCGCCCTTCGGGCGGTGTGGCCCAGGGGAGAAAGTGGATGGATGAAACGCGCGGGGCGCCGCCGGCAACACGTGTCGAACAAGGCGCGGCAAAAGGGGTGCTCCAGGAGCTCGCGGACCGTTTCGGCCAGGACTCCATTCTTGCCCAGCCCACCAGGGACGGCATTCCCACAGCGTGGGTGAGCGCTGAGCTCCTGCCGGGCGTCCTGCGCCATCTCAAGGGCTCACCTCAGGGCGCCTACCCGATGCTCTGGGACATCACGGCAATAGACGAGCGCACGCGTGCGCACCGGGAAGGTCAGCCCCCCTCCGACTTCACCGTTGTTTACCATCTCCTTTCCCTGGAGCGCAACCAGGATGTGCGCATCAAGGTTGCCCTCCGTGGCGACCAGCCCGGCGTGGGCACCGTTACCTCGATCTATTCCAACGCAGACTGGTACGAGCGTGAAGTCTGGGACATGTTTGGCATCAGGTTCGACGGCCATCCCCATCTTTTCCGCATCCTGATGCCCCCCTGGTGGGAAGGCCATCCCCTGCGCAAGGAGCACCCGGCGCGCGCCACGGAGATGGGGCCCTTCCAGATGTCCAGCGACGACGCTGCCCGGATGCTGAAAATGATGGAGTTCCGTCCCGAGGACTGGGGGCTTAAGAGGGAGAGCCAGGACCACGAGTTCATGTTCCTGAACTTCGGGCCCCAGCACCCCGCCACGCACGGCGTCCTTCGCTTCGTCACGCAGCTGGACGGTGAAGAGATCGTGGACGTGGTGCCCGAGATCGGGTTCCATCACCGCGGCGCCGAAAAGATGGGGGAGCGCCAGAGCTGGCACACCTACATCCCCTACACCGACCGCATCGACTACCTGGGCGGCGTCCTCAACAATTTCCCTTATGTGCTGGCGGTGGAGACCCTGGCCGGGATAAAAGTGCCTGACAGGGCGAAGGTCATCCGCATCATGATGGCTGAGATCTTCCGCATCATCAGCCACCTCGTCTACTTCGGCACGTTCACCGCGGACCTAGGCCAGATGTCCATGGTGTTCTGGATGTTCACGGACCGGGAGCGCGCCTTCGACATCGTGGAAGCAGTCACCGGCGGCAGGATGCACCCTGCGTGGTTTCGCATCGGCGGTGTTGCGCAGGACCTCCCCGCCGGCTGGGACACGATGGTCCGCGACTTCACCGTGTACATGCACAAGCGGCTCAAGGACTACGACGCTTCGGTCATGAAGAACCGAATGGTGAAGGCCCGCATGGTGGGGATCGGTACAGTCAGCGCGCAGGAGGCCCTCGAATGGGGCGCCACCGGGCCGTTCCTGCGGGGAAGCGGCGTGAGCTACGACATCCGCAAGAACCGGCCCTACGGCGGCTACGAAATGTTCGAGTTCGATGTGCCCACCGCAACGCACGGGGACTCCTACGACCGGCTTGCCGTGCACGTGGAGGAGATGCACCAGAGCCTGCGCATCATCGAACAGTGCCTTGCGGGCATGCCCCCCGGACCGTACAAGTCGGACCATCCCCTGGCCACCCCGCCGCGCAAGGAGCGCACGATGCACGACATCGAGACGCTCATCAATCATTTCCTGGGAGTGAGCTGGGGCCCTGTCATCCCGCCCGGGGAGGCCACCTTTGCAACCGAGGGGTCGAAGGGCAATCACGGCTATTACCTTGTGAGCGACGGAGGCACGATGAGCTACCGCACCCGCATCAGGACTCCGTCATTCGCGCACATCCAGATGGTGCCCATGATGAGCCGCGGGCTGACCGTGCCTGACCTCGTGACAATCCTGGGGAGCATAGACTACGTGCTCGCTGACCTGGACAGATAGGGGAATGGGAAGGACATGCTGAGCGACAAGGAGAGACAGCTCATTGAGGCGGAGTTGCATCACCACGAGCAGAAGCGGGGCGCCGTCTCGGAGGCGCTGATGATCCTCCAGGAGAGCAGGGGCTGGGTTTCCTCGGAGGCCATTTCCGACGTGGCGGACGCGCTGGGGATGACCGTGGAAGAGGTGGACGGGATTGCGACCTTCTACGACCTCGTCTACCGCAGCCCCGTCGGCAGGCACGTGATCATGGTCTGTGACAGCGTGAGCTGCTTCGTCATGGGAGAGGAGCGGATCTCCGACCACCTCAAGAAGCGTCTGGGCGTGGAGATGGGCGGCACGACGTCCGACGGTCTGTTCACCCTCATCCCCGTGGGGTGCCTTGGCGCCTGCGACCGGGGGCCAGCGCTGTTGGTCGACGGGGAGATCGTTGAAGACATCACCCCCGAGCGGGCGGATGAGATAATCGCCAGATGCAGAAAGGAATCCGATGCCCACACCGCTCACGGCTGAGATTCGACCGGACCGGTCCTACCTCGATGTCGGCGCCTACGAAGCAGCCGGCGGCTACCAGGGGCTCCGCAAGGCGCTGGCCGCAAGCCCCCAGGACGTGCAGCAGACCGTCATCAAGTCCGGGCTGCGTGGCAGGGGCGGCGCGGGCTTTCCCACGGGGCAGAAGTGGAGCTTTGTCCCCATGGACGACACCGCGGGAAACCGCTACGTCGTGGTGAACGCGGACGAGAAAGAGCCGGGCACCATGAAGGACCGGCTGCTGCTGGAGGGCAACCCGCACCAGCTCATCGAGGGTGCAATCATCGCAGCGTGGGCGGTCAAGGCGGACATCGCCTATATCTTCCTTCGCCGGGAGTACACGCTTGCCGCGCGTCATCTGGAAAAAGCAATTGCTGAAGCCCGGCAGCTCGGCTACCTGGGGAAAGGCATCCTGGGCTCGCCGTGGGGCCTGGAGATGCGCCTGCACCTGAGCGCCGGCAGGTACATGTGCGGGGAGGAAACAGGCCTCCTGAACGCGCTGGAGGGAAGACGGGCCATACCGCGGAACAAGCCGCCGTTCCCCCAGGTGAGCGGCCTGTGGGGCCGTCCAACCATCGTCAATAACGTGGAGACGCTGAGCAACGTCCCTCACATCCTGAGAGAAGGTCCCGACTGGTACAAGACGCTCAGCGCATCGCCGGACACCGGCACCAAAATCTTCGGCGTGAGCGGGAAGGTGAAAAAGCCGGGCCTCTGGGAGCTCCCCATGGGCACCACGCTCCGCGAGATCATCTTTGAACGGGCCGGGGGCATGGCGGACGGGCTGACGCTGCGCGGCCTGATACCGGGAGGGGCCTCGACGGACTTCCTTTCCGCCGAGCAGCTCGATGTGAAGATGGATTTCGATTCGGTGGCCAAGGCGGGCAGCCGGCTTGGGACAGGCACCATCGTCGTCCTTGACGATCATACCTGCCCCATCGGGATGCTCCTCAGCCTGGAAAAGTTTTTTGCCCGTGAATCCTGCGGATGGTGCACCCCCTGCCGCGAAGGCCTGCCGTGGGTGGCGAAGATTCTCCAGGCCCTCGAAGAAGGAAAAGGGGAGCAGCGGGACATCGAGATCCTCGAACAGCACGGCAAGCTTCTCGGGCCGGGCCGCACGTTCTGCGCCCTGGCTCCGGGCGCAGTCGAGCCCCTGCAGAGCGCGCTGCGGCTCTTCCGTGACGACTTCGACGCCCACGTCCGCCAGAAGAGGTGCCCTTTCAAATGAAGCAACTGGCCATAACGATAGACGGGCGCAGGTACGAAGTGGACGGGGAAGGGAAAAACCTCCTCCACGTGTGCCTCTCCCTCGGATTCAACCTCCCCTATTTCTGCTGGCACCCCGCCCTGCACTCGGTCGGCGCCTGCCGGCAGTGCGCGGTCAAGGTTTTCCGGGACGCCGCGGACACGCGCGGCCGCATCGTGATGTCCTGCATGACTCCGGTGACCGACGGGATGCTGGTGGCGGTTGATGACCCTGAGGCTTGCGAGATGCGCGCGCGGGTGACGGAGTGGCTCATGGTGAACCACCCCCACGATTGCCCCATCTGCGACGAGGGCGGAGAGTGCCACCTCCAGGATATGACGGTCATGACCGGTCACACCTACCGGCGCTACCGCTTCACCAAGCGGACCCACAGGAACCAGGACCTTGGACCGTTCCTGAACCACGAAATGAACCGCTGCATCCAGTGCTACCGGTGCGTCCGCTTTTACAGGGATTACGCCGGGGGACGGGACCTGGAGGTGCTGGGCGCTCACGACAACGTCTACTTCGGGCGCCACGAGGACGGAGTATTGTCGAACGAGTTCAGCGGGAATCTCGTGGAGGTCTGCCCCACGGGGGTCTTCACGGACAAGACCCTGCGCGAGCACTACACCCGCAAGTGGGACCTCCAGACGGCCCCTTCGGTCTGCACGCACTGCGCGGTTGGGTGCAATACGATTCCCGGCGAGCGCTACGGAACTCTCCGGAGGGTGCGGACCCGATTCAACGGAGAGGTCAACGGGTACTTCCTTTGCGACCGCGGCCGCTACGGCTACGAGTTCGTGAACGGGACTCTCAGGATCCGGCAGCCCATGGTCCGAAAGGAAGGCAACCTCGCCGCCGTTGACCCGGCAGAAGCATTCTCGCGCGCGGCGGCAGCAGTCAAGAGCGGGCGCCTTGTCGGAATCGGATCTGCGCGCGCCTCCGTGGAAACAAACTTCGCCCTTCGCGAGCTGGTAGGCCCGCAGAACTTCTTTGCGGGATCAAGCGACTCGCGCTTTGCCCTGATGCGGCAGATGCTGGACCTCCTTCGAGACGGCCCTGCCTCCAGCGCATCCCTGCGCGAAGCAGGCGCAAGCGACGCCGTGATGGTGCTGGGAGAGGATGTCTGGAACACGGCTCCCATTCTTGCCCTCACGCTGCGGCAGGCAGCCATCAATACGCCGGTTGCGACCGCCATGAAGCAGAAGCGCATCAACAGGTGGGAGGACGCTGCGCTGCGGGAGGCCATCCATGACAAGAAAGGCCCGTTCTTCGTTGCGACGGTAGAACCGACCGAGCTGGACAGCGTTGCAGCTCAGTGCTTCAGAGCTGGGCCTCGAGAGATTGCGCGCCTTGGGTTTGCCGTGGCGCACGAGATCGACGCGGCCGCACCCGGGGTGGACGGCCTGTCCGATGATGCAAAAGAGCTTGCCCGGCGGATCGCGCGGGCGTTCATGCTTTCCGCGAAGCCTCTTGTTGTCAGCGGCTGCAGCCTCGGCAGCCCTGAGATAATCCAGGCAGCGGCCAATCTTTCGCGCGCGCTGAAGGCGGCCGGCAAGGAGCCGAAGATCAGCCTGGTGTTCCCCGCGGCTAACAGCTTTGCCGTGGCCATGATGGCCCGGGGCGGGATTGAGTCTGCCCGCGGGGCGGTGGCGGAGTCAGAAGGCGCCACCCTGGTGATTGCGGAAAGCGACCTGTTCCGCGAGGTGGGGAAGGCGACCGCTGATTCTCTCCTGTCCGGCGCGGCCCACGTGGTTTCCCTGGATCACACGGCCAACGCAACGACTGAAAGAGCTGAAGTCCTCCTTCCAACCACTACATACGCCGAATCCAGCGGGACGCTTGTATCGCTGGAAGGACGGGCGCAGCGGTTCTTCGCCGTGTTCCCGCCTCCTGCGCCGTCAAGAGACGCCTGGAGCTGGCTGGGAGAGCTGGCTGCCGCTGCCGGAAAGCGCGCGGCAGGATGGGAGAATCTCGACGAGCTGCTCGCAGAGATCGCTGCAAGCCTGCCGGAGCTTGCGAAGATCCGGGAGGCGGCGCCGCAGTCGAGCTTCCGCATGGTCGGCCAGGCGATAGCGCGAAAGAGTCACCGGGAAACAGGCCGCACGGCTGTCACGGCCCATATCAACCTGCACGAGCCCAGGCCCGCCCAGGACTCAAGCTCGCCCCTTGCATTCACCATGGAAGGCAGGCTGACGCAACCGCCGCCCAGCCTCATCCCAAGGTTCTGGTCCCCCGGATGGAACTCAGACCAGTCTCTGAACAAGTTCCAGATCGAAGTAGGCGGCCCGCTGCGGGGCGGGGACCCCGGTGTTCGCGTGGTGGAGCCGCCGGCGCGGGCCAAGGGAAGCTATTTCCCGGCCAGCCCGGCTGACGGATCCGGACGGCGCGGTCTCCTTCTCCTGGTTGCGCACTACCACGTGTTCGGCTCTGACGAGCTGTCCATCCTTTCGCGCGGTATCTCCTCTCGTGTCCCCGCCCCCTATATCGCGATGTGCGCGGCAGACGCGAAGGCGCTGGGGCTTGCCAAGGGCCAGCGGGCCGTTGTCTCCATCCAGAGCGGATCCCACGAGACCGACTCCGCAACTCTCACGGTCATTCTGCACGATCTGCCTCCAGGGACGGCCAGCGTTCCCTGGGGTGTGCCCGGCATGCCTCTGCGGGACCTTCCTGTCCTGGCGCGCGTGACAGGATTGGCAGGAGGCGCACCGTGAGCGCTGCAGCTCTCACCGTCGTCGTGATCCTGGGGGTGATGATCGGGGTGATGCTCCTTGCGGCAGGCGTGATATGGGTGGAGCGGCGCCTTCTTGGATTCTTCCAGGAAAGGTACGGACCCAACCGGGCAGGCCCCTTCGGGGTCCTCCAGGTTGTTGCCGACATGGTGAAGATCTTCACCAAGGAGAACTGGATTCCTCCCTTTGCGGACAAGGCCGTGTTCGTCATCGCCCCGGCGATCATCATGGTGACGACCCTGGCGTCGTTTGCGGTCATCCCCATTGCGCCGGCCATCCTCGTGTCAGACCTGGACTTCGGCCTCCTGTTCTTCCTGGCCATGTCTTCGTTCGCCGTGTACAGTGTTGCCCTTGCGGGGTGGGCGTCCAACAACAAGTTCAGCCTCCTGGGCGGCATCCGAGCGGTCGGCCAGATGGTGAGCTATGAGGTCTTCATGGGGATCTCCCTCATGGGAGTTGTGGTGATGACAGGCTCCTTCAGCCTGAAGGACATCGTGGCGGCGCAGCGCGGCATGTGGTTCGTGGTGCCGCAGTTCGTCGGCTTCGTTGTCTTTTTCATCGCGGGTCTCGCGGAGACCCGGCGCCTTCCCTTCGACCTGCCGGAGGCTGAGAGCGAGCTGGTGGCCGGATACCACACGGAGTACTCGGGCTTCAAGTTCGCCATGTTCTACGTCGGGGAGTACATCGGGATCACGCTGATCTCCATGATGGTGGTGACGCTGTTCTTCGGAGGGTGGCAGGGCCCGGTGCTTCCCCCCATCGTCTGGTTCCTGCTGAAGACGGGAGCATTCCTCTGCCTGTTCATCCTGGTGCGGGCAGCCCTGCCACGGCCCCGCTACGATCAGCTTCTCGCTTTCGGCTGGAAGATCATGCTTCCGCTTGCGCTCTTGAATCTTGCGGTGACCGGCGCCGTGGTGCTGGCAGTCGGTCGATAGGCGCCGAGTACAGCGCCCGAGGGGGCGCTCCTAGAAGGAGTCTGTTGTCATGTGGAGCATACTGAGGACCATCTGGGTCACCTTCCGTCACGCCTTTCACAAGAGGGTAACGGTTCTCTATCCGGAGAAGAAGCGCACGCTTCCCGCCCGATGGCGTGGCCGCATCGTCCTGACGCGCGACCCCGACGGGGAGGAGCGGTGCGTCGCCTGCTACCTGTGCGCCGTGGCCTGCCCAGTTTCCTGCATTTCTCTCCAGGCGGCCATCGATGAGAAAGGCCGGCGGTATCCCGATTTCTTCCGAATCAACTTTTCCCGCTGCATCTATTGCGGCTTCTGCGAGGAAGCCTGCCCCACGTTTGCCATCCAGCTCACTCCGGACTACGAGATGGCGGAGTATGACCGCAGGAACCTGGTGTATGAGAAGGAGGACCTCCTCATCTCGGGCCAGGGCAAATACCCCGAGTACAATTTCTACCGTGTGTCGGGGATGGAAGTGAGCGGCAAAGGCAAAGGAGAGGCGGAGAACGAGAGGCCGCCTGTGAACCTGCGGAGCCTCCTGCCGTGAACCTCGTCTACGCGGCAAGCGCGTGCGTCGCAATTGCGGCCACGGTCATGGTCATCACGAGGCGCAACGCCGTCCATGCCCTGCTGTATCTCGTGGTGTCGCTCCTCGCGGTCGCGGTCATCATGCTCCTCCTGGGAGCGGCGTTCGTGGCCGCCCTGGAAGTCATCATCTACGCCGGGGCCATCATGGTACTGTTCGTCTTCGTGATCATGCTGATTGGACCCAGCAATGACACGGTGAACCCCCGGTCGTGGATCGGACCGGCAATCCTGGCGTTGATCCTTCTGGTCGAGCTTGTCTACGTCGTAGCCAGCGGGTCCGCCGCCCCGCTTGCCGTCAAGGAGATCACTCCTCGGCAGGTGGGAATGGCCCTCCTGGGCCCTTACCTCATAGGGGTGGAGGTGACGGCGTTCCTCCTTCTGGCCGGGCTGGTCGGCGCTTTCCATCTTGGACGCCGTCTTGCCGTAACGCTGGGACGAAAGGGGGACTAGATGGCGTCGGTTCCCTTTGAATATGGGCTTGCGGTTGCCGGCATCCTCTTCATTCTGGGCCTTGCCGGAGTGCTGGTTCGGCGCAACCTGCTCTTCATCCTGCTTTGCGTGGAGATCATGCTCAACGCCGCAGGGCTTGCGTTCATTGTTGCCGGGGCGCGCTGGGGCCAGGCCGACGGCCAGGTGATGTTCATCTTCCTTCTCTCCATGGCTGCCGCGGAAGTGGCAGTGGGCCTTGCCCTCATCCTTCTCCTGTACAGCCGGCGCAAAGACCTGGATTCCGACGCGCTGGGCGGGAGCGGTCGGTCATGAGCTGGATGTGGCTGATCCCCGCGCTTCCCCTCCTGGGCTTCCTTGTCCTTGCCGTGCTGGGCCGCAGCATGCACTGGGCAGTGGTGGCCGCAGTCGGCACAGGTTCGGTGGGACTGTCGATGCTTGCCGCAGTGGCCGCGGTCTGGGGGTTCTGGGTCTCGCCGCCGGCGGGCGGCTCCGTGACTCTCACCTTGTGGGATTGGGTCAGAGCCGGCAGCTTCTCCCCCAGCGTTTCCCTCACCCTTGATGCGCTGTCCGCGGTCATGATCCTGGTTGTCACGGTCATTGGCTTCCTCATCCACCTCTACTCGGTGCGCTTCATGGCGGGGGAGGAAGGATACAGCAGGTTCTTCGCGTACATGAACCTGTTCGTCGGCTCCATGCTCCTGCTCGTGCTGGCGGGAAACCTGCTCCTCCTGTACCTGGGTTGGGAAGGAGTGGGTCTGTGCAGCTATCTGCTCATCGGCTTCTGGTACTCGGACCCTGAAAACGGGAGGTCAGCCCGCAAGGCTTTCATCGTCACAAGGATTGGCGACGTGGCCCTTGTGATCGGGCTCTTCCTGATTGCGACGAACCTGGGGAGCCTGGACATCCAGGAAGTTGCCCGCAAGGCAACCGCTTCATGGGCCCCAGGGTCGGCAATCGCCGTAGCCGCAGCCGCGTTGATCCTCGGCGGCGCTGTGGGCAAGTCCGCGCAGCTTCCGCTGCACACCTGGCTTCCTGACGCTATGGCAGGCCCCTCCCCTGTCAGCGCTCTCATCCACGCAGCTACCATGGTGACGGCCGGCGTCTATCTCATTGCCAGGACACATGCGCTGTTCGTCCTTGCTCCCGACGTCATGACGGCCACAGCCATCATCGGCCTTGCGGGGGTCCTTGTTGCCGGGTTCAGCGCGCTTGCCCAGACCAACATCAAGCGCGTGCTCGCCTATTCCACCATGAGCCAGCTCGGCTACATGTTCCTTGCACTCGGCGTGGGGGCCTGGTCCGGAGCCATTTTCCACCTGGTGACGCATGCGTTCTTCAAGTCTCTTCTCTTCCTTGCCGCGGGGGTCGTGATCCTGGCCATGAACCACGAGCATGACATCTTTGCCATGGGAGGCCTGGCGCGAAAGACCCCGTATACGTTCTGGACTTTCCTCCTGGGCGCACTCGCGCTCACCGCGCTTCCGCCCACCACGGCGGGTTTTGCAAGCAAGGAGCTCATCCTGTCCCGCGTGTGGGAATCCGGCCCGGGCGGACGCATCCTGTGGGTGCTTGGAGTCCTCGGAGTTTTCGTCACATCGGTGTACACGTTCCGGCTCCTCTTCACGGTGTTCGGAGGCGAGCCAAGGGGAGCGCCGGCTCACGGAAGCGGACGCGGCGCCCACGGTGGCGGACACGGCCCGAAACCTGCGGCTCATGGCAGCGCGGCCGGCAAGGAGGGCCTGGCTGCAGGCAGGGACGGCAGGCAGGCAGGAGTGGTGATGGGAGTCCCTCTTGCCATTCTCGCCGTGCTGTGCATCGTGGGCGGCTTTCTCGATCTCCCGCGGACCCTGGGGGGAAGCCCTTTCATCACCCGGTTTCTGGAGACGGCGCTGCCCGCCGGGACACGGGCGGGGGAGATGCCGCTATCCACCGACAGCATCCTGCAGATTGTCTCGGAGGCCGCTTCGCTGCTGGGAATCCCCGTGGGATGGCTGGTGTCCCGGCGGGCAATCCGCGTAGTGACGCAGACCGGCGGGCCGGCAGCCAGGCCGGCGTTTGTCCGGTTTTTCTCCGGCGGTATGGGGTTCGACTGGCTGTATGAGCGCGCCATCGTGCGCCCGTTCGTCTGGCTCTGGAACGTAAACAAGCGAGACGCGGCGGACCGCATCTCTGACGGGGTGGGAGGCCTGAGCATGCTGCTCTCCCGTGCGTTCCGATGGACCCAGAACGGCAGGGTCCGCTGGTATGCGGCAGGAGTAGCTGTCGGGGCCGCGCTGGTGATCGCGGCGGCGGTGCTGCTATGATCCTCGTCGCCCTTATTGCAGTCCCGCTCCTGTTCGGGCTCATCGGCTGGGCTTTCGGTTCGCGCCGTCCCCTGGTGAGCCGATGGCTCGCCCTGGCGGGGAACATCATCAACCTTTTCCTGGCGGCTCTTCTCTGGCTGGTCTACTTCGGGCTTCCCAGCTCCATGCAGATGCAGCCCGCGGCGACCCCGTGGCTCTCCCTGGTGAAATGGCCATGGATACAGAGTCTCGGAATCTCCTTCTCCCTCGGGCTGGACGGCCTGAGCCTGATCATGGTCGCTCTCACCGCGTTCCTTGGAATCATGTCCGTGCTGGCCTCCTGGACGGGAATACGCGAGCGGGTGGGCTTTTTCCATCTGAATCTCTCCCTGGTGCTTGCCGGCGTGAACGGCGTGTTCCTTGCCCTAGACCTGTTCCTGTTTGCATTCTTCTGGGAGCTGATGCTCGTCCCGATGTACTTCCTGATCGATATCTGGGGACACGAGAACCGCCACCGGGCGGCCGTCAAGTTCTTCCTCTTCACGCAGATCGGCGGTCTGCTGATGCTTGTGGCCATCATCGGACTGGCCGTGGTGCACGGGATGGCCAGCGGCTCTCTTTCCTTTGACTACCGCGACCTCCTGGGAACAACACTTTCCCCCGTGATGGGAATGCTCCTCATGCTGGGTTTCTTCGCGGCCTTCGCAGTGAAGCTTCCGATGTTCCCCCTCCACACGTGGCTCCCGGACGCCCACACGGAAGCGCCCACGGCGGGCAGCGTGATCCTGGCGGGTCTCCTGCTGAAGACCGGAGGCTACGGCTTCATCCGGTTCGTAATCCCGCTTTTCCCCGCCGCGTCGCGCGAGTTCGCCCCCATTGCCATAGCCCTGGCGTTGGCAGGCATCCTGTACGGCGGTTTCATGGCCTTCGGCCAGTCCGACATGAAGCGGCTTGTAGCCTATACCAGCGTGAGCCACCTCGGTTTCGTCCTGCTAGGTATTTACACATTCAACAGCATCGCCCTTTCAGGGGCCGTGTTGCAGATGGTAAGCCATGGCATCAGCACCGGGGCCCTTTTCATCCTGGTCGGGTTCCTGCAGGACAGGATCCACACGCGAGACCTGAACCGCATGGGCGGCCTCTGGCGTCAGGCTCCGCGAATGGGCGCTGCGGCAATGGTCCTGGCGATGGCACTTGTGGGTCTGCCGGGGCTGGTCAATTTCGTGTCGGAGTTCCTGGTCATGCTGGGCACATACCGCGTGAGCGTGGTCGTCGCGGTGCTTGCGGGCGTTGGCCTCGTGATAGCAATGGTATACGCGCTTCGCATGATCCAGC
Source organism: Spirochaetia bacterium (assembly GCA_049515135.1). Taxonomy (GTDB): domain Bacteria; phylum Spirochaetota; class Spirochaetia; order SZUA-6; family Fen-1364; genus Fen-1364. The sequence continues at coordinate 238,923 of JBEKUJ010000002.1, forward strand.
TCGCATTCCACGGAAGCCCGAAGGAGAAATGGGTATTCCACGATCTTTCCGCCTTGGAAACGGGCGTGCTGTACGTCATGATTGCGCTCCTGGTCGTGCTGGGGCTTTTCCCGCAGCCCATCCTGCGGGTTGTCGACCAGGTTGTTGCGGGTGTGCTGGCAACAGTGGGGGGTGGCGCATGATCATGCAGGACATCCTTGTGCTCCTTCCCATGCTGGTGGTCGCCGCAGTCTCGCTGCTTGTCCTGCTTGCTGCCGCATTCGCGCGCCGGCACGGCCTCGCGGCCGGCATGACACTTGTCGGCTTTATCGTTGCCCTGGCATCCCTTGGCCTGGCATGGACAGCGGCGCCGCGCGAAGTGGCCGGTCTTCTTTCCTTTGACCGGTTCGTGATTTTCGGAATGGGGCTCGTCCTTGCGGCCAGCGTGTTCGTCACGGCCAGCTCGTGGGCTTACCTGCGCGGTCACGATGAAGCCCGCGGCGAATACTATTTCCTCCTGCTCCTTGCCTCCCTGGGCTCCATGGTGCTCACGGCAGCCAGCGCCTTCGCGACGTTCTTCCTGGGCCTTGAGCTTCTCAGCGTGTCGCTGTACACGCTCATTGCGTGGAGACGGGAACGGGGAGCCGGCGCCGAGGCAGGCATCAAGTACCTCGTGCTGGCAGGAGCCACATCCGCATTCCTCCTTTTTGGAATGGCCCTCCTGTACGCCGCTTCGGGGAGCATGGAGATAAGCAGGATCGCCCTGGGGTCAGCCGGAGGAAAGGGCGCGGCGGACGGCATTCTTGCCGTCGTGGGCCTGGGAATGATCCTTGTCGCCATAGGCTTCAAGCTGGCCGTGGTGCCGTTCCATCTCTGGACCCCTGACATCTATGACGGGTCCCCCGCGCCCGTGGCGGGCTACATCGCAACGATCTCAAAGGGCGCCGTGGCAGTGCTTCTTGTCAGGTTGTTCATCCCGCTCGGCGCGGACTCATTTGTCGCCCCGGGGGGCACGGGAAGCGCATTCCCGTGGGTCTTCACGATCATCGCAGGGCTTTCAATGTTCATCGGGAATCTGCTCGCCTTGCGGGAAAACAATGTCAAGCGGATCCTGGCGTACTCTTCGATCGCCCACCTGGGATACCTCCTGGTGGCCTTTGTCGCAGGCGGGACCCTGGCAGTCCGCGCCGTCTCCTTCTACCTCGTTGCGTATTTCGCTACGACTCTGAGTGCGTTCGCTGTCATTGCCGCCCTCTCAACCCCGGAGAAGGAAGCGGACATGATCGATGATTACGTGGGTCTCGCCTCTCGATCCCCGTGGCTTGCAGGGGTTTTCACCGCATCGCTGCTCTCTCTTGCAGGGCTGCCGCTGACCGCGGGCTTCGTGGGCAAGTTCATCATCCTGAGCGCTGGAGCGGGCGCGCAACTGTGGACGCTGATCATCATCCTTGCGGTGAATGGAACAATATCGATCTTCTACTACCTGAAAATAGTGTCCGCAATGTACCGCGGCAGGGAAGGCAGCGCCGCTGCGGTAGATCTGGCACCTCGACAGCCCTTCCTGACGGGGATCGCGCTCGCGATCCTGACCCTCATTGTCGTTGCCCTTGGCGTATACCCGAGCCCCATGCTGTCCCTGATCGGCCTTTTCACGGGACAGTAAGAAGGCGCGGCCTGAGTTCTCCTGAAGTCTGTTCCCTCGTTGGCCGTCGGCTGCTGCGATGGCGCCTGGGCGTGGTTCCGCCCGCCAGCTAGCCCTCCGGCCCCAGCATTCCGCGGGGATCCAGCAGCTTGTCCGCCTCTTCGGTGGTGAGAATCCCTTCTGCGACCACGACCTCACGGATAGTCCGGTTTTCCGCCAGGGCCTTCTGCGCCAGCTTGGCGGCTCTGTCGTAGCCAACCTTCAGGGAGAGCGGCGTCACCAAGGCGAGACTGCGCTCTATCCACTCCCGGCTTCGTTCCACGTCCGCCTCGATCCCGTCGATGCACCTCTCGGCAAGCGCGGTGGCAGTGCGGCCGATCAGCGACAGCGAGCTCAGTGTCTCCCAGGCAATGATGGGCTGCATCATGTTCAGCTCAAGCGGTCCTGTCTGGCCTCCCAGGGTTACGCTGAGGCCGGACCCCATGACGTGAGCGGCCGCCTGGATGGTCATTTCCAGGATGACGGGATTCACCTTGCCCGGCATGATGGAGCTTCCCGGCTGCAGAGCGGGAAGGACGATCTCGGCAAGACCCGCGCGCGGCCCGCTTGCAAGAAGACGAAGGTCGTTGGCGATCTTTGTGAGGGATACAGCGATAGTGGTGAGGGCTCCCATGAGCTGGACCTGCGAGTCCCGCGCGGCAATGGCCTCGAACTTGTTCTTTGCCTCCCGAAACGGAACCCCTGTCCGCTCTGCAATTGCCGCAACAGCCCGGCGGGCGAAATCCGGATGCGCATTGAGGCCCGTCCCTATGGCCGTTCCCCCGATGGCCAGCTCTTCCAGGTCCGGGAAGCTGCGCTCCAGGAGCTCGCGCCCTTTTTCGATCTGCCGGGCATATCCTGAAAACTCCTGGCCCAATGTCATGGGGACTGCGTCCTGCAGGTGGGTGCGGCCGATCTTGAGGACCTCACCGAGCTGACCTGCCTTGCGCTCCAGGCTTTCCTGAAGCTTGCCGAGGGCCTGCGCGGTCAAGGCTGCCTCTTCCCTGTCCGCCATGCTGATCACGGTGGGGATCACGTCATTTGAAGACTGCCCCCGGTTGACGTGGTCGTTGGGATGCACCGGCTTTTTGGCCCCGAGTGGCGCGCCCAGGATCTCGTTGGCCCTGTTGGCAATGACCTCGTTGGCATTCATGTTCCAGGAGGTCCCCGACCCGGTCTGAAAAACGTCTATGGGGAAATGAGCGTTCCACGCGCCTTCCGCCATCTCGCGGGCCGCCTTCATGATGGCATCTGAAAGCGGCTTGTCGATGAGGCCCAGGTCGCGATTGACGACCGCGGCCACCTCCTTGACGATTCCAAGCGCCCTGATCAGGGGAACGGGAATCCGAAGGTCCGAAACGGAAAAGTTCTCAACCGCCCGCTGGGTCTGCGCGCCCCAGTACGCCCAGGAAGGCACTTTGACGTTGCCCAAGCTGTCGGTCTCCGTGCGATGGGATTCCTGCGGTTTCGCGCTCATATCTCCGGCACTTCTGTGAGCAATTCCAGGTTGCCCCGCGCCCGCTGATCATCCGGGTTCAGCTCAAGGGTCTTTCTGAAACAACGAATGGCCTCCATGTTCTTGTGCATACCCATGAACACCATACCCTTCTGGAAGTGCACCTCCGCCAGGTTGGGCGTGGCTGCAAGCAGCTCCTCCAGCAGGTCCAGGGCATCCTGATATCGGTGATGCTTGATCTTGAGCTGGGCAAGGTAGTAGTTGGCGATCAAGGATTCCTTTGACGACCCGCGCAGAACGCGAAAGCCTTCCTCCGCCTCCTCGTCGTTTCCCAGGAACTGGTTGATGAGGCCGATGAAATAGCTTGCCATCGCGTGTCCCTGGCCCCGCATCTTCGTGATCGCCGTGAAGCTTTCCAGGCTCTTCTCCAGCTGACCCATTCGATGGTAGCAGACCCCCATCTTGTAGAACGCCACTCCGAAATCGGGCTTCAGGTCAATGGCCTTCTGGTATTCGAGCACCGAGTCGCTGAGCCGGCCCAGCGCGTACTGACTCTCACCAAGGAGGTAGTGGAAGAAATAGTTGCCGGGATCTTTCTTGAGGAGCTTTTCAAAGGCCTTTTCCGCCTCCTCCCGCTCCCCAAGAAGATGGTGTCTCATTGCCTCCGCGGTTTCAGGCGATGAAAGGTCGAAAAGGTCCTGCTGCGTGCCTTGCGTTTTCATATTCCCCTCTTTTCTTCCGATCTTCCGAGACCAATATCAGTCAGCTGGCTCCGAACGTCAAGAACTGCGGGCGGTTATCGTTGCGGCCGCCTGCGCCGGTAGCGCTCCGCCACCTTGAGCTGCAGGAGCGACCTCTGCAGGTCGCGCTCTATGAGGGCGATCTCGCCCTTGAGCTTCTTCTCTGCCAGCAGCTCCTCCGCGCGCTTGCGGGCGGCTTCCACGCGCGCTACCTCGATGCTTTCGGCCTCAGCAGCGAAGTCGGAGAGCACTGTTGCCGCATTGAGGTCCGTGTCCAGGAAGCCTCCCGCCACTGCTATGATCACCTCTCCCTTTTCCGTCGGGATCCGCACCTCGCCTTCGGAAAGCACGGCGACAATCGGCATGTGATGGGCAAGAATGGTTATCTCCCCGTTCGGCGTGGGCAGCGTGGCCTGCGTCACCTTCCCCTCGAAGGCGGTCCCCAGGGGGGAGATGACGCGCAGCGAGAACTCCTCAGACATCGGCTACCGCCTCCTCGATGGGGCCCACGTTGTAGAAAGCGGTCTCGGGAAGACGGTCGTGCTTCCCCTCGATGATCTCCGTGAAGCCGCGGAGCGTGTCGACTATCGTCACGTACCGCCCCTCCTTGCCTGTGAAGGTCTCCGAGACGAAAAGGGGCTGCGTGAGGAACCGCTGGATCTTGCGCGCCCGGGAAACAAGGAGCTTGTCTTCATCCGAAAGCTCGTCAATCCCGAGGATGGAGATGATATCCTGCAGGTCCTTGTAGCGCTGCAGGATCCGTTTGACCTCCATTGCGATGCGATAGTGCTCCACGCCAACGACGTTCGGATCAAGCAGGCGGGAGGACGAGGTCAGCGGGTCGACTGCGGGGTAGAGTCCCTGTTCCGCAATGGAGCGCTCCAGGGTGATGGTGGCGTCAAGGTGTCCAAAGATCGCAACCGGCGCAGGGTCAGTGTAGTCGTCCGCAGGGACGTAGATGGCCTGGACCGAGGTGATGGACCCGTTCTGCGTGGAGGTGATCCTTTCCTGCAGGTTCCCGATGTCTTCAGCCAGGGTGGGCTGGTAACCTACCGCTGAGGGCATGCGGCCCAGCACTGCGGAGACCTCGCTTCCGGCCTGGGCGAATCGGAACACGTTGTCGATGAAAAGGAGCACGTCCACTCCCTTCTCGTCGCGGAAGTATTCCGCCATGGTGAGCGCCGTCAGGCCCACCCTCAGCCTGTTGCCGGGCGGCTCGTTCATCTGGCCGAAAACAAGCACGGTCTTGTCCAGGACTTTGGACTCTTCCATCTCCAACCAGAGGTCCGTGCCCTCGCGCGAACGTTCCCCCACCCCGGCGAACACCGAGTAGCCTCGATGCTCGATGGCGATGTTGCGGATCAGCTCCTTGACGATGACCGTCTTGCCAACCCCGGCGCCGCCGAAGATCCCGATCTTGCCGCCCTTGGTGAAGGGAGCAATCAAGTCGATGACCTTGATCCCCGTTTCCAGCATCTCGGGTTTGGTCCGCTGCTCTGCAAGCGTCGGTGGAAGACGATGGATGGGGGCTCTTTGCACGTCGGGGCCCTCAACTGGATTTCCTCCATCAATGGGTTTTCCCAGCACATCAAAGATCCGTCCCAGTGTTTTTTCGCCGATCGGGACTGTGACGGGTGCTCCGGTGCGCAGGACCCGGGCGCCGCGGGAAATGCCCTCGGTTGGCCCCAGCGCAAGCGTCCTCACTTCTCCGTTTTCCAGCACAAACTCGGTCTCCAGGACGAGGGTCGGGATTCCTCCGCCCCGCTCGAGCTGCAGGGCCTCATAGACACCGGGGAGCTCCCCCGTGAACTCCACGTCGATCACAGGCCCCTGGACCCGGATGACCCTGCCCTCGATTCCGTCCTTGCCGTTGTTGCCGCCGGGTAATTTCATGCTCGCTTCCCTGTATTGGCCAGGTCCAGGATCTCATTCGTAATCCTTTCCTGGCGGGTCTTATTGTACAGAAGTGTGAACGAATCCGCGATTTCCAGCGCATTCTTTTTCGCGTTCTGCATTGCGACCATCCGCGCCCCGTGCTCGGATGAGTATGCCTGGATGACAGAGTCGAACAAACGCACCTCGAGGTAGTGCGGGAGCAGAGCCTCGAGCAGGCCAGAGAGGTCGGGTTCTATGGTGTGAGGGCGCTGGCTCTCGGGCTCTGCCAACCCTCCCACGGTACTCCGTGGGGTCGCACGTCCTTGTGCAGGGGCAAGGGGCAGCACGTGGTCCAGAGTCGGAACCTGGGTGAAGTAGGAGATGAAACGGGTGTACAGCACGTCGAGCCGGGAAGCCTTCCCCGAGAGAATATAGCTGTTGATGGTCAGGACCAGGTCGTACACAAGGGAATACTCGGGAAGCCGGGAGCCGACGGGGAAGGAGGCAACGAGCCTGCTGCCGGCGATCCTTGCAGCGGGCGCTTCCATTCGCTTGCCCACTGTGATGAGCTGCGCGTCGGGGCTGTCCTCGTCGAACATCCTGCGCACGAGGTTCGACACCAGGGGTCCGCAGAGGCCCTTGTCAGGGCCGATGACCAGCAGAAGGCGGCTTCCGCCGTCCAACGCCGCGCCATCGCGCGGCGGGGCTCCGCCGCCCTCCGGCTTCCGTGCCGTGGGGCGGCTTCCGCCGTCCAACGCCGCGCCATCGCGCGGCGAGGCTCCGCCGCCCCTCCCGCGGTCCTCCGTGGGGTTGGGCATCCCTGCCCTGGTGGGCCCCCCCGGCTTTGCCGATCCGAGGTAGGGATGCAGGAACTCCCCGGGAGCCACGCTGCGCAGGGCGGTGTCCCCGAGGGAGGTGATACTTTCCGCGTAGGGACGCACCGTCTCCGCAAGGCCGCGCGCGCGGCGGATCTTTGCCACGGACACCATCTCCAGCGTCTTGGCCAGCTGCGCAATGTTTTTGGCCGTCCTGATCCTGGATTTCAGGGTCCTGAGGTTCTGCGGCATACGGTCCTTCTCACCGCACGGTCCTGGCAAAGGCCAGGATCGCCTCATTCAGCTCCTTCAGCGTGGCGTCATCCATGCGCGCCCCGCTGGCGATCCTTGTGCAGAGCTCGCCGTGACTCGTTCTCAGGTGGTCCATGACCCTTTTCTCGAACTCCCCGATCTTCTCAAGCGGCACCTCATCTAAAAGTCCGGAACCTGCGGCGTGTATGCTGATGACCTGCTCCAGGTCTCCCATGGGAGAAAACTGAGGCTGCTTGAGGATTTCCACGATGCGCTTCCCCCTGTTGATCCGCCTCTGAGTGGCTTCATCGAGGTCGGAGCCGAACTGGGAGAAAGCAGCCAGGGACTGGTACTGGGCCAGCTCCAGACGCATCAGGCCAGAGACCTGCCGGAAGGACTTCGACTGCGCCTTGCCACCCACGCGGGAGACCGAGAGTCCGGCGTTCACCGCAGGCCGCTGTCCCGCGTTGAAAAGGTCCGTCTCCAGGTAGATCTGCCCGTCCGTGATGGAGATGACGTTCGTCGGGATGTATGCGGAAATGTCGCCCGCCTGCGTCTCTATGATGGGCAGTGCCGTGAGGGACCCACCCCCATTCGCCTTCGAAAGCTTTGCCGCCCGTTCCAGGAGGCGGGAATGAAGGTAGAAAATGTCTCCGGGGTAGGCTTCCCGGCCGGCAGGCCGTCGCAGGAGAAGGGACAGCTGCCGGTATGCCCAGGCGTGCTTTGAGAGGTCGTCATAGACCACCAGGGCATCCATGCCCTTTTCCATGAAGTACTCTCCGATGGCGCACGCCGCAAAGGGAGCGAGGTATTGCATGGCCGCCGGGGTGGAAGAGCTGGCCGCCACGACGATGGTGTAGCCCATGGCCCGCTCTTCGGCGAGCTTTGCCACCGTGCGGGCAATAGACCCTCTTTTCTGTCCCACGGCGCAGTACACGCACACCACCTGCGGAAGGCCCAGGTCCCTGTCGCGCTGATTTATGATGGTGTCCACAACAAGGGCGGTCTTGCCTGTGTTCCTGTCTCCGACAATCAGCTGCCGCTGGCCCCTGCCGATTGGGGTGAGGGCGTCGACAACCTTGATGCCGGTCTTCAGGGGGACTTCGACAGACGCGCGCTGGGTCACTCCCGGGGCTATGCGCTCCAGAAGAACCGCGGTCCAGTTGGTTACGGACAGGGGTCGACCGTCCAGCGGGCTGCCGAATGGATCGATGACCCTGCCGAAAAGATCATCGGAAACGCGGAGGGAAAGGAGCGTTCCCGTGGTCTTCAGCTCCATGCCTTCGGGCACTCTGGAATCCTCGGACAGCAGGAGGACGGAAGCGAAATCCTCGTCCAGGCTCATCACAAGGCCCAGCCTTCCGTCTTCCAGCTGAACAAGCTCGCCGTAGCCTGCCCGCGAGAGGCCGTCCGCCTTCACGATACCGTCCCCGACGGACACGACGCGTCCCACGTTGGCCACGGCCGGGCGAACTTCCGCGCCCTGCAGCTTCTGTTCTATCTGCCTGACAAGGTCTTCAGCTTTCATGCCTTCCCGATCTCTTCCAGCAATTCCTTCAGATATCCCTGCACGCTGGCGTCAACGATGTCGTCCCCTGCACTGACTTTGACGCCCGCCCCAAGCCCGTCTTCACGGGAGATGGAAAGCTCCCTGCCCGGGTATCTTTCGCTGATCGTTCCGCTCACCTCGCTCTCCTTTCCTCCCGAGAGCGCCACGTACACGCGGCGACGCCGCATCTCCCGACGAAGCGCTGAAAGGTAGAACTTCAGCTGCGACCGGGTGAGATTCTCCAGCACCAAGGAGGCAACCTCCTGGTTGATCTCTCCCTCCGGTGTGAAAGTCAGCTGGGCCAGCCTGTTCACGATACTGCGACCCCGCGGATCTTTCTCATTCCTTCAGCCACGATCCGCGTTTTCTCATCCTCACTGAACAGGTCCGTGACAACCGATTCGAGGATCTTCCCGGAAAGCTGGATGGACAGGCCCTGTATGTCCCTCTCCATCTCCTGGCGCTCCAGAGCCATGAGCCCGCGCGCCTCGGCTATCATCCTTTCCGCGTCGACCCCTGCCCGCTCCAGCGCCGCCGCGCGCAGCCGCTCCGCCTCATCGCGGGCGCGCTCGAGGAGACGGGACGCCTGGGCGTATGCCTCTGCAAGGATCCGCTCCCGCTCCTTGCCCGCATCCTCCAGCGCCGCCTTCGCCTTGTCTGCATCCTGCAGTCCCTTGGCTATCTTTTCGCTACGTGCCTTCATGTTTGCCTGCAGCGGCCTGAGCAGGAAGCGCCACAGCACCCAGCCGATGACGAGAAAGTTGATGATCTGGCCCGCGAGGAGCCACGGATTGATTGCGAAGGCCCCCAGGGTTTCTCCCATGATGTTCTCCCGGTGGATCAGCGCAGGAACGCGAAGATCAGGGAGTAGATGGCGATGGCTTCAGCGAATGCCATTGCCAGGATCATGGTGGGTAGGATGCGGCCGGATGCCTCGGGGTTCCTCCCGATTGCCTCCATGGCCTTCATGCCGATCAGACCCACCGCGAGAGCTGGGAAAGACCCGCCGATTGCGATGATGATCCCGCCGGTGACAGTGAACGTAACCATGAGCACCCTCCCTAATGATGAGACGATTCCGTCAATATTGCCATGAATGCCATCGTCAGAAGCGCAAACACTGCCGCCTGGACCACGCCGACGAGGATCTCGAGGGCAAGGAACGGGACGGGCAGGATGAATGCGAACATTTTTGCGACTGTGCTGAGCACGATCTCGCCGCCCGAAATGTTGCCGAAAAGGCGGAATGAGAAGGAGATGAACTTTGTCAGCTCCTGAACGATTTCCAGCAGCCCGACGAAGAGGAATATCGGGTTCAACGCGAAGAAGCGCTTGAGGTAAACCGCGATGCCGGTTGTGCGGATGGCGAGGATATGCGTGGCGAAAACAGACACGATTGCCAGGGCAAGGGTCGTGTTGAGGTCCGAAGTGGCTGCCTTGAGGATGGGCACCAGGACCGGCTGCCCTCCAGCATCAGGCGTGCGCCAGAATCCGACCGACCCGAACCCGGGAAACAGCCCCATGAGGTTGTTGAATACTATGTAGATGAAAAAAACCCCGACCCACGGGAATATCATTGCCGACCGGGCGCCGGCCACCTGGTCCACCGTCGTGCGAAGGTAATCCACGACCGACTCCACGACCTGCAGGAACCTGCCCGGAACGAGCGCTATCCGCCGACGAACGGCGAAAACGAGAAGGAGTAAGACTGCATCCACGAAGAGTGTCGCCAAAAGGGTGTTTGGCGCTCGGAATCCTGAGATGCTGAATATCGTCTCGGCTCCGAGGGATGTCATTCCAGTGGGAATATACTGCCATGCTCCCGGCGGCGTCAACGAAGTTCGTGCTTGCAGTCGCGGTATTTCCTGTTCGCTCGCCGGTTCGTCCGTGATTATACTATAATCCAGCAGCGCTCAATTCGGGAAAAGGGTGACGAATGAAAGACACGATTACGGGAATGCTCATCGGTGAGCATCTGGTTGAAGGAACGCCCGCAGCGGGGAAGGAGATCGGGCTTCGGATCGACCAGACCCTCACGCAGGACGCAACGGGAACAATGGCGTATCTGGAGTTCGAATCCATGGGGCTTCCCCGGGTCAAGGCCGAGCTTGCAGTAAGCTATATCGATCACAACATCATCCAGACCGATTTCAAGAACGCGGACGACCACCGCTTCCTCATCTCGTGCGCCTCCAAGTACGGCGTGATTCTTTCTCCCCCCGGCAACGGCGTGTCGCACCACGTCCACCGGCAGAGGTTCGGCGCGCCGGGGAAGACCCTGCTGGGGTCGGACAGCCACACCACCACGGGCGGCTGCCTCGGCATGCTCGCCATCGGCGCAGGGGGCAACGAGGTGGCCATGGCCATGGCCGGAAAGCCTTTCTACCTCATGACGCCGAAGGTCTGGGGGATCCACGTGGAAGGGTTGCTGCGGCCGTGGGTATCCGGGAAGGACGTCATCCTGGAGCTGCTGCGCCGCTTCTCCGCCAAGGCCGGCACGGGGAAGATCATGGAGTTTTTTGGCCCGGGCGTGGCCAAGCTGGACATGGCTGCGCGCGGAACCATTGCAAACATGGCGGTCGACATGGGCTTTACCGCATGCGTGTTTCCTTCCGACGAAGTGACCCGCTGGTACCTGGGGATGAACGGCCGGGAGAATGATTTCCGTCCCCTCACGCAGGGCGCGGATCCCCGGTTCGATGAGGTCACCAGGATCGACCTTTCCGCCATAGAGCCCCTTGTTGCCTGCCCTTCCAACCCGGACAATGTAAAGACCGCCGCAGAGCTCTCGAACGTCGAAGTCCAGCAGGTCCTGGTGGGCTCATCCACGAACGGGAGCTACCGGGACCTGATGATCGTGGCCCGCGCCCTGGAAGGCAGGCAGCGCCATCCCACGGTGGACCTGAGCGTGAACCCAGGGAGCCGCCAGACACTGGAGAACGTCATGGCCATGGGCGGCATCAAGCTCCTGGTGGATGCGGGAGCGCGCATCTGCGAAGCGGGCTGTCTGGGATGCATCGGCATGGGCCAGGCGCCGGCAAGCGGCACGAACTCCCTGCGCACGATGCCCCGAAACTACAAGGGCAGGAGCGGAACTGACGACGATTTTGTGTACCTGTGCTCCCCGGAGACCGCCGCCGCCTCCGCGCTGACCGGGCGCATCACCGACCCCAGGACTCTGGGGGATTTCCCCAGCGTGGATTACCCCACGCGCTATGCCTTCAACCCGAACTGGTTCTTCATGCCCGCGCGAAGCCCGGATGACGTGCAGATCATCCGGGGTCCGAATATCAAGCCGTTCCCCACTTTCGGACCGTTGGAGGACAGCATCGAGGCAGAGGTCCTGATCAAGGTGGGAAACGACATCAGCACGGACATCATCATGCCGGCGGGAAACCGTGTCCTGCCTTTCCGAAGCAACATCCCTGCCATCAGCGATTTCGTCTTCATCCAGGCGGACCAGGAGTTCGCGCGCCGGGCCCGGGAGAAGAAGAGCGGGGCGGTCATTGGAGGAGAGAACTACGGGCAGGGCTCCTCCCGGGAGCACGCCGCCCTTGCGCCGCGGTACCTGGGGGTGAGACTGAAAATTGCTAAGAGCTTTGCACGAATCCACAAGTCCAATCTCATAAACTTCGGAATACTTCCCCTCACCTTTGGGGACCCGTCGGACTATGAGGCCATCCACCAGGGGGACAAAGTCCGCATCACGGGGGTGCGCAAACTGCTTGAGAGCGGAGCGACGGATGTGCCGGTCCAGGTGAACGGGAAGACGATAATGACCAAGCTCGATGTCTCCGACAGGCATCGCCGCATCCTGCTGGCAGGAGGGCTCCTGAATCTGGCGCGGGCGAGCTAGTAACTTCGGCAGAGGAAAGTGAAGGAGTCGATATGTCCCGTGTGAGCATCATCGGAAGCGGAAATGTCGGGGCCAACGCAGCATTCTTTATTGCGGAGAAAGGCGTCACGGATGTGCTCCTCATCGACGTAAAGCAGGGCCTTTCCCGGGGCAAGGCTCTGGACATCATGGAGGCCGCGCCCATCAGGAGATACCGCAATTCGCTTGTCGGGTCCGATTCCCTGGCGGACATCCAGGGATCCCAGATGGTCGTTATTGCCGCGGGGGCAATCCGTTCTCCAGGAATGCGCCGTGAAGACCTCTTCAGCGAGAATGCGCCCTTGATCAGGACCCTCGCCTCGGAGGTTGCCCGGCTTGCCCCGGACAGCGTCGTGGTTGTGGCCACCGAGCCGGTGGACTCTCTCACTGCCCTTTTCACGCTTCGATCGGGCATGCCGCGAACCCGGGTCCTGGGGCTCGGAGGAATCCTTGATTCCATGCGCCTGCGTGCCTTGATTGCCCGGGAGCTCGATGTGTCCGCGGAAATCGTGACAGCCATGGTCATTGGCCGGCACTCGGACGACATGGTCTGTCTGCCGCGCTACTGCAGCGTCTCGGGAGTTCCCCTCCCCCAACTTCTTCCCCCTGAGCGCATCGCGGCCATCGTTTCAGAGACCCGAAGCGCGGGAGACCTCCTGGTGGAGCTGGCAAAGAGATCAACTGCATACTATGCGCCGTCAGCGGCAATTGCCGAGCTTGCGGACGCGGTTCACATGAACCTGGCGCGGATCTTCCCTGTCTCCGTCGTGCTTGACGGCGAATACGGGATCAGGGATGCCGCTCTGAGCGTTCCGGCAATCGTCGGCGAGAAGGGGGTCGTAAAGATCCTGACCCCTGAGCTCACCCGGGATGAGAAGGAGACGCTGGCCCAGTCAGCCCGGCTGATCGCTTCCGTGGTCCAGGGAGGTGCCGCATGAAAGTGACAGTCATCGGCGCAGGGAATGTCGGGGCCAAAGCCGTATACTACATCGCTGAGAAGAACATCGCGGACATCGTCATGGTGGACGTGGTTGACGGCCTGGCGCAGAGCAAGGCCATGGATTTCCTCCACGCGGCCCCGCTTCGCGGCTACGAGGTGGGCATACGGGGGACAACGGATTTCGCCGAGATGGCCGGCAGCGACGTCGTTGTTCTCACCGCCGGCATAGCCCGCAAACCGGGAATGGACCGAATGGACCTGCTTCGCACGAACGTGGGGATCGCCAGGCAGTCCGCGCGGGAGATCGCCCGGCGCGCGCCGAACGCGGTGGTCATCGTTGTCACAAACCCGCTGGACGTCATCGCCATGGCGGTCCTCCGGGAGACTGGCTTCGCTCTCTCCAAGGTGATCGGAATGGCGGGCGTTCTGGACTCCACGAGGTTCCGCTGGTTCATCGCCGAGCGCCTCGGGGTCTGGCCGGGTGATGTCCAGGCAATGGTCCTGGGAGGCCATGGAGACGACATGGTCCCGCTCACCAGCTTCACTTCCGTGGGCGGCATTCCGATATCCCAGCTCCTGGACTCCACTGCCATCGAATCCCTGGTTGGCAGGACGCGCACGGGCGGAGCGGAAATCGTGGGACTCCTGAAAACAGGGAGCGCGTTCTACGCGCCGGGGGCCTCGGTGGCCAAGATGGTGGAAGCAGTCATCAAGGATGAGAAGCGACTGATACCCGCCTCCGTGTATCTGCGCGGGCAATATGGCTTCAAAGACATTTTCCTCGGAGTCCCCGTCATCCTTGGAAAAAACGGGGCGGAGCGGATCCTCGAGCTGCCCCTGACGGAAACGGAGAGGAAATCCCTGGAAGCATCCGCTGAGTCGATGCGCAGGGCTGTCCAGGAGCTGGAAAGTCTTTAAGGGCGATGGAACGACTTTACGTGGCGATGGTGAACACCGGATACGGGAGTACCCGTTCGGCGAATACGCCGTACCGCCCTACGGGCGGTGCGGGCTAGGGAGGTCCCCATGGTGCACGAGTTCGACGCTTTGATCGTCGGCGCGGGCGGTGCGGGTCTGTACGCGGCCCTGGAGGCCAGCGCGGCGGCGCGGACAGCGGTCCTCTCGAAGGTCCACCCAATGAGAAGCCATACCGGCGCGGCCCAGGGAGGAATCGGCGCCGCGCTGGGCAACGTGGAGGAGGACAGGCCGGAGTGGCACGCCTTTGACACGGTGAAAGGCGGCGACTACCTCGTAGACCAGGCAGCCGCCATCCTCCTGGCGGAGGACGCAGTGCGCGCGGTGTACGACCTGGAAAACCGAGGGCTTCCCTTCAGCAGGACCCCCGAGGGCAGAATCGATCAGAGGCGCTTCGGCGGCCACACCCGCAACTTCGGGGAGGGCCCCGTGCGCCGCTCCTGCTACGCGGCGGACCGTACCGGGCACATGATCCTGCAGACCCTTTACCAGCAATGCATCAAGAACGGCGTCGAGTTCCACGACGAGGTCCACGTTCTGGACGTGATCCTGGACGGCCGCAGGTGCAGCGGTGTGGTGGCGCTCGAGCTGGCCACCGGGGAGATCCATACCTTCCGGGCCAAGGCTGTCCTGTTCGCAACGGGCGGTTTCGGCCGCATGTTCCGCATCACCTCCAATGCGCACGCCAATACCGGAGACGGTCCGGCAGTGCTGGCGCGCCGCGGAGTGCCGCTCCAGGACATGGAGTTCTTCCAGTTCCATCCCACCGGCATCAAGGGGATGGGGATCCTCATCACCGAGGGGGTTCGTGGAGAAGGAGGGATCCTCAGGAACAGGAAGGGGGAGCGATTCATGGAGCGCTACGCTCCCGGTCTCCTTGACCTTGCGCCACGAGACATGATCTCGCGCGCCATTCTCACCGAGATCGCCTCCGGCAACGGAATGCGGGGGGACGGGAGGATAGACGACTGGGTGCTCCTGGACGCGACAAAGCTCGGCAGAGAGGTGCTGGAGAAAAAGCTGCCCGACATCACGGGCTTCAGCCGCACGTACCTCGGCATCGACCCCGCCGATACCCCCATTCCCATCCAGCCGACAGCCCACTATGCGATGGGGGGGATTCCGACTGACATTGAAGGAAGAGTTATCGCGGATGAGGCAGGGGACGTGTACCAGGGGCTTTATGCCGCCGGAGAATGCGCCTGTGTCTCCGTTCACGGCGCAAATCGGCTGGGGACCAACAGTCTCGTGGACCTCGTTGTCTTCGGACGCCGCGCGGGAAGGCACATGGCGGGGTTCGTGAGAGTTGCCGACTACGGCAACCTCGCCAGGGATGCGGCGGAGCCGGCACGGAGCGAGGTGGCGCGGCTGACCAGGGCCAGCCGGGGTCCCCGGGCGCAGCAGGTGCGGGAAGAGATGGAGACCGTGATGATGGAGAAGGTCGGGGTCTTCCGCAATGAGCAGGACCTGTACCTGGCGGTCCAGAAGATGAAGGAGCTGCGCCAGCGGTGGGCGGAGGTGCGCGTGCAGGACAGGGCGGACCGGTTTAATACGGACCTCCTGGGCGTTCTGGAGCTGGGGAACCTCGTGGACCTGGCCTACCTCACGACAACGGCAGCCAGGGCCCGGACGGAGAGCCGCGGCGCGCACGCCCGCGATGACTACCCCACGCGGGATGATGCAAGATGGCTGAAACACAGTCTTGTGTGGCTCGGGGAAAAAGAGGCAGTCCTGGGGACCCGGCCCGTGGATGTCTCCCAATGGGCCCCGAAGCCCCGGGTCTATTGAGGAGGGCGGCGTGAAGATCGTGCTGCGGATCAGAAGATTCGACCCTGAAGCGGACACGGGCCCCCATGATGTGGACTACCCCATCGACGCCGAACCAACGGATCGCATTCTGGATGCCCTTATCCGGGTGAAAGAAGAACAGGACGGAAGCCTTTCGTTTCGAAGAAGCTGCGCGCACGGGGTGTGCGGTTCGGACGCAATGATCATCGCAGGCGCGGAGAGACTGGCGTGCAAGACCCTGGTGCGGGACGTTGCCAGAGAGGAGGGAGCGCTCGTGACCGTCCAGCCCCTGCGCTGGCTGCCCGTTCAGCGCGACCTCATGGTGGACCAGAAAGCCTTCTTCTCGAAGTTCAGGTCCGTGAAGCCGTTCCTGATCAACGACGAGCCGGTTGAGGGGAAAGAGCGCATTCAGAGCCAGGCGGAAAGGGCCGCATTCGACGACACTACGAGCTGCATCCTTTGCGGGGCGTGCTACTCCTCGTGCCCCGTGCTCGAGACCAAACCTGCCTACATCGGTCCGGCCGCCCTGGTTCAGGCAGCCAGATTCATCTTTGACAGCCGGGACAGGGGATTCGGCCAGAGGCTGTCCGTGCTGGACGCCCCCGACGGGGCCTGGGCATGCGACAATCACTTCAACTGCACCCGGGTATGTCCCCGGGGGATCAAGATCACGAAGAACATCAACATGATAAAGAGGGCAATAAGGACATGAAGCTGCACGAGTTCCAAGCCAAGGGTTTCCTCCGGGAGTACGGGATCCCCGTGCCCGAAGGCAGACCGGCGTCAACGCCCGAAGAAGCAAGAGCCATCGCCACTTCCATCGGCTGCCCGGTCATGGTGAAGGCCCAGGTCCTGGTTGGAGGGCGAGGCAAGGCTGGGGGCGTCAAAATGGCGAAAACCCCCGAGGAAGCGGAATCCCGGGCTCGTGACATCCTGGGAATGCACATCAAGGGGATCGAGGTCCAGCGGGTCCTCATTGCCGCGGCCGTGGACATTCAGGCGGAGTTCTACGTGAGCCTCGCCGTGGACAGGTCTGGCAAGTCTGTTCAGTGCATCGCGAGCGCCTCCGGCGGCATGGACATCGAAGAGATTGCCGCCACGCAGCCTGAGAGGATCGTGCGTTTTCCCCTGGACCCCGCAGCCGGTCCCATAGCCCCCTCTCACAAGGCAAAGCTGGCATCAGCCTTCGGCCCGGAGCTCTCCGAGCAGGCATGGGCCATTCTTCAGGGAATGTACCGGCTCTTTTCGGAGAAGGACTGCTCCCTGGTGGAAATAAACCCCTGCGCAAAGACACCGGGGGGAAAGCTGATTGCTGCGGATGCAAAAGTGATCTTCGACGACAATGCGCTGTTCCGGCATCCCGAGCTGGAGAACCTCCGAAGTCCGGAAGAGTACGGCGCGGAGGAGATGGACGCCCGGTCCAACGGCCTCTCGTATGTCGGCCTGGAGGGGACTATCGGGTGCATCGTCAACGGGGCGGGGCTTTCCATGGCGACGATGGACCTGATCAAGTACTTCGGCGGCAGCCCGGCCAACTTCCTGGACGTTGGCGGCAGCTCGAATCCTGAAAAAGTGCTGAATGCCCTGCGCATCATCCTCACGCATCGGGGCCTTGCCGCGATCCTGATCAACATTTTTGGAGGCATCACACGCTGTGACGACATCGCCCGTGGGATCCTCATGGCGCGCGAGCGCCTGTCCATCCCCGTTCCGCTTGTGATACGGCTGATCGGGACCAACGAGGCGGAAGGCCGCGCGCTCCTCAAAGGGGCGGGAATTGACGCCTATGAGGACCTGACGGATGCGGTCAAGGGCGTTGTGGCCAGGGCCGGGTCCGCCGACGGAAAGGGAAAGGCATGAGCATACTGCTGAACGCGGATACGCGCGTCATTGTCCAGGGGATCACGGGGAGGGACGGGTCCTTTCATGCGCGTTCGATGCGCGAGTATGGAACCAGGGTTGTCGGAGGCGTGACCCCCGGCAAAGGCGGCGAAACAGTGGACGGCATCCCTGTGTTCAACACGGTTGCAGACGCAGTCCAGCGCACCGGCGCCGATTGCACGGTTATCTTTGTACCGGCCCGGTTCGCGGGCGGAGCGCTGCGTGAGGCTGCAGACGCCGGCATACCCCTCATCGCGTGCATCACGGAAGGCATTCCAGTCCTGGACATGATCCGCGACGCCCATTACGTCACCGAACGCGGCTGCCGGCTCATCGGCCCGAACTGTCCGGGGCTCATCACCCCGGGGGCCGCAAAAGTGGGCATCATGCCCGGCAGGATACACATGCCGGGAGGGGTCGGAGTGATCTCGCGCAGCGGCACCCTGACCTATGAGGTGGTCTGGGCCCTCACGCGCGCCGGGCTGGGTCAGTCCACCTGTATTGGCGTGGGGGGAGATCCGGTCATCGGCACGAGCTTCGTCGAGCTTCTGGCCCTGTTCGAGGCGGATCCCCAGACCACCGCCGTGGCGCTCATCGGCGAGATCGGGGGGAATGACGAGGAAAGCGCCGCGGAGTATATTTCAAGTTCCATGAAAAAACCCGTCGTCTCCTTCATTTCCGGCCGCACTGCGCCGCCGGAAAAGAGGATGGGACACGCCGGAGCAATCATCTCCGGGGGCAAAGGCACGGCGGAGCACAAGGTGGCTGCCCTGCGGGAAGCGGGGGTCCCCGTTGCCGATCGCCCTGACGAGGTGCCCGTCCTCCTCTCCTCCAGGCTGGCGGTCCTGGCGCCCAAAAGTCGCGGGCGCAATTGATCGTCATGCAGACCGTACAGGAGGTGCGGTAAGTATATGAGCGACGCGTCCATTCTTTCGTCAGTCGATATCCAATGGATAGAAGAGCTCCACGAGCGTTGGCAGGCGGATCCGAAATCCTTGGATCCGCGATGGAACGAGTTCTTCCAGCACCAGGAGGGCAGCCATATCGCGTTGAAAAGGAGGGGCGGAGCCGTCGCAAGCGATGGTCCCCTTCCCACCGACATGGCGTTCAAGCAGAGCAGGGTGGACAGCCTCCTCTGGGGGTATCGCGACGTGGGCTACCTGTATGCCCACCTCAATCCCCTGGCGCCGGCCGAGGGGGAGCAGAAGAACTATTACGCCGAACCGGCGCACACGTACGAGCAGCTGACTCTGAGCGAGTTCGGCCTGTCGGATACCGACCTTCAAACAGAGTTCTGGGCGGGAAGCGTTTTCTCCCGGTCCAAGATGAAGCTGACCGACATCATCCAGGCGCTGCGTGAGACGTACTGCGGGGCGGTGGCCGTCGAGTTTCTTCACATCCAGAACAAGCCCATCCGCCGCTGGCTCATTCAGCAGATGGAGTCTGCCCGCAACAAGCCGTCATTCGGCATTGAGAAGAAGAAGACCATCCTTGACGACCTGCTGACCGCGGAGGAGTTCGAGCATTTCATGCACACCGCCTTCATCGGGCAGAAGCGGTTTTCCCTGGAGGGCGCGGAGTCAGTCATTCCGGCCCTCCATCACCTGGTGGACAGCTCTCCGGAGATGGGGATCCGGGAGATCATCATGGGAATGACCCACCGCGGCAGGCTCACGGTCCTCAACCGCATCCTCAACAAGCCGCCGGTGGAGCTGTTTCGGGAGTTCGAGGGGATCGAGGATCCGGGGGACTTCAGCTCAAGCGGCGACGTCCGCTATCACCTGGGGTTCCAGACAGAGCACGCACACGCCGACGGCCGTTCGGTCCGCGTGAACCTCGTGGCCAACCCCAGCCATCTCGAATCCGTGGACCCCGTGGTGGAAGGTATGGCGAGGGCCGTGCAGCGCGAGCGCGGGGATGTCGATCGCAAGGAAATCGTTCCCCTCGTTCTTCACGGGGATGCGGCATTCTCGGGCCAGGGAATCGTCGAAGAGACCTTCAACCTGTCCACGCTGCGCGGATACAAGACCGGGGGCACAATCCACGTCATCATCAACAACCAGATCGGTTTTACCACCTCCGCGCGGGATGCGCGCTCAACCTTCTTCCCCACCGACGTGGCAAAGATGCTTCCCGTTCCAGTTTTCCACGTGAACGGTGATGACCCCGAGGCGGTTGCGTACACGATGGACCTCGCCGTGCGGTTCCGCCAGACCTTCGGCCGCGACGTGGTTGTCGACGTCTTCTGCTATCGCAAATACGGCCACAACGAAGGCGACGATCCTTCATTCACTCATCCCTTGATGTACAAGATCATCGAGCGCAAGAAGAGCCAGCCCGGCCTGTATGCCGAGCGGCTGATGGCCGAAGGCATCGTCACCAAGGAGGAGACCGAGGCCAGGCGGAGTCAATTCCGGGAATCGCTGAAGAGCGCCCTCCAGGAAGCCCGAACCACGGAGGTCGATGGCCCGGTGCTCACCCGTGAGCCCAACGCATGGGAGTGGGGGGAGCGCGTGGCCGGCCCTCCGGAAGAAAGCCTCAGGCTCATTGCTGAAAAGCTGACAGCCATTCCCAGCGGATTTCACGTGCATGCGAAGCTGAAGAGGATCATCGACGAGAAGACCACGCGCCTGGCAAGGGACGGGAGCGTGGACTGGGCCTTTGCGGAGTCCCTGGCGTTCGGGTCCCTGCTCCTCGAAGGCATACCGGTGCGCCTAAGCGGCCAGGACAGCGCGCGGGGCACGTTCTCCCAGCGTCACCTCGTCTGGTGGGATACGGAAACCCTGCTGCCGCAGCCCTACACCCCTCTGGCAAACCTTTCCCCGGACCAGGGCCGGTTCTCCGTGTATGACAGCCCGCTTTCGGAGTACTCCATCCTCGGCTTCGAGTACGGCCACGCGCTGGGTCAGCCTCGCTCCCTGGTGATGTGGGAAGCCCAGTACGGAGACTTCTCCAACGGCGGCCAGGTGATTATCGACAACTACGTTGCTGCGGGAGAGGCCAAGTGGGGGACCATCAGCGGGATCGTGCTCCTGCTTCCCCATGGCTTCGAAGGACAGGGGCCGGAGCATTCCAGCGCGCACCTGGAGAGGTTCCTCATGCTGTGCGCGCACAACAACATCCAGGTGTGCAACTGCACAACCCCCGCGCAGTATTTCCACCTTCTGCGCCGGCAGGTGAAGCGCAGCTTCAGAAAGCCGCTCATCGTCATGACGCCCAAAAGCCTCCTGCGCCACCCCCGGGCTCTCTCCCCCCTCTCCGATCTCTCCCGGGGCGAGTTCAAGGAGGTGATGGATGACTCGGCACGGCCGGCAAAACCCCGGCGGCTGCTTCTGTGCAGCGGCAAGATCTATTACGACCTCCTCAAGGCCCGGGAAGATATGGGGGACACCGCCACCGCCATCGTGAGGATCGAGCAGCTGTATCCCTTCCCGGCGCAGATCCTCGCGGACGTCCTGGAAGGCTACCGCTCGGTACGGGACCGTGTATGGGTCCAGGAAGAGCCGCGCAACAGAGGCGCGTGGATGTTCATGCAGGAAAGGTTCGCCTGCGATCTCCCCGACGTTTCCCTCTCCTATGTCGGAAGGGATGAGGCAGCCAGCCCGGCAACCGGGTCCCATCAGGTGCATGCCAGGGAGCAGGAAGAGATCCTGCGTGCGGCGCTTGGGGGGAACGGAGGAGCCGCGCAGTCGCACGCCGCGGCCCGTTCCCGAAACGGCGGCACAAAGACGGCAGCCAAGGAGTCCAGCAACGGAGGGCGAGCGACGAAAGTACGCCACTATGCAAAGTGACGCGCCAGAGGTGAAGAAGTGAAGCTGGAGATAAAAATACCGAGTGTCGGTGAATCGGTGACGCAGGGCATCATCTCTGCCTGGCTGAAAGCAGAGGGAGATTTCGTGGAAGAGGGCGCCGACCTGCTGGAGCTGGAAACAGACAAGGCCAACGTGACAGTTCCTGCCCCTGCAACCGGGGTCGTCTCCATGACAGTCAAGCCGGGAACCGAAGTCACCATCGGGCAGGTGGTGGGCTTCATAGATTCGGAGGCAAAGCCGGGAGCCGCGGCGCCCGCCAGAGCCGCGCCGGCTGCCGAGGCCGCCTCTTCAGCGCCGGCCCCAAACAAGCCTGCCCCGTCTGCGGCGCCGGCTCCTGCGCCAATCGCGCCGGCCCCATCAAGAACCGCGCCTGCAGCGCCCGCGCCGGCCGTCTCCGCTCCTCCCGCGGCGGCCGCGCCCCCTGAACCCGATGCCCGGCCAGTTGCAGCCCCAAAGCCGAAGGCAGCAACGGGAAACGGCTCCGCGCCCCCCACGCGCGCGCCCATGAGCTCGCTGCGCAAGCGGATTGCGCAGAGGCTCATCGAGGCGCAGCACTCCACGGCATCGCTGTCGACCTTCAACGAGGTGAACATGAAGAACATCATGGACCTCCGCAGCCGCTACCGGGAGGACTTCGAGCGGATCCACGGGGTCAAGCTGGGCTTCACCTCCTTCTTCGTCAAAGCCGCCTGCCGCGCCCTGGCCGAGTTTCCGATGGTCAACGCCAGCATCGACGGCGAAGAGATCGTCTACTACAATACGTACGACATAGGCGTTGCCGTCTCCACTGATCGAGGACTCGTTGTTCCCGTGGTCAGGGGAGCGGACCGGCTGAGCATCGCGCAGCTCGAAGCCGCGATAGCGGACCTGGCTTCCCGGGCGCGGGATCGGAAAGTGCTCCCCGACGAGCTGGCTGGCGGCACGTTCTCCATCACCAACGGCGGGGTGTTCGGTTCCCTCCTTTCCACCCCGCTCCTGAACTATCCGCAGTCGGCCATCCTGGGCATGCACTCCATTCAGAAGCGTCCCGTGGTGGAGGAAAACGCCGCGGAGACCATTGTCATCCGCCCGATGATGTACGTGGCCCTCACGTATGATCACCGGCTCATCGATGGAAAAGAGGCGGTCAGCTTCCTCCGAAGGGTCAAGGACCTGGTGGAGGACCCCTGGCGGCTTCTCATAGAAGTGTGACGAAGGGGATGCACCATGAGCGTGGACACAGGGACCTACTCCAAAGGGCTGGAAGGGATCATCGCCGACGAGACCACTGTTTCGCGGATCGATGGTCAGAAGGGCAAGCTCTACTACCGGGGCTATGCCATCGAGGACCTTGCCGCGCACTCGGACTTTGAAGAGGTCACCTACCTTCTGCTGTATGAGAGGCTGCCGACGAAAGGCGAGCTACCGGCCTGGCGCAGGCGCATGCGGGCAAGCCGCGACATTCCGACCCAGATCAGGGAGATGATCCGCGCCTTTCCCGTGAGCGCTCACCCCATGCAGCTGCTCCAGTCCGTCATGGCGTACATGTCGAGCTACGTCGAGCACCGCATCCAGCACTCCGCAACGTGTAATTGCCGCGACACGCTGCACCAGGTGGTGCAGACGGCCAGCGTGGTTGCCGCATATCAGCGGTGCCGTGAGAACAAAGAGTACGTTCCCCCGCTGACGGACCGTTCTCACGGCGCCAACTTCCTGTACATGGTGCGCGGGAAGGAGCCCGAGGAGTATGAGGGCCGCATCATGGACACCTGCCTCGTGCTGCACGCAGAGCATGAGTTCAACGCCTCCACCTTCACCGCGCGGCTGGTTGCATCCACGCTTTCCACCTGCTACTGCAGCATCTCTGCGGCAATGGGCGCCCTGTACGGGTCTCTCCATGGAGGAGCGAACGAACGCGTCATGGACATGGTGGAAGAAATAGGCTCCAAAGAGCGGGTGGATGCCTGGCTGGACAAAGCGCTGGCTGAGAAGCGCAAGGTCATGGGCATGGGCCACCGGGAGTACAAGGTCAAGGACCCGCGCTCATATGTGATGGAAGAGTTCCTCAAGGAGCTTACGGAGAAAAAGGGTGATCCCCGCTACTATGAAATTCTCAAGGAGATCGAGAGGCAGTTCCGCGAACGGATGGAAGAGAAGGGAAAGCCCATCTACCCCAACGTGGATTTCTTCTCCGGGGCTGTCTACACGATGCTCGGGCTGCCCACGATTCTCTTCACGCCCATCTTCGCCATGGCCCGCGTGGCCGGGTGGCTTGCCCACGTGCTGGAGCAGCGAAAGGACAACCGGATCTACCGTCCGGAGAGTCTCTACAGGGGTCCGGCTCCTCGGCCGTGGATCCCCGTCGATCAGAGAAACGATTAGCGCTTTTGCATGACGGCTGAATAGACCCGCCTGTGGTATTGGCTGGGCCTGGTCTCCAGCAGGCGCGCGGGGGAAAACCCGGCCGCGCCCGCAATCCTGGCCAGACGACTGTAGGGGACCGGGTGCGGGACCCACGGGTTGGGCAGCTCGATGTCGTATTCGACAACAACAAGGCATCCCCCAGACGCGAGCCAGGTATGCACCATGCGCAGGACTCCTTCGGCGTCTCGCTGGAAGTGCAGCGAGTTGGCCATGATGATCCCATCGAGACCCGATACGCCGGAGAGGGAGGTGAAGTCGGCCGTCTCAAGCACGATATCGAGCTTCGGGAATTGGGCGCGCATGATGCGTCCCTGCTCTGCAAGGGCCTTTGCGTCCCTGTCCACGGAGAGAATCCTCCCCTCCCCGCCCAGGAGCTCCGCCAGGGCAATCGTGAAAGCCCCTGTCCCGGACCCGAGGTCCGCCCACGAGCCGCCTCCGGGTCCGACCGCGCCGCGGAGCAGCGAAAGGTGGTCATCACGCGTCACGCGAGCGATCCGGGCGAATGCTGAGCCGGCATGCTATAATAGTACTGAGGTTCCAGAAGGAAATGCTGGCGGAGATTCGCGGCGCGCGCCAGATCCCCGGAGAGGGATTCCGTCGATGGTTCACCGATGAGTACTTTGACCTTATCGCGTGGTACGACGGTCCCAGCCCTTCCGACGCGGCGACCGGGCCAATAAAGGCGTTGAAGGGCTTTCAACTCTGCTACGACAAGACCGGCAGGGAACGAGCCCTCACGTGGACCCGGGAGCACGGCTTCCAGCACAACCGGATTGATTCAGGAGAGGTTCCCGGTCATGCCAAGATGACGCCGGTCATAATCGCGGATGGCGAGTTCAGCAAAGACACGGTAGCCGAGCTTTTTCGCAAAGAGGCAGCCCGGATTGATCCGGCTCTGGCCGGGTTCGTCTATGCGGCCGTGAAGGCCTACCCGCGCAGGCCCGTGCCCCCCGACTCTCGGTGACTATGGTCGGCCTTTCGGCCATCCCCGCAAGGACAACGTGCTCTGGGCTCGCTTTCGCGCATCCCTGCGCTCGCTCGCCCTCCGACCTCCCTGTCTAGGCGTGTACGTTGATGCTATTGACGATCTGGCGCCCTGCAGAATGCAGAGCCGCCGCTCTCTCCGCCTTTACACGGTCGCTGTCCGAGCGGACGTTCCCTTTGAGGATAACCACTTCCTTTGCCCGCGGCCACACGCCCTTCTTCTCCACGCTGACGATGATATGGCCCGCTCCCTCTATGGTCGGATCATCGTTGATGACTTTGAGGATTTCGTTCTGAACCGTGTTCGCATCGCGCATCTCACTACCCCCTGGCGCGGCAGCGCCTGTCACGCAACGGTGACCAGTGGGATGGGGCGGGACCCGTGGCAGTGGTTGGCAGAACACGAAGAACACCCGCGGGAGCGCGCTCGTGGCTGGTACCGCGCGCATCCTGATTGTACACCCCCCGGGACCGGATGTACAGGGCGGATTGAGCGCGCTGGGCGGAAGGGCCGGACGGCAGCAAGCCTACAAGGAGGGAGGCTCGTCCGTGATCAGCCTCTCGGCACGCGTCAGCTCGAACACGGTGCGAAGAAGCTCCGCGTCTTCCGGCGTCTGCGTTATCCCCCGTCGCTCGAACATCCTTTTCTGGATGAGGATGGCCTGGTCCACGGGACATTCGGTGATCTGGCCGAAGGCCCGGGCATAGTTGCAGAAGCTGGGAACATTGGAACCGATGAACCCGTAGAGCATGCTGGAAACACCGATGATCTTTCCGGTGAAGATGCTCGTATTGATGGCGCTCTTGGCGTAGTCGCCGATGACGCACCCCAGGAACTGCATCCCTGTGTCGACG
Organism: Spirochaetia bacterium; assembly: GCA_049515135.1. Lineage (GTDB taxonomy): Bacteria > Spirochaetota > Spirochaetia > SZUA-6 > Fen-1364 > Fen-1364. The sequence goes on from JBEKUJ010000002.1 coordinate 264,782, forward strand.
CGCCTGTGGTGAAACTCCAGGCGCACCTCCCCGTAGGTGTTCTTCAGGTCGCTGTTGCTCGTGCCTGCCCCGAGGTTCACCCAGGAGCCGACGTACGAATGCCCGAGAAAGCCGTGGTGCTGCTTGTTCGTATAGCTCTCGATGATGCTCGCTTCGACCTCGCCGCCGATCTTGCACGTCTCACCCACGCAGACGTTCTCCTTCAGAGAGGCTCTCTCGATCACGCGTGAGTGCGCCCCGACATGAACGGGGCCTTCGAAATAGGCGAAATCCCTGATCTCTACATCCTGCTCAAGGACCACGGGCCCATCGTGAGTGTGAAAGACCGCGCTGTCCGCTATGCTGGCGTTTTCCGCGGCAAAAACGCCCGGCTTCAGCTCCCGGTATGCGCGCCTGCCGAGTCGATGCCGGATATTTGTCTGGAAGAGCGGCTCCAGATACTTCACCACTTCGAACTGGTGGTCGAAGGTGTGGAAAAGTTCCTCCTCATGGAGAGGCAGCTTCAGCTCAAGAAGCCATGGCGTGACGTTCTCCGACGTCAGAGGACGGGGGATTGCCGTCCCGGACGGCAGGAAGGCCGCCGACACTCGGCCGCCGGCCGTTGCAACGAACGGCCGGCCTTCGCAGGAAAGCTCGCGGAACTTCTGCGCGTACCGGGTGTCGGGAACGATGGATGCGTTGAGAAACAGCTTCGGCCCGTCACCCGGCGCCCCGGCGGGATACAGCCGGGCCGTCAGCTTGCCCAGGTAGCCTCGCACCACCCAGGACGGCGGCGCCCCGGCCGCCTCTGCGGCTATCTCATAGAGGGTCGTGCACGCGCACGTAACGGCAAAGGCCGGGCGCGTCAGGGCAATGGGGTTCATGTCGGCAAGCAGGTGGTCCTCAAAGAGGACAATCCGGGTTGCCTCAGCGGTGTCCGTGGTTGCCATGCCCTACTCCACCGTAACGCTCTTGGCCAGGTTGCGGGGCTTGTCCACGTCACACCCTCGCGCAACGGCGACGAAGTAGGCAAAGAGCTGCAGCGGGATGACGGACAGAATGGGAACCAGGGGATCGAGAGTCCGAGGGACAAAGATGGCATCCTCCGCAAGTGAGGCAGCCTCCGAGTCTCCCTCCTGGGCCACCACGATGATGCTGCCCTTGCGTGCGCGAATTTCGTGCATGTTCCCCAGCATCTTGTCGCGGACTTCCGTCTGGGCAGCCAGCACCACCGTGGGAAACGTCGGCTCGATCAGGGCAATCGGGCCGTGCTTCATCTCCGCGGCCTGCACCCCCTCCGCATGGACATAGGAGACTTCCTTCAGCTTCAGCGCGCCTTCCAGGGCCGTGGGATACTCGAACACCCGGCCAATATAGAGGAAGTCTTCATTCTTCGCGTACCGGGCGGCGATCTCCTGAATGCTGTCCTTCTGCGCAATCAGCCCCTTCGCCTGCTCGGGGAGCTTTTCCAGCGCGTCAAGGAAAAGCAGGCCGGCGCGCAGGGACAGCCCCCTCATGCGGCCCAGGTACACGGCCAGCAGGCTCAGGACGACGAGCTGGCTGGTGAAGGCCTTGGTCGATGCCACGCCGATCTCGGGTCCTGCGTGGATGTAGATCCCTTTTCCGCATTCCCGCGCGATGCTGGATCCCACGACGTTGCACACACCGATGGTCTCCGCCCCGGTCAGTTTTGCCTCGCGCACGCCTGCCAGGGTGTCGACTGTCTCTCCCGACTGGCTGATTGCAATGACCATGGTATCGGGCTCCAGGACTGGATGCGCGTAGCGGAACTCCGAACCGAAGCTCACCTGGGTGGGGACCCGGGCAAGGCTTTCCAGGAGGTATTTGCCGATCAGGCCGGCGTGCCATGACGTGCCGCACGCCACGATATGGCAGCGCTTCACGCGGCGCAGGAGGGACTCATCCACGCCGCCGAGCTTGGCGGTCCCTTCTGCGCGCACCACCCGGCCGCGGAATGCATTGCGGATGGATTCGGGCTGCTCGGAGATTTCCTTGAGCATGAAGTGCGGGAATCCCCCGCGCTCGATGTCAGGAAGGCTGAATGCGATCTGCTGGACCCTCTTGCTGACAGGCGTCCCTTCGAGAGTCTTGGTCTCGAATCCGTCGCCGTGCAGGAGGGCGGCTTCTCCGTCATCCAGGTAGATGACCTCGCGGGTGTGAGCCACCAGGGGCGCTGGATCGCTTGCAACGAGAGTCTTGTTCTTCCCCAGCCCCAGGACGATGGGGCTGCCGTGCCGGGCCACGAAGATCGTTGCCGGCTCCCCGGCATACACCGCGGCAATGCCGTACGCTCCGACCAGGAGCTTCATGGCCCCCAGGAAGGCCGCAGAAAAACTTGGCTCTGACTTCAGGAACTCCTCGATGAGATGCGGAATCACCTCGGTGTCCGTCTCGCTGGCAAAGACGTGTCCCTGGCCCTGGAGCGTGGCGCGCAGCGCGGCATGGTTCTCGATGATTCCGTTGTGGATCACTGCGATCCTGCCCGCGCAGTCGACGTGGGGATGGGCGTTGGCCTCAGTGGGAGCGCCGTGAGTAGCCCAGCGTGTGTGGGCTATCCCTGATTCGCACGCGTCGGCCCCTCCAAGGCCCAGCCCCGCGGCGTCAACCCCGCCAATGCGGCCGACACGGCGCAGAAGCGAGAGATGGTCGTCGCACGCGACGCAGACGCCCCAGGAGTCGTATCCGCGATACTCGAGGCGCTTGATCCCCTCCACCAGCACGGCAGAGTTCGCACCTTCTCCCGCGTAGCCGAAGATTCCGCACATTCGTCTCTCCTAGGGGTCGGCCTATCGGCCACCCAACCCCGCGGGAATACCGCGGGAGGCCTCGGCCGACTTTCGCCGTCCATGGCGAGGGGAGCATAACAGAAAAGGACTCTAGAAGTCCACGCCGAATCCGTTGTAGGAGCCGGACCAGGGCAGCCATTCGACGTCAACGCTGCTCACCCGGGCGCCCGGCGGACCTTTCTCCAGCCAGCTGACGAGCCGGGCGAGCCTGGTTGTGTCCCCTTCGGCAACCACTTCGACCGTACCGTCCGCGCGGTTTGCCACCACGCCGCTGAGGCCGAGGGACCTGGCTTCACGAACTACGGACCAGCGAAAGCCGACTCCCTGAACGCGGCCATGAACGACGGCGCGCAGGGCGCGAGCCTCAGCCGGACCCGCCACGCGCCTCTCCGGGGAAAGAACCAGACACCTCGGCAAGGGTCCTGCTGATCAGCTCTTCGAGGTCCGAGTAATCGTACGGCTTGTAGACGACGGGGAAGGGTATTGGAAACTCCGGTTGCAGGAAGCCGCTGGTGATGATCACTTTCTTGTCCCTGCAGAACTGGCGCAGGAAGCGGATCCAGTAGTCGCCGCCCAGGATATCCATGCGGTAGTCCGTGACGACGAGATCCACGTGATGGTCGAGGATCTGTTTGATCGCCCCGACGCCGTCGGACGCGACAAGGACGTCATGTCCCTTCTTCTTCAGGAAATCCCGCAGGGTGAGGCGGATGGAGTCCTCGTCCTCCACCACAAGAATCACAGCCCGTTCAGCCATTCGCTTCGCCTGCCGGAACGCGGGAAGCGGTGAGCTCCTCAATGCGCACGCACAGCTTCTCGAAGTCCAGGGGCTTGGCAAAGAACGCGTCAGCGCCTTCCCCGAGGATGGTCTTCTCCAGCGAGGAATCGGTCAGCCCCGTGATGGCGATGATGACAGGCGCGCCGAGTGCGGGGTCTTCCTTGATCCGCTTGCACAGCTTGTGTCCGTCGATGCCGGGCAGGCTGATGTCCAGGAGAATCACGCCAGGCTTCAGCTCCGTGATCTGCTTGCCCGCTTCGAATCCATCGAACGCCTGCATGATCGTATACGACGGGAGCCTCCTGGTAAGGAACCTCTTGAGCAACGTGTTGAGGTTCTCGTCATCGTCGACAATCAGGACCCGGTGCCAGTCCGCAGCATTCTCATCGCTCTCCTGAAGCTCATCGGGGATCCTCATCCCCCGCGTCGTGAGAAACGCCAGCAGGTCTTCGGCATAGACACGGTATTGGCCTCCAGGAGTCATGAACGCTTTGAGGAAGCCGTTTTTAATCCAATTGATCGCGGTCTGGTTGACGACGCCGCAAATATCCGCAACTTCCAGGGCCGAAAAAATACGGACCTTCTTTTCCTTTTTTGCCACGTCTGTTATCCTTTCAATAGTGAAAGACCAATTGCCAATTCTCTATATTATTCAGTATACCAATTATATCCATAATGTCAATGAAAAAATTTGAGCTTGCAATCGACGATTACAGATACCTCCGCTGGAAAGGATACCCCGAGAAGGCTTCTCTCAAGCTTGTTGGAGACAGGCACAGGCTGTCGCGCGTGGAGCGCAACACGCTCTTTCGCGGTGTGATTCCGGACGAGATCGCAGCGGCGCGTAAACAAAAGCTCGTGGCCCCGGCCAACGTGCAAGGACAAAGCCTGGGAATAGACTGGTACAATGTTCTCATCACCGTGGAGAGCTTCCTGCGCGGGCTTCCCCTTTTCATTTCGGATGACGGAATCATCAGGGACTCTTCCGCGACGCATGGCAGCTATCGCCGGACCGGCCTCACGGACAGGGCACTGGACGCGATCATCGATGCGCTGCGGGCACTGGCGCCCGGAGGCGTGGACGCGTTTCTCGATTCTCCCATCGCGTTCTCGGGCCAGATGGCGGAGGAAGCTCGAGATCGCCTGAGCCGGCTTTCCATCCCTTTCCATGTGACCCTGGAGCACTCCGCGGATTATCCCCTGAAGAGCTATAGCGGAGTAGTTGCATCGTCTGATTCGGTTGTTCTTGATTGCGCCGTGTACGTGCTTGATCTTCCCCGCTTTGCCGTGGAGGCAGGGTTCCACTTTATTCCTCCGTCTCTCGGCGGGCTTCCTGCCGTATTTCCGAAAGTATTCGGGCAATAATCCGGGAACGGAAGCCCCGGGCGGAAAGCTTTCCCACAGCGGTCCTTGGCGTCAGGCCATGGACAACCTTCCGGGCCTGCTCCAGCTCCACCTCCTCCGTGCAGAGGTCGCGAAGCACCTCCTCCGCAATGTCACGCGGCACGCCGCCGCGCAGGAGCCCTCGGTACAGCGACTTCCATCCCTCCTTGCGCGCAGAGAGACGGAACCGTGTCCAGTTTTCAGCGAAGACCCGGTCATCAACATAGCCGAGCTCGATCATACGGCTCACCGCGGCGCGGGCGGCGTCCAGGCCGAAGCCACGAGATCGAAGCTTTCGCAGGAGCCCCCTGCGGGTCTGGGCGGCGCGTGACAGAAAGCGCAGAGCAGTCTGGCGGGCCAGGACGAGCTCCGAACGCCCCAGGAGCTGGGCGACGCGTGATTCGTCAAGCACATCTCCTGCGGCAAGTCCCTCGGAGGCAAAGACTTCGGCATGGATGATGAAGAAAGAGCCGTCGGCGAGATGGATGCGAACCATCTCACCGGCGGCCCCTTTGAGCTCGATCGAAACGACGGAAGAGGAACCGGCAGCCCTATCTCTTGGAGAACTGGAAGCGTCTTCTGGCACCGGCCTGGCCGTACTTCTTCCTCTCCACCATGCGGGAATCCCTGGTCAGGAAGCCGTTTGCGCGCAGGGCGGTATGGTTGGACGCGTCATACGCGTTGAGGGCCCGGGCCAGTCCGTGCCGGCACGCCTCGATCTGGGAGGACACACCCCCTCCGCTGACGCGAATCAGCACATCGAACTTGCCGGTATTGCTGGTGACATCCAGGGGGGCCATCACTGCCTGCGCGGTCAGAAGGCCCGCGAAATATTCCTCCACGGGCTTGTCATTCACGGTGATCTTCCCGGCACCGTCCCGCAGGAATACGCGCGCGATCGAAGTTTTGCGCTTGCCGGTTGCAACTGCAAGATTCTTCACCAAGGCATTCTCCTAACGTGGATCAGCTGATTTCCAGCTTGATGGGTTTCTGCGACACATGGGGATGCTCCGACCCGGCGTAGACCTTCAAGTGCTTGAAGATCTTTCTCCCGAGGGGCCCCTTGGGGAGCATGCCCTGGATGGCCTTTTCCAGCGGCCAGGCAGGCTTGCGCGCTATGACCTTCTCAAAGGGCTCTGAGCGGAAACCGCCCGGATAGCCCGAGTGGCGGTAGTACAGCTTTTGCGAAGGCTTGCGGCCCGTGACCCGGATCTTGTCCGCGTTGATGATGATCACCGAGTCACCGAGGTCCCAGTGCGGCGAGAACTCAGGCTTGTTCTTGCCCCTGAGGATCCCCACCACACGCGATGCCAGCCTGCCCAGGACCTTGCCCTCGGCGTCGATGAGGTACCATTTTCGCTCCACCTCATCCGGCTTTACAAATATCGTTTTCATCCGTTAGCCCTTCCGTGAAAAATGCGGCTCGGTGGCCGCAGGAAGGGTACGCTGACACATAGATCGAGGAATGTCAAGAGCGTCACTTTTTCTCATCAGCCTTCTTTTCTTCCTTTTTCTCTGCTTTCTCCTCCTCTTCCTCTTTCTTAGCCTCCCTCTTGTCCTTGATGTCCGCTATGCCGACGAAGAACGCTATGAGGCCGATAAAAACAGCGAGGATGGGCACTCCGCCCTTGAGGAACTGAATGACCTCGGACCACCACTGCAGGCCCCAGGACACCGGAAGGATGGAGTAGACGGCGAAGAGAATGAGGACAATGCCAATGGTCAACGCGATCATGTAAAGCCTCCGGTTCTTGTCGTTGTTTCTCTGCCAAAGAATAGCGAAATACTCGGTGGTGTCAAGGACGTCAGATCGGCGATGCCGCCGCTCGCAAAGATTGAAGGCGCACAATGAGAGCTGCCGGATCAGCACAGCTTGCGTGCTAGGGCAAAATCATGTATTGTTGCATTCCCGCCCCGGCGGAAAACCAATAGCGAAAGGAGCGACAATGAAGGTACGAATCGACCCGGACCTCTGCACTGCCTGCGGCGTGTGCACCGATGCGGTCCCCCAGGTCTTCAGGATGGGGAAGGACGCTGCCGAGGTCATCGACCCTGAGGTTCCAGCCAATCTCCAGAACGCAGTGAAGGATGCCGCAACCGACTGCCCTGCCGAGGCCATTATTGTCGAGTAAGACGCTCTGAATGCCTGAAAGGCCCGGGCTCCCGGGCCTTTTGCGTCACGGCCTGGAAAACACCAGCGCCACCTTCGTGCTTCCAAACCCGAACGAGTTGGACATTGCAACGCGCACCGGACGCTCCTGCGGCCGGCAGGGCACAAGGTTCAGACCGGCAAACTCCTTGTCCGGTTCTTCGAGGTTCAAAGTCGGTGGGCACGCTCCGCGCGCGATGGAGAGGATGGAGACAATTGCTTCAATAGCGCCGGCGGCCCCGAAGGTGTGCCCCATGGCCCCCTTCGTTGAGGAGATTGCAAGCCGGGCGTCCTTTCCGAACACGCTCACGATCGCATGCAGCTCGCCGGCGTCCCCGATCTGCGTTCCCGTCGCATGCGCGTTGAGATAGTCCACTCCGTCCGGCGGAACTCCAGCCCGCTCCAGGGAAATCCGCAGGGCGCGCTGCTCGCCCAGCCCTTCGGGGTGCGATGCGGTGATATGATAGGCGTCGCTCACAGAGGCATAGCCGGCGAGCTCCGCGTGGATCCGCGCTCCGCGGATCCGTGCGTGCTCGTAGTCCTCAAGGATGAGGACCCCCGCGCCTTCTGCCAGGACAAAACCGTCGCGGGCCGAGTCGAAAGGGCGCGACGCGCGCTGCGGAGAATCATTCCAGTGGGTGCTCAACGCATGAATCTTTGTGAATCCGGCAATCGAAAGGGGATGGACCGCGGCGTCGCTTCCCCCGGCGACAACGACGTCGGCTTCTCCCAGCAGGATTGCGCGAGCCGCAGAGGCAATGGCCTCCGCACCGGTTGCGCATGCGCTCATCAAAGCGAAGTTCGGTCCGCCGAAGCCGTGAGCGATGGCGATCTGTCCGCTGGCGAGGTTTGCGAGCTGCGCCGTGATGAAATACGTGGAAAGCCCCGCCTCTCCCCGGGCAGAGAAATCCACGGCCCCGTTTGCGAGCGTTGAAAAGCCCCCGATCCCTGAGCCGACCATGACGCCGACCCTCTCCTTTTCGGACGGATCCTGGGGGGCGTATCCCGCATCGGCAAGCGCCTGTTCGGCAGCCTTTCTTGCATACAGGATGAACGGATCGCTGCGCCGTGTTTCACGGGGCGGAAATCCCTTCTGGAGATCTAGCTCCCCTGGTCCCGAGCCCAGAGGCACCAGCCCGGCGACCCGGGATGCAAGATGTTCGACAGGAAACCGATCGATCGCGCGGATTCCCGATTTCCCCTCCATGAGCCCCTGCCACATGAGCTCGACGCCTACTCCAAGGGGTGATACTACCCCCATCCCCGTGACGACGACACGTTTCTTCATCATCTCCTCCAATACTTCGACGCCGCGGCCGCGGCTTCCAGCAGCTCATCCGCCTCGGGATAGCCTGCCAGCGTTCTGGACATGGACAGCGCCCCGAATGCGAGACACAAGGTCAGAATGGCCATCCGCCGTGCCTCCGTCGGCGAGCGTCCCTCCAGGCGGTCCGCGAAAGCTTTGACTCCTCTGGAAAACTCCGCGCGCACGCGCGCCCGGACCGCGCGACCCGACCGGGGAAGCTCCGAGAGAAGCGCCGCATACGGGCACCCGGTCTGCGGATTGTCGCGGTGATCCCGCGTGAGGTACGCCCGGAGAAAACGCTCCACGTAGGACGCCCCCCGCGCGTCGCCAAGGCTCACCGCCAGGAGCTTTCGCTTTTCCCGCGCCGCCCAGGAGAACGCGTCCTGCATCAGGCGCTCTTTCGAGGAGAAGTGAGCGTAGAACCCACCGCCGGTCAGGCCGGCTGCCGCCATGACCTTTCGGACGCTTGCGCCCTTGATCCCGTCTCTGCGGAGGAGCCTGGCCGCCGCGCCCTCGATCTTCTGGCGGGTGCGGTCTTTCCGCGAGGGTGCGTTTTTCCCCCTGCGCGCGCCATGATGATGAGCTTCATTCATTACAATCGTAATATTACGAGTGTAATATCTGTGATGTCAAGTGACAATTCGGGGAGCGCGTTCTATGCCCCCAGCGAGGCTTCAGGGACAGGCTCGCCGCGGAGCATCTCGCGGTGGAACAGCTCAAGCCAGGCATCCAGCCTCGGAGGACGCGCGCCGAAGCCGGCCAGCTCCGATTCCGGCACCAGCGCCGCGCGCAGCCGGCCCAGGGACTCCGCCGCGACGTCATACGGGGTGCGCGCCGTCTGCGACTCGTGCGCCCGGATTGCCTGGAGCTTGTGCTCGAAGGGCAGGCGCGGCACGGTGACGATCGTGTTGAAGTCTCCCCGGTTGAACAGGGCCCACGGTCCCTCGAAGTTCCAGACCTCGATACTGCGGGTGGCGCCGAGGAAACGGCGCAGCGTCGCGATGGCAATCCGCCGGCAGGCGATATGCGCGGGGTGGCTGTCCCGCACATGCGGCATGAACACCCAGTCGGGGTCCAGCTCTTCCACCAGCGCCAGGAGGATGGCGATGTCGCGCTCGGAGATGTCGTAGTTGCTGTCATAGAAGGGAAGCCGCAGAAACCGGGGCTCCGCGCCCAGGATGCGCGACTCCTTGACCACCTCCCCTTCGCGGATTGCAATCCGCTCGCTCCTCTGCGTCCCGTAGATGAACGAGCGGTGACCGGTGCTCATGACGGCGGTGACGACCTGGCAGCGGGGGCTGAGCATCGCCATGGTCCCTCCCACGCTGATGGGCGCATCGTCGGGATGCGGGGAAATGACGAGGGCCCTGCGGCCCGTGGGCACGGAATCCGCGTCCATGATGAAAAGTCCCGAGTGAAACCCGCTGATCCGCTCTTTTCTCTCGATGCGCGAAAGAGCCCCCCCGTCCGCTATCAGGGTCACGTTCTCATGGCGCTGCAGGACGGAGATGGGGAGCGCCGGGTCGAAGCTCCCTTCCAAGAGTCGCTGCACGATCTCCGCGAGGTTGCGTCCCGCGGCGAACAGAAGGATCCTGGCCGCCATGCGAAGATCCGCCAGGCCGAGTGAAAAAGCCTTCTCCGCCCCCCAGCGCTCCCTGTTGGGGACTGAAACCATCCCCGCTCTGGATTCCAGGTTGGACCCCGTCACGTGGAACCCGATGTGCCCCCGGGAGTCCACAGAAAGGAGCGCGATGTCGATGCCGGCTACTCCGAGCCAGTTCGCGATCCGGGCCGTTTCATCCGCGTGGTTGTGCGTCGGGTTGAAGGCAACGACGTTCTCCGCGGGCACGGACAGGGGACCGAAGAGACGCTCATCAAGGACCGTTCGAAAAGGAGCGGCCATGGACTGACGAACCAGCTCGTCGAAGATGACGAAGCGCACGCGGGAGAAATCCACCAGCTCGGAACGGGCGCGCTCCACGAGGAGCCGATAGGCGCCAAACGCCGGGGTGCCGGCAAACACAGACACAATGATGTCAGGCTTGTCCTCCACTGCGGCAAGCAGGAGCGTAACGAGCTTCTGCTCCATGTTCAGCTCGTCACGGGCAGGGATGACATGCACTGGGGCCATGCTCAGCGGCTCCTCTTGCGGGAGAAGGCCACTATGAACCCGACGCCGGAGAAAAGAAGCGGAAGGTCAGCCAGCAGGATACGCACAATCGGGATGCCGTGCCCGATCTCGGGCTCCGGTCCTAATATCCCGTAGCTCCTGAGGGTTGCCAGCACGATATCCGCGTAGGAGATGATGACGGCGATGATGAGGAAAGTCCATGCCATTTCCCTGGTGCGCGACCACAGGAGAATGGCGCAAAAGGTCGCGAAAGCGCCAAACAGAAGGTGCGTTGCGTCGACGGAAAAAGCGGTAATGTCCATGGTCAGCCTCCGGGAATAGTTATGAACAGCTCGGCGGCGCGCCGGGCCTCCCCCGGGGAACACTCTCCCGGAAGAATGCTCGGTCCGGGATACTCAGGTGAGAGCAGAACGCCGGCCCGCAAAAACTCGGCAAAGACACGTGAGTACTCACCAGGGGCGAAGACGGCGCGCACGTACGGGCCGGTCCGCGCCCAGCGTGAGGAAGAATCCACGGCTCTCTGGATCACAGGGTCCCCCTGGAAAAGATGCCCCACCCGGCGCGGACTGCGTACCGCTGCAAGAGCCGATGATGCGCCGGCAAGCACGAAGCCGGGGAGGCGATCGGAGGCAGGGAGCCCAGCGGACGGTCCATCCGGGAAGCAGACGGGAGCCGGCGCGCCGCAGACGGTCAGAGGAAGAATCGGCAGGACAGCGGCGCAGGCCGCCGCACCGGACTCCTCTTCCGGCAGGAAAGGCCGCCAGAAACACGCGCGCGGCCGCCCGCGGGGCACGGTATGGATGGCAGGATCATGCACGTCTGACGGGTCCACACGCATGCCCAGGAAGAGGGATACAGCCTCTAGGGCCCGCGGCAGGGAGGAAAAGAGACGGACGTTGCTCCGGGCGGGAAACATCGAGGCGATCACCCTGATCAGGCGCCCCTCCCAGACGGACGGGACTGCGGTGAGAAGCCCCTGCGAAAGAACGGATTTCATCAGGGTGATCGTGGTCCCGCTGCGATGTCCCAGCAGCGCGCCGCCCCCGTCCCGGTAGAGGTCCAGATACCGCCCTCCCCTGGCGTCGTAGAGCCGGAAGCCCCGGGCCCGCTTGATGATGGGAACCACGTCGGCGTCCCGGCTAGTGTCCATCGAGGCTCTTTGTGATGACGGCGTACGCGCTGTGGTTGTGGATGGACTCGAAGTTCTCCGCCTCGATGGTGTAGTAGCGCAGCCCGGGGAACGGGTCCAGGCGGAGCGCAACCTCGCGCACCACGTCCTCCACGAACCGCGGGTTCTCGTAGGCGTGCTCGGTGATGAACTTTTCATCCTCCCGCTTGAGGAGAGTATACACGGGGCTGGAGGCCGATGTCTCTGCGATCTCGATGAGATCCTCTATCCAGATGAACTTCGTCATGCCGACGGTGATGGAGACCGTTCCCCGCTGATTGTGCGCGGATACGCGCGATATCTCCCGCGAGCATGGGCACAGGGTGTGCACCGGCACGTCGACTCGGGTGGCAATCTCCAGATGCCGGGCGTAGCTTGCTGAGATCAGGCAGTCATAGGACATGGTGGATTCCAGTCCCGACGCCGGGGCCCTGGTGCGCAGGAAGAACGGGAACGCAATCTCGATATGCGATTCTTCCGCGCTCAGCGCCTCCTTGATGGACAGGAGAATGACATCCAGGGTGTGGTAGCTCACCTCGTTCTTGAACCTGTCCAGCACTTCGATGAGCCTGCTCATGTGCGTTCCGCGGTAGTTGTGCGGGAGGTTCACTGACAGGGAGAGGTTGGCCACCGTGTCCTGCTTCTCCCTGCTCTTGTCGCGGACGGTGATCGGATAGCGGATGTGGCGGATTCCCACCTTCTGGATTGGCGTGTTTCTGTAGTCAGGGCCTCCCTGAACGTCCTTCATCCCGTTTTCCATCCCTACTCGCCGAAGCTGATCCGTTCCAGCCGGGTGTATTTCGGCAGGAACTTCGCCACCCTCCCCGATTCGAACCTCACCTGCACAAGCAGTGTCCCGTCAGTATACCATTTCCGCTCCACGACGCCGGGGCCGTACTCGTCGTGGTAGACTCCGGATCCAACGGGGTACTGGTCGTCGGCAAAGGCCTCGCCTTCCTCCCCCACCCTCAGCGCCGCGCCCTCCGGGATCTCGTCGAGGAACCGGGACGGAGCCATGTCGGAGTAGCGTCCAAAGATCCGTCGTCGCCTGCACCAAGTGAGAATCAGCTTTTCACGGGCGCGCGTTATCCCGACGTAGAAAAGGCGTCTCTCCTCCTCCAGCTCCTCAGGCTCCCCCCAGGCGCTGGAAGAGTGCGGGAAGATCCCTTCCTCCAGACCCGTGATGATCACGCGGTCGAACTCGAGACCCTTGGTATTATGGATCGTGATCAGGCTCACCTTGGCATCGGCATCGCCTGATGCCTTCTCATCCGCGGGGCTTGCCAGGGCCACGTCCTCGAGATAGCGCACCAGCTCCTCCGGCCCGGTCCCGTAGGAAGCCAGGTCGCTCACCATCTCTTCCAGGTTCTCCGACCGCGCCGTGCCGTCAGCGCGGTCCCGGCTGCGGTACAGCTCATACAACCCGGTGCGGGAGATCAGGGTCCTGGCGAGCTCGGAAAGCGGCGTGTCTCCAAGAGCGGATCCGGCCTCGTCGATAATGGCCAGCAGGTCCCGCAGTCCGGTCCGCGCCCGCGCGGGAAGGCCGGCGGTCAAGCGCCTGCAGGCTTCCACAAGCGTGCCCCCTCCCGCGCGCCACGCGCCGATGATCTTCTCAACGCTCGATTCCCCGATCCCTCGGCCCGGCTTGTTGGCTATCCGGCGGAAGCGAACCTCATCGTTGGGGTTTGCGAGGAGCGACAGGTACGCCACTGCGTCCTTGACCTCCTCCCGGGAATAGAAACCCGTTGTTCCGATCAGGCGGAAAGGGATGCGCTTCTCCCGGAAGGACCTCTCGAAATGCAGGGATTGCGCATTCATGCGGTACAGGATTGCCGTTTCGCCGGAAAACCCGTCCCGGACGATCCGGGAGCACAGCTCCGCCTCTTCCTCCTGGTCTTCAAGGCAGTACACGGTGGGTTGCTCCCCGCTCGCCTTGTTCGTCCAGAGCGTCTTCCCAAGCCTGCCCGCGTTGTTGCTGACGACCGCCGATGCGATGTCCAGGATGGGCTGCGTGGAGCGGTAGTTTCTCTCCAGACGGATTATCGTGGTGCCCGGGAAGACATCGGGGAACGTGAGTATGTTTCCCACCTCAGCCCCGCGGAAGCGATAGATGGACTGGTCATCGTCCCCCACCACGCAGAGGTAGGTTTCAGGACGCCACAGCTCCTTCAACAGCTCGAACTGCGCGATATTTGAGTCCTGGTACTCATCCACCAGAACGACCCGGAACCTCTGACGCGTGTGCTCGCGCACCTCGGGATGGCCGCGCATGAGACGGATGGGCAGAAGGATCAGGTCGCCGAAATCGACGTTTCCCGTTTTCCGAAGAGCCGTCTCGTATCTGCGGTAACTTTCAGGATCGCAGCCATGACGCCGTATCTCATCGATCGGGGCGTCCACGCCGATAGCGAAGTCCTTGAGCCGGCTGATCTGGTTGTAGGTCTGACGCAGGGACCCCTTGTCCTCCGCCTTCTCCAGGCAGCCTTTCAGGAGGGTCAGGGAATCATCCTCGTCATAAATGTGAAAATGAGGGCTCAGCCCGGCGCGCTCGGCGTTGACGCGGAGGAACCACGCGCCGAAGGAATGGAACGTTCGTATCATGACATCCTTTGCGCCAGGGACCAACGCAAGGACGCGGCTTTTCATCTCCTGCGCCGCCTTGTTGGTGAAGGTGACCGCGAGAATGGAGCGCGGGCTCAGGCCGACCCGCTGGACAAGCCAGGCGATCTTTGTCGTGATGACCCGCGTCTTTCCCGAGCCGGCGCCGGCAAGGATGAGAAGGGGGCCTCCCTGGTGGATGACTGCCTCTCTCTGCTCGGGGTTGAGGTCCTGAAACCAGGAGGGGTCACTCATCGACGGGCTCCGCCTCGAGGTCCACTCCGTTTCTGCGTATGACCCGCGTGCGCACCCACTGCCCCGGGAGGAAGCTCTTTCGCACCACCACCAGGCCGTCCACGTCAGGGGCGTGCAGGTACGCCCTGCCAATGCTCATGTCCTCCCCGGCAACCCTCTCCTCCACAAGGACATCGAGGGTCTGTCCGACCCGGGCATCGAGTGAAGCCTTGGTGATGGGAGTCTGACATCTTTCCACTTCATGAAGCCGGCTTTCGGCAACCGCCTTCGTCACGCGATCCTTCATGGAGTAAGCGGGCGTGCCTTCCTCCCGGGAGTACGTGAAGGCTCCGAGCCAGTCGAAACGCGCCGCGCGCTGGAAATCGAGGAGAAGCCGGAAATCCGCTTCTGATTCGCCCGGGAATCCCAAGAGAAAAGTGGACCGGATCACCGCCTGCGGAAGCCTGCTGCGGATCTCCCGCAGCAGGGCAAGGTTCGCCTCCGGTTCTCCCCTTCGACCCATGGCGCGCAGGATTTGCGGAGACCCGTGCTGGAACGGCAGGTCGAAGTACGGGAGAAAGCGCCGGTCAGCGCTCATGACGTCCAGGATGGCCCTGGGGAACCGGTCGGGATGGATGTACAGCAGCCTCACCCAGAATTGTCCGGCCAGTGAGGCAACTTCCTGCAGCAGCTGCGGCAGCTGCGGGCCGCCCCGATCCAACCCGAAGCTCCCGAGGTCCTGGGCGATGAAGATCAGCTCTCTCACGTTGCGACGGAGCAGCCCCCGGATCTCCTCCAGGATCGACTCGATGGGTCTGCTGACGAGATCGCCCCGGATCAAAGGGATGGCGCAGTAGGTGCAGCGGTTCGCGCACCCTTCCGCGATTTTCACATAGGCGGTCCCGGGAAACGACAAAAGGCGGGTCCTCTCCAGGCGGCGTGGATAGGCATCTCTGCGGTCGCTGCGGCGCCGGGTCTCCACGAGGTCCACGATCGCGGCAGGGTCCTTGTTGCCGAGGAAACCGTCGAGCTCTGGAAGCTGGTTGGCGAGCTCCCTGCCATAGCGCTCAGTCAGGCAGCCAACCATGATGACCTTCTTCCCGGGGAAACGGGCCTTGAGCTCGAGGGTCGTCTCGATTGATTCCTTCTTGGCGGGAGAAATGAAACCGCAGGTGTTGACGATGAGGACTTCGGCGGCTTCCGGGCTTTCTGAGAGGGACCAGCCCTCCCTCCGGAGGGCGGCAATCATCAGCTCTGAATCGACCTGGTTCTTTGCGCATCCCAGGCTCTCGATGTGGAAGGAACGGGAGCGGCTGGTTCGGGAGCTTCCTGGCACTGTGCCTTTAGTAGAGCGCCGTGATTTCGAGGACATATCCGGCCGCCGCCGCATCCTTGCGCCAGGCGACCTTCCGGGTGGCAACCTCTCCGAGCGCGCCCAGCTCGAAATCCCGGTCATCCACCCGCATCCGCGCAGCGCCGGCGTTGGACAGCCAGATCGTAACCTGTCTCTGGACGGCTTCGATGCTGAACTGCTCGCCTTTCTGGAAGAAGCGGTCCTCCCGATCCTTGTCATCGACCAGGAAGCGGAACAGACAGTCTCCCTTGAAGGCGAAGGCAAGGGTGAACGGGGTTGCTGCGGCGTTCCGTGTGAGCGTCACGGGCGCAAAGTCGCCGCTTCGCATGGGAGGTGTCGTTGAGGCCGTTAGAACTGCCTTGGCGCCGGTGTCCGTGGCCTGGCCCGCAGCCGCCGGGTTGGCAGCGCCGGCAGAGGTGTCCACCGGCTGGCCCGCGGTCCGATAGAGCCCGAGGTTGACGCGC
Organism: Spirochaetia bacterium; assembly: GCA_049515135.1. GTDB lineage: Bacteria > Spirochaetota > Spirochaetia > SZUA-6 > Fen-1364 > Fen-1364. Next base: position 281,133 of record JBEKUJ010000002.1, read on the forward strand.
ACCTGAGGGGAGGTGCGGTCCACATCGTTCCAGACCACCTTGATGTCGGCGGAGGAATCCCCCTGCAGGTCGATATACCTCTCCTTGCCGAGGCTGAGATCCACCGTGCCGCCAGGCACTTTGAGGGTGAGGGTGTCGCCGATTGCCCCCACCTGAATCTGGTACGTCTTGCCGGAGAGAGGGACGCTGATGACGTCTCCGGTGGCAAACCACATTGTCCGCACCTCGTCCTGGAAAACGAACTCGTTGTGCGTTCCGCCCTGAGACGTGGACAAGGCGTGCGCTGTGCCTACACTGCGTGAGGCGGCCCGATAGATGAGGTAGCCGGTGGCGGCCAGAATGAGCACGGCGGCAACCGCGGCCACCACCACCAGGAGCGGCGGGTACTTGGGCCGGGATTCCAGGAGCTCGCTCATGGGAAGGGGCTGCTCCTGGATCTTGATGTTACGGTAGATGGCAATCAGTTCCTCGGGGTTCAGGCCGAGGTATTCCGAATAGTTGCGGAGAAAGCCCATGACGTATGTTTCGCCGGGGAAAACGGAAAAGTCCTCGTCCTCCAATGCCTTCAGGAACCGCTTCGCCACGTGCGTGTCACGGGCAATCTGCTCTATGGTCAGGTTGTTTCGCTCACGGGCCAGACGAAGCTTCTCCCCGATGGATTCCATAGGCATCACTCTTCCGGATCGAAGAGCCAGTCGGAGATGACATTCGCGTACGGAGGGGGGTCGTACTTGAACCGTTCGTCCGGCACGCCCTGGTTGATTCGAATGTTCGCGATGTCCATCGTGATCTTGTCCCCGTTCTCCTCGGTCCCCTCGATCCTCCTGATGAGCTGGTCCCTGACCGAAACGGTGAGCTGGCTGAAGCCCGCGGTGCCATGGGACGTCAGCTTGAGCTTCACCACCATCTCCCGCGAGCCGTCCTCCAGCGGCACGGGAGCCGGCCCGGTCAGGTACGCCATATTGTAGTTGCGTTGAAGGATGGTGAGCCCCTGGCTGCTGGCGAGGTTCTCGATCTGTGCGGCGCTCTTCTTCTTGTACTTCTGCTCGAGGACCACTTCGTATTGCGGAGAGTAGAACGTGAGCGTCTCTCCGTCGAAGACGACCACCTGGCCCTTCGGGTCATCGAAATCGATCCGCAGAAAGAACGGCGACTTGTAGGAGATCTTCCCGTGTGACGATGTTTTCCCCTGCGCGATCGTGATTACCGCTTCATAGTCCTTGACGGCCGCGAAGCTTGCTGAAAGCGTGGCGAAAAACTTCTCCGCGGATACCATCTCCTGCCCGAACGATAGAGAAGCAATGAACAGGAGAAAAAAAGTGGGAATGAAAGCTTTTCTGCTCAACAAGTGCCCTTTTACCGATCCCCGCGTGCGCAAGGTTCGCCCGTCAGACTGGTACCATACTATCGATGGGCCTCCCTTTGTCAAGCGTAGCCCTAGCACGCGAAACGCGTGCGGGGGATGGCGAGGTCGGCCCCGCCGCGCTCTGCGGGGTTGCGCGGCGGGGAGGGCCGAAAGGCCGACCGTAGCCCTAGCACGCGGAACGCGTGCGGGGGAGGGGAGAGGTTTACACGGCGCCTTCCGGAGATGCACTGCCTTCGCCCGGCGGGGCCTCCGGCGGCTCGGTGGCAACCCGAGTCTCCCTGACAACTGGTGCAGCTTCGATGGCCCGCGCCAGGAGCCACTTCAACGAGTCCTCTGAGAGCTTCAGGTTCTCCCCGCAGATGCCGCAGAAGAACCTCATGTCCCTGGTGTGCGCAGAGGCGCACTGGACGCAGTAGACCCTGCCGCATGTGGGGCAGCGGCCTGCCGGCGCATCCCCTGGCGGCTCTCCGCGGACCTTCAGCCCCGGCTGCGACGAAAGGTCTTTCGGGGCCCACCACTGGCGTCCGCACTGCGCGCACGAGATGAGAGTCTCGCGCTGTGCCCGGGCGCGCTCCAGCACGCGCGCGGCGCGGGGGTGACCGGGAGTTTCGGCAAGGACCTCTTCCAGGATCGCCTTCGCCTTTCCGTAGTCGTTCTTCTGCAGATGCAGCATCGCGAGGTTGATCAAGAGGTCCGTGTTGCGCGGATCCAGTCTCAGGCCGGCGGAGAACGCCACCTCGGCCCGGATCAGCTCGCCCTTCAGGACCGCTACATTGCCCAGCAGATTGTAAATGGACGCCGACGGGTGCTCTTCTTCCACCTGCCCCAGCAGCTCGTCCGCCCTGTGGACCATATCGATCTCGATGCAGGCGGCCGCGCAGTTCTCCTTGTAGACGGGATTCTCGGGATCCATGCGGATGGCGTTCTCGTATTCCGTCACGGCTCCGGCAGCGTCCCCCATGCGGGAGAGCACGTTTCCTTTCTGGTTGGCCAGCACGGCAGTTGACCCGACGGTCCGGGTCAGCTCGTCGAGGATCGCAATGGCCTGCTCATGCCTGTTCCCCCGTGACAGCGCCTCAGAGAGGTTCATCCCGATGTCGACTTCCGCCGGCGCTGCCGCGTGCGCCCTTTCCAGGACCAGGACAGCCCCGTCAGGGTTTCCCTTCTCCAGCCCTATCATTCCCGCCAGGTTGTTGGTCCATGGGTCATCGGGAGCGAGGGCAAGCGCGGCATCCAGAACAGCCCCGGCGTCCCGACCCAGCATGTGAAGGGCCTCCGCAAGCCGAAACTGGTACAGGGGAAAAGACGGCTCCGCCAGCGCGGCGCGCTCCAGGTGAGGGAGCGCCTCTTCCCTGCGGCCACGAGCGCTGAGGATGATGCCCAGGAGATAGCTTGCCGTGCTGTCGGCCTTCCCCTCCTCCGCCAGCCCGCTGAGGATGCGGCGCGCCTCTTCTGTCTTTCCCTCCCGGTACAGCATCCTGGCTTCCAGGGACCTGACCTCCGGGTTGCCGGGGTCCAGCGCATTGAGCCGGGGCAGGAGCAGGGAGAGCTCGTCGAATGTCTCCTCCGCGAACAGGGCGCGGGCCGCCCTCAGATACAGGTCTCTGGCTTCCTCCGTGCGGCCTTCCTTTTCCCGGCTGCGCGCAGCGTTTCCCAGGAAGAGCGGCATGTCCGGCTGCAGGTCGCACGCACGAAGGTAGGCTTCGGACGCCTTCTCCCAATTGCCCAGCCCGTACTCTGCATTTCCCAGCAGGTTCCATGCAGCCGGCCCCCCGGAGACGGTCTGGTCTGCAAGAAAGGCGCGCATTTCGTCGCGGGCTTCCAGGAGCTTGTTGGACAGGTACAGGAGGTTTGGTTTTTCCTGCCGGGCTTCCGCATGCCCCGGCTCCAACCGGAGCACGGTGTCGATCTCAGCGATAGCCTCGGGATAGAGAGACAGCCGAGCGCAGCTCTCAGCCAGCAGAAAGTGCTCGCCGGCCGTACCCTCCCTGTTCTTGAGAGCCCGACGGAGCTGGATCACGGACGCGTTGTAGCTTCCCATCCCGAAGAAGGTTTCTGCAAGCCGGACGCGCGCCTGCGGCGACACGGGAAAGAAGTACGTCCAGCGCAGGTGCTCCCGCTCGACGTCGAGCGGCCGGGCATCCACTGCCAGCCGGCGCATGCGGAACACGCCCCGCTGCGCCCCCTGGAAGGTCTGCGCCGCGAACCCTATCCCGCCTGCCGGGAGCACCTCGTCATCGATCTCGCCCACCCACTCGTCGTCAACGACAAAGGAGAAGTGCGAGCCGTGGGCGACGAGGGAAAGCCTCCGCGTCAGGCCATCGGGCTCCGGCAGGCGCGTCCATTCGATGAGGTGCTGGGGGTGGTTGTTGAAGAGCAGATCGAAGCGGTAATTTCCGCGGGAGGAGATCAGGAAAAAGTAGAAGTTCTCATCGTTCACATGCCGAAGGATGACCCCCAGCGCGGAATGGCCGTTCGCGGGGTCCGCCTCCAGCTCGGCCTCCAGGACGAAATCACCACGCTGTCTTTCAGGGACCATTGTCTCCCAGGCGAAGTAGCTCTCCTTGCGGAGCTCCAGGCAATACGCGCCGCGCTCGTGACGGGCGGAATACCACTGCGTCTCAGCCTGGGGAAAGAGCTTCCTGTCGAGCCAGCGGAAGGAGCTCGCAAGCCTCTCCGACGGCTTGTGCGGGCGAAGGAATGCGAACATCTGTTCTTGTCTCAGTACAGCAAAATTGTCGCGAGGAAATCCAGCGGTTCCTCGCCGAGGTTTTCGATTGAGTGCCCTCCGCCGCTTCCCGTCAGGACCGCATCTCCGGGACCCACGGTGGAGGTCGTGCTCCCTTCTGTCACCTGGCCTGTTCCTGTGAGAATGTAGAAGATCTCCTCCTCTCCATCATGGAGGTGGTAGCCGATGGAGCTGCCCTTCTGTAGGCGCAGGCGGGCGAAGAGACGGACCTTTCCACGCAGCTCCTTCTGTCGGAACACGTGGAGGATCTCCACAGCTCCGCTGCCGTCGCGCATGCGCTCGCGCACCTCTTTCTCCATCTCAGCCTTTCTCCTGATCATGTGTTCATTCCTCGACTGGAGGATAGCAAGGGGGAGGCGGAGGAACAAGATGCGGCCGCGGAGCCCGGCCTAGGGGTTTTCATTCGCTTCCCCGAGGTCTGGGGAAGCCTCTTCACTCTCCACCTCGCGGATCCGGTCCCTGATCGCCGCCGCCTTCTCGTAGTCTTCTTCGTCTATGGCCGCCGAGAGCTCGCTCTTCAAGGCGTCAAGGGGTGTCTCTCTCTTTTCGTGTATCTGTTTCAGGGTGGCCTTGAGATAATTGAGGGACCTCACGCGCTCGAACTGGAACGCGGGGGTGTCGATCTCGTTCATCCCTTCGATCGCGCTGATAGCGCCGTTGAGGATGTCTTCCGCCGCGTCTTTCATCTCCTTGTGGAGGGAAATCATTGCCCGCGCGATGGCGTTCATTCGAACGACGTAGGGCTTGTACTGGAGCAGCTCCTTGCGGTCCTCATCGTTCTCCCCGTATTTCTCCATCAGGGAGAACAGGTTGAGGTTGTGCTCCGTGTCCCGCGCCGTGCGGACGAAATCCCCTATCTGGAACAGGACGAGATAGCGGAAGTAGTACAGGACCCCTTCGCCCTGAAGGTTTGCAAAGTCGTCATGGGTTATCGCGAATCCCTTGTCCGTTCCGTGGGCGCTGCGGTAGTTCTCCAGCCTGGCCTGGTACTCCTCCACCATGCTCTCACGCCCCAGGGGACGCTTCCCGTCGGGTCTTCCGTCCAGCTCATACTGCTCGATGCCCATGGGCTGGCGGACCTGCAGCACCTGTCTGCCGTCGTCCGCCTGGATGATGCGGATCTGGTTGTCGGAGTCGAACTCCCATTCCCGCAGGAGATCAGTGATATCTGAGCTCATATTCCCGCTCCCATGCGCAATGTACCCCCAGGAGAGGAATTCGGCAATATCGCAGGCCGTGGGAGGATTGCGGTTCTTACGTGACCCCGTTCACTGCGTTGATGACCTCACCCCTGGTCAGGTAGGCGGCCATCTGCCGGGCAATCATCACGGAGACATTGACCTGCGCCTCTCCCGTGGAAGCACCGATGTGCGGTGTGGCTATCACCCGGGGATGCCGGGCCAGACTCCAGTCATCAGGGGGCTCTTTCTCGTACACATCCACCCCCGCCCCCTTCACGGTTCCATTCTCTAGAGCGGCAAGCAGGTCTTTCTCAACCACGATGCCGCCGCGCGCGCAGTTGATGACGTAGACGCCCTTCTTCATCTTCGCAAATGCCTTTGCGTCGATGATCCCCTTGGTCTCTGCAGTCTTGGGAGCATGGATCGAGATGAAGTCTGCGGCCTTGATGACATCATCGAAGCCGGCCGGAACGAAGCCCAGGGATTTTGTTTTCTCAGCGCTTACAAACGGGTCATATGCCGTGACCTTCATACCCAATCCCAGCGCTCTGGCGCCCACGATGCTTCCGACATTGCCGATGCCGATGAGGCCCAGCGTCTTCCCGAGAAGCTCGCACCCGCTGAAGCTCTTCTTATCCCACGTCCCTGCCTTCATGGACGCGTCAGCCCGCGCGACCTCACGCGCAAGGGCGAACATCAAGGCGATGGCCAGCTCGCCGGCAGCCTCTGCGTTTCCACCCGGGGTGTTCAGCACAAGGATGCCGCGCTCCGATGCGGCTTTGACGTCGATGTTGTCCACGCCGGCGCCCGCGCGGCCGATGACCTTGAGGCCCCTGCCCGCGGCAATGACCTCCCGCGACGCCTGCGTTGCTGATCGAACCACGAGGCCAACGCAGTCGCCAAGCTCCGAACCGAGCTTGTCAGGGGTCAGGCCCGTTTTGACCACCAGCTCGAGCTCGGGGTGCTTCCCGAACTCCGCTATCCCTTCTTTTGCGATCGAGTCTGCGACAAATATTTTCATCTTTTCCATGACCCAGATATAGACTCCCTGGCCGCATTTTGCAAGCATTGAAAGCGCCGGCCTGCTGCTGGCAGTCCCGGCAGGATTGATCTATAGTTCCGGCATGATACCGAATGTCACGGTCATATCTCTGGGCGGTTCCATCATCGCGCCGAAAGGCCTGGATGTCCTCTTCCTGAAGGGCTTCACGAAGCTCGTGGAGAGCTATCTCGCGGAAAATGGCAACCGCAAGCTGATCATCGTCTGCGGCGGCGGGAGCCTCGCGCGTGAGTACCAGGCCGCCTTGCGGGAGGCGTCGCCGGCGTCCAGCAGCGAAGACCAGGACTGGGTGGGGATCGCCGCCACCCGCGTGAACGGCGAGCTGGTGCGCCGGATCCTGCGGCCGTGGTGCGTGGAGAACCTGGTCACGGATCCCACGGCGGTAGCTGTCTTCACCGGCAGGGTGATGGTTGCCGCGGGCTGGAAGCCCGGCTTCTCCACCGACAACGATGCCGTGGTCCTGGCACAGCGCTTCTCAGCCTCTCTGGTTGTCAATCTCTCGAACATCGCCATGGTGTACTCCGCGGACCCCCGCACGCACCCTGACGCGCGCGCGCTGGAGCGGCTTTCCTGGAAGGAAATGCTTTCGATCGTGGGCGGCGAGTGGACGCCGGGGAAGAACACGCCTTTCGACGCCACGGCGGCACGGGCGGCGGCAGCGTCACGGATCCCTGTTGTCTTTGCGGAAGGGAGAGACCTGGTCAACCTGGAGCGCATCCTCACCGGCGGGAAGTATACAGGAACCACCATCGGACCGGAGTAGGGCAGATCGCGCGAAGCGCGATATCCGGTAGCCATCGCCCTACGGGTCTTTCGCGGCCTAGGTGTTTTCCATCTCCCGTATCTTGTCCCTGAGACGAGCCGCTTCCTCGTAGTTTTCTTCCTCGATGGCGGTCTGAAGGAGCTTGCGAAGGCTGGACATCTCGTCCTCCTGGGCAATCGGGGCGACCTCGGTGACGGTGGGTGTTTCGCTTTCCTCCGTTGCCTGCTCCGCCGCTCCTTGTTCCTGCTTGAGCTCCCGGTTCTTTTCCTCCACCATCTTGACCGAGATACCCGCCTCGTCCACCACTGCTTCGTCGATGTAGATGGGACATTTCACCCGCACCGCCAGGGCAAGGCAGTCGGACGGCCGCGCATCCACGGCGATCTCGGATCCGGACGAGTCGAGGATCAGCTTCGCATAGTACGTGCCTTCCTTGAGCGCGGTTATCTCGACTCGGTTGACCGAAGATTCCAGGCTCTCCAGCACGGTGATGAAAAGGTCATGGGTGAGGGGCCGCGGCATTTTCACGCTTCCGAGCCCGATGAGAATGGACTGCGCCTCCAGAGGCGCTATGAAAATGGGCACCGCCACGTCCAGACCGAGTGGCCTGACAAGCACCGCGTTGCCCTGCTCGGCTTTCGCCACTGTCCAGACCTCGGCAGGAACCAGCATCTCTTGACTCTCTTGGGTCAATGATAGAGCAAACCGGGGGAGATGACAATAGCACAGCCGCATCGCGCTGGTGTATAAGGTGGAGCAACAGGAAACAATGATGAGAAACACATACGACCCACTGGGAACGCGCTCCGTTCTGGCCGGAAGAACAGGCAGTGTGCACTTTTACAGCCTGGAGAAACTGGGAAAAAAAACTCCGGGCGCCGTGTCCCGCCTTCCCTTCGCGACAAAGGTCCTCCTCGAATCGGTGCTTCGTCACGTTGACGGCATTGCGGTGCGGGAAGAAGACGTCTCAGCAGTACTGGCTGCGGGAAGCTCGAACCTTCATCAGGAGATCCCTTTCATGCCCGCGCGCGTGATCATGCAGGATTTCACCGGCGTTCCTGCGGTGGCGGACCTTGCGGCGATGCGCGATGCCATGGCGGAGCTGGGCGGGGATCCTGCCAGGATCAACCCGTTCATCCCCGTGGATCTCGTCATCGACCACTCGGTCCAGGTGGACCGCTTCGCGTCTCGAAGCGCCTTCGCAGAGAACGGCGCCCGCGAGTACGAGCGAAACCGGGAACGCTACAAGTTCCTCCGCTGGGGAGCCAGGGCGTTCAGGGGCCTGCGAGTCGTTCCCCCTGCCACCGGCATTGTCCATCAGGTGAATCTCGAGTACCTGGCGAGCGTGGTCGAGGTGCGGGACGGCGTTGCGTTTCCTGACACCGTGGTTGGCACTGATTCCCACACGACAATGATATGCGGGATCGGAGTCCTGGGCTGGGGCGTCGGGGGAATAGAAGCCGAAGCGGTCCTGCTGGGCCAGCCCCTGTACATGGTCCTCCCCGGGGTGGTGGGCGTGCGCCTGCGGGGCGGGCTGCGCGATGGAGTGACTGCGACAGACCTCGTGCTCACCGTCACGCAGATGCTGCGAAGCCACGGGGTGGTGGAAAAGATCGTGGAGTTTCTGGGCCCGGGGCTGACATCGCTCAGCGTGGCCGACAGGGCCACCATAGCGAACATGTCCCCTGAGTACGGGGCAACAGCCGGATTCTTTCCTGTCGACGAAAAGACACTGGACTACCTTCGCGCCACCGGCAGGGACAATGAGCAGGTGGACCTTGTCGAGAGGTACAGCAAGGAGCAGGGACTGTTCCGCGCCGATCTGGCGGCTGAGCCGACTTACTCCGAGCTTCTCGAGCTGGATCTCGGCAGCGTGGAGCCATCGGTTGCCGGCCCGCGCAGGCCGCAGGACCGCATTCCCCTGGCGAAGACGCGCGGCTCCTGGAAAGCGCCGGGCGCCGCAGAGCCTCCTCCGCGTCAGGCGGAAGTGCAGCTCGGGGAAACGAGGGAGACCATCCGCGACGGCTCGGTTGTCATTGCTGCAATCACGAGCTGCACCAACACGTCGAACCCGTCAGTAATGATCGGGGCCGGGCTTCTTGCGCGAAATGCCGTGCAGCTCGGGCTTCGAGTTCCGGCGCATGTCAAGACGAGCTTTGCGCCCGGCTCTCGCGCGGTCTCAATCTACCTTGAACGGGCCGGACTGACCCCGTACCTCGAGGCGCTGGGGTTCCACCTTGTTGGCTACGGATGCACGACCTGCATCGGGAATTCCGGTCCGCTGCCGGGCGCTGTAGGCAGGGCCATCAGTGAGAATGACCTCACCGTTGCCGCTGTGCTGTCAGGCAACCGCAACTTCGAGGGCAGGATCCACCCTTCCGTACGCGCAAGCTACCTCGCATCGCCCCCTCTTGTGATCGCGTATGCCCTGGCAGGGACCGTGGACATCGACATCGGGACCGAACCCCTTGGCGCGGACCGCAATGGCACGCCGGTGTACCTCCGCGACGTGTGGCCTTCCAAGGGAGAAGTCGAGGAGATGATCCGCGCAGCGCTCCGCCCCGAGGTATTTCGGGAGGCATATTCCTCCGTTTTCGAGGGAAGCGACGCGTGGAAGGGCATGGAGGTGCCTGACGGCAATCGCTGCTCGTGGCAGGAGACCTCGACGTATATCCGAAGACCCCCGTTCTTCGACGGGCTGCCCGGCGAAGCCCCGGCGGTCCTGGGCATCAGCGGGGGCCGGGTCCTTGCCATGCTGGGGGACTCTGTGACCACCGATCACATCTCCCCTGCCGGGGAGATCCCGGAGTCCGGCCCTGCAGCGCAGTGGCTGACAGAGCACGCAGTTGCCCGGGCGGATTTCAATACCTTCGGCTCGCGGCGGGGGAACCACGAAGTGATGGTCAGGGGAACTTTCGCAAACATCCGCCTGCGCAACGGGCTGGTTTCCGGCGCTGAGGGCGGGATCACGCGGCACTTCCCCTCTGGAGAGCAGATGAGCATTTTTGGCGCCGCGCAGAGGTACCGCGAAGAAGGGGTCCAGCTTCTCGTCATTGCGGGAAAAGAGTATGGCACAGGAAGCTCACGAGATTGGGCAGCCAAAGGGACCCTTCTTCTGGGAGTGCGCGCGGTTATAGCCCAGAGCTTCGAGCGCATCCACAGGTCGAACCTTGTCGGGATGGGGGTTCTCCCCCTGCAGTTTGTCTCCGGTCAAAGCGCCGCAAGCCTCCGGCTCACGGGCGGGGAGCGGTATTCGATTCCAGCCCCTTCAAAGCCGGGGGACTCCCTGGAGGTGACCGTTGAAAACGGGCAGGGAGAAAAGACCAGGTTCACCGTCACGGCGCGGATCGACACGGAGGTGGAGCTTCAGTATTACAGGAACGGGGGCATTCTTCCGGCTGTCCTCCGTACCATTGCCGGCAGGCCGGACCACGGGGAGGCTCCGCGGTAGCCGGCCCCTGGCTTCAACCAGCCTTCACAGCTTTCACGGCAACACTTTTGACGACCTGCGCAGCTTTTCTGCGTTCGAAGACCCTCTGCATCAGGCAAAATACGAAGACAAGAAAACCAATGACGATGCGGGTCCACCAGGAGTTCAGCGTACCCTCGAAAACGACGAGCACCTGGATTGTCCCATAGACGAGCACGCCGAGGACCGTTCCGAAGATATTCCCCGCGCCGCCGGTCAAAAGGGTGCCGCCAATGACCACGGTTGCAATCGTGTCAAGCTCCATCCCGCTTCCGTTCAACCCGTAGCCGGAGAGCGTATACAAGGTAAACACGATCCCGCCCAGCGCAGAGCAGAAGCCGCTCAAGGCGTAGGTGGCGATCTTGGTGCTTGCCACCGGAAGCCCCATCAAAAGGGCGGACTGCTCGCTGCCGCCAATGGCATAGACGGTCCGGCCGAACTTCGTATAACGCGAGACGAAAAACCCGATCAGGACAACGGCGATCGCAATCAAGGCCCCTGGCGAGAGAAAATCGTTGGCAAAGACGAAAACCTGCGCGTGCGCCGCGGCCACGACGAATGGGTTTGTGACCGCGATCGTAAAGAGGCTGACGATGTAACACAGGCCTCGTGCCAGGTACAACCCGGCAAGAGTGACGATGAACGGCGGCAGGTCGAAGGTCTGGATAAGGTATCCCATGAACAGGCCCAGCGCAGTTCCCATGAGCAGAACGATCGGTATCACGAAGATGGGGCTCATGTGAGACTTTTCCAGGAGGCTCGCCGTGACCATCCCGGACAGGGCGAGCACGGCTCCGACGGACAGGTCGATGCCTCCCGATATGATGACAAAAGTCATGCCCACCCCAAGGATCAGCAGGAATGAATTGTCAATGAACAGGTTGAGAAAGTTTTGAAATCCGAAAAATCCCGGAAATGCGATGGAGCCCACGCTGAACATGACGATGAACAATCCAAGGGTGACAAGCACAGGAAGGTTCCTGAAGCCGGTAAAGGGTCTCCTGTTCATGTGGACAGCTCCCTCCGGACGAACACCTGCGCAATCCTCGCCCTGAACCGCGGGGACTGCAGAAGGCAGACGGCCCACACGACGAGCGCCTTGACAACGGGGGCAACATCGGAGGGGACGCCGAATGCATAGATGGTCACTGTAAGGGTCTGGATGATCAGGGCGCCTACGATGCTGCCCATGAGATAGAACTTTCCGCCGTTCAGGGACGTCCCGCCCAGCACGACGGCCAGGATGGCATCCAGTTCGAAGAGTCTTCCCGCGTTGTTGCCGTCAGCGTTCATGACGGTGGAGCACACAATCAGCCCGGCGATCCCCGCGCAAAGCCCGCTGAACGTGTACACCCAGAAGATGATGTTCCGGGAGTTGATTCCGGCGAACCGGGCCGCCGTGGGGTTGATTCCCACAGCCTCGATGAACATTCCAGCCGCGGTCCGTCTGGTGAAAAGGTACGTCAAGAGCAGAACGAACGCCACGATGTAGACGTCAAACGGGAGACCCACGACGTAGCCCTGTCCCAGGATGGCGAACGGTTTTGTGTACAGCCAGATCTGCATTGAGTTCGTGAACAGCATGGCGATACCGCGGCCGGCCACGAAAAGAATCAGCGTGGCAATGATTGGCTGCATGCCGATCCTTGAGACCAGCATCCCGTTCCACATGCCCGCCGCAGAGCATACCAGCAGCGCCGCCAGCATGGCCACAAGGATGGGGAATTTGGGGTGGCCGGCCAGATCTCCGCCTATGAGAATGGCCACCGCGCCGGCAGACACCGCCACGAGGGAACCCACCGAGATGTCGATTCCGTGCGTGGCAATGACCAGCGTCATGCCGATGGCCAGCAGCATGATGGGAGCGCCGTTTTTCAGGATGTCGATCAGGTTGCCGTACAGGTGCCCTTCCCTGATCTCTATGTGCAGGAAATGAGGAGTGAAAAACAGGTTAAAGATCAGAAGGGCTGCAAGGGCAATAAGGGCCCACGCGATATTGCTGCGGCTCAAGGATCTCCACCATCCCATATCAATTCCCTCCCGCGATGGTCCGCATGATGTTGCTCTCGTTCATCTCGTCCCCGTTCAATTCGGCGACTTTTGCCTTGTCTCTCAGGACGGCGATCCGGCTGCTGCACCGCACCACTTCCTCCAATTCGGAGGAAATGAAAATGACGCCCTTCCCCTGTTTGGCCAATTCTAGGATCAGCTCCATGACCTCCAGCTTGGCCCCGACATCGATGCCGCGCGTGGGTTCATCAAGGATCAGCACGATCGAATGGGTGGCAAGCCACCGCGCCAGCATTACTTTCTGCTGGTTGCCTCCGCTGAGCTGGCTGGCCCGGTTGTTCGCGCTCGGGGTCATGATAGCCAGAGACTTTATCATTTCATCCGCGATCTCTTGCTGCTTTCGCGGCGTGATGTATTTGGACACGCCGTTCCTGGCCTGCAGAGCCAAAATAATGTTTTCCCGGATTGTAAGGTCTGCAAAAATGCCCTCGTTCTTCCTGTCCTCCGAGCAGAACCCCATCCCGACCATCATTGCGCTCCGGGGGGAGTTGATAGCCGCTTTTTTCCCCTTGACCTGGATTTCGCCCTGGTTTGCGCCGTCAATGCCGAAAATGAGGCGCGCCATTTCCGTCCTGCCGGAACCCAGAAGCCCGGCCAATCCGAGCACCTCGCCTTCGTTCAGATCAAGATCAAAGGGAGCAATGGACCCCTGCAGCCCGAGATTCTTCACTTTGAGCAAGCTCTTTGCGTCCTTGTCTCCACCGACGAAATCCCTCTTTATTTGGTCCGTGCTCGCGGCATAGCTGAACTCTGACAGCTCCTTGCCGAGCATCTTGGCGATCAAATCCAATTTCGAGATCTCTCCGGTCTTGAACTCCCCGACGAATTCGCCATTTTTCAGGATTGTGATCCGGTCTGAAATCTGGAACGTCTGGTCAAGGAAATGGGTGATGAAGATGACTGCCATCCCCTCGTCGCGCAAGGACCGGATGACCTTGAAAAGCTGCTCCACTTCAGTTTCATCCAGGCTGGAGGTTGGTTCGTCAAGGATGAGTATCTTGGAGGAAGTATCGAGCACGCGGGCGATTGCCACCATCTGCTGAATTGCAAGTGAATATGAGGAGAGTATCTCGGTGACGTCGATGGCGATGTTCAACCGCTTCAGGATTTCTTCCGACCCCCGAGCCATTTTTCTCCAGTCGATTCTTCCGAAGCTTACGGGCTGCCTGCCGGCGAAAATATTCTCCGCAACCGACAGATTCGGGCAGAGGTTGATCTCCTGGTACACCGTGTTGATTCCCAGCTTCTGGGCAGCGAGAGGAGAGTCCGGGCGTATCGGTTTGCCGTCCAGCTGTATCTCCCCTGAATCCTGCTCGTACACTCCGGTAAGAACCTTCACAAGCGTGGATTTCCCGGCACCATTCTGGCCCATGATGGCGTGGACCTCTCCCTTGAAAAGGCGGAAGTCAACACCTGAAAGAGCCTTCACACCGGGAAAGACCTTGGTGATCCTCTTCATCGACAGGATTGGCTTTTCTTCAGTCATCCCGTGCCTCCTCTGGCGAAATCATATGCAGCCACGTCGATTCGTCAACCCCCCGATGAAGACGGCGACATGAAAGATCGTTCTCAAAGGCAGGACCACCCCGGAGGAGACCCCCCGAAGTGGTCCTGAACTGTATACCGAGCTCTATTTCGTTAGTACTGCCGATCCGGAAGGGCGGCAGCGGCATTTGTCGCGTCGAACTGGCTTTCGATGGTCCAGATCCGCGCGGGGAGCTTCTTGCCGTCCCTGAGATCATGGATGGCCTGCACAGCCTGCGGCCCAAGCAGGGGGTTGCATTCCACGGTGCAGTTTGCCTCCCCAGCGACGATCGCCTGGAAGATACCCTTCACGCCATCGATGGAGATGATCGTGATGTCTTTGCCCGGCTGGAGGCCGGCTTCCTTGATGGCCTGAATGGCGCCAAGGGCCTCCTGATCGTTATGCGCGAAGAGAACCTGGATTTTCGGGTCGGCTTTCAGGAAGGCTTCCATGACCGCCTTTCCCTGAGTGGAGGTGAAGTCACCGTCCTGAGAGTGATTGATCTTCCAATTGGCATGAAGTTTCTGAACGTTTCGGAAACCTGTCGCTCTATCAACGGCGGGAGCCGAACCGGTAGTTCCCTGAATCTCGGCGAAGTTGATTGGCGTGGTTCCGTCATCGATGCCCTTGCCCTTCAGGTACGTTTCAAGCCAGTGGCCAACCTTCTCCCCTTCCTTGACGAAATCAGACCCCATGATGGTCATCCTGTACTTCTGGTCTGCCGTCGCAACGTCCCTGTCGATCATGATGACCGGAATCTTGGCCTTCTGAGCTTCCTGGAGCACAGGGCCGTACCCGGTTTCAACAAGAGCGGTAAAGAGGATACAATCGACCTTGCGCGCAATAAAGGACCGTAAGGCCCTGATCTGGTTCTCCTGCTTCTGCTGCGCGTCCGAATAAACCATCACAAGGGTCGGGTCCCCGCTGATTGCATCCTGGACAGACCGCGTATCGGCAGTTCTCCATTCGCTTTCGGAGCCGATCTGTGAAAAGCCAACAACCCACGTCTTGGGTGCTGCAAAGGCGGCAACTGAAAGTATCGTCATCGCCACCGTTGCCAGCACCAGAATCCTTCTCCAGTTCCTCATGAAGACTCCTCCTTAGAAAAAGTTCCTCTCTGATTTCCCTTTTCCGCGCTGGCGCCTGCCAGCAGGGAAAAGCCTGCAAACACCTCTCCCGTCACTCAATGACGGACACTCAGTCGATTCTCTTCTTTATCCTGCCTTTCCTCCTTCAGCTTTCCCATTACGGGGCATTCAAGTACTTGTATAGTTTCTGGTTGGTCAATACTTTCTCTACGTCGAAGTTGAGCGGGCCGATAACCGTAGTGACCTTGTGGCTGGCATTCATGAGCTGAATGGTGTTGTTGATTGCGATGATTCTCACCTTCCCTTTCCTGTCGAGAACATCGCCGTACTGGATGTCTTTCTCGTCCCCATCAGCATTTGTATAGATCTGCCTGCCCAGATAGGGCCCAACGACCAACTTATCCTTGAATTTCGGGTCTGGGTTGCTGGCGGTCCCCTTCGGGAAAGTGACCAGCTTCGGCTTGCCTTTCAGGAGGTCTGACACCTTTTTGATGACGTCTCCCGAATCAGGTCCGTGGATTTGGAACACCGCATTGGGGTTGTCGGACGGCGTCACCTCTATCCAGTCCCTGTCCACGTTGACGCGTATTTCAGCGTTGCCGGGAATTTTGTCGCCAACCTTGACCACGACCCAGTCGCCCGAGCCAACGCGATAGCTGATGTAACCGGCATCAGTCTCCGAATAGAGTCCCACGCACGTCACCGTTCGTGCCTGAGCGTTGACAGCGCTTGACGCTGCCGCCGCAAACACCAGGACGGCAAACAGGACCGCCCACCCTCTCAGAGTATTGCTCATGACGTAAGCCCTCCGCTTTCCTCGCGTAGAAACCGCATTCGAACTCGGACTTTGCTTCATTGAAGCATATCTCAAAGTCGGCTGTATTTAGACGAATCAGCTATTTTGGGCACTTTTCGGCCCAACGCGGGCCGGGAGGCCGCGCGGCGGCAGGATCAGTATTTTCTGTATGGCAGGACCCGGCTGGCAACTTCCGCCGGGAAAACGCTCTCAGCGGTGATGATGCGCACCGGCAGGGTCTTCCCCGACTCGTAGTCCTTGACTGCCTTCATGAGCTGAGGCCCCAGCAAGGGACTGCACTCCACGGTGCAATTCAGCTTGCCGGCGATCATGGCCTTGAAGGCGCCGCGCGCTGCATCGACGGACACCACCACAATGTCCTTGCCCGGCTTCAAGCCGGCCTCTTCCATGGCTTCGATAGCGCCCAGGGCCATATCGTCGTTGTGCGCGAATACGGCATCGAACTTCTGGTAGCGGGCCATAAGATCCCGCAGGATCTTGCGCATGACCTCCTTGCCGACGGAGCGGAAAAAATCCCCGCTCTCGGAGGCGATGATGTGATAGTTGGGATGATCTTTCAGCACTTCCAGGAACCCCACCGTGCGCTCGATCGCGGGGGCCGAGCCGATGGTCCCCTGCAGTTCGACGATGTTGATACGCCTCTTTCCGTCGTCCTTGCCGACCTTCCTGAGGTAATCCACGAGCCACCGTGCGGAGCGGCGGCCTTCTTCCGTGAAATCGGATCCCATAAAGGTGATCCACAGGGATTCATCCTTCACGTCCACCGCCCTGTCGGTAAGGATCACTGGGATGCCGGCAGCCTTCGCTTCCCGCAGCACCGGCTCCCACCCGGACTCCACCACAGGGGAGAATGCGATAATGTCCACCTTGCGGGCGATGAACGACCTGATTGCCTTGATCTGGTTTTGTTGTTTCTGCTCCCCGTCCACGAATATCAAGTCGATCCCGGCTTCCCGGGCTGCCGCTTTGATGGACTCCGTATTCGCCACGCGCCATTCGCTTTCTTTTCCGACCTGTGCGAACCCCAGAATGGTCTTGTGTTCAGGGTCACGGAGCGGCCGCGGCGGCCCGTTCAGCTCCCCGGCGGCAATGGTCTGGGGCGTGACGAGGCTGGTGCGCAGCAGCATCCTCTTCGGGATGCCCGTCTCGTGATGCAGGATGTCCATGGCGTAAATGACTGCTTCCTTCCCGCCGGTGGGGCAGGAGAATGTGGCGGAGAGAACACCGCTTTTCACCAGGTCGATTCCACCGTGCGGTCCCGGCAGGCCGTCGATACCCACGAAGCGTATGCCCGTGAGGCCCAGCTTGATGGCTGCGCGGTAGGCGCCGTAGGCCATGGCGTCATTCTGCGCAAAGATCACGTCGGGCGTCTCGTTTCCTCGCAGCCAGGCTACAAGCTCATCCTCAGCTTTGTCGCGCAGCCAGTCGCCAATGATGGTGCCGACGATGGAGATGTTGCCGGCTTTTTCGACGGCCTCGCTGAATCCGAGGTTCCTGTCCAGAGTGGGCGGAGAACCGGACCTGCCCAGGATCTCCATGACCTTCCCTCCCTTCTTCCCCAGGAGGTCCGCCACGTACTGGCCTGCCTGCTTGCCGATGAGCCTGTTGTCCGGACCGATGTACAGGGTGTAGTCATAGCCAATCACCGAACGGTCCAGCAGGATCACGGGAATGCGCTTGTATGCCTCCGCGATGACCGGGGTAAGCGCCGCTGCGTCGTTG
This sequence comes from Spirochaetia bacterium, assembly GCA_049515135.1. Lineage (GTDB taxonomy): Bacteria > Spirochaetota > Spirochaetia > SZUA-6 > Fen-1364 > Fen-1364. Next base: position 298,943 of record JBEKUJ010000002.1, read on the forward strand.
GGCGAGATGATCAGCAGGTCGATGCCGTAGTCGAGGAGCTTCTTCACGTCCTGAATCTGCCTGGTGCTGGAATCAGCTGCATCGGTGAACACGACGCGAAGGTTCGCGTAATGAGCCGCTTCACTCTTGATCTCCTCAGACATGTTGATCCGCCACGGCTCTGTGAGGTTGGCCAGGGAGACCCCGATCACGTACTGATACGCCTGGTCAGCGACGCGGTCCCTGCTGCACGAAGCCAGGGACCCAAAAAGCAGGGCGGAAACGAGCGCTGCAGCGCAGAATCTGCTCACGCTGCTCCTCCTTTCCTGTACTCCACGGGGGAGCGGCCGAAGACGCGCTTGAACGCGCGGCTGAAGTAGTGCTGGCTCTGGTAGCCCACGGCCTCCGCGACCTCGTAGACCTTGACGGCCGGATCACTCATGAGGAGGACCGCCTTGTTGATGCGGACCCTGGTGAGGTAATCCACGAATGAGAAGCCCGTCTCCCGCTTCAGGAGCCTGCTCAGGTAACCGGGGCTCACCTGCACCGTCGCGGCCACCTCTTCCAGGGTCAGCTCGGGCTTGCCGTAATGGGAATCGATGTAATTCTGCGCTTGAAGAACAAAGGTGCGATGGCCGCTGCGCCGCGCTACCTCTGAGCTGAGGCCCTCATAGGTCTCTGTCAAGCCGTCCGGACCGTCTGCGGTGGAGGCGTGGGCGATCACCAGCGCATGCGCAAACGAGCCGGCTGCGCGCGATTCCACGCTTTCCACCGCTTTCGTCCAGGCCGGGCCGGCAGGGGCACCGGTCAGCGCGACAACGTCGTCCTGCTCGTCAAGGAACACGGAGACGGGAGGAAAATCCTTGAAAGCCTCCTCGACGATCCGTTGCACAGCAAACAGCTCGATCCGCCTGTCTTTCTCCTGGGGCAGCTCAGCCGAGACAGTCCTCTCCATGATGCGGATGAGGGAGACCATGCGGTACCCGACGGTGACGATGCCCAGGAACGCGGCCTGCTCCTCGATTTCCGAATGGGACAGGCGGCCGCGCACCCAGTCCCGGAGAAGCTGCTCGCGAAAAATAGGCATGTTGCGCTCCAGCTGCTCCTGCGCCCAGCTCAGGTAATGCCTGCGCCTGCGGGCAGCCGTGAGCTCCTCCTCCGCCCGCACCAGCACGGAGGACAGGACGTCCTGGGGTACGGGCTTCAGCACGTACTCGAACACCTTGAGCTTGAGGGCGCGCTGCGCGTACTCGAACTCATCATGCCCGGACACAACCACGATGACGCAGTCCCTCCAGACGTCGTTGATCTTCTGGATCAGGTCCAGACCGTTCAGGAACGGCATGCGCACGTCGATCATCAGGATGTCGGGCTTTTCCTTCTGCACCAGGGCGAGAGCTCTTTCCCCGTCTTCTGCTTCCGCCACCACCTTCATGTCCGGGCGGATGCGTTCGATGGTTGAGCGAAGGCCTCGGCGGATCTTGGGCTCATCATCCGCGATCAGGACTTTCCACATATACGATTATTCCTCCCCCGGGATCAGAGGGTGGACGATTTCCACGGTGGTCCCCTGGCCGGGCGCGCTCTCGAAACGCAGCCCGAAATCCTTGCCGAAGGAAAGCTGGATCCTCTCGTTCACGTTCGATATGCCGTAGCCGTTCTTCTGCGAGCTCTCCGCCGGCGCCTTGGTGATAAGGGCACGGACAGCGGCGAGCCTCTCCGCCGACATTCCCACGCCGTCGTCCCGCACACGCAGCACCAGCGTCCCGTCCCGTCGCAGCGCGTCCACCCATATGGTCCCGTGACCGCGCCTCTCCTTGATCCCGTGATAGATCGCGTTCTCCACGAGGGGCTGCAGCGTCAGCTTGAGCACCATGTACGGCAGCACTTCGTCCTGCACGCACAGAGAGTAGTCGAACTTGTCCTCATAGCGCAGCTTCTGGATGATGAGGTAGCTCCTCACGTGCTCCAGCTCGTCGCTCAGGCTGATCATCTCCTTGCCCTTGGAGAGGGCGATGCGGAAAAGGCTTGTGAGCGCGCTCACGATCTGCACGATGTCGTTGGCCCCGCGGTCCTGCGCCATCCAGTGGATGGTGTCCAGGGTGTTGTAGAGGAAGTGAGGCTTGATCTGCTCCTGGAGCGTCTTCAGCTCCGCCTCCCTCTTGCTCTGCTGCTCGCGATAGACAAGGTCGATGAGCTTCTGGATCTCCTCTATCATGGTATTGAAGCTCTTGCCCAGATGCCCTATCTCGTCCTCCTGCCGGCCCTCGAAGCGCACCGCCAGGTTTCCTTCCTCGGCTTCCTTCATCAGCGCCTGCAGCGCAATGACGGGCTGGGCGATGGAGCCGGTGAAGAAAATGGAGACGATGACCGCAATGAAAAGGGTCACTCCCGCGATGATGAACGAGTAGTAGCGGATGAGGCTGACCTGTCCCATGATCTCGTTCAGCGGGAAGACCCCGATTGTTTTCCAACTCGTGTAGTCCGAGCTCTGGGCGATGATCTGGTAGTCCGCGCCGCTGATCCTGCGCACGGTGCTGGTCTGAGGACCAGCCAGCCATTCCCCCCTCACCCGGTAGACAACCGGATTGACGGGGGCATAGACCGTGCCCCCCTCGGCGTCCTCGATGAAGAGGAAGCCGCCCTGCCCGACCTTCATGTCGACGAAAATGTCCTGCACCACCTGGAGCTTCATGTCGATCAGCACGACGCCGCGAGGGCGCCCCGTGTGCGGATCCATCACCGCCTTCGCGATGGAGACAACGTCGTCCGCGCTGTAGCCCGAGGTGTTGCGGAGGTTCCTGCCCACGGGCCGGGGGAGAAGCTGCACGGCCGGCGCGAACCGCACTGCCCTGCGGTACCAGTCCTCGTCCCACAGAGGGTCGCGGGTGATGGGCTTGATCTCGTTACTGAGGTGCCCGTCCGCGTCGTTGACCAACAGGATGCCGGCAATCTCGGAATTGACCGAGGTGACGTTTGCAAGCAGCCGAAGAGCGCCTTCTTCGTGGACAGGGAAAAAGGGAGTGCCGTCCCCGCCGATCCCGTAAAATGACTGGATGTCTCCGTCTTCCGCAAGAATGGAGATAACATCCTCCATCTCGCGGACATAGAACTCGATGTTGCGTGTCACCTGCCGGATGAGCTGGACCGTATGGTTTCTGACTTCCCTCTCAATAATGCGGGCCGATATCGACGGCCCCAGGATGCCCAAGGTCAACAGGGGCAGCACTATGACGGCGACAAAGTAGATGAGGAGTTTGACTCGTATGCTGCGATACTTCAGGAAACGCCCCCGTAGCCATGGATGGCGAGGTCGGTCGAGGCCAGGGACGGCCGAGAGACCGACCTATGTCATTCCTATTATCGTAGCCGCGGGGGCGCGATTATGCAAGAGAAAACTGCCTGGCGTCAGCCCTGATCGAAGCTCACGACGGCGGCCTTGATGCTCCCGTCCGAGCTCGGGCTCCCCCTGATCAGGACGTGCATGCCGACTTTCACCATGGACGCGTTCACCGTGACCAGTCGATAGACTTCAGTCCCATCCGGCACCACGATGGGGAACGTCTCGGTGCCGTACGTCATGGTGAGCGCGTGCGTGTCCCCTTTGGGGGCGTACGCGCTGACAACGGCGTTCGTCATGATCTGGCCCGGCTGCTGCATGGGGAACTGCCCTTTCTTGACCACCTTGTAGAGCTCGGCGGAGAAGATGTTGATCAGCGTGGCAGTCATGTTCCCGTCCTCAGCCCGGTGGGCCGTGACTCCCATCGCGTCTCCCTTGCTGATATCGGCCAGCGTGGTCTTTCGCCGCTCAAGGACCAGCGTGCCGGGAGAAAGAGTGGCGCTCTTGGCGCTGCCGTCCGCGGCGGTGAGAGTTATCTGCCCTGCGCTCATGGACGCCACCGTTCCGTCGATCGAGGTGGTCATGGCCGCCTGGGCAAAGCCCGCAACCGCGCCGCCCGCGACAAGGAGCGCAACAAGGAAAACCAGAACCGGCCTTGCCGGTCGAATGTTCTCTGTCATGTGATCAATGTAGGCAACCGCACCCCGTCTCGTCCACTCCGCGCGCGCTGCGCTCGCTTGCCTTGACCTGGCAAACCACGGCAGCTATCCTCACGAGGTGAGTCTCCGAATCGGACTGGCCCTCGGCGGAGGCGCCGCCCTCGGTCTTGCTCATGTCGGCGTTCTCAAGGCGCTTTCAGATGAAGGCATCACCGTGGACTGCGTGGCAGGCACAAGCGCCGGAAGCGTGGTCGGTGCCGCCCTTTGCGCGGGCCGCTCCTGGAGGCAGATATGGGACGCGGCCCGCCGTCTTCAATGGTCCCACATCGTGTCTCTCACCATTCCCAGGCAGGGAATGATGCGCCTGGACAAGCTGGAACGCTACGTGGAGACCATGACGGGCGTGAAGGACTTCGCCGACATGCGGATCCCGTTCGCCGCGGTTGCCACCGACCTTGAACGCGGGGAACCGGTCGTTTTCACCACGGGCGCCGTAGGAAGGGCGGTGCGGGCAAGCTGCAGCGTGCCCGGCCTGTTCGATCCGCTTCGAGACGGCGACACTGCGTTGGCAGACGGAGGACTGGTCAACGACGTGCCGGCGGACGTGGCGCGCGGCCTGGGAGCGGACATCGTCATTGCCGTGAATCTGCACTCGCGGAGACTGCAGTCCGGGCCGCCCCGCAACATACTCGATATCGCCTACTATACCTTTGAAATTCTCCTGGCAAACGCCGGTCAGAAGGGAATGGCCTCGGCCGACATCCTGGTGAGCCCTGACCTGCAGGGCTTCCATTACCGGAACCTGAAAAAAGTTGATGAGCTTGTGGACCGCGGAGAGCAGGCAATGCGCGCCGCCATGGGGGAGCTGAAGCGCCGCATTGCAGCAGGCCGTCAACGCAGATCAAACGCCTGAGGCCCGCCGCGCCACGTGCTCCCACGCGTTTCGGGGCAGCGGATGGAGACCAGGAGGGAACCCGCCGGCTTCGCGGCTGAACAGGAAGCGCAGGCCGGCAGCCAGGGTGGCCATCGTGATGTCAAAGGAATTGAGAGAGTCCCCCTGCCCCGCTGTAAGGTTTGCCATGGACCCTCCGGCAAAGAGAAACACCGTCCTCCCGCAGGGTTCCACCTCCTCCACAAACGGGACCACCGCCCGCCGGGGACCCAGGGCGGCCACGTCGATCTCGTCCGGCGTGTGCCCGACGTTCAGGAGGAAGCACCCCTCCCTCAAGCGCGCGAAATGCCCTGCATTCAGAACGCCTGCCTTGCCCGTGGCCGTGACAATGACGTCCGCCTGGGCGACGAGCTCATCCAGGGTGCCCGCCTGGTAGCCTGCGTACGCTGCGAAAAGCGCGCGGGCGGGGTCCCCTTCCGCGACACTGACGGTCCCGCCGAAGGCCCGTGCAATCTCCGCGACGCCCTGCCCCACCAGACCGAACCCCACAACAAGAACGTGCCGGCCGTGAAGGCTCAAGCGGGTGCGCTCCATGAAGGTGTTCCACGTGCTTAGACCCACGAGGTGACGGTTGTGCAAGCCCTCCTTGATCGGAACATCGTCGCAGTTGAACACGGGGAACGTGAGAGCGCGCCCGGCGCCGATCAGGCCCTTGATGCGCGAGATTCCGGACCCCGTGGCCTCCAGCCCTGCAATGACTGAAACGCGTGCCCCGTTCTCCAGCAGGTGTCCTGTCAGCGTTGCCCCCATCTCGTACAGGTGCGTCGGTCTCCAGGCAAGGGCGCTCCTTGCCGCCTCCTCCTGATCCTTGCCGGCCATCCCCCTCCAGGCCTGCGCCGTGGCTCCAAGCGCCACGAGCTTCTCCACCACCTCGTCGCGCACGGTGTAGGGATTGCACGTGGTGAGGAACAGCTCCGCCCCCCTCTGGAGAAGCGCCTGGAAGAACGGCGCGGATTTCGGCTCCAGGTGCACGGAACAGGCAAGACGAACGCCCCCCAGCGGCTCGAGGGCAGAGATTTCCCCCTCGGTCAGAGGCATGTTCCTGCGCGCCCAGGCCGCAGACCGGTCAAAGTCGTCCACTGTCAATTCCCGTCCACGTCTTCCGCTGTTCCCAGCTTGATTGCCCGGGCGCAGCGCTGACGGTAGATTTCCACGGGCCGGTCCGGCCTTTCCGCGCGTATGGCCTCGAAGCGCCTGAGGGCTTCCTGGAAGCGCCCGCCGTGGTAGTCATAGACCCCCTTCTCGAACTCCTCACGCGTGCGCTTCTTCGCTTCCCTGATATGAGGCGCGTCGCCGTTGAACACCTCGTAGACGGAAACCGCCTCTTCCTTGCCCCGAAGCCGCACCTTGTCGAGAAAGCGGTAGTCGAACGCGTTGGGATCTTCAAGATCGAAGAGGGCATTGCTGGAGACGATGAGGGAGACCTCATATGCTTTCGTCAGGTCCTGGAGCCGGGAGGCCAGGTTGACGGCGTCCGAGATTGCGGTCCCCTGCATGAAGCGCTCGTGTCCAATCACGCCAAGCATGGCCTGGCCGCTGTGGACGCCGATGCCGACCCCGATGGGCTCATACCCGAACCCCGCCCGCTGCTGGTTGTATGCCGGCATGTAGGAAAGCATGGCCACGGCGGCAGATATTGCCGAGCCTGCTCCCCGGGGGAAAAGGGCCATGATGGCGTCTCCCATATACTTGTCGATGAAGCCCTCGTTTTCCCAAATAAAGGGATTCATCCTGCGCAGGTACGAGTTGAGGAAGGCGAAGCTCTGCTCCGGGGTCATCTTTTCCGACAGCGCCGTGAAGGAGCGGATATCAGAGAAAAGGATGGCCAGCTCGATCTTCACGTGGTCCCCGAGCTTCACATCAACGATGCTCGTCTTGCGCAGCGCGGTCAGGAACTCCTGCGGCACGAACCGGGCAAATGCGTCAAGCGCTGCGCGCATCTCTTCCCCCCGGCCCGGAATCTCATGGCCAAGCTCGGTCTGCCGCCGCTTCATCTCATCGTTGTAGCCTTTCAGCCGGGCCAGGGACGTGATCTTTTGGCGCAGCTCGGCGGGGTCCAGGGGCCGGGTGAGGAGATCCACTGCGCCGGCCTTCAGGGCGCGCGTCCGTTCCTCTCTGCCGCCGTTCGATGTCGTGATGATGAGCGGGATGCTGCTGGTTTTTTCTCCCGCACTGAGGGCTTGCGCTGTGGCGAAATCGTTCAGGAGAATGATGTCCGGCTGGCTCTCGGCGGCGCCGCGCAGGCACTCATCCCCGCTCTTCGAGGCCAGCACCTCGCAGCCTTCCGGGCGAAGGATGGAGATGATGGCGGCGACGTTCACCGCCTCATCGTCAACCGCGAGAACTCGAATGGGTCTTGCCTCGTGTCCCATGACGCCTCCTTAGGAAGATGCGCGCCGCAATCACGCAGAGAATGACCAGCACAATGAGCGCGGCGGCAAAAGGCTCGTACTTCCGGAAGAGCAGCCCAACGCGTTCTCCCTGCCTCCCCAGCTGGAAAAAGAGAACGCTCCAGAATCCGACCCACAGGGCCGCACCAGCCGCATTGTAGACCAGGAAGCGCCACCAGCGCATCCCCGATATTCCCGCGACGATCCCGTTGAGCTGCCGGAGGACCTCGAAGAACCGGGCGACGACCACGACGAGCGCCCCGCGCGTCTCGAAGAAACGCTCCGCGTGCTGGAGGCGCGGCGGGGTGAGGAGCACGTACCTGCCGTAGCGCAGCACGAGCCTGCGCCCTCCGAACCTGCCGATCGCGTAGCCCACGTTGTCCCCGAGTGTGGCGGCGCACAGCGCCGTGATCATCAGGATGTAGATGTTGAAGCTGCCGCGGGATGCCAGGAGCGCGCCGGCAATAAGGAGCGTCTCGCCGGGCATCGGGACGCCGAAATCCTCCAGGAAGATGGCTGCGAAGACTGCAAGGTAACCGTAGTGGTTGAGGTAAGGCTCGAGCGTCCGGAGGAGGTGCTCCATCCCTAGACGGACGGCTGCGTCACGGGTGCATCGCCGTCAGGTCTCAGGGGCTCTTCGGGAGGCTGCGCCCGCTCTTCCTGCCGGGCCGGGCCGGGCTGCTCGACGGCTTCCCCCTCAGAAAAGCTTCCCTGCGGGAAAAGAATGGCTATGGCATCCAGCACCGAGTCCGCGAACTCGAAGCCCATGTCCTGGTGGACCTCGGCAGGGATCTCTTCGAGGTCCTTCTCATTGCGCCGCGGCAGAAGGACATGTGTCATCTTGTATCGATGGGCCGCAAGCACCTTCTCCTTGACCCCGCCGATGGGAAGCAGCCGGCCCGTCAGCGTGATCTCACCGGTCATTGCGAAGCCGCTCTTCAGGGCGACTCCCGAGACTGCGGAAAGAAGGGCGGCCGTGAGGGTGATGCCCGCGGACGGGCCGTCCTTGGGGATGGCTCCCTCAGGCACGTGGACGTGGATGTCGCGGTCCTTGGTGAAGTCGGCGGGGATCCCCAGCGCCGCATGGTGGGCCCGCAGGAAGGAGAGCGCTGCCTGCGCGCTTTCCTTCATCACCTCACCAAGGCTGCCGGTGAGCATGAGATCCCCTTTGCCCTCCAGGATGGCCACCTCCACGGGCAGGAGCTGCCCTCCCACCTCGGTCCACGCAAGACCGTATGCGAGGCCCGGCTTCACGTCGCGGGAGAAGGTATTCTCCAGGAACTTCACCTTGCCGAGGTACTTCTCCACGTTCCTGCCCGTGACGGTGACCTTGAAGGACTCCGCGCCGGCCTCGGGCCGGGCCGCGGGCTGCGCACCAGGCTGCGCGGCGGGGCTGGCCGGTTCTGCCGGCGCCACCACGGCCGGCGCCGGGGGATTTTCCGTGTCGTTCGATTGCGGCGCGGCCGGGGGCATCCTGCCTTCCTTCACCGCTTCCCGCGCGATCTTCCTGATAATGTTGGCAATCTCACGCTCCAGGTTTCGCACTCCGGCTTCCATTGTGAAGCCGCGGATGAGCTTGAGGATGGCCGACTTCTGGAACGTGATATCCGCCCAGTCCAGCCCGTTCTCCCTGATCTGCTTGGGCACCAGGAACTTTTCCGCTATTTTCTCCTTCTCGAACTCCGTGTACCCGGAGATCTCGATCACTTCCATCCTGTCCCGGAGCGGATAGGGGATATTGTGGGAGGAGTTGGCCGTGGTGATGAACATCACGTGGGACAGGTCGTACGGCACCTCGAGATAGTGATCCACAAACGTCGCATTCTGCTCTGGGTCAAGCACCTCCAGCAGGGCTGATGCAGGGTCCCCGCGCCAGTCAGAGCTCATCTTGTCGACTTCGTCCAGGAGGAAGACGGGATTGCGCGACCCTGCCTTTCGCATGGACTGGATGATCTTGCCGGGAAGCGCGCCGACATACGTCTTCCTGTGCCCCCGGATCTCGGCCTCATCACGCACGCCTCCCAGGGAAACGCGGACGAAGTTCCGTCCCAGGGAGCGCGCCACAGACCTGCCCAGGGAGGTCTTGCCGGTGCCGGGAGGGCCGATGAAGCAGAGGATGGGTCCCTTGACCGCGGGGGAAAGCTGACGCACGGCGATGAAGTCGAGGATCCGCTCCTTGACCTTTTTCAGGTCATAGTGGTCCTCATCCATGATCTGGCGGGCCCGCTCGATGTCGCGGTTGTCCGCGGTTGTCTCTTTCCACGGCAGGTCCACGATCCATTCGAGGTAGGTCCTCAGAAGAGCAGACTCGGGGGACATGGGCTGCATCCGGCCCAGACGCTTGAGCTCTTTCTGGCACTTCTCCGCAACTTCCGCGGGCAGCCCCTTGGCCTTCACCTTCTCTTCCAGCTCTTTGGCCCCTGTTGGATCATCCCCTTCCGCCCCGAGCTCGCGCTGGATCTCCTTGAGCTGCTCGTTGAGGAAGTAGTCTTTCTGCGTCTTCTCGAGCTTGCGCTTGACCTTTCCTGTGATCTCCTGCTCCAGGGAAAGCACCTCGATCTCCGAGGCAACGATTGCCGCGCACCTCTCCAGCCGGCTCTCCGTGTTTTCTATGGACAGGAGCTCCAGCTTCTGGGGGAGCTTGATTGGCAGGTTTCCGGCAATCAGGTCCACGAGGGTATCCGGAAGCTCGGCGCTCTCCACGGCTGTGACGACCTCGGGAGGCACCTTCTTCGAGACCTCCGCGTACCGCGTGAACTGCGACAACGCCGTCCGCATGAGAGCGGACACCTGGGATGTGATGTCCCTGGTCTCAGGGAGCGGGCGCACGATGACGCGGAAAGAATCCCGCGTTTCGGAGTATTTCGTGATGACTGCCCTTTCCAGCCCCTCCACGAGGAGCCGGATCTTCCCGTCGGGAAGCTTGAGCATCTGCAGCACCCGGGACACCGTCCCGACATCGTGCACATCGCGCTCGTCGGGCTCTTCAACGCCCGTCTTCCTCTGGGACACCAGGAAGAGCGGCCTGCCCAGACGCATGGCCTCCTCCACGCTGCGCAGGGACCGCCTCCGGCCCACGAAAAGGGGCACGACCATCCTGGGGAAAACTGCGAGGTCCTTCAACGGGACCATGAACATCTCGTGTCTCTTGAGGAGGATCTTCATTTTTTGAAACGGCCGCTATGCCGTCTTTTTCTGGCCGGAAAGGATGATCTCCGGCTTCTCCGAGCTCGTGACCACCCGTTCGGTGATGACCACCTTCTTGGCGCCCTTGAGAGAAGGTATGTCGAACATCACGTCCATCATCAGCGCCTCCACGATTGCCCGCAGACCGCGCGCGCCCGTCTTGCGCTCGATGGCCTTGTGGGCGATTGCATCGATGGCACGCTCGTCGAACTCCAGCTCCACCTCATCCAGCTTGAAAGAGGCCTTGTACTGCTTGAGGATGGCGTTGTGCGGCTCCGTGATGATGCGCCGCAGGGCATCGGCGTCCAGCTCCTCCAGCGGGACCACGATGGGAAGCCTGCCCACGAACTCCGGAATGAGACCGTACCTGATGAGGTCATCAGGCTGGAGCTGCATGTACAGCTCTACGAGGTCCTTCTCCCCCATGCCCTTGGGGTCCGAGCCGAAGCCCAGCGGGTGCGCCACCGTCCTCTGCTCCACGATCTTGTCAAGCCCAACAAACGCCCCGCCGCAGATGAAGAGGATGTTTGTGGTGTCGATGCGCAGCATCTCCTGGTTGGGGTGCTTGCGGCCGCCCTGGGGAGGCACCGAAGCGACCGTGCCTTCCACGATCTTCAGGAGGGCCTGCTGGACCCCCTCTCCGGAAACATCCCGGGTTATGGAAGGGTTGTCGCCGCTCTTGCGGGCGATCTTGTCGATTTCATCTATATAAACGATGCCCCGCTCAGCCGCGGAGATGTTGTTGCCCGCGTTCTGGATGAGCTTCAGGAGGATGTTCTCTACGTCCTCACCCACGTAGCCCGCTTCCGTGAGGGTTGTGGCGTCCGCGATGGCGAAGGGCACCTTGAGCTTGCGCGCCAGAGTTCGCGCCAGCAGGGTCTTTCCCGTACCCGTGGGTCCGATGAGAAGGACGTTGGACTTCTCCAGCTCCACGTCGTTCTGGACCTTGTGACCGAGAGCTATCCTTTTATAGTGGTTGTAGACGGCAACGGAGAGGACCTTCTTTGCCTGCTCCTGGGCGATCACGTACTGATCCAGGTAATCCTTGATCTCGCGCGGCTTCGGGATGTCCTCCGTGAACTCGATGGAGAGGTTTTCCTCCTCCTCATCCAGGATCTTCTTGCAGACGTTGACGCACTCATCACAGATGAACACGCCGGGCCCGGCGATGAGCCGCCGCGCAACGTCCGCGCTCTTCCCGCAGAAAGAGCAGACCTTGAAGCCGTCACTTTTGGGAGTTTTCGCCACTCTTGCTCCGCCTTAGAATCTTGTCGATGAGCCCGTATTCGAAGGCCTCGTCCGCGGACATATAGTAATCCCTCTCGAGATCCTTTTCTACAGTTTCGGCTGTTTTCCCCGTGTGCTCTGCGAAATACGAGATGATGAGTTTCTTGATCCGCACGAGCTCCCGGGCCTGGATGCTGATGTCAACCGCCTGTCCGGAGACGCCTCCCCAGGGCTGGTGGATGAGGATGCGCGACGAGGGAAGCGCCACGCGCTTTCCGTTCGTGCCACAGGCAAGAAGAAGCGCTCCCATGGAGGCGGCCTGCCCGAGACAGATGGTCTGGACGTCGGGCTTGATGTACTGGATGGTGTCGTAGATTGCCAGACCCGCGGTCACCGTCCCTCCGGGGGAGTTTACATACAGATGGATGTCCTTCTCAGGGTCCTGCGATTCCAGGAAGAGGAGCTGCGCAACAACGAGGTCCGCGTTCACGTCGTAAATCTCCCCGTCCACGAAGACGATCCTGTCCTTGAGGAGCCGGGAATAGATGTCGTAGGACCGCTCACCCCGGCCCGTCTGCTCGATGACAATCGGGACAAGGTTCGTGTCCATCTCCTCCATGAGCTGCCCGTCAATTTTCATCATACTGAATGGTACCTAATTCCCCGCCAATATGTCCAATACTTTTCTCTTTTCGCCGGGCCGCAGAGCGGTCTTGGAGAGGAGGAAATCGTAGAGCTTGTCGATCCGGAGGTTCGACTTCATGTAGTCAACGAGGTTGTTCCGGGCGAGGCTCTCCTTCAGATCCTCCAGAGTGACCTTGCGCTCAGCTGCCATCTTGGCGATTTCCGCGTCGAGCTCTCCTTCCTCGATGGCGATATTCTCCCGTTTGGCGACCTCGGAGATGACCAGCTGAAGCTTCGCGCGCTTTTCCGCGGACGGCAGCCAGTCCTTGCGGAGACCCTCTATGGTGGTCCCCTGCGCTTCCAGAAGCTCCACGAGCTTCTTCTCTTCGATCCTCATCTGGCTGACGTATTCCTGCCACATGTTCTCCAGCTGGTAGTCCACGATGGATTGCGGCAGCGGGATCTTCGATGTCTCGACAATGGAATCCAGGATCCGGGACACCGTCCTGGAGCGGACGTTCTGCTTCACGGCCTGCTCCAGCTTTGCCCTGATGTCCGCCTTCAGGTCATCCAGGTTCTTGAACTTCTCGCTGATGTCCTCTGCAAGCTCGTCGTTGATCTCGGGAAGCTTCTTCTCCTTGATGCTGTTGAGCATCACCTGCAGCGTCACGGACTTGCCCGCAAGGGCGCTGGTTTCGAAATCCTCCGGGTAGACCTTGGTGATGAGCTTCGTGTCGCCCTTTTTCATCCCCACAACGTCGTCATCTATCTTGTACACATTGTATCCGGTTCCCACCTCGAACACGAAAGCATCACGCCGTGTCCCCTGCTTTTCCGATCCGGCCTCCAGCTCAACGTAGTCCACGTTGACGATGTTGCCCTTCTCCACATCACCGCTTTCCTTGTCGGTGAAGAGGGCATTCTGCTCCTGGATGCCCTTCAATTCCCTGCCGATGTCCTCATCCGTGATCTCCCACTGAGGCTGGTCGATCTCCAGGCCTGTATAGGGCCCCAGCTCCACGGCTGGCCAGGTATCGTAGATTACCTCAAAGGCGAAGTCCTTCCCGATCTCCAGCGCATCATCAGCCTTTATCTCAGGAGTCGCATACGGTATGGGCTTCTGCTCCACGCTCTCAAAAACCTCGGAGAGGCTCTTCTCCAGCACCTCCGACCTGGTCTGGTCGATAAGAGCAGGACCGAGTTTGCGCACAATGATGTCCGCGGGGACCTTGCCGGGCCGGAAGCCCTTCAGGTGGGCCTTCTGCGTGTACTCCTTGAGGATGTCGTCGTACTGCTTCCTCACGTCCTCCGTGGGGACGCGGATGGTGAGCTTCACCTTCGAGTTTTCAAGAAGCTGTACTTCTTTCGTTGCGTTCACCCTGCAATTCCTCTTTCGAGTATATGATTTGTACTATACTTCTTCCGGGGCACCCACGTGTCCAGTTTCCTGGAACATTCGGAACAGGAAGAGCGGGAAACGGGACTTGAACCCGCGACATCCACCTTGGCAAGGTGGAGCTCTACCAACTGAGCTATTCCCGCATGTTCTCTACCACTGCGAGAGAAGGGATTTGAACCCTCAAGCCTTTTGGGCACCAGATCCTAAGTCTGGCGTGTCTGCCAAATTCCACCACTCTCGCGAGAAAAGCCTTTGCAAGGAGGGACGGCGCACCGGGGAGCGCCGTCCCTTTCAAACCTACATCTCCGCCAGATCGAAGACGTGGACCTTGCCTCCCTCGGCGATGACGGGGCAGTCCTTGACCAGCCTGGCTGCGCCCGACAGATCATCGGCCTGGATCAGGCTGTATCCGTTGGAAACATTGCCGCTGGGTCCTTCCTGGGCTCCCGAGGAGCTGACAGTCTTCGAGCCTGCAAATGGGGCGCCCGTCTCGACGACTGCTTTCCCAAGCCTTCCGAACCATGCCGTCCACACCTTCATGGAAGCCTCCCCTTCCTGGGGCGTTGTCGGAGCCTTTCCTCCGCTGTACAGCACAATGAACTTCTTCATGGCATCCTCCTGTCGTTCAGTCTTGACCTGTATGACGAACGGGAGGCGTCATTTGGGACAGCTTCAGGAGCTCTCCCATTCTGGCAGCAAGGTTCTCCGCAGTTTGAAGACCAATCTGATCTTCTGAGTCCAGGAAGATGCACTCCACCTCAGCGCCCCTGAGTTGAAGGGCGTCGAGAGGGTTTGCGGTTCAAAGGGTGGCGGGAACCTGACCAGGGTGGTACAATAGCCATTGGAAAGCAGACAAGCAAGAAGTTGATGAGGAGGTCGCCATGACGGACATAGTCGACAAGATCATGGCCGAGTTTGAATCAGATCCACTGATTCACGCAAAGAGCCTGAACCTGGTTGTTGGCTCGAAGGGATTCTTGAAAAGGCGTAAAACCCTGAACGTCTATGGGACGACCGAATCCGCGACCGAGAAAGAAAGGGCGATGAAGATCGTCCAAAGGGAAGCGGGAGACAACTATGACGTCACGGACAAAATTGTCGTGACCGGAGAACCAGGCCGATAGGACCGTGCGGGAGTCACGGGGCGGTTCGCTAAAGATCCGGTTCAGGGAAGCTTCTTCAGCGCTGAAGCGAGCTCCTCCCGTGAAAACGCCCTCAAAGTCGTAGTCCGAACAGTGCCCATTGCACCCAGCCCAAGCAAGAAAGTCAGCAGCACCGCGTCATTCGGAACTTCTCCGACTGCAACGTAGTCGTACTCCCCCGTGGTCAAGTAGAAGGCCGTCATTTTACCGCCCATCGCCTCAAGATTTTTCACCGCATCGTCGATTCTGGCAGGCGCGTCCTTGATCATCTTGGCGCCATGCTCAGTGAGTTTCATCATGACGATATGAGTCGACATACTTTGTTCCCCCTCTCGCTATTCTGGCTGCGATCCCGCCCCATTCAGTTTAGTCTGAACCAAAAGCTGCAACTGTCAAGACGGGCGTCAATCAACGCTGCTGCCGCAGAGAAGTCAGGGGATCGACGAGAACATTCTGAATCGGTATTGTGACGGCATGTTTTCCTCCTCATCTCTGATCGTATTCGTTGCAGCGGCCCTGGGACTCCTGATCCTTCCAGGGCCCGCTGTGCTGTATATCGTCACGCGCGGCGTGGCCCAAGGCCGAAAGGCGGCCCTGGCATCTGTGCTTGGGATCGAACTCGGAAGCCTATGTCATGCCGTCGCTGCTGCCTTCGGCTTGTCCGCCATTCTGCTGGCATCCGCACTTGCGTTCAACGTCGTCAAGTATGTCGGAGCTGCGTATCTGATCTACCTCGGCATCCGAGCGCTGCTCAGCAAAGGAGAGGGAGCAGAAGGGGAGCGCTCCCAACACCGTTCGTACTCTGAGCTCTTCCGGAAAGGCCTCCTGGTCCAGTTGCTGAACCCCAAGACAGCGCTTTTCTTTTACGCGTTCCTGCCCCAGTTCGTCGATCCAAGCCGTGGAGCTGTGGTCTTCCAGATTCTTGCCCTCGGAGGAATTTTTACGATTCTCGCAACCTGCACCGACAGCATCTATGCCCTCGTTGGTTCAAGCGTCGGCGGACTCGTAAAAAAGCAGCCTGGATTCCAACGGATCCGGAGGTATGTCAGTGGGGGAATCTACATCGCGCTCGGTGCCGCTGCGGCGCTCTCTGGCGAAGGGAAAAAATAGCAGCGCGAGGGTACGTTCGCCCGAGAGACGCAGAGATGGGGAGTTCACGTGGCCGGTGTGGCGCCCGAAGGAGTTGTCGTGCCGTACTTTTTGTTTCTCTGCAATTCCTTACTCCGTGAGGGTTTGAGCCGCGCAGGACTCGAACCTGCGACCCGAAGATTAAGAGTCTTCTGCTCTACCAACTGAGCTAGCGGCCCCCGTTTTGACAACGCGTCCGGCAGGACTCGAACCTGCGACCTACGGGTTCGAAGCCCGGCGCTCTATCCAACTGAGCTACGAACGCACGCACCGGTGTGCAGTTCCCCGACCGCAGCGGCAGCCCTGCACGCTACGGTCGGCGCAGAGCGCCGACCTCCGCATCGCCTTCGGCGATGCTACGGGTGGGTGATGGGTCTCGAACCCACAACTTCCAGATCCACAGTCTGGTGCTCTGCCAATTGAACTACACCCACCATGCGCTGGCAAATATGATCAAAGTGCGTGAATTTGTCAACGGTTCCCAGCGACCGGCATTTCGTTGATCCGAGGCGGCCAACCGAGGTACAATCGCCTCCTCCCAGGAGGCTTGGATGAAGAGGTTGTGCAGGTTCCTGCTCGCAGCGGCAATTGTCGCTGCGCTTGTGTCAGCGTGCGGCATTCGCCGTTCCCCTGCCCCGGATTCTCCTTCCCAGGGCCGGGCGTTCGCCATTCCCGCATTGTATTCTCCGGGAGCCGACGACCCGCAATCCGGTCAGGACGCGAATCAGCCTTTCCAGATTTCAGAGACGGGGCCCAGCGGAACTGTGCCGCACGAGAACCTGGAGGGGGGCGTCTGGGTCCTCTTCAACAAGCCCGTGGTGGCGCTGACAAAGCTCGCAAAACCAGTCACTGCCTCAAGCGTCCTCTCCATGTACCCGAGGGTAGACGGGATCTTCCGGTGGTACGGCTCGCGTCTTTTGGCATTCGAGCCGAAGGGGCAACTTGCTCCTGCCACGGAGTACAAGGTCAGCGTGAGCAAGTCCCTGAAGTCCCTGGAAGGGGAGCCTATCACCGGCGACACGGAGTTCACGTTCCGCACCGAGCCCCTGGGGATCGTCAACCTCAGCCCCCAGGGGGACGATGTGATCCCCGAGTCCAGCAAGGAGATCGTGATCACGTTCAACTTCCCCGTCGATCTTCCGACAATCGTTCCCTCAATCCGCCTGGAAGCAGATGGCACAGCGGTGCGCTTCAGCGCGGCCCGGACAGTGATCACGGACAAGAGCCAGCTGGGACCGTACGAGAACGCAGACCGGATGGTCTCCCTGACCCCTGCCGGAGATCTGCCACGGGACGCGGACATCAAGGTGATTATCCGCAGTGGCGCCAGACCAAGGCCCGAGAATTACGGAACTTCTGAGGACATGACCGCCGGATTCCATACCCTCAAGCCGCTCCAACTGGAGACGAGCGAGGTCGCAATGAGCGGCCCTTCGCCAAGCGCAGTCCTGCGCTTCAACCATGCCCTTGCAGAAGACAGTGTGGTGCCCAATCTCAAGGTCCCGTTCAAGGGCTACCCGCTGGCAAGCCGCGTGGAGATCTCAGGGTCCTGGGTCTACCTGGGCCAGCTCCCCGTGCCTTTCGAGTCGAGCTTCGACATGCAGATCCTCCGGGGGCTGACGGACATCTATGGCCAATCCCTGGGGGCAGACCAGACCGTCAGCCTCGAAGTAGGGCCGGCTGCCGCGTATGTGTTGTTCCACGCCAATGGCCAGAAGCTCCTGGAGTCCCAGTTTCTCCCACGGGTAGCTGTGGAGTTCCAGAACGTGGTCTCGGGCAAGTTCGGCGCTGGCAGCCTGAAAGAGCCTTTCCTGCAGAAGCCCGGCAGCCCGAACCGCAAGGTCGACACCCGGCGCGTGCCAAAGAACACGCGGCATTTCGAGCTCTTCGACCTTTCCCCGTATCTCAACTCGGATCGAAAGGGAGCGGCGTGGCTCTCATGGGACTTCCTGGGGAAGTTTGAAGAAAGTGAGACTCCTCAGGAGGTCAAGGATGATCTCGTGGTCCAGGTCACCGACATCGGTGCATCGGTCCATGTTGCATACAACTCGCTCCTGGTGCTTGCAGGGTCGCTGTCGACAGGGGCGCCGCTCAGCGGCGCAACGGTCACGCTGCGCAGGGGCAGCCAGAGCCTGGTTGTGGGCACAACCGATGCTTCCGGCCTGGCGACCCTTGCCATCCCGCCGGGCGCTCTCATGAACGCGTTCCGCGGCAACGAACAAGATGCTGAGGTGGAGATAACCAAAGGAAGCGACCGGCTGGTGCTCAGCCCGTCGCAGATGCCCTGCCTGACGTGGAACTCCTCCGAGCCGTACTCGGCAGAGGTCCCGCGGCCACTGACGTACATCTGGTCTGACCGGGGGATCTACAGGCCCGGTGAGACCATCTCTTTTGCCGGCATCGATCAGGATCTCGTGGTCGGAAAGCTGGCCGCGGCAACCGGGAAATACCGCATCGATCTGCAGACAGACTCGGAGGACGCCCAACCCGTTGCAACTTTCTCAGGCACCACGCTCCCTTCGGGAAGCTTCTCGGGGCAGGTCACGCTCCCAAAGGACATCGAGCCGGGTGACTGGTTTCTTTCCTTCCACCGGCTTGGAGGAGGCAAGGACCGTGGGACCGGCCAGGCGTGGGTGAAGATCGCCAACTTCCGCAGGGTCACTTTCTCAGTCGATCTCTCCCTTGCGGATGTCCGAGCGTACATGGGAAGCACCCTGAGCGCTGCCTTTGCCGGCAAGTACCTGGCGGGAGGGAACGTTTCCCAGGGAAAGTGGAGCTGGTTCTGGACGCGCCGGGAGCAGTGGTATCAGCCCCCCGGCGATGAGCTCATCCCGTATTCCTTCGGCGCTGTCACCCGGGGGTATCCAGAGGACCTGAGCTCGCAGTCCGGCAGCCTTTCAGGCAACGGGACCATCACCGCCACACAGGCCCTTGCGGATGGCGACAAAGGAAGGGTGTACGACTACGAAGTGGTTGCAACCATCGAGGACATCGACAGGCAGGCAATCTCCAAACGCGACTCAAGGCTCGTGTTCTCCTCTGACCAGCTCCTCGGCGCCCTCGTCTCTTCCAGCCCCACGGCGGATGACTCGCTGTACTTTGTGCAGAAGGACACGCCGTTCACTCTCAAGGTCGTGTCCGTGGACCCGGACGGAAAGCCGTATCCTTCGGGAGATGTGGCGGGCAGGCTCCTGCGCGAAGACTGGAAGCTTGTGCGCGAAAGGGCCGTGGGGGGGATGATCGACACACACTACGAGCAGGAGGAAATAACGGAGAAGGAGTTCACAGTAAGGCCGGGCAAGCCTTTCGGGAGCATCCAGCTTTCCACGGAAAAGGCCGGCTCGTACGTGATCGAGCTCTCCGGCAAGGATGCCAAGGGCAGGGAAAGCTTCACAAGGATTCCCTTCTATTCTACGGGTGATGATTTCATCCGCTGGAACAGCTCGGATGAGAGGCAGATCGAGATTGTGCCGGACAAGAAGGCATACGCTCCTGGCGACACCGCGCACCTCCTGATCAAGAGCCCGGTGGCAAAAGGCCTCTTCCTCGTGTCCATCGAAAGGGAGGGGATCATCGAGCGGAGGTCTGTCACACTGGAAGGAAGCGCCCCCACAGTCGATGTTCCGGTAAAAGAGGGCTACGTGCCAGACTTCTATGTTTTTGTCTCCACCGGCATGCCAAGAACCAAGCCGCCGGCAGAAGGCCCGGACTCACCGGATTTCGGCAAGCCGCGCGGGTACTCGGGACTCGTGGAGATTCCCGTCCAGACCGGATCCAGGAACATCCATGTCGACATAGCACGCTCGAAGGATAGCTACCTGCCGGGCACGCAGGCGTCCCTGACAGTAAAGGCCACCTGGAAGGGCAAACCGCTGGAAGGAGCCGAAGTGGCCCTGGTTGCCGCAGACAGGGGGGTGCTGGATCTCATCGATTATCATGTGCCAAGCCCGTTGGATTTCTTCTATAGTCAGGGCAATTTCCCGGACAAAGTCGCTCACTACGAATCACGGGACCTGCTCCTAGATCCGGTAACGTGGAAAGCGCGCGACCTTCCCGGCGGAGATGAGAAGGGAGAAGCCGCGCCGGAAGCCGGCCCCGGCGTCACCACAAGAAAGGACTTCAACCCCACGGCAGTTTTTCGGACCGGTCTCAAGACCGGCAGGGACGGCACAGTCACGGTGACATTCAAGCTGCCGGACCTGCTGACGCGGTTTCGCGCCACCGCAGTGGCATCCAAGGATGAGCTTTTCGGGATGGGAGAGAACGAGATCCTTGTCCAGAACCCCATCAACGTCCGCACCGCGCTTCCCCGACGCCTGAGGGTGGGTGACTCTGCCACCGCCGGAGTGGTCCTGACGAACCTGGACGCAAAACCGCATTCGGTCACCATTTCGCTCACAGCAGGCGATCCCCTTGCGCTCAAGGGCGTTGCAAGAAAGACCGCCCAGCTCGACGCGGGCGCCACGGCCGAAGTGGCATTCGATCTGGGAGCCCTAAAGCCGGGCTCGGCCCGGCTTGTCTTCGACGTGGATTCCGACATCCTGAGGGAGAGACTGGAGGATTCGCTGACCGTGGCCGCCGAGCACGTGGATGAGGCCTTCACAGTGATCGGAAAGACGACAAACGCGGCACGGGAGGCCGTTGTCGTTCCGTCCGCTTTTCTCGGCGCGCCCGAGGAAGGGCTGTACCTGACCCTTGATTCGACGATCGCCTCCACCCTGGCGGGTGCGGTTCATTTCCTGGAAATCTATCCCTATGATTGCCTGGAGCAGGTCACCAGCAAGATGTTCGCGCGAGTGCTGTTCCCGCAGCTCGCGGGGGATTCCAAGGCCGACCTTACAACGCTGGAGCGCTTCGCCAACTCAGACGGCGGGTTCTCCTACTGGGATGACCCGGCGCCGCGCCGATCGAGCTACTACGTCTCCCTCCGCGTCGCCCACCTGCTGGCAGTGGCCAAAGACAGGGGATTTGACATTCCTGACAAGCTGGATACGGACGCCCTGCTGAAATACCTCTCACAGGGATATGGAAAGCAGCTCGATACGTACCTGCAGGCATATGCCGTGTACGTTTTCTCCCTATATGGCCAGAAGGAGAAGATGAAAGCTGACGCACTTGCCGGCAAGGGAGACCAGATCGGCATCTTCGGGTACGGCTTTCTGGGCCTTGCCTATGACGGGATGGGAGAGCGGAAATCCGCCGCAAAGATCCTGGCACGGATGAAAAACTTCGTCCGGGTGGGGACTCGCACAGTCACGCTTGTGGGGACCGTGAACGACTGGTTCTGGTATGGCGGCAACATCCAGGCAAAGGCGCTCCTCCTCATGCTGTATGCCCGGCTGCAGCCGGATTCGCAGCTTGTCCTGGGTCTCGCCAACGACCTGGTCACGGCGAACTCCAGCGGCTACTTTGGAAACACCAGCAACGCGGGGTGGGTGCTCCAGGCTTTCGCGGAGATGATACGGCAGAACAAGGAAACCGAGTCGAACTTCACCGCCCAGGTGAAGCTGGGAGATTCCGAAGTGGCCCGCAGCAGCTTCAAGGGCTTCTCAAAGGCCCCTTTCAGGAAACAGGTCACGGCCGGGGACCTCACGACAGCCGCGTCGACACAAACGGGCGCGCGTAATGCAGGCGGCACGCAGTTGCCGCTGACCCTTGCGCTTGACGGGACGGGCACGCTGTACTACACCGCGGAGCTTCGCTATGCCATCGCCTCCGAGGATGTCGAGCCAAGAGATGAAGGGATCGGTATGGCCGCTGAGATCGTGGACCAGAACGGCAAGACCATCGACGGCACGGCGCTGGCGCTGGGCCAGGTATACAGGATGAAGCTGGTCTTCTACTCATCCCGCGACAGGACTTTCGTGGCCCTGCGCGCACCCATACCGTCGGGAGCCGAGCCCATCGATGGATCTCTTGTCACTTCGCAGATCGTGAAGCAGCAGGCGGATCAAGGCGCTTCCGCGGACAACGGAGACAACACTGACACCGGAGATTCGGGCGATCAGGAAGTGTCGCCGCCTGACTACACCTCCCGCATCTATGACAGCGAGGTGCGCTTCTTCTTCGACCAGCTGGACCGGGGCAGGCACGAGGTGAGCTTCCTGTTCAGGACCACCACACCGGGCTCCTTCCCCACCCCGCCGGTGCAGGCCGAGCTGATGTACCAGCCTGAGGTGTTCGGAAGGACGGCAGGCGCCGTGTACACCATCGGGAGATAGGGGAAGGAAATGGCTGCAATCACGCCCAGGGACGTCTTCGAGTACCACAGGACAGGACGGCCCGGCAAGATCGAGGTGGTTCCCACAAAGGGACTGTCCACCCAGCGCGACCTTTCCCTGGCATACACCCCGGGTGTTGCGGCCGTTGTGGAGGAGATCGAGCGCAGGCCCGAGGCCGCGTATGAGTACACTGCCAGGGCCAACCTGGTGGGAGTGATATCCAACGGGAGCGCAATTCTGGGGCTCGGCAACCGGGGGCCGCTTGCGTCCAAGCCCGTGATGGAAGGCAAAGGGATCCTCTTCAAGAGATTTGCCGATGTGGACGTGTTCGACATCGAGCTGGACGCGCCGGACGTGGAAGGAATGGTCAGCGCGGTCCGGGCCATGGCGCCGACTTTCGGCGGAATCAACCTGGAGGATATCAAGGCCCCCGAGTGCTTCGAGGTGGAAAGAAGGCTCAAGGAAGCCCTGGACATCCCGGTCTTTCACGATGACCAGCACGGGACAGCCATCATCACGGGCGCGGCGCTCCTGAACGCGCTGGAGCTGTGCGGGAAAAGCATCGGTGACGTCAAGATCGTCGTGAGCGGCGCAGGCGCCGCGGCCATCGCCTGCTCTGAGTTCTATGTCAGCATGGGCGCGCGTCGGGAAAACATCCGGCTGGTGGATACCAAGGGAGTGGTGTACACGGGACGGCGGGAGAACATGAACGTCTACAAGGCGCGCTTTGCCGTGGCCACCGAAGAGCGCACCCTTTCGGATGCCGTGCGTGGGGCGGGCGTCTTCCTTGGTCTTTCGGGCAAGGACCTTCTCTCCCCGGCAATGCTCCTTTCCATGGCGGAAAGGCCGGTGGTCTTCGCCTGCGCCAACCCTGATCCCGAGATCAGCTACGAGCTGGCCAGGGAGACTCGCAAGGATGTGATCATCGGCACCGGACGCAGCGACTATCCCAACCAGATCAACAACCTGCTCGGGTTCCCGTTCATCTTCCGGGGCGCGCTGGATGTGCGCGCCCGGGCCATCAACGAGCAGATGAAGCTTGCCGCGGCCAGGTCCCTCGCCGCGCTTGCCCACGAGGGGGTCCCCGAGTGCGTGCTGGAGGCCTACGGCAGGTCGTGCCTGGCTTTTGGCCCGGAGTATCTCATCCCTACTCCGCTCGACACGCGCGTGCTTTTCTGGGAGGCACCGGCCGTTGCAAAGGCAGCCATGGAATCCGGCGTTGCCAGGGTCACCATCGACCTGGAGTCCTACCCTGCTGAGCTGGAACGCCGCCGCCACCACTGCGCCAGGAGCTGCAAGTTCAAGGACGCCTGCTACCCGGGATGACCTGGAGATAGCAGAGGCCGGCCAGGTTAGCCGGGATTGCCTGGGGCGACCGGCCTCTGCTCGGGTGCTTTCACGACATCCAGGATGCGTGTTGCGATGAGGTCCCCATCTATATGGAAGGAAATGTTGTATGTTCCCTCTTCGGGAAAGACGACGTTGGGCACCTGGATCACCAGCTCAACCACCCTGCGCGGATCATCCACGGACACTTTTCCGCCCGCGGAAAAAATCACCTGCTGGCTTCGGTCGAAGAGGAGATTGAGGGAAAAGGAGTGCTCTCCTGCAAGGTTGGTCACCGCGGCGTAGATGAACCACGGCGGCAGCGCAGCGGGGACCTGCCGGACCGTGAACTGAGTGAAGGTCCCGATGATCCCCTTTTTCTGGTTGTCTTCCGTTATGACCCTGTCCGCGATGAGAAGCGCAACGAACACCGGCTCGGGCATTCCCAGGTACTCCTCAGGGTCAGTGTATCAGAGGGGGTGTGTTTGGAAAACGGTCTATGCGGTTGCGGGCGCGGATGCGGACGCGGTAACCAGAGCTTCTGCTTCCTGCTGGTACTTGCCGTGGCTCAACGCGGCCTTGCAGGTCTTGCAGACCTTGATTGTCTTTTCTTTCACCTGCGCTTCATAAATGGCCTTGACCGCAGTTCTTTTGCACAGCGGGCACAGCCCCCGGCCGTGCCGCACCTGTCCCTTCAATCCTTTTCCACGATGGCTCTTTGCCATTGGCTCTCCTCACGCGTGACGATAGTGGCCGCATGATAGCGACCACCCCTTTCAGAGTCAAGTCAATGGGCAGGCGCTGTCAACGCAAAGCAGAAATGTCCCCCTATTCAGCAAAGCAGAAATGTCCCCTTCACACGATGTCCTTCTGATCCCGCTGTCCGGGATTGAACTCGCTATGATGCAATCTCCTGTGTTGGTG
>JBEKUJ010000003.1:0-468497 GCA_049515135.1 Spirochaetia bacterium
CGCTTTCTTCGCTACCCTTGGCCTCCCGTCCCTTGTCACATGAATGCCCATTTCCCGCCGAACCGCCGTATGCGGACCCGCATGTACGGTGGTGTGACAGGGAAAACTCGCGAGAGTCTACCCATGTCGATTGCGCCGTCGTCATGATTGCGTTATGGTCAAACAGGACATGAGTACTACTCTGGCCAAAGCTCTTCTCCTTGGCGTGCCGCTCCTCCTGTCCTTGTCCTGGTTCGCCTTCTGGGTGATCAGGCTCCTGAGGACAGCAAAGAAACTCAAACGGCCGTCATCCGATTCTGCTGATCAGCCTGCGTCCCACGGGTCTTCGGTCGGGCCTCGCTCCTGACCACGAGGGGCCGGCAGAATGCCAGCAGCAGCCAGAGACCCGCTTGTCATCAGAGATCTCATTTCGGTACGACACGGTCGCAGTGCTGGAAGGTCTTTCTCTTGCCCTTCAGCGCGGCAGCACCACCGTCGTGCTTGGGCCAGCGGAGGCCGGCGCTGTCAAGGGAATCCCGCCGCATATCGCTGGCCTTGCTGAAAAAGGGGAAAGCGCTCGCCTCTGACCTGCTCGTGTGCGTCGGTGTCTCGGCCTTTCTTCTTGCCCCCGGATTCATCCCATGGCCTTCGCTCTGGCTTCCATGAGGAAACAAGCGCGGGTATAATCGCCAGGATGAGTCTGCGGAGAAATACGCCGGTCATCTCGCCTGCGCTTCGTGTTGCCACCGTGGCCATCCTGGCGGCTGTTGGGCGTATCCGCCCGTTCGGAGGCAATCGTGGTAGGTGAGGCTGTCTTCGGCGCAGGCTCACGGGAGTTCCTCCAAGCGGCTCTGCCGGGCGTGCGGGAGCGTATCCAGCAGGCGGCGCGCCGGGCGGGGAGGGACCCGTCAGAAGTCAGGTTGATGGCCGTGACCAAGGGTTTCCCCAGGGAAACGGCGGAGGCGGCAGTGGAAGCAGGGATCACCCTGCTGGGAGAGAACCGGGTGCAGGAAGCCGAACTGAAATATGCGGAAATCACGGGCAGGTTCGAGCTGCATCTCATCGGGCACCTGCAGCGCAACAAGGCGCGGACAGCCCTCGGCCTGTTCTCGTGCATCCAATCCATAGACAAGACGGAGACCGCCGCGGCTCTGGAGTCCCGACTTTCAGAGACCGGGAGGACAGTGGACATCCTCCTCGAGCTGAATGCCAGCGGGGAACCCTCGAAATCCGGGTTCCGCTCAAGGGATGAGCTGCTCTCAGTGCTGGATGCCCTGGAGCGGTTTCACCACCTGAGACTGCGCGGGTTGATGACGGTGGGTCCGCTCACGGAAGACAGCACCGCAGTGCGGCGCTGCTTTGCAACGCTCCGCCAGCTCTTTCAGGAGATCCGCGCAGGGGGCTCTTTCCAGAGTTTCGATATCCTTTCCATGGGGATGTCTGGCGATTTCGAGGCTGCGATAGAGGAGGGCTCCACCCTCGTGCGGATAGGCACGGCGCTGCTGGGACACAGAGGACGCGCGTGAGCCGCCGGCTGATTCTTCTTCTCCTGGTCAGCGCGCTGCTGGCATGCTCGGCCGGCGGTATTTTCGCGCAGGAACATCAGCCGCAGCCCTATTCGCCGGACGAGTTTCAAGGATGGATGAAGGACCTCTGGAGGGCGGAAGTCATCCTGGTCGGCTCCTTCCCCATCACGCTTTTCCTCACTCTGGAATCCTACGACCTGTACCGCTATTTTGGTTCGAATTTCAACCCGGCATACTCGCCGTGGCCCTTCAACACTGGCAGCGCCCTCAACCTGTCAGCGCAGGAGCAGACGTGGATCATTGTGACTTCCGTCAGCCTCTCCCTGACCGTCGCTGTGGTGGATTTCATGATCGGCAGATGGAATGCAACCTCCAAGAAGCCTTGAGACTGTCGTCGAAGACCCGGCCTGTTCCGGCATGCGCGTGGACATCTTCCTGGCCGAACGCCTGGCCCTCTTTTCGCGAAGCCAGGCGCGGGCCCGGGTGGTTTCCCTGGCGGTGAACGGAGCGCCGGCCCGGCTGGGGAAGAAGCTGAAGCTGGGGGACAGGATATCCCTGGCGTGGGCCGATGCGCCGGGCCCCGGCGTGGACCCCGAGGACATCCCTTTGTCTGTGATTTTCGAGAACGAGGACGTCATCGTGATCGACAAACCGCAGGGGATGGTGGTCCATCCCGCCAGCGGCAACTCACGAGGCACGCTCGTGAACGCCCTGCTTTTCCATTGCTCGAGGCTTGCAAAAGAGTTCGAGCCGGGAACTGTCCGTCCGGGAATAGTTCACAGGCTGGACAAGGACACCTCAGGGGTGATCATTGCGGCAAAGAACGCCTCGGCCCACGATTTCCTTTCCCGCCAATTCCAGTCCAGGTCCGTGAAAAAGAGATACGTTGTCATCGTGAAAGGGGTGCCGACGCCGTCGGTTGGGTCCATCGAGACCCGCATCGCCCGCGATCCGAGGAACAGGAAGAGATTTGCCTGCGTCCGGACCGGCGGCCGCGTTGCCGTCACCTCCTGGAAGGTCATCCGGACGTTCGAAGGCTACAGCCTGGTTGCGCTGGCTCCGCGGACGGGACGCACCCACCAGCTGCGCGTGCACATGCGCCAGATGCGGACGCCCATCCTGGGTGACCCTCTGTATGCGCGCCGCGATCAGGAGTTCCCTGAAGCGACCCTGATGCTGCATGCGCGAAGCCTAACAATCCAGATTCCGGGAGAGGATGCTCCGCGCACATTTGTCTCACCGCTGCCTGAGCGCATGCGGGCCGCCCTGGACCGGCTTCAGAGCTTTTCACCCAGGAAGGGATTGTAAAGCTTTTCGATTCCGATCTTCGACGGGGGTCCATGTCCCGGGAAAACAAGTATCTCGTCGCCCAGGGGCAGGAGCTTTCGGCGCACGGTTGCAAGGAGCAGTCCGCGGGCGTACCCGTCTCGGGTCGTGCCGATGGCTCCTGCCGACAGAAGGTCTCCTGTGAACACCATGTGGCCGAGCAGGTAGGAGACGGAGTCGATGGAGTGGCCGGGGGTCTCGATGACGCGGACCCGGAAATCCCCCAGGGACAGCGTGTTGCCGTCCTCCACGTGTCGGGCGGGAAAATCAAGGATGCTGGGCTGGTTGGCATAGATGTCCGCATCGTACACCTTCAGGAGGGACCTGATGCCGTTCACATGCGCGTTGTGCGCGTGCGTTACCAGTATCCAGCGGACCGACAGGCCGTTGCCTTCAACTGCCTGGAGGAGCGGCGCGTCGAACACTCCCGGATCCACGAGAATGGCGTCACCGCCGCCGTCAGGTCCGATGAGGTAGGAGTTGGAGATGCCGGTGGCGGAAAAGAGGGAGAAGAATTTCACGGCTCCGCCTCAATGAATACTGCCTCGTTTGTGTTCGACAGGTGGAAGTCGATACGATCGCGGTGAGCCGAATCGAAATGAGCGCGGGTGAGGTTACAGTCCCTCATGCTGACCTTCTCCAGCCACGAACCGACGAAACGGGAGCCATACAGGTCCGAATGGTCGAATGAAACTGCCACTCCGCGGATGCCCAGAAAGTTCCCCTGGATGATCTCCGATTCGGCGAACGGGCAGGCTTCGATGTGCGACCCGGCGAAAACTGCATTCAGGATGTTCACGCCCGCAAAATCGCATTCGCGGATGGTAGCGCGGTCAAGGAAGGTGAGCTGGATCGACGCCCGAGACAGCGTGACCCGCGTCAGGGTTGCCGCGGTGAGCCGACAGCCGGAGATCTCCAGACCGGAGAGGTCCTCATCCGCCAGGGTGATCCCCGCCAGATCGAGGTCGTGCAAGCCGGAGGTTCTGGCCGCGCGAAGGATCTCCCGGACGTGCGCCGCAGGATCCGGATGGTGCACCACGCATCTATCGGACTCAGCCAGGGCTGGCCTGCCGCAGCCTTTTTCCGCGCAAGGGCGGGGAACGTACATCGGGGAAAAGCGTACATGGCCTTTGCCCTTGTAGGCAACAGCATGGCGGGGTATACTGGCCACAGCCCATGGCCGAAGGAACTGCAAAGAACGCCGGTCCGGCGTGTCACTTCTGCGGAACGCCGATTGAAAATCCGCGGGAGGTATACCGCTCCTCTTCGTGCGCGTCGTGCAAGCGGGACCTCAAGATCTGTCTCAACTGCCGCTTCTACAGCCCTGGTGCGCATTGGGACTGTGCAGAGACCATCGATGAACCGGTCAATGACAAGGACAGGGCTAATTTCTGCACGTTCTTCAGCTTCCGGGAGTCTCCCTGGAAATCGCAGGCAACTGACCAGGCCGCTGAGGCCAAAGAGAAAGCGCGGCGGAAGCTCGATCAGCTCTTCGGCGATGGATAGCCTGGACAGGGACGGCGGGCTCAGAATCGCAACCAGCCGTGAAGGTGAGAGCTCCGAACGGGTGCGCCCGCGCCTCAAAGGCGGCCCTGCCGCGCAAGCGCGGCAGGATTGGCCCGAAGGCCGCCCACCGGTCGCGTTTCTGGACTCGGGCATCGGCGGTCTGCCATATCTTGCCAGCACACGATCTCTCCTTCCCGGAGAACGGTACGTCTACGCGGTGGACCGCGAGAACTTCCCCTACGGGGAGAAGAGCGCGGACCAGGTGGTACATGCCATCTGCAGCCTCGCCGGGCGCATGATCGAACGCGAGAATCCTCGGCTCGTCGTTGTGGCCTGCAACACTGCCTCCGTCGTGGCCCTTGGCGAGCTGCGGGAGAAGTTTCCCCTGCCGTTCGTCGGCGTCGTTCCGGCGGTCAAACCGGCCGCTGCGCTTTCAAAGCGGCGCCGCGTGGGCGTTCTGGCAACGCGCCAGACGGTGGAAGGGGAGTACCTGCGTTCCCTGATCCAGGAGCATGCCTCGGGCTGCACGGTGGTAACCCTCCCGGCGGCGGGGCTCGTGGATTT
This sequence comes from Spirochaetia bacterium, assembly GCA_049515135.1. Taxonomy (GTDB): domain Bacteria; phylum Spirochaetota; class Spirochaetia; order SZUA-6; family Fen-1364; genus Fen-1364. The sequence continues at coordinate 4,902 of JBEKUJ010000003.1, forward strand.
CGTCGAGCAGACAATGGAGCGCTGCACTCCGGAGGAGAAAACGGCCCGTGTGCGCACGGAGGTCGAACGTTTCCGTGACGCGGGGATCGACGCCCTTGTGCTCGGCTGCACTCATTTTCTTCACCTGGAGCATGAGTTTCGGCGCCTGTTGAGCGATGAAGGGATTGAATTGGTTGATTCGCGCGCAGGGGTGGCGCGCCAGGTGCAGCGGCTTCTGCGCAACGCGGATTCCCTGCCGGGCGGGAACGGCTCTTCCGCCCCCGCGGGCGGTTCTGACGCGTTGTATGTCACCGGCGCATCGCCCATCGAAGACCGCTACCGCTACTTCGCTTCGCGGTTCGGCCTTCGACTGGCAGGCGTCCTCTGATGACAGGGCCTCTCACGGTCTCAGCCGAGGTGCTCTTTGGCATCAATACCATCTATTGCGTCCGCGCCGAAGACTCCACGCTCCAGTGCAGGATCAAGGGAAAAGTGCTCAGTGGCTCCTGGTCCGCAAAGACGCGCAGGGAGAGGTTGAGCAGCGTGCCCCTTCCCGAAGAAATGGACGGGGCAAGGCCTCCGGGAAGAAAGCGGGGAACGCCCCGCAGGCAAAGCTACAACCCGATAGCTCCGGGAGACATGGTGGAGGTTGCCCCCGATCCCCTGAATCCGCAGGAAGGCCTGATAGTCGCGATTCAGGAGAGAAGAACAAGCCTGACGCGCTGGAACAAGAAGGGCAGGGCACCCCAGGTGCTTGCGGCAAATGCAGACCTTGCTGTCTGCGTGTCCAGTCCTTCGTCTCCTCCGTTTCGGCCCAGGTTCATCGACAGGCTCATCGTGGCAGCGGAGGCGGGGAGGATCCTGCCGGTGGTAGTTCTCAACAAAGCGGACCTCCCGCTCCCGCCGGAAACACGGGAAAGGCTGGACCACTACGCGAGAATGGGATACCAGGTGCACTCATGCTCCGCGAAGTCCGGCCAGGGCATCGCGAAGCTTCGGGAAATGCTTCGCGGGAAGACCGCCGTGTTTGTCGGGCAATCCGGAGTCGGCAAATCCTCCCTTCTCAACGCAATGGCGCCGGATCTCGAGCTGAAGGTCGGTGAAGTGTCGCTGAAGCACGACCGCGGGATCCACACAACGAACTTCTCTACGCTCCTCCTGCTGGATGGAGGTCTGCGGATTGTAGACACGCCGGGCGTCAGGGAGCTCGAGCTTGCCGGCATACTTCCGGAAGAGGTGGGGTTTCACTTCCGCGACTTTCTCCCGTACGCGCGAGGGTGCGAGTTCCAGCCGTGCCTTCATACCGGCGAGCCAGGCTGTGCCGTGACTTCCGCAGTGCAGCAGGGGGAGATACATCCCGACCGCTATGAGAGCTATCTGCGGATCGTCCGCGAGCTGCAGGATTCAGGGAGGCAGGACCGTGGATGAGCATGCCATTTCGCTCCTTGAGTTCTCCAAGGTCATCGACGAGCTTGCCGGGCTGTGCCTGAGCCCGATGGGCGCCGCGCTGCTGCGCCGGCAGGAGGTCCTCACTTCCGCCCAGCAGATCGCAGAGAGGCTTTCCCTGTGCGGGGCGTTTCGCTCCATGCTGGAAGCCGGGTCCGAGCCACCCGGCTTGGACTTCCCCGACGTCGCAGAGATCCTGCCGAGGCTCGGAAAGGAAGGGCTGCAGCTGGAGGGTGGGGAGCTTGCCGCCATCGGGCGGTGCATCCTCTCCGGCCTGAAGCTTCGGCGGCACGTGCTCAGATCTGACCCTGCTGGCGGGCTTTCACCCCTTGCCCAGGGCATCCCCGATCTCTCAGGGCTTTCCCGCTCGATCTTTCGGATGCTGGATCACGAAGGGCTCCTGCGGGAAAGGCAGATACCCTCCCTCGCGGCCATCAGGGAACGAATCCGCCGCAACCGCGATGACGCGGACAGAGCGGTGCGCGGGATGCTGGAGGACCCGTCCAACCGGTCGCTCTGGCAGACAACCACCCCGACGCAAAGGGACGGACGGGTGGTCCTTCCCATCAAGACCCAGTTCAAGGGCCGTGTGAAGGGAATTGTCCACGAAATGTCGGCAAGCGGATCGACTGTTTTCGTTGAGCCGCTGGAGGTCGTCGAGAAGAACAACGCCATTGTGCAGGAAGAGAACCTGTACAGGATCGAAGTGCGCCGGATCCTCCGCGAGCTCACGGCCGAAGTCTCACGCCACGGGGGGGATCTGGCCGCGCTGATGGATCGGGTAGCCTTCCTCGATGTCTTCCTTGCCCGCGCCCGTTATGCCCTGCTCCATTCCTGCCGCCCGGCGGAGCCTTCAGATGCCGGGCTTGCCCTGCGGGAGGCCCGGCATCCTCTTCTTGGACCCGGGGTCGTGCCTGTTTCAATAGAGGCCGGCGGCGACGCACGGGTCCTCATCATCACGGGGCCCAATACCGGCGGAAAGACAGTGACCTTGAAGACAGTCGGCATCCTGGCCCTGATGAATCAGTTCGGGATGGAGATTCCGGCCGCGGAGGGCTCGACGCTGCCGGTTTTCGACGGGATCTACGCCGATATCGGCGACGAGCAGTCCATCGAGCAGTCGTTGTCCACTTTCTCCGCACACGTGAAAAACATCGCCGGGATCGTTCGGGCCGTCGGCCCGCGGTCTCTTGTCCTGCTGGACGAGCTGGGGGCGGGAACCGACCCGGAGGAGGGAGTTGCTCTGGCGATGGCACTGCTGGACGCATTCCTGCACGCTGGCTGCATCGTGATAACCACGACCCATCACGGAATCCTCAAGAACTACGGCGCAACCAGACGGGGGGCGCAGAATGCCTCCATGGGATTCGACAAGGAGAGCTTTGCCCCGACATTCCGCATCCTGATGGGAGTGCCCGGAGAAAGTCACGCGCTGGAAATAGCCCGGCGTGGTGGCATGCCTGACAGCATCCTTGCCGACGCCCGCTCATACCTGAACGACGAGCGCACCGATATCTCGAGGCTTGTCTCAAGCCTTGCCGAGCGGCATCAGAAGCTCACTCTCGCGGAGGAGCAGCAACAGGCTCGGGAGCACAATCTGCGTGAGAAGAGCCGCTCCACCGACCTGAAAGAGCTCAGCCTGCGGCAGAAGGAGCTGGAGCTGCGGCGCCACGGCCTGCGGGATCTGCGGGACTTTCTCTCCGAGGCAAGGAAGGACTGGGAGAAGCTTCGGGAAAGCATGGCAGCCGGCGAACCTGCGGCCGCCGGAAAGCTCTTTGAGGGGATTCAGCACAGGATCGAACAGGAAGAGGAAAGGATAGCCAGGGAGAGCGAATCCCTCGTCCCTGCAGAGACCTTCGAGATCAGCGAGGGGATGGACGTCATCATCCGTCGAACAGGGCGAAGGGGGAGGGTGGTTCGCAAGGACAAGGGCAGGCACTGGGTCGTGGAGACGGAGACGCTGCGGCTCTCCCTCCTCCCCGGCGACCTGGCCCCGGCGCCGAACGCCGCATCGCCCGCGGTCACAGTCAGCTATGCCCCGGCCGAACCCATGGAGCCTCCTGTCATGGAGCTGCACATCCGCGGCATGAGGCTGGAGGAGGCTATGCGGCTGGTGGAGAAGCAGCTTGACAGCGCCCTTGTCCACGGGCTTCGGCAGTTTGCGATTGTTCACGGAAAAGGTGAGGGGATACTGCGGCGGGCGATTCATGACTATCTGCGCGGCCTGCCCGCGGTTGAGGATTTCAGGTTTTCCCCGCCGCAGGAAGGCGGCTACGGGAAAACAATCGTCACACTGAAGTCGTAAGCTCCATGAGAGCAGGCGCGGCTCCTTGCCACGCCTCTGCATGCCGCGTTAGTATGGCGCGATGGAAAACGGGAGCCTCATGCGCGCATTCGGCGAATGGGAGGTGATCGCGGCCTGTCTTTTCTTCATGCTCCTTCTTCCGCTCATCTTTTTCATAGCTTCCGCAAGACCACGTCCCCGTAGACCGGCGCCGGTTTCCAGACGTCCAGCAGCACGAAGACCTGCAGAGCCCCGTCCGGCCGCCGGCCCATCCCCCCAACAAGGAAGCCGGGCCGACGACGAATGAAAAACATCACCATTCGGGGCGCGCGCGAGCACAACCTCAAGAATATCGATCTTTCCATCCCCAGGGATTCCCTTGTCGTCATATCCGGCCTCAGCGGCTCGGGAAAGTCTTCTCTTGCGTTCGACACGATATTCGCGGAGGGCCAAAGGCGCTACGTCGAATCCCTCTCCTCATACGCCCGCCAGTTCCTTGGCAGGCTCGACAAGCCGGACATCGACTACATAGAGGGTCTTTCACCGGCAATCGCCATCGAGCAGAAGACCACCCATCGAAACCCTCGCTCCACCGTCGGGACTGTCACGGAGATCTATGACTACCTCAGGCTTCTTTTCGCCCGGGTGGGCATTCCCCACTGCCCCAACTGCGGCCGGGAGATCCAGGAGCAGTCGGTGGATCAGGTGGTGGACTCTCTTCTGGTCCTGCCGGAGGGGACCCGCCTGGTCCTGCTGGCTCCCATCGTCGGGGCCAAGAAGGGAGAGCACCAGAAGCTCCTGGATGATGCCCGGCGCATGGGCTACGTCCGGGCGCGGGTGGACGGGGAGATACTTCCTCTGGACGGGAACATCACCCTGGACCGTAAGAAGAAGCACTCCATAGAGATCGTTGTGGACCGGCTGACGGTTGCCCAGGAAGCCAGGCGCCGTCTTTCTGAGTCAGTGGAGGGCGCCCTCGAGACTTCCGGAGGGACGGTGATCGCCCTGGTCAAGGAAAAGGACTCGGAGCGGGAGATCCTGTACTCCCAGAAGAGCTCCTGCCCCGCATGCGGCATCAGCATCCCTGAGCTCCAGCCGCGGCTTTTCTCTTTCAACAACCCTTTCGGCGCGTGCCCCGAATGCTCGGGCCTTGGAATCACACTGGAGTTCGATCAGGACCTCGTGATCCCGGACCCCAACCTCTCCTTCAACGAGGGAGGAATTGCGCCTTACAATCCAAAGGCCAACTGGCATCGCAGCCAGTTCGAATCTCTTGCCCGGCACTTCAAGTTTTCGCTGGGCACGCCCCTTTCGGACCTTCCGAAGCCCGTCCTGCATGCGATCCTTCACGGAACAGCGGAAAAGATCGGGTTCCGGTACCAGAGCAGGGACGGCAGGGGAAAATGGGAGTTCGAGTCGGGGTTTCGAGGGGTCCTGAACGACCTGAAAAGACGCTACCTCGAGTCCACCTCCGAGCAGGTCAAGGAATGGATGGAAGGCTTCATGTCGCAGAAGGAATGCGCTGCCTGCGGCGGCACGCGGCTGAAGCCCGAGGTGCTTGCCGTGACCGTCGGGGACAGGAACATCCACCAGGTGACATGCCTCTCCGTCACCAGGGCCCTGACGTTCTTCGAGACGCTGGAGCTCCCGCCGACTGCTCGGAAGATCGCTGGCCAGATCCTCAAGGAAATCGAGGCACGGCTCGCTTTCCTTCGGAACGTCGGACTTTCCTATCTCACGCTGGAACGCAAGGCCTCCACGCTGTCCGGCGGAGAGGCGCAGCGCATCAGGCTTGCCACGCAGATAGGCTCCTCCCTGGTGGGCGTGCTGTACATCCTCGACGAGCCCACCATCGGCCTGCACCAGCGCGACAACACGCTCCTCATCGAGACGCTGAAGCACCTGCGGGACATCGGCAATACCCTCATTGTCGTTGAGCACGACGAGCAGACCCTGCGCACGGCGGACTACGTTGTGGACCTGGGTCCTGGCGCGGGGGTCCACGGAGGGCATGTTGTCGCCGCAGGGACTGTTGCCGAGATCACGGCTTCACCGCAGTCCCTGACCGGGCAATACCTCGCGGGAACGCTTTCCATGGAACGCCCCCCAGAGCGCAGGAAAGGAAACGCCAAGGAGATAGTCCTGAGGGGCGCCAGGGAGCACAACCTGAAGGACATCTCCGTGTCCTTCCCGCTGGGGAAGCTCATTGCGATCACCGGCGTGTCGGGCTCGGGGAAGTCCACGCTTCTCTCCGACCTCCTGTACCCGATTCTCTCCAACCGCGTGAGCACAACGCGCCTGCCGGAAGGCAGGTACGACGCCATCGAGGGCGTGGAGGAGATCGACAAGGTCATCAACATCGACCAGAGCCCCATTGGCCGCACACCCCGCTCGAACCCCGCAACGTACGTCGACCTGTTCGGTCCCATCCGCGCGCTCTTTGCCCAGCTGCCGGAGGCAAAGGCCAAGGGCTACAAGAGCGGCAGGTTCTCTTTCAACGTGAAAGGCGGCAGATGCGAGAAGTGCCAGGGGGCGGGCACGATCCGCATCGAGATGCACTTTCTTCCCGATGTCTACGTCACCTGCGACGTCTGCAAGGGAAGGAGATACAACCGCGAGACCCTGGAGGTGCGCTACAAGGGAAAGAACATCCACGAGGTCCTCGAGATGACCGTGGAGGAGGCGCATTCATTCTTCAGGCACATTCCCGCCATCGAGCCGAAGCTGAAGACCCTGCTGCTCGTTGGGCTGGGATATGTCAGGCTGGGGCAGTCCGCTCTGACCCTCTCCGGAGGCGAGGCCCAGAGGGTCAAGCTGTCCCTGGAGCTTTCCCGCAAGAGCACGGGGAGGACATTCTACATGCTCGATGAGCCTACCACAGGCCTGCATTTCGTGGATGTGAAGAAGCTCATGGAAGTGCTCCAGGTCCTGGTGGACAACGGGAACACCGTCGCCCTGATAGAACACAACCTGGACGTCATTGTCAGCGCGGACCACGTGATAGACCTCGGACCGGAAGGCGGGGAAGAGGGGGGGAGGATCGTCGCCTGCGGCACTCCAGAACAGGTTGCGCGCGCGGACGGATCGTGGACAGGAAAGTATCTCAAGCGCGCTCTGAAAAAAGAATGAGGATTGCGCCTCTTGCACTTCTCCTGATTATCCTCCCGGTCATTGCATCCGCCCAGGCAGGAGGAGCCCAGGGGACCGCGGGGGGAACAGCCCCTCCACCAGCCCCGGCAGCAGCTGCTGAGCCGGCCCAAACGCCGAATGCGGCTTCGTCCGAGCAGCCAGCCTCCAAGCCGGCTCCTTCTCCGCCGCCCACCGCGGAAAGCCTCCAGGCAGATACCCTGGGCGCGGACATAGCCTCTGCAAGCTACTATGAGCTGGTAAGCTGGTGCCGGAGACTGGGCCTCGACGACGCGGGATCCCGCAAGGATCTGCAGGCCAGGCTGGCGCAGCATTACAAGGTGAAGCTCCCGCTGGAGGCAGTGCCGGGCAAGCGGGTCGTGACGGTGAAATCAGCGAGGGAATCGCAGTACTTTACGCTGTCGGACCAGAACGAGAAATACGTCGTGCTTCGAGGAGGAGTCGACATCGAAATCCGCGACGAGAGCCAGGGATCGGTGCAGGAAGTCAAGGCGGACAGCGTGACCTACAACCAGACCCGGCACACCATGTCCGCCCAAGGGAATGTTTCTTACATGATCACCAAGGCAAAGGAGACTCAGAACTACACCGGCACGAGCTTTTCTTTCGACCTCGATTCGTCGGAGGGCGTTTTCTACGACGGCACCACGACAAAAGAGGTGACCCAGGCGGATCAGAAGCTGACCTACACGTTCGCGGGCACCACCATTTCGCGGCTGGCCAACAACACGGTCATAATGCAGAACGGAAGCTTCACAACCAGCCAGCTTGTGGACCCTTTCTGGCAGATCAGGGCGCGGGACGTCTGGATCCTGGCTCCGAGCGAGTGGGCGGTCGACAACGCCGTGCTGATGGTGGGACGGGTCCCCCTGCTGTACATCCCGGCATTCTTCTGGCCGGGCGATGAGATGTTTTTTCATCCCAACCCGGGATATGACAACAGGACCGGCGTGTACGTGCAGACAACGTCGTACCTGCTGGGAAGGAAAAAGACGCAGGACAATCCGTTCAGCTTCCTCCAGCTCACAGACACATCAGGAGGAGGCCCTGTCTTCCGCGAAGAGCTTCGAGGAATATTCCTGCGAAAGATTCCCGGTGAAAGCCCCCCGCCGGATAAAGGTTCGCTGAAGGTGCTTCTTGACGGCTACTCACGGCTGGGCATTTTTACAGGACTGAACGGCGATTTCTCCCCGCTTGCCACCTTCCGAACGGGCCTGGCATTCAGCAGGAGCATATTCCTCTACACGGACCCGAATTCAGGCGCCCAGTACTACACCCCCTTCTACCCTGGCGATCCCGCAACAGGGCTTGGGGCCGGGGTCATGTTCTGGAACACCTCCTCTTTCCTCGGCGCCCTGCTCCCCTTCCGTTTTGGCCTTGACGGCAGCATCCAGACCTCGGGGGATGTGTACTCCCTGAGCTGGAAGTTTGCGTATTACTCGGACCCGACCTTCATAGCGGATTTCTACACCAGGAATGAAGGCCTTAACTTCAACGCTGTTCTGCAGCCCACGCAACAGAACGCCGTCCAGACCGCTGCCACGGCCCAGCAGCCGAACCTCTCTTGGGACTACGTCAGCAAGCTCGACTTCACCCGCGTCCTGAAGTCGCCCCTGATCCAGTCCATCTCGTTTCCCACGCTCAACATGAACGTGACGTGGCAGAGCAAGGACGTCCCCGGCGCAACAAGCAATCCTCTCCTCTCGGACCCCGGCCATACTTTCTACTATCCGTCCAGCATCACGTTTCCCAACGTCGCGTTTGCCATGTCCGGGGAAATCCTGAAGCTCCCGACCAGCGCCGGCACCACGTCGGCAACTAACCCCACGCCCCCATCAGGCACGCCTTCGGGCTCGCCACAGACTCCGCCGGCCGGTCCGTCCCCTCCACCCGGGGCGCCGACGCCCGGCGTGCCTGGTCAGCAACAACCAGGCACGCAGGGACAGCCCGGGACGCAGGGACAACCAGGCACACCGGGACAGCCAGGCACGCAAGGACCGAGTCCAGCGCCGGCTACTCCAGAAGCCAAAGACCCGGGGAAGGGCCTGCGCACTCCGCTCTCCCAGAAACCGGAGGCCGCGCAGCAAAAGAAGCCCGCCCGCTCTCTGTACCACGAGCCGTCTCTGTGGGCGGATGCAAACCCCTCTGCCGCGGGCCTTGGATCAAGCTTCGACGTGACGTACCAGCTGCAGCCGCGCGCAACACTCCAGCATACCTTCGACACCAAGAACTGGACCACTCAGCAGACGATTGACTACGGCCTCCTGTACCAGACCCTCGACACAGGTGGATCCGGTCAGATTACGGCGGCTGCCTCTCTCTGGGACAGGCTGGCGGACGTAACGACCGGCTTCAATGTCGATGGGCAGTATCGGCAGCGCTTCAACCCTGATCAGAACGCCCTGACCGACCCGACCCAGCCCTGGCAGGGGCTTGTCCAGAGCGATCTTCTGCAGGACCGTCTGACTCTCATGGGGTCGCTTCAGACCACAGTCAGGCCCCTCCTTGCGGTCCCGCATTTCTCCGACTCCACGGTGGGCTATCGCCTGGGACTGAGGGTCTATCAGCTCAGTTACACGGGGGTCACGCCGACCCTCACCCCCCAGGGGCCGTTCACCCCGGACGCCCTCTCCGACAACTCGCTGCAGTCCACGCTCCTGTATCAGTCTGGCGTTTTCTCCAACACGCTCGGCATGACGGTGCAGGTCCTGCCCCTGAACTCCCTCTACACGACGCTGGAGCAGGCGGGAACGCCCACCATCACAGGGAAGGTCCAGGCGCAGGGCTCGGTCCCCACCATCGGAACTCAGCAGCCGTTTGTGTTCACGAGCGTCCTGGATCTCTTTGGGGCCAACGTCGAGCTGTCCGAGGCCCTTCAGTTCGATCCCGATGTGTCCATGGTCCAGACCTCCACCCTCCAGGGAAAGGTGTGGTGGCTCAACGGTTCCTATGTCGCTCAGCAGATGAACGGGTCCCTGACCCCCGCCACCCTGAACCTCGGCCTCAATACCGGGAGCAACCCCCTGTGGTTCTGGAAGGATAGGATCAAGGTCGATGCATCGGTGCAGTCCTCCTACAACATCAACCTGCAGACACCGATGACGAATGAGCTGGATTTCACGTTCAACCTGAACTTCTCGATTTATAAGTTCCTCGATATCACGTTCTCTTCGGTGTCCTACAACAACCAGACCTATCTGTACTTCGCGCCGTACAACCTGAGCCCCCTGACAGACCTGTTCAGGTCGTTCAACTTCTTCAATGTCCAGGACCGCTACCAATCGAATTTCAAGATACGCTCGCTTTCCGTGAAGCTGGTTCATCACCTGAGGGACTGGGACGTCTCCTTCGAATACAGCGGTTCGCCGCAGTTGAACACGGCAACGAACGCGATCCAGTGGATGCCCACCTTCACTCTCCAGATCAAGTGGCTGGCAGTGCCGATCCTGCAGAGCACCGTCCAGGGGGACTATACGGGCCTTACCGTCCTCAATTGACGAGTGGCCAGAAATTCGACTACGATACAGGCAGTGAGTTCAATGGACAAGCCGCTGGCCGTTGTGGTGAGCGACCAGACCATCCTGCCGGAAATCTGCGGTGCCAACGACAGCAATCTCAAGGTCCTTGAAGAGCTTCTGGGCGTGCCGGTTTTTTCCCGCGGCAACGAAATCCTTCTCGACACCTCGGATGACTCCATCGAAAGGACTTTCAAGCTCCTCCTCCAGCAGCTCGAAGAGCACGTGAGGCTTGGGCAACTGCCGGGCCCGGACCTGATCAGGTCCTTGCATAGCTCGCTGGCAAGCGGCGAATCGCAAAAAGCCGAGCTCCTGAAGCGCAATCTCGTCGTAATACCGAACGGTCACCGCAAGGTCTATCCACGCACGTACAACCAGGCCCTCTACCTGGATGCAATAGAGCGCAGCGAGCTGGTTTTCGGCGTGGGTCCCGCGGGGACCGGCAAGACGTACCTCGCCGTGGCTCAGGCGCTCAAGCAGGTGCTTGGACAGGCCCGGCGCAAGCTCATCATCACCAGACCCGTTGTGGAGGCCGGGGAGAGCCTCGGTTTCCTGCCCGGCGACCTCACCCAGAAGATCCACCCCTACCTGCGCCCGCTGTATGACGCCATCGAGTCGTTAATCCCCATGGAATCGTTCCGCCGCATGGAGGAGAACGGCGTGATCGAGATCGCTCCCCTGGCCTACATGCGCGGCCGAACCCTCTCTGAGGCTTTCATCATCCTGGACGAGGCGCAGAACACCACGCGCGAGCAGATGAAGATGTTCCTCACCAGAATCGGGGAGAACTCCCGAACGGTGGTCACCGGGGACATAACGCAGATTGACCTTCCCCGCAAGTCGGACTCCGGCCTGCTCACTGTCATCCCCATTCTCAGGGCAATCCATGAGATCAGCTTCACGTTCTTCGAGGAACGGGACGTCGTTCGAAACCCGCTGGTGCGGAAGATCGTCCACGCATACGAAACGGCACATGAAGAGTGATCGGCGTGGTGTCCCGGTCCGGGCGGGGGATCTGGCCCGCCGCCTGGGCCGGGAGAAATGGACGACCCTCGCGGTCGGCGTGACTTTCCTCCTGTGCGTGGCCGTCATCCTTGCGGTGACTCTGTCCGGCGGCTTCTTCCTGCGGGACCGCTCCGCGACGGTCGTTGTCGGTACCGCGGCTCCACGAGACTTCGTTGTGGAGCGCGATTTCCCGTTCGTGGACACCAGGGCAACGGAGATCAAACGCGATGCGCGGGAGAAGCTTGTTCCGCCTGTGTTCGTGCTGAACGACTCCGTGACACGGGACGCTCTTCTTTCCTTCGACCGTTTTTCGCAGTCCCTTTCACAGTGGCGAGGGCAGGGCCTGTCGCCGGCAATCATCTTCGAGAAGGTGCAGGCCGATTTTCCCGGCCGGCTCACCAGGGAGGATGTGCAGACTCTCCTGCATTCTGATGATCCCGCGCGCCAGATAGACGATGCGCGCAGCCTTCTGGAGGTGGCCCTTTCGCGGGGTACGGTGGATCTGGTGACGCACCACGACGAAGCGCTGGCTGCGGGGGCCATCGAGCTGCGCCGCGTACAGGACGGACTGGCCCAGTCAGAGGAAGTGCCCGGAGACCAGGTCCTGACAGCGGACAACGTCACCAACCAGATGGACGCGCGCGCCACGGAGCTTGGCAGAAATGGGGATGAAAAGCACACCATCCTTGCGCTTCTGCGGTCATTTGTTGTCGTGAACAGCTTCTATGATGCCCCGATGACCCTTGAGAGGAGAAACCGAGCGCGGGCGGATGTGGACCCGGTGGTGGAAAAGCTGGCGCGGGGCCAGGTGCTCGTACGGCGCGGTGATCTCGTTACCGAGCCTGTCGCCGTGAAGATCCAGGCTCTCACTGCCTACATGAAGAGCCTGGATGTGCACGGAGTCATTGGCAGCGTGCTTTTCCTCATAGTGATTTTCTGCGTCGCTTTTTTCCTTCTCGGAATGCGCGGCGCGGGCGTCGCCATCCGCCGCAACAACGCCTTGCTGCTCCTGGGCTTGGGGCTGGGGCACGTCATCGTGAGCGCCCTTGTCGCGCGCTTCGTGGAGCTGCCTGACTGGGTACCGGTCTCCGCGGCCATCCCCACTGCCACGATGTCCATGCTGATTGCCATCCTCGTGTCCACTCCCGTCGGGGTGTTCTTCTCCCTGGTGGTCTCCCTTGCGCTTCTCCTGCTCACAGGGATGAGCGTCCAAAGCTTTCTCTTTGCCTTCCTCAGCGGGGTCGCGGCCACCGCCGTCGTACTGGACGCGGAGCGGAGGCTGGATCTGGTCCGGGCGGGGCTCTTTCTCTCCCTTCTTTCCGTCATCATCCTTACCATGCTCGGCGTGCTTGCAAATGACGAGCCGGGAAGGTTTCTCCCCCTCGCAGCGTGGGGGGCGGCGAACGGCTTTCTCTGCAGCATCCTGACCCTCGCTTTCCTTCCTGTCTTCGAATACGTCCTCAATGCTCCCACCAGATTCAAGCTGATGGAGCTGTCGGACCTCAATTCCCCGATCTTCAAGAAGATGCTCTCGCAGGCGCCGGGAACCTACACGCACTCCATCAGCGTCGCGAACCTTGCGGAAACCGCCTGCGAAGCCATCGGCGCAAACTCCCTCCTTGCCCGGGTGAGCGCGTACTACCACGACATCGGGAAGGTGGACCAGGCGGACTACTTCATCGAGAATCAAAAGGCATATAACAGACACGACGAAATGAAACCCAGCCTCTCTGCGGCTGTGATCAAGAGTCATGTCCGCATCGGGATCGAAAAGGCCCGGGAGCTCAAGCTTCCCCAGGCGATCGTGGACATCATCGCGCAGCATCACGGCAGGGGGCTGATCACGTATTTCTACAACCGGGCAATCAAGGAAGGCAAGAATCCCCGCGTTTCAAGGGACGATTATTCCTACCCCGGGGTGAGGCCGAAGACCAGGGAAGCCGCGGTGCTGATGCTCGCAGACGGCGTGGAGGCGGCCTCCCGCTCGCTCAAACGACCCACGGAAGCCAGGCTGGAAAGCCTGGTGCAGGACATGATCATGGAAAAGTTCTCCTCCGGTGAGCTTGGGGACTCAAGCCTCACGCTGCGGGACCTCGAGTCGATCAGGAAGAGCTTCGTGCACATCCTGGAGGGATACTTCCATACCCGCATCGAGTACCCCAAAATCGTGCAGGCCGGGAACACGGCATCGAAATGACAAAAGCCAGGCCGCGGCTGCCGGGGCCCGCGGACCAGCCCGTCCGCAGCGTGGATGTGGCGGTGCAGGGCATTCCTTCTCCGCGCTGGGCGGGAAGGCTTCGACGCTTCTGCGAGCGTGTTCTTCTGGAAGCAGGGGCTGCGGGCTGGGAGCTGTCTCTTCTGCTGTGCGACGACGAGCGGATGAGGCAATTGAACGGCCGCTACCGCGGGAAAGATCGTCCCACGGATGTGCTGTCCTTCCCGCGGGAGAGCTTCAGGCGTTGGCGGGCTCGGCCCGCCCGCGGCGCACGGGTTACGGGCGATGTCGCCATCTCCATGGACACCCTGAAGCGCAACGCCCGCGAGTTCGAGGTGACGGTGGATGAGGAGTTGAAACGGCTCGTTGTTCACGGGATACTGCACTGTGTCGGAATGGATCACGGATCCGGGAAGGGCAGGGAGATGCTGGTCCTCCAGGAACGCCTGCTCCGCGCGTTGAAGGAAGAAAGGATCATCCGCAGGTGAAAAGGGAGTTTGTCCTGGCATGTGTCGTCGTTCTTCTTGCCGCAGGCGGGCACGCATTTGCGCAGGATTCCCGAACGGTCTATGAGGAAGGGCTGCGCGCACAGGCAACGGAGGACTACGCACTTGCCGTGGAAAAATTCAAGGAGTCCCTGTCCATCAACCCCGCGTTCGTCGGACCCATGGCCGGGCTGGCTCAATCCTTTCTTCTCATGGGGGAGTACGACGAGGCATATCGCTACGTCGCCATGGCGCGCGTCAACGACAGGAACAATCCGGACCTGGCCGTGCTGGAGGGAAGGATAAAGATCGGGCAGGGTGACACGACAGCGGCGCGAACCCTCTTCGGCGCTGTCCTCACGGATCAGCCCAACAACGTGGAGGCGCGGATGGGCATGTCGGAGGCGGATGTCGCGGATGGCAGAATGCGCACAGCTCTCACCGGCTATGCGCAGAGCCTCAAGCTGGCCCCCGAAAGCACCCGGGCCATTCTCTCCCTGGCCCAACTGTCAGACGAGCTGGGAGATTCCGCCGGCGCGGGCCGCTACTACGAGCTGGCGCTGAAAAGCCATTCCTCCGATCCCCACGTGCAGCTTGCCGCTGCGCGCTGGTTTTCCAGTACCGGGGACTTTTCCACCGCAGAGAAGCACGCCCAGATCGCGCTCTCCCTCTCCCAGGACATGGACCAGGCTCGCAGCCTGCTGGGAGAAATCTACCTCCAGACGGATCGCGCGGCTGACGCCGTCGCCGTGCTTCACGACGTGGTTGCAAAGAACCGTGATGACAGTCTTGCCTGGTACTCCCTGGGTCTGGCCTACAGGAAGACAGGAGATACTGCCAAGTCCCTTTCCAGCTTTGTATCGGGGCTGGGGGTCCGGCCTGAGGACGAAATTGCGCGTATCGCTTCGGAGGACACGGCGGTGGACGCGCTCCCCATGGATGATGCGCAGCGCAAGACCATGGCCTCGTTCCACCTCACGCAGGGACAGGCGCAGGAAGACCGCAACTATCTGGACAGGGCGCTCGCGGAGTACCGCAGGGCACTCCTCCTCGATCCGACCTCCCGCGATGCGCGGGTGGCGTATGCGCGCATCTTCCGGACCGAGGGGTTTCCGGACAAATACCTGAGCGAGCTTTCGGTCCTTGCCAGGCTCGGGACAAAAGACACCTTCGTGCAGGACGAAATCGAGAGCCTGTCCAGCGCGCTCGCAGACTCCATATCGCGCAGCTGGGGTTATGACCAGCACAACATAGACCGCAGGCGGTATGTCATCCCTGTGTATGCAATTCCCGCACGAAACAGGTTCCTGCACTCACTGGCAAGCGAAGATGCGGCCAGATATTTCGCGTTTCTGCTCGGAGGGTACGATCCCATCTCGGTGCCGGAGGGGGCAACGCTCGTCACCGGCTTTGATGACGCCTTCCGCAGGGCGCGCGCCGGAGCAAGCGACTATTTCGTCATCGTTCAAATCGATGAAGCAGACAGGAGCTTTTCCGCTGCTGCTGACATGTATCTCTCCCGCACCGCTGCCCTTATTGGAAGCTTCGCAGCCTTCCGTACCGGAAACGATCGCGTTCGGGATTCGTTTCTGAAACTGGGCGGGCAGATCGCAGGGGCTCTTTCGCCGCGCGCCGCTCTTCTTGTACGAAAGTTCGACCAGGGGCTGATCGACCTGGGCTCCTTCCAGGGACTGAAGAAGAACGATACAATGGTGATCGTCCGCAAGGGCGGGGTGCGTCTGAACCCTGATACCCCCGGGCTGTCTTTCGACCAGAAAGACGTTCTTGGTGATTTTCTGGTGACGGGAGTCGATGAAGGGGTTTCCGAAGGCACCGTGCGGATCCGGGGATACTTCGACTATGTCAATCCGGGAGACCAGGTTGTTTTCCCGCCCAAGGCTGTCCCGCGGCCCCAGGTCCAACCGGCCCAGAGAAGCGGCAACATTCTGACGCGCCTCCTGCGGATTGGAGGGTGAGAGCGCATTCCCGTTGACACTCAAAGTGCTTTTTACTATAGTGGCGCGAAATCCCGCACTCCGGTGAGCGAGCTCAAGGAGACCATTCATGGCAAAGAAAACTGTACGGGACATCGATCTGCGAAACAAGAAAGTGCTTGTCCGTGTTGACTTCAACGTCCCCCTGAAGGAGGGAAAGATCACGGACGACACCCGAATAACCGCCGCCTTGCCCACTCTCACCTACATCCTGGACCAGAAAGGCGCCTCGCTGGTTCTCATGAGCCACCTGGGGAGGCCCAAGAAGCCGGACAAGGAGAACAGCCTGGCTCCCGTGGCCCAGCGGCTCTCGGAGCTGCTTGGGAAGAAGGTCACCCTTGCTCCCGACTGCGTCGGCCCGGCCGCGGAGTCTGTAGTGAAGGCAATGAAACCGGGGGACGTGGTTCTCCTGGAAAACGTCCGGTTCCACCCGGAAGAGGAAAAGAATGACCCGGGCTTCGCCCGGCAGCTGGCTGCGCTGGGAGATGTGTACGTCAACGACGCTTTCGGTACGGCGCACCGCGCGCACGCCTCCACCGAGGGGGTGGCAAAGATCCTGCCCGGCGTTGCCGGTTTCCTCATGGAAAAGGAGATCAAGTTCCTGGGCGGAGTGTTCGAGAACCCTGCAAAGCCATTCGTCGCTGTCATCGGCGGCGCCAAGGTGTCCACCAAGATCGCCGTGCTGGAATCCCTTCTTCCCCGGGTCAGCACCATGATCATCGGCGGCGGGATGGCGTACACATTCCTCAAGGTCCAGGGCCGGACAGTCGGGAAATCTCTCGTGGAGGAAGACTTTGCCGGCACGGCCGCCTCTTTCCTGGACAAGGCCGGGAAGGCTGGCGTCGAGGTTCTTCTCCCTGTGGACCACCTCGTTGGCGCCGAGTTCGCGGAAACGGCAAAGGCGGAGACCGTTGACAGCGCCGACGTCCCCGAGGGAAAAGTCGCGATGGACATCGGGCCCAAGTCGGTGTCCCTTTTCCGTGAGAAAATCATCAAGGCCAAGACCGTGGTGTGGAACGGACCCATGGGTGTCTTCGAGTTTGCCGAGTTCAGCAAGGGAACCCAGGAAATAGCGAAAGCGGTGGCGGAATGCAAGGGCACCACCGTGGTCGGAGGAGGGGATTCCGTCGCCGCGGTCAACCAGTTCCGGCTTGCGGACAGGATCACGCACGTTTCCACCGGCGGAGGCGCCTCTCTCGAGCTGCTGGAAGGCAAGCAGCTTCCCGGGGTCGTGGCCCTCAAGGACAGGTGAGCGACATGCGTCAACCGTTCATTGCCGGCAACTGGAAGATGTACAAGACCGCCGGCGAGGCAATCGCGGTTGCCACCATTCTGGCAACCGAGCTTGCCCGGGAGAAGAACAAGAAGATCATGATCGCCCCGCCGTTCACGGCGCTGCATGCCGTCCGAGATGTGCTGGAAAGCACTCCGATACTTCTCGGCGCTCAGAATTGCGCTCCCGAGCAGGAAGGGGCTCACACAGGCGAGATCTCTCCGCGGATGCTCATGGACGCGGGAGTGGCGGTCATCATCCTGGGGCATTCGGAGAGACGGCACGTCTACGGTGAAACGGACGCACTGGTAAGCCGCAAGGTCCGTCTTGCCCTGGCTGAAGGTTTCCAGATCATCCTCTGCGTCGGCGAAACACTGGAAGAGCGGCAGACAGGGGTCACGGAAAAGGTCGTGGAGACTCAGACGCGGGAGGGCCTGGCAGGGGTTGCGGAAAAGGAACTGGCCCGAGTGACCATAGCCTATGAGCCTGTCTGGGCCATCGGGACAGGCAAGAATGCAACGCCGCAGGATGCGGATAAAGTCCATCTGTTCATTCGCGGCGTGCTTGCAAAGTCCTATGGGGAGAAAGCTTCCCAGGACATGACCATCCAGTACGGCGGGTCCGTCAAGCCGGACAACATCAAGGATCTGATGAAGATGGAAAACATCGACGGAGCGCTGGTGGGCGGGGCTTCCCTGAAGCCGGAGACTTTCCTTCCCATCGTGCGCTACGATCGATAAGGGGGTTCCAAGGAATGGGTTTGATCAGCGTCGTTCTTCTGGTAATTCTGATTGTGAGCGCCGTTCTCCTGGTGCTCGTCGTGCTGGTGCAGGACGAGCAGGGAGAGGGGCTTGGCGGCATCTTTGGAGGCGGGAGCACAACTCCTTTCGGCTCCCGGTCGGGAAATGTGCTGACGCGCTTTACGGCCATCCTTGCAGCCGTGTTCCTTTTCTGCATATTCGCCCTTGCATGGGTCAACAAGAACCCTGAGGCAGGGAATGTCATTGGCCGTGCCCGGGCGGAATCGCTTCAGGGCGGCCAGCAGCAGAACTGGTGGGTCCAGACTCCGGCTCCTTCTGGCGCGGGCGGCACGACAGGCACGCCGCTTCCTGGAACGAAACCGGCGCCCGCGCCGGCAAACCCCTCGCCCGACCAGACCCAGACGCCGGGAGCAAAGGCGCCCGCCTCCTCTTTGCCGGCAAAAGGGGGCAACTAGGGTGGGGGTCCTGCTCCATGACCTTTTCAGCGCGCCTCGGATCAAGTGTCACCTGGAAGCGGAGGACAAAGCCGAGGTGTTCGAGGAGCTCGTGGACCTGCTTGTGACGCAATACCGTACGGACAGCCGGGACCAGATCCTGGAGGCCATCCGCAGGCGTGAGGAGAAGATGTCAACCGGCATCAAGAAAGGCATCGCCATTCCCCATGCCAAGACCAGCTTTACGCGTGGCGTAATAGGAGTTCTGGGAGTCTCGGATCACGGCATCGACTATGAATCCCTGGATGGTGAGCCGGTCCGCATTCTGTTTCTCCTCGTGAGTTCAGAGGAGGATGCCGGAACGCACCTGGCAGTGCTGAAGAAGATAGCCCTCCTGGTCGAAAACGACGGTTTTTCCCGCGAGGTGCTTGGCGCAGGAAGCCCGGAGAAAGTGCACAGGATCATTACCAGGTACGAGGATATTCTCGACACCTAGCAAAAGGGCGCTTCCAAGAATCGGGCGACTGTGCTTCGGTTGCGCGGGTTACGCCCAGGGGACGGGTACATACATGTCCGATATGCTCGATAGGCTTCTCCAGACAGAAAGAAGCGCGGCTGAAATGGTCTCTTCCGCTGAGGCAGAGGCCAACAAGCGAAAGGCGGAGGCGCGCGCCGAAGCCCAGAAGCGGCATTCCGCTCTGCTTTCGGAGAAGGCGGCCGAGGGGGAGCGCGCGGTTTCCGCTGAGAAGGAGCGCGCTGCCAAAGAACGGCGGGAGAAGAACGAGGAATACCGCGTGAAGCTGTCCGCCAATCGTGTCGACCGTGAAGGCTTTTTTCGAAAGCTCACCGAGCTGATAGAAAAAGACGCGAAATGATCCGCACATTCCGCTACGCCTATATCCTGGCGAAGATCTACGGCAGCCTGGCAAAAACATATGTTGGGGCCAATTTCCAGGACCTATTGCGCCTGAAGAGGTTGGAGGAGATCTTCGACCAGCTTTTCCCGGGGGAGCGGTCTGCGACGCAGGAGGAGACTCTCTCCGCGGAGCTGGAGGCGCGCATCGTGACGGCCGGGATCAGGTCCATGACGGAAATCCTTTCCCTGCTGGGTGATCCTCCAGACATCCTTGTCCATATCCTGCGCAAATACGAGTACCAGAGCGTCAAGTCGGTGATGCGCAGCCTTACAAGAGAAAAAGGGGAAGAGCCCGTCATCTGGGACCTCGGGAAGTACGCCCTTCTTCGCCCGGGGAAGGGACGCGACCTTGAAAAGACCATCGCAGCCAGTCCCTACGCGTGGGTCCTGCCCAATCTTCGCTCGATGCCTCTTTTCCAGATCGAGAACATGCTGGATCGCGACTACTATTCAACGCTGTTGGCGCTGGCACGCGGCCTTCCCGCGCGTGACCGCTCCGGAGTCATGCGGATTGTCAGCCTGGAGATGACGCTCGAAAACGCGATCTGGGCGCTTCGGCTTCGCTTTTTTTTCGGTCTTGATGCGCAGGCGGCCAACCCTCTCATGCTCTCCGGGATGACGGAGTCCCACCGAAAAGCGATGGCGGAGGCATTCGAGATCGCGGCTGACTCGGTGGAGGGCTGGCGGAAGTGGAAATATTCCTGGCTGATCGACGATCAGCTCGGGGAGGCCTTCCGCGCACCGGATCCTGTCCGCGCAGAGCAAAAGGCCACGCATCGTCTTGTGCTCAGGGCGCACCAGCTGTTTCACGAGGACCCGTTCACCCTGACTCCGATCGTTGCGTACTTCAAGCTCAAGGAGCTGGAAACGGGAATGCTCAAGATAGCGGTCGAAGCGCTGCAGCTGTCCGTTTCCGAGCGTGAGGTCCTTTCGATGGTTGGAGCTGGCTGATGTTTTTCACGGAGCGCATGAAAAAGCTCGAGCTGCTTGTGCTCAAGCGCGACGTGGATGCAGTGATGCGATACCTGGGCTTCGCGGGCTGCCTGCAGCTGATTGCGGACGCCGGCGGGCAGACAGAGCCGACTCCTGCAGAGCGTGAGATTGCCGAGCTGAAGGTCAGGGTGGACGCCCTTTCGCGCTTTCTCGATCTCCCCCTCGGCCCTCAGGAGCCGATGGACCGGTCCGCGGCCGTCCGGCCTCGTGAGGTTCTGCGCAAAACGGCAGACGAGCTTGTTTCTGAGACCGCAGACCTTGTTGCAGAGGAGAGCCGGCTGGTCCAGCAACGGCTCAGCCTGAAGCGGAGTCTGGAGGAGCTTTCGGCTTTTTCCGAGCTCACAGTTCCTTTTGGAGAACTGGCAAACCTCACCTACCTCACATTCCGTCTGGGCGTCATCCCGGAGGAAAAGCTGGAAGAGCTGACGCAGGCCCTGGCCGACAGGGCGGTCATCGTTGCCCTGAAGAAGCAGGGCCACATCATGGCAATAACCGACCGCAAGGGGCGATGGGCCCTGGACAGCGAGCTGGCAAAGTTCGATTTCCAGCCCCTGGAGCTTCCGGCTGACGCCACGGGCGTTCCCCTCGACGTGATGAATGCGGTGGAGCGCAATCTCGTGCAGACCGATGCAGCCATCTCGCGGCTGGAAGACCGAAAGCGCCAGACCAGGGAGTCGCGGGGTGAGCTGATAGCGGCGCTTCGGGAGGACCTCAATCTGGCGGTTGCCGTTGATTCCGTCAAGCAGGGCTTCGCCTCCACCGGGTCCGTCATCCGGGTGAGCGGCTGGATCCCGCGGCGGATGTTCGCAGAGGTTGCAGCGGAACTAGAAAAGATCGCCCAGGGAAGGCTGGCCCTCAAGTCGTACGACCCCGAGGAGCTCCCGGAGGTGCGCTCGGGAAAGGTGAAGGTCCCCGTTTCCGTTCGGCATGGGCGGATCGTGCGCTCTTTCGAACGAATGGTTTTTTCCTACAGCGTTCCGCTCTACGGGACCATCGACCCGACGCCGTTTGTCGCCGGGATGTTCGTCCTGCTCTTTGCAATCATGTTCGGAGACGTGGGGCAGGGTTTCGTCGGGGTCCTCCTGGGTCTCCTGATCGCAAGCGGCAAGGTGAAATCCTTCGAATCCTACCGCAGGAAAAACTTCGGGACCGTCTTCATGGTGGTGGGCGCAGCATCGATGATAACGGGGCTGCTCTACGGCTCTTTCTTCGCCAACGAGCAAGTCCTGGTGCCGGTTTCACGATTCATCACGCGGATGGTCGCAGGCAGGCCTGCAGACCATATCATTTCACTCGCGGGGTTCGACAAAATAATTCTTTTCTTCGGCATCACCATCGGCGTGGGCGCCGTGATCAATTCCATTGGATTGATCATCAACCTGGTAAACACGATGAGGATGCGCAGGTGGGAAGAGGCGCTCCTTTCCAAGACGGGCCTCGCCGGTGCGCTTTTCTTCTGGTATGTGCTCTCCATCGCGGTGAGAGTCCTCCTGGGGGGAGGCTTCAGCGGGATCGATATCGGTGTTCTTGCCATCCCCCTGTGCGCCCTGTTCTTTCGCGAGCCCATCATGCGCCTTGCCAGGAGGAAGCGCCCCGTCCTGAAGGACGGCCTTTTCAGCTTCATCATGGAAGGGATAGTCGAGATCCTGGAGTCGGGCATCTACTACATCTCCAACTCTGTTTCTTTCCTCCGCGTGGCGGCCTTCGCCCTTGCCCATACCGTGCTCAGCACCATCGTCTTTCTCCTCGCCGACATGGTCGGCGGGGCTGCCGGTGGAATCGCGTTTCGGATCCTCGTCATTCTGATCGGTAACTCCATCATCATAGTCCTTGAAGGCCTGATCGTCACAATCCAAGTGGTCAGGCTTCAATACTACGAGTTCTTCTCCAAGTTCTTCACTGAATCGGGAGAGGAGTTCAAGCCATTCACTTTGCGGTCTTCGGGAGGTGTGCGGTGAAAAAGAGGTTTGTTCTCGCGGCGACGCTCCTTGTCGTGGCGGCGGCTCCGGCGGTCTTTGCCCAGGCGGCGGGGAGCGCCCCAGCTTCGACAAATGTCTTCAAGTTCCTCGCCGCGGCCGTTGCTGTCGGTCTTGCGACGCTGGGCGGCGGCATAGCGGTGGGGCAGATCGGCGCTGCGGCAATGGCTGCAATGAGCGAAAACCCCGATCTCTCGGGCAAGGCCCTGCCTTTTGTGGGGCTGGCGGAAGGAATCTGCCTCTGGGGGTTCATCGTGGCCCTCATGATCCTGTCAGCGGCGGGATAGGCCGGGTCAGGGTGTGGAGTTCCATGTAATCGGTGACGAAGAGGTCGTCATTGGTTTCCGGTTTGTCGGCGTTCCGGGGAGCGTGGCCCGGACCGAAACGGAAGCACGGGAGGCCTTCACAAGCGTCACGGAAGAAGGGAAGGCGCGGGTGCTCATCCTGACAGAGCAGGTGTCTTCTTTTCTGGCCAGGGAAGTGATGGACTGGCAGATGAACGGGTCGTATCCGTTGATTGTCGAGATCCCGGGGATCAAAGGGCACATGGCCGACCGCAGGAGTCTCATCGACTCGATTCGCGACGCCGTCGGGATACATGTGTAGACAGGGATGTCGAAGGCGAGCGAGCACAGGGATGTGCGAAAGCGAGCCTGTAGCCAGGGACGATATCGACCGCAGGGCCAGGAATAGGGGAGTCTTGGAATGGAAGTTGTCAAATCCGGCGAGACGCTGGAAAAACAGGTCCTGGAGGATGCTCGCGCAAAGGCGAGCCGCATCCTGACGGAATCGGACAAGGAATGCCAGGCCCTTCGCGATGAATGGAACCGCAGGACGGACCAAGATATCCGGCGGATCGAGGCGGATCGTGATTCGAAGATTGCTGCAGTGCGGCAGGAGCTTGCGGCATCCGTTCCGCTGGACTTGATGCGCGCCCGGCTTTCCTACATCCAGGAGTCAGTGAACCGGGCCCTCAAGGATTACTTCGCAGGGCTCGCTCCTTCGGACGTTGCCCGCATCATCGGCAGGATGCTGCGGCGCATGCCTCCCGTGTTTCAAGGCGCAAAGGCAATCGCATATGTCGCGGGGGTGAGCCCCAAGGACGCCAAACGGATTGTGGAAGAGAACGTCCCGGGGGTCAGCGTCGAGGTGAAGGACTTGGCCGCTGAAGACGGGGACACCGGGATGGTGCTGGAGACGACTGACAGACGAATACGCTTTCGCGGAACACTGCAGGAGCTCGGCGCGCAGCTCCTGGAGCAGTATCGCGAAGAGTTGGCCGCTGCCTTACTGGGAAGAGATGTATAGATGATCGAAGGAAAGGTAATCAGGATAAACGGCCCCATCATCAAAGCGACCGGCCTCGGGGGAAGCGGGCTCTATGACGTGGTGGAGATAGGAGAGAAACGGCTCATTGGTGAGATCATCCGCCTTGAAGGGGATACGGCAACCATCCAGATCTACGAGGAAAACACCGGTATGCGCGTGGGGGAGAGCGCGTGGTCGCTCGAACGCCCCCTCTCCGTGCATCTTGGGCCTGGCCTCCTTGGCACGATATATGACGGCATCCAGAGGCCTCTTGCGGAGATCAAGAAAACCGCCGGCGGATTCATCACCCCGGGGATCAAGACACCACCCCTCTCCCCGGACAGGAAATGGCGTTTCGAGCCTGCGTGCAAGGTCGGGGACCCTGTTGCCCCGGGCGCCATCGTGGGCCAGGTGCGGGAGTCCGCAACAATAGTGCATAAGCTCGTGGTCTTCCCGGAGCTGCGGCCGTCGAAAATCGAATGGGTGGCCCCGGAGGGCGACTACACGATCCGCGATACGATCGTGAAGCTCTCCGGCGGGACCGACATGACGATGTCCCACTACTGGCCTGTGCGAAAGCCCCGGCCGTACATCGAGAAGATGGGAATGGATGAGCCGCTCATCACTGGTCAGCGCGTCATCGACGTCTTCTTCCCCATTTCACGAGGCGGGACTGCGGCGATACCCGGCGGTTTCGGAACGGGAAAGACCATGACGCAGCATGCGCTGGCCAAGTGGTGCGACGCGGATATCATCGTCTACATAGGCTGCGGAGAGCGCGGCAATGAAATGACGGATGTCCTCACGGAGTTTCCCAAGATCCAGGACCCCAGGACCGGCAAGTCCCTCATGGAGAGGACAATTCTCATCGCCAACACGTCAAACATGCCCGTGGCCGCGCGCGAGGTGTCGATCTATACCGGAATCACCCTGGCCGAATACTATAGGGACATGGGCTACGACGTGGCCGTCATGGCGGACTCGACGTCGCGTTGGGCCGAGGCCTTGCGGGAACTGTCGGGGCGGCTGGAGGAGATGCCCGCGGACGAGGGCTTCCCCGCGTATCTACCGACCCGGCTTGCCGAGTTTTACGAAAGGGCGGGGAAGGTGAGGGCGCTGGGGGACCGGATGGGCTCGATTTCCGTGATCGGCGCCGTCTCCCCTCCGGGCGGGGACTTTTCCGAGCCCGTAACGCAGCATACCAAGCGGTTCATACGGTGCTTTTGGGCGCTGGACAGGGAGCTTGCGAATGCACGGCACTATCCGGCCATCTCATGGATCGACTCATACAGCGAGTACGCGGAAGAGGTCCGACCGTGGTGGGAGAAGGTCAATCCCTTCTGGAGCGGGGCCAGGGAAAAGGCACTGGACCTGCTCAAGCGGGAGCAGCGGCTGTCTCAGATCGTCAAGCTGATCGGACCCG
The DNA here is from genome assembly GCA_049515135.1 of Spirochaetia bacterium. Classification (GTDB taxonomy): domain Bacteria; phylum Spirochaetota; class Spirochaetia; order SZUA-6; family Fen-1364; genus Fen-1364. The sequence continues at coordinate 30,056 of JBEKUJ010000003.1, forward strand.
ATGCGCTTCCCGACAACCAGCGGCTCATCCTCATGGTCGCGGAGATGATCAAGAACGGCTTTCTCCAGCAGAACGCGTTCGACGAGATCGACATGTTCAGCGTCCCCGACAAGCAGGTGCGGATATTGAAGATCATCATGGATTTCCATGATCGCGCGCTCGCAATCATCCAGCTCGGCGCACCGCTTCTCAAGATCCGGGAGCTTTCCTGCCAGGAGAAAATTATCCGCGCCAAATCGAGCATCGCAAACAACGAGCTTGCGCGCCTGGACGAGATCGAGACCCTGATGGTGAAGGAAATGGACGAGCTGGAGAGGAGCTACAGCAGATGAAGGGACTCGAATACCGGGGGGTGACGCGGGTGGAAGGCCCCATCGTCGTTCTCAAGCGTACCGAGGACGTGGGGCTGGGAGAGATGGTGATCGTCTACGATCGGGACAGGGGCCAGAGGAAGGGACGGATCATCGAGATATCGGAACAGGCGGTGGCGGTCCAGATCTTCGGCCCGAACACCGGCCTTTCCACAGAGAGCTCCGCCGTCGAGTTCAGCGGCTCGCCCATGGAGATGAGGGTCTCGCGGGACATGCTGGGCAGGATTTTCGACGGGCTTGGCGAGCCCATGGACGGGTACCCTGCGTCGTTCAGCTCTCTGAAGCTGGATGTGAACGGCGTGCCCATCAACCCGGATTCGCGAACGTATCCGAAGGACTTCATCCAGACCGGGATCTCCTGCATCGATGGCATGAACACGCTGATCCGCGGTCAGAAGCTCCCGATATTTTCAGGCAACGGCCTGCCTCACAACCGTCTTGCCGCGCAGATCATCCGCCAGGCAAAGATACTCACCTCGGACGAGCCGTTCGTCATGGTGTTCGCCGCCATGGGGGTCAAGTATGACGTGGCCCGGTTTTTCATCGACGCCTTCGAGGACAGCGGCGTCTTGTCCAACGTCGTCATGTTCCTTTCCCTTGCGGACGACCCCTCCATCGAGCGCATCATCACTCCGCGCTGCGCGCTCACGGCCGCGGAATACCTTGCGTACACCTGCGACATGCACGTTCTCGTCGTCATGACCGACATGACGAACTACTGCGAGTCCCTTCGGGAGGTTTCGACCATCCGCGGGGAAATCCCGTCCCGCAAGGGGTATCCCGGGTACCTTTACTCCGACCTTGCCTCCCTGTACGAGCGCGCGGGAAGAATCGAGGGGTCGAAGGGCTCCATCACTCAGATTCCGGTCCTCACAATGCCGAGTGACGACATCTCCCACCCGGTGCCCGACCTCACCGGCTACATAACCGAGGGGCAGATCGTGCTCGACAGAGAGTTGTTCCAGAAGGGGATCTATCCGCCCATTGCGGGCCTTCCCTCTCTCTCGCGCCTCATGAAGGACGGAATCGGGCCGGGCATGACGAGGGAGGACCACAAGGAGCTGTCCTCGCAGCTGTTTGCTGCGTATTCGAAGGTCAGGAGCATCCGCTCCCTGGCGTCCGTCATCGGTGAGGAGGAGCTTTCCGAGCTGGACAGAAGATACCTTGCCTTTGGAGAAAGGTTCGAAAGGGACTTCCTTGCCCAGGGGGAGCGGGAGAACCGAAGCATCGATCAGACCCTGGACCTGGGCTGGAAGCTGCTCACGGCTCTTCCGCGGTCCGAGCTGTACAGGATCAGGGAGCAGATGCTGGAAAAATATTTTGCGAAGTACGAAACCCCGGCGGATGCCGCCGCAGCGGCTCGCGGGAGCGCATAGATGGGCCGCTACGACGTACCGCCGACAAAATCGAATCTCTTCGCCGTTCGGGGGCAGCTTGCGATTGCGCGCGAAGGCTTCGAGCTGCTTGAGCAGAAAAGGGAAATCCTCATCATGGAGCTGATGCGCATGGTGGAGGAGGTGAAGCTTCTCGAGCGGGACCTGAGCAAGCGGGTGGAGTCGGCGTACGGTGCACTGAAGGTCATGATCGTCGGCCTGGGGCGGGAGACGGCGCGCGAAGTGAGCTCCGGGATATCCTTCGACTATGTGGTCAAGGAGAAGCAGAGCCGTCTGATGGGAATTCCCCTGCCCTCTATCGACGTGCAAACCCCAGGAATGGCCCTGAAGTATTCGTTCATGAACACCCACGCGACGTGTGACAGGACCATGCTGGAGTTCTTCGAGCTGTTGAAGCTCGTTGCGCGGATGGCCGAGATACGGACAATGGTGTGGCGCCTTGCCAAAGAGGTGCGAAAGACGCAAAGGCGCGTCAACGCCCTTGAGAAAATCGTCATCCCTGACGTCATGGAAACCAAGAAGTTCATCGAGGACGTCCTTGAGGAAAGAGAGCGCGAAGTCTTCTTTGTCCAGAAAATCCTCAAGGCCCGGCTCCTGGGGGATAGAGTATGAAGTCATTGATCCAGACAATCGTCGTGGCAGTCAGCGGATCGGAAGCCTCCATCAACGCGGCAAAGTACGGCATCGTCATGGCCAGGCTCTATCGCCTGCGGCTGGTTGGCGTGTACGTGGTTGATACGGCCACTCTCCGCGAGCTGCTTCTCTCCAAGATTTTCGTGGAGGACGAAAGCTCGGAGTACGAGAAGAGCCTTGAAGAGAACGGCCGCAGGTACCTGAACTATGTGCAGGACCTTGCCGCGAAAAAGGGCGTCGAAATGGAGAAGATCCTCCGGCGCGGGGCCATTTCGACGGAAATCGTGGAAGCCGCTGACGAGGCGGGCGCCGATCTCATCCTCCTTGGGGGCTTCGAAGAGAGCAAGAGCATCCGTGATGTCGTGAGCAGGCAGCGGAGGGAGATCGTCAGAAACTCAAAATGCTCCGTCCTTGTGGTCAAGGAGCCCGCCATCGACCTGATCTACAAAAGATCATGACCGCCGCTGTGAAAAGCTAGGGTGCGCCTTCCGTACGTCCAACGCCGCGCAAGCGCGGCAGACTCGGCGCACCTCCTAGGGCAGCTTGAGCCGTAGAAGCTTCAAACCATCCTGATGAACAAGAACATACAGCGCATCAGCCACTTCAAGGGCTGAAAAGCCGGTGATCGGCTCAGTGCCGGACTGGAGTATCAACCTGTGATATCTCCGCGCCGAAGGTCCCAGACCCGGGCCGGGAGAGAGCAGGGACAGCGCATGCAGCAGCTTTCCTCCGCCAACAGGTCTGGCATCGTCGTAGAGGAAGAGAAGACCGTCACCACGGGACCCGATGCGGCCCGCCTGCCCGCCAGCCGAGGCGTCGCCCGCGCCGGAACCCGCGGCGGGCAGCAGCGCCACGGCGTTTGTGCCTTCGCACATCGTCACGAGGGTGCGCTGTTCGAGTGAATTGTACCGACCCACAATCAGGAGCTCGAGGCGGTGAGTGTCCGCTTCCCAGCTGAGCACTGCAATCCGGCCGTCTGCGAGGAGCAGGGAGGATTGGACCGGCCCGGCGCCGTCGATCTTCACCCGGTCGTACGCGTAGCCGTTCCATCGAAATACAAGGAGCGCGTGAGAGATCGAGTCGAAGACTGTCATCCCGTTCCTGTCGGCCTGCCCGAACGGACTGGCTCTCCTGGCAGAAGTGAGCGGTGAAAACAGGGAGTCAGCCTGTCCGGCTCCCGGGTAGCTCAAATGCAGAAGAAGTCCCGCAGCCCAGAACAGGTCCAGGCGATCCCGAGAGGCAGGGATGACGGCAAGAGGGTTGCCTGGCGGCTCAACGGCATCAACGGCCCAGGCCTCAGCGCCGGGGCCGCCAGTTGCGACCTTGAGGACCATCTTGTCTTCCGCGGAATGGGCCAGATACAGGATCGTGACCGCGTCACCCTGCGCCGCGGCCGCGTGATCTCCGAAAGAGGAAGAAAGCGGCGGCGCAAGGTCAATCCGGTCGATCATCGTCGGGGCAGGGTGAACGGACGGCAGGCGATCCGACACCGGGATCTGGACGGCATAGAGGCCGGTCGTCTCCCAGTCTGAATACACCGCCACCAGATAGTCTCCTGCCTGCACCAGCGAGACATCGTCTCCCAGCCGGCCTGTGGCGAGCTGGAGCACGTCGGGCTTTGCCTGTTCGGTACGGCTCAGCAATCCGCAGCCCGCGAACGCGATACAGCAGCAGATCAGAATGAGGACCCTTGTCTTGACCATGGTTTTCAGGAAAACCTATAGTACAGGAATGCTCGGGCGGTGTACAGAGAAGCACCTTGCGACGCTTCGGCGGCGATACGGAGAAAAGAGGCTGTGCGAGGCGGCCATCCGCCGCGAGCATCTCAACTACCAGCGGATCCATGTGGGGGGCAGCCCGGGCAGCGGGCGGGTGAAGTTCCTTCTGGCGCAGATGCATCAGACCTACTACTTCGGGTTTTCCGAGAGCGCGTGTATCCTCGCGGGAACTGTCCTGGAGCAGGCGCTGATCTATCGGCTCGGGGAGTGCGTGAGCCGCAAGGGACCGCTTGCCCTCACGCGGGGCGGGGAGAAGCGCTGGCTGCAGACAAAGGGCGACCTTCTGGAGCTGGAGCTCGTCGACATGCTGGATCTGGCCAGGGCGGAGGGAATCATCCATGACGGGCGGACCCTGCTTCTTGCACATGAGATCCGCTGGATCAGGAACATGGTCGTTCATGAAAAGATCCCGCTATTCCGCCGGAGGGACCCCAAGTTCCTGGAGATGACAGTGGCAAAAAGCAGGAAGGGCAGGGTGCGCTATGCCCGGATACTCCTGGAGCAGGACGAAGTCAGGGCGCTGCTGGGGGAAGAGGCGGATGAGTCTGCTGAAATCGCAGCCGAGCCGCGCCGCTTCCCTGCCGGCTACCTGGGCAGCGCCGCGGCCCAGCTCACGGCGTATTTCTGCGTAAGCCGCGCCCGCATGATTCTGCGCGGCCTTTTCAACGAACCTAAAACTGAAGGGAAAACGAGCAATGAGAGTGGCGGTAGTCTTCTTCTCTGGCAGGAATCGTGAGAAGATCCGGGACCTTGCGACCGGCCTGGCGCGGGGGATCGAGAAGCAGGGGAACCAGGTGGATGTCTTCGACGCAGTGCGGGACAGCAATGTAAAGCTGACGATCTACCAGTACATTGCCGTTGGATTGGAGCCAAGCGGATCGTTCTCGGGAAAGGTTCCGGATTCGGTTCGTTCCTTCCTGGCCGGCTCGGGGGCTGTTTCAGGCAAGAAAAGCTATGCATTCGTCTGCCGGTCCACGTTCGGGACCGCCAAATCGCTTACCAACCTGATGCGGAGCATGGAGGGGGAGGGGATGTTCCTCAAGAACTCTGACGTGCTGCGATCAAGCGTGGAGGCGGAAGAAATAGGCAAGCGGCTGCATATCGGTTGAACAGGGCTGGGCGGCGGGTGCCGTCGCCCTGGGGGCCGGCCGTCGGTTCATTCCCGCCAGGGAAAAATCATGCCGCGCAGGGTCCTCTTCCCCACTCGCTCCCTGTCCTCCACCAGAAGGGCGTCCCAGGGCACGCGGCGCCTGTTCTCTCCCGGATTCTGCTCGATCCAGTCGTACTTGTAGAGGCGAAGCTTGAAGGCGACGTTCCACCATAGGAGGATTGTGGCAAGGCCCGGCAGGAGCAACGCGGTGAAAACAGAGACCGCCAGGACGATCAGCCCGCAGAAGGCCAGTCCAATGGAGAAACCGGGATTGTCGAAAAAGACAAGGAAGCTCTTCCGTGCAATCTTTCGAAACTTCCTGTCCAGGCGTGACTGAATGGGAAAATAGAACTGCGCCGCCAGGATCCCGGCAACGGTAACCCAGAAAAGCAGGGCGACTGCCAGCGGGCCGGCAATGCTTTTCATCCCCCCGTAGAAGCGAAACGCGACGGAGACGATAAGCCCGTAGATTCCGATGGTAAGGGCCAGGAGCAGGCTGGACGGAAAGCTCTCACGCACAAAACGGAAGAAATCGGCAAAGCCCGGCTGACGGTAATCCGCTATCTCAGCGCACATCCTGCTCACGCCGCCCGTATACACCGCGAATAGCGCCACGCCCACGAGGATGATGGCGATGAAGAGCCCCGGCAGGGAAACAAAGAGAGGGGCAAGCAGGAAGAACACTGCAAGGATGGCGATGTAACCAAGGTTCATTATCAGGATGCGGAACAGGTTGTCCCACATGTCGAAGAATGCCTTTTTAATCAGAAATCCGAACATGAAATCACTGTATCACGGGGCACGGCGAAGCGCCACTGTCTCCTTGCCTTGACATTCGCTTGCCGGCCGGCTACGATCGAAATAGGGTTGGCGATGATCAACTACTACCAAGTGCTTGGCATCACGCAGGACTCGACGACCCAGGAAGTCAAGAAATCATTCCGTCGCCGGGCAAAAGAGATACACCCGGACCTCAGGCAGGATGATGCCGGACAGGCCCAGGAAGACATGCGCCTCCTCATTGCCGCATATGAAGTCCTCAGCGATATCGACAAGCGCGATGAGTACGACCGCGCGCTGCACTCCCTGGTCCGCGTCCGGGGCTTCGACTACCGAGAGTTCCTCCGCAGAAGGAAGGATGATCCGTTCAGCCAGTCTAAGCTGATCTTTCATGACCTCCTTGCCAACATGGCGGAAGACGCCGTCCGGCTGTACCAGAGTCTTGTGCTGCAGGGAGGTTTCGAGCTGGAAAGATACCTCTCCCGGGAAGACTACATGGACTGCGCTTTTCTTCTGGCAGAGGTTTTTGAATCCGGTGGGAAGCTCGCAGAGGCCTACCAGCTGTATTGCAAGCTGTGCCGCTATGAGCGGGAAAAGCCGTATTTCCATCACTTCATCGATGAGGTGATCGACAGGCTCCGGGCACTGCTCTGCTTCAAGATGCTTCCCCAGCTCCCGCCGCCGGAGGCCATTGCGCGCCTGAAGGAGATGATCCGCTTCAATTTCTCACGAAAAGACAATGCCTTTTTCTACAAGAAGCTCGCAGAAGTGTATGCGTCCAACGGGAAGCAGGGCGCGGCGTTGCACTGCCTGCGCAAGGGACTGCAGCTGGACCGCAAGCTTTCAGGAGTGAAAAAGCTCATGGAGCGGATCGGTCGTCCCGTGTGCCTTGACAATCCGTGATCACTTCTGTTTACTGACCTTCGCTCTCGGATCGCCGACTGCACACACGGAGGAGTGTATTCCATCATGAGAAAATCCATTCTGGCGGCTGCCCTTGCAGCCCTTGTCACGTCAATGGGCTGGTCTCAAGTCCTTGACAGGCCAGCTGCGACCGTGAAGCTCACCAAGACGCAGTCCATCACGGTCAGCCAGCTGCAGAAGTACGTCACGCCCCGGGAGGTGGTGTTTCGCCGCGCCTTGACCAAGGATGAGAGGAGGCAGGCGCTGGACGACCTGATCGGAATTGCGCTGATCGAGCAGGCCGGAGACAGGGACAAGATCGTGGTATCTGATGCGGAGCTCAGCGCGCGCATCCAGGACGAGCAGAAGAACCTCGGAACGGCGTACAACCTCGGCAGGCCGGCAACCCAACAGCAGCTGCAGGACTATGTGAGGAACAACGGCATGTCCTGGGAGGACTACCAGAAGCAGATCAAGGACCAGCTGCTGATGCTGGACTATGTGCGCGCAAAGAACAGGGGCGTCCTGGAATCCATCAAGCCCGCTACGGAGAGCGACATCCAGAGCTTTTACGACTCGCACAAGAAGGACGAGTTCATCGACGACATGGCCATCGTGAGCCATATTTACATCGATACGCGGAACCTCCTTTCGAAGGACGACAAGGACAAGGCGCGCCAGCGCGCGGAGGACATCCTGAAAGAGCTCAAGGGGGGAGCTTCGTTCGGTGACCTGGTGATGAAGTACTCCGATGACCAGGGTTCCAAGTACAAGGGCGGCGACATAGGCCCGTTCATGCGCTCCGATCCTCAGCGGTTGCAGCTCTTCGGAAAGGATTTTATTGACCAGGTATTCACACTGAAGAAGGGGGACGTGAGCGACGTCCTCACCTCCAATGTCGGGCTCCACATCGTGAAGATAACGAACCGCATAGACGCGCACCTGCTTACCCTTGATGAGAAGGTTCCTCCGCAGTTCCAGGTCACACTGCATGACTACATCAAGGGTCTCATCACAAACCAGCGCCAGAACGACGCCCTGAGCGCCGCCCTGAACGCCATCGTCACGGATCTGAAGAAGCAGGCGGATATCCACGTCTTCGACGACAACCTGTCCTGGTAAGGGAGGCGTTGCCGCACCGCCGCCATGGGTGCCCGAAGGAAGGGAAGAATCATTGCTTTCCAATCGCTGTACAGGTACGACCTTTCCGGTGCCTGCGTGGCGGAGCTCCTCGATTTCTCCTGGCTTGACGGGGAAAAGACACAGAGGATCGGCAGCGAAACGGTCGATTTTGCGCGGCTCCTGATCCAGGGCGCCATCGAAAACCTTCCCCAGATAGACACTGTCATCAGCGGCCAGCTCGAGAACTGGGATTTCACGCGGCTCAACCGGGTGGACCTGGCCATTCTGCGCATGAGCGTCTATTGCCTGCTGCACCAGAAAGACATCCCTCCGACGGTCACCATCGACGAAGCTGTTGACATATCGAAAACGTTCGGCACCTCGGATTCCTACAGGTTTGTCAACGGCGTTCTCGATGGAGTGAGAAAGAAATATCTCGGGGAATAGGATTGTATGCGCAGTCGGCGGATTGTCCTTGCCGCGTCGATCTTCATCGGATGCTGTGCCGTTCTCGCAGGCGCATACTTCTTTCTCGTCCCGATCGTGTTCCCGCAGCCAGACATTGCGCCGCGGATCGCAGTCATCGATGCTGCAATCGCAGGAGGATACCTTTCCACGGCGCGAGCCGAGCTGCTGGCAATCCGACGTGTCCCTTACGGGGACCGGGACGCGCTGCGCCTCCTGAAGCGGGCCTTCATTCTCAGTCGTGAAGCGGGAGATTTCAGGCTGCTGGCCGTCATGGCGGACCGCGCCCTGGCTTCTCGAGCGCGAGATCCCGCCATCCGGCTGGTGGCTGCGTACTCCCACATTCGAACGGGCCGGCTCGCTGATGCCGAGGCGATGGTGCGCCAGGGACTCTCTGGCGAAGCGGCAGACCTCGTGCGCGGGGAGACTGCCCTGAGGCGGGGAAAGGCCTGGCACGGGTCGGACAGCCTGACACGCGAGCTTCTCAAGCTGGACACTTCGCGACAATCTTCTGACTTCCTTGCCGTGGCGAGGCAGGTGGACGACAGCCGTCTTGGGCTGGACGCCGCCCTCTTGTCTCTCGAGAAGGGAGACCTGGAAGGTGCACGGACCCTGGCGGCCTTTTCCCTGCAGGATTCAAGATTCGACGAGCCCGCAGCTGCTGATTGCCTACGATGCAGGAGATTTCGAGACTGCCATCGCGAGGCTCAACAGCCTGCAGGCCCGCCGTCGAAGCGCAGACATCGCCCTCCTGCTCGCCGATTGCTACCACGCGCTGGGCCGCAGCACCGAAAGCCAGGACTCACTGCGCGAGGCCCTTGCGCTCGATCCAAAGGTCTCCTGGACCCCGTATGCGGACCTGGCCCACGATGCAGAAGAAGGAGGCAACGTTTCCCAGGCGCGTGAGATTCTTGCGCAGGGAAGGGCCCTTTTCCCCGGGTCACGCGAGCTCGTGCTGGCCGCCGCGCGCCTGGAGGCCGGGCAGGGAAATCAGACGTCGGCCCGCGCGCTCCTTGAAGCCCTTGTGGCGCAGAGGCCGGACGACGCGGAGGCGGCGCTCCTGCTCCTTGGTCTCAGAGCGCCCGGATTGTCCTCCCAAGCGTACCGGGCTGAGATGTGGAAGCTGTTTGACCGCGTGCCTTCCGACGGGAAGGTCTTCCTGACGCTGGCGTCGTCCCTGATTGCTTCGCATGACTGGGAAAGCGCGGGCATTGCTATTCACCAGCATGAGATTGCGCACGGGGCAGACGACCCTGATTCCCTGGCCATCCGGGCGCTGGTCTACGCAATGCAGGGAAAGGAAAGCCGGGCGGTCGACTCTCTTGCACAGGCCGTCGGACAGGGCGGGGAGGCGAGATATCGCTACGACCTCGCCGTCCTGCTGTTTCGGCGGGGAGACCCGCAGGAGGCTCTGTCGCAGCTTGCACAGGCAGGGGGCGATGCGCCGCCGGACATCCGGGCGCGGTTCGAGACACTGAAAGGCAGATGTATGTCCGCCACCGGGGACATCCCCGGCGCGCGGAACGCCTTTTTGCGCGCCCAGGCTCTGGACCCGCATGCATTACGGCCCGCAATGGAGCTGCGGAAACTTGAAGCCCAGGGACATCAGTGATATCTTTTGCACGGTCCAAGGGGACGAAACGCGCCGGGCAAGGAGACCGCATGCCGAACAAGAATGAAAACAGCAACTGCATCATCGGAGAAGGCTCAATTTTCAACGGACGCTTCTATGTGAACGGCTCCATCCTCATCGAAGGGAAATTCCAGGGAGACATCAGAACGGATGACCAGCTGGTTGTCGGACCTACAGGCAAGGTGAAGACCGATATTGTGGCCAGACGGGTCACCGTTGCGGGCACGCTCATCGGCAACATCACTGCCTCGGAGGAGGTCAGCCTGCTGCATACGGGCAAGGTGCTGGGAAACATCTGCACTCCCAAGCTCACCATGGAACCGGGCGTTGTCACCGAAGGGAAAGTCACCATCACATCCGGGCTGTCGGACGATGCCAGGAAAATCATTGAAGAATCTTTCGGGGCGGAAACGGAGGAGGCGTTTTCTTCCCTCATGAAGGAAAAGAAGAAGGAAAAGGCGAAGGACAAGGAGGAAGCGGGCAGATAGCCCCGCAATGATACGGCTCAAGAACGAGAGAGAAATCGCGGGAATCAGGGAGTCGGGCCGTCTGCTCTCGCGTGCGCTGGAGGAGCTGAAGAAGCTCGTGAGAGAGGGCGTCCCCACGCGGGAGCTCGACTCTTTTGCCCGTTCCTATATCGAGAGTCATGGCGGCAAGCCATGGTTCCTCGGGTACATGAACTATCCTGCCTCTTTGTGCGTTTCCATCAACAACGAGGTCATCCACGGCATCCCCGGCGCCAGACGACTGCGCGCCGGTGACATCGTGAGCCTCGACCTCGGCGTCAATCTCAACGGCTACTTCTCGGATGCAGCTGTCACCCTTGCAGTGGGCGCCGTTTCCCGAAAACGGGAAACCCTCCTTCGCGTGACCCGGGAATGCCTCGACCTTGCTGTGGCGCAGGCCGTGGCCGGCAACAGGATCAGCGACATTTCCCGGGCCGTCTACGACCACGCAGTGGGCAGCTCCTGCGGCGTGGTCAGGGACTATTGCGGCCATGGTGTGGGATTCGCTCCCCATGAAGACCCCCAGGTGCCGAACTACGTAGGCGGGGGGCCGAACCCGCGGCTCAAGGAGGGCATGGTCCTTGCCATTGAGCCCATGATCAACGCGGGCTCGGGCGACGTGGATCTGCTGGAGGACGGATGGACCGTTGTCACCGCAGACGGTTCTGACTCCGCGCATTTCGAGCACACGGTGGTCGTGCTCAAAGACCGCATGGATATTCTGACCCGTTTGGATTAAAATACGCGGATCATGCACAAGGAATTTCTCCCCTACCAGACCGTGCGCAATAATGCCATCAAGCTGGCGGACCGCATCAATCGGGAAGGGTTTGCCCCGGATGTGATCTACGTCTCTCTGCGCGGCGGGGCGTACATGGGAAACGTCATCTCCGAGTATTTCAAGATATTAAGGAAGGACAGGCGCCCGGTGTACTATGCGGCCGTCGTGGCGCGCTCATACCGGGATATCGGCGCGCAGGACAAGGTGAGAGTCGACGGGTGGACGTACGATCCCGCCTACCTCAGGAGCGGGGACAAGGTCCTGCTGGTGGACGATATTTATGATTCAGGCCGCACTGTGAACCACCTCGTCGAGATCATCATGGAGCAGGGGATCCCCAGAAGCGACGTTCGCGTCGCCGTCCACGACTACAAGATCCGAAGGTACGTGACAAAACAGCTGCCCGTTCAGCCCGACTATTGGTGCCGGTTCCACGAGCTTGCGACTCCGCAGGATGACTTCTGGATCCACTACATGAGTCACGAGCTGGTCGGCCTCACAGAGGAAGAGAAGAAAGAGCACTACTACAGGGAAGACCCTGAGCTGACGGGGGTGCTCTGAGGGCTCTTGGGCTGACGCCGCCCGCGGCGGCCGTCATTCTATTCCTGAGTCCACGTACTGTTGGCGAAGCCGCCCGTTGCATCGATGCCCAGGGTGACCCAAAGACCATTGTTGATGGTTCCCATGGCCACCAGGTTGTTTGCCTGATCCACCAGGATCCTTCTCACCGCCGAAGCGTAGAGACTGTAGGAAATACCCTTGAACCTCGTGAGACTGGCGGAGCTGGGCACAAAAGAGAAGAAACCGAATGCCGCTCCGGTTCCGGAGTCCGAGCCCAGGAGATACGTTGTATGGGCACTATCTACCGGCCCAGCGGCGCAGAGGAAACCGACCTGGTAGCTGGTGCTTGCAGTGGTGTTCGTATTGCTCCAGGTGAGCCCTCCGTCCATCGAAAAATAGACGCTCCCGACGGCGGGGTTCACTGTCTGGTTGGACGCGACGACGGCAATAAGCGCGCCTGCAGCGTAGTTGGGGTCTATGAAAATCCCCTGAAGAATGTCGTTTGGGTTCGTTGCCAGGGGGGCCGTTCCCGGGGAGAGAACGACTGAGAATGAGAGAGTCGGATAGAGGCTGGCCGGCGCACTGTAGAGGGTATTTCCCCAGGTTGCATAATACGTTGCACCGTTCAAGGCTACGCTGGTGATTGGCTTGGTGCTGCTGGTCAGGCCGGTGTTGTTCCAGCTGGCTGAGCCACTTTGGGTGGTATCCAGCTCGTAAACGGGGTTCCCATTCACCATCCATGAAACAACTGCGAAAAGACGGCGATCAGTGGCCGAAGGGACATTCAGATATGTGATCTGCGCCGTCGGGTTCAGGTTGTCAACGAGCTTCGTCCAGGCGACGGGGAGCCGGGGATCCGTCCAGTACAGCGCGTATGTCGTGCCATCAGAGGAAAAGAACCCTCCCCAGAGCTGGTGGTTCGAGGGATCATACGTCAACGTGTTGCAAAGCATATCCTTGCCCGAAGCCTGGGGAACCGAAATGGCGTTCCAGTTTGTGGTTCCGCCGACCGGCGCGGTCCCGTTATAGATTTTTCCAGCCGCGACGTAGTACGGCGCTGCGCTGTTGTCCGCACCGACGTTCACGATGTCCGACACCGTGATGTCCAGCGGAATACTGGTGCTTACATTTGTCTTTGTCACCTTCTGGATATTCAGGTAGATCAGGTTGCCGTTCTGCGTGCAGGAAGCAAACGCCGCGGCGCCGATTGCCGCAATGACAAGTCGGGAGAAAGCTTTCATTCGAAGCACCTCGAGCAGATTCCTAATAATGGTAAAACGCACTGAGGGATACCTCCAGGAAGTTACCGGCAACAAACCCAAGGCCGGATGCATTGGTGAACTGCATGTCCCACCACCAGTTCAGGTTCACTCCAAAAGACCATGAGGAATTGTAGGTCCACAGGAGCGCGGTCCCTGGCTTCAAGAGAAGGTCTATCGTGGAATCAGCGCTGTACTTCACGATATTCATTCCGGCGCCGAAGGTCAAAGGAACCTCCCAGGGATAGAAATCTATCAGGTAGGAGATCTTTGCGATGATGGGGACCATGAGGAGCGCCGTATAGTTCGGATCAAAAGTGAAGGTCCCTCCGAGGGCTGCGCCAATGCGCCAGTGAGCGGAAAGGTAGGCTGCCCAGTCGATGGAACCGACGCCTCCGAGGGAAAGGTTTACTCTTCCGACAGTGGGGCTGCCGCCGACAAGGAAAAGGGGCACGAATGCCCCGACATTGATGGAGAGGGTCTGGTCGCCCAGGGAATACTGCGACGGGGTTGTCCCGTTGTCGCCGGCGGCAAACGCCGGCGGCAAAGCGCATATCGCGAAGGCTGCGGACAGAACGCCAATGAGGAAACGTCTTTTCACTGAACTCTCCCGTGTTGGCAGAAACGTAGCACGCGTGCGTGTCTTGTTCAAGTTTCGGGCCCGTCCTCGATATCCAGGACGAGCTTTCGGATGGGACCGTCGACGGTCAGCTCAATGCTGCTCTGGCTGTCAGCCACGGGCTGCGTGACCAGTGAGCCGTCTTCTCTTTTCTCGAAATCTCCCTGCGGATAATCCACTCGGCAGAACGGGTTGAGCAGTCGGACCCACGTGAATACACCGGGCGAAAGGATCAGTGAAAGGTCCCCGCTGGCGCAGTAGATCTGCCCGGCGAGCTTCTTGCGCGGCGCGCCAAACAGGATCTGCTGTGTCCCGGAATCCGTTGAAAGCTCCAGCGACTCCACGTTCAGCTCTCTGAGATCCATGTGGAGATCCGCCGCATGAAGCTGGAGGGACAGGGTGAGGGGCAGCGACCGCGACAGGTCCAGACGCCAGTTGTTCTGCAGCTGGAAGTGGGGCGGGAAAAGGGGCTGGCTCATTGCAATGGAGATTTCTTCCAGCCCGCCCACGGTCTCCTGCGAGATCTGGGGAGGGATGGTGGGGCCCGTGTGCTCCGTGACAAGAAGCGGATCCCCCCGCGTCGGTCCGAGCACAAGCCTCCCGTAGGAGAACTGCACTCTGCAGGAAAGCTCGCGCGATGCCTTCTCGATGCGGAAGGGAAACTCCCTTGTGGTTGTGGCCGAAACCCGGGTGAACCTCCGCTTCTTCACGGAGTCGATGACCAGCATGATTCCCGCAAGGACAAGCAGGACCGGCCACAGGTTCAACGCAATGGATTTTGCCGTATCGGAGATGAATCGAAGGTTGTATCCAAGGAGAAAGAGGCCGAGGACGAGCGAAAAAACGGAAACAAGCAATGATATGCGCTTGGCAAGTGGATGCATCGTCCTATTCTGGGGATTTTCGGCCTGAGATGTCAACTCGCGGGGACCAACGCACGTCCGCGCTTCTGTAGACAGCCCCAGCCACTCGCTGATACATTGAGAATGTTCATGGAGGCACGCTATGAGTGATATCGTTCCGAGAAACCAGTTGGCAAAACAAGGTGTCTTCGGTGTCATGGCTGCCGGCGGTGGCGTGGCACTCCTGGTCCTGGCCGGCGGCGGACTGTTCGGCATAATCGCGGGGGGCATTCTGCTTGTTGCCGGCCTTGCCCTCAGCGGCTCTAAATCGGATAGGACATTGGGCATTGTCGCGGCTGTGGTTGGCGGCGCTGCCCTTGCAACAGGGATTTTCGGGCACGCCATCCCTCTGATCACATGGCTCATGAAGGCGGCGGGCATCGTGCTGATCGGGACCGGGATATACTCCCTGGTGCGATTCTTCGGAAACCTGAGAAAGAGAAGCTGACGCGGAGCAAGAGCGCGCCGGGCGCTCAGAGCGCGGCCGCGGCAGACCGATATTCAAGTCAGAGTGAAGTGCCTGATCCCCGTCATAGTTTTCTTCCTCGCGCTGGCCGTGGCAGCCTGGGGGCTGGACCCTTCCTTGCGCGAGGCTCGGCTCCAGGAGATGGCTGGAGACCGCGAGGGGGCCGGGCGTCTGTATGCCTACTGGCTGGATGCAAACCCGGGCTCGGCGCAGGCGCCTGCTGTCTTTGACCGGTTTTTCACCTCCGAGCAGGACCTCCCCTCGCTGCTCGATGTGGGAAAAAAGTTCATCAAGGACGCCGACCGGGGGATCCATCTCCCGGAATCGATGGCCATGATCGCCCGGCTGTTCGAAGTGGCGGGAATGACGCAGGACGCGCGTGACGCGTTCCTTTCCGCTTTCGCGCATGGCGGTTCCCTCTCGTCCCTCGAATCGGCTTTTCTGCTTTCCCTTGAAATGAATGACATCGACTCGCTGCAGTCTGGCCTCGCTGCGATGAAGGATGATGAAAACGAAAGGGTGGAGTTCTTCAGGGTGTGCCTTTCCCTGCAGAAAGGAGAGTACGGGCCGGCAGCCACGACCCTCAACCGTCTGGCCGACACGGCGACCGATCAAACAATCGCCCTGAAGTCGCTCTGGCTGGGCTATCGGCTGGCCGTACGGTCGGGTGATCCTGCAGCCCGGCAGGTCGCAGTGAGGCGTCTGCAATCGCGATTTCCCCGCTCACCGGAATATGCGCTTGCTGCCGCTGAAAGCTCGACAGCAGACCTGCCGCTCCCCGCAAACATCTCTGTGATGGCTCTCCCGGAAAGGTTTTTCAGCGCGGCCACCGATTCCTCGCCGGCTGAGCCAGGCCAGACAGACCAGGCTCCATCGGGCCGGACTCCGCAGGACCAGGCCCCTCAGAAAACGCTGTCAGTGCAGATCGGCTCTTTCCAGATGAAGGAAAATGCTGACGACCTCATTGGTGAGCTCGCGCGGAAAGGGTTTTCGCCGACTCTCCGCACAGATGCGCAGCAGGGAAAGCCTTTGTACAGGGTTTTCGCAGGCATCGGACTTGCAGCAGAGGACGCCCGCGCGCTCCTGGAGAAGCTTCACGATGCCGGGTTCAGCGGGTTTCTGCTGAAGGATCAATGACGGCTCGCTATCGCGGCCGAAGATCCAACTCCTGCTCCAGGGATATTGTGTCGCCGACCGCGTCCCCATAGCCCTTCACTGTCAATTGGACGGGGAAGAGGGTCAGGGTGCGCAGTATCCTGGCAGGGTTCTTGTCTTCCTTGAAGTCCGCGACCCACGATCTGTCTTCCCCAGGACCGTTGCCGTTCCCGAGAAAACGGGCGCTCAGGATAGTCTTGCCGGCGAGGGGGAAGAGGATATACTCCGCCGACCTCTGCGCGCCGGAGCGTTTCCACACCAGCCGGGGGTACTGGAAGTCCACCACGTCACCGACCGTACTTCTGTATTCTCCTCGCAGGGCAGGGGACTGCGGCGCTGCCAGGGGAGCCGGCTGGCCGTTCGCGCCAGGCGTATTTTCATCACTGATTCGTGTGTACGTCGTGACCGTCGGTCTCTCCGGCGAATCATCCCCTTCGATGAAAACGGAGAGCGAAATTGCGGACAGGGCGGAAATCTCGAAGGTCCGGCTGATCTGCGCGACCGTTTCGTTGTCGCCGACAATGCGGGCGCTGTTGTAGAGTGTGCGGGCCGTGAGCTTCCACGAGTAGACTTCCTGGGTGTCTCCCGTGGACAGCACGATCTCTCGTGATCGACTGTCGAACGACAACTCACTGGGCTCGGCGTCATGCCCGGGATGCGCATTGTCGCCCGGCACTTCCACCCACGAGCCGGCAAGGAAGTCCTCGAAGGACTCGGGAGAGAGGTTGTTGAAGAGCTTGCCCAGCTGCGCCTGCGCAGCCTTTTCTCCCGGGACCTTTTCCGGTGGACCGGCAACATACCGTCCCTCCTGGGGGCTCCATTGATAGGTGATCTTGAGAAGATCCATCACGTTCTGCGAATCTGGATCACGGACATACGTATCGATGGAAAAGCTTTCCCCGTTCTTCGGGTCGCTGGCATAGGAGTCTGGTCTCTCAGATTCGTCCACATGGATGTCGTCCGCCACGATCTGGCAGACCGGCGTGTAGACCAGCTCATCCCCGCGAGGAGGCCTGGTGCGGCGGAAGACGTCCAGAGTCAGCTTGCCGTCTTTGTTCATTCCGCTTGCCACGAGCTCTACGTCATGATCTCCGACAAGGTCTTTCACGGCCAGACCGAAGATCCTGTTGTCGGTGGCATTCGTGGGAGACTCCCAGCTCTGGAAGTAGTACGTGCCGCGTTCGGGATCCACGTCGACTGCCAGCAGCCGCACAGGCGAATCGACCTCCGTCATACGCTTGACGGCGATCACCTGCTCCTCTTCAGGGCTCTTGCGAAGGCTGGCGTTGATCACCTGGAGGACCGTGTCGCCGGGACCGATCGTGATGCGGGGTTGAGGCATCGCCGGAGCCATGAGCATTCCCGCAGGCGCGGATTGCGCCGAGCCGCGCGGAGCGTCATTAGGCACCCTGGGAACGATCACGCGCGACTGCCTTGGTTCCTCCGATCTGTGGCAGCCGGCAAAGGCCAGCGCCGCTGCGGCAATGAGGCACGCAGCCGGCAGGGTGATTCGAATCCTTCTCATGAGAAATGGGCCCTCAGCTTTTCCAGCAACGCTTTCTTTGTCTTTTCCATCGAAATACGGCATTTGAACCCTGCGGCAGTCCGATGGCCGCCCCCCCCGAACATCTGGGCGATCTCCGCCACGTCTATGACGCCCTTGGACCGCAGCGAGCAGCGCAGCAACCCTTCCATGTTCTCCTTGAAGAAGATCGAGACCCGCACATCCTCGCTCCGAAGAGGGATGTTGATGAGCCCATCGGCTTCCTCGTAATTTGCCCCCGAATCTCTGATCATTTCTTTGCTCATTGTCAAGACAGCGACATGGTTCCCGAGCGCAAGCTCAAGGGTCGACAGGACTCTGGACTGGAGCAGCAGGGCGGAAACCGAGTTGCTCTCATACACGTGGGTGTAGACGGAGTTGGGCTGCACACCCTTCTGAACGAGGTCACGTGCAATGTCGAATGTGATTGCAGTGGTCTTCGGGTAAATGAAGGAGCCTGTGTCGTAGATGATTCCCGTGTACAGCGCCTCCGCCATGGGAAAGTCAATCTCAACTCCGAGCTCGCGCAGCAGCTGATACACGATTTCCGCGGTCGAGGAGGCGCTCTTCAGGATGAGGTTGCCGGTAAGCACGTCTTCCTCGTTCTCGTGATGGTCAATGATGAAATACTCCCGCACCCGCGGGAGGACAAGCGACGCCACGGAGCCGATGTTGTGGATGTCGTTCGTATCGAGCATCAGGAGGGCGTATGTCTCGACGTCGGACGGCACCTGCTCTTCGTCCTGCAGGACACAGACCGAGCTGTCGGGATCCAGGAACATGAACTTGCGCGGCGTCGGGTCCGAGTTGAGAATGATGGCCCTCTTGCCCATGACGAGCAGCGCCCTGTGCATTGCGCATTCGCTGCCAATGGCATCCCCGTCCGGCGTCTCGTGGGCAGTGACGATGAGCTTCTCCGTTCGCGTGAGAAAGTCGATGGCAGCGCTGAACTCGTTCACCGTCGCTCTCTTGCCGTCTGGTCGCGCGCCTCCGACCCGGGATTGCGCGGTCTGAAGACGCTTGTGCCTTTTTTCACGAGCTTCATCTTTCGCAGCTGGGAGGCGGGCACGCCAGGACCAATGCAGACAGCGGCCTCGATGCGCAGCCCTGAAGGGATCTCCGAGTTCATTCCAACCACGGTCAGGCCGTCCCGGATCTGGTCAGGGAAGTCCGCATTCGCCATTGTTGATGATCTGGAACCGATTGAGCAATTGTCCCCGATATTTGCGGTGGTGCGGGGAAGGTCCGACGACAACGGAAAAACGAGCGAATTGCGGATCTCTCCTCCCGCGCCTATCCTGTTGCCGTTCATGACTACTGATCGGGAGACAAGGGCGTTCTTTCTGATATGGACATTCGGAAAGATAATGGAGTCCTCCACTTCGCCCTCGACCTCCACTCCCGAGGCCAGCCAGGAGTTTCGGGCGGATCCTTTTTCCGCTATGTGCGACTCCGCGCCTTTGTCGGAAAGCTCCGGCAGCCGCGCGAGCATCCGCAGATATGCCTCGCTCCCGCAATTCCCGATCACCCAGAGGTTGCGGCGGTAGTACTCCATCAAATCGTTCTGGAAGAGAACTTCTCCCGGCAGTTCCTCGATAACGTCCAGGGAAGGCAGAAGCGTGTCCGCAAAAAGGGATTCGCGCAGAGGCTTTCTTTCCGAGCGGTGGTCCACTGCTGACGTCAGCAGCGAAACCACTGTTTCCCGGCTGGAGGCGTACATCTCGATGGGCGTGCGCGCAACGGAGACCTTGACGATCCGCCCCCCCGCCGTGCCGACCGCCAGTTCGATCAGCTGAGCAGGATCCAGGCTGCAAACGCAGGACAGCGAGGCAAGGATCACATTCTCAGACCGAGAGGACTCGATGAGGGGAATCAGCTCTGCAAGAGGATCTTCCAGTGCGACGACGCGCGCCACGGGCTTCTTCCATCGGCCCGAAAGAGCGACGGGCACAGTCCGCGGGGATTCCTCAAGGAGGATCGTGACCTCTGTTTCCCGCGGGTCCTGGCGGCTTGAGCCGTTTCCGCGACCATCCCCGCCAGGGGATCGGAAGTTTGCGACCATGAAATCAACGAGACAGTGATTTCCCCAGAAGGGGAGCAGCGAATACCGAAAATCCGCAGCAATGCCCGGGATGGGCTGAAAAGGTCCGGTATCAAAGAGGTAGACCGAGGTCGTGGCCAGACTACGTAGCCTTCCTTCTTGCCCTGGTCACCGGCGCTTTTCTGGCAGGCCGGCGTTTCGACGCTGACCTCGGTGAAGGTTTGTCCGTGGAGACAGTGGTCGTTGCTCCTGTATCCCTGTCTGACGAGGGCCTGGCCGACGAGGTCCCGCCAGCAGCCTTGCTCTGTATTTCCAGGTCGAGCTTCCTCCCGTTATCCGTCTTCAGGGTAAACGACTCTCCACGCACGTCTGCCGGAACATCGGTCAGCTTCGGGAACCTATCCGCCTTGAGGACACCCATGCCAAGCTTTTTGTCCTTGACGAAGAATCGCGCAAGGGATCGGGCGTTCCGTTTTTCTATGAGACTGAAATCGCCTTCAAGCTCGTTCAGGAAAAGCTCATGGCCGGGACCGAGATTCACCGGGGTTTCGCTGAGTGGTGAATGATCCACCAGGACAACGAAGGACAGCGATCCGCCGGTTGTCACCCTGCGCAGGAGGAGAATCAACGCCAGGATAATGAGAACGACAAGAACCGCGCCCGCGCCTAAGGGGACGGCATTGTTTTCAGCCCATCCCTTGACCACGAAGGAGACGTCGACGTCAGAAGGAACAAAACCCTGCCCGGGGGGGAAGCTGAACGACAGAGTTGCCTTGGAGGCACCGGCCGGCATGCCTGCGGGGAACTTGACGGGGACCTTGGCAGGCTGCCCCGTGCCTTTCTTTACCGTGATGGTCATGGGAGTGGAAAGTATTGGCGAAGCGGGAGCGTTACCAATACGCGCATCAATCCTGTTCACCGTGACACTGGCGTCTCCCTGCAAGCCAGGCTTCAGTGTAAGGGAAAGGGAGCTGCTCCCGTCCGAGCCAACCGGCGCAACCTTGACCGAACCCTGGAGCGTGACAGCGCCGAACAGACCGCCGGCGGACTGGGTGAGCGAGCCCGTGCTGAGCTTGCCGGTGATTTCCGTGTATTGGCTGGAAAGCGCCGTAGCCAGGTCCTTTGCAGCCGTCTCTGTCCCGATTCCAAGAATCATGACCTTCCAGCCTTTCTGCTGGATGGTCTTTGTATTGGCCAGGAACTCATGGTTGAACTTGCCGTCTGGCGAGTAATACTTGCTTGTGGGCGGTGCTTCCTGGATGCCGTCCGTGAGAAGCAGAACGTACTTGTCACGTCCATCGCTCTCTCTTGTCGCTATCTGCGCCTTGAGCACATCAAGGGCGTTGCCAATATCTGTGAATCTTCCATTCCCTCTAATCCCGGAAATGATCTTTTTCACTGCCGCTTTGTCAGCATCATTCTTGATTGTTTGCGATACAATCACGTCCGCTTTCCCGTAAAACGCCACGATGTCGAGGAAGTCTCCGGGGATGACGACCTGATCGATCAGATAGGAGTTGACCCAATCCTTCACTGCAACGACCTTATGTTCCATGGAAAGGGACTTGTCGAGGGCCACCATGATGTCGATGTTCTGCGTCCTTGTGTCTGCAAGAAGGGGGGACGCCAGAACGAGGCACAAGGTCAAAGCTGTGAGAAGGCTTCGGTGATTACCCATGTTGCCTCCTGTTCCTGCGAGAAATCTCTTGTAGGATGCACTATATTTCTATAAAATGGAAGAGAGGAAATGGTGGCACTGGAAAAAAGTGCTTGCCAGAGTCGTTCTTTTGTGGTCTACTAGCCGCGACTAAACCGAGAAAAGGAGACAGGTATGGCTGCTATTGACCTTCCGAAAAGCCCGAACGTGTTCCATCCGGAAAAGCCGAGCGCCGTCGGTTCCCGAAACTCGCTTGCACAGGAGTTCAGAGACCAGCAGGCGGAAGTCGACCTGCTCATGAGTGAAGAAGTCGACAAGGTGATGAATCATATCACGTCCAAGCTACCCAAGGAAGTCACCGAGAAACTCGACATCATGGGCGGTCTCAAAGAGAAGCTGTACAACTACTTCAACCAGAACTATCAGAACATGTTCAACCGCTTCATGGTCACCTCGGAAGACGAGATGGTGAAGAAGGTGAGGAACTTCATCGACAAGGAGGAGATGAAATCCCTCGCCCGCTACACCCCGAAGGAGATCGCTGCGATGCTGGACCAGATCGGCGGCATCGACAAGTTCAACACGGGTGAAATCGAGAAATCCATCGTCAACATGTACGGGCACCTCCAGGGCCATGTCCAGCGCGGCGTCAACGACCTTGAAAACCTCACCAACTCCCTCCTGCGCCAGAAGACGGACGTCGGCGCGTTCATCAGGGGTGAGAACGCTTATTCCATCGTGAAGTGCTCCTTCAAGGACAGCGCGTACAAGCCCAAGACGGTGACCGACGTGAAGCTCTCCGTCAACATCCTGGACGCGGAGCTCATCAGCCCCATCTTCCATTACCAGGTCACCGTGGAGTTCCTGATCAAGGACCTCATCTCCAAGAACATCATGGACCAAATCGACAAGGAGATCGAGAAGCTGAAGGACCAGGTCATTGATGAAGGCCGGGAAGAGCTGAATGACGGAGAGATCCTCTTCGAGAAGATGAAGAGGGTTGAGAAGTTCACCTCGGATGACAAGGACGACCCCAAGTCAAAGAGGTACTTCTACTTCGCAAAGACCCTCATGGACAAGATCGAGGGCCTGCGCGCGGAGCTGGATCCCGAGGAATATGATGCAGTGAACGTGCGGGAGAACCTGAAGCGGATCATCGATCTGGAGAACATCAGGAACCGCGGGTTCAACACGGCCATCAACTCCATCACGTCAATCCTGGACACCTCCAAGATGGGCTACCAGCACGTGGAGAACCTCAAGAACGCCCGTGAGCTGGTTCTGCGGGAATACGAAGACACGGATGAGGCGCACCTGCCTGACGAGCGCTATGCAATCAGGCTGAAGTACTACGATCAGGCCCAGCTGCTTGAGGAGCGCAAGGCTTACGACGTTCAGGCAAAGAGCTTCGAGGTGGAGATGCAGCACGCGTGGGATATCCTCGAGATGGTCTATGATGACTCGAAGTTCCTCAAGGGCGTCGTGGATTTCAACGACCTTGCGAAGAGAATGCGCGGGAAGATCAAGAGGCGGATCAAGGCAAAGACCGGAGACCCGCTGTATGAAGACATCGAGAAGAGCTGGAGCGAGATCACGTTCGTGAGGGCGGGCGACACCGACGTGGAGAGGATGAACCGGACCTACATCGCAGAGAAAGACGAGATCAAGAAGCGGATCATTCTCATGAAGGACAAACTGCAGAAGATCTTCAGCTATCGCTATCCCATTCAGCGTCGGGTGCTTGAAGAGAGGCTTGCCTTCCTTGAGAACCTGTTCCTGAAGTTCGAGTACATGATCAATCCCTACCATATCCAGCCCGGACTCCTCCTGGACGTGAACATCACCTCCATCAAGAGGAAGAAGGCAACGCTGGACGGAATGGCCAACGTGCTCAACGAGTTTCTCTACGGCGTGTCCAAGGGTTTCCAGGATGCCGCATTCGCATCCTTCTCCCGCAGGCGGTCCACTGTCCGCGCGGACATTGCGCAGTCCTTCGCGGCCCAGCCGGAGGAAGGCCCCGCCGCGGCGACAGAGGGCAAGAAGACGGACTATCTGGACATGCTGAACGTTCCTGGCGCGGACGCGCAGTCCAAGGCGGCAGCCCAGGGAGTGGTTGACGTTGCACCGCGGCGCGGTGGCCGCAAGCCGGGCAGGAGGGGCCGTCCGCGCAGGGGCGGAGATGTCGGTCTGAGAGAAATCTGAACTACGGGGACTTAAATGGTGACCCCCCCGGGGGTCACCATTTTCATTTGCGGCCGTGCGTGTCGCGGAGAACACCGTGACAGCGAAGGGAAAATCAAATGGCGGAACAACTTCATGCGTTTGACGAACTGAGCACGAGGGCCGGTTTCAACCGGTCCCTCTCTCATTTCAAGTTCATCATGCGGGTAATCTCCGACTTCGAGAGAAAAGTCAACCTGGCGGAAATCATCAGCGCGTGCCTGGTGGAGAAGTCCATCGAGCCCCATCAGGTGCTGCCCGCGGTGAGCGCCATTCTCGCGGACAAGTATGGCTACGTGTGCAGATCTTTCAACCTTACGGAAAACTTCGACAACTTCGACTACGTCGCGGACGAAGTGGGAAAATGGCGCGCGCTCGACCTCGTGGTCACGTACTTCCATCCCGAGCTTGGCGTCGTGACCATCAATCCCAAAAACAGGGCGCACTGGGAAAGCGTTCGGGGCCTCAAGAAGAACGAGCTTATCACGGTGTTCGCAGGGGCTTTCCAGGACACTGACGGGGATCCGAAATACCAGGAGGGGATAAACCTGCTCCTGTCCATCCTCCGGGGGTCCAAGATAAAGACCCCTTCCTCCTTTACCAAGGGCAAGTTCGTCCTGAAAAAGCAGGTGCCCCTGCTGCCTGCTCCTGCGGTTGCACGGGGGCCCAGGCCCCGGGGGAGACGGCCCAAAGTTGACCTGGCTGCCGCTGCTGCTGCAGTTGCACCTGCGGCGATGCCCCCGGCGCTTCAATCTTACGCGTCGCAGCAGACTGCCGCGGCTGCCGCTCCCGCAGCCCCCGCAAAGCCCGTTGTCGCGGCCGCCACAACGGCCCCAAAGCGGATGACCCCCATGTATTCGATTCCCGTCACCAACGAGCTATTCCATAACGGAAACGTGGAAGCGTGGAAGAAGATCATCCAGAGCTACACTACCAAATATCAGGGCCTGGAGGTCTATGTCTTCTACGAGGGTGAGCGCATCCACGACATCAACACGCTGTTCAAGTGGGGCAAGGTCAAGCACGGGAGCGCCATCATGATTGCCATAGCAGGGGACGACATCAAGGACGTGGCCAAGCTCCAGCGCTACCTCAAACAGGGCGCCAGCCACATGTTCGAAGCGTTCCTCAAGGGGCAGGTAGGCGCGATCCTGAACCTGTTCTAATGATGCATGTCTCGGCAGCCCCATGCGAGTGGTGCCGCGACAGATAAAACCCCACGGCGTACCGTGGGAGGGAAGGTTGAAGCATGAAGAAGAACATCCACTTCTTTGCCAAAGGGGAAGCCAACCTGAAGCCTCAGATCCTTGATCGCATCGGGATCCGCGGCAGGCTGGCCATGGAGCTCGCAGATCTGGACCTGCCCATCCTCCCCGGTTTCCTCATCGATGCAGACGTGGCCATGCACCTGGAGGATTTCAACATCTGGGCCGCGCTGGAGCCATGGTTCGACAAGCTGGCAAAGCTGACTGGGAAGACCTTCGGAGCCACCGACAATCCCATGTTGGTGAAGATCGTCATCAGCCCGAACCTCGTGATTGCCCAGTACCCAACGCTGCACAACTACGGGCTGACGGACAAGACGCTCCCGGGTTTCGTACGCTACGTTGGAGAGAACTTCGGGTGGCACGAGCAGCAGTTCCTGACAATCGGGAACCTCGAGATCGAGCTGGCCATCGCGGAGCTGGAAGAGAAAGAGAAGGAAGTCAAGAGCATAAAACAGGCCATCAAGGACCTCGGCAAGGGTCTGGACTCCGACATGGACGCCAAGAAGAGGAAGGATTTCCTGGAGCGGTACAAGGCCATGCTGCCGGCCGGCTTCTTCAAGGATCCGTTCGACCAGCTGGAGATCGCTTTGAAGAGGATCAGCCACCTGCTTGCCATCAACGACCAGAACCAGCAGGATACAGCGCTGCTCATCCAGCCCATGGTGTACGGCAACTACGGCAAGGATGCCTTCTACGGACAGTTCTTCACGCGGAACATCGTCACCGGCAACAAGGAGCTCCAGGGGGAGTTCTTCCAGAACAAGTTCAATGCAATCGGCGCCAGCGGCGCGGACATCTCCAAGGTGTCGAAAAACTATCATGACGAGATGGAGAAGATTGCCCACAAGGTGGAGGATCACTTCCGGGAGATCCGGTCAATCCGGTTCACGGTTGAAAACAAGCGCCTCTGGCTGATAGATCAGCGCTCGGTGATGGCAAAGTCCACTCAGGCAGACATCCGCCTGCTCCTGGACCTGCACAGCCGCAAGATGGTGGACGATGGATACGTGGTCAAAAACATAAAGCCGGGACAGCTTAATGAGATCCTGCATCCGATCATCGATTACAGCTCCATCAAGGGGCTGACGGCCCTTACCGGCGGGATCACGGGAGCTCCGGGAGCGGCCATCGGCAGGATTTACTTCAACACTGAGAGACTCCTGGACGCTCACAAGCTGGCGCAGCAGAAAGGCACGGAAACCAAGATGATCCTCTGCCTTCCCGCCTCATTCGCAGAGGATGTGAAGGCCATCGAAGTGGCTACGGGAATCCTTTCTTCCGAGGGCGGATATTCCGCTCACGCCTCGGTTGTCGCGCGCCAGTACGGCAAAGTCTCCCTCGTGAAACCGGAGATGAAGATCAAGGGCACCAGCGCGACCATCGGCAACAAAACCATCAAGGAAGGTGATTACATCACACTCAATGTGCCCTTCTATGGGGCTCCCTCCCTCTATTTCGGAAAGGCGGATCTCATAGAGCCTGACCCTGAAGAGTCGGGAATGCTTGACTTCCTGAAGCTCGTCGACAAGTTCGTCGGCCACTTCACGGTCCGCGCCAACTCCGACAAGCCGCGGGACGCGGCCCTGGCGCGCAAGTTCGGCGCTCACGGAATCGGGCTTGTCCGCACGGAGCACATGTTTTTCGAGGAGAAGAGGATCAACGTGTTCCGTGAAATGGTGCTGTCGGACTCAGTGGAAGACCGCAAAAAGGCGCTGGCGAAGCTTCTCCCCATGCAGAAGACCGACTTCTACAAGCTTTTCAAGATCATGGAGGACTACCCGGTCATCATCCGGCTCCTCGATGCGCCTTTGCATGAGTTCCTGCCCCACAACGACCAGGAGCTCGAGAAGTTCATGAAGTACCTGAACGTCGGAAAGTCCGGAACGAAGCGGGTCCCTGAGAAGGAGGTGCGCGCCCGCAGCGAGGCTTTGCATGAGTTCAACCCCATGCTGGGTCATCGGGGCTGCCGCATCGCCGTTTCGTATCCCGAGATATACGAGATGCAGGTTCGCGCAATCTTCGAGGCCGTCTACACGCTTCGAAAAGAAGGGGCCAAAGTCGAGCCCGAGATCATGATCCCCATCATCATGAACGAAAGCGAGCTGAAGCTCATCATCTACGGCAAGAAGATCGAAGGAAAGCACATCCGCGGACTTGTTGACGTGGAGCGGGAGGTGCGGGAAAGCTTCAAGGCAAAGCCGGTGCAGTACAAGATCGGCACCATGGTGGAGCTGCCCGCTGCCGCGCTCGGGGCAGGGGATCTTGCGCACTATGCGCAGTTCTTCTCCTTCGGGACGAATGACCTGACGCAGACAACGATCGGCCTGTCGCGGGATGACTTCAACTCCTTCATGCCGGACTATACCCAGTTCGACCTCCTGGAGGGCAACCCGTTCCAGATCCTGAATCCACAGGTGAAGGAGCTGATTGCCACGGCAGTCAAGCGCGGCAAGATGACCAGACCGGACCTCGAGGTGGGGCTCTGCGGAGAGCACGGGGCAATACCGGAGAATATCCGCTTCTGCATGGAAGCCGGACTGGACTACGTGTCCTGCTCCCCGTATCAAGTGCCTCTCTCAAAGCTGGCCATCGCGCAGCTGAATATCGAAAGAGACGGGAAATAGTCCATCAGACGGACCATCAGACAGAATCGGCAGGGTCGGGCGGAAGCCCGGCCCTGCTTTTTTTATTTCTTGGACCAAATTGTGAACTTCTGCAACCCTTCGACAACGAGCATCGCTGCCTTGTCGGCGTCGGTCTTGGCCACCGTCGCCTCCTTGTTCAGAGCGGTTGAGAAGAACTTCCGAATCGATTCGAGGACGTCGGGAAGGTTGTAGAACAGGAACGCAACGTTTTCACCCGTCGGCTTGATGATGGTGAAGGAGCCGTAGGTCATCAATGGGGTCTTGCTCACCATGACCTTGGTCTGGTTTCTGGTGGTCAGTATGTCCAGCTCGGAAAATCGGTGCGGGATCTGGTCTTTTGCAGCACGACGGAAGGGCTCGAGGTGCTTCTCTGCGTAGTTCGGGGGCTCCGCCAGGATGAAAAGCTTGTTTCCATCCGTCTGAAAGTTCAGACCCTCGTTCGTCAGAACGATGCTTTTCACCCCGCTATACGCGACCACCTCGTAGCGGGAATAGGCCGAGTGCTCGTTGAGAAACGAAGAGACGACGTAGCCTCCCTCGCTCGGGAGCTTGCCCTCGGCGTATGCCTTGAAAAGGTCCACGGCTTTCTGCTCTGCCATCAGCCTCATCCTCCCCACGTGCAAGTATATTCGGTTTTCAGTGGCATGCAACGAATTACTTCGCCGATGTCTCCGCTTTTCGCAGGGTTGCCGCCTTGGCAAGGAACTTGTCCGCGTACTCCGAATTGCCCATCCGCCGGTATACCATTCCCAGGTTGCGGTTTGCCCGCCAGTCCTGCGGAGAGAGAGAGATGGCGCGCCGGAAGAGCTCTGCTGCTTTCTCCAGGGTTTTCTCCTGATAGTGGAGCACGCCGAGCATGAGAAGAAGGGAAAGGCTCTCTCCGTTCTGCTTCATGAAGCCTTCCATCGCCTTGATCCCGACCTTCCGCGCTCCGATCTTGTCCAGGCAGTAGACTGCCGCCTTGATAAGCTCCACTGAGTCCTGATCCGTGCTGAGAAGGTCGCGCAGGATCACGAGCGCCTCAGCGTACCTGCCGGAGCGGCGGTAGCATAAAGCCAGGGTGGACTTCAGCTTTGCGTTGCGCGGCTCCAGGGGAAGGAGCTTCGCGATCTGCTCCGCGGCGTCAGCGAATGACTGCATGCGAAGCAGCAGCCGCACCAGCTGACGCCGGGCCGCCTTGTCATCAGGGTCCAGGCTGAGGTAGCGAAGAAGGGCGTCGCGTTGCTCCTCGGATTTGCCGTTTGCTTCGTAAATCCCGGCGAGCGCCTGCAGTGCGTCCAGGTCGTCCTCCGAGACCCGAAGGACGCGCTTGTACCATCCCTCGGCAAGCTCGGGAAGACCGGCCCGGACGTACGCCGCGGCCAGCTCCACCATGAGGACGAGGTCGGGCCCCCGGCCCTTGACCTGCTGCTGCAATTCACCGAGCACCTTCTCAGTGGCTGCGCCCGTTCGGGCCAGGGCGAGGCTGTGGAAATACCTGGCAGTCTCATCGGCGGGGTTCTTCAGCAGGAGGTGGCCCGCCTCGGTGAGGAGCTCTCCGTACTCCCTCCTGTCCCAGAGCACCGCAAGCAGGCCGTAGCGGATCTCCAGGGAACTCTTGTCCTTTTCCAGTGCCCGCAGGAAGTGGTTCTTTGCCTTGCCCAGGTCTCCCAGGTTCCGGTAGGATTCGCCGACCAGCATGTGCAGATACGGGTCTGTGTAGTCGTCCTTGAGGAGTCGCTTTCCATACAGTATTGCCTCACGATACCGCCTCTCGCGGAACAGGTTGACCGTGATGAATCGAAGGACGTCTTTCGCGTTGCCGTCCGGGCTGACGGAGCTCTTCAGCATCTGCGTTCCTATGCGGAGCTCCTCAGCAGCCTCCTTCTTCTGGTCCTGCGAGAGAAGGATCAGCGCCTTCTGCAGGTGGAGGAAGGGGTCCTGCGGCGACATCTTCGAGGCCTCCTCTATGTGGTAGAGGGAGGCGTTGTTCTTTCCCAGCTCCTTGTAGATCGACGCAAGATAGAGGTGGGGGAGGATGCTGGCTGAACGCTGCTCCAGGACTTCATTGAAGAGCCTGGCAGAATCGACGAGCTGGCCCCTGTAGAAAAGCCGTATGGCAAGAACAAGGGCCGTGTTGAGGTAGCCAACCTGCAGCCGCGTATTCTGCGGATCCAGCTCCAGCGCCTTGGCGAAGCACCAGATCGCCTTTTCGGACCGGCGGGCTTTCAGCCACGCAAATCCAAGGAGGCCGAAAGCCGCGGCAAACCGGGGATTTGTCTCCGTGGCGCGGCGGAGGTGCCGGATGGCCGAGGGGTAGGCCTCCAGGGCGAGGTATGCGCGTCCAAGAAAAAAATGGCCGGCAGCTGAAGCCGGTCTCTGCTGGACGTAGAAATTGAGCGCCTGGGCGGCGCGGGCATGCTCCCCCAGGGCATGGTAGCTGCGGCCGAGGTACAGAAGCGCCTGCGGGTATCGGTCTGTGCTGCCGACGATCCGAAGAAGGATGTCAACGGATTTTGCATAATCGCGGTTCCGACCCGCCTGGAGCGCTTCCTGGAAAAGCTCGGCGTAATTCGTCCTGTCCGGCACTGCTGGGGCCCTGCCATGAGTATAGCATGTCAGCGAATTGCTTTACAAAGGGTTGGCTTTGCAATACACATTAGCCATGCAAGCAGTCCTGAATCTGGCACAGATCACGCGCAACCAGGTAGTTCTTGCCGACAGGCTGGAAATCGGGGTCCGCCTGGCCGCAAGCGGAATCGTTCTGGTGCTCTGCCTTGCCACCGGGCAGTCCACTTTGTCCGTTGTGGCCGCTTCTATCTTCTTTGGACTCGTCATTTTTTCCCTCATTGCAGGCGTTCTGCTCACGCAGAAAAGGGATCCTGGCCCTCTGTTTATCCCGTCTCTCGCCCTGGACTGCGCGGCCGTCGCGGTGAACGGAATGTCTGCGGTCAGATCCCTGGGATTTGTCCCCGCCCTTCCCATTCTCATTGTTCTTGAAGGCTATTGCTCCGCAATGGCACTGCTCTCCGCTCTTCGCCTGTCCACGCGGGATGTCATCTGGGCAGGGGGAGCCGCGGTCCTGGCTCCGGCTATTGTCTCGCTGGGAGCATTTACCCTCCTGCCGGACTCGGACGTCAGGGCGCTGTTTTTCATACCGGTCCTGAACGCACTCATAGCGAGCTTTGCAGGAATCATAGCAGACCAGAGCAGGGGCGCTCTCAAAGACAATCTGGTCACGGAGGACCTCCTGCGGGCAAGTCGAAGGCTGAAGATGACCATGGATATCGTTGCTGCCTCGATTTTCAACCTCCACCAGCTTGTGAACAGACTCGGGGACATCTCGACCACGGTTTCGACGGGAGTGCGCAACCAGGCAGCCGGAATCGATCAGGTGACAACCGCCGCTGAGCACCTCCAGGGGGCCATGGGGAGCATTTCGCAGGCCACGGAAAAAATGGCCATGTCCATCGGAAAGACGGCGCAGTTTTCCGAGAGCGGCAACACGATCATGCAGAAGATCATCGCGGAAATCCTGGGCATCCATGACGTCGTGGACAAAATGGTGGCGGCCCTTGCCCGCATCAACGATATCGCTGATCAGACGAATCTGCTCGCCCTGAATGCGGCCATCGAGGCATCCCGCGCCGGCGACCGCACGGGAGGTTTTTCCGTCGTTGCAGACGAGATCCGGCAGCTCGCGGAGAAGACCGCAAGGACTGCAAGCGAGATCGGCAAATGGGTCAAGCAGATCGAGAGCGTCATCCAGACCGGAGGCGAGTCATCGCGGGAAGCAGGCAAGATTTTCGATTCGATTGCCCGGGATCTCGGCTCGTATGCGGGATTCATCCACCAACTTTCCACCTCGGTCAAAGAGCAGCTTGGCGCCAACAGAAAAGTGACGGATGCCATGGAGAACATCGGTTCCGTCGTGGACGACAACCGGGACATGGCGGAGTCGGTATCCCGGATCGTCGGCAATCTCAGGCAGGAAATGTTCAAGCTCGAGGCACTGGTGGACGACAAGGTGCAGGAGGTTGAGAAGCTCTACCGCGGGGCCCAGGGCCCCGCGTGAACCGGCCCAGAAGCCGCGTTTGACAAAGCCGTCCTGATCGTACCAGAATGGCGCATGGAACAGCGGAGCATCTTCGCCAACCTGTCCCCCCTGGATCATAGATACTCTCTTTCCGATCCCCAGCTCTTCCAGCGGCTCTCTTCCTGCCTGAGCGAGGACGCCGCCGTTCGCTACTGCCTTCGCGTGGAGACGGCGCTGCTGAAGACGTTGCTCGCCCGCCTGGAGGTCCGGACCGGCGGTCAGGATTCCATGGAGGGCTTTGGTGACGGCATCTCTCCGCAGGAAGTGTATGACGAGGAAGAGAAGACCCATCACAACATCAGGGCGCTCGTCAACGTCATGAAGCGCCATCTCCCCGCCGGTGTACGTCCCTACGTGCACCTGGGAGCCACGTCCGCCGACATCCTGGACACCGCATCCGCCTTGCGTTACCGCGACGCCGTCCGGACCGTCATCCTCCCGCTTCTCCTGGATCTTGAAGAGGAGCTGGTGCGCAGGGCCCGGGAGGAAGCGGAAACTCCCCAGATCGGGAGGACGCATGGTCAGCACGCTGTTCCCATCACGTTCGGCTTCGCTATTGCGGAGTACGTGGCGAGGCTCGGCAAAAGCCTGGAGAGGATCGAAGGGAAGGCCGGCAACCTCCGCGGAAAGCTCGCGGGGGCCGTCGGGGCCTACAACGCCACATCCCTCGTGGTGAAGGATCCCCGGTCGCTGGAAAAGGACTTCCTTGCGTCCCTGGGGCTTCAGCCATCGGAGCACTCCACGCAGCTCGTTGAGCCTGAGTACCTCCTGGAGCTGCTCCTGGAGCTGAACACCGCGTTCGGAATCATTGCGAACCTCGCGGACGACCTGCGTCATCTGCAGAGGTCCGAGATCGCGGAGGTGCATGAGGAGTTCACAGCCACGCAGGTCGGGTCATCCACCATGCCGCAGAAGCGAAATCCGTGGAACTCGGAGCACGTCAAGAGTCTCTGGAAGGAGTTTTGTCCCAGGGTGGTCACGTTCTTCATGGACCAGATTTCTGAGCACCAGCGTGATCTCACCAACTCCGCCTCCTCACGCTTCATCGCAGAGTACATTTCCGGGCTTGCCCTTGCAGCCGCGCGGATGGGATCGGTAGTGAAGTCGCTGGCTGTCGACCGCAGGCGGATGGCGGAGAATCTTTCACGGGCCGGGGACCTGATCTTCTCCGAGCCTGTCTACATCCTGATGGCCCTCGGGGGAGATCCCGATGCCCATGAGGGCGTACGAAAGGCGACTCTCCGGGTGGAGCAATCGGGGGAGCAACTCACCGGAGCGCTGCGCAGGGACAGCGCCGTGTGGGAGGTGTTGACGAAGCAGCTTGCCCATGCCATGGGGAAGAAAGCGGACTCATTCTTCGATGATCCGGCGAACTACAGGGGAATGGCCGCGGAGCAGGCGCGGACCCTTGCGGAGAAATATGAAGGGCTGTGCGCGCGTATGCGAAAGGAGCCTGGAGGCGGATGGACAAGATCCTGATTCTCGACTTCGGAAGCCAGAGCACCCAGCTCATTGGCCGCAGGATCCGGCAGATCGGAGTGTACAGCGAGATCGTGCCAGGTGACCGGCAGGTCAGTGCAATGGATTTCAGCGACGTTCGGGGAATCATCCTCTCAGGCTCGCCTTTTTCGGTGTATGAGGACGGGGCGCCGCGCGCGGACAGGCGCATCTATGAAAAAGGCCTTCCCATGCTCGGGATCTGCTACGGTTTCCAGAGCATGAGCGCGGATCACGGCGGAGCCGTGACTGCGCTCGTTAGCAAGGAATACGGGAGGGCGCGGATAACACTGGAGGGAAAATCGGCCCTCTTTGGGCGCGTTCCCGGAGACTCCTTCGTATCCTGGATGAGCCACGGGGATTCGGTGACGCAGGCCCCTGCGGGGTTCCGCGTCATAGGGCGCTCGGAGAACGGTCTTGCCGCCGCGTTCGTGAGCGAGGAGCGCCTGATGTGGGGGGTGCAGTTCCATCCCGAGGCGAGCCATTGCGAGCACGGGCAGCAGATCCTGGAGGCCTTTGCACTCGACATATGCCGCGCTCGGCCAGAATGGAACATTGAATCGTACCTCCGCGCCCAGAAGGAGCTCCTGAAGCAGAGAGTGGGGGAGAGGGACGTCGTGCTGCTCATCTCGGGGGGCGTGGATTCGTGCGTTGTCGGCGCCCTGCTCCTCCGAAGCCTGGACCCCGATCGCGTCTACCTCATGTACATCGACACAGGCCTCATGCGGGACGGGGAGTCGGAAGAGGTCGCGGAAAACCTTGCCGGCCTGGGAGCACGTCACCTTCTCACCCTCGATGCTTCTGAGAAATTCTACGCAGGACTTGCAGGCGTGACCGATCCGGAGGAGAAGAGGCGGGTCATCGGGGACCTCTTCATCACGGTGCAGGAAGCGGAGATAGGCGCTCTCGGGATTCGGGACTCATTCCTTGCCCAGGGAACCCTGTACACGGACCTGGTGGAATCAGGGAAAGGCGTTGGCGACAAGGCCAAGGTGATCAAGACGCACCACAATGTTCGCTCTCCTCTCGTGGAGGCAAAGAGGGCAGAAGGGCGGGTCATCGAGCCGCTCTCATCGTTGTACAAGGACGAAGTCCGTGAGCTGGGCACCGCGCTCGGTCTTTCCCCAGCCGTTGTGAAGCGCCACCCCTTTCCCGGACCTGGGCTCGCCGTAAGGATCGTAGGAGAGGTGACGCGCGAAAAGTGCGACCTGCTTCGCAGGGCCGACGCGCTGTTCATCTCTGAGCTTCGACACCGGGGGTTCTACGACAGTATCTGGCAGGCATTCTGCGTCCTGCTGCCGGTGAGGTCAGTCGGGGTGTCCGGGGACATGCGCAGGTACGGCCATGTGCTGGCGCTTCGAGCAGTGGCTTCGTTGGACGCAATCACGGCGGACGTGTACCCCCTCCCCATGAAGGATCTGCTGGAGATCTCCTCCCTTGTGACCAACAGGATTCCCGATATCGGCCGTGTAGTCTACGACATCTCCAGCAAACCGCCCGCGACCATCGAATGGGAATAGGTGGTTGGCATGAAAAAGCTCTCACTTTAGGAAATAGCTATACGTTACCGATATAGTGTGAGTAGAGGTGAAAGAAATGCCAGGGGAACTGCCGGAAGACCCTTCCGTGCGAGAGATGCTGGAATGGCTCATGTCGACCTGGGGCATGACTAAGTCTGACCTTGCCCGGATGTTCCAGAGGACCCAGTCCACGATCCATCATTGGCTTACCACGGGGCAGGTTTCGCATCGCAACCTGATGAAAATACGCTCAAGCTACTATTTCCTCCATGATTCACGTGACCCGCACTCCAACGAAAGGAAATGCGAGAGATGCGGGAAATGGCTTTCCCAGGGAGAGTTCCGCCGAGGGAAGGCTATCTGCCACGCGTGCGAGAACTCGCGCACCCTTCAATATTATTGGTCCCATCGGGAAGAACAGCTTTCCAAGCGGAAAGCCAAGAACTGGTACAACCGCAAGAGCGTCCGACCGTAGGACGGAACGCTGCTCTGGATATTCGTCCCGGAATCCATTATCATCCGCCAAAGGATCAGCAAATGCAAAAGGCCGGCCTCGTGTGCATCATTGCAGCAGTGCTGCTCAGCTCGTGCGTGGGGATAGACAGTCGCCTCGCCATCCGTGAGAACGGATCCGGGACGCTGTCACTGACCTATCAGGTATCGCAGCTCGTAGTCAACCTCGGCAATCCCGTGGACGGGAAAAACGTCGTGCCCCTTCCACTTTCCAGGGCCGATTTCGAGCGGTCCGTGGCAAGCTCCAACGGCAAGGTGAGACTGACCCGGTTCGATCGATCTGAAAACCAGAAGGACGTCATCATCCGGGTCGAGCTCGCTTTCGATTCTCTGGACGCCGTTGCGCGGCTTGACGCGTTCCAGAGCGCTCAAATACGCGTCTCAAACGACGGCTCCGCTCACACATTCTCGCAGCTCATCGCGAAGGCCCCCAGTGAGCCAATTACGGCTGATTCGCTCCGGATGGTGGACGCGTTCTTCGGGGATTACAGCCTCAGTTTTTCCATAGAAGCTCCTCAACCCATCACAACCAACAGCCTTGGAACATTGTCCAGCGACAAGCGCATTTTGACATACAAAACGAGCGTGGGGGAGATAGTGAGGACGAAGAACGATATTGTTCTGTCGATCGGCTGGTAGAGGGAGTGGAAGCCTTCGGCGCTCGGCGGGTCCATCACCAGCTCGATGGTCCACGACCATGTGTCCGCGGTTCACCGGTCGAGGCTGATTGGAAAGGGAAGTGTAAGGCAGCACAAGAATGATAGCCAGACCTGAAATTAAAGCGACTTCTCACAATATACTCTTTTCCATTCATTCTCATAAATTAGTTGGTTTGCCAATCTCGGTGCCCAGATTGGCTGCCGGCCAAGGGGTATGATGTCTATGCAGCATTTGAAAGGCATGCTTGTCCTCCTTCTCCTGAGTAATTCGATTGCATGGGCCCAGGCACCTGCAGAAAAGCCGCAAGACTGGATCCTTTATGAGAGGGGTAATGCGATGTTTGCACAAAGAGAATTTGGGCAGGCATTGCAGTTGTACAAAGAAGCGGTTTCTTCGGCCGGGATATTTCCTGAAGCCGAAATGAGAATAGGTGATGTATTTTTTGAGGAGGGTGAGTTTCAGCTTGCAAAAGATCAGTATGATAAAGCATACAATTTAAGAAAGGGGTTTGAGATACCAGAAACTCAGTACGAGGTTCTGTACAAGCTTGCTGATCTATATCTGGGCCGGCAAATGTACAGCTCAATGGAGGACTCCCTGCTCAAGGTAGCTGCAGACGACAAGAGATTTTCTGATCCTGTCAGCGAACGGTTGAAAAATCAAATCGAAAAGAACTACAGGGAAAAGGGGATAGACCATACGCTTTTCCTTTATCAGTTCAACGTGCCTTTTGCGCAGGCTGCGCACTCCAGGTTGGGATGGTTCTACTACAGATCGGGCAGATACGGGCAGGCGCTCCAGGAGCTTCTCTACGCGGTGATTTACAGTACAACAGAAATGAACGTTTCTCTTCATGCCATGGACGTTGACTATCAGTTCAAAACACTCAGCGATATGCTTGCGGCAGTGGAGACCTATAAAGATCTTGCAGGCTACATTTCGAACAGCGACTTCTTCAGCGATCTCTACTACCTGGCGTGCTCTTCCTATACCGCAGGCCTTCCTGCGCATGCAACGCAATTGTGGAGATTGATGGCTGGATCAAGACTTTCGGGCAGATTTGCATCCTTGTCAGCGCGCCAGATAAAGTCTCCGTGGACTGAGAAATTGATTGGTCCAGCCCGCTGACCATTGATAGTGATATCGGCCAATCTGATGATCGATCAATAGTAGACAGAATATCTATTATCGGAAGTAAAAAGAATTTTGATTTGGACTAAGTAAACTTCAGGAACTTGCGGGCTTGGCGGGCAATTCAAGAGCCACGAGCGTGGTTCTTTGTTCCAGACTTCTTTTTCTGAGGCAAGGTGCGTGCGTAGTCGGCTGCTTCAGCAGCCACTGCCCTGAAGGTGTTTTCGTTCTTGTACAATTTTTCTGGCAGAACAAAGTAGTCCTTCATCGGCCTGCCTGGCATGGGCTCGAGAGCTGACAAAGGGGCATATTTCTTCCAAAGCCTGGATACCTGGTCTGGAGAAAGTCGCAGGAAGACTGAGCTCTGGAAGAGCCCGGCAAACATGTTCTTGTTGATGAAGTATGCGGGATAGCCAAACATGAGCTTTTTCTCGCAGTCTATCCCTGCCAGCGCTTTTCCAAGCAAGGCCTTGAGCTCTTCCGGAGCTTTTTCCCATTTCATGGTTCTCTTGCCTCCCCGTCCCCTCGCACTCGGAAAGAAACTCCAATCCCCTGTGCTATAATAATGCCTGCATGGAAACGTTGACTAACATGATCAAGGCATGCCGCAGCGTAATCATCGCAGGAGCAATTCTCCTGGCATCGGTTGCTGCAAGCGCTCAGATGGAGGCCCCTGAGGGCGTTTGGACCTTCACGAACTTCGGCGTCCGCGCATATTGGTGGGGGATCGTCCCGACGGGAGGAGACTTTTCCATCCTGTACAACGGCTTCAGGCTCATGCCTGGTCTGGACACGATTGTGGAGAACGACGCAGGGGCGGGATACGAAACGGACAACTTCTACCGCAAGCCTGACGGCGGCTTGTACTTCGGGCCTTCGGGAGACGGATCCCCGGTCCTGTACGACAGGCTTGAGATCCTTGAGGGCCTGGGCATCCGGCAGGGGGTTCTCTGGGACAAAAGTCGAAATCGCAATCTCCTTGAAGGCTTCCTGTTCTATCGCCTCCATTATGACTGGAACAACCCCTCCTCCGGCACGTCCCCGCTTCTTTTCCAGTCGGGGCTGCCGGACGCCGACCAGATTCTCAGCAATTCTCTGATTGCGGGAGTGTCCATCAGCACCATAGACAAGGACAAGGTTCATAAAACCATGAATGGTCTGTACGGCGAAGTCTCAGTGCAGTGGGGACCGTCGTTCTTTTTCAACAGCATCGGCAAAGCAGATTTCTTCCGGCTGAACGCAACGGCAAAGGGTTTTGGCACCCTGTACGCGGCGCCTGAAAAAGGCGACGCAAACTTCTTCAGCATCTACCTTGGAGACTTTGTTTCCGTGGATTACACGGGAGGCAGCTCGATTCCGGTGTATGTACAGGAGAGCACCGGGGGCCTGGCTCCTCGAGCCACCACGGACGATTGGGTTCGGGGTTTCGAAACCGGCTCATATGGCACGACATTCAAGGCGGCCAACAACTTCGATATCCGGTTCCAGGGGCCAGCCATCATCTGGCCGTCGGTTGTTCCGGGGATGTATCTCTTCAGCGATGCGGGATATTACAACGGCTTTTCCGGAGATCCGGCAAACACTGCGGGAGGTTTCCTGGCCTCAGTTGGCGCGGGCGGATATCTCGATTTCTTCGATCTGACCAACCTGACCGGCTATCTTGCCTTCCCCGTTGTCGGGAAGCGGGTGGACGGCGCGTCCTGGGTCATCAGCTTCCACTTCAATCTTGATTTCTAGCCTGACCCTCGCGGGGCGCCGGGCGCCCTTTCCCCCGCCTAAAGCGGGATCGTGAGGAGCTGGACCTGCACAGGGGGAACGGATTTCCCGGTGAGCGCCCTCCACTGCGTCGATTCATGCAGGATCGGAATGAGGGCACCGAAGGCGGCCCCGAGGGACGCGCCGACAAGGACATCGGTAAGGAAGTGCATTCCCGAAGTCACGCGCAGGACCGACGTGCCTGTCGCCAGACCGAGATCCAGCGCGGCAAAAGGCACGAGGTAGGGCGAGTTGGGGAAATAGGTCGTAAAGGCGAACAGGCCGAAGACAGCGGCTGCAAAAGCCAGCGTCGCATGTCCTGATGGAAATGAATCGTTGCCCTCCCAGGTGTCGGGAACCGCGCCCCCTGTTGCTGCCATGTACAACCACGGGCGCTGCCTGGGCAGCAGGTATTTCAATAGGTTCTTCGAGAAATCAGCAAGGGCAAGGCTCTCGACATAGGGGACAAGGACTCCAACTGCACCGTCCGCATTCAGAAAAATGCACAGGACTGCGGGAAGCGCCACGGCCGTGTAGAGAGTGATGTCGCTCGCAAGGTCCAGGCCGCGGGAGTAGCCGAAGACAGCAATCCGATCGAAGCCGTTGATTTTGCCGGGATCCGCAAGCCCGAGGTCCACAGGCTCGCTTGTGTGAAAGAACAGCTCGCTTGCCCCTCCAATCACGAGGCTGCCGCCTAGAAGGATCCCGTCCGCGAGGGGACCGACGGCAAAGGTATCAGCCCGTCCTGCCAGAGGCGGGAAGGAGAGAAAGACGAAAAGCAGAGCCGGGAAGGCGATAGTGCCCTTGCAGGGTGCCTGCCCCACCCTTCTGGCCGTGCTTTTCTCAGCATTCCGAAGAATATTCACCCCAACTCCTTTATTGAACGATCATGCTTTTCACGACATTGCTGGAGAGGCCCTGCGACGTAGTGTAATCATTCCACGTGGTGCCGCTGTCCAGCGAGACCCAGACTCCCTGAGCGGTCGCCGCGTAGACGGAGGTTCCCGAAACAAAGACGCTGTTGACCGAGATGCCGCCCAGGTGGGTGGTCCATATCGAGCCGTTGAACACGGAGAGCCCGGCGGCCGTTGCCGCGAATATGGAACCGCCGGAGGCGTAAACCCCTTGAACAACATTGCTCGGCAGCCCGTTCGAGGTGTTGTATGTCGTCCAGGTCGTCGGTGATGCGTTTGATGCCACAGCCAGCCCTTGATCGGCCGTGGCCGCATAGACGTTGATGCCGTCATCAAACACGGCAAGGATGTTGTTGCTGGGAAGGCCGGTTGCCTGGGTCCATGTGGTGCCACCGTCACTCGAGATGGAGAGGCCAGCATTCGTGGAGGCATAAACGCTCGTGCCGACGGCATAGATTCCTGTAGCGGCGGTGGCCAGAGGATCGGCAAGTGTCGCAAAGCTTACGGGGGTCCAGATTGTTCCGTTGTAGATTGCGACGCCTCCCGTTGTGGCTGCGTAGATGTCTGTTCCCGAGATGTAGACGCCGTTCACCTGGGTGCCGATGAGACCGGTGGGAGTCCAGGTTGTGCCTCCATCAGAGGTCACGAAAAGCCCGCTATTCGTAGCGGCGTACACCGTGACGTACGAGCCGGAGGTGATTGCGGCAACGCTGTTGACCGCGTTTCCGGCGAAGCCCATGGTTACCCACGAAGAGCCGCCGTTCTGAGAGACCGAAAGACCCGCGGACGTTGCCGCGTACATTGTCGTTGTAAAGGGCCCTCCCGTTCCCTGCAGATTCCCGATGTTGCAGCAGCTCAAGCCAAGGATGAGGCAGGCAAGCAGAGCAGTTGACAGAGGCCGGGGCATCAATGAGAATCTCTTTGAGAACTGCTCGCCATGAGAAACATCGCCCTTGCCATCATGATCGTTTCCCTTGCCCAGTGCAGCCTCTTTTTTCCGACCCAGGTCGGCTTCCAGAATAATACCTCCACCTATACTTTCCTGGCAATCAAGCTCGGGTCCGTGGACGTCGAAACAGCTTTGACGCCCGGCCAGCAGACCCAGTATTTTTCGATAGACCCCGGCACATACAGCCTGTATACAAAAAGCATAGACGGGATCTTGTACCAGTGGCCGGCGGCTCAGCCGATCGCAGGCGGATTCAGCTATACGATCATGTTTTCGCAGAACTCCACGACGAACAGCATCGGTTATTCCACGTACGTGTCCGTGCAGAAGTGATGGCCCGCGCGGCCGCTGCCTACGGAAGCACCTCCTTGACCCGTCCCACCTCTCCTGAGGCAAGCCTGACCTTGATTCCGTGCGGGTGCGTAGGAGAGCTTGTCAGGATGTCCTGGACAATGCCTTCCGTGAGACGGCCGGTCCGCTGATCCTGCTTCTGCACTATGGTGACCCGGCAGCCCGGGCGGATGTTTGACCGAATACCTCCGTCTGACGCAGATAGGCTCATCTGGGATAGCTCGCCTTGGAGAGGAGCCAGATCATCAGGAGGGACGTGGTCAGCGCGGAGAATACATTGACCGAGTTGAAATCAGAGAGATACTGGATGACCTTGGAAAAGATCTGGTCAATGAGGCCGCCCAAGAAAGATCCGACAAGCCCGACGATGATGGCGCCCCAGAGCTTTCCCAGCACCGGCTTCTTGATCACGAAGAAGAAGAAGACCGCTGAGGCAACCCCGATTGTCACATATGTTAGGCCGACGTTGAAATAGTAGAACCACATCAGAGATCCCTCTCATCAAGGAAATGGAGTCAGGGAAACATAGCCAAGGCAGATTGGCGTTGAGTATTCGGTGACGTTACCGCTTTGAAGACCGTAGCTCAGAGCGTACAAAAGAATGAAGGCCTGGCCCTGGCTTGCGCACTGGGGATAAACCGCAGAAACATCTCCGTCACTAGTCAGATAGTCGGCCGGCGGCGGAAGGCCGGGTTGGAACGACCTGCTCCCAGTCCCACCCGGTTGGTTGTTCGCTATGTTACGCCCGATCGCTATTGGAGTAGTCGGGCTTATTGCTCCGCCGGTGTAACTATAGGTAGCCGCAGAATTGGTGTTGAAAGTCAGAGAAATAGTCAGGCTATTTGGGATATCGCCGGCCGCGGGTTGGATCAGGGGAATCGTCCGCGAAAACGGGGCGTTATCGGTTGACAATGTTATAGGATTAAACCCGTTTGCCGTGAGCACGAAAGGCCCTGTTCCCCCTCCGCCGGCGAGGTTGAGGTCGCTCTGACCAGGCGGCGATTGAGGGTTGTAGAACTTGTAGTACACCTCAAACCCGGTAAAATTCGATCCAGCCGCGTACCCCGGGCTGGTGAATGTGCAGATGCTGGTGGCACCTGCCGGGAAGTTGCCCACTCCCGGCGCCGCGAGGAAGTAAGGGTTGGGTAATCCGCAGCCCGTCTCGAGGATGACGAGAGTCGCGGCAAGGAGAACCTTCAGGGAACCTTCCACCCTCCCCTATGCCTCCACTCCTGCTTTGACTGAGGCTTTCCTGGACCCGCCGTCCGCCGTTGGCGGCTCCAGGCCTTCGGGGACATCGATAAGCTCGTAGATCAGGACAGGCTTGTTCTTGCCCTTGACCCGGATGTTGTCCAGCTCGCGCGCAACCACCTTGTCCTTCACCTGAGCATAAGTGAACTCGCTGATGATGATGGTGCTGCCGTATTCCTTGTTCGTGCCTTCCAGCCGGGCGCCAAGGTTGCAGTTGTCTCCCATCAGAGTGTAGTTCATCCTTCCGATGGATCCCATGTTCCCCACGGTCATGATCCCCGTGTTGATGCCGATCCCGATGGTGATCCGTCTCTCAGGGGGCCACGAGGCGTTCATTTTTTTCAGGACCTCGATCTGCCGGAGCGCGCACTTGCAGGACAGGAGGGCGTGATCCTCCTGGGGCAAAGGGGCTCCCCAGAAGCACATGATCTCGTCCCCGACGTACTTGTCCAGCGTGCCCTTGTAATCCAGGATCAGGTCAGTCATGGCCGTCAGATACAGGTTGAGGTGATTGACAAGCTCCTGGGGCGTCATGCTCTCTGAGAGAGTTGTGAACCCGCGGATGTCGGAGAAGAATACTGTCAGCTCCTTGTCCACTCCCCCCAGCTCGGGAGGCGCCTGGAGAATCTCATCCACGACCGCGGGGCTGACGTACTTTCCGAACATGTCGCGGATGCGTCTCTTGTCCCTTTCTTCGAAAACTGTCCGGTACGCAATGACGGCAAGGAAACAGAGGAACACTCCGAGGGCCGGAGCAAAGAAGTTCAGGACCAAGTCATTCTGCTCAAAGATTATGAGATACACGAAGAAATAGACCAGGATCAGACCGACGGAAATGACGAGGGACCAGATTGTGGAAAGGCGTGAAACCATGAGGGACGTCAGCATGACAATCACGAACAGGATCAGCGTCTCGAGCCACGGGTCCGCGAACTTGAGAAAGTTGTTCATGAGGATGGTATTGAGCGCGTTTGCATGGATCTCGACACCGTACATGAGCCCGAAGGGCGTCGGCTTCTCATCCTCAGCCATCCCCTGCGCGAAGGGCCCCACCATGAGGATCATGTTCCCCACCTTCTTGGTGGGCGGCCACTTTGCCGGATCCGGCGATGTGATGCTACCGGCGTACCCGGCATAGGAGCGTACAGGGAACGTCTGCTGTTCTTCCGGGTTCGGGCTCGATCTGGGACCCATGAAGTTGATGGCCATGGCCCCCGTCTCATCAATGGGGATGCGAAGCTCGCCGAGGGTCCTGAACACACCCTCCTTCACAAGGTTGCCGTCCTTGTCGTACTTTGGCGGGCGCACCGTGAGCTTGTACGGCTCCCATTGCTGCGTGTCTGAGTTGAACATCTGAGGGTTGGGAATACGTATGTATTTCCCCAGGACGACCTCGACATCTGACATGGTCTTGTGCGTGTATTCCAGGGCAAGGGACAGGGTGATGGAGGGTAGAAAAGTGTCCCGGTATTCGCGGACAACGTAGTAGGATCTTTGCGTCTTGCCGTCAGCAGACGTCTCAACCTTTTGCGGGGCATTTCTTTCCATCTGCCTCTTGAGACCCGCAATGACCGCAGGTGTGAGAGGATACGGGATGTCGTGGGGAATGTTGGATTTGTCGATCCAGGCGAGCCGTTCGAAGTTCGCCCTGTCCAGGGTCCGATCCACGGCTAGCTGATCCAGGGGAATCTCTTCCTCCAGCTCGGAAAGCTTTGCCACCAGGGGCTGCCTGCGGTACACCTGGTCGGGGTCGGCCAGGAAGTTCGCGTGACCATAGCCGTGCGTGGCGCTGGCATAGGGTTTGAGCGGAGAGTCGACCCCGAAAAACGTGCTGACCTTCAGCCAGTCTCCTTTGATAGTGGTGATCTTGCCGACATTTTCGTACAGGGCGTCCTGCCTGCCGAAGAACTCCTTTGCTGTTCCCGGCGGG
This sequence comes from Spirochaetia bacterium, assembly GCA_049515135.1. Classification (GTDB taxonomy): domain Bacteria; phylum Spirochaetota; class Spirochaetia; order SZUA-6; family Fen-1364; genus Fen-1364. The sequence continues at coordinate 74,454 of JBEKUJ010000003.1, forward strand.
TTCTCGTCCAGCGTGAGGACCGTTTCCAGAAACACCCGGCCGTTGTTCTTGATGGAAGAGACAAGCATGGCGTCGTCTTCAGCTGTTTCCGACGGCTCGATGAAGAAAACGTCAAGGAACAAGGCGCGTTCCCGGTCCCCCTGGTTCTTGATACGGGCAAACGCGTTCACGAGGTCGGCATGCCGCCTGCGGGGGAAAGGCCAGCGTCCGAACCGCGCAAGCGCCTTGTCATCGATCCCGATGATCATGATGTCGGGGGAGATCCGGGGGTTGGCTTGAACCACCGATACTCCCTCCTGCACGTTCGTCGCGCCTATGGTGTTCTTCAGGCGGAAGTTGAAATCCAGCATCTTCTGGTCGACCTGGGTGACCAGAATGGTGCCGAACCTCAAAGCGATGAGCAAGCCAAAAACCAAAAGGCCTATGACGAGTCCGAAGTAGCGGGTCTCCAGGAACTTCGACGTGCCTTTCCTAACTGCCACGCGAGCACCCTCCTCACCGCGCGCCGCCCGTGGCGCTGCGCGCCGGCCCATGTCGGAGTATTCTTACTTTATCTTTCCGAGCACTCGCAGCTCGATCAGCCTGTTCTTTGCAAGCTTGTCCCACGTGCTGGACGGATACAGGCTGTCGATCTGGTCATACATCTTGTGCGCGTCGTCAAACGATCCTTTCGTCTCGTCCAGGCGCGCCACGTCGAACATCGCCCGGGGAGCAACCGGCGAGTCCTGGTAAGCTTCCGAAATCCTTGCATACAGCTTCAGGGCGCCGTCAGAGTCGCCTTTCGCTTCCAGGCATACCCCCGCATCGAAGAGGCTGATGGGCGCAAGATAGCTGCCAGGGAAGCGGTTTGCCAGGACCTGATAGTCCTTCTGCGCGTCGTCCCAGGATTTCTTCTGGTAGAACAGTTCGGCGCGGATGAACAGGCCTCGCTGTCCCCCGTACTGGCGCGGGTAACGGCTAGTAAGGATCCCCAGCTGGTCCGTCAGCTGCTTCTCCAGCGCGCCCTTTTTGGCGGTATCCGATTCGGCCTGCCACTTGTCGTACAGGTCCTGAACGTTCTCGGCCAGGACAGTGGAATCGTTAGCGAGCTTCCGTGAGACTTCCGAATAGACGAAGTAGACCACCAGGAAGGCCGCGGCTGCCAGAAGCACCGCGAGCAGGATGATGCGGAACCGGCTGACAGTGGCCGCAAGGAAGTTGCTGATCCTGCGTCGAAGTGGCTGGTCTGCGACTACCTGGCGCCGATCGGGTGTCTGCTGCACTGGCTGCATTCGCTCTATACCCCTCTTTCCCTCATGATGTTCAGCTCTCTCACCAGCTTGGACAGGTAGCTTCTCTGGATGTCGAGCGCCCGTGCCGTGCGGGTCTGGTGCCACCCGTTCGCCTCCAAGGCTTTCGTGATAAAGTGTTTCTTGAAGATGTTCAATGCCTCCCGCAGAGTCTTCCGGGAGTAGGTGTCGCCGTCCTGGATGGGCCCTCCGTTGAGGATGAGGAACTCAGGCCGTATCGTGTCGTCTCGGGAGAACACTACCGCCCTTTCTATGGAGTTCTCAAGCTCCCGAACGTTGCCCGGCCAGGAATAGGACAGAAGCTCCTGCATGGCAGAATCGGAGAAGCCCTGTATCTGCTTCTTGGTCTCCCGGGAGTGTTTTCTGAGGAAGAACTCCGCAAGGAGCGGGATGTCCTCCCTGCGTTCGCGCAAGGGCGGGATGTTGATGGGGAGGACGTTCAGGCGGTAGAAGAGGTCCGCGCGGAACTTCTTTTCGCTGACCTGCGCTTCCAGGTTCCGGTTGGTGGCGGCAATGATACGCACGTCCACCTGCATGGACTCGCTGGAGCCTACCTTCTCGAACGTCCTGTTCTGGATGACCCGCAGCAGCTTTGCCTGCAGGGGAAGGGGCATGTCCGCCACCTCATCCAGGAAGATAGTCCCGCCATCCGCCAGCTCGAACCTTCCCCGTCGGTCCGCAATGGCGTCCGTGAAAGCCCCCTTGACGTGGCCAAAGAGCTCGCTCTCCAGGAGCGGCTCGGGAATGGCGGCGCAGTTCACTCGGATAAAAGGACGCGCCTTCCTAGGGCTGTTCAGGTGGATCTGCTCTGCAAAGAGCTCCTTGCCGACGCCGCTTTCCCCCAGGAGGAGGACGGAGGAATCCGTTGCGGCCGCCCTGCGCGCAATTTCGAGCTTTTCCTGAATGACTTTGCTTTCCGCAATGAAGGTGTGGTAGCCCTGATCCGTGCTGACTTTCTCCTGCAGGATGGACAGCTCGTTCTTTGCTTTCTGATAGCTTTGCGCATTCTGCACGGCAAGCGCAGCCTGCGTGGAGAAAGCCTCCAGCCACTGCAGGTCCTCTTCCCCGAACCGCTTCCCTCCCCTCTTGTTGATGATCTCGACCACTCCCACGAGCCTGTCCTTGACTCTCATGGGAACTGCCAGGATGGATGTGGCCGGGAAGCCGATCTTCTGGGCGATCTCCGGGTAGAAGCGCGGATCCTGGGCGACGTCATTCACAATAAGCGATGTGTTCTTCTGCGCCACCCAACCCGCGATCCCTTCTCCCATGTTCAGGGAGTATTGCTTGAGGAACGGCCCCTTGGGGCCGAGGGCAATCTCGAAATACAGCTTGTTGTTCTCAGGGTTGAGAAGCATGAGTGAGGAAGCTTCACCCTCTGTCAGCTCGGTTGCAGAACGCACAATCTCGGTGAGAAGCGCTTTCAGGTCGGCGTAATTCGAGTTGATTCTCGCGTAGATGTCGAAAAGGATCTCAAGCTTCTCGCGGTCCGCGGTGAATCGCAACATCCCCCTCGCCGCTAACCCTTTATCTTGTCTTTGAGCATGTCCCCGAGAGAGACAGTCTCCTGTTTGGAGTCGTCATGGATGTACTTGTCCATCTCTTCCCGCTGCACGCGCTTGACGTAATCCTTGAGGGAGAGCGACAGCTTCTGCTTGGAGGGGCTCACTTCCGTTACAACCGCCTGGACCTGGTCGCCTACCTTGTACTTGGCCATGGCCGTTTCAACGGGCTCAACCCGGTCATCCACGATGTTCATCTTGTGCACCAGGCCTTCAATCCCGCCCTGGACGCGCACAAAGAAGCCGAAGTCCGTGATATTCGTGATCTCCCCGCTGATGATGCTGCCGCGGGGGTACGCGCGGGCAATGGACTCCCAGGGGTCCTCGGAGAGCTGCTTGACGCCCAGCTGGACCTTGCCGCGTTCCTTGTCGATGCCGATCACCATGACCTCAACTTCTTCGTCCACCTTCGCGAATGAAGAGGCGTTCCTGATCTTCTTGGTCCACGACATGTCATCAACGTGAAGGACTCCGTCTATTCCTTCTTCTATCTCGAAGAACAGGGCGTACGGGCTTGCCCGCACAACCTTGCGGTTCAGCCTCATGCCGACGGGGTAGCGCTGGTCTATGTCGTCCCAGGGGTTGGGGAGCACCTGCTTGAGACCCAGGGAAAGCTTCCCCTGCTGGATGTCGTAGTTGAGGATCTTGGTCTCCACCACGTCCCCCACCTTGAGGACTTCCCGGGGATGCTTCACCTTGCGCACCCAGGACAGCTCCGAGATGTGGGCCAGGCCCTCGATGCCTTCCTCTATCTCGATGAACGCCCCGAAGTCCGCAAGCTTTGTGACCTTTCCCTTGACGATGTCCCCGATGTGGTACTTCTCCTCGAAGTGGTTCCAGGGATCTTCGGTGAAGTGCTTCAGGCTGAGGTTGATGCGGCCTTCCTCCGGCTCCAGACGGATCACCTTGAGCTGGATGGTCTCGCTCAGCCTCACGAAATCTTTGGGCCGTGTAACATGGCCCCAACTCATGTCGTTGATGTGGAGAAGACCGTCGAAGCCGCCCAGGTCCACGAAGGCGCCGAAGGAGGTGAAGCTCTTCACGACGCCTTCCACGACATCGCCGATCTTCACCTGGCCGAAGAACTCCTCCCGACGCTTGCGGATGTCCTCTTCCATCCAGTCGCGGCGCGAAACCACGATGTTTGTCTTGCCCTTGGCGTAGAGACGATCGATGTAAAAGGATGACTTCACCCCGACGTAGTCCGAGCTTTCGCTGGGCCGCTTTACGTCCACCTTGGACAGGGGAAGGAAAGCCCTGATGTCGTTTCCGAGGTCTACTTCGTAGCCGCCTTTGATCTTGTGGATGATGGTCCCCTGGACGGGCTTGTGCTCGTCGAAGGCAATCCGAAGGTCTTTCCAGAATATCTTCTCATCCGCCTTACGCTTGGAGACAATGACCTGTCCCTCACGGCCCTCCTTGCGCACCAGGATCACGTACACCGTCTCGCCCATGGCGGGCTTGACATCGAATTCGTTGGCCGGAATTTTCCCTTCCGACTTGTAGCCCACGTCGACATAGACGTAGTCGTCGTCCACTTCGATGACCCGCCCGGGTATCATCTGGCCCTCTTCGATGGGCTGAAGGGACTGAACGTACTGCTCCTGGAGCTGCGTCTCGGCTTCCGGAGCGAGCTTCTTCTTGTCTTCTGTGCTCATATTCGGCGTATATCTCCCGGGTTATTTTTTTTCACGAGAATAGCTTTAATCACTCTGTCACAAACTTCATCTATGGTCAAGTGAGAGGTATCGATGCGGATGGCATCCGGCGCTGCCTGGAGCCTTCCGGCCTGCTTGTTCCTGTCCACCGTGTCCCGCGCGGCAATTGATTTCTCCACCTGCTCCAGGGGGAGATGGCTGACTCCCTGCGCATGCCTGCGCGCAGCCCTTGTTGCGACGTCGGCATCCAGAAAGATCTTCACATCCGCCTTCGGAAAGACCACGGTGCCGATGTCCCTTCCCTCCACCAGCACGTCCTTGCCCTTCGCAATCTCGCGGAGCCTGTTGTTCACGATGCGTCTGACCTCGGGAATGCTCGAGTGCGGGGCAACCCATTCGTCCACTGCGTCTGTATGGATGAGGTCCTCCACCGGGCGGCCGTCCAGGGTGAGGCAGGACCCGCGCATGGAAAGCTGGCAGGCGCGCGCAACTGAAAGGACGCGGCCGTTGTCCTCTGGAGGCCCCCCTGCCTCGAGCACGGCGAATGTTATGGCGCGATAGAAGCTGCCAGAGTTCACGTACAGAAGCCCTGCAGCTTCGGCGCTCCTCCTGGCAACCGTGCTTTTCCCGACGCCGGCGGGGCCATCAATCGCCGCTACCATGGTCGAAAAACCACCTGACTTCCCGTTCCGTCAGCCTGCGAAAGTGGCCGGTAGGGATCCCTTTGAGCGTTATCGGGCCCACACGGAGCCTGTGCACTCTCTTGAGCCTGATATTGCGGCTCATGAATACGTTTCTGATCTCGCGGTTTTTTCCTTCCGTCAGCGTGATCAGCGCGGAGTGAGGCCCGCGCAGAGTATAGGCCTTGCACCTGTAGACTTGGTCGCCGACCCGTATGCCCTTGGAGTACTGCCGAAGGAAGCCATCATCGATGGCCTTGCCCGTCTCCACAAGGTACTCCTTCTCGATGCCGGCATGCGGATGGGAAACGAGCTTCGAGAACTCTCCGTCGTTTGTGTAAAGGATGAGGCCCGTGGACAGGAAGTCCAGTCTTCCCACGTGAAAGAGCCGGCCGCGGATTGCGGAAGAAAACAACTGGCTGACCAGAGGCCTGCGCTCGGGATCGCTGTTTGCGCACAGGTATTCCCTGGGCTTGTGGACGGCAATGTAGATCTTCTTGCTGGAGGGAACAACGGCCCGACCATCCAGGGTCACGGAGTCAGCGAGGGTGACCTTGGTGCCGAGCTGGGTGACGGGCGCGCCGTTGACAGTGATTCTTCCGTGCCGTATGTAGGTCTCACAGCTGCGACGCGAGCCCAGCCCGCAGCGGGCAAGGAAGACCTGAAGCCGGATGGCGTCCTTGCCGGTGGTCTTCTGGGCGTCAGTGCTACTCCTGCTCAAAGCGCTCCCTCTCCAGACCGTCGAGCTTCGGCAGATCGGAAATCGTGCTCAAACGGAAAGCCTTGAGAAACTCCTTTGTCGTGCCGTACTGCACCGGCTTGCCGGGAACGTCCTTCTTCCCCACCTCCCTGATGAAGCTCCTGCTGATGAGGAGCTTGATCATCCCGTCTGCGGACACCCCGCGGATGCTCTCGATTTCCCCGCGTGTGATGGGCTGGGAATAGGCGATGATTGCCAGCGTTTCCAGGGCGGCCTTGGAGAGGTGGTTCTCGGCGTTCTTTCCGTAGCGTTCGCGAAGCTTTTCCCAGAGGGTCTTGCGCGGAGCAAATGCGAACCCCCCTCCGATCTCCACGATCTCCAGCCCGTGGCCGTCTGCTTCGAGTCCCTGGCGAAGCTGCTCGATGGCCTCCTGCGCCGCCTCCGCGGAAAGTCCGCCGATGGATGCAAGCTTGCGAAGCTCCACCGGATCGTTCTCCAGAAGCAGGATGGCTTCCACCAGCGCGGCGTCTTTACTCAGCTCCATCCCCGTTTGCTCCCTCTGTCAGCGCCGCCGCCGGTTCTTCCTTGCGGGCCCGGACCCTGATGTCTCCGAACAACCTGTTCTGCATCACGGTGATGCGCTTCTGCTTCACAAGCTCCAGAACCGCCCAGAACGCGCAGACAATCTCCAGGATGCTGCGGCGCCTCACCAGCTCTGTGAAAAGGAACTCCTCCCTTTCCTCCAGAAGCTCTGAGACCAGGGTAATCTTCTCGTTGACGCTGACCTCCTCGTACAGGTCGATGATGCGTTCCGCGGACAGCGTGGTCAGAAGGGATGAGAAAGTCTGCAGGAGGTCCCAGACGCTCACCTGCTCCCAGATCCCTTCGTCGGAAAAGGGAAGGATCCGCTGGCTGCGCGTGCGCTCGACGATCCACTCGACCTCTCCCTCCTTCTGGGCCATGAGATCGGACAGCTTTCGGAACTTCTGGTACTCGATAAGCTTTTCCACAAGGTCCCTGCGGGGGTCTTCTATTTCGTCATCCAGGTTCAGCTCAACGGGGAGGAGCATCTTGCTCTTTATGTACAGGAGCGTCGCGGCCATGAGATAGAACTCCGTCATGGTGTCAAGGTCAACCTTTGTTGCGAAGTTCAGATATGCGATGTACTGCTCCGTGATGGATGCAATCGGGATGTCGTAGATGTTGATCTCTGACTTGCGGATGAGGAAGAGAAGAAGGTCCAGCGGCCCATCGAAATCTCCGAGATGAAAACGCTGCTTCTGGCTCACGCTCGAGTCGGACATGGGGTCAGAGGCCGGGCTCCCTTCAGAATGGGTGTCGTCGAGGGGTGGTATCGTTGGCACTGTTCTGTATCGACAGGAGATTATACTACCGGCGGGGATAAGAGTAAACACCCTGCATCCGGGCAGGCAGGAGGTCAGCGTATTTGAGACCCGTACGGGGATCATGCAAATGAGGCGACAGCTCCACGAGGGGCACAAGCACGAAGCCCCGTTCTGCCATTCGGGGGTGAGGAATGATCAGGTCAGGCTTGTTCACGACGAGGTCTCCGCAGAGAAGAATATCCAGGTCGATTGTCCGTGGCCCCATTCGCCTCTCCCGGCTGCGATCCCGCCCGAGCTGCGCCTCGATCCGGTGGACAGCATCGAGCATTTCCCCGGGCTCCAGATCAGAGCTTGCCATTCCGACCGCATTGAGGAACAGGGGCTGGTCAGTGACGTACATCGGCTCCGACTCGTACAGGCCGGAAAGCCGGCGCTGCGTTGCATGCCTTTCCATCATTTCCCACGCGCGAAGGAGGTTGTTCTCCCTGTCGCCAAGGTTGGACCCGAGCGCAATGTAGTATGTGTACGGCACTTTACGCGGCAGTCCCCGGCGCTTTTCCCTTTAGAAAAGCTCCTTGTCAGGATCCGAGGCTTCCTCTCCTGGCGCGTCCTCTTCTGCTGCGGGACTTCGCGGACGGGCGGGCTCAGCAGGGGCCTTGGCCGCGGGCTCAGCAGGGGCCTTGGCCGCAGGCTCAGCAAGGGCCTTGGCCGCGGGCTCAGCGGCCGGTTTTGTTCCCTGGCTGTCTCTGGGCGCCTGCTGCCTCCCGGCCGATCCGGGTGTCGGAAAGAGTGTCTCCCGCACTTTCTTCTCAAGCTCGGAGTAGACAGCCGGGTTGGACTCCAGGAAAAGGCGCGCGTTCTCCACACCCTGACCAATGCGCTCCTTTCCGTAAGAGTACCAGCTCCCCGCCTTCTCCACGAGGTTGTTCTGAATGGCGGCTTCCAGCAGGCTCCCCACCGCAGATATTCCCTTGCCGAACATGATGTCCATCTCCGCCTTGCGGAACGGGGGCGCAATCTTGTTCTTCACGACCTTCACGCGCACCTTGTTGCCCACCACCTCGTCACTGCCGCGGGCAATGCTTTCCACCTTCCGTACCTCGAGGCGGATGGTTGAGTAGAACTTCAGGGCGAAGCCGCCCGTCGTTGTCTCAGGGTTGCCGAACATGACCCCGATCTTCATGCGGATCTGGTTGATGAAGATAAGGCATGTCCGTGTCTTGGAGATTGTGCCCGTCAGCTTCCGCAGCGCCTGGCTCATGAGCCTGGCTTGAAGGCCCATATGGGAGTCTCCCATTTCACCCTCGATCTCGGCCCGTGGGGTGAGCGCCGCCACCGAGTCAACCACGATGATATCCATGGCGCCCGAGCGCACCAGGGATTCGACGATCTCCAGGGCCTGCTCTCCCGTGTCCGGCTGGGAGACCCACAGCTCGTCAACGTTCACCCCGAGGTTTTTTGCATACACCGGATCAAGCGCATGCTCAGCGTCAACGAATGCGGCTATGCCTCCGAGCTTCTGCGACTCCGCAATGGCATGGAGGGCGAGAGTGGTCTTGCCGGAGGACTCGGGGCCGTAGATCTCTATCACTCTCCCCCGGGGATAACCGCCAACGCCAAGGGCGGCGTCCAGGAGGATGGAGCCGGACGGTATGACGTCCACGTCGGTGTGACCTGCGTTCTCCCCCAGCTTCATGAGGGACCCCTTGCCGAACTGCTTCTCGATCTGCAGCCGGGCAGCTTCCAGGGCCCGAGCCTTCTCTTCCTGCACGGGCGACTTCTTCTCAGCGGCCGGGACTTCCTTTTTTGCCATCAGTTCTTTGCCTCTTCTCTCTCAAGCACGGGAGAAATACCGCGCCGATTGCGCCGCGGGTACTGATGAGTATATGTCGCAAGTGCCGAGGCGCGCAAGATGAAGCGCAGGCAGGCGCGTAGGTCGCGAAGCGGCATTGCTTTGGATTGCAAGGCCCGACGCTTCCTCAATACATTTAGGGAGCTATCTTCGCTGCGAAGAGGCGCGAAATCTCGATAGTTAAGGAGGTCCTTCAAATGATGCTTGACCCAAAGACACGAGAGCTCATTGCGGTCGCCGTTGCCGTTACGCGGCAGTGGGACGGATGAATAGCAGTGCACACAGATGCGGCTCTCAAGTACGGAGCCGCGCGCGGGGAATTAGCCGAAGCTCTTGGCGTCGCGATTTCTGTCAACGCTGGCGCGCTTGCCTGCGTGCAATTCGATGACGCCTTCGCCAAGGGCATCCACCGTTCCTGCTACTTCATAGCCAACCACGCAAGGAATCTTGGGTGCGTCGGGATAGATGCCCACGCGCGCCAAGAGATCCGCGAAGTCGATGCCGCTGGCCTCGACGCGAATGCGAACCTCTCCGGGCCCTGGGCTCGGGTCAGGCGCTTCGCGCAGCTGCAAGACCTCTGGCGGGCCCGCTTTTGTGGTCCAAACTTGTCGCATTGTCCATTTCATTAGGATTTCAATCTAACCAATTTGACCTGCTGCGAAGATTGTCCCGCGTTCGGCGAGCGCACTCGGGGCCGTGCCGGTCGAGTCGCAGGCAGATCCGGCCCTTTGCAGAGTCAGCCTTAATTCAGATTCAGTCTCATGAAGACCCAATGTTTTCTATATCCTTCGGGTATCTCGCTGCCCTCATACGGCGGAATATCCCTGAAGCCGAACGAACGATAGACTCGATGGGCATCGTGCATGAATCCCGCGCTGTCGAGCCGCATCTCCGAGAATCCTTCTTCTCTCGCACGTCGAATTGATTCCTGGACAAGAGCAGCCCCAATCCCCTTGCGACGATGAGTGGGGCGAACGTACATGCGTTTCATTTCCGCGACTCTATCGCCGATGGTTCTGGTGCATGCACATCCTGCTGGTGAGTCGTCTTCGAAGGCCAGAAGAAGAAAGCCGTTGGGCGGGAGAAAGATGTCGATGGTCTCCATGTCTCGGGTGATCATCGACTCCGCATCGAAGACTGCCTTGTATTCCTCGTAGATCCTGGGACATACCCAACGAAGGTATTCTGCAAAGAGGTCTCGGACGACGCTTTCGTGCTCTTGCATGACCGCTTGAACGATTTTCGTCACAATCGGGTCCTCCTTGCTGTCAAAGAAGAGCCGTCAGCGCTCCCTTGTCTGCCTTTTCTGAATATGTCTCCCTTCAGCGCGCTACGGCAACAAACAAATCGCCGAAGCCGGGTCGATCGGCGCGCCTACTTCCTGCCTCGCTGCTTGGGCGCCATGATACGCGCTGCGGACTTTGCCACGATCCCGCGAGGCGCAAGCCGCACCGACAGCGTTCCAAGGTAAATGAGCCTGCCGTCAACGACATAGGACTTCCCTCGTTCCAGACCTCGAAGCGCAGTGGCAATCACGTTCTCCACCGTCCGCTTCCTTCCGGGAGTTGCATCCCCATTTCCCGCCACCTTGAAGAAGTTCGTCTCAGTGGGGCCAGGGCACACGGCCAGAACGCGAACGCCGTGCGACCGATATTCTGCCCAGAGCGCTTCCGAGAAAGAAAGCACAAAAGCTTTGCTTGCGCCGTAGACGGCCATGAAAGGCGCGGGTTGGAAGGCGGCCGCTGAGCCAACGTTCATGATGATGCCATCGCCCCTCCTGGCCATGCCAGGCAGGAAGAGGTGCGTCAGGCGTACCAGCGCCACGACGTTGAGCATGATTTCCTTGTGATCGTCGTCGGTGGGCAGATCATGGAATCGTCCGTAGGTTCCGAACCCGGCGTTGTTGACGAGGATGTCGAGCTGGCGTCGAAGTCTCCGGACCTTTGCGAAAACGGCGTCCGGGGCCTTCTCCTTGGTGAGGTCAGCCACGATTACGTCTGCGGCGACTCTGTGCTTCTTCCTGATCGCCGCAGCAAGGCTGTCGAGCTTGCCCTTGGATCGGGCGACGAGAATCACGTTGGCTCCATTCGCGGCCAGAGTCTCGGCGAATGCCTTGCCGATCCCTGACGAGGCCCCGGTAATGAGGGCTGTTGTGTTTTCGAAATTGATCATTTCGTCTCCTCGAGGTCAGTTGTTTGCTCTCTACAGCCCCACCCTGTAGCTGAATCCGTGGCGCGTAAATCCGAGCGCTTCGTAGAACCTGTGGGCCTCGGTCCTGATCTCGTTGCTCGAAAGCGTCAACTTGTAGCATCCGTTGCGCCTGCACGTATCCATTGCGACTCGCATCATCGCTTTTCCAATGCCCTGTCCTTGGAACGCGCGCGGCACAGCGACGTCTTCCACCACACCTGATGGCGCTCCGCCGTTGGCGAGATTGTCCATGATGAGGAGCGCAAAAGTTCCGCAGATCTTTCCGTCAACCTCAGCAACGTACAGGTTGTAACTGGGGTACGAGCTCATCTTCTCCAGGACGCCGTATGCCGTCTGCAGAGACAGGCTCCCTCGGGTCTCAAGGCCCGCCTCTCGATAGACTCCGAGGATTTGTTCGAGATCGGCTGCTCTTGCCTTGCGGATGCGAATATCCACTTTTGCCCTCCACCATTCGGGCATGTTTCGAAGAGCTAGTGTCTCCATATCATACCACCAAAATGACATGCTACAACCGGTGATAGCGTAGGAATACTCGCCTGTCGGTTATTGAGACATCGCGTATGATAATCGGGGAAGAGGCCAAGAAGCGGGATGGGGTGCCGATAAGTATAGCCGGAAGTCAGATCATGTCCAGGAGAACGTTCGTTGTCGTAATTCTCTGCGTCTCGGCTGCCGCAGCGTACCCGCTGGACTGGGGCGCGTTCGTGGCTGCAAGCAACCGAGGGGATGACGGGTTGATCCTCGGCATCCTGAAGGATGGGGACTTTGAGACCGGCGTGCAGATATGCGATGCGGTGGGGCTGAGAAAAGATCCGTACGCGGCGGACATCCTTTCCTGGCTCCTTTCCGGATTCGCGAAAAGCGGCCAGTACAAGACTGAGTATCTCCTTCGCCGCGCTATGAAATCGCTTTTCGACCAGTCGATGGGGGATCAGGTCCTGCGCGACAGGCTGGTTGCCAACTCATCCGTTCTGGCTGACATGGTGCAGGGCATAGGCGGGTTAGACGATCCGCAGCTCACGGGGACCATCGTTCGGCTGTTGCCTCGCCTTGATGGCGTGGACCGGCTCCCAGCGCTTATGAACGTCGGGACGGGCATCATCAACCGGCTCCGGCAGACCGATGGGAACCTGTCGCTGCCCGACATGGGGCTTGCTCTCGATTTCCTCTCCGCCGTTCAGGCCATCGGCAACACGGACTTTCTGGATCCATGTCTCTCCATTGCCCGCCTCTCCCGGGATCAGAATCTCGTCCAGAAGGCGCGCCAGCTGTCGCGTCAGCTGGCCGGCTCCGGGCGCTAGGAAACCCAAAGCCTTGGACTCCTGCCTGCTTTTCTGGTAGAGTCGTCCCATGCGCGGACGGCTCCTGGTCTTCTCCACCCGGGCCCTTGCGGGATACGCCCGCCAGGTGACCCGTGCCTTGCGCGCGTACCCACGCTTCCAGGACACCACAGAGGGGGAGATCCACGGCGACTTGTCGATCTCGCGGTTCGCCGATGGTGAGATGGAGGCAGAGGTCGAGACCTCCGTGCGCGGCTGCGATGTCTTTCTTTTCGTGGGAGCAGCCCGCAATGAGCTGGGCCTGTCATCTGAGGAGAACAAGATCGAGACTTATCACGCCGTGGACGCCTTGCGGAGGGCGCAGGCGGGACGAATCACCGTCTTCGAGCCCTACTGCAGCCCTGGCAGGTCTGACAGACTTACCCGCAGGAACTCCGTGGGGCTCTGGCTGCACTTCAAGGTGCTCCTCAGCCTTGGCATCAACCACTACATCACGTTCCAGCTCCATTCGGAAAAGTCCAAGACATTCATAGACCCGGCAATCTGCGATGTGGACGACATACCGGGCAGGACGCTCCTGGAGCGCTATATCTGCGACAATGTCATCATGACCCGCGAACGCCTGCATACGGTAGTCCATGATGGGTGGTTGTTCTGCTCCGTTGATGCAGGCGGCGAGGCCCTGTCCAAGCGCTTCGCAGCCTCCTTCGGGACAGGGATCGTTATTTCGCACAAACAGAGGGACTACTCCTCTGCCAACACAGTGGAATCCATCACCATCCTGACCGCGGAGCCCATTGAGGGAAAGACCATCTGGATCATCGACGACATGATCGATACGGGAGACTCCATCTGCAAGCTCGTTCGCGAGCTGGCTCCCTTGAAGCCGGGATCCGTCAACATCGCCATTGTGCACCCCGTGTTCTCACCGCCGGCCCGGGAGAGGCTGAAGGAGCTGTGCGATGAAAGGCTGGTCGGCTCCATCCTCGTGACAGACACCATCCCCTGCACCCCTGACATACGCCAGAGCCTTCCCTGCCTCCAGGTCATCCCTTCGACCCCCCTTGCCGCGGAGATCGTCTTCCGTCTCAACAGCGAGCTTGCTCTTTCCCCCCTTCTGGCGTCGTTCAACGCGGACGACTACCTGAAGAAGTAGCGGCCGTTCTTCTCCCTGAGGAAGCCTTCGGCAACGAGCTGATCGAGGGCCTGCGCAAGCCGCGGGTCCGACCTGGGCAGGGCTTTCCGGATGTCAGCACCGTCTGCGCTTCGAAGCCTCAGCAGGATCTCGAGCACGCGTCCTCTGAGCTGCCGGAGAGACCCCTCGAACGGGGCCTGCCGTGTGTAGACCGCGCTGCGCAGGTTCGGATTTGTCACCGAGCCGCGAAGGTGTGCGCCGTAGTCCATCAGGGCGTAGTACCACTCCCGCGGGTTTTTCCAGTCCAGGGTCTTTTCGATGAGCGGAAGCAGCTCTGAATCTTTCACGCTTTGTTTGCCTGGGAAAAAGAAGTGGATGAAAACGCGCCGTATGTTCGTCTCCATGAAAACAAGGGGCACGTTAAAAGAGAAGACGAGTATCGCTGAGGCTGTGGCGCGTCCTATGCCGGGCAGCGCGCGCAGCTCATCGAGTGACCTCGGGACCCTGCTTCCATGCCTCTCCTGCATGACTTTCGCTGCATTGCGCAGCGCAAGGGCCCGTCGGTTGTACCCAAGGCCCTTCCACGCACCCAGCACATCCTGGACGCGGGATTGGGCAACGGAACGTAGGCTGGGGAATGCCGTGAGGAACTGGCGGTATTTCGGGAGCACCCTGGCTACTCCGGTCTGCTGGAGCATGACCTCCGAGACCAGTATCCGGTACGGTGTCCGCGTCCGGCGCCATGGCATCTGCCTCCCATGCTTCCGGTAGTGCTCCCAGATCAGCGCCTTGAAGTCTCGGAAGCTCGGAATCAGAACTTTTTCTCCGAATCGATGAGGATCGTCACTGGGCCGATGTTTGTGTACGTGACCTCCATGGCCGCTTGAAACTCCCCGGTGGCAACGCTGAGCCCGGTCAGCCGCAGCGTCTCAACCGCCTTCTCGTACAGGATTCTGGCCATCTCGGGAGGCGCGGCTTCTGTATAGGAAGGGCGGCGTCCCTCCCGCGCGTCTCCAAAAAGGGTGAACTGTGAAACCAGGAGGATCTCCCCATGCACGTCCGTGACGGAAAGATTCATCTTCCCGTTCTCATCGGGGAAAATCCGAAGGTGCGCGATCTTATCGCATATCATACGCAGGTCCCGGTCTGTATCGTTCCTGCCGACCCCGAGGTACACAATCAGTCCTGAGCCAATGCTGCCGACGCTGCTCCCGTCAACGACTACAGCGGCGTTCCGCACACGCTGAACCACGGCGCGCACGGCTAGTTTCCCGCAAGCTTGTGGATGGAGATGGCGGTAAGGCCGATCCTGCGGGCCTGGAATGCGATCTGGCCCAGCACCTCGATACCGCCTCCGTTCGCCAGATCCGCGGCGAAGCCAAGCGAAACCGGAACGATTCCCTGCAGCTCCCTTTCTCTGTCGTATCCCACCAGCAGATCGAACGTTATGGCGTTCTTTCCCACCGTGAGGTTCGCAATCTTGCCGCGCCAGTTCACCGAGCATCCATCGTAAAGCGCGGGCTCGGCGGCAACCGTCGTGTAGGGGAAAGAATCCTTCAGCGTCAGGAAATCCGGCTGCGTCACGAAGCCTTTGAGCATGCGCGCTCTCTCCTTGACAGGAAGGGCGGCGTTGGAAAGGAGGATCCGGTTGATCTCCACGGTGGCCATGTTGTCGCGGTACGCAAGGAGAAAGCCTTTGGCTCTGTTGAATGCCGTGCGGACATCACTTTCCGTCAACATGTAGGTGAAGCCCGAGCCGGTATCTGTCAGACGGGGAAGATCGCCGGGGATCTCGATGCCGGCTATGCCTGGGCGCTCCGGGACGCGCTGGGGGTAAAATCGCACGCCGAGGTAGCCGGCCGCGCCCAGGGCGAGCGCTCCAAGGACGACAAGCGCAACGAGCCCCAGCCTGCCCCGGGGAGGAAGCGGGGGGTACAGGATGCGAACCTTTCCCGAATCGATGAACTCCTGGAGCTTCTCCTGGGAGAGCCCGCGCCGAAGGAGGTCCATCCCCCTGCGCGCCACCTTGTTCCCGGGATCCAGCTCGAGGACTTCCAGCCATCGCTTGATTGCATCCTCAGTCTCATGCCGCCGGAAATGGATGGCCGCAATCCCCAGCAGCGCGCCCACATTGTCGGGGGACAGATGCCTGGCCCTGCTGAGGTATGAGAAGGCGCCTCCAAGGTCTCCTGTGTGCAGGCAGGAAGAGCCAAGCAGGGAGAAATAGTCGAAGCTTTCCCTGTAGCGGAAGACTTCCGGCTCCAGGACCCGTATGACGTCTGGAAACTTTCTGGCCCGAAAGAGCCTTCGCGCCTCGCCGAGGCCTTTCCCTTTCATTTGCCGTACGTCGAAGAGCGAGCCTTGAGGTCGCTGATGGTGGATTCCATCAACGAGAGGTCGCCCTCGCCGATGTCAGCCCCAGGGGCCAGGGCGGAATCCACGCGCGACAGAATTGCATCCACAGTGCCAAGGTCGGCGCGAAGGCCCGCCGCCGCGCCGGCGGCGTTCTTCCCCGCAGCCAGCAACTGCTGGATGGAGCTGGCGAAGTCTGCCGACGCCATGGCGGAGCTGGCGGGCAAGCCGGCGGGATTGTACTTCCCGATCACCAGCGTCACGGTGAACTGGCTGCCCTGCGCAAGGGGACGAGGGTCGTAGTACTGCGCCACCGCTGAATCGTTCTTGGAATACGGCAGGAGGCTGAAGTCGCGGGAGCCCGACGTGTCATATCCCCAGGCTGCATCACTCAGCCTTTTCCAGTTGGCGAACACGATCCGGTCCGGTTTCGTTATGCCCTCCGCGGTCACCATGACCTGCAGGCCGAGCTGCTCGGCATCTGCGGCCCGCGGGGACACCCACCAGCGCGGGAGGCTGCGGCCCGCGAGCGTCGTCTCTCGGGTGATGGAGGCCACGCTATCCGTGGCAAAAGGCGTCGGACCGCCCTCACCGAGCCATGTGTCGAAAAGGTATCGTACCCCTGCTGTGAAATCCTGCCTCGAGGTGTTCCTCAGCGTGAGATCGATTCGCAGGCCGTCAGCAGCCGTGGCTCCGGCGGATGAGACGAAAGAGAAGCTCTCCGTGACTGTGAGAAAGTCCGACTTCCAGACGAATCTCGCTCCCGTTGGAGTCTTTTCCGCAGTATGAGAGAATCCTGCTGAATCTCCCATGCGGAAAATGCTGGTGTTCAGGACAACGCTCACCATCGTGGTCCGGGGATCCTGCGGCGACAGGAGGGGGACGTACGACCCGGCCGCGGTAAGAAACGAAACAGAGAATCTCCCGACGTCTTCGGCCAGGGTGAGCTTGATCTTTCCCTGGCTGAGCTCCAGCGCCTGTGACGGGAGCGCGACAGCAAACAGGAGAAGCGCAAGCAGGAGGCCGGCGCCTGATCTCATTTCGCTCCTTCCGAAGATTCCAGGGCGGACAGGTACTTCTCCTTCAGCGCCAGGGCCTCTTCCTTGATTGCGAGCAGGCGTTCGCGCCGCTCGATCTCGGCAAGCCTGTTCTGGGGAGAGGCCTGGCCGGCAACGGCGCCGGCGGCTGGGCTGCCCGACGGGCCTGCCGCGGGCAATCCCCCCAGCTGGGCAAGCTTCGCGCTCAGGTCTTGAGCTTCCGCAGTCTTTTTTCCGAGCTCCGCGCGAAGGTCTGCGATTGTCTTCTGATCCTGGTCCGCTCCTCCACCGGAGAGCTTTTTCTGGTAGGCCTCAATGGCCTGCTCGTACGTTTTCTCCCGGCGCTGGAACTCCTCCAGGCTCCTGAGGAAATCCTCGTGGCTCCACTTCAGGAGCCGGGCAAGCTCTATCTCTTTCTTCTGGAGCAGGATGAGGGAAATCTTGTATTGCGCGGCCTCAACTTTCACGCTGGTTGGGAAGTCTGTGAGGATTTTCTGGTAGATCTTCTGGGCATCATCGACGTGACCAAGGCTGTACAGGCTCTCTCCGACCCAGAACCATGCGTTCGGGATGAAGGGAGAGGCCGGGTACGTCGTGATGAACTGCTGAAGGACCTGGACGGATTGGTCGTATTGCTCCTGGAGGAACAGAAGCCTCCCCTTCTGATACAGGGCTTCGGGATAACCCGTTGCCGCGGAGAAGTTGGCCAGGTAGAACTCCAGGCTCTTGTCTGCGTCGTCGAGCTTGCCGATGGCAATGTAGGATTTGGCGATCAGGAGGTACGCATCCGGCATCTGGTCCGCGGCCGACGGGTCGCTGATCACAGCGCGAAAGACCGGTATGGCTTTCTCGAACTGGCCGTCTCGAAACAGCCGGATTCCTTCGCCCAGGTCTTTTGAAGTCTGCGCGGAGACGGCAAGAGCGCACAAGCCGAACGTCGAAAAGAGAAGGAAAAGCACAGCCTTTTTCGGGTGCGTCATGCGCTTTTTGTCACCTCCTTAGACTTTCGACTGCTGCGCGCCAAACTATAGCGAAACTGACATTTCCTGTCGCGCCCCTCGGCTGCACTGCGATCCTGCGGATTCTACCATTTGCCTCGGAGGAAGGCTACTTCCTCCGAGTGATCAGGCGCGCTGAAGAACGCAGAGCCGGCCACAATGATATCAGCTCCCGCGTTCAGGGCTGACTGGAGCGTGGTCCTGTTGATCCCGCCGTCCACTTCTATCAGAAACTGGTAACCCCCTGCCCGCCTCATCCTGTCCAGCGTCTCCACCTTCCGCAAGCACCGGGGAATCAATTCCTGGCCTCCGAAGCCGGGGTTCACGGTCATCACAAGCACGATGTCGACAAGTGGCAGGACCTCTATGATGGCTTCGGCCGGAGTGGAAGGAATAATGGCGATACCGGGCCTGCATCCTTTCTGGCGGATCGACGTCAGGATCCTGTGCATATGCGTAGCCGCTTCCCAGTGGACGGTGATGTGGTTCGCTCCCGCGTCGCAGAACTCGTCGATGGCCAGTTCCGGACGGCAGATCATGAGGTGCGTATCGAAGGGAAGCGAGGAAACGGGGCGCAGGTCCGTGACCGCCTTCTGGCCGAAGGTGATCTGCGGGACAAAGCACCCGTCCATGACGTCGAGGTGGACGAAATCCCCTCCGCTTCTCTCCACCAGGCGCACTGCGTCTGCGAGTGAGCCGAAGTCGGCGGAGAGGACCGACGGCGCAACGAAGACCTTTCGTGGGCCCGTTTCC
This sequence comes from Spirochaetia bacterium, assembly GCA_049515135.1. Classification (GTDB taxonomy): domain Bacteria; phylum Spirochaetota; class Spirochaetia; order SZUA-6; family Fen-1364; genus Fen-1364. Next base: position 93,307 of record JBEKUJ010000003.1, read on the forward strand.
CTGCTTGTGCCGCGCTCTGATTGTTGTTCATCCCGCATACTCTTCCCATTGTATCAAATGCGTTCCTGTTTGCAAACGAGACCTGGCCTTGCGGGCCGGTTCCTTGCGGCTGTTTGATGTCATTGACGAAAAACAGCTGGAATGCGATACTCATGGCGGGGTGTGACAGGCGGTAATTGCTCTTTCCGGCGGTGTTTACGCTATTTTCCTGCGGCGCGCAGCGCAGACCGTATCGCACGACAGAGAGGCGGCTCATTCCTGACGACACGATCAACCAGATTCTCAACACCGCCTGCCAGAATCTGAGAGAAGGAGCATTTGCTGAGGCTATCGACGCGCTGGAGAAAGTGCTGGAAATGGACGTGGAATACCCAGGCGCCGCTTCGGTGCTGAAATGCGCGTCCTTCTGGAGCGAGCCGCTGGAAAGAGGGCTCGTGCCCCGGGACGGCTTCGAGCGGGGAGAGACGCTGCTGGCCCACTGGAGGCTGTTCCAGGTCTTCGCCCAGAGGCTTGCGGATGTGCCGGAGAGGTTCCTGTTTGCCATCAAGCAATATGTGTTCTCTTCGGCGCTCGCCAGCTATCTCAACGCTTCCGCGGAACAGGATCCTACTGACCCCGACGTGCTTCTGCAGGTTGGCCGTTGCTGCAAGGGCATCGGGAACTACGAAAGGGCCATCGAGCACCTGGAGCGGGCAAATCTGGAGAGGAAGGAAGACGCGCGGATCCTGGCAGAGCTGGCTGACTGCTACTCCCTGGTGAACGAGGCCAGGTTGGCAAAGGTGTTCTTCCGCGAGGCTTTTTTCATCGACGCCCAGGCCATCGATCTTGCCGGCCTCGAATCGCCGCTTATCACGCGGCTTTCGCTCAAGGTGCGTGAAATGGGACTCTCCGGTCCGGCCCTCAACGAATGGGTCCCTGTCTGGGGAACCATCTGGGGTGTCTTCAACGTACGGCGGGAGATGAAGCCGCTGGAGTTCGGCAAGCTCAAGCAGGCCATCTACCAGATGGAAAAGGAGCAGGCCGGCGCCGGGCGCAGTCTGGTGGTGCCCCGCCTGATCAATCGCTATTTCTGGCTGGTGGACCATTACTTGGCGGCCGGCGAGCCGCGGGAGCGCATTGAAGAGGTTCTGGAAAAGATCCGCGACCTGGACCCCGGCGTTCACAGGGAATATACGACGTAGCAAGAATGATTTCGGCCTGGAGGAGTGAAGAATGGCAACGGAATTGCTGAAGACGATCACTGACCTTCTCAATGAGGAGAAGTGGACACGGGCAACCTTGAACAGCTACTCGATCACCAATTTCAAGGACCTGGATGCTCTTATCGAGCAGGCGCGCGCGGAGGGAATTGCGGAGGAGGTGAGAGAGCTCGCCGGAGAGCATCTGAAACACACAAGCAACTCGATCATCGCACTGTATCTCTCCGGGGTGCTCGCCCTTTCCCGCGAGCTGGTGGACGACACCAACCTGATCATGCTGATCAGCATCTTCATGGACAACCACAAGTGGAACGTTGTGGAGTTCCTTGCCGAGAGGATCCTCGAGTACGGGGAAAACAAATACGCCCTGCGCACCCTGGGCGAATGCTGTGAGAACCGCAATGACGACGCGAAGAAGCTGGAGATATGGGACAGGCTCATCCGCGTGGATTACGAGGAAGCAGACATCGTCAAGATCCTGGGAGAAAAACGGGAGCAGGACGGGGACCTCGTCGCGGCCGTGGACTATTACAAGAAGGCCATCCACCGCTTCATCAACAAGAAGCAGTTTGCGAGCGTCAAGGAGCTGTGGGACAAGCTCATTCACCTGAGCCCTGAGGACATCGACTTCTTCTTCCACATCGAGGGGCGGATTGCGCGCGCAATCAGCGGTGAGCGGGCCGCCGCACTCCTGACCACGCTCATCCCCCACTACAAGGAAAAGGAAGACTGGGACACCTCCATAGAGATACTGAAAAAGATCCTTGCCTATGATTCGAAGAACGGCCCGGCCCGCAAGGACATCATCGAGTGCTACCGGCAGAAATACGCCAAGCACAGCCAGCTGGAGGAGTACGTCAAGATCTCCAACCTGACTCAGAACTGGCGCAATGTGCATGAGGCGATTGCCGATTTCGAGAAGCATATCGCCTTCGACACCGGCAACTACGTCTTCCACCGCACGTGGGGGATAGGCCGGATCTCCGCCAGCAAGGATGACACCTTCACAATAGACTTTTCCAACAAGTCGTCTCACAAGATGTCGCTGAAGATGGCCGTGAGCGCCCTTGAGGTCCTGTCCGCAGAGCACATCTGGGTCCTCAAAAGGACCGTTGCCAAGGAGGAGCTGGCAAAGAAGGTGAAGGCAGAGCCGGCATGGGCCCTGCGCACCATCATCAGGAGCTTCGGCAACCAGGCCGACATGAAAAGGATCAAGGCCGAGCTGGTTCCCGACGTGCTCAGCGCGGGGGAATGGTCGCGGTGGAGCACCGAGGCGCGCTCGATGCTGAAAAAGGACTCCGCCTTCGGCAACCTCCCCGACAAGGTGGACCAGTTCGTCGTGCGCGACAAGCCGATATCGTTCGAGGAGAAGGTCTACAACAAGTTCAAGGCGGAAAAGGGGTTCTTCGAGAGGGTGAAGACCATCGAGGACTACATCCAGGGCGGCCGGGCGGAGCCGGATTCGGACTGGTTCACGGAAATGTTCTCCTACTTCACCTCATTCCTCAAGGGATACACCGCCGTCTCCGAGACCGTGCTGGGAAGCTGGCTCCTTGTCCAGAAGATCGTCTCTTTCTACCCCTTCATTTCCACCGGCGTTCAGATCTCCTTCGAAGAGCTGTTCGGGAAGATGGAGGCACTGGAGGAGACTTTCACCCGGCTGGATGACCCCGACCTCAAGAAAGACTTCCTTGTGGCCGTGAAGAAGAACATCGCGGACTGGCCCGCGGTTTTCACTCGCTTGTTCGTGACCTTTCCCTCCAAGTTCATCGTTGACGAGCTGGTTGGGAACGCGCAGTGGGACGCCCTGGCGGGAATGCTTACCTCCATCGTTTCGCGCTACCGCGAGCAGAGGGAGGCCTTTGTCTGGATGGCGAAGAACCTCCTGAGGGAGCGCTGGCTGGAACGGATATCGATTTCCCGTGAGAAGGTCTTCATCGGGATGATCCATCTTCTGGCCATCAGCTTCCGCGACATAGCCAACAAGCAGAACGCCAGCGCCAACAGGAAGACCAACCGCCAGATCCAGGAGTTCCTCTTCGAAGAGGGAAGGCTGCTGGAGTTCCTCATGGCTGCCGACAGGGATTCCATCACCCGCCTCTTCACTCTGGTGGACGACGTCAAAGAGCTGGACCCGTCGCTGAAGATCCAGCTCAAGCACAAGATCAAGGAGAAGTACCCCGATTTCCACTTCCTGGGGGAGCCAGGCGTGGAGAAGGTCAGCCTCGGTCTTCTTGTGACGCGGGCGAGCTTCGAGAAGAAGCAGCAGGACCTCAAGCGGGTGATCGATGTGGAGATCCCGGAGAACTCGAAGGAGATCGGCGTGGCCATGAGCAAGGGCGACCTGAGGGAGAACGCGGAGTACAAGGCTGCCCTGGAGAAGCAGGAGATGCTCAAGGTCACTGCCTCCCGGTTGAAGGAAGAAGTCCAGCAGGCGCAGATCTTCAACGAGAACGAAGCCAAGACGGACAGCATCTCCTTCGGGACCCGCGCGCACCTGAAAAACATGAAAACCGGCCAGACGGAGGAATATGTCATCCTCGGCCCCTGGGAATCCAACCCAAGCAGGAATGTCATCTCATATCTCTCGCCCCTCGGCGGCGCGCTCTGGGCCCACAAGGCGGGGGAAGAGCTGGCATTTACGATCAACCAGAACGAGTTCCATTACATCGTCGAGAACATCGAGAAGGCGGATCTGAAAAGCTTATGAGAAAAATCAGACTGAGCAGCGTCCCGAGGGGTCTGCTGGTGACCGTCGCTGTGATCTTGCTCTTCCTTGCGGTCATGCCGGCGGCCGCTGAGAACATCGATCTGGTGGTCATGGTGGACACCTCTGCCAGCATGTTCCCGTATTTCGACGACCTGATGAACTACCTCGTCCATGACCTGCTGGCCACACGCCTGCACCGCGGCGACACATTCCACCTCCTCAGCTTCGACAGCACGCCGGAGGTGGAGATTGCCCTGGAGATCAACAGCGCCGAGGCTGCGGACCGGGCTTTCGGGAGGATCCTGCTCCTCCATCCCCTGGGCAGGTATACGGACCTGGTGGCTGCCCTGCAGTTCCTCTACAAGTACGTCAAGGAGCTGCCGGAGACGAACCCCAAGCAGATCATCCTCATCACGGATGGTGTAAATGATCCCCCTCCGGGCAGCGCAACCAAGCTGATGAGCGATGAAGCGGTCAAGAAGGCGGTGAATGATGTCGCGGAGGCAATGAAGAAAGAGGGTTGGAAGGTCAACATTCTCAAGGTGCCGCCCGAGCCGGCCCCCGGAGAGGAAGGCCTGAAGAGCTACCTCCCCGACCTTGCCCAGACCCTCGGGGTCCCCACTGTCCCGTACAGGACAAAAGAGAAGCAGGCCGTCACCGGTATGACCACCGGCTTCCCGAGCCTGATCTTCCCGCCGGCGCTGGGAAAGGTGGGCAACCGGTTCAATGCTCCGTTCCGGGTGAAAAACTGGAAATCCGAGCCGATCATCGTACGTCTCTCCAGCGTGCAAAGCGACGGAGCCGAGCTGCTGGACGGGAAAGTGACCATCACCGTTGCTCCGAACGCAGAAGCCGCGCTCGACGTGCCCATCCGGCTTCCCCTGTCATACCCCGAGGGGGACCACGCCGCGAACGTGCAGCTTGTATTCGAAAACGATCTTCGCATCTCACCTACGTCGGGAACCCTTTCGTTCACCTACACAGGAAGGGGCGGGCTGCCAATTCCGCGGCTCACGTTCCTCTACGTGGTGTACATCCTTGTCGGGCTTGCCCTCCTGTACGCGCTGATCAGGCTTTTCCTCTTCCTGAGAAAGAAGTTGCAGGAAGTGCCTGTGACAGGGTTTGCCAAGTCCAGGGTTGTGCCCGCCGCAGGCGGGAAGGAGCCCGCCCGCGGCCGGCCCGCGGCAGAGGCCCAGGGGGCCGGTGGCGCGAAGAAGGTCTCGCTCCTGGCCACGGGCGGTCCTGCGGGGCGTCTCACCGGCGCGCCGCCTGAGCATGAAGCGCCGCCGCTCGTCCCGCGGAGGAAGCGCGTACGGCCCACGGTCACGAGCCTCAGGAAATCCCTGCCCAGATCGGAGCTCCAGAAGGGCACGCTCCCGCCTCTCATCGAGATGCGCGTGAGCATGCAGAATCCCCATGTCGGGTTCAGGAACGTCCACCGGATCCCGGAGGGCGGCGGGCGAAGCATCGGAGGAGGCTTTTCCCAGTACCTCGTTTTCCTTGTGCGCGTCCCGTCTTCAATCGCCGAGATCAGGAACCGGGGGGGAAAATACGTGTTCACGCCTCTGCGCGCGGAGATGTTCCCGGGAGTGAGCGGCCCTATCGAGGACTGCCTGGACGTTGAGATCCCGTTCGTCGGCCCTCACAGCAGGGAAATGAGCATCCATTTCAGGGAGTGGGTGTCTCCGCTGGACGAGATCAACAGGATCATGAGGTCCGTGAGGCAGGACTAGCCCTGGCACGGCCTCCGCACAGCTGCGCTGTGCTCGGGCCGTGCGGAGACTGTTCTAGAGCTTCTCCAGCGCCTTCTCAGCTTCCCTCTGCACCAGGGGAGACGGATCCTTCTGCGACATGTCCTTCAGCCTGTCCTTGAGGTCTGAGAAAACGTTTGCGCCTATGCCGCGCACGGCATAGGCGCGGACCGCCGCGTCCGGGCTTGCCAGCATGACAGTGTAGACGTCCTTCAAGCTTGCTCCCTGCGCCTCTGAGAGGACCCGTGCAGTGGCCTCAATCGATTTCTGGTCCACTCCCTTTCCCTCGGCCGCTATGACCGCTTTCGCGGCATCGATTGCGCGGGACAGGGACCTGGCCGTCAAGGCCTTGAGCGCGGTCTCTCGGGTTTCTGGAGGGAATCCGGCTCCCTGGTAGAGAGCCGCCAGGGTATCCTCCCCCGTCGTGCCTCCCATCCCGCCGAGGGCCTTGATGGCGGCCACACGCACCTGGCTGACCGGGTCATAGCGCGCCTTGTACTGCAGCACAGGGAGCGCCATGTCTGCCTGACCGGAAGACAGGTTGCCTGTCAGGGCCTTTGCGCATTGCTCGCGGACTTTCCAGTCGTCATCCTTCAAGCCCTGGATCAGCATGGGAAACACATCGTCCAGTCCGAAATGGGAAAGGGCTGAGGCGGCGTATGCCCGGACCAGGGCGTCATTCTCCGCAAACATGGCCTTCAGCACGGGCAGCGCGCGGGCGTCCCCGATCTTTCCAAGGGCGTCGGCCGCATACACTCTTCGAACCTTGTCCTCATCGGTGTTTTTCGCTATCGCGATCAGGTCGCTCACCGCTTTCTGGTCCTTGAGATCGCCCAGGGCCAGGATCACGTCGGACCGGCGCGCATCCGGAAAATCCGGGCTGTTCAGCTTCGATTCCAACGCGGCTGCGCAGGCGGCTTCGCCGGACTTTCCACACGCACGGATTGCTTCCGAGGAAACCCCGCTGTCCTTGGAATCGATCAGGGGGGTGAGCAGGGGTGCCAGCGTTGCTGCGTGAATGGCGGTCAGGTAGCGGACCGCGGAAACGAGCAGGTCGCCTGTCTGGTTGTCGCTGTCGCCGAGGATCTTGCGGGCCATCCCCTCCCCGTCTTTCACGCCCTGGTCCTCGAAGACGCCGAGAATCGCCTTTTTCACGTCTGCCGAGCGCGTGTCTGTCAGGACAGAAGACAGTTCTTTCGTGAACCGCCCGTCATGGGTGGAAGAGATCCGCTGCACCACGTCCAGGACCTGGCTGTCAATGCCGTACAGGAGAGTCTGCCGGGTCCTGTCCAGCACCTGGGACTGGTCGTCTGCGGCAGGCAGTCCCGGCAGACCGGCAAGGAGAAACAAAAGAAGCCACGGCGCGCGCTTCACTCTCTTTTCCCCCTAGCAATGACATCGGCAAGGAAAGGGACCCTCAGGACGATGTACACACCGAGAGTCAGCAAGACGGCGACAAGCGCGGCGGCCGCAATCCACGCCACGCCGCGCAGGCTTCCACCGCTCATCCAGAGACCCGGCTTCCATGACTGGAAGAGGATGATGAAAATCGCCATGGGAACAGACCCCAGGAGAGACTTGCCCAGCGCAGCCAGGATGGACAGAAGCTCCATCCCCCCGAGGCGGCGGCGCGCAATGACGGCGAGCATCAGCGCTCCCGCCGTGAAGGCGATTGAATTGGCATATGCAAGGCCGCTGACCCGGAGGGGTGTTTCCTTCAGCACAAGGGAAAGCGCGATGTCTATCACCGCCACGAATGCAGCGCTTGCCAGCGGGACTGAGAAGCTTTTCAGGGAGTAGAACAGTCGCTGGAGGAACTGGTAGATGCCCATGCAGAGGAGCCCGACGGCGTAGCCCGTGAGCGCCCGGGAAGCCATCAGGGTGGCAGGCTGGGCAAAGTGCCCGCGCTGGAGCGCGGCGGCGATGATTTCCCGTCCAAAGAGACACAGAAGCACCGTCGAGGGAACGAGCAGGACGATGAGAGACTCGATTCCGTAGGAAACAGATCCGCGCAGTCCTTCCTTGTCTGCCCTGGTGGCCTGCCTGCTCATCCTCGGGAAGAGAACGGTGTTTATGGAGGCAGTGAAGATCCCGATGGGGATCTGAAGGAACATCACCGAGTTGACGATTGCAGAGACGCTTCCATCCTCCAGTCCGCTTGCAAAAAGCTGGGCAAAGAACTGCGTGACGGTTGGAATCGAGGCTGAGGCGAGGTACGGCAGCCAGAGCCGGATGGTGCGGGTGAAATCCGGGTTGGAAAGCCGGAAGTCGGGCCGCACCGAGTAGCCGCGTCTTCGCAGCGACGGGATCTGAACGGCCAACTGGAGGATGCCGCCAATCAGGACTCCGATCCCCATGGAGAGGATGCCGAACCTGCCGTTGAGAAACACGATGGAAAGAACAGTGGCCAGCGTGAAAAGCAGGGGGCTGAGGGCAGGGACGGCAAATGTCCCGTGGCAGTTCAGCACCGCCATCGCCAGGGCGCTGAGGCTGACCAGCAGGATGTAATTGAACATCCACTGCATCCCCTGGGCGCCCACCGCCACCTTCGCCGGGTCGGAGAATCGCAGGAGGGTCCCGACAAACACCCTGGGAAAAGCAACGCTCAGCCCCACGAGAGGAATGAGCACAATGATGAGGAACGCGGCAAGGTTGCTGGCAAGCCTTCGCGGTCGTGCCCCGGATGGGTCTTCCTCTATCGTGGAGGAAAGGACAGGAATGAATGCGGAGGAGAATGCCCCCTCGGCGAAGAGCTTGCGGAGATTGTTCGGGATGTTGAAGACGGCATTCAGCGAGTCGGCCGCCCCGGACGCCCCGAAGTAGTAGCTGAAGAGCGCCTGTCGGACATAGCCGAACAGACGGGACCCGGCGGTGCACGCCATGACGATGACGGCTGAGAGAGAGCTGCGCCGGTCCCCGCGCTGCACTCCGGGCGCCGTTTCACTCATTCGGCTATTCCTCAACCGTGAAAGTGACGCGCTCCAGCTCGCGGCCCTTCCACAACCGGTTCACCCTGACATCCCAGGTGCCGGCATCCGGAACCAGGGGAACGACGGCCGGACCACCCGCTCCCGGCGCGACACGGGTTGCCAGCACCTGCCTGCCGTCACGGCAGATGGTGAGGTCCATGGGTCCGCCGCCACTCATGCGGTTGAAGACCTCGATCGTCATTTTTTCTCTCGAAGCGAACGGGTTGGCAGTGATCAACTGGCATGCGGCGTCCGTCAGAACGACCTCAAGCACGGGCTGCCTCCAGGAAATCACGCGGCGGGCGCCCAGGAACCTGTCATGGTAGTACGGGTTTTCCAGCAGGGAAACGATGACGCCCGTGCGGCTCCCCTCCGAGGCTGCATGGATAAACCTGCCGTTGCCGGCGTAAAGCCCGACATGGCTGGGGGCCGAAGCGTGCTCTTGACTTTCCGTGTCAAAGAACACCAGATCGCCGATGTGCATAGGGTACGTCACTGCCGTTCCGGCATGGAAAAGCGCCTCCACTCCACGGGGAACCGACAGTCCCGCGGCGTCCTGGAGAACCCGGTATACCAGGCCCGAGCAGTCGAGCCCCCCCATGGAGGTCCCGCCCTGCATGTACGGCACTCCCAGATAGCCCAGCGCGCAGCGAACTGCTTCACGGGGGATCGAGACCTGGTCAGGATCGCTGGCAGCGGGCGGCATTGGCGCCGCGCCGCGCAGCGGCTTCTGGGTCTGTCCGAAAAGCGTGAGAAGAGGCACGGTCAGGATTGCCACGGCCACAAGCGCGGTGCGCATCACGGCGCTCCCTGCTGCAGCACTTCCCTGGAGTCCCCCAGCCGCGCCAGAGACTCCTCCTTGAAGCGCAGAAACTCCCCGCGGGAAACGGCGGTCCTGATCGATTGGACGAAGTGGTTGAGCCACGTGAGGTTGTGACAGGTGGCCAGCACTGCCGCCTGGATCTCCCTGGCTTTGAAAAGGTGGCGAAGGTAGGCCCGGGAATGATTTCTGCACGTCTCACATTCGCATTGCTCGTCGATGGGTCGAAAGTCGTTCCTGTACTTCTCGTTTCTCAGGGACAGAGGTCCCTCTGAGCTGAACACCTGCGCGTTTCGTGCTGTCCGTGTGGGAAAAACGCAGTCAAAGAGGTCGATTCCAGCTTCCACGGCTTCCAGGATGTACTGCGGCGTGCCGATCCCCATGAGGTACTTCGGCTTGTCGTCCGGGAGCAGGGATGCTGAATGATGGAGAAGGTCCCTGAACACGGGGAACTGCTCCCCTACCGAGAGTCCCCCGATGGCGTACCCCGGCAGGTCCAGGGCCGCGATCTCCTGGGCGCTCCTCTGGCGAAGGTCCTTGAAGAAGTTGCCCTGCATGATGCCGAAGAGCTGGCCCGCCATTGCGGCCTGGCGGCTCCTCCATGCACTGCTGGTGCGTTGCAGCCACGCGGTGGTCCGTTCCAGCGCGCTCACGGCAGCATCACGCGTGATTCCCGGTGCAGTGCATTCATCCAGCGGCATCATGACATCGCTTCCAAGCACCATCTGGATGTCCAGCACGTCCTCCGGAGTCAGTCGATGGGAAGAGCCGTCGAGGTGGGAGCGGAAGAGAACGCCTTCATCCTCCACCTTGCGAAAGGAGGACAGGGAAAAGATCTGGTACCCGCCGGAGTCGGTGAGTATGTTGTGCTGCCATCCCATGAAGGAATGCAGCCCGCCGGCCTCCCGGATCACATCCGTGCCCGGCCGCAGGTAGAGGTGGTACGTGTTTCCCAGGATCAGGTTGACCCCTATTTCCTCGAGGTCCCGGTTCTTGATTGCCTTGACCGTGGCGTTGGTTCCGACCGGCATGAAGCATGGAGTCGACACGGTCCCGTGATTCAGGGCAAGCGAGCCGACGCGAGCCCTGCACCCGAGGTCCCGATGTGACACGGTAAATGCCATCAACCCACCGGACCTTCCCGGCCTCTCACGCCCTCCAGGCGTTCCAGGGCTTGAGCGGCTGCTCCGAGGATCCCCTGGAACCGGTGAGACAGTCCGCTGCCGATCGCGGTCCCCAGCGTGATGAGGAGGAAATCAGCGAAGTTTTTCCCTGCACCGAAAGCCAGCTCTCCGGCCGCGGCGCTCGTTGCGTCGTTTTCCGAGAAAACGGGAACGCCCAGCGCGTTTTCAAGCAGAAGTTGCGGCGACTTTCCCTGGAAGCAGGGGATGTTCTCCGATCCGCCGACAACAGTCCCTGCTTTGCTATCGATGAAACCGGGCATGCCGATCCCTGCGACGGCAAGTCTGTCACGTGAGGGTCGCGAGGCAATGAGAGCTTTGATCCGTCGTGTCAGCCCGATCTTCGCGGAGCTGCCCCCGAAATCAACTCCTGCCGCGTATTCCATGCCCCTTGTCCTTTCCTACGTGCGAGCAGTTCTGAATAGCATGAAACCGAGCACGAGGAAAAGGGAGAAAGGGCTCCAGGCCCCTGCAAGGGGAGGGATATAGCCGTTCTTCGAGAGGATGGCAGCCACCATCTGCGAGACATAGTACACCACCGAGATGACAAGCGCGGAGAGCAGGCTCATCAGGAGTATGTTCTTCTTGAAGGTGCTGCCAAGGCTGCTTGCGATGAGCGCCACGATCAACGGAGTGCTTGCAAAGGAATACTTGCGATAGTAGTCGGTCAGGGCCTCGCGGAACGGCAACCCTGCCTTGCGGATGGCAGCCACGTAGCGCTGTGACTCTGCGCGGTCCATTTCTTCCACGTCCCTCGAGAGCTTGCGGAAGGTGTCGGGCGGCTCGTTCAGAACCGGCGAATCCCAGACCGCGGCATTCGTGCTGCTGAGGGTCGCTGCTTGCTGGTCCCAGGTGAAGACCCGGCAATCGTGGAGCACCCAGTGCGTCCCTTTCCATTCCCCCCATTGGGCGTCGATGCGCTGGGACATATCCATCCGTGCGCTGCGGACCACGATGGTCAGCCCTGACAGCCTCTGCTCGGCGTCGTTGTAGTAATCCGCCTGGTACACGACTCGCTGATCCGGGCTGGTGACGGTGACGTTTGACTGGCTCAGAGTGACGGTCTGCTTGACCGCGTCAGAATACGCGTCGTTCTTCATTCGGAATGTCGGTATGACCACGGCATCCTCGAAGAAGAAGGCTCCGATGCTCAGAACGAACCCGAGGACCAGAAAGGGCGTCACCAGACGCTGGAGGCTGACACCGGAACCGAAGATCGCGAACAACTCGTTGTTGGCATAGAAAAGGCCAAGGGAGTAGGAGATGCCGAAGAGGAAGGAGACCGGAAGCGCGTACGAAATGCATTTCGGCGCATACAGGAGGGCAATCCAGCCTATCTGCTCGATTCCGACATTGTGGGCAAAATACCGCCAGATGCTCCCAAAGACATCGATGAGCTGGAGCAGGAGCACGAAAAAGATGACGGCCAGGAGGAAAAGAGGGAGAAACTGACGGATGAGCATCCGGTAGAGAATATTCATCTGGCCCTTCTGATGGCGAAGAAGACCAATGCCGCCATAAGGACAATCGCATCCGGAAACCACATCGAGAAGGCCGGGGACAGCGACATCCTCACTCCGAAGGTCTGGCCGGCGAACAGCATGCCCCAGTACACAATGGAGACGAAAAGCCCCACGGCAAACCCCACGGTGCGGCCGCTGCGCCGGGCGCGGACGCCGACGGGGAACGCGAAATACGCGAAGACCAGGCAGGCGGCGGGCATTGAGAACTTCCTGTAGAACTCGAGGAGGTATGCCTGCAGGGACTGGTCCGCGATGCTCCTGGCTTTCTCAGCGGAGAAGTCCCGCCAGAGCTCGCCCACCCTCTGTCGGGCCGTGCCGATCTGAGACGGGTCTGCAGCCGCAGTCAGCAGGGCTGAGCGCAGCCCCGAGGCGAGACCGAACTGGAGCTCCCTGATTTTGCTATCCTTTTCACGCAGCGCCTTGTCCTGGTCCGCCTGCTTGACGCGGATCTCCTTCCATACGTCGACCGAGCTCTGGTAGGAGGGGTTGATCCCCCCCAGGGAAACGGAGATGTCCTTGAGGAGTATGTTGTACACCATGGACTGCGACGTCGTGTAGTCGTAGCGGTCCCCTTCAGACGGGAAGCTCACCTGGCTGAAGACGGAATCCAGAGTCAGGGAAACCACGCCCTTTTGCGCCTTGCTCTCCTCCAGATGGGCGTCGTGGGCAAGGATGATCCGCCTGTTGCCTTCCGGGGACTTGTCGATGATGAGAAGGTTCCTGATGAGCTTTCCCTCCACGTCGCCTGTGATGATTGTTGTGTTTTCGTACTTTTTTATCGAGTGGGATTCCAGCTCGACCGCAGGATTGGAGTACAGGATCCTGCGATAGATTTCCGCAAAGCGAATGTTGCCCAGGGGGAGGAAATAGTCGTTCATGATGAAAGAGACGAGGGTGAAAAGGAGCCCCACGATGAGGAGGGGGGACACGAGATGACGCGATGGCACGCCCAGGGCGCCAAAGGCAAGCAGCTCGTTGTCCGATGACAGCCTGCCGACCGCCATCAGCGCTCCCACAAGCGAGCCGAAAGGGAACGAGAATGCGATGACGATGGGAAGCGAATAGATGACAAGGAGCACGACATCCCAGAAAGGCACTTTCTTGGAAAAAATCTCCTCCGCCATGACGAGGATCTGGTTCAGGAAGAATATGAAGAAGAAAAAGAGGAACGCCACTGCGAAGGAGAAGACGTATTCGCGGCCGACGTACAGATAGGTGCGGATGTAGCTACGGACCATCGGCTTCCTCATCATAGACGCTCACCCCTGCCCCCAGGGTTCCGAAGAACACATACGGAGCCCTCCAGGCAATTGCCGAAACATCGAGCGAGCCGAGCCCATCCGGGATGCCGATCCTTCGCCATGTGCCTTCGTGCCGGAGGAAGGCGCTGACGCCCCCCCCGAAGCTCCCGAAATATATTGCCCGATCGGTCTCGCAGATGGCAAGGACCCAGTCGTCGCCCAGCTGGCCGCCGGACTTGCTGAAGTGCTGAATAGTGTCGGTTTTCGGCGTCCAGAGGTAAAGCCCGTCCCCGTACGTCGCAATCCAGACTCTTTCCTCCGAGTCTTCCAGGACACTGGTGATGTTGGCGGCGGTGAAGGCGGGAACGGTCTGTGAGAGACCTTTCATCTGGCCTGTCCGCCCGTCCATGATCACAAGGCCAAGGTCCAGGGTGCCGATATACAACGAGCCGCTGCTGCGCGATTCTTCAATGCAGGTAACGAAAAGTCCCGGCAGCGCGCCGTCGCCAACCGGTGTCCAGACCTGGGCACCTGCCGCCTGCCCACCCGTTGCAGCCAGCCTGAAGAGCCCGTCCCCAAGCGTGCCCGCGTAGAGAAAACCGCCTGCCAGCTTCAAGGTCTGGACTTTGCGGGGCACGGGAGACTGGAAGGCCTGGTCTGTTGCCCAGCTCCCCGTGGCTTTTCCGTACCAGGAGAGCCCGTCCGTTCCTCCGACCCACACCCTGTGGCCTGCCATCTCCACGGAGCGCGGGAACGCCGGCGACGGGAAGGAGTCAGCTCTCCCGGCCGACACTGAATAGCGGGCCACACCGCCGTTCCAGGTGCCGATCCACAGGTCGTCCTGATCCACCCTGAGGGTGGACACGTTTCCATCCTGCAGCCCGAGCCTTTGGGGGGAAAGAAGGTCCCAGGCAAGCCGAGCGCGCATCGCGCGAAGCAGGGTTAGCTCCGCTGCCGGTATGTTGCCCGGGTTTATGCGATGGAAATACGATCCTGCTGACTGTGCGTCCCTTTCGTGGTAGAGGAACAGCTCCGCTGCCCGAAGCAGCGCCATGTCCAGGTCGCTCCTGGTCCCTTCCGCGCCCGCATCGAAGCTGGCAACTGCGTCGCAGTAGAACTCCAGGGCAGCTGAGTAGGAACGCGAGTCGTAAGCCCTGGAGGCGACCTGGAGGCACGATTGGAACGTGGCCGGTGATCCGGGTGAGCTCGCCACCAGCTTCTGTGCGAAATAGCGGGCCAGGTACTGGTCCCCGGCCGCCAGGGCGGCCTGCACGCTCAACGCGAAAGACTCATCGACGCGGGACTGCTCCGGGTTGCCGGCCCGCACTGCGCGAAGGATCGATAGTGCTGCCTGGCTGTCTCCGCGCTGCAGCGCATCCCGCGCAGCTTGAAGCGAGGCCGACAAAGCTGTCTGGGCAAACGCCAGCCCTCCCGCAAGGAAAAGAAGCAGGAAGCAGGCCTGAGATCGAAACCGTCGGCTACGATCCGGTGGAGCCAAAACCGCCGCCCCCCCTGGGGGTAGAAGGCATTGCGTCCCGGCGACGGAACGAGACTCGCGACACCGGGCTGAAGACTATCTGAGCTATCCGGTCGCCATGTCGCACGCGGAAATCGCTTTCCCCCAGGTTGATCAGGATTATCTTGACTTCGCCCCGGTAGTCGCTGTCCACCGTGCCTGGAGAGTTGAGGATCGTTATCCCGTGCGTAAGGGCAAGTCCGGACCGAGGCCTCACCTGCCCCTCCAGGCCCGGAGGTATCTCCAGGCGAAGGCCGGTGGGAACCAGGGCGCGCATTCCCGGTTTCAGGACCAGGTCTTCGGAAAGCATGGCGCGCAGGTCCGCTCCGGATGCGCCATCAGACTGGTACTCCGGCAGAGTGCCGCCCGAGACGGCGCAATTGACGACAGGAATCTCCACACGTCACCCCGGAAAGGTGAAATTGAAGCTGCGTATCCTGCTCAGCCCCCTGGTCCCGTAGGCAAGCAGGCTGAAAGCGTCCCGCCGCAGGCGCTGACGCGCGAACTCCTGGATGTCGAAATCCGCAACGTTTCGAAGAGCGGAAAGGGATTCATCGAACTCGAGGACCCTGCCCATGGTCACAAACTGGCGGACAAGCCTTTTCATGCGGGATTCCATGTCCTCTCTGGAGAGTATCATGCTTCCCGCCAGGTGGCTCTTGGCATCGTCGATCTCCTGGCGGCTGAGAGGGGCGGACAGCAGCCTCGCCAGCTCGGCGTCCAGGGCCTCCAGCAGGCTGCGTGCCTGGGCTGGGGTGGCGCTGGCATAGATGGTCCACATCCCGATGTCGGAAAAAAAAGAACGGAAAGAGTATACCGTATAGCAGAGGCCAAGCTGCTCCCGCAGCCTCTGAAAGAGGCGGCAGCTCATGGATTCGCCAAAGGCGGTGCTGAACACAAGAGACGTATAGTAGTGGGCAAGCTCGTGGCTCAACGGGTAGCAGGTTCCGGCGTAGATCTGGACCTGGTTGAACCTGTCGGGCACAACAGCGACTTTCCTCTTCCAGGGCGGCGCCGAGCGCTTCCCCGGACCGGGCCCGCGGTTTCCCGCGGGGAAGACCGCCTCAGCGAGACGACGAACCTCATCTACGGGGAAGTTGCCTGCAACGGCTATGATGGTGTTCTTGGGCACAAGCCGCTCACGGTAGAAACGCAGGAGGTCAGCCTGGGAGATCTGTTCCACTTCTTCGACCTCGCCGGTGATCTTCCGCGAGATGGGGTGGTCGCCGCACATCTCTCGGAGGTAGCGGTCGTGCCCCTTCTCCTCCGGAGAATCGTCTACGGACCTGATTTCGTTCATGATGACCGCCTTCTCCTTTTCCATTTCCTTGCTGTCCAGGAGAGAGCAGGTGGTCATGTCCGTGAGAACGTCGAACGCGAGCCGAAGGTGCTCCTTCGGCATGATTGCGTACACGCAGGTGGATTCCTTCTCCGTGAAGGCGTTGATGATCCCGCCCACGCGGTCGATTTCCTGCGCTATGGCGAGCGCGGTTCTCCTTTCGGTCCCCTTGAAGAGCATGTGCTCGAGGAAGTGGGAATAGCCCCTTTCCCCCGAGCTTTCATCCCGGGAACCGTGGAGAAACCAGAATCCAATGCAGAGGGTGTCCGTCCGGTCGACCGGCTCCAGGAGCAGGGACGCTCCATTGGCCAGCTTCTCCGTGAGGATCACCCGTCTCTCCGGTGCGTGCGCGGCCCTCCGCCCCGCGGACCGTCTCCCCGGGGACCGCCGTGCGGCCTGTCTCCGGGTCTGCGGTCAGACCGGAAAGGGCGGTCCCCATCCCGCCGCGGCGGCCGTCTCTCAGTCTTTTCCGTCATCAGGCCGGGATTTGCCTCCAGGGCTTCCAGGGTTGCCAGGTTGATCCTGCCCATGTGGTCGATCTCGGTGACCTTGACGGTCAGCACCTGGCCTTCCTTGACGACGTCCGTCACTTTTTCCACCCGGGTGGCTGCCAGCTTGGAAATGTGTACCAGGCCTTCCTTGCCGGGGAGGATCTCGACGAACGCGCCAAAGTCCATGATTCTCTTGACCGGTCCCGTGTATACCTTGCCCACGACTGCTTCCTCGACGAGGGCCTCCACCATCTTCTGGGCTCTTTCGGCGCCGTCTTTCTGGCGGTTGTAGATAGTCACCGTCCCGTCGTCGTCGATGTTGATCTGTGAGCCGGTTTTCTCGCTCATGCCCTTGATGTTCTTTCCGCCCGGCCCGATGATCAGACCGATCTTCTCAGTCGGCACGCGCAGCGAGATGACCTTGGGCGCGAAATCCGAGATGTCGGTTCGCGGCTGGGAAATAGTCTTGTTCATGATCCCGAGGATGTGCATCCGGCCATCGTGCGCCTGGCCGAGAGCCTTGCGGAGGATCTCTGCGCTCACCCCTTCGATCTTGATGTCCATTTGGAGGGCTGTAATCCCGTCTTCCGTGCCGGCCACCTTGAAGTCCATGTCCCCGAGGTGGTCTTCCTCGCCGAGGATGTCGCTGAGGACGACGAACTTGTCGCCTTCCTTCACGAGACCCATGGCAATTCCTGCCACCGGTTTCTGGATCCGCACCCCTGCGTTGAGGAGGCTCAATGTGCTTCCGCACACCGTGGCCATGGAAGAGGAGCCGTTGCTCTCCAATATCTCGGAAACTATTCGGACGGTGTACGGGAAGTCCTCTTTCTTCGGAAGGACCATGCTGATAGCCCTCTCCGCAAGATGCCCGTGACCGATCTCTCGGCGCCCGGGCGAGCCCAGCCGGCCCACTTCCCCCACGGAGAAAGGAGGGAAGTTGTAGTGCAGCATGAAGTTTTTCTTGGTGTCCCCGTCGATGTTGTCCATGATCTGCTCGTCCAGCGCGGTTCCCAGCGTCGTGACGACGAGGGCCTGGGTTTCACCCCTTGTGAACAGGGCTGAGCCGTGCGTCCGCGGAAGGACGTCGATCTCGCAGGTGATGGGACGGATTTCCGTGGGGGATCGCCCGTCGGTTCTCCGTCCCTTCTCTACGATGGAGAAGCGCATGATCTCCTGCTCCATGTCCTCGAACAAGGCTTTGAAAGGGCGGATGTCTGTTTCTGCAAGCCGGTCGGCAAAGAAAGCCTGCGCTTCATCACGCACGGCCCGGATGGCCTTGCTGCGCTCTTCCTTGCCTTTCACGAAGCAGGCCCGGTCCAGCTTCTCTTTCGCCCACCGCCTCACCTCGTCTCCGAGAGTGAACGTCGACGGTTTCTCGATCAGCGGGAGCTTCTTCTTGCCGGCCTTCTGGGCCAGCTCGGTCTGGATCCGGCACAGCTCGCGGATGGTCGCGTGCGCCATCTCGATGGCCTGGATGATGAGGTCCTCCGGCACCTGCCGCGAGCCGCCCTCCACCATCGTTATCCCTTTGGCCGTTCCCGCCACCACGAGGTCAATCTCGCTCTGCTCGATCTGGTCGAAGGTCGGGTTGACAATAAGCACGCCGCCCACGTAGCCCATGCGCACGGCGCCGATGGGGCCCTCGAACGGGATGTCGGAGACCGTGATGGCGGCGGAGGCCGCGTTCATGGCCAGGATGTCGGGCGGGTTGACCTGGTCCGTCGAGATGGCCATGGGGATGACCTGGATCTCGCGTTTGAACAACCGGGAGAAAAGGGGCCGGATGGGCCTGTCGATGAGCCGGGAGACGAGGACCTCCTTGTCCTTCGGCCTGCCCTCGCGCTTGATGAACCCGCCGGGAATCTTTCCCGCCGCGTAGTACTTCTCCAGGTAGTCGACGGACAGGGGAATGAAGTCGAGATCTTCTTTCTCATTGCTCGCGCAGCATGCAGTTGCGAGCACCGCCGAGCCGCCCAGCCGGGCAAAAACCGCTCCGTTGGCCTGCTTGGCCATCTTCCCGGTTTCGAAGATGAGCTCTTCTTCCCCGATTTTGAATGTTACACGATGTTCCATCTGTGTCCTTGCCTTCGCGCTACTTGCGCAGGTTGAGGCGCTCGATAATCTCGCGGTACTTGGTGAGGTTTCTCTTCCTCAAATACGCGAGCAGTCTGCGCCGCTGGCCGACGAGCATCAGAAGGCCGCGTCGGGAGTTGTTATCCTTGGGGTGTCTCTTGAAGTGCTCCGTCAGCTCATCAACCCGTTTCGTCAGAAGAGCGATCTGAACCTCAGTTGCCCCCGTATCCTTTTCGTTCGCTCCGAATGTCTTGATTACTTCCTCTTTCTTTTCCTTTGTCAGTGGCATGTATCCAACTCCTTTCAGTGAAATGTGACCGACTCTATCAGCTTCCCGATGCCGGGTTTGAGCAGGATCGAATCCTCAAGGACCTCGAGTTCTCCGGCACCCTGCTTCCCGCCGCATTCGCACGTCACCGCGTATCGGCCGCGCCTGGGCAGCACCTGCTGGATCACCGAGCGCTGATAGCGTACGGCTCCGCCTGCTTCGCTTTGGCCCGCAATGCCGCGGAGGTCGACGCTGTAATCCGCCAGCAACATCGCCTTCGCCTCCGCGAAATCCGCCTCCTGGATGGTTTTCCTGATTCGGGAGCTGGATACGATGGCGTTGTCCCTGAGAACTGGCTGGCTGACCTGCACTTCGATCCCGGTATCGAAAAGCATCTCTTTCAAGTCGCCGGAACCGGCCTCTCTGTTCTTTCCGAACCGAAAGTTTTCCCCGACGACGATTTTTTCGATGTTTAAGTTGTCCCTCAGCAGGCTGATGAAAGCCCTTCCGGAAAGATTACTCATTTCGTCTGAAAAGTCAATTGCCACAACCACTTCCACGCCCAGCCCGGACAGCCGGGTCAGTTTTTGAGCGTAGCTGAGGATGAGCCCTGGAAAGCTCGCGGGGATCAGGACCTGGACGGGATTCCTGGGAAAGGTGACCACGAGCGCGCTGCCGGGCCTGGCAGAGCTGACGATTGCTTCAATGAGCTCCCTGTGGCCGACATGGAGGCCGTCGAACACGCCGATGCTGAGGCGGACCGGTTCCGGGATTCTCTGGCGCTCCGCCACAAGCTCGGTCCACGGCACTACTCTCACGAAGCTTCTCCCCGAGGGAAGGTCGCGGTGTAGCGGTAGCTTGTTCCTCGC
Organism: Spirochaetia bacterium; assembly: GCA_049515135.1. GTDB lineage: Bacteria > Spirochaetota > Spirochaetia > SZUA-6 > Fen-1364 > Fen-1364. Next base: position 113,260 of record JBEKUJ010000003.1, read on the forward strand.
TTCTCAAGAACTGCCAGCAGGTCACCTGTGTTGCCGAATGCCCCGAAAACGCCATCCGTGACCGGGGGCTCCAGGAAGAAACTGTCTCTGATGGGTGCGCCGCTGGCGGCTTTCTCCTGCCACTCCTCCCGAAGGGAAAGGCGGTGCAGACCGAATGATGCATCGAAGAGCCGGGACGGGGGCAGGAGGTCGCGCTCCGGTTCGAAATCACCGGGAGATTTCGCCTCCTCGACGCGGAAGCCTCCGATGCGTGTCCTGCGAAGGTTCGAGACAAAGGCGCCCGTGGACAGCCGCGCTGCAAGGTCCCGGGCCAAGGAGCGTATGTATGTCCCTTTTGAGCAGACCACCTGGAGAGTGGCAAGGGGCGGCGTAAATGAAACCAGGCGCAGGCTGTGGATGATGACTTCCCGTGGGGCCAGAACAACCTTCTCCCCGTTTCGGGCAGCCTGGTATGCGCGCTTTCCTCCGACGACGTGCACAGCCGAATACGCGGGCGGGACCTGCTGGACCCGTCCTGTGAAAACCGGCAGGACCGCCTCCAAATCCTCCTTGCGCGGCACGGGGCCCTCCAGGATCACAGTGCCTTCCGGATCCAGGGTGTCTGTCTGCCGCCCGAACGTGAGGGTGGCCACGTATTCCTTGTCAATCGCAGTCGCCAGCCCCGAGAGCCTGGTCACTCTCCCTGCAAAAACGACCAGGAGTCCTTCGGCGAACCGGTCGAGGGTTCCCGCGTGCCCTACCCTGCGGGTCCCGAGCTTTTGCTTGATGTGCGAGAGAGCCTGGAATGAAGTCTGTCCCGGAGGCTTATCGAGAAGGATGATACCTTCGATCAATGCATGACGTCCCGAAGCTTTTTTGCAATCCGGAATCCGTTTTCCATGGAATCATCGAGAAGGAATGTGAGATGGGGGAAGATCCGAAGCGACATCCTCTTGGACAGGACAGTCTGGATGAACCCGGCGGCATGGTTCAACGCCTGCACGCTTTGAGCAACCGCAGCCCTGTCTCCGAACCGGGAGACCCAGACCTTGGCATGGCCAAGGTCCCGCGATACGTTCACCTCTGTCACCGTGGTGAGCCGTTCCACCCGGGGGTCCTTGATCTCCCCCTGAAAGATCATGGAACAGATTTCTTCCCGGATGAGGCTCTCAATTCGCCGAAGCCTTACTTCCGCCATCCCGGCTCCCCTCGAGCTTTCTGGCGAGCTCGTGTGTCTCGTACGCCTCCAGAGTGTCGCCTTCCTGGATATCGTGGAAGCCTTCCAGGCCGATGCCGCACTCGAACCCCGTTTCCACCTCGCGCGCGTCATCCTTGAAGCGCTTGAGGGAGGAAATCTTCCCTTTCCAGAGCTCCACTCCGTCCCGGATGAGCCGGACGTCCGACCCCCGGCGCACCTTGCCCGAGGTGACGAAGCATCCGGCAATGGTGCCAACCTTGGGAATCTTGAACGTGTTGCGAACTTCGATGGTGCCGATCTGCTCTTCCTTCAACTCGGGCTTCAGCATGCCCTCCATGGCGGAGCGGATATCTTCCAGCGCATCGTAGATGATGTTGTACTTGCGGATTTCCACTTTCTCACGGTCCGCAAGGCTTTGCGCCGCTGCGCTGGGCCGCACGTGGAACCCGACAATCAGGGCGTTGGACGTGGAAGCAAGAAGCACATCACCTTCGTTGATTGCCCCCGCGGCCGCGTGGATGACCTCGAGCTTCACCTCCTGCGTCGACAGCCTCTCCAGGGAGGACTTCAGCGCCTCCACGGACCCGGCAACATCCGCCTTGATTATGACGTTGAGCCCCTGGATCTGGCCTTCCTTGATCTGCTCGTAGAGGTTGTCGAGCGTCACCTTCTTGACGCTCTTCATCTCCTCCTGCTTCCTCAGCTCCTGGCGCTTGCTCCCGATAGTCTTGGCGGTCTGCTCCGAATCGGTGACCTGGAACGGGTCACCCGCGTTGGGAATGCTGGTAAAGCCGATAACCTCCACGGGAAGCGAAGGCGTGGCCTCCGAGACCTTTTCTCCCTTGTCGTTGAAGATTGCCCGGACCTTGCCGGAGTAGATGCCGGCAACGAATGAATCCCCTGCCTTGAGGGTTCCTCTCTGCAGAATGACTGTGGCTACGATTCCGCGGCCCATGTCCACGCGGGACTCCAGGACAATTCCTGATGCCCTGTTGGAGTAGCTGGCGCGGAGCTCAAGGATCTCAGACTGCAATAATATGCTTTCCAGCAGCTCCTTGATTCCTGTCTTCTTGAGCGCAGACACCTCGTTGTAGATCGTGGTCCCGCCCCAGCCCTCGGGGGCCAGGCCGTGCTCGGTGAGCTGCTTTTTCACCAGGTCCACGTTGGCTTCCGGGAGGTCCACCTTGTTCACGGCAACGATGATCGGTACTTTTGCCTGCTTGGCGTGGTTGATGGCCTCCACGGTCTGGGGCATCACCCCATCCACTGACGAGACGACAAGCACGACGATGTCGGTGACCTGTGCGCCGCGGGCGCGCATCATTGTGAAAGCTTCATGTCCCGGGGTGTCCAGGAAAACGATTCTGCCCTGGGGGAGGTCCACACAGTACGCGCCGATGTGCTGGGTGATTCCTCCATATTCACCTTCCGCCACGTTGGCGCTGCGGATGGCGTCCAGCAGCTTGGTCTTGCCGTGGTCGACATGTCCCATGATGGTGACGATGGGAGGCCGCGGCTTGAGGTCCTCCTCTTTTTCCTTCTCTTCCTCGATGACTGTCTCGTCGTAGAGGGAGACCACATTGACCTTGCAGTCGTATTCTGCGGCCAGGAGGGATGCGGTGTCGGAATCGATCTGCTGGTTGATTGTGACCATCATCCCCATTCCCATGAGCTTGTGAATGATGTCCGAACCCTTGAGGTTCATCTTGCGGGCAAGCTCCGAGACCGTGATCCCTTCCGTTATGGAAATCTCCTTGGGGACAGGGTTCGCCATGACCACGGTCTTTTTCTTGACCTGGAGGTACTTCTCCTCCGGCTGGTCGTGCTTCCTCTTGGGGTACTCGATCTTCTTCTTGGCCTTGGAGAAGAACTTCTTGGCCGGCGGCTTCTTTTCTTCCGTCCTCGCAGGACCGCCAGATCCTCCGGCGGACGAAGGCCGGGCAGGAGGCCGGCCACCCTGGCGCATTGGTCCGTGGCTGGGCGGTCCTCCCGGACCGGGGCGCATGGGCGCTCCGCCCTGGCGGGGCGGAAGCGGGGTGAGCCTCATTTTCTCTCTGACGCTCTCCCTCACGGAGGGCCGGGGTTCTGCGCCCCGGTCTGCCGGAATGAATCTTGGCCTGTGAGGCTCCTGGGCGGCGGGAGCCGGGGGGGTCGGGACATGCCCGGCCGGGCGGAAGCCAGCGGACGACGGCGCGCCCTGGCGCGGCGCAGCAGGCCGGGCAGGAGTGGGAGCCTGGGGCGCGGGCCGCGAAGCCGGTCCGGCAGCCTGGGTTGCCGGCTTTTGGGCCGCCGCGGGGGCCGGTTCGCGCTTGGGCTCTTCGTGGTGTCTTGCCCTGGGAGCCTCTCCGGCTTGAGGAGTGGCGGCAGGCCCGGTCCGGTGGGCTTCCCGCGGGACCTGAAGCGTTACTTCGGGCCCGGATGCCTCCTTGTGAGATTCGGGGGCCGACGATGGCGCCTTGGGAACAGTCTTCCTGGCCACCACCACGACCTTCTTCTTCACCACCACGACCTTCTTCTTCTCGGAAGGCTCTTCGGCAACCGGAGGCGCCTCTTCCTCAATCTTTTTGTGCTTGATCAGGGTGGTCTTAAGCTTCTTCCTGCTGTCCAGTTCCTCAGGCATACCTGCTCTCTTACTCTCCCTCGCCGCCCGCAGCGCTTCCCTCAGCCGGCCCGCCTGGCCCCGGCGCCTTGCCCTCTGGCGCCGCAGGCTCGTCCTCGGCGTCGTCCTCGAAGGTTAAACCGACGCCGCAGTTTGGACAAGTAGCCATGTCGGGAGTGATGGGCGTTCCGCACTCCGGACATTCGTAGGTCTCCTCTTCAACGGTCTCCTCAACCGCTTCCTTTGCACCGGTCTCCTCGGCCTGCGGAGCCTCCACCGCGCCTTCCGCGGGAGTTGCGCCCGCATCCAGCGCCGCGGTCTCTTCGGCAGCCTGTTCCGCCACTTCTTCCTCCGCGGGGATCTCTTCCTCTTCGGCGGAAGGAGCCTGCTCTTCCTCCACGATCTCCACGTTCTCTTCTATGATCTTGTGGATGGTCTGGATGTCCTCTGCGGTGATCCCTTCGAGGGCGGCAAGCTGCTCGGGCGTCAGGGCCACCAGGCTCTCGATATCGGTGATGTTGTCCTTTGCAAGGGTTTCCACCAGTCTCTGGGGGATACCCGGAAGCTCGGAAATCTTCTGGATCTCTTCCTCCGTCTCACCGAACAGGGCGGAGACGGCGCGCTTGGCCTCTGCTGAGATGTCCATCTCGGAGAACTGGGTTTCAGTCTTCACGTCGATGTTCCAGTCAGTGAGTCTGTTGGCCAGGCGCACGTTCAGGCCCTGTTTTCCGATGGCAAGGGAGAACTGGGCGTCCGGGACAATCGCCAGCGCCAGCTTCTTCGCCTCGTCCAGGATCACCACCTGGTTCACCTCAGCTGGGGAGAGAGCGTTCTTGATAAAGCTGCGCGTATCAAGCGAGTAGCGCAGGATATCGATCTTCTCCCCTTCCAGCTCGCGCACTACCGCCTGGATGCGCACTCCCTTCAATCCGACGCACGCCCCGACCGGGTCCACGTCCTCCCGGGTGGAGCGCACGGCAATCTTGGTCCGGTAGCCAGGCTCCCGAACGATCTTGGAAATCTCTATGGTCTTGTCGTAGATCTCGGGCACTTCGAGCTCGAAAATCTTCTTCACGAACTCCGCGTGGTTGCGGGAAAGCACGATCTGGAGCCCCGTCGGCGTCTTCACGACCTCGTAAATCAGGGCCTTGATACGGTCGTTGGGATGGTAGATCTCCCGCGGTGACTGGTACTTCTTGGGGAGGATGCCTTCGGTTTTTCCCAGGTCGACATAGATGTTGCCGTTCCGCTCCCTCTGGTAGTACCCGATGATCATTTCTCCGACCTTGTCCTTGAACTCGGAGTACAGCGTGTCCTTCTGGATTTCCCGCAGGCTCTGCCGCGCCTTCTGCTTGGCGCTCTGTACGGAAACCCGGTCGAACTCCTTGGGGTTGATTTCTATGAGCAGCTCGTCGCCGACCTCGCACTCCTCGTTCAGCTCCAGGGCTTCCACCAGGGGTATCTCGTAGACAGGATCCTCCAGGTCGTCGTCCAGGACGATCTTCTTCTTGGCGAAAAGGGTGACCTCGGTGCCGTCTTCGCTGAAGCGAACGACCGCATTGTCCACGACGCCGTACTTCTTCTTGTACGCGGCGAGCAGGAAGTTCTCAATCGTGCTCATGACGAGATCCTCGGGGATCCCTCGCTCCTGCACGAGCTGCTTGATTGCCTGGGAAAGATCAGACTGCATTTTTTGTTTCCTCAACCTCCACAGAATAGTCCAGTCGCGCTTTCCGTATGCCGGAAATCGCGAACCCTCGCGTTTCCCCTCCCCTCCTCAGCCACAGCGTCTCTTCCTCCACACGGTCGATAATGCCGGCCGTCCATTCCGTTGCGTCTCCCGCCAGGATCCGCACCCCGCGGCCCCGGAAGATTGCATACTCGGAAGGCCGCTTCAGCACGCGGTCGATCCCGGGGGAGCTCACCTCCAGGCTTGGATCAGCCAGAGCGTCGATTGTCTCCAGCCGGGGAAAGAGCATGCCCGAGACCTGGGCGCACTCATCGACTCCCACGCCTTCTTCTCGGTAGATGACGACGTTGATGCGAGTGGAACCAGAAAGCCTGCCAATGCTGAGATCCACCAGGGCGTACCCCAGACCGGAGAGCAGGGGCTCAACCACTTCCCGAACGGTTTTCTCAAGACTCTCAGCGTACAACGGACCCGCCTCTTCCCGGGCCGCACTCCCACAGCCGTGGAGCCCGGGAAACCTCCACAGCACAAAAAAAAGAGTCTGGGCCGACTCTTTCTCGGCATTAACATACCCCAAATGCCGTCATGTGTCAACATGCTTTGCCTGCCCGGGCCCATTCGTATACACTGGTCGCGTGACGATGCCAGAGACCAGATTCCCCATCGATTACGTGAACAAGACCGTGCCGTTGAAGTACAAGGGCAGGGAATCTCTCTTCCACCTCTCCCACGGCCTGTTCAGCAGTAATGACGTGGATGCGGGGACTCGATTGCTTCTCAAGAGCATCGCCGGGCGTCTGGATCTGTCCAGAGTCTCCTCGGTCCTCGATGTCGGCTGCGGAATGGGAGTGCTCGGGATCACCATTGCCCGGGCAGCGCCTGCTGCGCGCGTCGTGCTCCAGGACCGTGACGCCCTGGCAGTGGCATTTGCGCGGGAAAACGCGAAAGCCAATGGCGTGGAAAATGCGGAATTCGATTGCGGCCTGGCTTTCTGGAACCTTGCGGGCCGCAGATTCGATCTGATCGTGTCGAACCTGCCGGCAAAAGCCGGCCGCCCGGTGCTTGAGGACTTCTTCCAGACAACCCCTCGCCTGCTTTCCCGTACCGGCGTGGGGGCGGTGGTCATCGTGTCTCCCCTGGAGCAGCTGGCTCGAGACTCCATCCAGTCCTCGGGCTGCCTTCTCTTCCACGCCGAGGGCACAAGCCAGCATTCCGTGTTCTTTTTTCAAAGGCCGGAAAATGCCCAAAGCCAGGCTGAGCCTCTCGAAACCCTGAGGCCGTATGTGCGGACCCGGCAGAAGTTTTCCTCCGGGGACGTCGAGTATGAGCTTGAGACTGCCTATAACCTTCCGGATTTCGATACTGTCGGCCATGCTGTGGAGCTGGCCCAGGAAGTCCTTCCGCCTGCCATGATCAAGGGAGATGTCCTGTTCTGGAACCCTGGTCAGGGGCACCTCCCCGTCTTCGCGGAGCGCAGGCGCGCCGCGGGATTTACCACCGTGCGGCTGGCAGGCCGCGACGCTCTTGAGCTTGCAATGACGGGGCGCAATCTTGCAATGGCAGGAAGGCAAACAGTGCAGGCCTTTCTGCTGCCAACCGAGGCCGGGTTGGCCGAAGCCTTCGCAGAAAAGATCGTCGACCTTCTCTGCGCCCTGCTCCACCCCGTTCCCAAGGCCCCCTGGCACATCGACCTTGCCCGATCGGCGGAAGCCCTCCTCCCCAAGGGAGGCGCCATGCTTGCCGCAGGGCCGAGCACCGAGATCTTCAGGGTCCTGGACCAGTGTGGAGGTTTCAAGCTCCTTGAGAGCAGGAAGCGCTTCGGACACAGGGCGGTCCTTGTACAGCGGCGATAAGAGCGGCGGCGAATCAGCGGGTTACTCTTCCATCGCTATGCTTAGGACAGACACCTTCCGGCAGCCCCCTTCCAGCAGGGTCCTTGCGCAGGTGTCCGCTGTGGCCCCTGTGGTGAAAACATCGTCGAAAAGCAGCGCCTCGTCGGGAACGTCTCTTGCGGCGAGTCGTATCTTCCCGCGGAGGTTTTCCCTGCGATGCTGCAGGTCAAGCGATTTCTGGGGACGACCGCCTGACCTTTGCAGCAGTCGGAGCACCTCGATACCGTGCCGGGACTGAAGTCTGCGGGCAATCAATTCAACCGTGTCCGCGGACCTGCGGCCGGGGACGGGGACAACGGGAACCGCCGGATAGTCCTCCAGGATTCGAGGACCGAGGATATCCGCGAAAAAAGACGAAAGACGATGCCGCCGCTCGAACTTGAGAGACGCGATGAGATCTCGCGCGGGTCCTGAATATGCAAACAGCGAAAAGTGCCTGGAAAAAGCGAAATCAGCGTCCCGGCACCGAATGCAGGTTGTCTTCTCGGAAATCAATGGCGTGCCGCAGATGTCGCACCGGCGTCCCTGGAGCGGAATGAGAGCGCACTGGCAGTCCCCGCAAACGGGCATCCCGCCGGCCCGCCCGGCAAGCAGCCAGCGACCACAGAGAAGACAGCGACAGGGAAAAAGGACTTCGAGAATCTCCGCAAGAGTCCCGACTTTCCCCCTCACTTCCCGCCGCCCCCGTCAAGCTCCTTTTTCCACCGGGAGATCCTGTTGATGGCGTCTAATGGAGTCGTGGAATCGATGGGAAGCTCGCGAATCTCCTGGATCACCATTTCCTGCGGCGAAAACAGCTCGCCTTGGGAAGCCTGCCTGGACGCTTTCGGAGCCGGGTCAGTGCGGCTCGCCGCGGACTGATCCAGAAGCATCCTTTCCGCCTGAACAAGCACTTCTGCGGGCAGCCCGGCAAGCTTTGCAACGTGGATTCCGTATGAGTTGCTGGAAGGTCCTTCCCGCACGCGCTTGAGAAAGACGATCTCACCGCCCTGGTCCCTCACATCCATGGACAGGTTGGCTACCGCGGGGTGATCGAGGTCCGTCAGCTCATGGAAATGCGTGGCAAAGAGCGTGCGGGCGTGGATACGGTTCAGGATGAACAGACACACCGCCCGCGCTATGGCAAGCCCGTCGCTGGTGCTGGTCCCTCGACCAATCTCATCCATGATGAGAAGGCTCCTGTCCGTGGCTGCCCGCAGGATGTGGGCGGTCTCGTTCATTTCAACAAGGAATGTGGACTCTCCCCTGGCCAGGTTGTCCGAGGCGCCGACGCGGCAGAAGATGCTGTCTACAAGGCCGATCCTGGCGTCGGCAGCCGGAACAAAGGACCCCATGTGAGCCATCAGGGTGATCAGTGCCACCTGGCGCAGGAACGTCGACTTTCCCGCCATGTTGGGTCCGGTCAGGATGACGAACGACCTGCCTCCGGCCGGCAGCTCCAGGCTGTTCGGAATGAACCCGCCCCCGGGAAGATGAGCCTCGACAACCGGATGCCTGCCGTCTTTGATGACCAGGGCGGTATCCCCGGTCACGACTGGTTTGACGTAGCCGTGGACCGTGGCGGCGAATGCCAGGGACTGGAAGACGTCGAGATCCGAAACTGCCTCGCAGACATCCAGGAGCCATGGCACTGCTTTTTTCACCTCCGAGCGGACGGAGAGGAAAATGGTCCTTTCTATCTCCACCATTCTTTCGGAGGCATCGTTGATCTCTGATTCCAGGTCCGCGAGCCTGTCAGTGGTGAAGCGCTCCCCGCCAACCAGGGACTGGCGCCGGATGAAATGGGGAGGCACGAGGGGCAGGTTGGATTTTGTCACTTCGAAAGAGTACCCGATGATCCTGTTGTACCGCAGCTTCAGCGACCCTATGCCCGTCCCGGTCCGCTCTTCTTCCAGGTATTTCTCCAGTATCTCCCGCGCGTTGTCCTTCAGGGAATGCAGCCTGTCCAGCTCCGCATCGAAACCGCCTCTGATGAGGTTGCCTTCGTTGAGAGTGATTGCGGGCTCGTCGCAGATTGCCCGCGTCAACAGGTCGGCGAGATCCTGCATCTCTTTGCGTCGGGTCAGCAGGGGATTGGCCAGGGATTGACGGTCAGCTGCCACAAGGAGCGCTCCCACATCGATGACTGCCGTGAGGCTCGATGCAATTGCCAGGAGGTCCTTTGCGTGGGCCTTGTCCATGGCGACGCGGGCAGTGAGACGCTCCATGTCCAGCACGGATCCCAGCATTCCCCGCAGCTTCGAAAGAAGCACCTGGTCATGATACAGGGACTCCACTGCGGCGAGCCGTCTCTGGATCTGGTCCGCGTCCTTGAGGGGCGTCAGGATCCATCGCCTCAGCCTTCTGGCGCCCGGGGAGGTCCTGGTCTGGTCCAGAACCGAAAGAAGGCTGAACTTTCTGCTCCCGTCCTGCAGGTTGGCAACCAGCTCGAGGTTGCGTTGGGATGCCTCGTCCAGCTCAACGAATGTGCGATCCGCATAGACCGTGAGCGTGCTCATGTGGTCCAAAGAGCGCTTGGCGGACTCTCCAAGGTATTCCAGGAGGACTCCAGCGGAAATGACCTCCGGGGAGTCCGGCCCCAGGCCGTACCCTTTCAGGTTGGCAACGCCAAGCTGCCTTTCCAGCCGCCTGCGGCCGGCTTCGGCATCGAAGCTCCAGTCAGGCAGGCGGTTGACAAGGAGGCCTTCTCTTTCACCGAGCAGGTCTCTGAGGATCTGATCCTCTATGAGCAGGGATTCCTGAGTGATGGCCTCCCGGGGCTCCAGCCGGTGCAGCTCTCGCTTCAGGATTTCCTGACGCGACGCGAAGGGAAACGACGTGGCTGCCAGCTCGCCGGTTGAAACGTCCGCATACGCAAGGGATATTGCATCTCCCGCTCTGGCGATTGCGACGATGTAATTGTTCGACGCGCGAAGCAGGAGCCCGTCGTCCAGCACTGTGCCGGGGGTGATTACTTCCTGGACATCACGGCTCATCAAGCCCTTGCCTGGACCCGTGGTTTGCTCGCAGATAGCCACTTTTCTGCCCGCTGCCAGGAGGCGCGAGATGTACGTTGCTGCTGCGTGGTAGGGGACTCCGCACATGGGGACCCCGGCCCTCTGGGTCAGCGTAAGGTCCAGCAGGGAGGAGGCCTCCACGGCATCCCTGTCGAACATTTCATAGAAGTCCCCCAGGCGGAAGAAGAGAATGGAGTCCGCGAAGCGCTCCTTGATGCTGCGATACTGGGCCATCATCGGTGTGAGCTCAGCCATGGCCGGAATGCTCCAGGTAGTCCCGCAGGATGAGGGAGGCGGCAATCATATCCACCGCTTCCTTGGAATTACGCCTGGTTTTCCCGGTCTCTCTCAGGGCGGCCTCGGCGTCCCTGCTGGACCACGTTTCATCATGCAGCGCTGTCTTGAGACCGGCGGCTTCCAATCTTTCCTGGATCCGACGGGAGCGCGCGCAGCCCTCCCCCTCACTGCCGTCCGCCTCGTACGGCATGCCGATCACAACCAGATCGACGCCACGCTCGGCGCACAGCCCGGTGATTTCTGCAACCAGGGCCTTCTCGGAAACAAACGTGAGCGTGGCAAGGGGGGAGCCGAAGGTCCGCAGGGGATCCGTGAGAGCAAGGCCGACGCGCCTGGTGCCCAGGTCGATCCCGAGGATCCTCCCCACTACTGCCCCCCGGTGTACGTCTTTCCCGCCCGGTTGAACAGCTCCTTGATCACCTTGTCGGTGATGTCGATCTCCATGATGCGGTAGAGGATCCCGGCGCCGAAGTCCCCGTCACTTCTGAGCACCAGCGCATATCCGTCGCCTTCCGCGACGTAGTTCACAACGTCCATGATCTCCTTGAGCACCGGCCCGCTGAGAAGCTTGTCAGCCTGCTGCTGGAGGATGGCCAGCTTCACTCGTCGGTAGTTTTCCAGGTAGGCCTTCTTGTCGGCGATCTTCTTTTCCAGGCCCAGGGACAGGTCCTTGTTTCCCGCCTTGTCAGAATCCAGCTTCTGGTTTTCCAGGTCCGTGATGTCACGCGTTGTGGCGGTGATCTCCTTTGTATAGTCGGCCCGGGCGGCGTCGTAGTCGCGGTACGCTTTTGACTCCTTGTATGCGGTGCTGAGAACGCGCGTGAAGTCGCAGATCCCGATTTTGGTGACCTGCTGCGCCGAAACGGGAAGAGCCAGGATCATGCCTGCCGCAAGGGCCGCAAAGAGCTTTCTCATGTGAGAGACCTCCTCACCCTAGAACATCGTGCCCCCGCCGAGCGATATGACGAACTTGAGTCCCCAGCTCCCAATGCTGAAATCGCCAGGCTGGTATGTGACGTTCCCCTGGTTGTCGACCTTGAAATCTCTGGCCAGGTAGACTCGGATGGGGAACTGCGGGATGACGAAGCGAAACCCCAGGCCGTAGGAGAAGTAGTAGTTGTTGAGGTTTCCGCCAATGAGATTGACATCCGGCCAGAGCGCCGCTGCATCGAAGAAGCCCACCAGCCACACGTAGTCCTTGGCAAGGGGCATTCGAAGCTCGAGCTTGTTGTCCCAGAGCGCGTTCCCGTAGAGCACTCGCCAGCCACGTCCGACCGTCATCCCATCGATGTACAGAAGGTCGGTGTCGTCTGTGAGGGTGTACATCCCCCACTGGCCTGTGTACGGATTGTATCCGTAGTTCGGCAGGATCATGGAAAGCCCCGAATGAGCCGCCAGGACGAACATCAAGCTCCAACTCTCTGCGATTGGAACGTTCAACAGCGTGGCGAAACCTTCGAGGGTTGAATCCGAGCGGATATAGTCCCTGAACCCGAGAATGAACCCACCCGTATACGTGAACGACTGACCGACGTAGTAACCCTTGGTGGGGTTCCAGAAGATGTCGCGGCCATCCAGGTACGCGCCGGCGGTGACGGCGTCTATAAGGTTCCAGGAGTTGTTGTTACTGCGGACCGTCACTTCGAATGGCCGGTACAGGCTGTCGTCGTAATGGATATACCGCAGAGAGGGTGAGTACGAGCCTGTGAATCCCAGGAAGCCCAGGGGAGTGGCGAATTTGTAGCCGGTGCTGAGGCCGAGCACGATGTCATACGCGTCGTAGCGCATCAAATACTGCGGGGGGATGCTGAGACCTGCTTCCAGCGCGTTGATGTAGTCCTGCCGGGATGTATACGGATCAGGAGCGGCATTCGGCGAATCACCGTCGCTGAAGACGGGGGGAAGCATGTCCATCAACACGTTCTGCTCGTTGGAATGGTCGAAAGACAGCGACATGCCCACAGACCATCGCTGACTCAGGAGCCAGGGCTCCTGGAAGTTCAGGGAAATGATCTGTTTGATCGGGGAAGCCTCCAGGTCAACCCCGACTGTCTCTCCCCTTCCAAGGAAATCCCGTTCGTTCCATTTGATGACGCCGGAGATGGGGAAGTCCCCCAGCTGCTGGGCCCCGGAGAAAGTGATGCCGAAGTTGATGTCCGCTGTGCTGGCATCTTCCACGTTGAAAACAACGTTCATGAGCCCGAATGCCGAACCCTGGGGTGTATCGGGCTGGACGGACTTGAAATACTGCAGGTTGACGAGGTTTCGATAGCCTTCAATGATCTTCTCCTTGTTGAAGACCTCGCCCTCCTCAAAAGGCAGCTCCCGCCGCAGGACCCACTCCTTGGTCTTCGAGTTGCCTTTGAAGATGATGCTCTCGATGTGCGCCTTGTCCATCTCCCCCACGGTGAGGGTATAGGAGATGGTCTTGGCTGCGTTGTCCCGATTCTCTTTGCGCTCGAAGGTGTTGAAGATGTACCCGCTCTCGTAGTAGAGGTCCTGGATCCGTCCGATGTCCGCCTGGAGCTTCTGGAGGCTCAGCGTCTTTCCCGGCTTCTGCGTGACGAGCTCCATGAGGCGTTTTGTGCCGAATATCTGGTTTCCCTCGATACTCAAGCCGCCATACGTCCACTGGTCACCCTCGGTGACGTAGATTGTGAGGATGAGGAAGTTCTTTCCTTCCTGCTTCACGACATCCTGGGTGACCTTGTCCACCTTCGCGTCGATGAACCCGTGATCGGTGTAGTAGGCCCCGATGGCGGCCTTGTCATCCTCCAGCTTGGACTCCTGGAAGGTCCCGGCATCGAACAGGGAGGGCGGCTTTGTCTTCATCAGCCCCCGCAGCGTGCTTTCGGATGCGAAGTGGTTGCCGGAGAACCGGACCTCCTTGATGGTCGTGGCGAGGCCTTCGTTGATGGTGAAGACGGCCCGCACGGTGTTGTCCTTGTCGCTGGGGACGAAGTTCGCTTTCACGTCCGCGTTCGAGTAGCCCTTCTCCAGATACAGGGAGCGCACTGCCTCGACATCCGCCTGCATCTTTGTCTGGTTGGCCAGGTCCCCTTTCTTGAGGAGGATTTTGTCGGTAATGTCCCCGGTGCGGATCCCGCTGTTGCCGATGACGTCGATGCTGGTGATCACGGGCCGCTCTTTGACGTCGAACTGGATTATGACGGCGGATTTCGAGTCATCCGCGGGAGAAGCGTTGGGAACGATTGTCTCGAAATAGTCCAGCGCGTAGAGCTTTCCTTCGATCTCCCACAGAAGCGGATCCACGGTGAAGGTCTGCCCGATGTAGGGGGCAAGGATGGGCTTCAACACATCTGCCTTGATTGTCATGAGCCCTGAGAAGGTAAAATCCTTGATGGGTTTGCCGACATACCATTCCTGGGCCGCGCCTTGCTGACTCTGCCCCGGGCCCTGTTGACCCGGCGCCTGGTCCTGGGGAACCGTCGGACCCGCCGAGGGCTGCGTCAGGCCGGGTGCCGGCTGCTCAGAACCGGGGTTAGTCCCTCCCTGGTCCTGGGCTGTCAACGGTGCGGCCAGGAAGGCGGTGAGCACGGCGGTCGCGAAGAGCATCTTCGTGGCACGGTTCATCAATCGGGCTCCTTTAGCGCGGGATCCTCAGTGCGCTGCCGGCATTCACGCCGCGGCTTCAATGCGCTCATACGTGAGTACGCGTTCGCCGAGTGCGGTAGACGCTCCCCGGGTACGGCGTACTCGCTCTAATGGCCTGCGCTCGCTTCGCTTGCCAGGGCCATCAGCACGGACGTACCGTTCACTAGTACGACAACCTCCAGCTGAACGACAACGCGTTGTCCGTCAGGAACAGCGTTTCGGGATGCTGAGGCTGAAATATCCAGTCGAGCGTGAAGAACGGCGTTGTCCACTCCATGCTCCACTCCAACTGCGGCGTGAGCCCGATACCGGGGTTGGGGAGGGTGTTGGCCGGGATGGGAGGGAGTCCCACGCCGCCCCCCGATGGGGTCACCGAAAGCCCCGTGGACCCTGGAACCGGCTGCGTCTGCAGCCTCAAGAGCATTTCCAGAAAGAGGTCGTTCCCGAGGTACTTTCCAAGAGAGACGCTGGTGTTGTCAAGAGGATTCAGCGCGGTTCCGAAAATTTTCTGCACAAGGAGATTCTGAATGATCTGGGTGCGCACGGACACCATGTCCACGCCAAGGACATCGCGCAGGCGCTGCTCCAGCGGCCGCAGGACCCAGGTCTGGCTGACGATATCGGAAGAGATCAGGGCGGCTGACAGGGGGAGGCCCTGCGTCTCAGCGCGCGTGACGAACGGGGCGCCTATCATCGCCAGAAGGTAATTTTCCGAGCGCGGAGGATCGGAGCTGAACCGGGGAGTGAATTTGCTGAGCGGGTTGTCTGCGTCAAGGTAAATCCTGACCTCCTCACCGGTGGAAGGGTCCCACTCCCGGGCCTCGGCGCGCGCCGTGATGTGCGGATCGAAGCTCTGCTGGTCTTCGTTGAAGGCTATGGTGCCCCTCCTGAGGATGAAGCTTCGCTCAAAATAGTAGACTTCGCCGCCCTGCACAGCCGCGGTTCCTTTCACTGTGTAGGCGCCCGTGTCCCCGCGGTAGGTGACGGCCAGTTTCCCGCCCGGGCTCGCCGTTGTGCGCAGAACGGGGTAGCTCTCTGAAGGCCAGGCAAACTCCACCCTCTTTCCAGTTTCCGCGTTCAACGTCAGGAACGTGGGGGGCGTCTCCGGGACGAAGCTTCCCTGCGTCGCCGGCCCCAGGGTGATGCGGCAATCAGTCACCTGGATGTCGCCTGTGACATTGGTGCTGGCGTCGTCTCCGGCGATCCGCATGATCCCCTGGGCGTGCCCGTCCGCGATCATCCGTCCGAACTTCACCCTGAGGTGAGTGGATGTCTCGCCTTCCGTGCGCAGGGTAAGGTCGAACGCAACGGGAGCCCAATGGTCTATCGTGAAGGTTGCTTCGGCGCTCAGTCGGCTTGCCCCTGCGTTCACGAGCACCCGGGGAAAGTGAAAGCCCTTGCCGTCGAAAATGAGCTTTGTCGCCATGGGGCCGGCTTCGTCAGGCGAATATGCAGTCCTGATGCCGGCCCCAAGGACGGACAGCTCGCCGTTGAAATCCGGATCGTTGACTGGTCCGCTGATGGAAATCCGACCGGACGCTGTGCCCGAGGCGAAGGTAAGCACTGGCGAGGTGCCGGCCTGCGTCGTGATGGGGGCGGTCTTCAGGACGGAGTTGAGGACCGTGGCGTCGAAAGTCTCCACGCCCACTGAAGCCTCAATGCGGTCACCAATGATCCTCCCGCCTGCGTCGCCTAAGAAGGGAAGCGGACGGGCCAGGTGGATGGCGAAGGCCAGATGGGAGTCTATTGACCCGTGAATGGAGTTGCCGGGGCCGCCGTCCAGCGTCAGCCTGCCCTTCTCAGCGCGGAAGCTGACTGCCCACGGCTGAAAAGGCTTTCCTTCGACGGTGATCTCATCCAGGCTGAGTCTCCCCTGAAGCACCTGGTCAAGAATGTTCGGCCTTGACACGCCAGAAGCCGGCGGGGCGAACTGGCCCTCCAGCCGGGCCAGCAGCCGCACGTGGTCTGTGAAATACTCCCCCGTGTAGCGGGCGCTGAGAGAGAAAGTGTCCTTCTTCATGTCGAGAATGCCTGTCCCGTCGCTCAGGCTGTGGGCGAGGTAGGTGAGCTTCAGGGAGCTGAACTGGATCACATCAGGCGCAAGGCTTGCCGTGGTCTCCATGGAAATGGGGTCCGTGCCGAGCCGGCCCTCTTTCAGGCTCACCAGGAAAGTCATGGATGGTTTTGCCAATGGTCCCGTTATCGCTCCTGAGCCCGAAAGAGATCCCTTGATCGACAGGGATCGCATCCGCTCCAGGGGCACGCCATCGAAGCCGACGGTTATCCCGAGCATCCCTTTCTTCAAACTGCCCTGGGCGGAATATGATTCGGCCCCCACCCTGCCCTTCAGAGTGCCTCTGAACTGCGCTGAGAGCTCCGTCAGGAAATGCGGATCGAACGGGTCCTGCGGCATGGAGATCGTGGCCTCCGCAGAGCCGGCAAGGGCGGAATAGGCATCTTTGAAGGATATCCTCTGAAGCTCCAGCCGGCTGGGGGTGAGCCGCGCTGAAACGTCAATGGTGTTCTGACGGGACTCCAGCAGCGGGACGTTGAAGACGGTGAATGACGGAGCGCGCACAACCCATTCCGCAGGCCCGGAATACAGCCCGCTCGCGTCAAAGGACATCGAAACCGAGGAACCGGCAAACGGAACGGGCAGCCGGACCGCTTTCGCCTGAAGGGAGTAGGTGCCGTCCCGATTCGGGACAACATTCACTTCCAGACCGTACGAGCCGCTGGCATAAAGGCCTCCGGCGTCCGAATACCTTCCCTTGAAGGAGAATGGAGTTCCGAGGAACGTGAGATCTGAGGAAAAGGCAAGCTGCCCTTCCTCGACAAAAGAAGCCAGGAATGACCCTGCAAGCGAGTAGCCCTTCACCGTGCCGGAAAGATCATTGATGGCGACATGCGCGGAGTCGACAAGCGCGGAGAAGCGGACCGTGGTAGCGGGGTCATCGACTTCCGTGATGGTGACGTCCCGACTGCTTACTGTCGCCGTTGACAAGTCCGTCGTCATCTCCAGGTCTGCCGTGACCTTGTAGCGGGTCAGCATGCTCCTGAGGTCTTCCTGCTGCTTGGACAGCGCCCCTGCCCCGGCCAGGAGATGGTACACCTTGTCCGGCGGCACGTCGCGCAGCGAGGCTGACAGGGTGATCCTGGGGAACGTGACTATCGCCGTGTCCCCCGACGCAAGGGCGCTGCGGACCGGCTTGCGAAGGAGGAGCTCGCCGTGGGCGGAAATATGGCCTGTTGCGGTGTCGGCAAACGAAGATTCGAGGGCAAAAGCGGTGCCCCGTTCCTCAGGGCTCAGGGCAATCGAGAAGTCATCGAACCCGACCTCTCCCACACGCAGGTGCCGTCCCGAGACGGTAAGCCCGCTTTTGCTGCGCCGGATGGCAAGATCAGCGCTCACGCGTCTGCCCGTTCCGGCCTCCACGTTGACGAGGGTCAGCAATCCTTCGGGGTAGAAGTCGTTATATGAGATGCTCCCGTCGAACTGGAGACTCCCCCCCGGGGAGGAGATTCGCAGCGGGGAAAAAGAAGCCCCCTTTTCCGTTCCTGTGAAGGTCGAATCAACGGTCAGGTCATGGACGGGGAGCTGATCCTGGAACCAGGCGGATACGCCCGCCTGGTAGGAGAGACTTCCTTTGGAAAAGGAATACGTGAGATGGCCCGCGGCAGTCAGGGGGGCCTTGAGCCAGTTGTTGAACCTCGCCAGGCCGCGGGAAAACCGCATCAGCTGGTCCGGACGGAGCCCATCGGTCTGGAAGCTCACCGTCAGCTGCTTCTTGTCCAGGTCAGCTGTAACCCCCAGATCAATGGGAGACCTGTCCTCGATCTTCTGGACCTGGACCTGGCTTCCCTTCCACACCACCTGGAGGGTCTGCTTTTCAAGATCGACAAGGGAACTCTCGAACGACTGGAGGCGGACGGTAAGGTCTGACCAGGTGAAAGCCCTGTCGATCTTTCCCGCGACGTTCAAGCCGGACGAGAAATCGAAGCCTGACGGGAGGACCCCGTGACAGTCGCCGCGAAACGACACGGCCAGGGCGTTTTTTTCCGCATCAACCTGGAAGAACAGGTGGGAGATCGAGAGCGTCACCCCCCCTGACTGGAGAGTCATGTCGACGTCAGCCCCCGTGAACCGGGCCCGCAGACCGCTGTCCCCCGTTCCAGCTGCCGTGAGCCTCTGGAGGAGCTCAATGACGCTCTTGTCTTTCTGGAGGTCCAGCGAGAACCGCGTGTTGAGGATCTGAATTTCGCGCAGCGACCCCACGGGGTCGCGTCGGGTCAGCAGGTGCACAAGGCTGTAGTAGATTCGCACGCGGTGGATGGTGAGGAGAGGCTTCTCCGGATGCACGGCGTCTTGAATCGTGAGTCCACGAATCTCGAGGTAGTTGAGAAAGGATGGTGAGATGCTGGCATATGTCACCTTGTGTCCGAGGACGGACTCGAGCGTCTCAATGCCTTTTGACTTTAGCTCCGCCATGCGCGAAGACATTTCCCGGCTGATGGCGGATCCCAGAATGACTGTCAGGCCCAGCAAAACTGCAAGACTCACAAGGGCGAATAGTGTGACGAGCGCTTTCCTCAATCCTGCTTCTCCAGGCGGAAACGGAACGTTACCGTTCCAACCGCGTTTTTCCTCCCGTCCACCTGTGAGAAGAGGAACTCACGGAGGGCTGCCTCAACACTGGCATCAATTTCAGTATACCCTGAACTGCGGGTGATTTCCACATGAGTCACCGTGCCGGACGGGGAAACCGTGATTCGCGCTGTGCATTCCACTTCAACCCCGGAGGCGCCTAGCATCGGAGGGAACTGCGGATCGCGTCGTGAGAGGACCTTCCTTTCCCTGCCCTGTTCCCATCCGATCTGCGCATCCGATTGCGGCTCCCGGGAAGGGGATGAAGGAAGGTCTGCAAGGACCTCATCGGTGGATGGCTGAGGGAGGTCGGCTCCTGCGCTTCCGCCCGGGATCCCGATTGGCTGCAGGCGCGGCCGGTAGTCCGGGAAGACCGCGGGTTGGCCGGGCCGGACCCCGGGGAGGGCTCCCGGCATTGGCAGCGGAAGCCCGGGTGACGACGAAGAGCCCACTTCTGCGGCAGCGTTCCCATCGGCTGACACCGCGGCGGTGCCTGCCTCCAGCGACACCTCGATCGGGCCTGAGGGCAGGACAGCTTCGGAGCGTTCGAAAACGATCCCTGTCGACACCGCCAGCACACCCGCAAGAAACGTAAGGGCTGCAAGCCAGGGAAGGGCGCGTCGACTGAAATCGTCCTTCTCAGCTTCTGCAATGAGGATGACAGAAGGCCGCTCTTCCAGCGGCCGCCTCACGGCACCATTGCGAAGTCCGGGAGATCCGGTGCTAGCCCGCATGATCGTGTTCCGCCGCAACTGATATCGGATCCTTCACTCGCCACTCGGCGGGAGGAGCAGCCCACACTCCGGAGGGCGGCTGGACGGGTGCTAGTTGGGGTGAAGGCGGCCTCCCGAGATCGAGGTCAGGAACCACTGGTGGCCGTGGTGGTTCGGGAGGAGGAACGGGAAGGGCTGTCTCATCTCCCCCCGTCACCGTGATCTCTTGATCCACGCTGTCTGGCGATGCCGCACCGCTCTGTGAGCGGCCGCTGTCCTGGGGGTAGAGGTGCACAGCACACAAGGGGAGAAAAATGGCGATGACAAGGCAGGCGGTTCGCATTACAATCGGCGCCCGGTGAAAACGACTATACTGCGAAGTTTCATTGTTCTGGAAGGGCTCGACGGCGCGGGAACCTCTACCCAACTCTCACTCCTCTCCAACAGGCTGAAACACGCCGGGAAGCCCCATACTGCCACCTGGGAACCCACCGACGGCCCCGTGGGGAAGCTTTTGCGAGCCATCCTGGCAGGCCAGGTGAAGATGCTCCCAACCACCATTGCCATGCTCTATGCCGCTGACCGCAATGAGCACGTGAACGCCGCGGAGACCGGGATCGCGGCCAGGGCATCCCGCGGCGAGCTTGTCATCAGCGATCGGTACATCTTTTCCAGCCTGGCGTATCAGTCCATCGATTGCGGCCTCGATTTTGTTTTCGCTCTCAACGAGCGCTTCCCCCTTCCCCAATGTCTCCTTTTCATCGACACGCCTGTTGAAGTGAGCCAGAAGCGTCTTTCCGGACGCGGGAAGGAGGAGCTTTTTGATGGGCAGGCGTTCCAGACCAGGGTGCGGGAAAATTACATGGCCGCCTTTGAAAAGTACCGGTCCAGCGGCATGGCGATATCGATCATCGACGGAGACAGGCCACAGGACGCTATTCATGAGGAAATCTGGAAAATACTCTCCGGCCTGCCGATAACAGGGATGTGAAGCGGACCGTTTTTGTCTTCCTGCTCATCATGGTCCCTCTTCTCCCCGCATCGGCCTGGCGCATTCTCTACGCCGAACAGTACTACAGGCTGTACCACGAGACTCTCCATCACTACCCCGAAGATGCGATGGAGGATATCGAGTACCTGGAGCTTGCCCTGAAGGCGGATTTCGCCCCGTTTGCAAATCCACTCTATGCCCTTGCGACAATCCACGACACGACTGAATGGGGACGCTACAAGTACCTCTTCTCTATGCATGTGAACCTGAAGCTGATCTACCTGTACCTGACCCTGGGCAGCAAGTACGACAAGATGGTGGCCTATTTCTACAATTACCCGTGGAAGAGGCAGAACCTGGAGAGCCTGGACACCGCGGAGAAGATCTACAGGGTCGCCTACGGATATTGGACGGATGCGCAGAAGTGGTCTGCCATGGCATGGGACATGCAGGACATCCATCTGCCCGCGATACAGGAGTGGGAGGACGAAAACTTCCGCGTTCAGTCAGGAGACCTGGACTACAAGCAGATCATTGACGCCCAGCTTGCCCGGCTGGAAAAGGTCCGCGCCGACTTCCAGAAAATGGACCAGCATACTTACTGAATCAACATTGCATCGCCGTAGGAAAAGAACCGGTAGCGTTTCCTGATCGCCTCTGCATACGTCCTCAGGATCAGCTCGCGCCCTGCGAAGGCGCTCACCAGCACAAGCAGGCTGGATTCTGGCGTGTGGAAGTTCGTGAAAAGCTGCGTAACAACCCTGAACGTGAACCCCGGCGTGATGTAGATGCGCGTGCGGCCTTGACCCGCGGACAAGCCGTCCCCGGTCCATGCGGTCTCCAGGGTGCGAACAACCGTGGTGCCCACGGCCAGGATGGGTCTCCCCTCGCAAACGGCCGCATCTACCAGATCCTTTGTGGCAGGGGGAATGGAATACTCCTCTTCGTGCATCCTGTGGTCCTCGATCTGGGCGCTGCGGATGGGGAGGAAGGTGCCAAGCCCGACGTGCAGGGTGACCTGGCATATCTGCGCCCCTGCTCCCCGCAGCTCATCAAGGAGGCGACGGCTGAAATGAAGTCCTGCCGTAGGCGCAGCGGCTGAGCCGACGGCTCTCGAATACACGGTCTGGTAGCGTTCTTCATCCGCCGGCGTGTCGGCGCGCTTTACGTAGGGAGGGAGCGGAACATGCCCGTTTCGTTCGAGCCACGGGTCATCCACGGGCGGGTCAAAGCGGATCAATCGGATATCCTCATCCGAGGATTCGATTGTTCCTGAAACGCCTTCGGAAAAGGCCAACGTCTTGCCGCGAAGCTTCCCCGTCCCGCCCATGAGCGCTTCCCAGACCCGAGCATTCTGCCTCGACAGGAGGAGGACCTCAACGGTCCGGCCCGCCTCGGTTTTCCCGAACAACCTGGCTTTCCGGACGCGAGTGTCGTTCAGGACAATCACGGTTCCCGGCGCAACCAGGCTTGGAGTTTCGCGCACGGACATGTCCTGAGACAGCCCGGTCCCTCGATCAAGGACAAGGAGTCGGGCATTTTCGCGATCCGGGGCCGGCTCCTGCGCGATCAGGTCCGGGGGCAGATCAAAAGAGAATAGACTGGTCTCCACGCGTGGTCCGCTTGATTCCCAGGTGTTCCCAGGCTCCGTCCGTGGCCACCCTGCCACGGGGGGTGCGTTTCAGGAACCCGATCTGGATGAGGTAGGGCTCATAGACATCCTCCAGGGTGTCCACCGCTTCGCCGATGGAGATGGCGATTGTCTCAGAGCCAACGGGGCCCCCGGCATATTTCTCCACAAGCGTCCGCAGGATCTCGCGGTCCAGCTTGTCCAGCCCCCGTTCATCTATTTCCAGGGATTCCAGGCCGCGAGTGACGATGGGCATATCGATGATGCCCTTGCCCCAGACCTGGGCAAAGTCCCTCATTCGCCGGAGTATCCTGTTTGCAATCCGGGGGGTGCCGCGGGAACATCTGGATATCATCTCTGCCGCGTCATCTTCCGTTCTTACCGAAAGGATCCCTGCAGATCGAAAGACGATTTTCCGGATGTCGGCAGGCTCATAGAAATCCAGGCGCATAGGGATGCCGAACCGGGAGTAGAGCGGGCTCGATACCAGGCCGGTCTTCGTCGTGGCCCCGACCAGCGTGAACGGCGGCAGGGGGATCTTGATTGTGCGGGCGCCGGGGCCCTGGCCGATCACCACGTCGATCTCGAAATCCTCCATGGCAGAGTACAGCATCTCCTCAACCACCGGCTTGAGCCTGTGGATCTCGTCGATGAAAAAGATGTTGCGCTCTCCGATGCTGGTGAGGATGGCCGCAAGATCTCCAGGCTTTTCCAGGGCAGGGGCCGACGTTGCCCGGAACTGGACGCCAAGCTCGTTCGCAACGATTGCCGCAAGAGTGGTTTTGCCCAGCCCGGGAGGGCCAGAGAGGAATACGTGGTCCAGGTGCTCTCCCCGCCTCCTGGCTGCCTCGATATAGACGGCCAGGTTCTCTTTGAGCTTGTCCTGTCCCACGAACTCGGAGAGCAGACGCGGTCTCAGGGAGAGCTCTTCACCGTCCTCCGCAGGGTTAAATCCCGGGTTGGGAAGGCGTTGGCCCGGATCCGGCGGCCGGTCTTTCACGCGCCGCTCCCTTCAGGCCCGCCGCCGGCCGCTGCGTTCGATTCACCGCCCGCAATCGCCACCGCGCGCTTGAAAAGCTCGCGCTCCAGCTCCTCTCCTTTCATGGCCTTGCCTCCCATCGACCTGGCGGCTGCGGTCACTGCGTTCCTTGCCGTCCTCCTGTTGAAACCCATTCCGACAAGCGCGGTGGCAATGTCATCCTCCGGAGAGCGGCCGGAGCCTTCCGCGGCAGGCGTCAGCTTCCCCTTGAGCGTGAGAATGATCTTCTGCGCGGTTCTTTTCCCGATTCCGGGCAGGGATGAAAGGGCATCCACGTCATCGCTGTCCAGGGCCTGGGCAAACTTGTCGCGGTCAACGCCCGAGAGGACCTTGAGCGCTCCGCGCGGCCCCACGCCATCAACCCTCTGAAGGTCCAGGAAGAGCGCTCTCTCAGCAGGGTCGGAAAAGCCGTACAGGCGCATTGAGTCCTCACGGTGCAGAAGGTGCGTGTAGACGCGCGCCACCTCGCCCACGGGGGGCAGCTTCTCCAGGGCCCGGCGGGAGACAGTGATGTCCCACTCCACGCCGCCTGTCTGGAGGAAGAGCCGCTCATCCCCCTTGAACGTGATTTCACCTGTAACGCTGTTGAACATCGAGGCGCAACCTGTTCGCGTGGCAAATTGCCACTGCAAGGGCATCCGCAGCGTGATCCGGAGCGGGGATCTCTTCCAGGCCGAGCACTATGCTGACCAGGCGCTGCACCTGATCTTTGTCCGCTCTTCCCCTCCCGATCACTGCCTGCTTCACATGCTGCGGTGAATAGCACTCGACCGGAATCCCCCTCTGGCCGAGGGCCAGGAGGACGACCCCGCGGGCATGGGCTACCTGCATGGCGCTGGAGGCGTTGCGGGCAAAGTACAGCTCCTCTACTCCGGCCTCTGACGGACCGTATTTGAGAAGGAGCTTTCTGATGGCGCTGTAAATGGCAAGGAGCCGCTCAGAGAGGGATGACTGGGCATCTGTTTTAACCACGCCGTGGGCAACGTGAAAGAAGCGGGAGCCATCGAACCGCACAACGCCCCAGCCGGTTGCCGCGAGCCCCGGATCAATGCCGATAAGCGTCCTCATTGCCGTCGTGGCGCGGCCGTTGACGCTACTCGCTCATGACAAATCCGGCAGGGATCTCCAGATTTGTCGCCACGTTCTGGACGTCCTCATGGTCCTCGAGGTTTTCCACCAGCCTCAGCGCCTTCTGAGTCTTGTCGTTGTCCAGCGTGACGCTGGCGTCGGCCACGCGCGCAATTTCCGCCATGGTGTGCTGGAACCCGCCAGCCTCGAGCGCCTTGACCACGTTCTCGAAGTCTTCTGGGTTCGTGGTCACTTCGATATTGTCACTGTCGCTGCTTACGTCCTCAGCGCCCGCCTCCAGCGCAACTGCAAGGATGTCGTCCTCCTTGTACTTGGAGGCGTCGTACGTGATGAGCCCTTTCCTCTTGAACAGGTAGACGACGCTCCCCGCTGCGCCAAGGCTTCCGCCCCCCTTGTTGAGGAGGTTTCGGATTTCCGCCGCGGCCCTGTTCTTGTTGTCAGTGAGAACGTCAATAAGCATTGCAACGCCGCCCGGCCCGTACGCTTCGTAGAGGATCTCCTCGTAGCTGACGCCCTCAAGCTCGCCGGTCCCTTTCTTGATGGCCCGGTCTATGTTGTCCCTGGGCATGTTGCTGGCTTTGGCTTTCAGGATGACAGTTCGAAGTCGAGGGTTCGCCTCAGGGTCGCCGCCGCCCTGCCGCGCGGAAATGCTGATTTCCTTGATGAGCTTTGTAAACATCTGCCCGCGTTTGGCGTCCGCGACGCCTTTCTTGTGCTTGATTGTATGCCATTTGCTATGGCCCGACATGTTTCCCCTTCTTCCTGGTGAAGTTTGTCCTAGCGTATCATGAATAAAAAATAGAAGTCAATCAGGGCCACCGGACCCGCAGCTCGCGGTCCTTCGCTTCCGGCGGCATGGCGGCAAGGAGCCCGTCGAGCATCATTCTGCCGGAGTCGCTCATGGCAAGCCGGTCCCCGGCCGGATGCGCAACGCCTTGAGAGACCCAGCTTCCCCAGAGCCCCGGAAAGATCTCGTCGAAGCTGCTGCCGAACCTGCGAAGGAAGGCGGCCGTTGGGATCCCTTCCTCAAGCCGCAGACCCATCATCAGGGTTTCCACCAGAAAGTCCGCGGGTCTGACTGTCTCCAGCCGCGCTCCCCAGAGACTGTCACGGCCCAAGAGGAATGCGTGAACGTCGCTCGGATTTGTCATCCTGAGCACCGCGCCGGGCTCTGCAAGCTCCGGCCTGCCCAAGGTCCTGGCAATCGGCGCAGCCGGCAGCGTGGAGACCGCGCTCGGCCCAACCCCCAGGTAGGGTTCCAGCCTCCAGTAGCGCAGGTTGTGCCGGCACTCTTTTCCCGGTCTGCAGAAGTTTGAGATCTCGTAATGGGCGTAGCCTCGCCTTCGCAGCTCCGTGACACCTGCGAACCAGAGTTCTTCGTCCCTGTCGGCCGAGTTGGGACGGACTTTCCCGGTCTCCACAAGGCGCTCGAGAGGGGTACCGGGCTCATAGGTCAGCGAGTAGAGGGAGACGTGGGACGCTGGGAGCTCATCCAGAAGGGCGAGGTCTGAGGCAACCTCCCGAGGCTCCTGGCCGGGGATTCCGGCTATGAAATCGAGATTCAGGTCGGCGTTCCATCTCCGGCGAAGCAATCCGACAGCCCGCGCAATGTCCCGGCGGCTTCCGGTCCGGCGCAGAGCGCGCAAGTGCCTGTCATTCGTGCTCTGCACTCCTGCGCTTATCCTGGTGACCCCTGCGCCACAGCAGATCTCCAGGAACTCCTCGTCGATGGATTCAGGGTTCGCCTCAACAGTCCACTCCGGGCAGGAAGGATTCCCCAGCGCGCTCAGCATCCGGCTGAGCAGGGGGCGAACGAGCGTGCTGGGTGTTCCTCCGCCCATGAATACGGTCTGCGGCGGGCCGTCATTCCCCAGCGCCTCGCGGAAAAAGCGCGCCTGCTCGATGGTCTCATTCACAACCGATTCCTGGATGCCCTCTGCAACCGTCCGCGCGGGCAGGGAGTAGAAATTGCAATACAGGCATTTGTCCACGCAGAAGGGAACGTGGACATACAGGGAAAGGGGAAGCTCAGAGCTTGCCAATAGAGAGCGGCGGCCAGTAGCGGTAGATCACTTTGCCAATGATCCTTTCCAGCAGGACCGGGCCCCAGGACCTGCTGTCGCTGGACTGCGGCCGGTTGTCGCCCATCACGAAAAACTCCCTGTCCTTCAGAACCATCTCGTCCAGGTTCCCGGAGAAAGGCAGCGAGGAATCCCATCCCCGGGCGTTCAGCGTTGAGAGCATGGAATAGCGGACCGGGACGATCTGATCTTCCGCAACGAAGTCGGTTGCCCCTCGAGGCTTTATCCAGACCTTGTAATTGCTCAACCTGATCGTATCTCCGGGCATGCCGATGATCCGCTTGAGCATGTAGCTGTTGACCCTGCCGCCATACAGGTCCCTGCGAAGGGTAGCCTTCTGCAGGGTGAGGAAGCCCACCACGGGCTGGAGAATCTTCACCAGCGCGGATTCATCATCGTAAAACGGGGGCTGCACCATCACCAGATCGCCACGCTCCGGCAAGGAGAGCCCGGGCAGCCTTGCATGGGAAAAAGGCGCAAATGGTCCGTAGGCGAGGTAGCTCACCAGGACCCTGTCCGCCGGGCTTATCGCAGGCTCCATGGACACTGACTCCACGCGGAAGGTGGCAACAATGAACCGCGAAACAACGACATAGACGATGAAAGCGATGAGCAGGATGCGGAAGGTGCGGGTTCCCAGGAGGGACATCCTCCTCCTTCGAACAGAGGAAGAATATCGTTCGACCGAACCGATCATCCTCTCCTACCTGATGACGCCGAACCTGCCCAACGGCCAGTACCTGAACAGCCCCTTGCCCAGGACCTTGTCCAGGCTCACCGTGCCGAAGTACCGGGCATCCCGCGAATTGTCGCGGTTGTCGCCCATGGGAAAGATCCTTCCCTCCGCTACGTAATACCCTTCCTGGAGCAGCCGCCAGTTGGAAGCCTGGTCGATGTTGAACGGCTCCATGGCCCATTCTGTGCGGCTCTGCCAGAGCTCGACGTATTTCTCGTCGTTGAGGGCAATGAGGCGAAAATGTGCGTTGCCGCTGGAGTCCTGGGTCGCCTCGTAGTACCGCGAGATTGCGTTCTGCAGTTCCTTTGTTGCGGGAAGACCGGCGAGCTGCAGGGCAATGCCGACTCCCTCCTCCTGGAAGACCTTGTACTCATCCGGATTGATGGACCGATAGGAGGGGTAGCTCATTCCCAGGCTTTCCTTCAGTTTCGATTCGGGCATCCACGTGGATTCACCGGGGGTCAGGATCTCCACGTTTCCTTCACGCATGCGAAGCCGGTCTCCCGGCATTCCGATGGCCCTCTTGATCAGGAAATGATGCTTGGGCTGGCCGTATTCGTCCTTGTCGATGTCGACGATGGACAGGGTGACCATGTAGATGATCCGCTGGAGGATGTCCTTGAGAGGGCCGCTCGAGATGTATTCAGGGCTTTCAAATATGATCACGTCTCCGCGGGCGGGAGCCCTGAAGCCCGGCATTTTCAGCATGCCGGGGATGAGCTCAGGACCGTAGACGATCTTGTTTACAAAGATGCGGTCGCTGACCATGAGGCTGGGCTCCATGGACGGGGAAGGAATCTGATAGGCCTGGAGGAGGTACTGATTGATGACCAGCACTATGACCACCGCTGAAGCGATTGCATCTATCCAGTCGACAACGGGATTGCGCTTTTTCTGCCTTGCCTTGCGCGCAAGAGACCGTTTCTTCCGCCAGGTGAGAAAGCGTTCCGTAGCATTCTGGACGCTTTTTTCCCACTGCATCCATGCGGTGTTCGTATTTGCTGCCATGCCGGCTCCGGCCGGGAGGGTATCACGGGATGTGAATCGTTGACAAGCGAGTACGGCATTCCTATAATCCCCCGCATGTCGAAAAAGGACCGGACCGGCTCCCAGACGCTTTCCGATGACTTGGCAGTGCATCTGAAGCCAATCCTGGGCGCGCGGCCGGGCGCTTATCTCACAGGTCTCTACGCCGTTGCTCTGGTTGTTATTCTTTTCTTCATTCTCCTCTATCCTGGCCTGCATGCACGCGGCTCTTTTCTCGCGGTAAGCACATATCCCGACAAGGTCACGGTCAAAGTGGACGGAGTCTACGCCGGCAGCACCCCCTGCACCATTTTTCTGAAACGCGGTGCCCGAACCGTCGAGCTTTCAAAGCCTTACTACGCGCCTGTTACACTGAGAGAAAACGTCACCGGAAGGGTTTTTGCAACGCTGCTCTTCCCTGACAAGAAGCGCACACGTCAGCAGCTTGCTGTTGCTGATCTGGATGGTCTGCTGTCCTGGTCGCTCCAGGACTTTCAGAAGAACCCTGAGATTCCACAGGTAATTTCCGATGCATCGAGAGCTGCAAGCGATGATGGTTCTCGGTTTAAGATGTACGATTTTCTGGACAATTCTGCAAGATACGTAACATCGGAACAACAGCTTAGAGAGCTGCTGGTGGCAGCAGCGCGGGCATCAACAGACGGTTCCTTTCTCTCACCTTCTTCACTCGTGGCACTTGTAGAAGATTCGTTACATGTTAAACAAAAATATGACAATATGCCGTCCTGGCTCTTGTTAACTTTAGCTCGCACCAAGGCGGAGAGGCTGGCCTCTACTGAGTGGGTCCAGAAGTACCTTTCTGACTACCGGGACACGATGTCCAAGTACTACCAGGCAAGGTTTCCTCCTTCAGAAGGCGCTGGGGGCAGGCTCCTGGTCCTGAGAGGCGCAAGCTATCGCTCAATACCTGCCGGGGAGCTTACCATGGGCAGGGACGACAACGTTGACTCGTTGGGCAAGATGGTGGACCAAGTTCTCCCCCACCCTGTTGCGGTGGATTCTTTCTACCTTGGGGAGACTGATGTCACCAATTCGCAGTTTGCCTCCTTTGTTGCTCAGAATCCTCAGTGGAGTCCCACCAACGTTTCCAACCTGAAAGCCGCCGGGCTCGCGGATGACTCGTATCTTCCCGATTGGGTGAATGGAAGGCCCCCGGCAGGCAGGGAGGACGATCCTGTCACTTCGGTCTCTTTTTTTGCAGCAGCCGCATTTTGCCAGTGGCTGACTCCTTCAGCAGAGGCGGCGCTTCCCGGCTATGCGGCGCGGCTCCCCTACGAGAGCGAATGGGAATGGGCCGCGCGCGGCGGGCTTCGCGGGATGCCGTTCCCGCTCGGTGCGAAGCCGGGCGCATCAGTGTTCTATCACAAAGGAATCACGGGCCCTTCACGGGCGGGCGCTTCAGAGCCGAACGGCTATGGACTTCGCGACATGGCGGGGAATGTCTGGCAGTGGTGCCTCGATCCCTATGCCCCCTCCAGCTACCTCCTCTCCTCGCTTGACCCGAAGCTGAACGCAGGCTACGAGAAGTCCTACGCCTCAGGTCCCGACAGGGCTGTCAGGGGCGGCGCCTGGAACAACCAGTCAGAGCAGATTACGGTATTCACCAGAGGCTCGCAGCCTGCTGACTGGTCCACCCCGTATCTCGGCTTCCGGGTGGCGCTGGCCAGAAAATAGCCGCCAGAGCGTCATGGCAAAGACTGACAAAGGAATCAAGGCCCTCGCGTACAACAGGAAAGCGCGGTTTAATTACGCCATCCAGGAATCCTTCGAATGCGGGATTTCCCTGGTGGGCACAGAAGTCAAGTCCATCAAGGAGGGCAGATTCTCTTTTGCGGATTCCTACGCGCTTGTTGAAAAAGGGGAGCTGTGGCTGATCGATTTCCACGTCACGCCCTATGCCTTCGGCAACCGGGTCAATCATGACCCGTTGCGAAGGCGGAAGCTTCTCGTTCACCGCAAAGAGATCAAGCGGCTGGCGCGGGTCACAGATGAGAAAGGCTTGACCCTTGTCCTCCTGAAGGTCTACCTTAAACGGGGCATGGTGAAATGCGAGCTTGGCATCGCAAAAGGCAAAAAGCTCTTTGACAAGCGAGACGACATCAGGAAGAGAGATCAGAAGCGGGAGATCGAGCGCGAATACAGGGTGAAGTAGGCGCGCGACTCTCTCCGCTAACCTGCCCTTCCGCTGTCCGCTGCGCGGCCGGCGAAAGGGCTTCGCGATTGCGCGGAGTGCAATTGCTACGGGGGTGCAACGGTCTCGACTGGGGTCGGTTCGGCCATGGGCTGCAGGTGGAGCGCCAGTCTCCTAAAAATGGCAAAAACAAAACTGCCAACAACGCAGATTTCGCAATGGCTGCTTAATTGCGGCCACGGGTCTCTGGAGCGTGGTCCCGAACATCCGGAGGTGCCTGTAACAAACCGGGGCTTACCCGAGCGCACGCCAGCGGGCGTCCGGGGACATTAAAGCCGGCTCTGGCGGGAAGCGGGACGCCGCCTCCCAAACCTCCCGCCGAGATCTAACGGGCGGATAAACCTGTAGAGGTTCTTGGTCAACACTCCAGGACGCGGGTTCGACTCCCGCCACCTCCATTCAATCAAACCCCGCAGCTTGCTCTGCGGGGTTTTTACTGTTCTTGACTCCCAGGCCCATCGTCATTTCGACGGCTCGGAAGCTTTGGGAGAGAACAGGGCCTCGATTCTGTCGTCGTAGTTGAAGTAATCCAGGATCCAAGAGTCGTAGGGCTTGTAGAAGATGAACGTCCATCGGATGAGGTGCCTCTCGTACTTCACCACGTACACTGCTTTGAGGATGGTGTCACTCAGGTCCTCCTCCGAAATCAGCACATAGCCGATGGCGTCACCATAGCTCTGCTTGATGGTTCCAGCCTGGCCCATAAGCTGATTCTCCAGCGAATCGACGTCCTCCTTGGAGATGCCGGTGGCATACGGCCGCAGCATCGAGATCCCCTGCTCGGGGTCACCCTCCACAATGTGGGACAAGGCATTCTCGCAGAGATTTCTCACGTCTCGTTCTGTCCTCAAAGCTGGAGGAGTCTTCGAGTCAGACAGTGTTGCGCCTGCTGCGAACAGGCATGACCCCAGCACCAGGAGAGCCGTGAACAGGATGCGCTTGGCCATTTCTGTAATGTAGCGATAATTCGCCACTATGCACAGCGGCAGACGGGCAGCCCTAGTGGAGAGAATCCATCGAACGTGATAGAAAGTCATCCATGAGACGGTCCGTCACGCTTTCTTTCGACTTCGTCCTTTTTGGCGCGACTTTCCTCCTCATCCTTATGGGGGTGCTGTTCATCTACTCAAGCGGCGTCAACTCCAGCGGAATCGTGATTTCCCGGGAGTATCTCAAGCAGCTGATCTGGGCCGCGTCCGGCATCGGGATCCTGCTCCTGTTTTCATTCCTGAATTACGGGACCCTGCGGATGCTGTCCGTCTACCTTTATGCCATCTCCCTGCTGCTGCTCCTGGTCACACTTGCAATCGGCAGGGACGTGAATGGGCATCGCTCGTGGCTGGGCGTGGGGGAGCTCGGGATCCAGCCCTCGGAGTTCGCCAAGATCTCCTGCATCCTCTTCCTGGCAACGTATTTCTCGAACATCGGAAACGGGGTCCGGGAGCTGCCGCGCCTTCTGCTGGGCGTTTTCATAATCATGGTCCCATTGGGCATGATCCTGCTGCAGCCGGACCTCGGCACGACGCTTGTCCTCATATTCATCTTCCTGTTCATGGCTTTCATGGCAGGGGCGCAGCTGCGGCATTTGTTTTTCATTCTCCTGGTGGGGATGCTCACCATAGTCATGGCTGCCCTGCCCAGCATCCTACAGCGTACGGGGCATGGCCCCGCGCTCCTGGGCATGATGCGCGAACCGACCTCCCTTCTCTACCTGATCCCGCCCGGAGCGGTGGTTGCCGGACTGTCGCTCATGGGGTTCCGAGCCTCCCGGCGGCCGTACTTCTACTGGATCTTCTACTTCGCTTCCCTGGTCATGATAGCTGCGGTCTGTTCCATTGCCGTTCGCCTTGCGCTCAAGGATTACCAGATCATGCGGTTCGTGATCTTCCTCAACCCTCACCTGGACCCGCAGGGTTCAGGCTGGAACATCCTGCAGAGCCTGACCGCAATCGGCTCGGGAGGCTTCCATGGAAAGGGGTTCCTCCACGGGACGCAAAGCCATTACCAGTTCCTTCCTTCGCAGAGCACGGATTTCATCTTCTCCATTGTCACGGAGGAGTGGGGGTTCCTTGGCGGCCTGATGGTGTTCGTTCTCTACCTGATCATCCTGCTTCGGGGGCTGGGCATCGTCTGGAGCCTGAGAGCGGACTCCTTTGCCCACCTTGTCGGCGGCGGCATCCTCTCCATGCTCTTCATTCACATGGTGATCAACGCAGGAATGGCCATGGGAATCATGCCCGTTACCGGAATCCCGCTCCTTTTCCTTTCCTATGGCGGCTCCTCTCTCTGGGCCGCCCTGGCATGCATCGGGATCCTCATGAACCTTCACAGACGAAGGTACAGGTTCCCGGCTGAATGATGGAGGCGTTTGTGCGAAAGGCCGTCTTTGTCGTTTTCCTTCCCTTCCTGCTGGCATCATCAGGAGGGCCTGCAGGGCAGGAAAAGATCGGTGATACGGTTTTTCTTGAAGGCGATGTCGGCATCCTGAGGGACGGAGCGGCGCTGGCCGCTGACGCCGTGGTAATCGGAGCGCCCATCGAAAACTTCGACCTCATAAAAACCGGAGACGACGGCAGCGCCCAGGTCACGGTGAACTTCCCAAGGGCGCCAGCCTCCACCGTCACGGTCTCCCCGGGCACGCAGTTCACCTTCGAGCTGTCAGTCCTGCAGGGCCACACGCGCAGCTCCATCAACCTCATCAGCGGCTCGCTCAGCCTCAAGGTCTCCAAGCTGGGCGCGGACCAGGACATGGACGTGCAGACGGAAAATACCGTCCTCGGGGTGCGGGGGACCGAGTTCTCGGTGTCGACCTCGGATGCAGGCGACGTTCTTGTCACCTGCAGCACCGGGGCAGTTGCGTGCGCGGCAGAGAATGGGACGGAATACCAGGCTTCTCCCGGAACTGTTGTGGAAAATCAGGCCGAAGGCGCTTTTCGCACCATCCCTGTTGCAGCCACGGACCTCGATACCTTTCGACGCACATGGGCCGAGCAGCGAAGGGCCGCTGTGCGCGCCAACGCGCTTCGCCTCATCCAGCAGAACGTCGCCAGGTACCAGCAGCTCCGCGCTGCCTTCGACCGGGATTACGCGGCGCTTCAGCGGCAGGAGTCGGTGATTTCACGATGGATGGACCAGGACAGGCGTGGGACCATGGGGAACGCCTCAGAGCTGGGTCGGGAAAAGACAGCGGTGGCGGGGACCATCCTTCGCCTGCGAAGGACCCAGTTTCTCCTCGAGAGAGTGTACTACCGTCTCCTGCGTCTCAGGAGGCTTCATGACGAGGGCTACGGGAGAGGAAGCATTTCTGCATCTCTCACCACGGACCAGTTCTTCGATCAGCTTCAGCGCGAACGCAGCGGCGTGGAGCTGCGCATGGCCAACGTCAGGTATGTGGTCAGGCTCTACGCGCGCCGAAATGGGGGTGAAGATCCGACCAGCTATTCTCTTCGGTTCCGGCCTCGCGAAAGGCCGGTTCAGGAAAAGCAGAAGTGAGCGGGGCCGGAGTCAGCGCGGACCCCGCAGCAGGGCGGTCAGCCATGGAATTGCGATGATGTTGCCGATGGCAGCCCCCAGGGTGGACATGAAGAACACGATCAGGATGTGGGTCACCCTGTTTGTATAGAAGCCCTTGAACGTGGCCACGTCCTCCGCAAGGCCTTCCAGGTCCCGCACCCGAGGCTTTCGAAGGAAGGCTTCAGCCACCCCGGTGAACAGGCCTATCTTGCCAAAGGGATTGAGGGTCCCAATGGGCGCGCCCACGAAAGCGATCAAGATTGTCAGCGGGTGCGCCCAGGCAAGAAGGGACCCCAAAGCCGCCAGACCGCCGTGAATCAGAAGCCATCGCCAGAACATCTCCAGGCTCATGCGCCAGCCGGCACGAATGAACCCGAGGGAGAAAAGGACGATGATGATGGCCGGGATGGCCCACGGCAGCACCCTCCCCGCCACGCTGCGCTTTGGAAGCTGATCCAGAGCGCTTACATCATCCGATTCGTTCTTTTCCTGGAAAGCCCGTATGTGGCGCGCAATCCCCGCCAGGTGTCCTGCGCCAACCACGGCAACTGTCTTTTTTCCTTCCGCCTGAAAGATCCTGGCGGCAAGATAGATGTCCCGCTCATCGATGAGCACATGCTTGGCCGCGGGGAGATACGCGGCAAGCTCTTCCATCATTTCCTGGAGGACGTCCTTTTCCTTGAGCTTCTCGATGTCCTGGGGGCTGAGCTTTTCCGTGCTGAACACGGAGGTCAGCATGGCGGCGAGCATCTTCATTTTTCCCCATGCTCCCGTGTGAGACCACGCGCGGCGCAGGGTGATCTGGATGTTGCGGTCACACAGGGAGAACGGGATCCCCTTTTCCCGGGCTGCCTCTATTGCGGCAAGCATTTCCTCCCCGGGGCGCACGCCCAGCTCGCTGCCGAGCCGCCTCTGGAAAGACGCCAGGACCAGGTTGGCCATGAGGAGGAAGCCCTTTCCCTCCCTGATCACTCTGCCGACGTTCAGGTTCTGCCATGAGTTGCCCTGGGTCAGGGCTGTGTGACGGCCATCATCCAGCTCCACGCAGACCCTGTCCGGTAACTCCTCTTCGATGACGCGACGGACTTCCTCAACGCTCTCCCGCGAGACATGGGCGGTTCCGACTAGAATCACGGTGCGGTCGCCGAACGAGAGTCTTTCAATGCCTTGATTCATGTTCGTCCTTCATAGCCCAAGCGCAGTATTCTTTCAAGGCTGGCTGCAGTACTATCTATGCCAGGAGGGGCTATCCTTACGTCGAGATTCCATGGCATTCTCAATTCGATTGGTGAAAGGGTCGATAATTTCGGGAGGGCGCTGTAGCAGGTGAGCAGTCTGCCAGAAAAAAGCCGGGATCCTTCGGGACGCCGGCCAACATCGTGTCCCAAGTGCGGCTTCGATATCGAACCGGGAAAGCCATGCCAGGTTTGCGGCTATTCGCCGTCCAGCCAGGGGTCAGCGGGCGCGAAACCCGCGGGATCGCCGCCTGCTGCGGCCGGCCCGGGCAGGAAACGGAGGGGGGGAGGCGCGCTCCTGGCTCTTCTTCTCTCAGCCGGCGGGCTCCTGATCCTGCTGGCCGTTTTTCTTCTGACAACAGAGATCCGTCCCCAGTCAACGAATGATGTTCCCCAGGCAACGCAGCCGCAGCCTGTCCTGGCGCCGGATGCCTCCACAGCCAACCCTGACGCGCTTGCAGGCACCGTTGCCGCCGAAGCCTCGCCTGCCTTATCCAAGCCTGCAGCAAGTCAGGCCACGCCGATTGTTGCGCCGCCGTCCGTCAATGCGCAAACCGGAACCACTCCAATCCTGCTGTCCGGACCCGAGCCCTCAGTGCCTTTCGATGTGGCAACCCGCAGCGACAATCCGCCATTCAATAGCAAAGACGCCTTCGTTGCGTGGATGCTTGCAAACACAGACCAGAAGGCCAAGTACCTGAAGGCCAGATGGGACAGGGCCCAGATCATCCAGCGTCTTGGCAATTTCACGCATGAACGCGTCAGGGAGGCCTTCCTGCGCGCGCCCCGGGAGTACTTCGCTCGTGACCCCCGCCGTGCATATGAGAACGCGGTCCTGCCCATTGGCTACGGTCAGACCATCTCGGGGCCGCATCTGGTTGCGCGCATGACGGACTACCTTGACCCGCAGCCTGAGCAGAAGGTGCTGGAGATCGGTACCGGATCAGGATACCAGTCCGCCCTGCTGTCGGAAATCTCGAACCATGTGTTCACCATCGAGATTGTGGAGAAGCTCGCCCGGGAGACGGATGCTATCTACAAGCGTCTTGAGCCCCGGTATCCCGAATACAGGAACATCAAGAGAAAGGTGGATGACGGCTACTACGGCTGGGAGGAATATGCGCCGTTCGACAGGATCATCGTGACCTGCGGCATAGACCACGTTCCGCCCGCGCTCATCAAGCAGCTTGCCCAGGGCGGGATCATGGTCATTCCCATTGGCCCCCCCTCCGGCCAGACCATTCTTCGCATTGTCAAGAAAGTAGACCCCGACGGGACTGTGAGCCTGGAGCGTGAAGACATCTACCACGGAAAGCACAAGCAGATCTTCGTGCCCTTCACGGCCCGTGGAGGCGGCGTTCACCGGGCCGACGATCAAAAAGACTAGCCTCTCATGAGACCAATGAAGCTCTCGGATGTGCGCATGGCAGCGCTCTTTCTCGTCTCCATCTGCGTCCTGGGGTTCGAGATCGAAGTGATGCGTGTCTTTGCGGTTGGAAGCTGGTCCAACTTCGGCTCCATGGTCATCAGCATCGCCCTCCTGGGTTTCGGAGTTGCCGGCACTCTCCTGACCTTCCTTGGCGGCAGCGTGAGGAAGAACCCCGACGGATGGCTGGCAGTGTCCGCCTTCTCCCTTGGCCCGGCCATGGCCGTTGCGCACACCCTGGCTCAGCATATCCCTTTCAACCCCGTGCTTATCGTCTCGGATCCGTCACAGCTCTGGTGGATCGGCGCCTATTACCTTATCTATGGGATCCCTTTTTTCGCCGGCGGCTTGTTCGTCGGAGTCTCGTTCACGGCTTTCTCTTCCCGAATGCATCGGCTGTATTTCTGGAACATGCTTGGCTCAGGGATCGGCGGGCTGGCGATCCTTGGTCTCATGTTCATCTTTCCACCTGACTTCCTGATCTACCCGCTGGTGGGCCTGGCAGCAATTCCCGCCCTGCTCTCCTGCGTGCGCTGGAGCCAGCAGGACAACCGGCCGCGCGTCCAGCGTGTCGAGGCTGTCATAACTCTCGCAATTGCCGGCATGAGCTACGCCCTGCTCCTGAGCTTCGGCCAGCTCAGCGTCTCGGATTTCAAGCCCGTCAGCTACGCGGAAAGATTCCCTGATTCGCGGCAGGTGTATTCCTATTTCAGCCCGCTGGGGGAAATACGTGTGCTTGAAAGCTCCTATTTCCATTTTGCCCCCGGGCTGAGCGATACCGCCAGCATTTCTCTGGCCCGCATGCCTCGAAACGCCTTCCTGGGTCTTTACGTTGACGGCGACGGTCCGGTGGGGGTCATGCGCCGGCTTTCACCCCAGGAGGAAGGTTACATCGACTTTCTCCCCATGTCGGCGCCGTACCTCCTGCTCAATCACCCCAGGGTCCTGCTTTTGAGGCTGGGAGGCGGGGCCGGCATTTTCACTGCCTTGCACAAAGGCGCGCGGGAGGTGTGGGTGGTGGAGCCTGATCCGGACCTGGTGCACATGATGCGGGACGTCCCTTATTTTCAGAGTTTTTCCGGAAGGATCCTGGACGATCCTCGCGTGAAAGTGGTGAACACCGAGATACGGGCGTTCGCCGGCTCGACGGACCAGAAATTCGACCTGGTGGAGCTGGGCCTCATTGATTCTACGGGCCTGTCCCAGGCCGGCGGGTATTCTGTGGAGGAGAACTATACCTATACCGTTGAGGCGCTGCGGGAATACCTGAAGTCCCTGAGCCCGTCGGGGATCCTCTCCATCACCGTGTGGGACAGGCTCAATCCTCCCCGCAATGTCCCGCGCCTCCTGGCTACGGTTGTCCAGGCATTGCGTCAGGAGGGAATGTCGTCCGCCGCGAAGGACATCTATTCGTTCAATCTTCTCCTGTCTACCGCCACCGTGCTTGTGAAGAAGGATGGTTTCACCCCCGAGGAAACATTGCGGCTGAACGCGTACTGCCGCCGCATGTCGTTCGACGTGAACTACTACCCGGGCATGATCAGCGAGGCAAAACGTTTCGACAGGTTGATGGAAGGGTACGCAGATATCTATTCGGGCAATCCGGACAACCCGCCCCAAACTGCCGGGCCGGAGATGGATCTGAGGCCGGCTGACCTGTACCACCTCAGCCTGGAATGGCTCCTTGCCAACAAGCAGGCGGAGCTTTTTGACAGATACGTTTTTGACATACGCCCTGCCACAGACGACAGGCCGTATTACTCCGGCTACCTCAAGCCCTTGTCCGTTCCGCAGTTCCTTCCCCGGCTGGGCGAGATATCCGAGGAATGGGGCTATCTGCTTCTCCTTGCAACCTTTCTCCAGTCCATCATCTTCGGCGCCCTTATCATCCTCCTCCCGCTTGTTCTGCGCTGGCGGGAGCTTTTCAGGGGCCGAAAGGGAACGGCCGGGGTGATCGCTTACTATGCCTGCCTGGGCCTGGCGTACCTCATGGCTGAAATTTTCCTCATCCAGAGGTTCGTGTTCTTTCTTGCCAATCCCGTCTATGCAAACTCCATCATCATTACCATTCTTCTCATCTCTTCCGGTGTGGGAAGCCTGGTCAGCGAAACTCTGCGGCTGGAAAGAAAGGTCAAGGTGATGGCTGCAGTCATGGGGATCGGTGTCATAGTTCTGGTCTTCCTGTTTGCAGTGCCATCGCTTCTGCAGACATGCCTCGGGCTGCCGCTCGTTGTGAAAATGCTCATTACGACTGTTCTCGTAGCTCCCATGGGGTTCTTCATGGGGGTGCCCTTCCCTACCGGGCTTGCCTCTCTTTCAGAATCAAGAAAAGCCATACTGCCCTGGGCATGGGGAGTCAACGGCGCACTGTCGGTGACCGGTTCGGTCCTGACGCGCCTTGTTTCCACCTCTCTCGGGTTCTCGGTCGTTCTTGCCGGCGTGGCTTTTCTCTACATCCTTTCCGGCGTTCTCTTCCCCGTAAACGAGTCCGCGCGTCAGCCGGCGCTTTGAGCGTTGACAGCGGCCTCCACCGCCTCGATCATCCGCTGATCCAGGGGCTCCACCTTCGAATCGAACCGGTTCACGATCCTGCCAACCCTGTCAATGAGGAACTTGTTGAAGTTCCAAGTGATCTTTCCGCTGAAGTCGGGATTAGTCTCCTTCTCCGTCAGGAACCTGTAGAGGGGGTGGATGTTCCTTCCCTTGACGGTGATCTTGGAGAATAGGGGAAAGCTGACGCCGTACTTTGTTGAGCAGAACTGCAGTATCTCCTGGTCCGTTCCCGGTTCCTGCCACAGGAAATCGTTGGCAGGGAAGCCAAGGATCTCGAACCCTTTTTCCCGGTAGCGGTCGTACAGGCTTTGCAGACCCTCATATTGAGGGGTGAAACCGCACTTGCTGGCAACGTTGACAAAGAGAAGGACCTTTCCCTTGAACCTGGAGAGAGGAACCTCAACGCCGCCTGTGTCCTTCATGACGAAGTCGTAGATGTGTCCGTTGGTCATAAGGACAATGTACTGACGCTCAAGCGCCTGCGAATACTTCCGCTTTCCGGCGTGTTTCAGCGCACTCCAACTGCGGCACCTGAGAGAAGCCTTCGTGGGAAAGCGAGGCCCTGATTCTCCTGATGAGATCTCCGCGGTCGATGCGGCCGGCCGCGTCTCTTATGTGCCTGCAGAAGAAATATGTGAATGCGCCGCCCGGCTTGCCCCCGACATCCGCGTCCGCGGAATACTGGTTGTCCCTGCATGCAGCCCACAGGACGTGGTTCATGGTGACTCCGCGCGCCAGGCGACGCAGGGTTCGCTCATTGCCGAAAACCTCGTCTGCGCGCAAGGCCACATCCGCAGGCGGCGCCAGGTAACGCGGCCGGATGCAATGCGGGCTGGACCACAGCCCGGCCTCTGAAATCTGCGTCCCCTGGAGGGCCGAAAGGGACGTCCGGTCCAGGATCATCTCCCGGGTTCCCGTTCCGGAGTGGCAGGAATCCAGAATCACTTCGAGCCCGACTCCTTTTTTCAGGTCTTTGAAGATCCGGGCGAAATCGTCGTCCTTGATGTAGTTCGCATCCCAATCAAAGTCCCAGGGACAGATGATCTCGTCCTTCTTGTCCGCTTCATCCCCCTCCGTGTCAGCCACCTGGGAGCCGTGGCCCGAGTAATGGAAAACCAGGGTGTCGCCTGCTGCCCCGGCAGCAACCAGCTTCTGCAGACCGTCAAGAATTGCCTTCGTGGTTGCTCTTTTGTCCGCCAGCAGAGTGATGTCGCCCGGCTGGAACCCGTAGTATTTCACCAGGATGTCATAGACATTCGTGATGTCGTTGACGCATCCCATGAGATCATTCTGGGTCCCCGGATAATCGTTGATACCGACCAGAAGAGCTTTTTTCACTTTCTATCCCCTTTCTGAATAAGGTTTCTGAATTGCGGCCATTCTAAGGCAGGTCCTCGCATCGCGCAAGACCACAGGGAACTTGCCATACAGTCCTGCTTCTGCTACAAAGTGCCAATTGCGAATATCAAGGCTGGCGGCAGAGGAAGTAGTGAGATGGATCTGACGGGGAAGAAAGTGCTTGTGACGGGAGGAGGGGGATTCCTTGGTACCCATCTGCTGGCCGCCATGCGGGAGCGAGGGCTGCATGATGGCGACATTCGAGTGCCAAGGCGTGAATCGCTGGACCTACGGATCTGGGAGAATTGCGAAAGCGCAGTCTCCGGGATGGAAGTGGTGATTCACCTTGCTGCGCTAGTTGGGGGGATAGGGTTCAATAGGAGGAATCCTGGCCGAATTTTCTATGACAACCTAATCATGGGTGTGCAGCTCATGGAGGCGGCTCGCCTTGCCGGGGTGAAGAAGTTCGTCCAAATAGGCACTGTCTGCGCGTACCCGAAAGTGGTTCCTGTTCCGTTCCGCGAAAACTCCCTGTGGGATGGCTACCCTGAGGAGACCAACGCGCCATACGGGATAGCAAAAAAAGCGCTCCTGGTTCAGGCCCAGGCATACAGAGCCCAGTACAGCTTCAATGTCATTTACCTTCTGCCAACGAACCTCTATGGCCCAGGAGACAACTTCGACCCGGAGGACTCCCACGTGATTCCCGCCCTCGTGAGAAAGTGCGTGGAGGCGGTCCAGGCGGGCGCCTCGGAGATCGTTCTCTGGGGATCGGGAAACGCGAGCCGGGAGTTCCTCTACGTCGAGGATTGTGCTCACGGAATCCTGGCGGCAACCGAGAAGTATGACGGTGCGGAGCCAGTGAACCTGGGGTCGGGAAAAGAGATACGGGTCAGCGAGCTTGTCGGATTGATTGCGAAGGAGTGCGGCTTCTCAGGAACGATACGGTGGGATTCGCGGATGCCAGACGGGCAGCCTCGCCGCTGTCTCAATACCGAGCGCGCCCGTGAGTTCGGCTTCACGGCGAAGACTGATTTTCGCGAGGGGTTGCGGAAAACGGTGCTTTGGTATCGGAAGAAGATGAAGCTGGATTGAATTGCGCTATTCGCTGTCGAACAAAGGAAGTGAAGTTTCACGCTGGCGGCCGCCAAGAAACTCGTAGGCGATGGTTCGCTCCAGCCCTTCTTTAAGGGTCACAGGCGGTCGAAAGCCAGTAGAAGAAACCCGTGATGAACAGAACTGCGTTGTTGCGCGGAACTTTCTTACGCGCACTGCGCTGACAGGAAGCTCTCTGCGCAGAAGGCCAGACATCAAGTCCGCAAGAACTCCGCCGGCATACCCTATGACATAGGGAACGTGGACGGGGGTACTTTCAGACTTCCCGAGACATCGTCTCACGAGCTTGACCAGCTCCATCATCGAAAAGTCCGGCTTGTCGATATAGTTGAACAGGTGCCCCCCGGGTCCCAGCGAAGCACACATCGCCAGAAAGCCGGCGATGTTTTCCACAAACGCCATCGACTTGATGTTTCTTCCGTTTCCGACCATCACAAAACGCCCCGAAGCCATCTGGTTGAGCAGGTTGAAAACGTTTCCGCGATTGCGGGGACCAAAAACGACCGTTGGACGGACAACCGCGAGGGTTCGTGCCGGGCCTCGGGCTAGCCACTCCCGATAGACTTCTTCCGCCAGCATTTTTGTCCGGCCGTAGTCATTGAAGGGCCGCAGAGGGCCGGCCTCGTCCGTATTGGGCTTCGCGAAGCCGTAGACGGCAACACTGCTCGTGAACACGATTTTTTGTATGGAAAGCTTTTCCGCCGCCCAGCAGACATTTCGGGCTCCGCTGACATTCACCTCATCATAGAGGGACCGAGGATGCACATTGTCCTTGTGCTCTGCGGCGAGGTTATATACGACATCAGAGCCTTTGAGCGCGTTCGAAAGAGAAGAGACGTCGCGCACATCGGAGGCTGTCCACAGTTCGGGAAAGGCCGCGCTCCTGGTCTTGTCTGCGATACGGACCCGGTGTCCAGCTGCAAGGAGTTGCCTGACAAGCTCAGTGCCGATGAAGCCGGACCCGCCGATGACAGCAAGCGCACTTTTCATTGCCGGAAGCTATCGCTGATCCTGAAAAGGATCAGGAGCTCGAGCCTTTGGGCGCCTGGAACAAGGCGATTGTTGACGACTTCACTGCCGTCAGGTCCCCAGACGAATGGAATGCCGACCTGGATCGAAGCCAGCGCAAAAGGGGAAAACTCGAGAAATGACCCAACAAGGCCTGAACCATCGGACCAGTTCTGCTGCCACAGAAGATTCAAATTCAGCCCGGACTGGCCAAGGTTGCCGAAACGCGCTCCGATTGCGGAGTTGTGACCACCTGGTCCCGTCTCGTCAGGGAGCCAGGAAACCCCTGGGTTGCGCTCTCCGTTGTATGCGTATTCCGCGTAGATCTTGATATTCGAATCGACCCATTCCCGTGATATCCCGATGACCGCTGTTGGGTAGATTCGCTGGAGGGTCCCTCCGACGAAAATGCCCCCGCCGGCGGTTGTCACGGGCGCGGCGCCGGACAGAGAAAGAGCAACCGGAAAGGCCATTGTTGTTTCTGCTGAAACGTCGAATCCCAGAAGACTTGTTTTCAGGGAAAGCAGGGTGCGGGGGGTCAACTCCCACTGGTAAAAGCCCGCGAAGGTCCATTCTATGGGACCGGTCACCAGGTCATACTCCAGGCCGTAGCCCGCGGATTTTGGATTGGGCGCTGTCTGGCTGGAGAAGCCGTAGTTGAGCAGATCGAACCTGGCAAGGAAAGACAGCGTGTTGAAACCCATGGGAATGTTCATTTTGAGAGAGACAGGGTAGTTCGTCGTAATAACCGTTGTGAGCAGGTTGTTCTGCTCCCAGAACGGCAGGCTATTGCTCCCGGTCCAACCCGGCAGGCCGCGGCTCGGCAGGTTGCCAAACAGGTAGAACTGGGAGTTCCCCCACGTGTAGCCGAATATCCCAAGACGGAAAAAGACTGCATTCAGGATGGAGTAATCTGCGTACATCTCTGACAGCTGGGGGATGGATTGCGCGCCTGCGCCGGGAAACGTGTAGTTCAGCGTTCCGCGGATGCGCAGCTCGTTCGCCGGTCTGATCCCAAAACCCAGTGTTGC
This sequence comes from Spirochaetia bacterium, assembly GCA_049515135.1. Lineage (GTDB taxonomy): Bacteria > Spirochaetota > Spirochaetia > SZUA-6 > Fen-1364 > Fen-1364. The sequence goes on from JBEKUJ010000003.1 coordinate 156,908, forward strand.
CGACATACTCCCGCCAATATCCCGTCCGAGATTGTTAGTTGGATGGCTGAAATCCGGCATTTCGGACCATCCTCCGCCGACGTTACCGAAGAGATCTAGAGAGCCGAAAAAATGCAGCTTGTTGTCGTTCAGAATGTCATCCGGACGGATTGCTGCAGATGAGGGTGAGGGCTCTGACGTCTGGGCCGGCCCGGATGCCTGCGCAGGCGGTGTCGACGGGTTCTGGGTCTGGGGGGAGGTGCCCCCGCTCCCATTCCCGTCGAAGAGATTGTCAACGTTGTCTGAATCGGATGAGGGCTGCGCCTGAGCAGGCAATGTCTGACATGCAAGCGCGAATGCAGCGAAAAAGAGAAAGGCGTGAAATATTCTATTCACTCAACTTCTCCAGCCAGGTCTTGGTGAATGTTGCATCAGGAAGCCGCTGCAGCGACGGCCGGGAGATTGTGTAGGTGGTTCTTTCCTTCTCGAATTTGCCATTAATCACTGCGCCGCGCAGCTCGTCAACAATGACGACCAGCTGCGGGTAATAACGACCGCCAATCTGCAGGTACCGCGGAAACGCCACGGTCCGTAGATGCTGGCCTGAATAGCTGTAGTCCTCAGTCTTGCGGACAAAACCGTCGTCGCTAATCCAGATTTTCATTTTCGGAAAAGTGATGTCATCGCTTCTGGCAACAAGGTCCAGGAGCCAGCAGTCGTAGATGCCGAGCTTTGCCCGCTGTGACCCCTCCACAGCATAGTCCCCGGCAAGGTTTGACCGCGTGAAATCGGAGTTGCGCGCGTTCAAGTTCTGGAACCTGTCCTTAGCGCTCGTGAAGGTGAAACGGTGAGAAACAGGATCATAGTACCAGAGATTGTTCCCCGATTTGAGGTATCCCTTCCCCTTATCCTCCTCTGGCTGAACCATGACGATGAGATACGTGTTTTCGGTATCTCGCCGAAACACCATGGCCTCTTTCGAGCTTGTGCCCTGCCCGGGAGTTTCCTGAACAAAGCTGTACAAAGCCGAAAAGTCGGAATCTGCAAATGTAACCAGTAAGTCCGCCCGTTTGAGGACCTGGCGGAAATCCGGCGTGTCGGCGGCAGCCTGAGCCTGCAGCCAGCACGGAAGAAGAAAGGCAATTGTGGCGCATACAAGCGCTCGAAAGATACGCGTTTTCATTGACAAACGTCCCATCCTTGCGACAGTCCGTCTTACTCAGCCCGCATGGCGACAACGGGATCGATTGCCTGGGCGGCTCGGGCCGGGCTCAGAGCGCCCAATACCGTTATCACTGCAATCAGGACTGCGTCCAGGCCAACGACATCCGGATACAGCACCCAGGTCAGGTGGCCCCGGTCCAGAAAAATATCGAAACCCGCGGCGCCGCTCAACGGAATCTGAGAGATGGCAAAGAGGCCCACTGTGCTCAAGACGAGGCCTGCCGCAATGCCGCACACGGCAAGGAGAAAAGCCTCACAGAGAACAATGTTCTGCACCTGGGGTCTCTGTACCCCGATTGCCCGCATTGTCCCGATCTCCCGCGTCCTCTCGTAGATGATGACGCGGTACATATTAAGTATTCCCACTGCGATGACAACCGAAAGGAGAGCAAGGATTGCATAGCTGACAAGCGTGAGAGCCTCAATCATCGTCTGGATCTCCGGCATCAGACTGATAACCGGAGTCACCACAAAGCCCGGCCCGAGGGCCCGTGTCAGCCGGGAGGCCACCCAGTCTGCGCTTCTGAAATCCCGCAAATAGATTCCGACAGTCGCGGCATGCTGCGGATCAAGCCCAAGGGCTTCGTCGAGAGCCCGGCGGTCCATGTAGGCCGTGTAGTACCCGAAGATGCTTGCCTCACGGAAGATCGCCTTCACCCAGAGGGAGATTGTGTTGATGGCGCCTCCCTGGCGGATCACCTGAAGAATGATCTGATCTCCCACGGAAGCGCCCAGCCGACGCGCGGTCACTTCCGAGATAAGCACGCCGTCCGAGCCCGTCATGGCGTCAGGATTGCCCGCGATGAAAGTCAACTCTCTGATCTTTCCCCCTTCACTCGACCAGTCAAAACCGATCACCCGGCGAAGGTTGACGGATTCTCCGTTGAAAAACACAGTCCCATCGACGCCCCAGTAGTTCCCGAAATGGGTTCTGTAGGAGACTACCGATGGCAGGATCCCGATCCGCGCTATTGCGGACCTGATCAAGGCGTCTTCCCGAGCCTGCGTGATGCCGGATTGTTCGTCGTCGCTCCGGATAATGACATGCCCGCCATAGAACCTTGCGCCGCGGATATTTATCTGACTGGAGAGGCCTGCCACGAGGCTCTGGACCGTGCACACAAAAAAGAACCCAGCACCCACCGCAAGGCCCAGCAGGAGGAACCTCCGCCCGTTTCGTGTGAAGTTGCGAAAGGCAATCTGCAGTGTCGTGCTTCTCATCATGCGGCGCGAATGGCGCGAACAGGCTGTATCCTCAAAGCCAACCGGACCGGGTAGATCCAGGCGAACAAGCCGAGGATGACGGAAGCGACAAGGGAAACAATGACATTGAAAGCAGAGATCGAAGGCTGCAGCGAACTTCCTCCGAAAAGCAGGATAAGAATCTGGTTGCTGAAATGAACAGGGATCACGTTCAGCAGAAGCACGATGCCGGAGCCCAGGAGCACGCCGGCAACGCCGGCAAGCAGCGTGAGCGCACCGGTTTCCACCACGAAAATGCCCCTGATGAACTCCTTTTGCGCACCGATTGCCCGCATGGTCCCGATTTCCGACGTTCGCTCAAATACCGACATCACAACAGAGTTTATCGTCAGGATCAGGACAATTCCACCCAACATGACAAGGCCGATATAAAGAACTATCTGCATGAAATAGACGTACAAGGCAACTGCTCCGGCCGTGCCGCGCCAGTCTTTTACCTGCACGGTCAGATCGGCATGTTGCACCTCATGCCGAATGGCTTCTGCGAGGGCTTTTTTATCGGCGCCTTTCGCCGCCCTGACCAGGATGAAGTTCCACGCGCCTTCATGGTCGAGCGGTGACGCAACGGTTCCTGCCGCGGCCTTCCCGGCTTCAGACATGAGCTGCTGAAGCTCACCGACGCTGATGGGAGCGGAGGACTGAGAGCCGTCACCGGCGCGCGGTGGGGCGTTCTGCTTTCCGGAGAACAATGAATCGATATCGCTGTAAGCCCCGGGCGGACCGGAGGAACCCATCGAAGCTCCAGGAGCTGTCCCCTTCGATATCTGCGCGTAGCCGCAAAGCTGTCGAAGTGTGCGGCCGTCCATGATGACAACGGTCTTGAGAGCATTATTCGCGGGCGTGTACCGGATCACTCCGGCAAGCGTCGCTTCTCTGATCGTGAACGACTGGTTGTGAAAAAGGGAGAACTGAATCTCGTCTCCGGGGGCTGGCAGGTGTCCCTGGGCTTCGGCTATCCTTCTTGCCCACTCCTCTGTAATGACAACCCAACCGGACCTGCCGGCAACCGGAGCCGAACCGATGATGAACCTGGGGGCCGGGAAAAGCGAGAAGTACTCATCCCCAATGACTCCCAGTGCCAGTACTGGAGCCCGAACCGTTCCCGCTTCCAAGAGCACCGGGGAGGACAAGACGTATGCCATTGCGTCAACGCCGCGCAGGCGGGCGATCCGATTGCCCGCCTCCGCTGCGTTCAGGAGAACTGGCTCGGATTCATAGCCGCCGATGACTGGAATGTCAGGGCCGAACAAGCTGAAGGACTGCTCGCTCCGCTCGCTTATCGACAGATCTCCAGTGAAGTTATCCGAAAAGGTCCTTCGAATGCCTCCGACGGAGCTTTCCAGGACCGCGTTTCCCGTGAAGAATGCGCCGATTCCAACCGCGATGAGGATTGCGACAACGACGTTCTTGCGGCCGCGACGGCTGAGATTGCGCAATGCTATTCTCAGCAGCATCATCGTGCTGCCGTAGAGTACCAAGGTTCCTCTGTGATTCAATTCTTTTCCGTTCCCTTGACATCAGCCCGAAGGGAGGTACAGAGTCTACAGACCCTCAGATGTCCCAGTGGTGATTATGCATGATGAAGCACGCTGTTGTCATTATACCTACCTATAATGAATCCGGATCGATCGGAGAAACGATCGACGGCCTCATGAGACACATTTCCCGGGAGCCTGCGTGGCGCTGCTCACTGCTGGTTGTGGATGGAAACTCCCCTGATGGGACCGCAGACATAGTCCGAAGCGCAATGGCGCAGCACCCGGAGGTCCACCTGCTTGTCGAAGAGAAGAAGGAAGGAATCGGGGCGGCTTACCTCAAGGGCTTTCAACATGCGGTGGAGATGCTGCACGCGGACGTGCTGGTGGAGTTTGACGGAGACGCGCAACATCCGCCGGAATCGGTTCCTGTGCTCCTGCGCACCATAGACGATGGCGCGGACCTTGTTCTGGGCTCCAGAAGACTTCCCGGTGGCAGCTATCCAGAGCGGTGGGACCCCGTACGCCTCTTTTTCAGCCGGGCGGGCGGCTTCCTGGCGCGCCTGATCCTTTTCTACCCCTCACGAACGTTCTGGATAGTGACTGACCCGACAACAGGTCTCAAAGCAACGCGCGTGGATGGTCCATTCCGTCGACTCGACCTGTCAACGATAAGGAACAAGGGTTTCGGTTACAAAGTGGAGATGCTTTTCCGCCTTGCCCAGCTGGACGCACGGATTGCCGAGGTGCCGTTGCAGTTCCGCATCAGGGCAACCGGGGAATCCAAGATGACACAGCAGACGCCAGTGGAGATCCTCGGCACGGCAATGCGGCTTCGACTCTCGGAAGAGAAAACGCGGCGTTTCATTCGGTTCTGCGTCGTCGGCGTCTCAGGCTTCGTCGTGAACGCCGTCCTCCTTGAGCTGTTTGTTCGGGCCCCGTTTGTCGAAGCGATTGCCGGGAAGTTCGGTTTTCTTTCCTCGACGCCCGCGCTTGCTTTTATTGCGGGACCGGCGGCCTGGGCTGCCGCTCTCTCCATTGAAGGCTCCATCATCAACAACTTTCTGTGGAACAACTTCTGGACTTTTCAAAAGAGGCGCGCGCGGGAGATTCTCACCGCGATCCGAAGGTTCCTGGTGTTCAATGCGCTTTCCATCGGCGGAATCGTGATCCAGTTCTGCACTGTCGGCACGGCTGCCCGACTGTTTGGAAATACGACAGGCGTGCGGCAGATAACACTGATCCTGACAATCATTTTTCTTGTCCTGCCGTACAACTGGCTTGCATATAACAAGCTCGTCTGGAAGAAATGACACGCGGCTGCCGGCGCGTCTGTTTGCGTCCCCGGGTCACATCTGGTTATGCTCGAAAACTTCAAACGAGCCAGAGCGGTAGAAAAGGTGGAACCTGCTGAACTCCTTTTCCCACTGCTGCTTGAAGTCGTAGTCCTCAGTGGTCACGAAGAACCGCGGCCTGAGATTGAAAACCCTCTGCATTTCTGCATCCGGGCGGCCAAACCCGTGTACATATTTCGACGGCGGCATCTTCCCCAGATAAAAGTAGGCTACCTGGGCTGACGGCGGGAGAATGAAAATCTGATCTTGCGGTTTGACCCTGCCAGAAAGAGCCTGGGCGATCTCCCAGGGATAGTTTTCCCGAGTAAACTGCATCCAGGCGGATGCAGTCACCAGGAGAACTGCGACCATGCTCACAACGGCCAGTGCGGAGGAAAATCTCGACTGAGAGGCCGGAACATCGCCAAACCACCGCAGCACTTCGATTACGCCAAAGGGAATGATCAGGGACAATGCGCCCCAGAGCTGGAACCAATAGTTCATGTTCCTTTGAGAGGGAAGGAGGATAGTCGCGAGGCTTGAGAGACCCCAAAATCCTGCAATTACAGCCATTTTTCGCCACGAGCTCGAGCGCAGGAGAGACACAAGTCCAATCAGGCCGAGAATGGCAAAAGGCCAGAATCCTTTGAAGAATAAGCCGATATTGCTGAGAACGCCCTGAATCGTCAGTCGCTGGGAATATGACGTCAGATCGAAAAACAAGTTGCCGCGGAGAAACTCATTCAAAGTGCCGTGGAAATAGAAGAACAGAACAACCATGAACGAAGGAACAAGGAATCCAACAATAGCAAGCCCAGCCGAAGGAAGGAGGCTGACTGGACCTCGGCCTTTCCTCAGGGAGAAGACAAGCCAGAGAATGCCGACCGCCGCAAGGTCGAGCCCCGCCGGGTATTTGCTGATGAAAGAGAGCCCGAGAAACAATCCTGCCAGGAAAATGGAAAGAAGATCGTCTCTCAGGATCATGAGAATGGCAATGCCGGAAAACATGACAACAAGCTGCTCGGGGTTTATGCAAAAATTGGGGTCAGCTATGGATGAGATCAGGACGTACGTCACGCCGGCCAACACAGGAGTCACGCGCGGACGGTCAGCGAAGACTCGTGTCATGATCCAGGATAGAACGAGCGCGGTAAAGGAGGTCACAATCAGACCGACGAGCTTCACCATGAACAGGCTGTGAAACAGGGAGAGAACCAATGAATAGTAAAAGAAAAACCCTGGAGACTTCGGATCCCAGACATCCCGATACAGGGTCGCTCCTTTGGCAATCCTGTCCCCGATGGTGATGAAAGTACCTTCATCCATGCTCGTGGTCTGACTCAGTGTTGGAAAACGAATCAGAAGACTGAGAAGGAAAAACAGGCAGAAAAGCACGAGGGATCGAGCCAAGGGTGAAACAGGCGAGCGCGCAAGAAGGCCTCTGTCGAAAAGCCGCCGCAGAGGGACTTCCAAAAAGATGATGAGAAGAGAAAGGAAGAAAAGAGTAAAGGGAAGGAGAAAAATCCATGGTTTGTCTTGAAAAAACCTCAAAATCAGGGCCCTGTCACCTGGCCAGTTCATGACTGAATATCTGCTGCTGATCAGAGAAAGCAGGGACTTGGAATACTGCAGTCGATCCTTCAGCTCCAGAAGGACAGTCTCCTGTTCCGCTCGGAGACCCCAATGGGCTGAGATATCCTTGCCGTCGTACGTGAACGCTCGGTCTCCCAGGGAGATCTGAATAAGAGAAATTTTGCTCACCTCGTCCTGATTTGCCAGGCGTAGAGCAAACGACTTCATGATTCTTGATGAGGAGAAAGAGTATTCCAAGCCTCTTGGCTGGAAGACTTCCTTTGCATCATCATAGTCGTCCGTGATGTTGAGCTTGAGAAACTCAGGAGCACGAAGCAAGGGCGTCTTTGCTGTTATCCTGACCTGCACCGGGACCAGGTACTTTGGATTCGTTGTGTGATTCTGCAGGAACATCAACGAAGTCCCAAACCCGAAAAACGTCAGGATGATGAACACAAGCTTCTTGGGGGGGTTCGACATGCGGCCGCCTTAGGTTGCATCGACTGGGTGTAGTTGCACCAGACAAGGGCGCGAATGAGAGCTTATGAGCGGGCGCCGTTGGTTCTTTTTCGGCGAAGCATCTCAGTTGAAAGGAGCACAACTGCGAAAGCCAGAAAGCTCATTGCCGTCAGCCAGGCGCCGGCTCTTCTGGCAGGCGAGAGAGATGGACCAACCTGGAGACGATGAGATCCCGCGGCGTCCACGCGGACGCAGATCATGTTCATTGCGTCCGGGTACGCTGTCGCAGGAGCACCGTCGAGCCGGATGGTATGCCACGGGAACCAGCCGAAGGGGATCCGGACAAACCCAGGCCTGGTGGTGATGAAGTCTGCAACGACCTTTTGGGCATCCACGAAGAGTGATGTCACCTGGAGAGAGGCCGGTCCGGGAGAGCTCATGTCCTGATTCACAGGCACCCTCAGCACGAACTGCTCCGCAGTCGGTTCCTGGAGCGATGGCGCCATGAGAGCCACCAGTCGATGCAGATAGTCCCCCGCCCGATTTCGGTAGTGCAACGGCGCCCTGTCGTGCGAAACGTCCTCAGCTTCGAACTGTGGCCTGTATGCAAGCACCGGATCCTTTGCGGCAAGATCACTGATGCTTGTGACGTGTTCGGAGAAAAGCATGGGGAAGGTGCCGGGCAGCTCGATCCACGGGCCTGAGGCGTTTCGGATCACAGGCCCATCCGAAGCGATGGGAGGCAGGTAGTAGGAATCTGCTGTATGGAATGTCAGGTACCGAACCCCGACAAGGTCCAGCGCCTGGAGCGTCGGCACCGTTATCCTGCCATTCAGCATGTCGAGACCCAGCAGGTCGTGGGTAGCCATGAACTGGTAAAGCGCCTGTTTGTTTGCTTCCAGCATGATTGCATTGGGTTGAACCACAAGGTGGCCGGTGACTTTGAGCCAGGGCGATATATAGACGTTGTTGTCCTGTTTGTTTCCGCCGTGCAGCGTGTTGGCTTTGACAACCCCCAGCTTTGTTCCCCAAGGTTCCTGCGCAAGCTTATTGTACAGCCGATCCTCGAATGCGCCGTCACGGTACGTGTTGAAATTGTTGAACAGGAGCGAGTCTGTCAGGAGGAGCAGTGCCATGACCCCGAAAACCGCGCGCTTCTCATCTCGTCCGGCTGTAAGAATGCCGAATCCCTGGCAGACAAAAAGGGCTATTGCCATGAGGAGAATCACAGAGTTGCGGCTGTACCCCATGACAACAACAACGGAGGCTATCGTGGCAATATGGGCTGCAAGACGGCGGTCAGGACGGCGAACCGCTGCAATTGCAAGCCAGACAGCGATGCCAAGCAGGGCCAGACCCAGGTAATCGAGGTAGTTCATGTAGTAGGGGTGCGGCACAAGCATCTGCCAGAGTCCTTGACGCCAGAACTGATACGTTCCCGGGTCCGAGTAAGGGAATGCCTTGTAGAAGTTGACATCCCGTATGTCCAGGAAAGTCGGAAGAACGACAAACGCGGAGAGCACAAGGGCCATGGCAAGACTGGCTCCCGCCCATCCGACGAACCTTTTCCATGATTCAGGCTTCTCTGCCAGCAGCCGTGCGATCGCATACACAACGAAAAACAGAAAAACCTGCGCTGCATAGCCTAGATGCGTCGCAATGAGAATGTTCGCTGACACGGCGGTCATGAATACAGCCCTGTACCACGGCCAGGCTCCTGCGAGGAACCGTTCATAGGAGAGCAGGAGAAGTCCTGAGCCAGCAACAACAAGGGGGTAGAAGAGCACACCCGTCCACATGATGTTGTAGAGAAGGATGTTGCTTCCCGTTATGGCCAGGGAAAGCAGGAGCCCGCTTGCCCGGTCATTTGTTATCTGCTTTCCAAGAGCGTAGAAAAGGAACGCATCCGCGGCTCCGAGCAGGATCATGATGATCTTGACGGAAGCGTAGATGTTGCGTACCAAGAGGTTGAGCCCGCCGGCCAGTATTGAGAACAGGAATCCATAATGAGAAAACATCGCAAAGCCGGCGTGGTAGTAATTGTTGAATGTCGGGAAAACATATCCTTGGATAAAGTTCACGTACGCAAACCATGCCCTTGAAACATGACTTGGCGCATCCTGGAAGTAAGGCTGACCCGGCGCAAGAATCGGCTTCAGAAGCAGCAGCGTCATTCCCAGAATGGCAAGCCGCGTTCTCAGCTCGGCTCCAAGAATCCAGCTGCAGAAAACGGAGAAGGTGCGCCGACGGACTTGTTCAACGATGAGCCAGACAAGAATCAGGAAGAACCCGCCAATCACCAGCGCGTCCAGCCAGCCAAAGGACGAGAGGACTGCCCGCATCACGTTGCTCTGGGGGAGATTGTCGATAATAAGGTCTCCCATCGCTCCCAGCGCCGCATTCTTGTAGTGGTTCATGAGGACAAAGTCCAGGATGCTTCCCAGAACCAGGACCGCAGCCATGGCTATCAGCACGCTCAGGACCTGGCGGCGCTCCTGACTTGTTTGACCCGGCACCCTACCCTCCTCCATGGCAGCTCAGCTGACAGTGACTTCCAATCCCTTTTTGTTCAGGGAGAAGTCCACAAGACGCGCTCGATCATTTTCGAACTCCTGGGAAAGGAGGGACCGCAGATGACGCGCTGATGAAACGTCTGGAGAAACAAACAGCGCGAAGCCTCCGCCGCCGGCGCCCAGGAGTTTCATGCCGGACGTGTACGGCGTCGTTTCCCTGATTACGCCCTCGATCTCATCGTTTGTGGTGCTGGGATGAACAAGCCTGTTCTCTTGAAACGATTCGGCGATTACCCGGGAAAGGCGATCCAGGTCACGAAGCGCAATGGCGTCTCTGCCGTCCCGCGCGAGCTCCCTGACCCGGCCATGCGTGAACAGATATGCCCTTCCCATCCCATTGACCCAACCCACCACATCCTGGAGTATGCCTTTCGCGAGCCTGGTAAAACCAGTGTAGAAGAGCGTCATCCTTTCGGTGCATTCAGCGGATTCGAACATCCACGGATCGAGCTGGCGGACTACCGGCCGCGGCTTGAGAGCCGGACGAGATTCGATGTACTTGACACCGCCGACCAGCCCTCCAATCTGATCCTGCCAGCCCCCTCCGGTTGTCAGCATCTGCTCCATTTCCAGCACCTGGAGAAAAAGCTCGTCGCGAAGCGCATTCAAGCCGTAGAAACGCTCCACGGCAGAGAGAATTGTCCCTGCAAGGATGGAGGAGGTGCCCAGGCCGGATCCCTTTGGAACGGCGCACAGCAGTGTCAGCTCCAGTCCGCCTCCGGCTGCCTCGAACAGGGGCTGCAGCGGTGCGCCGTCCGCTTCTCCGGCACCGAGCCCCAGCAACACGAGCGCGGCCCTTGGCAGGGCGAACGGGCTGCCGGGGTCCCAGTAGCGTCGCAGGCTTGAGGAATCGGTGATGATTTCCGTCAGTCCAAGATCGATGGAGTGGAGCGTCAGCCGCGGCTCTGATGTGCGCCGGGCAAACACCTGGATTGGGCTCTGACCGTTCAAATCCACGGCCACGTTCAGAACAGCCCCGCCGTAACGGTTCGTGTAGGGGGGAGTGTCGGTCCAGCCGCCCGCCAGGTCCAGTCGAACGGGAGAGCGTGCCCATACTATCTGGTCTAGCTTGACCGCACATCGCAAATGGCCTCCTGCGGCGCGCGGAGCAAACGGAACCTCGACCCTGTCCACCGCAGCGATTCCGTTTACGCCCGCTGCTCTCAGCGCTGCGCTTCGGTAAGCCTTCAGGAGAGGCTCGTCCGTGGCAGCGCACCTTCTCACCAGCAGGGTGGCATCAAGCCCTCCGGCGACAAGCTCTGCCAGCTCAGAGGCAGGAATTGCAAAAAAGCCGCCTGATTCCAGCGCACGCCCAATCTCCCGGCTTCGGACCTCGCAGCGCCCAACGTCCCTGGCGACTGCGTCGGTGCATGCGTTTGCCTCTGCCAGCGAGTATCGTCGCGATGCAAGGAACCATTTCTTCCATTCAGCCATGTCGCCGGGCGGTTGCCAGTAGCCCTCGAGTTGCTGGGCGCGAGCCCCTGCAGGAAACAGCTCCGCAGCGTAAAGATCGGTTGCGGTACCTTTGGGGAATGCGTCCTCTATCGAGAGACCGCGCTCTGCCAGCCATTCCGAAAGCGGTTTGTTGCAAAAAATCACTCTGTCGTGGTTTTTCTGGGGTTTGAACGAGTCATTTCTGTGATAGACAAGCCGAATCGTCACAGGCATTCCATGGTCTTCAAGTCTTCGCTCGTCGATAGCGAATCCTCGTGGCACCGGATTCTGAATGACGAGGTCCCTGAGGCCGACCAGCAGGTTTTCCCCTTCGCAGCGGATGTTCACTGTACGACAGTCCTCGGCGTATACGCCTCCGGCTCCCGGCTCGATCTGTGCGTCAAGGCAATCAAATCGGACAAGGCTTGGTCCTGCCTCGGGAACGAGCTCTTCGTGCGGCAGAGAGTAGAACGGAAGAAGCCCTTTCTGTCGGAGCTCCCGGCAGGCAGCGGGGAACTCCTCCGCGCTGCCGAAATGGATGAATGAGGCCTGCCTCACAAGCGCTCCGGAGAGCCCGCACGGGTGGAACGATTCGAAAAGCAGGTCAAGGATTTCAGCGGGCGCAGCGCTCCTTTCAGCAAGTCTCGACCGGTACGATTCTTTGTCCAGACTGCCGAGGCACGCAGTGAGCAGCTCCAGATACATGTCCAGCGGGAGCTGTCCCTTTTCTACCCTTTCGGCGATGCTCCCCTCCGCAAGCGGTTCCAGGGCGCTGGCAAGAAGGCACCGAAGCGCTTGACCTCGGAAGGAAACAATGCCGATATCCACGGCGCACGACTCGGTCCCCTCAATCCTGGCTTCTTGCGCCAGGAACTTGGCCGACGCCTTCTGATGATAGTCTCGCACTGCGCCCGTGATCGGGTCGAAGGCGAATACTCCATGGCGGGACCCGGTCTCGAAAGACTCGGGAGCGGAGAATCCGCACAGGGGCCCATCCGGAAGGTTCAGAAGATCAGTGTTGAAGTCAACGAGGGCATCGCCAGATGTGACAAGAATCTCCCCGTTTCGCCAGGGATACTTCAGAAAGAGTGAGAGCTCCATGTCCAGAACAACGGGTGGCAGGAAGGAGCTGGACGGCGCGGGCACAGGAGCAAATATCTTCCCTTCGGGGACGTAGCACGGCAACCGTCGGGACTCCCCGCCTGCGTGGATCATGAGGATACGCCGGCTGGAAAGGCGTGAATCCGCCTCTTCGAGCCCGCTCTTGCCGCGGTTTCCGTTCAGATCGAGCCCCTCATCTCGCAAGAGATTCAGGAGCGCCCAGATAGTCCCGCCGCCTGATCCAGCCCTGCCCGCGCGGGGGTCGGAATAGACGCGAAAATCGATCTCCCGAGGGTATAGGCCCCGTTCTCTGCGTCGCTGCAGGAGCTTCCTGAAGACTTCCGCCTGCCGCTCGTCAGAGGCTGTTATGATGCATGTGTCGAGGATGGGCATTTATTGTCCACTCACGCGCGTCCTTGTTGATGGTAGCTCTGAAACCATTCTACAAATCGTCTGACCCCTTCCTCCAGCGTCGTGGAAGGCCTCCAGCCGAAATCTCGCGCCATGAGGGAGAGGTCCGCCTCCGTTGCGGCCACATCTCCCGGCTGCATGGGAAGCCGTCGATATTCCGCTTTCCTGCCAAGGCTGTGCTCCAATTCGGATACCAGCCTTGCAAGCGGCTCTGCGCGGTTGCTGCCGATATTATAGATCCTGAAAGGCGCGGAAGACGATGACGGATCCGGGTTCGCTGGGTCCCAGGAAGCGTCGGGAGCAGCCGGGTGGTCCAGAATCCGCGCAATACCTTCCACCACATCATCGATATAAGTGAAATCCCTTTTCATCTCTCCTGAGTTGAACAAATCAATTGGCACGCCATCCGTGATAGCGCGAGCGAACCTGTAGTAAGCCATGTCGGGCCGTCCCCACGGACCATACACCGTGAAGAATCGAAGGCCAGTCACCGGCAGGCCGTAGAGGTGGGCGTATGAATGGGCCATCATCTCGTTGGCCTTTTTCGATGCGGCATAAAGACTTACGGGATGGTCGGTGTGGGAGCGCTCACTGAACGGAATGTCGCGCGAGAGCCCATACACCGAGGAGCTGGAAGCAAAGGCAAGATGTCTCACTCCCGAAGTCCGGCATCCCTCCAGCACATTCAGAAAGCCTTCGACGTTCGCTTTTGTGTAGGCTCGGGGGTTCACCAGGCTGTAGCGGACGCCAGCCTGCGCGGCAAGATGGCACACACGGGCGAAGCGCTGTTCCGCAAACAAGGCTTCCATGCCGGAGCGCTCCTCCAGGGTCAGCTTCTGAAATCGGATCCCCGGAAGCGTCCGGCTCTGCCGGAGGGCCCCTGAGTCCGCATCTTCAGGGCTGATCCCAAGCTCCAGGAGTCGCGCCTTTTTCAACTCAGGATCGTAATAGTCGTTAATCGAATCAGTCCCCACCACCTGCTCACCACGCTTCGCAAGCAGGCGGCAGAGATGGAACCCTATAAAGCCAGCGGCGCCGGTTACAAGGGTTGCCATGATCACGACCTTCCCATGCCCGCCAGCCGATCAACAGCCTCGATGTAAACGCTAATGACGATTCGTTCGTCGAAACGTTCCTTCATGTACCGTCTTGATGACTCTCCCAATCGCGCTCGCTGCGCGCGGCTCATCGCCAGGATTGCTTCCATCTTTTCTGCGAGGTCCGCTGGGTCCCGGGGCTTGCAAAGAAAGCCATTTTCGGCGTCTCTTACCGGTTCGCGGGTGCCCACGGAGTCCGCGGCAATCAGTGGCTTTCCCATGCTCGCCGCCTCCAGGAGGGATCTCGGCACGCCTTCGCGATAGTACGAGGGAAGTACCACGCAGTCAGAGGCGGCCAGGAAAGGTCGAATATCGTCCACATGGCTGTAACGATGAATGATGCCCTCGCTCTCTGCTTCCTTCAGCTTCGAGTCCTCGACGCATTCGGGATCCCGAGGGTCGTGGCTTCCAAGGAGGACGAACTGAGCCTTCGGTTGCTTTGATCTCACGCTGCGAGCCGCTGCGATGAAGTCCTCCACGCCTTTCGCTTTCAGGAGCCTCGCCACCAGGAGGAACGTGAACGGTCCGTCTCCGCGGGGCCGGGGCGCAAATCGATCTGTGTCGACGCCGGACCCGGGAACAAGACCCGTTCGGTCCTGGCGCACCATCCCGCCCCGGATAAAAAGAGCGCGATCGTCGCTATTTTGAAACAGAACCAGGTCAGCGCGCCGGAAGGCATAGCGATAAAGCTGCCTGGCCAGGATCTCCCGCGGCCCGCCGGAAAACATCGTGCCCAGCCCTGTGATCGTGTTGATGACGGGAACGCCAAGGGACCCCGCGGCGATTGATCCGTAGATGTCCGGCTTGATCGTGTATTGCAGAGCCACCACGGGCTCGAGCTCCCGGTAGGCGTCCTTGAACCGCCGGACAGCGGAAAGCTCGCGGAGGGGGTTGGTTCCCCTGGCATCGAGGTCGAGGTGCCGATGCTCGGCCCCGGTAGCGACCACGCGGCCGGTGTACTCGTCGCGCGGCGCAAGAACGGTCACCCGCCATCCGCGTTCCAGAAACGCGCGGATCAGCGGCAGGCGGAACATGTAGACGTACCAGCAGGTGTTATAGGCGATGACGAGGTGGTTGTCAGGCAAGCGAACCTCAGGCCGGAAAAAGCAAACGTTCGTAGGCCGCGGCTGACCTTTCGATTGTAAAGTCAGCCGCCCTCAACGGGCCCTTGCGGGAGAGATCTGCGCTCAGCACGCTGTCACCGAGCAACGCCCGCAGCGCACCCTCCAGGGCTCGCACAGAGCCTACGGGGTAGAGAATGCCGTACTGCGCCAGCTCCATGCCGGAACCAGGTTCAAGGAGATGGGCAGAGTCACTGGAAGGAGAGAGGATTTCGCGGGGTCCATAAGCGCAATCTGAGGCAATGACCGGGACACCTGAAGCAAGCGCCTCCACGATGGCCATGCCGAACCCCTCAGTTCCCGAAGTTGAAACAAATGCCTTGCAGCCTGCCAGGGCGGAAAGGGGATCGGCTAGAGTGCCCAAAAACTTGGTGCGTTCGCCTATGCCGGATTCTGATGCCCTGCGTTCCAGCGCTTTTCGGCAGGGCCCGTCGCCCACCAGGCGCAACTCCAGTCCCGGGAAATCGGGGGCGATACGGGCAAAAGCGTCGATGAGATCCTGGTAGCGCTTGAGATCAACCAACCTGCCAATACCGACAACGGCCTCCGCCGGCTGCGCAGCTCTTGCTGCGCGCGCGGCTGCGCGGGTGTTGATCGGGTCGTGCAACACAATGCAGCGATCCGCCGGCAGCGCAAGGAGCCTCGCGCTCTCCGCTGCCGCTCCAGCCGAGACGTTTGCAACGATGTCAGCCTTCGGGTAGAGCCACCGGCACAGAAACCAGCTGATTCGACCCTGGAATCCCTCCTCCTGAAGCCGGCTCAGGCGCGTGTGGTTGACGGCAACCGTCCTGCGCCGGGAGCGCAGAAGCACCGTTGCCAGAATATTGACGGCATTTGCCCTGAACAGGTGGCTCATGACAACGTCGACATGATGCCGGGCTATATAGCCGGAGAGCCGCATGGCCAGGAAAGGGAGCGCAAGGAGCTTCACAATCCCGTTTGCAGAGGACGGCATCCGGGAAAGATGAAAAACTTCAAGTGGAACAGGGAGAGCTTCATTCGCCGGAGGCAACTCCAGGGACAGAAGATGCACCTCGCGTCCCCGTCTGCGAAGCTCGACTGCCATTTCAGCAACCGCGCGTTCCGCACCTCCGGTCCCCAGGCTGTTAATGAGAAGAATGGGTTCGGAGGCGCTAGCGTTGTCACTTCTTGAAGACATTGTATTTCAAGATGCACCAAATCGCGTGAACTCCATCCCGCCAGCCGATTTTTTTTCCTTCCTCGTATGTCCTGCCATAATATGATATGCCAACTTCGTATACGACACACTTCTTCTTTGCGATTTTCGCCGTGATTTCGGGCTCAAATCCAAATCTGTCTTCCTCAATAGAGATAGACTTGATGACGTCAGCCTTGAAAGCTTTGTAGCACGTTTCCATGTCAGTGAGGTCAAGGCCCGTGAAAATGTTTGAGAGAGTCGTTAAAAATGTGTTGCCAACTCTATGCCAGTAATAGAGAACTCTGTGGGGGCCTCCGCTGAGGAATCTCGAGCCGTACACCACGTCGGCCTTTCCCCGAAGAATGGGGTCCAGGAGAAGGGGATACTCTTGAGGATCATACTCCAAGTCTGAATCTTGTATGATAACGATGTCACCTGTTACGGCGGCAATGCCAGTCCGCAGAGCAGCGCCCTTGCCTTGGTTCTTCTCATGATAAATGACTTTCGTAACCAAGGGAGCTACCTCGTTCTTCAGGATCTCACGAGTGCCATCCATGGAACAGTCATCAACAATGATGATTTCTTTGCCTTCAACTGGCGACTCATTCACCGCCTGGACGACAGAGCGGATGGTATCCTTCTCGTTGTAGCACGGGATAACTACAGAGAGTACAACTCCTGGCTTCTTAGACATTCTCTCTCCTCTTGAAGGATATGCGAGCAATTCGAACCTATTCTTGTTCAGGAAGAAACACGAATAGGTTCGAGCTGAAGGGTCCAATCATCAGCCCTGTATACCCAACGATGCTTTTTCTAGCCGAAGGGGCAAGTCGACGCAGGCGGTTCTTTGACAATAGAATAAGTCTCTCTTGACGACACCATTCGGTCTTGTCGATCAGCTTACATGCAAGTCGAAATCCAAAGTCGGTCCAATGCATAAGGGGAATTGCAGTGTGGTGTCAATCGGGAAAAAACGGTTAGGCACGGTAATGAACACCTTGCGTGCAACCCGGTGTAGCTCTGAAATGAAATTAATCTGCTTCTGGAGACTTCCAACGTGCTCCAATACGGCATTTGCCGTCGAAATTGTAAATTGACCATCAGAAAATGGAAGTCGTTCTCCTGCTTCGATCTGATAATAGGCAACCGCTGGAAAAGTTGCCTGGAAATCCTCTCCGGCTCCAAGCCCAGCAGCAGTAATCTTTGCGGGAAACAGATATTTCCTTTCAAGAGCGTTTGATGCTTTCGTAATGATATCTGATACCCCAACATCGAGGATGGTGTCTTCCTCTGTCGGCGCACACCATCGAATAAAATCGTTGTATATACGGTCTCGAGCAATAACCGCGACTCGCTCTGCGAAGCTGCCAGGCGCAACAGCCTCATAGTATTCAGAGTCTATTCTTCTCGGGGAATTGTTTTTCTTCATCAACTGCACCTAGTCCAGCAACATCATGTTCCGCATTGTTGTGTGGTGAGGTGACTTGCTGTAGTCCATGCCGGGCACCTTCCATATCCCGAGGCCATGGAGATCGATGCCGCCCTGTCCGGGACGTTTGCCGGTCTTCTGCATCCAGGACCACACGGCCTGAGTCAAAGCAAGGGGACCGGTGAAATGGTTTCCGGCAACGCTTACCTTTTCGAAGCGTCTTCCTCTGTAGAAGGGGGCGTGTCGCACGATCAGATTGATCGCTTCCTCGAGAATGGGGCTGCCCTTTTCAAAGCAGAGAAACCAGTTGCAGATGACCCTGTCCGGGTGATCGAGATTGGCGCGGATTGAGTCCGGCGGGCCAGGGAGGAAGACTTCGGGGTCGGCGTAGGTCCCGGGGTTCATGAAGCTTTCCCACGTGTTGCCCTCGAAGGAAACAAGCTCGGAAAAGCTGTCCGGGAGGATCTCTCGTATCGGAATTTTCACTGCACTCTTTATATCGCAATAGATGCCTCCTTCCCGGTAGAGAATGCAGTACCGCCATATGTCAGCCTTCTCTGCCGGCATGTGGACTTCCTTGAACAAACTCAAGATGGGATGGCCGGCGTAGCTGGATTCCATGTACGCGGCCATCTGGCGGTCGTCGAAGAAGGAGAAGGAGTAGTCCGGGTTCATCCTCCGGAACTGTATGACCTTGTATGCAAGCAGCAAGGGCAATGCCGGACGGATCCAGGTCTGGTAGACGCGTTTTGGAATCTTCCCGTGCCCCTGCCCTACTTCGGTGTAGAGGAAGTTGATGTTGATGGGGGGAATATGCCTGTAGATGAGCTTCAGAATAGGCTTCAAGACCTTCTTGAACATTTCCTTACTTCACCCCGAGAAGTCCTGCAAAAGCGTACAGCGGCGAGAGCCAATGGTCTTCCCGTACTACGGCGCCCCCGAATCTCAATTTGAACTCGTCGATCCCGGCGCGATCTTCCGTATCTGGCGTCCCCGATGCAATCCCACCGAGGTCATAGGTCCGTATTCGGAGGTCCCGCAGGTAGAGCATGTCTTTCCAGTGGCACCAGCGGTTGGCACGACCAACGAGCGCGGAATTAGCGCTCTCAAACCTGCCGGAAGATGAGTAAAGGAAGCGCGCCCGCGATTCTTTGTCATCCACGATGTATGCATGTTGAGCCAGGGTTTTTCCCGCCAAAGTCGCCCGCGTCAAGAGCAATGCACCTCCGAATGAACGAAGCCGCGGAAGATCGACCCCTTCGATTCCTTTTTCACGGGCAAAAGAGGCGTGGAAGGAGGTGAACTCTGCGAGGTCCACATCAGCGCTCCAGAGGATCCCTTCTCCTCCGGCGCGGCGGATTTCGGAGCGAACGTTCCGGTGCATGTCCGCCATGATCTGTTCAGGGTCCCGGCTCAGGTCGATAAGGACAGTGCTGAATGGGCGCCGCACGAACAGCCCTGCCGGCCGGCTGCCAAGATACTGCAGGTATGCCACCAGCCCAAGAGCGTCGAGAGGTGCGGCGCGCCGGGCGAACCACTTCTGCTCGTAGGCCAGGCCGTGCTTTATTCTCCTTATCTCGATCATGCGCGCCCGGCGAACTTCATGAGTCCTGCCAGATAGCCTTCCGGCAGCCCGACATCGATCTTTTCTCCGTCGATGACCAGTCCCAGGAACCTCTGCTGCCGGCGCAGCCGCTCAAGTGCGTCCGTGAGCTGGACTTCCTTCCCGTCCGCTTCGCTCTCGTGCACTCCCCTCTCCAGCTCGCCGAATATGCCTGGCGGCAGGATGTAGAGCCCGAACACGGTCAGGAAGGTACCCTCCGCGAGCCCGTCGACAGATAAGTACTCGGCTGCAAACTCCTGATCGGGCTTTTCTTTGAACATGGTGATCTCGATGAGATCCCTGTGATCGTCCCCGTCGATCCAGGTTCCCCCAACCGTCCCGAACCGGCCGATTTCCGTCGCTGGGGTGGGCTGAAGAGCGATCAGTGGGGCGTCGGTCTCCTGAAAGCGGTCCACAAGCTGCTTCGCGCAGCCGCATGGCCCATGAGGGACGAACAAGTGATCCCCCAGGACCAGCAGAAAGGGCTCGCTACCCACCCAGTCCCGAACCTGGTAAACGGCGTGACCAAGCCCCTTCTGCGCCTCCTGGGAATGCAACACGACACGCTGGCCGAGGTCCTTGATGGCTTGCAGGCCCTGCCGGGCGTGAGCGGACAGCTTCTCAAAATGAGCCGGCGGCAGGTTCTGATGAAAGAAATCCTCAAACAGACGCCTGTCCGGCTCCTGAATGATGATGCAGATTTCCTCGATGCCGGCCGCTGTCACCTCTTCCACATTGGCAAGGATCAGCGGCAGCATCCTTCCCTTCCGGTCCACGACGGGGAGAAACTCCTTGCGCACAGCGGAAGTCATTGGAAACAGGCGTGTCCCGAACCCTGCGGCAGTGATGACTGCCTTTCGGACTTTCTTGCTCCGGACCATGGTGAGCCGCAGACACGAAAGACCCAGCTCATCGGTGAGAACCTTGACCACGGCCTCCTGGCATTCTTCGTCGCGGGCCAGAAACTGTACCGAACCATCCCCCTGGCTTCCGACCCCTTTCCCTCCCAGGACAAGAGGAGCAACCGCAGGATGCGTGAGCGCGCGGTGCAGGACCGGGGCGCTGAGCTGATCGGGACAGGTTGGAGCGACGTAGCGGTCGAACATCCGCTGAGCTTCGGTCATAAGAGATCCGACTACCCGCCGGTCTCCGCGCCGCAGCGCCTCCCTGGCCTCGGCTACGATCCGCCTGTTTATCGGCCCCAGGTATTCCTGGACTCCTTTCTCCATGTCGTTTTCCGCAAAGGGGTAGGCCTTGTTCAGGTCCGCGAGAATCTTCACGGTATCCTTTTTGGCCTTGAGGTCCGCGATAACGAAATGAAAATCTGCGCCGCAGGCAAGCTCCGTGACTTCAAGGGAGTCGCCGTCAAACTCCATCAGAACGGGGCGCGATCCGTACGCGCACCCCTGGTCCATCCTCCCGCAACGGGAGGGCGTCGTGATTTCTCCCCTGTAAGCGCAGTCCATCTCGCCGCGAACGGTCATCTTCAGATCATACGCGAGGTTGAACGCGCGCGCCGTGAGCACGCACACGGCGGCGCTGGAGGAAAGACCTTTCTTGACCGGCAGGTCGGTGGAGTAGTTGTCGATCACGAGTCCCTTGACCGTGTAGTGGGTGAGCACCTGGTAGGCAACTCCCGCCACGTAGCTGAAAAAACCGCCCCGGCGCGCTTCTTCCAGAAGCGCGCCCGCCCGCATGGGAAGCTCGAACTCCTGCCGCGTCCCTCTCTCCATCAGTGAGGAATGGAAAATAAGTTTGTCCGGATGCGGCCGGACCCGGGCCTTGAGCCCCTGGTTGGTGCCGCAGATGATTGCGTATCCAGGAACGATTGTGGAATTGATACGTCGATGGCCGCCGGCCCAGTCCGAATGCTCGCCGAAAAGACAAACTCGGCCGGGAACGGACACATCAAACTCGCGCTCGCTCATTCCACATTCCCTTTCATTCTCATTCCCCACCGCCTGGCCTGCAGCGCCGCGGCATATGCCGCGGCAAACAACGCATCCGCCGGTCCGTAGCCTGCCGCTCTGCGCACAACATCGTGAGGGTCTGGAAAAGATCCCGGCCGGCTGGACATAAATGCATCCAGCGCTTGAAGTCCTCTGGCATCAAGATCGTTGGGGTGCAGGCAGATGGTCCACAGCCCCTTCTTCATGGCGCGCGCTCGCCAAAGCTGCTGCGGCAACCAGACAAAGCCATCCCGGCGAACGGCCCTGCGCGTGAATCCATCGCTGATGATGCGAATTTCGCTCTCCGCGCGCAGCGCCTGGAGCGTGACGACGTCAAAGCCATGCGCTGGGGCAACCCATGCTTCGGGAGACAGCCCGTTGGCTTTCAGGACGCGCACCCCCGCGGCGATGCGCCGTCGCTGCTCATCGAGGGGCAAGCCCACGAACTCGCTGCGACGCTGAACAGGAACCAGCCCTCCGGGAGAGGGCCGCAGCACGTGCGAATATCCGTGGAGGGCGATCATGCAACCTGCACGGACCCACGCGCCGGCGCGCTGCCAGAAGGAAGGGTCCGGCGGCCGCCGAGCCAGTGCTGGGTCTGCGTTCTCGGGAACGATGGCAATGATGGGACGGATTGCGCGGCCGGCGAGAAGGCCCATGAGATCGTCCCAGCGCGGGGCGTCCATGGCGGGGCACGCATCGTCAAGGCGGAGGAGGTAATCAGCGGCCACGGAGGGTCTTTGTAATGCTTTTTAACGTCATGTACAGCTCGAGCACAAAAAAGTACGTGAGGATTGAAACGCGTCGCGATGGGAAACGCGAAAGGGAAATGTCCCGCTTTTCACGGATGCTCGTGCGAAAGATCCGCGCGGATACTCCGGTAGCATTGATCCTGCTCACCGGCACCGGACGGTACTCCCACGTTGCTCCGGCAAGCAGCCGCTCGCAAAGAAAGTCATAATCCGCGGCTATCCGGAGCTTCTCGTTGAAAGGTCTGCGAAGAAGCGCTTCCCTGCGCGCGAACAGGCTCTGGTGCGAGACGGTCATCTGGCGGTAGAGTTTCTTGAGCACCTCCCGCGCGCAGTCGTATTCTTCTCCCCTGCTGCTTTCAATGATGCAGTCTCCCCAGAGAAGCTCCGCCCGGGACGGCGGATCGAACATGGCAGAAAGGGTATCCGTCGAGGCGAAGCGATCCCCTGCGTTCATGAAGCACACGTATTCGCCGGTGGCCATGCGGACGCCCTTGTTCATAGCTTCGAAGATCCCGCTGTCCGGCTCGCTGATCCAGCGCGTTACCTCGGCGCCGCGGCGGCGCAGAACCTCCGGGGTGCCATCCGTGGAGGCGCCATCCACTATCACGTACTCTCGATTCGGATAATTCTGGGCAGCCACGCTATCCATGGTCCGCTCCAGTCCCGAAGCATCGTTGCGAACAACCGTGATTATGGAAGCCCTCGGGAATTTCGTCACGAGGTCCCGCCTCCTGCTCTTCTCACACCTGCTTCAGACCAGTTAAAAGGTCCCGGAAATAGTCAATGGTCCTGCGGATGCCTTCTTCCAGGGGCACCTTTGGCGCCCACCCAAGTTTCTGGCCTGCCAGGGTAATATCCGGTTTGCGCTGCCGAGGGTCGTCTTCCGGGAGTGGCCGGAACTCGATCCTCGACTGCGACCCAGTGAGCCGTATGACCAGCTGGGCAAGTTCCAGGATAGTGAACTCATCAGGATTTCCCACATTGACTGGTCCGGTGAACCCCGTCGGGGTTTCCATCATCCTGCTCATGCCCTCGATGAGGTCGTCCACGTAGCAGAAGGACCGGGTCTGTGAGCCGTCGCCGTAGATCGTGATATCGTGTCCCTTGAGGGCCTGAACAATGAAGTTGCTTACCACCCGGCCGTCATGCGGATGCATGCGCGGACCGTAGGTGTTGAAGATGCGCACCACCTTGATGTCCACCTGGTTCTGGCGCCAGTAGTCGAAGAACAGCGTCTCCGCGCAGCTCTTGCCCTCGTCGTAGCAGGAACGGGTACCGATTGGGTTCACCCTGCCCCAGTAGCTCTCCGGCTGGGGATGGACCTCGGGATCCCCGTAGACCTCGCTGGTGGATGCCTGCAGGATTCGGGCCCGGACCCTCTTCGCAAGACCAAGCATGTTGATTGCACCATGCACGGAAGTCTTGGTGGTCTGAACCGGATCGTACTGATAATGCGGGGGGCTGGCCGGACAGGCCAGGTTGAAGATTCGATCTACCTCTGCGTAGTAAGGGAACGTGACATCATGCCGCACGATCTCGAAAAATGGATTCCCCATGAGGTGTGCGATGTTCCGCTTCTGGCCCGTAAAAAAGTTGTCCAGGCAAATAACGTCAAAGCCGTCCTTGAGCAGGCGCTCGCACAGGTGACTGCCAAGAAAGCCGGCGCCGCCCGTCACCAGCACACGGGCGTTCAGAGAGCGAGGCAGCGGGTCATACATGCGTCGCCTTCCTGATACCCAGCGCGCGCTTGAGGAGTTGCTTCACATCATGAAACCGTCCGAGCCTGAGATGATGCCTGTATGTATAGTCGTCAGCGGCGGGGCAAGGAAGGATGAACGCGGGGTGCTCGATTTCCATGGGAAAGTCACGGACCGCCGCGGGCATCCGGGGGTCGCGAGCCTCTGTGTGGGTCGCGCGGTCCCCAAAGCCGATGTTCTCGATCATGTTCCAGTTCGGGACGACGGCCAGGCGATCTTTCCTGAAGTTGTGATATACCCATTGGTAATCCCAGGTGCTTCCGCCTCTGTAAGCCACTTCGTCGAAATTGTCCTTCCAAAAGTCACGTAATGAGCGCCGGCTGAAGAGCTTCTGGAGTCCCCGTTCCTTGAGGAAAATGCCGTAGTCCTTCATATCAAGGTCAAATCCGTCCCAGGCGCGGTGCCAGCTCGCCCACCCCCAGCAGTGAAAGTATTTGGAGAAGTAGTAGGAGGCTGTGCCGCGCATTCTACCGAACTGACAGTTGAAGCCCCCGATTTGCGCCACCCTCGGCTCTTCCCGGTATCGGCTCAGGAGCGATGTGCAGAATGGGAAAAACTGCGGGACGGGCAGGCAATCATCCTCAAGGATGATGCCTTCCTCGACGTTCTCGAAGAACCAGGAGATCGCGGAGGAAGCGCCGTTACGGCACCCAAGGTTGTTCTTGCGGACAAGGTACTCGACATTGCATTTCCAGCTGATGCCATTCTGGATCGTCTCCAGAACGTCAGCGCACTTTTTCGAATCCTCCGGATGCCCCTCCCGAGGGCCGTCTACCGCGGCGAAGAATCGGCACGGGGCAGCTTTGCCGATCTCTCTCAGGACGCGACGCGTTTCTTCCGGCCTGTTGAAAGCAATCAAAAGGACGGGAGCGGTTGAGGATTGTTCCATCACTGGATCAGTGTCCTTTGAGTCAGCGCGGCAAGCTCGGCTTCCAGCCGCGCAACATCAACTACGAGATCAGCCGTGTGCGTGGGTTTTGTATCGCGCACTGCCTTGCATGTGAGGTAGTGATACTTGATCCCAAGCGCGTTTGCGAGGGCAAAATAGCAGTTATTGGCGCTATCCCTTTGCCGGCGAAGCTCGAACAGGACCGTGCCGGGAAGCATCCAGCAGGCATGGGTCAGCCCTGCACCGTGGTTTCCTATCAAGATGGTCGCGGAGCCAACCAGCCGGACCTGCGCGGAGAAGCTGAGCCGTTCGGTGAGGACGCGCTCAAAGCCGAACTGTTCGAGAACGGGGAGCATCTCCGACTCATTTGCAATCCTCCTCCGCGCGGACCCAGCGCGGCTTATGTAGAGACGCCGCCCTGAAGGCACGGCGCCAAAATGGAGCCGCATGCGGTCACGAAGCGCGCTCATTACCAGTGGGCGGTAATTGCCTGTGGGAGCAATGGGTGCGACTATCAAGAGATCGCGGCAGACTGCACGCTCCGACCAGGTCAGGAAATGGACGTCATGGAGGCCGTAGGGCTCCAGGGACTGCCGCGCATAGTCGAAATCAGCCATCGCGGGAACCAGGAGCGTTCTTCCCCTTGTCTCAGCAGGGCCCAGGGCCTCCAGGCGAGGCAGAACATCGCCTACCCAGTGAAAAAAACCATTGGAAAACTCGTCAGTGAGCAAAAGAGCTCGCTGGACCGGGAGCTTGCGCGCAAAGGCATGGTACTGCCTTATGCGAAGCGCGGCCTTGAGCGCTCGCAACTCTCGAGGTGCGCCCAGAAATGACTCCGGCAGCAGACGTCGTTTCGAGAGCACAAAGCCGTTGGGCAGCACCTCCGCATCCTGCACAACAAGGAGGTCCGTCGGAGGGATCTCCCGAAGGTATTCGTGCATGAAGAGAGCTTCGTCTCCGCCCTTCAGGTTGGGAGGTGCTGCTCGGATTACCTCCTGCGCTTCGAGAAGTCGGTGACGGACAACAGCGGCGCTCATCGGTCAGGCGTCCGGCAGCCTTGCCTCTTTATTTTCCTGCCTTTTCTCAGTGACTTTTTCCCCAATCTTCTTCGCAGTACCCTGGGTGCCGAGCATCCGCACATGTTCTTTCAGGCTGAACAACGGGTTCCTGTCCAGCCGTGAGATATAGCTGGCAAGCTTCCGTCTCTGCGTTTCATAGGCGCGGCCCCAGAACTGGCGGTTGCGGCGAAAGGCCTTTTCTCTGGCCTGGCCGAAAACATGCACCAGAAACTCCTCGAACCCCGGCTCAAAGGCATAGCCGATCAGCGGCCTGCAGAAGAATGGCGCCTCATACATACGCGCAAATGCCAACTCGTCGTTGTCCAGCTCCATGACTCGCTCAATGGCTTTCTCGAAGCTCGGGTAGTCATGGCAGTTGACAAAGGATTCCCGGTTGAAGTCCAAAGCCACGTCAGAGGCTCCCCAGTAGATCGGCACGGTTCCCGCGGCATATGCCTGAACGATCTTCTCCGATGTGTACCCGGGGCTGGAGGAGTTTTCGAATGCGATGGAGAACTTGTAGCCCTTCTGGAGCGACGCCTTGTCCACTATCCTGAACCCGGTGTTGTTGAGATGCCGACCAGCCGAATCCACCGGTTTGTACGCGGACAGCATGCGGAAAAACACGTCCCGGGTCGGGTCCGCGTGAGGGTTTGAGTAGACGAAATTGCAGAACTTGCGCGGCCCTGGGACATATTTCCGTTCGCCGACCTCGCAAAGCTCTTTGTGGCAGTCCATCATGTAGTTCGTGAACCTGAAGTAGCGATCCCCGAAAGTCATTCGATCGTATCCCAGCGCATAGTCACAGATGTTGAAATCCGGCCTCAGGTTTTCCCCGGTATAGAACATGCGTGGAGCGTCGTACGCAAGATGTCGGTATCCGAAGTTGGAATAGATGACGAAATCAGGCTCATGCGTCAATTCGACGACGAAATGTTTTCTTAGGATGTCGATAAGAGGATTGGATTCAGGGTTCCATCCGGGCCAGAAATCGACAAAAAGGATCTTGAGCGCTTTCATGACTGCTTCATCTTCCATGGATTGAGGAGCCAAGCTCCGACTGCTGGACAAAGATCTTCGGTATCGAGATGTAGGCCTTGATCTTGCGGGTCAGCACCTTTCGCTCGATCCATCCATCAGCCACGTCTCGGATGGGATATGCCCCTTCCAGGATCTTCCGGGCTCCTGCAAGCGTGACTGCATAGGCATGAATCAGCTCATGGCCTGCTGCGGTGCGAAGTCCCCTGCAGACCGACCGGGAGACAACTTCTTCGGGTTTCCCTGGCAAGCCAAGCCGTTCCTGAAACTCCCGCAAGTAGCCTCGAAGCTCCCCATCCCGGTAGCCAAGGTAGAAAAGCTCCCAATCGCCGGGAAGGCGTTCGAGACAGTAAGGGATCCAGCCGATGGCCCTTGGGACAGGCGCGGCATCGTCCTCGAAAATCAAGGCACGCCCGAACCCGCGGTCCACGACAGCCTGGAGCATGCTGAAGTGTGACAAGGCGCACGCTGCTTCATTCGGCTGAAAAGGACGCCGATTCACAATGGAAGCCTGGTAAAAATCGACCCGGGGATCCGATTCGATGATCGTCTTTCCATCGACCCCATCGAAGTACTCGAACTTCAGGCCCGCAAACTGCTTCTCTATGTGCGCCCTTCTATGGGAATTGCGGGCAATTGTAAGAACCCAGATCACGTCGAAGTACTCATTCATCGCGCGGAAGGAATCTTGAGAAAGCCGGCAATATGGTGGAGCTTCCTTTGCCAGCCGGTTGTAGAGCGTGTTTGCCAGCCAGATCGCGCTATTCTTGAGCTTCGCGTTCATTCAGGCCTTCCGGGGCCGTCGCTCGGCACATCAATGAATTGGAACCCGCTCTCTTCGATACCGCGAGGGAACCACTGCTTCGTTGCCCATCCAAACCAGTACCGGGGAGCGATAACGGGTGCAGTCCGGAGGCACAGCTGAGCCCCCCACCACGCGAAGCTGCTGTTGGAGATAATCCCGCCGGCGCAAAGGCTCATGAGCGCCAGGTCCTCGTAGGGCGAGCATCTCGATACGGTATGGTGAGGGAGATCGCTAAACTGCCGTTCACACCAGGCGGGATCATCGCCCAACAGAAAAAAGTGCGGACGGGGAACGGCTTCCATGACTCGCCGGACGGCGGCGCGGTAGTAGCCCATGGGAAGGAGGGCCGAACTGTAATAAGCGCTATAGTCACTACGCCGCACGTGAATGAAGACGGGAGTTCTTTCCTGGGCGCACCGGATGCGCAAAGCCGCCGACTCACGAAACCTTCGGCGGATCCAGGCCCGAGTAATGGGCGTCGGCATCACGTACCTGGGCGCCTGGAAGTACCCGCGGAAATACGTGAACGGCAGAATGCCGCGAGTCTCCTTGATTATGCCCTCATGCTCCACCATGGAGGAAATGACGCGCATCCGTATGAGCGGCCGCATGAGGAACCGGCTCACAACGTGATCGGCCACATTGACAAGAAACGGATTGGAAAAGTCTCTGTAGCGTCGATGCGGGGTCAGGAATACTTTCGATTCTCGCATCAACATGGTAATGACCAGCTCGCGCGGCTTTTTTCGACGCTCGATCAGCGCCGCCTGAAACAGCTGATTGCCCAGCCTACCGCCGGTGGCGTGGAAGAAGAACACCCTAGTTCTCTCCCGGGTCGAGGTACTTTGTTATGAAGCTGCCGCGGAGATCAGAGGGAATCCATTTCCCGATTCTCCATCCCCACCAATACTTTGGAGCTACGCAACCTAGTCGGGATCTGCAAAAAAACGCGCCCCACCACGCGAAAGTGCTGTTTGAGAGGACCCCGCCGTCACAGAGAGACATGAGTGCCAAATCCTCACTTACGGAAAGGTTTGATATGTACTTGGGACCGAGGTCCTTGAACAGATTGGCGGCATGACGGGGATCGTCTCCGACGATGATATAACACAGGCCTTCCTCTGGTTCAGGGAGAAGCTTCAGGGCCTTCATATAGTAATGGTCCGGCAGCCGCACGCTGCCGCCGCCGACTGTAATTTCCTCAAAGTCCGAACCACGGACATGGATGAAAACAGGACTTCTTCCCCCGCAGACAGACTCCAGGACAACCTCTGCCCTTCGGCGGAGAGATGGCTTGAGACGCAAGAGACTGTGCATGTCGCCTGCCATGCCCTCGGTTGACTGGAAATAGCCTTTCAGGATGCTGAAGAAACGTATCCTTCCCTGATGGACTACGTATTCACCGGCATTTTCGTAATGAAGGGAAACAAGACCGGTCAGGATGAAAGCGCGACGAATCACGGGGAACAGGACCCTTTCAATCACGTATCTGGCAATCGGCGCGTCAATGTTGAGCCAGCGTTCCTTGCTCTTCCCGGCCAGGAGAGACCGGGTCCTGCCGAATCCGACGCTGATGAGCCATTCTTTCGCGGCTCTGCGGCTCAAGGCGTATGCAATCTGGAAAAGCTGGTTTCCGGTTCGCCCGCCTATTGTAAGGAGAAGGATCATTCGTCTCCAGTCAGACTTTGCGTCATGATGCCTTCTTATAGACTTCCAGGGTCTGTGCAGCCGCTTTTTGCCAGGAAAAATATGTCAGCCGCGCGGCTCCTGCTTCGACCAGCTGCCGGGAGCGTGACGGGCTGCACAGAACTTTCTCTACGGCACTTGCAACGGAATCAATCGACCGTGGGTCGAAGAGCTCGGCTGCTTCTCCAGCGACCTCAGGGATGGAGGAGCTGGCGCTGGCAGCAACCGGGCAGCCGCACGCAAAGGCCTCAAGAAGCGGCATGCCAAACCCTTCGTAGAGAGAAGGATAAACGAAAACCGACGCGAAATGATAAAGATTCGCCAGCTGTGCCGATGAGAGCGTCGTGAAATACCGTACGCGATCAATGATCCCATGCTGGCGAAACGCACCGGACTCGACACGGCTGAAATTGCCTCCTCCCGCACAGACAAGCTCCAGGTCATGCCGCGGCAGGAGCAGGGCTGCGGCCTGCAGAAATGTTTCGAAGTTCTTGTACCCGGAACGTTCGCCGACATACAGCAAATAGGGCCTGTCGACCATGCGGGGCGATCCATTAAAAGTCAGGCTTGTTGCGTGGGGGATCACTGTTACTTTCTCCGGCGCTATGTCGAGAAGTCTGCAGAGGTCTTTCTTTGTGTTGGCGCTGACCGCAATGATCAGCGATGCCCTGTTGCAAAGCAGGCGTTTGTTTGCTGCGGTTCCGTCGTCGCGAACATGCTCGGGGTAAAGCTCGTGAATCATGTCGTGGACTGTCACGACGAAGGGCCGCTGGATCGATCTCAGAAAATACGGACGATAATAGGTGGGGTGGAATACCTCGTACTCTGTCCGAAGGGCTCGAACTGCTGAGAAACGGTTCAGCGCTGCCATGATCCTGATCTTGCCTTTAAAATGTCTCCGAGTAAGCAGGAACCGCCTTTTTTCGAGGTACTCATTGTCGGAGAAAATAACGGGGAACGTTGCCTCGAAACCGTCCATCCTGCTCAAGGCCCCGATGAGCTCCGCAAAATAGCGTGAAACTCCCCCTCTTCGCTGGAGGAAAGCCTGGTAGTCATAGAGGACGCGCATCATGCCTTTCACTCAGATTCTGGGGATGGGCTGCCCGAGGAGCCTGCGCTTTGCCCGACTGAGAAATATCCGAACCGGATGTGGCCGCGCCCAGGCCGTTTCCCAATAATGGATTGCGAGCGACCAATCCCGCGCATATCCACGCATGGTCTGGAAAGGAACGAACTCTCTCCTGAAGAAATTAGGAAAGGGGAAGAAATAGGTGCTGGGGAAAATGACGTCCCATGCGGTGGCGAAGGCAAGGTTCGCAAAGAAGATTCGCGTCAGAAAACGAGGTCCGCTTGAATCGAGAATCACCCCTGTGTCCTTTGTCGCGATAGGTTCTGATAATTGTGCGATCAGAAGCCGCAGCAGAGGATGTCCAGGCGCGCTTCCCAGGAGTCCGTTGCTGATCTCTGGAACATCGTCGAAAAGAGTTCCCGCGAAAAACGAACAGTGTACGGCAAGTTCATCCAGTGGACGAAGGCACTCGAAGTCAGTGTCGGCATAAACCCCGCCTTCACGCTCCAGGATTTCGTATCTTGCGATGTCCGATCTGGCGCCGAAGCTCGCAGACTTCCGAAAAGCGGCCTCATTCCGCAGGCCAAATTGAAGGATGGACTTCTCATCCCAGAGCCGGTATTCCCAGCCCGTGTTCACCCGGCGCCAGGAATCTGTCCAGGCCCGATATCGTTCAGGCAGCCCGCCCCCTAGCCAGATCTGGTGAATGCGCTTCGGGATTTGCGTGGCCGCCCGGTCGCCCTTTTTTCTTTCGTACTCATCAAAACGATCCGCCAGGACCCTCCACTGATCAGGCCGCCGGGCCCGCTCATAGAAGCCCTCCTGGAAATCTGAGAGCTGGAAGAATTTTCGCGATCGGAGGCTGTCCAACCTGTGTGTCTCTATCATGAGATTTCCGCGCGCGAGCGCTGGATCATGTCGGCCCAGTAGTTGAAATCAAGGAACGGGGTCGTGCGAATCACCATGGACAACCTTGCATACATCTCTTGCAGGAATGAAGCATCCCAGCCGCAGACATCCGACCAATCGTCGAGGGCAACAACCGGAAGGTTCGGAAATGAGTCGTAAAGCATCGAGCGTTTGACAATTGGGATCGTACGAAGATACAGGGCTTCCCATGTGCGGTGACAATCTATGCCATGGCCTGGCGGGGAAGCTACGAAACCATATCGTTCCAAACGCATGCGATAGTCCCGGCTGTTGGTCCTTTCGATTGAATCCGCAATGGAAGAACTACGAAGGGCTTTCAAAGCCGGTATTCGTTCAAGCTCGTTCGTGCCCACCGTGAACCCATAGAGGACACGCATTGTCTTCTGTGAGGAGCGGTATTGCAGCTTCTGGTAGTCGCGAATCACTCCGTTCTCATGGTGGCAACGGTTCTCAAGCCCGATCGGTATTGCCGTGACTTTCGGGTGCCGCAGAATGCAGTTCTGCGCGAACCAACGAATGATTCTGTTGTCCTCAGCCAAACCGAGAAAGGATCTGTCTACATTCAGATCGCCGTTATGGGTGATGAGAACAAACGGCTCTCGAATGCCTGGCAGGCAGTTGCTCACGAAGGCCGTAAGCTGAGAGGACTCGACGAAGACAACCGCGCCGGCGTGCAGCGTATCTGGATCGAATGCCGCTCCCTGTTCGAATACATGATCTGCTACCTGGCGGAATGTATCCCCGCTCACGAATGGAGCGCTCCCAGGACGCGCATTCGTCATTCGATACCAGGCCCGCGCAATGCCCGACCCTATTCGAAATGGGATGTTTCTTGCCCTGATGTCTAGCCTCTGGTCTTGTGACGCGGGATCAAAGTCCTGAACCTTTCGGCGACCCGCCTGGCGCGAGAAGCGAACAGCGAAATCGTATTGACTATCTTCGCTGGAATTCCGTGGAGCTTCAGCGCGCCTACCTTGCTGTAGTTCCACCATTTTTCGTTCAGATACAGCCAATCTTGACGTGTTCGCTCATCCGCCTCGTTGGCGGATCTTACGGAATCTGTGACATGCGTGTGGATCACGCACGGTTCGATCGTTTCATAGACGCGTTTTCTGAGATCGAACTCTGCCTGCAAGGCGATGTCCGCGTCACCATGGAACCATGAGAACCGCTCGTCAAAGCGAAGTCCATCTGCTTTTCTGATTACTCCATAGTTGGCGCAAGGAACATGATACAGGGTCTTGATAATAACAAAATCAGGTCCGTATTCTACGTGTTGAGTCCGAAGAGCAACCAAGGCACATTCCTTTTCGCTGAAACGATTCAGGGCGTGAATATCCCAATCCTTGAGCACCGTGCAGTCATCGTTCAGCCAGCAAACATAGGGTTGGCGCGCCGCTTCGATTCCGCGGTTCAGGACATGCCAAAGGCTCTTGACTCGACGGCCGTCCTGACGCGACTGGTCGTTGATGACAGTAGCATCGTACTTCTTGGCAAGCGACAAATATCCCTGGTCCGGGTCTGGTGTCATAACGATTATCTCATTGCTGAACTTGGAATACGATCGCAGGCTTTCGAGTGCCTGCTCAAGATTCAAAGGTCTGGAGAATGAGGGAATCACCACTGATATCATTCTAGGTCGCGGTCGGCCCACAAGTCTCTGAGCCGAGCCGTTCCTTTTGATTCGTCAATGTTCTTGCCGAAAGGAACGTAGCAGATGTTCGGTCTGCCGGCCAGCTCGTTTTCCAGAACGCGCCAGAAATCGATGACGGTGACAGAGTCCTTCCTGAAATCCGATGCTTTCAGGCTGCGAAATGCTGGATCCGCGGTAGTGATAAGGATGACTTCTGCCTGTTCAAGGCAGCTGGGAAGGGAGTCAAGGACAACTGCATGATCCGTCAGTTCCGTCCGCGCGGCTGCGCTTGCAAGCGGGTCAAAGGCCACGACGCGGGCGCCGAGGCTTGAAAGTCTCTTTGCAAGCACGATGCTCTGCGATTCTTCTATGACGTGGGAATGGGGTTTGTAGGAAAGGCCCAGCACGGCCACAGTGGTGCCCCGCTTGATATGGGACGCAAGATTGTCCAAGACTCGGTTGGGCATAGAGCGGTTCTGCGTGTCAGTCACTTCAGCGAGCCCGGCGCTGCTGCCAAGTTCCTTTGCTATGAAACCAAGGGCCTTATTGTCCCGAGGAAAGCACGGCCCGCCGTATCCAAGCCCTCCGGCAAGGTACTTGCCGCCAATGCGAGAGTCCTGGCCGAGCGCTCTGGTCACGACGTCGATGTCGCCCCCCGGTATCTTTTCGCATAACTCCGCCAGCATGTTGGCAAAAGTGATCTTCATCGTCACAAACGAGTTTACTGAAATCTTTGTCAATTCAGCGTTCTCGAAGCTCATGCGCATGCACGGCGGACGGTCCGGCATGATCTCATTGTAAGCGCGTTCCAGAAGCCCGCCGCTGCGGGCATCGTACTCTCCGACAAGCGTGAAATCAGGATGAAGGAAATCGCGTATCACGCTGCCCAAAGCTATGAACTCGGGGCTGTAGCAGAGACCGAAATCGTTCCCGCATTTCTTGCCTGACTCCTTTTCCAGGATTGGAAGAAGACCGTGGCGTGTTGCACCAGGAAGAACAGTACTCGTGAGCACGACAAGGTGATATGTCTTTTTCTGCGCAAGGGCATGGGCTATTTCCTTGAACGCCCATGCTGCAAACTGCAATGAAAATGCACCGCGATCATCGCTGGGAGTCGGCACGATCACGAAACTGATGTCAGAGTTCCCGAGAGCTTCTCCATAGCTCTCGGTAGCTTGAATTCGATTCCGGTTCACAGCTATTGTCTCTTCGAGGTTCGTTTCTTGAACGGGCGCGTGACCGGCGTTCATGAGCTCGACAGTCCTCTTGTTGACGTCCACGCCAACGACGTTGAATCCCCGGCTGGCAATTGCTGCCGCCATGCTTGCGCCCAACTTCCCCAAGCCTATTATTGAATAGTTCACAGCCTTCTCCCGCTAGAAATAAAGTTCATAGTATGTTCTTGCGACCGACAGTTCGACGCCAAGCGAGGTGTCGGAAAGGCCAAGTCAACAAACGACCCCAGAATGAGAAGCGTAATAGATCAACCCCACGAAAGCCTCTGCTCCTCAGGAGATATCCGGCAAACCATCTGAGCTGGGCAGAGAGAGTTCCAATGGGAGGTCCGAAGAGTTGAGTTTCAGTCCCGTCAGAAAGTATTCTTGCGCTTTCTAGTTGCGGGAAATCACGGCAAACTTCAAAGAACGACGATGGCTGTCGGTCCTGCGGCGTGAGAATCCAATCCATGATCGATGATCTGCTTTCCTTCCATTTTTCAAAGCCTGATTGAACACTCTCATATGCTCTTTTCATGACATTCTCAAGGTCGGAGAAATCTACTCTTTTCAGCTGAGAAGGATCAAACAGGTATCCGTTTCCCTTGTCCTTAATGTATTCGCACATGGTAGGAAAGTTTGCAGCAAGAACTGCTTTCCCCATTGCCATGGCCTCAAGAAACGACATCCCAATTCCTTCTGCAAGCCGAGGGGCTACGAAGATTGAACATTCCTTCACACGTGACAGGTAGTCGCCTCGGTTTTCGAACCAGCTGCTAGAAGAGTAATTGATGCCCCTCGGCGTATCCCTAGAAAAACGACTATTCCTTTGGAGGGGATCCAACGCCTTGTGATGGTGTAACGACTGAACATCTCGACCAGTGAGAGCCAGAACTGCTTCAAGAGAAACTGAATCGCCTCTTTGCCAGAAGAAAATACGTTTCTCATTTGTAGCTTCGAAGCTAGTTGCCGGTTCCGGATAGTATTTGACTTCTTTGCATGCAATTTCCAGCTTCTTGCAAGCGTTATTGATAGTTGATGAGAAATTAAGAATTCGAACGTTGCGTTCCCAAAGAGACTTCCAAAAGGAAACTGGATTGCCGGCGACGCTATCGTACATGGGAACAAATATGACATTTTTGCACGCTACAGCATCAATCATTTCCGGTGATATCAATTGGAAGAAGACAACCGCAGAAAAGCTTTCGTCTTTATTCCGAAGGTCAGGAATGTCGCCGGTGTTCCAACTATTATTCGAAATAGTTACTGTTTGTGAATTGCGTTGAAGCAAGTCCACGAAAAATCTAGTGGCCTCCGTTTTTTGGTGAAAAGAATGATCAATGAAAGCAATCCGAGTACTCATCAATACAGCCCACCTGCGTATGCCTGGATTTTAAGTGAAATAGGCAAAACGGTGCCCGTTTTTCTTTGTCTTCTCAAGATCCTCCTTCATCATCAATGTTACAAGCTCATTGAAGCTGACTTTGGCTTTCCATCCGAGCTTGGCTTCAGCTTTCGTCGTCTCACCCTTCAGGAAATTTACTTCGAGAGGTCGATAATAGTCTGCACTGACCCTCACTATCGTTTTACCGCTTCTTGGCTCTATGCCTGTTTCTTGGACTCCCTCACCGCGCCATTCAATTTCCATCCCAATATAGCTGAAAGCTTTCTGCACGAACTCTCGAATGGTGTGCGTTTCCCCTGTTGCAATGACATAATCGTCAGGAAATTCCTGCTGCAGCATCGACCACATAGCTCTCACATACTCCGGCGCGTATCCCCAATCGCGGCTTGTATCAAGGTTACCCAGGACTAAGCAATCCTGTATTCCAGCCGCAATCCGAGAGACTCCAAGAGTGACTTTCCTGGTGACGAAATTTTCACCTCTTCTTGGTGATTCATGATTGAATAAGATGCCATTGCAAACAAACATTCCATAGGCTCTACGATAGATGCTGGCAATCCAGTATCCATACAGCTTTGCGGCCGCATAGGGGCTTTGGGGCACAAACTCCGTCTGCTCGTCTTGAGCTTTGTCTTGAACGCCGCCGAACATTTCGGATGTAGATGCCTGGTAAATCTTGGTTTTCTTGACAAGGTCGAGGCTCTTCACAACCTCTAGCACTCTCAGAACTCCTAAGGCATCCGAGTTCGCGGTATATTCTGGCTCCTCAAACGAGACCCTTACGTGACTCTGGGCGGCGAGGTTGTATATTTCATCAGGCCCCACATTTTGTATTATTCTCACCAAACTTGATTGGTCGGTCATGTCCCCATAGTGGAGCGTCAAGGGAACTTTTGCCTCAAAAAGCGGTTCTATCCTTGCGCGATTAAATGTGCTTGTCCTGCGAACAAGACCATGTACCTCATATTTTTTTTCGATAAGAAGTTCCGCCAGATAGGAGCCATCTTGCCCGGTGATCCCCGTTATTAAAGCCCTTTTCATTAAAACCTTCCTTTCACTCTTTCAACGATTGCGCCAGTATTGGAGCGCATCCTTTAGGCTTTGCTCCAAAGGTATCATTGGACTCCAGCCCGTATCGCTGCGTATTCTTTCTATGTTAGCAGATATAATTGGAACATCTAGCGGACGATATTTCTCCTCATCGATCCTGATTTCGATCTTCTTGCTTGAAAACGAAATAAGCGCTTCTAGTAGGCTTCCAACTCTTGTCGCTTTGCCAGACCCAACATTATATACATGGCCAGTCTGACCCAGCCGGAGAATCATCTCGTACGCGCGCACAACATCTCTTACGTCGGTGAAATCGCGCATTGCATCGATGTTACCAACACGAATAGCTGTTTCAGAGCTCTCCCTTTCGATCCTGACAATTTGTTTACAAAAATCTGGCACTACGAAACCCAGATTCTGTCCTGCGCCGATGTGATTAAAAGATCTTGCCATCAAAATCTTCAGTCGGTAAGCTTGGAAATACAATCTACCGAACTCTTCTTGAATGACCTTCGAAATCGCATAAGGATTCGCAGGCTTTAGCGGATGGGACTCAGCTATTGGAACTTCGCTTGGAAGTACTGCGCCATATTCTTCGCTGGACCCAATCAACAGCATCCTGGCGTCCAATCCCAGAGTTCGCATTGACTCGATCAGATTAATGGATCCTATGACGTTCAATTCAACAGTTTTTGCCGGGTCGCTCCATGACAACCCAACAGAACTCTGACCGGCAAGGTTTATTATCCACTGAGGTTCGCAGTTTTTGAACACACTTCGAATTTGCCCCACGTTCTCCAGATGAAGCAAAAAAACGTGATCTCTGGGCAGTTCTATTCCAAATGCGTCTATCTCGATGCTTGTTGCGTAAACATCACAACCAGTTGAGGCGAGCTCCCCAATTAGATGTCTGCCGACGAAACCATCCCCTCCAATGACAAGCGCTCTCATAATTTCTGTTGTGGGCTACTATCTCGTGGCTCAGACTAGATTACAGCTTGCTACTTAATGCGAAAAAAGTGCGAAGGCGCAGAAGCCGCCAGAAACGCCATGCGCTAAAAAAATCCCTTGCAAGCAATCGGTGCGCTGATCACTTTCTACACCGACTACAATCAGTGCTTCAAGATAGAACTTCGTTCGTCGCGACTGGCGACTTCGTCGCCGAGTTGACCTAAAACTTACCTCAAGGTATGCAGCTCATCCCGCCCTGCTTCACCCGCCCGCGGAGTGTGGAGCAAGAAGAAATACCTCATGATGCTTCCCTTGCAACCTGGGAGCCATCCTATGGCAGATCCACGCAGTCCAACAAGACGTAACAGAGCGCACTGTTGTGCGCGAAAAGCAGGGCCGCATGGGCGAGACTCATCGCCAAAGTCTATGAGGTTGATCCGCTGATCCGCCCTACCCGTCGCTGATCAAGATCGGAAAGTCTCCCCAGGGCTAGACCCTACCTTGCGGAATTAATCCTCTCCTCTGGCCAATTCTCCTCTCCCGCTTCTTTGCTGAACCACCCCCGAGTAAACAACCACCGCCAGACAGACCGTGTGAATAGTCCTGGGCGTCTAGGGCGAAGCCGCGCCAAATATCAAACGAGATAGTACGCCTCGGGGGAGTGGCTCGATCTTTAACTGCCCGTTATTGGACCACGGCCTCCATCAGCGTGCGCAACGGTAGCAGGTTGAGAACCCTCTTCAGATCGTAAATGAAACATGTGAACTGAAACTCGGCCCTTACTGCGTCAAGACCTCGCTGGAGTAAGTGCCCGAAACCCAACGTGCGTTTGATTGTGCCAAAGGGGTGTTCGACCAGTTCCTTGCGCTTGCGGATCAGGGCCTTCCGCTCTGGATTCTCCAATTCTTCAAAGTACGTTTTCAACTCTTCGTGATGCACCGAAACTCGAAGCA
Source organism: Spirochaetia bacterium (assembly GCA_049515135.1). Taxonomy (GTDB): domain Bacteria; phylum Spirochaetota; class Spirochaetia; order SZUA-6; family Fen-1364; genus Fen-1364. Next base: position 195,281 of record JBEKUJ010000003.1, read on the forward strand.
TCCTGCTTTCGCTGCCTCTTGTGCAGCAACCTCTCTTCGGGCACGCTGCACAATCCGCGCCGTTGGCCTGCTACTTCCACGTCATCCGTCCGTTCTTATCGGCCACCGGCCGAGCTATAATCCTGCGGAGCATCGCGCCCGGCGGGCATTCCCAGATATCCCGCTCGGGATCATAGCGAAACTTATCTTGCCCCCACACTCTCCTCTTGCCGACGTTCTCGCGCTCACCTTCCGCTGTGATTGGCACCGTTACCCGTATCGCCTGACCCTGCTGGTAGGCCAGTACATCGGTCTCGTTGAAGTAGCCAGCACCGCCACCATCTCGCTCTTTTCTTCAATCCCCAGTTCGTTCTTCAATTCGATCGTCCGCTCCACCATAGCCCCCAGAAGTCTCTTGTCCGTCTGCTGGCTGCTTACATCCACAGCCACGATAAGCTTGTTCTTCGCTTCCACTACGTTCTGTCCGTTGTATCCGATCTGCACCAATCCTTTATCCTTTTGCAGCCGGCTGTCGGGGTCATTCCCCAAATAGATGCTCTCTTCTGGGTGCGTCTCCAGAAACTCCTTCGCCGCGTTCACCTTTTCCTGCTTGCGCCTCAGTGTCTTGATTTTCTTTGTCAGCTCGACCACTTTCTCCCGTCGGATCAGTATCCCCTCCAGGTCTTGACGACGGTCCAACTCCTCCGTTTCCTCAAAGTAGCGCGCAAGCCCCTGCCCCACGGCCCGCTCGATTTCCGAGAGCTTGTCTCTGCGGTACACCTCCCGGTGTCCGTTCTGCCCCCTCAGCTTCGTCCCATCCAGAGCCAGTAGCCTCATGCTTATCAGGCCCATTTTGTGGCAGAAGAGCACGAACTCCTTGAACACGTTCTTAAGCGCTTTCGCATTGTCCTTGCGAAAGTCCGCTGTCGTCTTGAAATCCGGCTTCAGCCCTTCCACCAACCAAATCATCTCCCGGTTGCGCCCTCACTCTGCCTCCGGCAGGCGGCTCGTTCGTATCCTGCTGAAATAGCCGTAGATATAGATTTTCAGTTTCAGCTGCGGGCGGTATGCCGGCGCACCCTTCCTGTTCTCATGCATGTGAAACCCCAGCTTGCCCATGTCTAGGGATTCCACGTACGCGTCAATGAAGCGCACAACGTTATCCTGCTCTATCAGCTCCTCCAAGTTGTTCTTGAAAAAGATAAATCTGGTTCCGTGGTATCCCCACCTTGTACTCAATCACGTTCCCCTCCCCACCGATTCGCGGCGTCCAGCCGCGACCTCGTGCTCAGAGTACAACGCTACGAGTACCAGTCAATGATTTACAGCCACTTTCCGCCTTGTTGCCCGCACAAACTTCACTGACCCTGGAGCCTCAAGAGCCGAATCATCCACACAGTCTCATAGGCGGTGCGTTTTCAAGTTTCACTAAAGTCTTCGCCTAAAGGCGAGGGGGTTACTCCCCGTAAGAGACTCTAAGGGCACTGTTTGTCTCGGCGGACAGGTGGTGGCACGGCCAGTCATTAGCCGCCACTTGCGTTGTACTTAGAGCCAGCATATGCTACTCATGATGAGCGTTTGTACGGGCTTGATCGGCGAGGAGAGGCGTTTTGCTGCACTCGGGGCGGCCAGTGCGTCTTCCACCGGAAAAGTAGAATGATTACGGCGGACAACTCTTGCTTTCAATTCAACTTCGGATGAACGGCATATCAGTTGTGTTTGATTTAGATGGCACGCTGCTCGATTCAGCAACGGACATCGTCGCTGCGCTCGACATAGCAGTGGTGGAGGCCGGAGTAAAACTAAATCTGCCCATCAGCCCGCAGATCGTCGGACCTCCAATTCGTGGCATGTTGGCGCGACTCGGCGTCCCGATGACGGAATCCCAGGTGGCCACGGCGGTCCAAGCCTTTCGACGCGCATACGATGACTCACTGATGGAACTTACCCAACCCTATCCAGGCGCCGCCGAGTGCCTTCGCTCCCTGGTGTCGATGAACTGCGGGCTCTATATCGCCACTATCAAACCCTTGTCGCCGACCCAGCGTCTGGTCGACAGGTGGTTCTCGGGGCTGTTCCGCGACATTTGCTGCGTTAATTCGGAAGCAAATACGGCTTTGACCAAACCCCGCATGCTGCAAAAATTGAGTCGATCCCACGGCCTGTCGCCGACGCGCTCGGTCATGGTGGGAGACGGCCCGAGCGACATCAGGGCCGGCCGAGAGCGGTCCTGGCGCACGGTGGCTGTGCTCTATGGGTACGGGACGCGGGAAGAACTCATCCCCGAGCAGCCAGACGCCTGGGCTGAAAGTACTGCGGAAATCCCTGAAAGCATCCAGGCGTTCGTGTGGTAGGGTTAGATGTTGCATGAAGAATCGACCAATCCTCGACCGCTTCTGTCCGAGATGGGCACGCCGGTCCTACGGCGTGCCCCAGAAACGCGATCTACGGGCGGGGACGGACTCCCCTCTTGGCGCAGCGGCGCGGGACAACCCTGCGGAGATAGGCCATATCGAACCCTCGTATCCTAGTTTTCGGTACCGGTAGCGCGTGTCGATACTTCCTCGGCCTCCGGGATAATGATCCTGCCCTTCAGCACAGCCGCGTTGAAGGTTTCGAGATCTTCCCACCTTCCCGAGCCCACGAGATTCCCTACGATCTCATTGTGGTTACCCCGCGGGACGGAGAGGCGATCCGAGCCCAGCTTCTGCCTCTCGGCGTTCTCGACGACAAGATTGTCCTCCTCTATTCCGTTTACAGTCGCTCCCTGATAAACCAAGTCAACGGACCTTGACCGCCTAAACATGCGGCTTGGGCTATGTCTTCGTCCGGCCGAAGATTCTCCCCACTCGCATTCGAACGCGATGACTAGCCGCGTAGACTTTGTAATCTACCGTGCGTCCATCGATGGCAAAGCTGACCATGCGCTGCGCTAGGCGTGGCGTGGCATCCAATTAAGGTAGCTCGCTCACTACCCCCACCCCGGCCTCTGGCTCCGTAGTGCCGCTACTGATGCTTAAGCGGCTGTCCGTCACCAATCGGTTGCAGTTGTCCATCAAAACATGACCCATGCAGATCAGTCGTGCATCCGGATCTGTCGTGGAGGCGCGTGGGACCTCCGTTCTTTGGTTGAAAACTCCTTTGCGATCTCCTTTGCTTCTCGCAACTCACCGATTGTGACTGCAAGTAGCGGACGGTCCGCCGGCACGCGATCAGCGGGATAATGATAGCTTGCGCGCCATGGCATTGACAGATTCGTCCACGATCCTACAGTTGGAGAACTTTCGTCTTATGAATATAATGATTGGTACTAGTCAGGACTTCGCAATGGTTGCGCAGAAAAACGCTCCTTTGGGGCATCTCCAACTTTTCGATTTGATCTTTGCCAGGGAATATGGTAGTACGATGAATCAATTGGCAGTTGGCTATGAAAAACAACTCTGGCAGACAATGTCTGCCCAGAGTGAACAGTTGCAACGATAGGCGGACGTATGAAAAAATTGGAGACACAGCAAGTGCAGCTCAAGGCGGGACGGGCGACGGAGCCAGAACGGTCCAAGAGGCTCGAGCACGAACTCCAAACCCACCTGAGCGCAAAAGTAACAATCGCTGCGCTTCGCGGCAAGCCTAAGAGAGTGGTCCGCAAGATGGCAGCCAGAATACTGAACAGAGCTATTCGCTACGCCCTTGCTCATCCAAGGGTAAGAGTCCGGGCTAAGTCATTGCTACACCTTTGGCCTAGTCTCTTCAACAGAGTGAAAAGCTTTGCCTTGTCGAAAGGCTTGGTGCGCGGAGTGCAACAGGCAACAACTTTTCGGTCGGCATCTGTGCATGTTTTTCATGTATCTCTGGCTTCCGGCTTTTATCCGGTCGAATTACTTTCTAGCATACCAACTTACTGGATCAAGGCAAGCGCCGTGCTAGCCGTGCACTCAACAGAAGAATGTAACGCAAATCTCCATTTTCGAGCTTTTAGCTTTCATCGCCCACGTACTCTAGAGGTTTACGCAGGCGACGAGCTTGTCAGCCGCTCAACTATCCCCACGAGCTCTGAGAGCGTCGAGGCCACTCTCACCATGTCAAGAGGTTTAAACCGCGTTCATCTCCGAGTACTCGAAGGATGCGAACGACCATATGACATCGATGAGCTTGAGAGTGCCGATTCTAGGTGTCTGAGCATCGCGGTACAGAACATCGTATTGAACGAGAAGGATCTATTCCACGAACGAGAAATCGGCCTGTCCAAATACGCTCGTAAAATCTACTCCGATTTGAACGAGGCCGTGCGCGAAAGGGAGGTCTGATCCAAACCAGCAAGGAGTGTACAAAGAGCTGCCCAACGTGGAAGCGGTATGGGTTGAATACATGCCTAATAGAACAAAACAAAACTAGCCAACTATGCGACTGACAAGCTGAGCCGCGCTTTCCTCCCACGTCAGAAACGGAATCAAGCCTTTGTTCGTCTCGCGACTCACTTGGGAGGTGGAGATCCATTTACGTAGGCATTCAACAAGCGGTTCTGGTGCCTCCTTGTTTTCGAAGTAAGTGGGGTAGTTTCCTGCGACCTCATGGAACACGGGAATATCGCGCGCAATGATTGCAAGTCCGTGTCGGGCCGCCTCGATGAGAGGAAGGCCAAAACCTTCTCCTTCACTGGCTGCCACCAAGCATGTCGATGAGGAATACATCTCTTCAAGAAACTCATCGCTCACGGTCTTCAGCCAAAAAAGCTTTTTTCCCCGCTTTTTGCAACTGTTGAGGGCCTTCACCGTGAGAATGATGCTGCCCCGTTCTTCCTCGGGAACATCTTTCCACCCTTCCTGCCCAACAATAACTAGATTTGCGTCAATCCCTTCTCGCCAGATAGACTCAAATGCTCGAAGTACAAGTAAGTGTCCTTTGCGGGGTTCAACAGTGCCTACCATCAAGAAGGTTGGCCGTAATGATAGCTGCTTGAGCATACGCCGAGAACCTTCCGGATTTCCGTGGGTTGAAAAAGTGTTTTCCAGATCCGAGCCGAGATGGAACCACTCGATCTTGAATGCACTTTCATTCTCAGGAGCATGTATTTTTACCCACTTTGCAAGTTCTACAGCGACTGTTCGAGAAATACAGGCAGCCCCCTGGAACTGTGTTATTGTCTGCAACCATTTCTCATGTAAAGGCCCCATGCCATTTGGGAAGCGATGTGGGAGCAAGATGGGCAACAGGTCGTAGACAACAAAATGAACTTTCACGCCGCGAATGCTGAGCGCGCTCAGGAAATCTGATTGCGCTATTGTCACATTCGCATTGAAATCGAGGCCAAGAAAAACGTCCCCGGATAGCGTCTCGATCGGCTCATCTAGCCATGAATCCTGGGGGCAACCAAGAAGTTCTGAGGTAAACACCTTCGCGTACAAATAGCCTTTGCCCCCAACCGTGGCATATACAGGCTCAACGCGATATCCAGGCGGAGGCGAGGTAAGAAGGTGATTCAAAATACCGCGAGTGACTCTCTCGATGCCCGTCCGGACGTCTGCCTTGATAATCGCGGAAATATCAACCAGCAACTGTTTCTCGGGACGGTCTGCCGGGAAATTGGAGGCAATGGACTGTGCCACGGTCGCGATTTGAGAGAGGTCTTGGGTTTTCGAGTCTTGAAGGTCCGCTATTGCACCTATTAAGGAGCGTGTGCGCTGAGGTTCATTTTCATAAATAGATTCGATGGCGTCATAATAGATTTGAGCGCAATGGCTTGGAGAATGATTCCTCATGACATGTTCTCTCGCATTTGCGCCTATTGCCGCTGCTTCTTTCCTTTCTTTCCAAAGTTTTTCCAATTGCGCCGCTAGTTCTTGATCAGAAAAGTCCTCGCGCAGCGTAAAGACTATGTTCTCCTGAAGCTCGGCCATACTACCATGCGCGTTAACAATGGTTGGCAGACCTTGCGCCAGGCAATCGTACAACGCCGCTGAAGTCTCTCCTCTTGTTTGCCAGCGCAATTGCACGGCTGCATCGGCCGCCGCAAGGTAGCACCGGTAGAGATCTGAATCGAGCCAGCCTGTAATTTTGATCTTATCCCTCGGTTCAAATCGTTTCATTGCGGAACGCAAGCGACGTGAATATAGACCATGCGGCGTATCGCCAACAAATACTAACCGACAGTTGTTGTCTCGGAAGAGTGCTGACTCAGTCCAAGCGTCCAGTAAACGATGACTAAGCTTTGGCATGGTTATGAAGCCAAAGCTGCAAACCACGAAATCGTCGTCGTCAAATCCGAGTCTCCTCCTAGCCTCCGCTCTAGAAATACGTGTCACAGAAGCCCGAAGTAATGGCACTCTTCTCCAATTTCTGAGGCTGAGTCCAGTGTACCAAGCGCGCGCAAGTCTCTTAGAGTATTCTGAATGCACAAGAACGCCAAGAGCTTGGCTGAGGACGGAAAAGTTGCAGGGGTACACGGCGAGCCGATCTATTCCTTCGAAAGAATTTGGGCAACACCGCAAAGCTGGGTACCCATGCGATTCATAAACGGCATTGGGCAAGAGTCCAGGCATGTCGCCGTTGCTATCCATGTAGTGAACTAGGTCGTTCAGGAAGAAGTCATGCAATACGACCACTCCGGGGAAATATCTTAGAAGCTCGAAAATATATGTGTGCGACGGGGAGTTGCCGATATGATATAAGACTCGGTCAAACTTTCCGGCGTTTGTCCAGAACCAATCGTTGTCATGGATTTCGCAGATGTCCGTTGCGCAGCAATCCTTTATGCTTCGCTGAGGGACAATAGCAACAATATCGTAAAACCGCGCCAGCTCGGGAAGCAGTTCCTGACTGTAATCTGCAATTCCACTCCGCGCTGGAGGCAGGGGTGACAGAAACGCAAGCTTCTTGCGGCTTCGCGGGAAGAAGGTTGCCGTGCTTGTTTGCTTGCCGGCAATATTCATGAACGCTTGCATCGCGCGTCTAGCGCACTCATCCCAGGAGTACTCTTTCGAGTGAATACGGCCCTGACTAACGAGGTGTTCGCGAAACGTAGGGTCGAAAAGGGCACGCTCGATCTTCTCTGTAATGTCTGAATGGGAATATGGATCAAACAACGCTTCTTTAACACCAACGAGCTCAGGGAGACCTCCTGTATTTGACGCAATTGCAGGGGCTCCACAAAGAATTGCCTCTAGCAACGGCGTGCCGAGAGATTCCCAGACTGAAGGGAAAACAAAGAGATCGCATAAGTTGTATAAGGCGAGTAGCTCTGGTTTTTCGGGGTTTCTGAAAACGACTATATCTTGCTCTTTGAGTCCAAAACTCTGAGCCGTCCCCCTAATAGTTGCCGTCTGTTTGGCAGAGAACGGACCAGCTAGAAGCAGTTGGTGACTCTGCCGTAACTCTTGGTCAAGAGTAGCATAGGCATGTATGAGGCGACCAAGATTGTCCTTCTCTTCTCCTAAGCCATGGTAGAAAAGAAACTTTCCTCCAATTCCCAACCTATTGCGAATCAGGCGATCTTCATCTCGGCTTGGTTTGGTTTCCCTGAAGTCTGAATCTGCCCCAAAGAGAATTGAGATTGCCCGATCAGAATCCAGCCGAAGCGTCTCTAGAACTGCATTTGTTATACACTCAGAAGCGCCAAGGATGAGATCAGCAAAAGCCAATTGCTGGTACTTTCGCACGTAAAAATCTCGATGCATCGTGCTATCGAAATACGAGTCCTGAAGGATATCCGGCACGATGTCGTAGACAACGACCGCGGTAGGATATCTTTTTGCAGATTGCCCAAGACTTGTAACAGCTTCATCCCCGTATCCTTCAAAAAGATTCGAAAGGAGGAGTATGTCTGGCTCCAAGCTATCAAAGAAGGCCTCGCGAATAAGCTCTGCCGACTGCCTGCGCCATTCATTTTGGGTGTTACTTTCTCTGGTCATTGGCAGAGAGTCCCACACCCGAATGCTGTCTCTAGGCAGCATGTCGGCGAGTTCCCTGCATAACCTGCGCGTGCTTTCTGGAAACTGGGAATTCAGAACGATGACAATGTCATGCTCACCGCGGTTGCGGAGGATCGACTTGGTAAGGGAGAGTGCGTGCCTGCCAGTGCCCGTTTTCGCATTTGACGATTGAGCTGCTTGCAGATCGATGACAATTCTCATGCGTCAGCCTTTCTTGAACCAAATGATCATATCCGTTGAGCTTCCCACTATTCGAGCTTTCAGTTGCTGGAGCTGAGACATGCTATACTACTCGATCCTTAGGCGGATGGCCGCCCTACGGCATCAACGTACTCAGTCTCTCCAACTGCCCAGCGGAGTCGACAACTAACCTAGGCAAAATGCGAGGGTCGTCCTATTCCCATTTATCAATTTCTCGTCAGGCTAATAAAGCCAAGGGCAAGCTGACGGCTATCAGCGTTCACCCCAAGGCTAGCGGGACTATTAGTGTTACTGTAAACGAATGTGAGATTAATTTTTCCTTCTGGCGGCACTAGGCGTTTCCGTATCATAAGTGTCTTGTCGACCGGAAAAACCTCACCGTTCTTGAACGTCCAGTCGGCAATTTTTGCTCCATTGGCCCCAACCGAAACCGACAAGACCATCCCCGGCTTCGGCAGGAACGGGGAAACCTTGAACGTGAGCGAAACGTCGGTTTTTGGATCAACGACGAGCGACATTACGGAGCGTGGGGCATCCGACCAGATTCCCCAGGGCTCGGGGGAAGAAAAACCGTCGACCAGGAACGCCTGACTTCGGCTATGGCTAAATAGTTCCAACCTTCCTCTATCAAGTTTCATTGTTTCTGCAATCCACGGCTTGTAGTTCACGACCTCAACGTCTCGCCCGACCCAAATGGTCGACTTTGCCATCCAATCGCGTTCGATCATCAAACTTCCGTCAAAAGCGCTTGCTGGTTCCCCATGGAGGATACCTGAGAACCGATCTGTAAAGTAAAACTGCCACGCATCGTCAATGGGTATGTCAAGGTCTGCTGTGGAAATCAAGTAGTTAAACGTCCCTGGTAAATGGAACCATGCAAAGGTGGTTGAATCCGCATTGCCAACGAATTGTCGGTAGAACCTTGCCTCTGCTTCGTATTTTAGCAGCCCCCGGACGTCGGCTAAAGGGTGGCCAATGAAAAGCGCGCCCGCAAGCAAGGGCGCAAAAAGCACCACAACTTCGGATTGGGGGTGGTCCGGCGTGATACGATAGAGGTAAGCGACACCTCGAGTAAAAAGAAAGAGAAGTTCAATAATAAGGAATGTTCCTAAGATAAAGAAATACTTTTTTACCGAGTATGGATTACTCTTACCAAACGCCATCAACACGAACTGAAAGGCTCCAAGCCCGGAAACGCTGAACAAGGTCGAATTGATCAAGGAAAAAACCCGATCTTGAATCCCATTGCGACCTCTAAGTAGATCGAACAATGCCACCATAGACGAAAGAACAAGTGCGAAAAAAATAAAGACGATTCCCCAAAGCGTGATATCGATCGGGCTTCGAGTTAGCAATGGAAAGCTCAACCAACCATTGTTGTCGGCCACCTTCATGATCGCCCTCGTACTCGGATTGAACAAGAATATTATTGCACCAAGAACGACATAAAGGCCCCAAGTCCAAAGTTTCTTGAATTCATTTTTTGAGATTTCAAGAAGGAGGAGGAGAGTCGTTGCACCGTAAAATACCAATACCGGAATAGGGTAAATAAAAAAACCGACGAACAGAACCAGCAGACTAAAGACTAACTTCGACTCAAAACCGCAACGCCATACAAAAAAGATAGACATCGTCACAAGCAAATAGGCGGTCGCTACGAGTTCGGAATAGAAATAATTGCCGATCACCTCGTACCCAATCAGGGGATAGACCGAGCCAGAGGTATAGAGCAGGAAAAACACGGCAACGCTCAGCCATGCGTTGAAAGCCCCGGTCTTACTCACAATGAACAACAGACACGCGGTTGCTACGATCAGGCTGACCAAGGTGATCACATTCATCGCAATGACGGACGACCCAAGCATTTTGCTAACAACTGCACCTAACCAGTACGCAAGGGGAGGATAGCTAATACTTACGATATGCCCGTAGCGCATAATGCTGGTAATCCACGAATTGTGCGTTCCATAGTCGCTACTAAACGAGCATGTATACGGCCACAATCGCCCTATAATCAAAATCGATGCAATAACAAACCAGAGCATATAAAAAAGGAAACGTGTTGCATTATGCCTTATGTGTTCTTGCGAAGTTAAAATGCTCACCTTTAGCTCCTTCAATTCTATAGGGCTATTTGCTAAAACGTAAGAAATTGCTAGAGCTGTGATTAACTGATGCATCAGTAACGAGCGCAGTCCGCCTTTTCATTTCATAACTCCTTCGTATCTGTTCAGCTAGAATACCGGACAAATGTTGGGGATTCCAGAAATTTCAATAGCATGAAACACTCCAGTTCATGGGAGGGAAGAGCGCTAGCCGGCTGCCGCGCATAAGCAGGGAGCATATCCTCAATGCGTACAAAGCCGGCCCCGATGCGGTGGTCTCTCTGGTCGAGTATCTCCAGGATCAGTTCCAGGCAGCGCTGGATGAATTGAGCAACGCACTGGCTGAGCTGTCGGAAACCAACGAGAAGTTGATCACCAAGGTGCAGGCGCTGGAAGAGAAGATCAACAAGGACAGCCACAACAGCAACAACCCTCCCTCCAGCGACGGGCTTGCCCGGAGGTTCAGCAGAAAACGGCAACCCAGCGGCAAGAAACCTGGCGGCCAGAAAGGGCACGAAGGTACGACGCTTGCCATGGTCAAACATCCGCGGCATTTGCGTATTCACCAAGTGAAGAGCTGCAACGGATGCGGGAGGTCGCTGCAACACGAGAAGCCGCGCGGGTATGAACCGCGGCAAGTCTTCGACATTCCCCCCATCGTCGTGGAGGTCACCGAGCACCGAGCCCAGATCAAGAGCTGCCCGCAATGCGGGGAACTTACAGTAGCGGCGTTCCCCGAAGGGGTGAATCGCACCACACAGTACGGCACACGGCTGAAGGCGTTTGCAGTGTATCTGAAGAATTATGGATTTCTCTCCTACGATCGAACTGCCCAGGCGTTGCGTGATCTGTTCTGCATCCCGCTGAGCGTCGGCACCTTGGTCAGCATCGATCAGCGCTGTGCGCGACGGGTCGAGGGTGTGGTGGAGCAGATCAGAGAGAAACTGATCCGAGCAAGGGTTGTGCACTTTGATGAGACCGGGCTGAACATCAACGGGGAGTTGCACTGGCTGCACGGAGCCGGCACCCAAGGCTTCACATACTACTATCCGCACACAAGGCGCGGGACAGAAGCCGACGATCAGATCGGGATTTTGCCTCGATTGAAAGGCAACGCGGTTCATGACAACTGGAAGCCGTACATGAAGTACGACTGCTCGCACTCGTTGTGAAAACGCTCATCATATTCGAGAGTTGACTGCAGTCCATGAACAGGGTGGACAGCCCTGGGCGCAGTGGATGATCGGTTTTCTTATAGAGAGCAAGCAAGCCGTCGAGCAGGCAAAGAAAAAAGGGAAGAAAAGGCTGGACCCCTGCGCCATTCATGAGTACGAGCATCGCTACAAGACGATCATTGCAGCCGGCATGAAAGCCAATCCGCCGCCGAATCGTGCTGACTGCCCCGGCAAGCGCGGACGGCTGAAGCGCAGCAAAGCCCGCAATCTCGTGGAAAGGCTCGGAAAGCTGCAGCAGGAGACGTTACGGTTCCTGCATGATTTCCAAGTTCCATTCGATAACAACCTGGCCGAGCGCGACATACGAATGATGAGGGTTCAGCAGAAGATATCGGGATCATTCCGCAGCTACCAGGGAGCGCTCGCCTTTTGCCGAATACGAAGCTACATCTCAACGATCAGAAAGCAAGGCCTGTCCGTGATTAACGCGATCATGAACGCGTTCGAAAAAGATCTGACCCTAAAAGATTGCCTTCAAACTACCTGAACAGATACACTCCTTCTAGATTATTCATCCAGCGGCGCGATAATCATGTTACTCATGAACTCTTCTCTTTCAAGGAAAGGCGCCAAGTCCTCAAGGGGTTTGGAGACAATCCTCCCGTCGGGCTTCTTTTCTGAAGATGACTTAGGTGAAAATCGATAATCAGGTGGGAGCATCACTTCGCAAATACAGGGACCAGGGGCCCGTAAGACTTCATCCAGATCTGCGATATTGTCTCTAGTGATCGAGAAATAGCGCAAGTCATAGGCTTGCGCTAGAGACGAAAGCCTTGGAAAGAAGAGTCCAGAACTTTTATCACAGCCGATCAGCGGTTTCCCAAAGAAGTTCATCTGCGTTTGCTTTATTGATATGTAACCGCCATTGTTCAGAACGAAGAGCTTTACTTCCAGATTGTTGCCTACCAACGTTGCGAGCTCCTGAAGGTTCAGCTGGAGACTGCCGTCGCCTGCCAGACAAACAACCATCCGTCCAGGGTTTGCTACGGCTGCCCCAATGGCAGCCGGAAGGTCATAACCCATAGCCGCACATCCTGAGTTCCAAAAGCTGCGTTGGCCCTTCTTGACGATTCCTGCCTGGAAAAGCGCGACGCATGCAGTTCCATTTCCTGCAACAATGAGGTCCTCTGCCTTGAGCCTCTTCGTCAACTCTTCGATAAAAAGGTAAGGATTAAGATCTGACGAATCGCGATATTCCTGCAAGACGACCGGGTACCGTTCTTTCCTTTGCCTGCACCAGTGCAGCCACTCGCTCCATCTGTCTCTTGGCATCCGAGAGCATGAAGCGATGAGCACTTTCAGGAAGTCCCCAGCATCCGTTGCAACCTTCATATCCGGGAGGAGAGTCGTTTTTTCTAACTCAGCCGGATCGATATCGACAACGACTTTGACCGCGGCCCGAGCAAAGCTTTGGTAGTTATAGCCCACCTGACGAATGTTGTTTCGTGTGCCAATACAGAGCAGAAGATCGGAATTCTGAACCGCGAAATTTCCAGCTCTATCACCGATCGTGCCGACCCGGCCGACGAAATTGGGATGGGCAGACTCTATGAGATCGTATCCGTTGAAAGTTGTCACGACAGGAATAGCAACCTCATCGAGAAGATAGCGCAGGCTCTCGATAGCCTTTGCTAGTCGAATTCCATGGCCAGCAATAATAACCGGTCGCTCTGCGCCGCCGAGGATCTCGTTGAGCTTCGCCTCATTGATCGGCACCGACTTCGGGGCTTTTCCATCGAATCCTTTGAGCGTGTCTGGATCTACTCTTGCGCCCTGAACATTCATTGGAACGTCGATCCAAGCGGGACCCGGCCGACCATTCACCGCCGCCGCGATTGCCCGGTCGATCTCCCTTCTGATATTTGTGGGATCCCTCACAATTGAAGCGTATTTCACGATTGGCGAAACTACCCTCGTAATATCGACTTCTTGGTCGCCGAGTTGCCGTAATCCGAGATCCGGACATGACGCGATCGTTGTGTCAAATCTGACCTGTCCAGAGATGTAGAGAACAGGTACCGAATCGGTCCACTGGCCCAACACACCAGTAAGAGTATTAAGGCCGCCTGGTCCCGTGGTGATGTTCACCACGCATATTTTTCCGGATGAACGTACGTATCCTTCTGCGGCAATCGCGCACGCTTGCTCATGGTGATTGAAAATAACCTTCATTCGGGGATGACGTCCGAAAGAGTCGTTCAGATGCATCGCGCCTCCGCCGGTTACCATGAAAACAGTATCGACACCGTAATGTTCGGAAAGATACGAGGCTATGAAATCCGTCACCTTCACGTTTGACACAAGCGACCCCTGCTCTCAGTCAATTTTCCCGCCGGCTTCATTAATGAGGCGCTGATAGCGCGACTCGAGCATTTCAATGCGCTGTCGGTCTTCTTCAAAGATCGACCCATAGAATTCTCTTTTATTCTTCAGCCACATCAGTTCAAATCCTACGGCCTTAAGAATTCCTTTTTCCGCGCCATCGCTGATTGCCTCGGGACATTTGAACAGAACTTTTCGAGTTTCATAATAGTCAAGGCTTCCCTTGGGCAAAGCCCGAAAAAATGGGAGAGACTCACGCGCAACCCCACCGCCAATGGCGCATGTCAAGTCCGCCTTCTTTGCGTCGGTGAAAAGGTTTTGAGCGATTTTTTGAACAATCTCAGAATTGATTTCATCTCTGTTCATGCCTAGAGAACCAGTGAAATCGACGCGACCGAGAACAATGCCCCCGAGGTCCTTGAATTCTGGAATAGTCAACATCTCCTGAAAATTGTCGTACCCCTGTTTTGTCTCTATGTTGATGAAGAAAGACACTGTCTTCCTTTCTCCGTCCGCGAATACACGCTTGGCCATTTGAAGGTACTTTCGCAACGCATACGCCGATTCGATCATCGGAGCTACGATTCGATTAACACCGATGGAACGGGCATCGTACATGTCTTTAAATGCCTCGCATCCTCCGATTTTGATCGTCAACTCCATGCCGGACTTCGTCACGACCTCCTTGAGCCTTAGGGCTTCCTCGAGCCGCGTCCCTTCCGCTTCAAACTCAGCCTTGACGCCAATCACATGATGGTTTTCCCGAAGGTCCTTGAGAATGTCCACCATTCTTGTTTCCCGTTCGTTCATAGTAGTCTCCTCGCTTACAAATCTAAATGACCCCGCCGACACGCAGCGGAAAGAAGAATCTTTGAGACATCATTTTAACGGTCCAGGAGGAGTTTATTCTTGTCAATCATGAAGCGATTTTCCGAATACCAACGAAAAAGACTCTCAATGGCTTTATTGAAAGGGGTAAATCGGACGGCATGCCATTCAGCACGCAACCTCTCGTTTGATCCTGAATACTCCGGTCCAAGGCCGTCCAGTTCGATATGAATAGGCAGATCTTTTCGAGCTATAGCTCGCACGATTTCTGCGATTTCCTTGAGTTCATGCGTTTCATTTGGCGTCACATTATATGCATCGTGACGATGATCGCTGTCGATAAAATGGCCGACAATTGCGGGAAGATCCTCTACGAAAAGGTAACTAAATCTCCTGTTCTGATGCATAGTTAATGGCAGGTCAAACAACGACTTGCAGATCATGTTTGAGATGAAGCGAATTGAGTATTCCTCATGCTTGCCAAATACACCGAATAGTCGGAGGTCGACAAACCTCTTGTCGTTCGAAATGTATTTCTGAATGACATACTTGGAGAAGCCATGTTCGTCCGCGGGAACATGCAGCCCAAACTCCTCTTCCTTCATCAGCGGATGATAGAACCGGCTATCATAGATTGCCCCTGATCCCAAGACGATCATTTTTGATACGTTGTCGATAGCCCGCGCCAGGTTAAAGAAAATGCGCGTATTCGCATATAATATGCCGCTTGGATCCTTGGCGGCCCGATGGCCGGGCTTTGCTGCGGCATGCAGGATAATATCAAAATGGCCATTACGGATGTACTCCAGCACCGTGTCCTCATTCATCAGATCCAGGTCGGCATGCGACGGCGCCACTAACTCATACCGATCCACGAGTGCAGAGTCTAAGAGGTTCTTTCCAATGAATCCACTGCCTCCCGTCAGGAGAACCCTACGTTTTCCTGCGGGATTGCTCACTTGGGCTAGTCCTGCGAATAACTCTGGATCTGCTCCAGCGAGACGCGCCGCATGTCCGTACCCTTTGAGTACTCCAAGGTCCATTCGACTACGCGACTGAGGGCTTCTTCGAGCGCCCACCGTGGCTTCCACCCCAGGATTTGGCGGGCCTTTGAGCAGTCGAGTTTCAGGTAACTCGCTTCGTGCGGTTGGGGTTTCCCATCGATTTTGTAGCCCTTGCTTCCAGGTACCAATGCGCACATCCTCGCGACGACCCATTCCACAGTCTTCGCGTCTTCATCATATGGTCCGAAGTTCCAAGCGTCGGCGTAAGTACGATCATTCTCGAAAAGGCGGCGTGCAAGAAGGAGATAACCGGCGAGCGGCTCTAGGACATGTTGCCATGGCCGTATGGCTTTCGGGTTACGAATCATCACCGGACTTCCTTTCATCAGCGCGCGAACAATGTCCGGGATAAGCCTATCCTTTGCCCAGTCTCCCCCTCCAATGACATTGCCAGCCCGTGCCGATGCAATTCCAACATTCTGCTCGCCGTGGTTGCCCTGCATAGAGAAGTAGGATCGGCGGAACGCGCTGACAGCCAACTCGACACACCCTTTGCTAGAGGAATACGGATCATGGCCGCCCATTGCTTCCACTTCTCGGTACCCCCAGACCCATTCCCTATTCTCATAGCACTTATCTGTTGTCACCACGACGACCGCCCTGACGGAAGGAATGGAGCGGACTGCATCCAAGAGATTTACCGTGCCCAGCACATTCGTCTCAAATGTCTCTACCGGATGTAAATAAGATTCGCGCACGAGCGCTTGCGCCGCCATGTGGAAGACAATCTCAGGAGCAAAGGCCTCAAGAGATTGCCTCAATCTCGCGCGGTCTCTGATATCTGCAACCTCATGGCTCAAATCGGATGCAAGATGGAGAACTTCGAACAGGCTTGGCGTGGTGGGCGGTTCAAGCGAATAGCCGCGCACTACGCTTCCCAGGGACGTGAGCCAGAGGCTGAGCCAGGCGCCTTTGAAACCAGTGTGGCCGGTGATGAACACTTTCCTCCCGCGCCAGAAAGCCGGATCATCTATTTCCATATTCGCCATGGCGCTCGCCCTTCGTTCCAGACTCTTTCCAGTTCTTGCTTGTCGCGAAGTGTATCCATGGGTCGCCAAAATCCCCGGTGTTTGTACGCAAACAGGTTCCCATTTTGCGCCAATCTTTCCAGGGGTTCCCGCTCCCACGTTGTCTGATCACTCTCAATTGTAGTGAAAATTTGCGGCTCCAGAACAAAGAAGCCGGCATTAACCCAAGCACCGTCTCCACGCGGCTTTTCAACGAAATGTTCTATGCGATCTGCCTGCCCGAGCTCCATCGCTCCGAATCTTCCAAAAGGCTGCACTGCCGTCAAGGTAGCAGCGCGCCCGTGACGCCTGTGGAACATGAGGAGGTCGTCGATGCGAATATCTCCGACTCCGTCCCCGTATGTGAGCATGAATGTTTCCGATCCGATGTACGGCTGAATTTGCTTTATTCGGCCGCCTGTCATTGTCGAAGCACCTGTATCGACGAGCGTCACCTTCCATGGTTCAGACTTATGTTGGTGAACTTGGACTGAATTTTTGGATAGATCGATAGTGACATCTGCCTCGTGGAGGAAGAAATTGGCGAAATATTCCTTCACCATATATCCTTTATAGCCAAGGCAGATTACAAACTCGGAAAACCCAAAGCTGGAGTAAAGCTTCATAATATGCCAGAGGATGGGTCGACCTCCAATCTCAACCATCGGTTTGGGCCGTATGTCAGTCTCTTCTGAAAGCCGCGTGCCAAGCCCGCCTGCCAGAATAACTACTTTCACGTACCAGCTCCTTGCCTTTTTCTACTGATGAATAGCCCGATGACCGCAAGCGCATAGTCGATCTGCTCCGACGTAAGACCGGGATACGTACCGAGAAAGAACGAATCATTCATCACTCGATCAGTGTTGGTAAGGTCTGATCCACGGCGATATTCGAGATCATTATACGCCGGTTGCCTTAGAAGATTTCCACCGAAGATGTTCCGAGTCTCGACGAGATTGT
This sequence comes from Spirochaetia bacterium, assembly GCA_049515135.1. Taxonomy (GTDB): domain Bacteria; phylum Spirochaetota; class Spirochaetia; order SZUA-6; family Fen-1364; genus Fen-1364. Next base: position 212,907 of record JBEKUJ010000003.1, read on the forward strand.
CACTGAGGTGGCGTGTCAGCTCAGTTCTCTTGAAAGGCGCTCCCTCTCTGACAGTGAGTGGGAACGCGAACCAGGCCGGATCTCCCGCTTCGCAAGGTTTTGGGAGAATGAAGAACTCTTCCAAGCGTTGAAATGCATCCAGCCATCGCCTGTAGTTCTCTTTGCGACGCTCGATGAAGCGAGGAAGCTTTTTCAGCTGCGCTACTCCTATGGCTGCCTGCATCTCCGTTGCTTTGAGGTTGTACCCGATGTGGGAATAAACATATTTGTGATCGAATCCGAAGGGCAGAGCTCCGTACTGTGCGGAGAAACGCTTTCCGCAGGTGTTGTTCTCCCCTCCTGCACAGTAACAATCACGTCCCCAATCGCGCAACGATCTAACCGCACGCGCAATCGTTTCGTCGCTCGTGAAAACGGCTCCGCCCTCCCCCATCGTCATTTGATGTGCTGGATAAAAAGAACAGGTCGCCAGGTGCCCGAAAGTTCCTACGCTCTGCCCTTGGTAGGTTGAGCCCAGCGCATCGCAGCAGTCCTCGATCAGCCACAGATCGTGTTCGTGCGCCGTATGACGAATTGATTCCAAATCAAATGGATTGCCAAGCGTATGCGCCAGGAAAATGGCGCGCGTACGTGGTCCTATAGCCTCTTTCACAAGAACCGGGTTCACATTATAGGTGCCGAGTTCTACGTCGACGATAACAGGCAACATTCCATTCTGTACTATTGGGTTCAAGGTTGTAGGAAAACCGGATGCAACAGCAATCACCTCGTCTCCTTTTTTTAAACGTCGTTGCCCTAAGAGCGGCGACGTGAGAGCTGTCAACGCTAGCAGGTTTGCAGAAGATCCAGAATTAACCAAGAACGCAAATTCAGTGCCAATAAATGCGGCCATCTCACTTTCAAACTCCTCCGAATATCGGCCCGAAGTGAGCCAAAAATCAAGCGATGCATCGACGAGAAATTGCAACTCTTTCTCATCAAAGACGCGGCCTGCATAACGTACCGGCGTCGCACCAGCAACAAAGGGCTTCTCGGCGAACCTCTCTGCGTAGTAATCCGCAACCAACGCCAGTATGCGCTTTCGTAGCTCGGTATCTCGAGTCAATCAGCCCTCCGTTTCCCTGTGTCGCTCATCGATCGTATGATTTTTCAACTCGATTCCCTTCTGTACGTAGCCGCAATGGTCTATTCCCACTCATCGATTCGAATGTGTTCTTTTCTTATACCTTTGTCCGATAGCGCACTAGAAAAGCTTTGAATCATGATAGGCGGGCCAGAAAGATAATAAACAGGCTCACGAAGTGAGAGGCACTCATCTGCGATTCTATCTATATTGAGTCTTCCAATTCCAAAGGCCGTTTCTTGATCTGCGGGCATTTTCTCTCCGGCGGTTTCTATCCAGAGCCGCAATTCAATCAAGTTCTTTTCCGCACAACTACGAAGCAAAGGAACGAACAGTAGATGGCGTAATTTTCTAACACCATAGTAAAGCCGTACAGTCCCCGACCTTGACCCATCTCTTTCAAGAGTTTTTAAATATTGAACAAATGGAGATATTCCAGTTCCGCCCGCCACAAGCACAATGTCATTTTCCAAACCAGTAGCTTTGATTATGAAGTCCCCATAGGGAAACTTTACCCAGATCTGTTTTCCTTTTTCTAAGCACGAAGCCATTCTTGCGGTGAATTTCCCTTTCACACTATAAACAATTGTAATGCAATTATTCTCATCGACGGATGCAATTGAAAATACACGCGATTCTGGCCAAAACCCACTAGCAGGATCGAAATCGTCGACTGCCAAATGCATAAACTGCCCAGGCTTGAATTTCGGAATTCTGCCACTAGGACGCATCACTACTGTATAAACGCCTTCATCGTGCTTCAGGATGCTGGAAATCGTGCATTTAACTCTAACAGGATTGCCCATTTTTCCCTTTTATGAGTATGGAATCAGTCGTCCTTATCTTTTTAAAAACGAACGAACGATTTAATACATAGGAAAATACTGCTAAGGGAAGCGTAAGAATCGCTTGTATGACTAATATGTTTGATATACTGATCTTCAATATCTTTATTAATGCGGCATTTAAAAGATAAGTTATTCCGTAGACAATGAAAAAACGTAAGAGTAGCTTGTTCTCCTTATTCTTGAAAACAATTCGGCTTACAGTAAAGAAATTGAACAGAATTCCAAGACAAGTTGATATCAGAAGTATGATTAAATAGTGAAGTCCAGTTAGAGATACAAAGAAGAATGCCGTATATCCAAATACCGTATTCACAAAGCCTATCAGTAGGAACCTCGCAAATCGAATGTTCAGAATCCTAAGCATTAGCTCTTTCATTTATCAAAATTTACCCTCTCTTGCTCAATGACGTGAGGCCGACCCTTTACTTGTGTAAGAATTGCGCCAACGTATTCGCCTATCATTCCAATAAAAAACAATTGCACTGCTCCGAAAAAGAAGAGACCAATAACGATGGGAGCTATTCCCAAGGTGAAATTTCCCCAGTTTATCAGTTTATATACAAGATAGACAAGGGCAATCAGTATACTGATCGCCGATCCTACGAATCCTATAAAGCTAGCCACTCTAAGGGGAACTTTTGAAGAATTAACAAAACCGAGCATTGCCATATCCCACAATGTATATAGATTGTTTTTTGTCTTCCCCTTTCTTCTTCTAGGTTGAGTATAGGATACCTCTGCTCTTCGAAGTCCAATCTCAGTTATTAGCCCTCTGAAATACGGATAGGGTTCGTTAAGCATCTTAAGCTTTTGAATAAATAATCTGTCATACAAACCAAAGCCAGTAAAATTCCGTATTTGCTCAGTCTCAGCAATTTTCTTGACAATGCTGTAGTATAATTTTCTTACTGCGAACATCATTGGATTTTCTTTGCTCTTGCTTTTTATGCCGACAACTACTTTAAAACCTTGTTCCCACTTCTGAACAAACTCCTTTAATACTTCCGGCGGGTCCTGCAAATCAGCTACTAACAGGATAACAGCGTCCCCAGTCGCTTGGAGGAGCCCATGATAAGGAGAACGTATATGACCGAAATTCCTTGCGTTTACAATTATTTTAACATGGGAATCTCTTTTGGCAATTTTCTTTAGAATAGAAACAGTCTTGTCCGTTGAAGCATTGTCGATAAAAATATGCTCATAGGTATAACCTGTTAGGTCTGAAAATATTTTTTTTGTCTGACTATAAATCTCCAGTACATTGTCTTCTTCGTTGTAACAAGGTGTCACGACGCTAATTTTCTTCATATATTGCCTTCTAACGCTCTCTTGGGTTCTTTGGCCGTGTTTTGTTTGAAAACTCCTGAAAAACATTAGGGATACTGTCAATCTACTATGATGGTCGTCAAGCCGCCGTCGGGTTTCCCTCCGAATCCCTAATCCTTTGATAGTCTCTGAGCTTCTCCTGGTACAGTTGTTCCTCCTTCCAGCGATACGGTTCTCCTGGTACAGTTGTTCCTCCTTCCAGCGATACGGCGTGTTCGATAGTAGCATCCTTCGCATCATCCCGAAGATCTTGCGCAGAACCGCGATGCGAGCCCTGCCGAAGCCTTTGCGTTCGACCAGCTCCCGGTAGAAGCGTTTGAGTAGGGGGGAGGAGTCCGTCAAGTGAAGCACGGCTTGGCTGAATAGCGTGCGTGTCAAGGATCGGCTGCACCGGTTGATGCCTCCATGGTGTGTGGTTCTTGCACTGGAGCGCACGGTGGGAACCACGCCGAGGTAAGCCAACAGAGCGCGCAGGTTGTGGAATCGGTGGATGTCACCGATATCAGAGAGAAACCCCAAGGCCAACAGCGGCGTGACCCCGCGGACACCGATCAACAAGCGTACTTGTTCTTCCAGTGGTTGCCCCGTGCGGTAGAGCTCCCTCCGCAGAGCCTTCTTCTGGTCGGACAGCGCCTGGAGCATCTTCAAACTCATAGTGACACTGAAAACGCTGGCGCTGGAAAGCGTGAGAGTGCTGACGAGTTTCAGGCCAAGCTCAGGTTTGTCCACCATACGGCCTCCAAGCTTACGTTCACTGATACCATTCTCCAGCAAGATCCCCTGCACCTGTGCCTTCAACTGACGGATCTGCGTGTTGAGGATCCGCCACTGCGAGAACAGCCGACGTAGCTCTCGCACCAGGGGTGTCGGCTGCCAGACCTCGGGCAACACCAGCTCCCTGCTTTGAGAGGACATCCACAGCGCCAGAGAGAGCGCCGCTGCATCGCGACGATCCGTTTTGTGCCACGAGTCGCGAATGATACGAAAACGATATGGATCGATCACAACGCAGCGCGCCCCCTGGCGTTGGATGCGCTCGGCCCACCAGAAGCTGCCCGATGAGCTCTCTAATACGACAGCATCCTCCGTACCCAGGGTCGCCATGTAGCCACCGAACTCCGACACGCGAGGCACATACCGTAGCTCACGACCGGCCTCGTCGCGCACCGAAATCGCGGCACTACCCTTGTGCAGGTCAATCCCGTGATACCTCATCTTTCCTCCTTCACCCGCTTCCCCAGAGCCGAGGAGGAGACTCCCGTGAAGGCACTGATGACTCCACTCTACTATTCAGCATCGCTTAGGCGTGCTATGTCGTCGGTACGAAAGGCGGTAGGTGACCGGCCAGACTTGGTGTCGTGGTCATCAATTCATGCCACAGATTGACAGCAGACCATCTACCGCTCTCCTCGCAACTCCAGGGATGAAAGCAGTATATAGCCACCCATCGCCGGATCAATCAGTGCTTTCTCAGCTTCCATCATAACGACTTGGTGGATGAGGGGCATCCCATTCGGAAAGCCTCCTATGCCACCGCGTCCTCTTGAAGGACGCCATCAACGAATCGGCGACCTTCAAGGACCCACGTGAGTTTTTCCCAATCGTCCAGTCGGCGCCAGCTCTTTTGAGCCTCTTGCATGAGCTTGAACACCATGGTCAAAGTCGCCAGGCGCGTCCCACAGCCCTTGGTCTTCTGCGTTCGCAGTCTCACCGTCGCGAATACGCTCTCGATGACGTTGGTACTCCTGATGTGCTGCCAGTGTGCCGCAGGCATTTCGTAGAAACTGAACAAAGCCTCTTCGTCGCCCTGCAGACACGCGACGGCCTTTGGATATTTCTCGTGAAACGAGTCGATGAACAGCCGGTAGGCCTTCAACGCCGCCGCCTTATTTTCTGCCATGTAGATGTCGCGGATCATGCTCTTTGCCCGTCCATGCAAGCTCTTGGGCATCTTGTCCAGCACGTTGAGGGTTTTGTGGACCATCGCTGAGCTCGGGTTGTGGGGAACACCTGGGGAAGGGCTTTCCAGAAGCCAAGGGCCCCATCGGCAATCGCCAGCTTCGGATCGATCTCCAGCCCCCGACTCCTCAACTCCAGCAGCAGTTCTTTCCAGCTCTGTTCGCTCTCACGATAGCCATCGCCAACGGCCAACAATTCCTTTTTCCCTTGATAATTGGCCCCAATCACCACCAGGATGCAGGTGCGTTGTTCTTCAAGGCGCACGTTGAAATACACCCCATCAGCCCAGATATAAGGGTATCCCTTGGATTCAAGCGGCCGTTTCCGCCAGGCCTCATACTCCGCCTCCCACACCTGTTTGAGCTTGCTGATCTTGGAGGCAGACAAGCCGGCCGCCCCTTCGCCCATGATCGCCGCCAGAGCGGCGCCGAAGTCGTTGGTGCTGATCCCTTTGAGGTAGAGTGTCGCCAGTGCCCCTTCAAGAGTCGGACTACGGCGCAGAAACCGCGGGAGAATACTGCTGGAGAACCCTTGGTGCCCCTGGTATCCCTTTACCTCACGTTCATCGATTCGTGGACGCCTTACCGCCACCGGTCCCACCCCTGTCAGGATCAAGCGGCGAGGCGCGTGACCATTCCTCACCACCAGGCGATGGCCTTCCGCATCCTTGATGTGCTCATAGCGGCTCAGGTGCTCCTCGACTTCTGCTTCAAGGGCAGCCTGCAGCAGTTTCTTCGCCCCCTCTCGGGCGATCCTCTCGATGGCTCCTTGGATTTCGTCAGTTGTTGCAACCACCATCTCAATTGGCGTACTCTTCCGTTCGGGCATACATTCCTCCTTCGGTAACCCGTTGGGTTTGTAAGCAACCGAAGGGTATGCCCCTTTTCATTTCCTATCCACCAAGATCGAGAGTAGCCCAAAACATTAGCTTTGAGCTCGAAGCAAGTCTGCATCCGCGCTAGCCACTTTAGATCGCCACATAAAATTCTCGTATTGAGAGGCGGATTACGACAGCTGACAATTATAGCTTCTTTGCGGAATTACTCGCGTATCGATAAACTCGCTGACGATTGCCTACGAAACAATATCATTCCCGCTATTGTGACCATAAGCAATGGATTTAAAACCACGGCAATGCTAATGTCACCCCTAAGCCAGAAATAGTCTTTGGGGATTAAAAGCAGCGCAAAAAGTATTGCGTATAAGTACTGTTTGCGTTCGCTTTCGCAAAGAAAGAAAAACAATGGTATGAGTAGACTAATCAGTTTATAGTCAAAAGAGACAGGAGGAAGAAGAATCATAGAAAAGCAAAGCAGAGCTACGCTCTTCCAAAACCGCAAATCTTTCCTTAATACGATAAAAAAAGAAAGCCCTATGAAGACGATAACGCAAGCAATTGAGTACGGCCTCAGCAAGACGTTATCGAGAGCAAGCCCAACTTGGTCGAATGGAAGCTTGCTCCCACCGGTCATTCTCTGTATTAGAAAGCTCGCTACCTTAATGATCGGGTAAAAGGAAGCTTCGTGCTGTAGTCCATTCAACCCTGAATAGAACGGGCCGAAAGCATGGAGGTTGTCTAACAACCATTTAATGTTGGCAATAGCTCCACCTTTAAACAGCAAAAGGCTTGCGATAGTAAGAATGAGACAAAACGCGCACGTATATAATATGTTTCGATACTTCCTGTCACGCAAGAGTAATACAAGGAACACACCGGGATAGAGCTTCATGCATATAGCCGAAGCGAGTAAAAAGGATGACAGTATTTCGTGACGACTTTCCCTGTAGAGCAAGATGAAACCAAGAAGACAGAGAAATAGATAACCTTCGATATTTGCGCGATCCAAAATAAATAGAAAAGGATATGCAACAAATCCTACCACGAGAAAAAACAAGACATCCCGTCCCAAGGAGTTGTAAAATGCTCTTCGCATCATTAGTGCGTAGCATACAACGAATATTCCGATAAAAAGACAAAGGGATAGGTATTTGTAATGCACGATTGAAAAGAGATAGAAAAAGGCATTTGCAAACGGAAAATAGATAGAAATCAGCCAATAGCCGCTATTGTATGGCGTGAGGCCTTTGACGATTTCGTAAACATGGTTGAAGTCATTGAACCTATCTGAGGGATTAAAAAGAAAGGTACTATACGGATACCCCTTAGTGCAGTAGGCTCCCAGTACATAATGAAACACAGTGCTCAGGACAAATCCGATAAGAACTATAGACGCAACAAGTACCCGTCGTTGCTTGCCCTTCATATATTGCTGAATGTCTTTTTTCATTTGGATCACCATCTCTTAGCTGTTTCCCAACCGAAAGTCTCTTGTTTTTGCGACTGCAGCTACACTCAGGCCGAAAGGAAGGGAATGGACACGTAGCCAATTTGACTCCAGCGAAAAAACCCTTTCTAAGAACATATTAAGCCAGCCAGGAGGTGACGTGTCGTTTGTTGTGCAATGAAGAATGCCTTCAAGTTTCCGTCCTACAACTGCTACTGGGAAAAGGATGGTCATGAAATAGCTAACGGTAACGATATGGTATCCGCAAGACTCAAGTAAGAGCCGAAGGCGGCGAAGCGTATATCGCCTAAAATGTTGATGCAAGGTGTCATGCCTGTTCCAAAGCCATGAATAGGCGGGAACAGTCAAGACCAACGCCCCTCCGCGACGTAATAGTTTCGTCGCAATGACCTTTAGTGCCCTCTCGTCATTTTCAATGTGCTCAAGAACATCGAACATCGTAACAATGTCATATTCCCGGGAAGGATGCGCTTCAGGAAAGCGAATCGTGTCGTACAGGGTGCGGATTTTCATTTCTTGTAGAGCTTGTCTGCATTCGAGATTAGGCTCCAAAACATCAACGTCTCCGAAATTGGCCAGGCAGGATACCATTCCACCAAAACCACTTCCAATATCGAGTATTTCGATCCGTTGCTGCTTTCCTAGACGCTCAAGAAGGACCTTAACCACTTTTCTGCGGCCCGCATACCACCAGTGACCGTTTTGTAAAGCGAGAAGACGTTGGTAAGCGGCCTTTTCCATGCCTATGCTCTTTTTCTTTGCAAGCTAGGCATGTTAATTCGCTTTCTGATCACATAGACCGGCCGGTTTTTGGTCTCAGTAAGGACCGTTGAAAGAAAGCGACCAAGTATTCCAATCGTAAACAACTGCACGCCACCGTAAAATACTATGGTTGCCATTATGGACGCCCACCCCGGCACTGGTGCAATCAAGCGGCCGGCAAGGATGTACGCAATGAGAAGCAAGCTAGCTACTACTGACCAAATCCCAAGATGTGTTGCAATTTTCAAGGGTTTGGCGCTATGCGATAGGACGATATCAAGCGCAAGAGAAGCTAGTCTCCGATACGAGTACTTCGTCTTGCCACCTGCGCGCGGTTTTCTGTCAAAAAGGAACGGAACCTGCTTGAATCCCGCATAAGCAAGTATCCCTCGCACGAATCGCGCTTTCTCTCCAAACTCACAAAAGGCCTGAACCACGTCTCTTGTGATCAGGCGAAAATCTCCCGCATCGACCGGTATTTCCTGGTCGCTTAGGACCTGGAGGGCTCGGTAGAACAGTTTCGCAAGAAAACGCCGAAGAGCCTTCTCACCTTCTCTGTGGCGCCTTACGCCGTACACTACGTCACACGCCTCTTTCTGACAAACGGATATCATTTCGGGAATTAGCTCCGGAGGATCCTGCAAATCAGCATCTAGAATAACAATAAGATCTCCATACGAATTATGCAGACCTGCTGAGGTCGCAGCCTCATGACCAAAGTTTCTTGAGAAACTCAATACAGAAACCCTTCTTTCATGACTGGCGATCTCCTGAAGAAGTTTCAAGGTATTGTCTGAACTGCCATCGTCAATAAAAATTATCCTCCATTCAAAATCTTCCAGCAATTCAAAAACCCCTCTGAGGCGTTCGTATGTTGTTTCTACTACTTCTTCTTCGTTGAAGCACGGTATAATGGCATCGATTTTTTTCATTTCTTGTCCTATTGCCTAAAGGTTGACGGCCTAACTAGAAGACTCAGTTTCCATCGACCAAAAGGGCCCTTTTTATCAAGTAGGTAGCGAAATTGCCCCCGGGCGGAAATCCTGGCATTTAGGAAAGAAGCAAGGAAGAAAGCTTCCGCGCGCTCTCTTCCCAGGTGAGCCAGGAAAACTTCGCCGGTTTGTAAATCCTAGGACTACCTTGAATCATGCTTCCTATCAGTTCGGAGAGGCTCCCTGAGCGGTTGCCGTCAAAATAGATTGCTCCATCTCGTCCTACCTCGCGGAAAACCGGGATATCTCTTGCAACTACCCAAATTCCTTTTTGGGCAGCCTCAATAATGGGAAGACCGAACCCTTCCGCCTCCGACGCCGCAATAAGCGCAGTCGACGCAGAGTAAATCTTGTCCAAGTAATCATCGCTGACACGGTCCAACCAGAACAGCCTTTTGTTTCTTTCCGGATGTTCAAGAAGTCTCTTTGCAAGACCTTCCATTTTCCAGCCAAGTCTTCCAACAAGAACGAGATTAACGGTATTCCCCTGATGCCACAAAAGTTCAAACTCATCAAGAACAAGCGTGTGACCTTTTCGTGGCTCGAGCGTCCCGACCATAAGGAAGGAAGGGTTCGACATTAATCTTCCCAGAACTTGCGACGCTTCGAAAGATATCCCATCGCTATGTTTGCTGGACGCGATGTCCGCGCCCAAATGAAACCACTCGATGCGCAACGACTTGTTGTATTCTGGATAGTTCGCCACCATCCAATTTCTCATTTCTTGTGAAACTGCCTTCGAAATGCAGAAGAAGCCGTCTGTGTTTGGAGTGATAGAATGAATCCAGATGTTGAATTCCTTGACCAATGCATCTTCGAAATAGTCCGGATTTGTTAGAGGAATGAGATCGTACACAACGAAGTACACTTTTACACCTATCGCCCGAAGACGCGCGATTTCGGGCGCGTATAAGGGGTACAAGCGGACGGAAAGGTCCAGTCCCAGCATGATATCGCCTTTACGAGCATCTATGACGTCATCGCCCCCGGCTTTCTGCAAGCTATGGTACTCCGTTTGTTCCGCAAGCCATCGACTTGCCTGCTTGAATTTGCCGCTTTCGTCACCGTACACCGGAACGGCATCGTATTTTTCTTTCATAATATTCGGGAGATGACGGAGCATCGCGCGAACAACGCGATGAGTTCCCGTTCGCAAGTCCTGCGCGGCAAACATTGAAATGTCGATATACAAACGCGGCTTGCCTGGCCGCATTACCAAGGAAGCGAGCGAGACTGCCGCTGCTGCGTAGTCGCGGAGGTCCGGGCGTGATCCTCTACGGGGAATTCTCGACAGGAACTCAACTTCGGTGTCAAGGTCTATGCTGCGTGCTTTTTGCTGATTTTTCGCCTCTGCGATGAGACGCTCTTCCATTTCATTAAAAAACTCCAGGCTTGCTGCTGCCGCGTCTTCCCACGTAAGATCCGTTTCTTGCAGAAGTGTCCCACTTTTCAGACTGACCCGAAATTCCTTCTCTTCAAGACAGTGACGAAGCAATCTCGCAATTCGGTCTGTATTCTTCGGATTGAATAGGGCGTTTTCGTTGATCCTCATTCTCTCAAGTCCCTTCGAATTGGGGCTGAGGAAGGTTGCGCCGCAAGCCATGGTTTCCATGATAGGCAAAACGAATCCTTGCTCCACATCCAGAAACACAATCAGAGTACCGGCTCGGTACAGGGACACGATATCCCCGTCGTTTATCTTCCCAGTCAGTCCATACTCCCCGGACGAGAGGCCGGCCTTTCTGGCCAGTCGCCGGATTTTCTCTTGATCATCTGTCCCAAACTCAACAATTAGTTGGTACTTTTCTCTTAAACGCTTGGGTAGCCTAGCCCATGCAATGAACAGCCTTCCCATCTGCTTGCTTGCAGCATATTTCGCAGGAGCACACAACACAAAGTTTCTAGAAATTCCAAGCCGGTCCAAAACTGAATCATTGTATCCGTTTGAGGCTTCGGTCAGGCTTTGATCGCAACCGGCACCGATAACTGCGGTCTTTTTTCTGTCAAAATGCAGTCGTTCAACTGCCTGGTCTACAACGTGGTTCGAGATTCCCAAGAGACCTTCTGCACGAGCGAGCTCTTCCACCTTGCGATTGTAGAAACTCGTAAAAAGCGTGTCTTTCAAACTCATCTCAGCCTTTAGAGAGAGAATGAGGTCATACAGCATGCACACGACAGGGCTGCTTCGCTCCTTTTGAATCGAAACCACCGCGTTATCTGTATAGCCTTCAAACAAACTGAGAACAAAGACGCAATCGGGTCCAATCGAGCCTATGAGGGCTTGTCGAATCTCGATGGAAGCTTGATTGCGCCATGCGTTTCGAGGTTCCGATTCATTCACGTCACCAATCGGGAAAAAGACATGGGTATGGTCCAGCGGAATCCATTTGGAAAAGCGATGCCGCAGTTCCGGCACTGACTCGCAGAACGCCCCATTCATCAGAATATGAAACTCGTGCTTCTTGTTGGCTGATAGGAGGGCGGTAACGAGGGACAACGAATACCGACCAATTTCCCATCTCCTATTCTGGCATGGTTGAATATCTATGAGGATTTTCACTGGCCTTTTCTTTCTTTGCGCGAGGCGAGAAGCCTCGAAAACACGTCTTGTTCCATCGGGCTCAGAGTTGATAGAATCCATGCCCCAGAATCACCGAACCACGAACTAGAAGGCGAAGAGACATGCCGGGACACCCGGGCGAACAGTTCAGGTCTTGATCGCAGCAGGCTCCGTCCTAGCCTTCTAATAGCGGGCACTCGGTATAGACATCTTCCAATAGTTGCGAGGAAAAGCTTTCCAGCACGTTTCAGCACTTGTTTACCAGTCCAACGGCGTCAACCTAGTTTTCGATAAACCTGCAAGCGATGCCGGATGCTCTCGCGGCTACCACGAAAGCGATCCTCAAAACCTCGATAGAACTCAAGCGTATCGTCAACCAATTATCTTTTGCCTCTTCATACACCAAGCAGTTGCTCATATTTTTTTATTACATCGCCGATGTTGCTCCCCGTCTCCACAATTCTTCCGTGCTCCAGTATCATTCCCGAGTCACAGAGCGATTGGATGGCGGCAGTATTATGACTCACAAAGATGACAGTCTTTCCCTGATGCTCGCTCACGTCATGCATTTTTCCAATTGATTTCTGCATGAATTTGATGTCCCCGACGGCAAGCACTTCATCCGCAATTATTATCTCTGCGTCCAGATGGGCGGCAACCGCGAAAGCAAGACGAACATACATCCCACTCGAGTATCGTTTCACCGGCGTGTCGATGAACTCCTCTATTTCGCTGAATGCAACGATCTCATCGAACTTACTAGATATCTCATACTTACGCATCCCGAGAATAGCCCCGTTGAGATAGACATTTTCTCTTCCCGTGAGCTCTGGGTGAAAGCCCGTCCCAACTTCCAGGAGGCTCACCATTCGCCCGTTGATGAAGCATCGTCCTTCAGTTGGCGCAGTAATGCGAGAAAGAATCTTTAACAAGGTCGACTTGCCGGCACCATTTCTGCCCATTATCCCCAGGCGTTGACCTTGCCGGACTTCAAAACTGACATCCCTGAGCGCCCAGAAACGATCCCTTCTCCCGAACTTGGAAACTTCCCCAATCGGCGTATGAGGATCTTCCTTCCCCCTCATTTTGGCCCAAAAGCTTTGCAGATCTTTGTAGAAGGTTCCATTGCCAATGACGCCCAGCGAGTATTGCTTGGATATTCCTTGTGCCAATATCACGGTTTCCATCAACGTGTCCGGAGTCTCCAGTTAGATAACATCGATGAAGGTACGTTCGTTTCTGCTGAAAATAATCAATCCGAACAACGAAACGATGATCGTCACTCCCAGGCTGATCAACCACAAGTTCAGCTCCAACCTTCCGCTTCCCAGGAGCGCGAAGCGGAACATTTCAAGCATTGGGGATACTGGATTCAGATCGAAGGCCCATCGCCATTTTGCCGGAACCTTTGAGAGCGGGTAGATAATTGGGGTGACATACATCCAAAGGGACATTCCGAACCCAACCAGATTTTTCAAATCCCTATACTTGGTTGTAATTGCCGATACGATTATTCCGAGCCCCACTCCCAGAGCTGAAAGTTGAACGAGGAGCAGTGGAACGACAAGGACCCATGCGCTGAAACCGTAGTTATAGCCCGTCACAAAATAGTAGAGCATGAATATAAGGAGCGTGGCAAATTGGACCGCCAAAGTAAGTGCGTTGTTCAATACATACGATATCGGGACAATCATTCGCGGGAAATATATCTTTCCGAAAAGTCCGGAATTAGCCGCAAATGTTTCAGAGCATTTTACCAGGTTGGCCGCAAAAAAGCCCCACAACATATTTCCTGAGAAGTAAAACAGAGGCTGGGGGATATTGTCGGTGCCTATCTTTATGATGTTCCCGAATACGAACATGTACATGATAGTCGTAATCAAGGGTTGCACGATGAACCATAATGGACCCAGGATTGTCTGTTTGTATCCTGAAACGAAATCCCTTCGCGTCAAGAGTCCAATCAGGTCCTTGTAATGAAGAAGCTCCTTGAAATTGAACTTGAAAAGCTTGCTCTTCGGTTCTATGACGAAGGTCCATTTGTCGCCGTTGGCATTCTCAGTGCTCATGGTTAATGCCCCACTCCGAAATACCGGAATCCCTTTGCTTCGATGTCGCTCCTTCGATAGATATTTCTCAAATCGAAGAAGCTGGGTGATTTCAGAAGTGCTCTTACTCTGTCCAAATCCAGGTTTCGAAACTGGTTCCACTCGGTTACTATCACCAGTGCGTCTGATCCCGCCAGCGCGTCATATTCGTCGGATGCAAAGCAGACGTTGGCACGGATACCCTTCAGACGCCACTGCGCTTCCTTCATGCCGGCCGGGTCCCAGACACGCAGTCGCGCGCCTTGCCGCACAAGACCTTGGCAAATCGCTATGGATGGAGCCTCTCGCATATCATCGGTGTTTGGCTTGAATGTCAGGCCCAGCACAGCTATGGTCCTGCCGGCAACACTCCCCATGCCTTCCTCTATTTTCCTTACCATTCGAGCTTTTTGTCGTTCGTTCGCCGCAATGGTCGTTTCTATGATGCTCAAGGGCTCGCCAAAATCCTGCCCCGTTCGAGCCAGCGCCCGCGTGTCCTTGGGGAAGCACGAACCGCCATAACCCGGCCCTGGATGCAGGAACTTCGCACCTATTCGGCCGTCCTTTCCCAAGGCGCGCGCAACTTCCTGGACGTTGGCCCCCACCTTTTCGCAGAGATTGGCAACCTCGTTGATGAATGTGATCTTCACAGCCAGGAATGCATTGGCTGCGTACTTGATCATTTCCGCTGTCTCGAGGCCTGTTTCGATGTATGGCGTTTCATTCAAGAAAAGCGCCCGGTAGACTTCCTTCATTACAGCTCGGGCCTGCGCGCTGTCTGAGCCAATTACCACCCGGTCCGGATGCGTGAAATCCTGGACAGCGGAACCCTCGCGAAGAAACTCCGGATTCGAAACCACATCGAAGGAAAATGCGGCGCCGCGGTTTGCCAGCTCTTCTGCAATCCAGCCTGAGACTTTTCGACCGGTGCCCACCGGTACAGTGCTTTTATCGACAACTACCTTGGGACTATTCATCGTTCGCCCAATCGTTCGGGCGGCTTCCTCCACATGCCGAAGGTCGGCGCTCCCATCCTCCGCGGGCGGCGTCCCGACGGCAATAAAAAGCACATCGTTCGATACGATGGCTGTGGGAATATCAGTTGTGAACTTCAGCCTGTCAGCTGCAGCCGTGCGGGCAACGACATCAGCCAGACCCGGCTCAAAAATCGGAATTTCCCCTTTGTTCAACTTTTCGATCTTTGTCGCGTCGATGTCCACGCATGTCACATGATTGCCAAAGTCAGCAAGGCATGCGCCGCTTACCAGTCCGACATAGCCTGTTCCAATGACCGCAATGGAGCTCACAGGATTACCTTTGTTCCTTCGAAGTCGAACCTGAAGCGCACTTCCGAAAGCCCGGCCTTGGCCATGGCGTGCCTCAGCTTGGTAGGGTCCTCGGTGTAGAACATCAGGAAACCTCCTCCACCCGCCCCTACAAGCTTGCCTCCTATTGCGCCATTTTTCCTGCCCAGCTCGTACCATTCGTCGATCTGAGAGTTGCTCATTCCCTGGGACCTTTTTTTCTTGTTCTGCCAGTGCTCGTGCATGATCTCGCCGACTTCGAACGCCTTTCCACCTTCCAGGGCTTCCTTGCTGCGGATCCCCAGCTCCTTCACATAGTGGAGGTTCTCGATCATTTGCGAATCGGCATTCTTTGTCTTCTCATCCTGATCCTTGAGAACGCCTCCAGCGCTTCTCGAAACTCCGGTAAAAAACAACAACAAGTTGTCCTCGAGGTCGAAAAGCGTTTCGCTGTCCAACTTGAGCGGCACTGCCTCCACGCTGTCATCGGAGTTGAAAGAGAAGCACGTGATGCCACCGTAGGCAGCAATGTACTGGTCCTGCTTTCCGACGGGCTCTTTCAAGCGCTCGATCTCTATCTCGCACGCAATCCTTGCCAGGTCGCTTGGCAGCATGGGCCGCATACTGTGTGCGCTGAGAGCCCGCAGCAAAGCGGTGGTAAAGCTCCCAGAGGAGCCGAGTCCTGTCCCCGCGGGTATGTCAGCGAAGGTGCTGATCTCGATCTGCGGATCCTGGAAATCGAGCACCCTCAATGCTTCCCGGATAATCGGATGCTGAATTTCGTCAGTGTGGAGAACGTGCTCCAACCTGGAATACTTTATGAAAATTCCCGGGTAGAATGGCCGATTGACAGTCACAAATACGTACTTGTCAATTGCTCCGGCAACAAGGAACCCACCATGCTCACGGTAGTACGAGGGGAGATCTGTGCCCCCGCCGCCCAGCGTGATTCGGAGCGGACTTCGCGTTACGACCATGCAGGAGCCTTCCGGGCTTCAAAGACCCAGGTGTTGGCTTTCAAATACCTGAGCGTCCGCACCACCGCTTCCTTGATCGTCAGCTTCGGTTTCCAGCCCAGATTCCGTATTCTGGAGCAGTCCAGAAAAATGAACGGATTGTCGCCGATCCAACCACGCGAGCCGCCTGTGAAGGAGAGTGATGGCTTGACGCCGAGCTCTTCCGTTATGACCCTGATTGAATTTTTGACCTCGATGTATTCATCAGTCCCAAGGTTGAAGATGTTCACTTTATCCATGGCCTTTTCGACTGCCAGGAAAATCGCGTCAATGCAATCCTGAATGTAAAGGTATGACTTCTTCTGAGTACCGTCACCGAGAACCTGAAGTTTTCCAGGATTGTTATGCAGCTGCAGGAAGAAGTCAAAGACATGCCCGTGCGTATATCTTTCACCGAGGATCGAGACAAACCTGAAAATCCAGGCCTGAAACTCATATCCCTCGCAAAAAGCTGAGATCAGCCCTTCCCCCGCCAGCTTCGATGCCCCGTACAGGGAGGTCTGGACGGGGAAGGCGGCGTCCTCGGGGGTGGGAATGGCAGCTGCCTCGCCATAGACAGACCCTGTGGATGAAAAGGCAATTCTTTTGACGCCCGTTTCTTTCATTGCGAACAGGACGTTGTACGTGGCTATGGTGTTCTGCTCCAGGTCCTTCCTGGGGTGCTGGGTGCCGAAACGAACGTCTGCGTTTGCCGCCAGGTGGAAGACCATGTCGCAGCCCGCCATCGCGGTGGTGAGGGCATTCAGGTCAAGGGTGTCACCGCGCACCAGCGAGAACTTCGGTTTGTCCTGCGCGCTTTTGAGAAACTCGATCTGGCCCGTGTTGAAGTTGTCGTAGCAGACCACTTCATCACCTCGGCCAAGAAGTCGGTCGACAAGAGTGCTGCCGATGAATCCCGCACCTCCCGTGACGAGACATTTCACAGCGTGAACCCCGACTTCTTGCCGTCCTCGTAAAACATTCGCACGGTGTCCAGGGAATACTCATCGAGGTTCTTTCCGACGAGCTCCAGCTTCTTGAGGATGTCATGCGTGACCGTGATGATATGGCAGCCAATTTCTTCAGCGTGGAAGATATTCAAAAGCTCCCGGGGGCTTGCCCAGATCAGCTCGACCTTCGGGTTGGGGCGCAGCAACGCCACCGCTTCCTTCATGATGCCCAGAGGGTCGCAGCCTGTGTCCGCAATTCGGCCGGCAAAAATCGAGACGTAGCTCGACGGGCTTCCGTTGAAGCAGGGGAGAATGTCGCGGACCTGCTGCAAGGTCATCATGGCAGTTATGTTCAGCTTGAGCCCTTTGGCTGAGAGATTTCGGATCACGTCTTTCGTGGATTCACCGCGCGTGTTCGTGATGGGGATTTTCACGTACACGTTGGCGCCCCACTGAGAGATGATCAAGGCCTGGCGTTCCATCTCGCTCATTTCGTCCGCAAAGACCTCGAATGAGAATGGCCTGTCAGGCACTTCCTTCAGGATGGATCGGGCAAAGGCTTCATAGTCGGTTATCCCGGCTTTTCGCATCAGGGTGGGATTCGTGGTAAATCCCTTGATGTAGGGCTGGCGGTACAGGGCCAGGATTCCTTCCCTGTCGGCGCCGTCAGCAAAAATCTTTGTCTTCATCTTTCCGAGTCGTGCATTCATCAGAATTACCTCCACAGCTTCCAAGAAGCTGCCGACAGTGAACGTGGGCTCGCTCTCGTTCGACTCTGAATAGTGGTTATCGATAAACACCGTCCGGCATCCTGCGCGTCTGCCGGCCTCGATGTCCTTCCATCTGTCACCCACCATGAAGCTGGCCCCGAGATCTATGTCCTTCTCAGCGGCAGCGACCAAGATCAAACCTGGCTTCGGTTTTCTGCACTCACAGTCATCTGTGTTTTCGTGGTAGCAGACGCGAAAAGAATCGATTGAAAGGCGTTTTGAAAGGTATTGATTGATCTCCTCTACGACTTTCTTTTCCGTCACACCGCGCGCGACATCAGGCTGGTTTGTTATCCCTATCAGGAGGTAACCCGCGTCCCGGAGTGCCCGGCAGCCCGCGTCCACTCCGGGTGCCACCTCGAGCTCCCGGATGTTTGCGGGAGGATACGGTTTGCCTTCGCGAACAACAGCCCGATTGAGAACGCCGTCCCGGTCAAGGAAAACGGCCCGGCGTTTTCCTATCGTACGGACTCCCACTTTGTGGCCTTCATTTGCAGGGCAGGATGGGAAACGATCAGGTGCCATATGACAGCCTGGAAAGCCTCAGCGTGCGGCGTCACAGTCTTGGGGTTCACCGTGGGAACGATCACGGCGGCATCCGCAACCTTGGCCGTGTAGCCGCCGTCACGCCCCACGATTCCGACAACGCGCGCGCCGATCTCCTTGGCGTATTGAACCGCCCGAACCAGGTTTGGGCTCACCATGGGCTCGAGGCTCCCGCCGCCGACGGACAGGACAAAAAGCATGTCCTTCCCGGACAGGCGGCTGACCTTCAACCATTCGACAAACACTGTCTCCCACCCTTCATCGTTTGTCCGCGCCGTCAGCTCTGAAACATTGTCCGTGGGTGCGTAGCATTCAATGCCGGCGAGCTTGCGGAAATCGTTGACCGCATGCGCTGCATTTGCGGCGCTTCCGCCTACCCCGAGGAAAAACATCCTTCCCTCATTGATTCGCACGTCCGCGATCAGCCTGACTATTGATTCGATCTTTCCCGCATCGATGAGAGGGATGATCTTGGCCGCTTCTTTCAGGTGTGTTGTCGAATAGTCTTCCATGCAACCTCCATTCTTCAGTGAGAGAAACCGTCGCGTCTCTTCGAGTCCTTTCGTGGTGCCGATCTCGTAGAACCTCTCGAACACCTCGAATCCCGCCAGCTGCTCCCGCTTCACCAGGTCTTCATACAGCATGGCCAGATCATAGGGCTGCCCGGAAGGAATAGTCTCCAGCGCCTCCTTTTTCAGCACGCCCAGGCCATAGTCGATATGCTGCATTTCAGGCGAACGTTCTCGCTTGCTGTACCTCAGAATCCTTCCATCACCGTAGATGACATTGCTTGTGTCCCACTTACTTTCGTTGCGATACACGGTCATGAGCCCCAAGGTCCCCGCGGAGTCCAACCGGGCCTCAGCTTCCCGGTAGCTCACCTGCAGGTAGGAATCTCCGTACAGCACGTAGAACGGGCCATCGAGGAGAGCGGCCGCACGTTTGACAGCTCCACCTGTTCCGAGCAGCCGGGGTCCATCGGACACATATTGGATGATGATCCCGAACCTGCCGCCATCGCCAATCTTGTCCCGGATCTGCTCCCCAAGATGCCCCACGCTGAGGATCACGTGCTGGATCCCCTGCTCCCTCAAGGCCAGCAGCTGGTGCTCCAGAAAGGGCTTTCCTGCCACGTCGATCAGGGATTTGGGGATAGACTCTGTCAGGGGCCGAAGCCGGGTGGCCAGGCCGCCGCAAAGAATGATTACTGGATACACGGCTCAGTCTTGGGCGCGAAGGTTCCTCACCGGCGATGTATGCACCCGGTACACAACGCGGCGCGAGGGACTCAATGATCTGAAGGCCTTGGAGCGCCGCCGAAACGGGCTGCCCTATCGGCCGATCAGTATGTCGTGGAGGTAGATCCCATCGTTGGAAGGGACGCCGGCAACATCCTCCGCGTATATCACCTTCGCGCCCTCCACGCGCGAAGGGGTCTGCGACTCCATGAAGTCCAGCTTATGTTTCTGGCAGAGATAGGCAAGCACGAAATCGAAATCGCTCTTGCCGACAAGCATAATGGCGCGGTAGCCCCGGGCTTCCAAGTCTCCAATCAGCCGGTCAAGCATGTCTTTGTAGAAGACAACGTTGCGGACGGTTCTTTTCAGGAAAAGAAGGCTTCGCTTGCTGATCTGATCGATGCCTGAGGGGGTCACCGCGTATTGGATGTTCCTGCTGTTGATCCTCCGAACAACTACCCAGCCTTTCTGCGCGAGTTTTCGAAGGATCACGTTCGTCATCCCCAAGGAAATCCCAACCACTTTTGCCAGATCCCGTTGCCTGACAGGTCGAGCGTCCGCGTGGTGGTAGATGCTGTCGAGAAGCGCATATTCGTGGTCGGTAATTTCTTGCGTGTTCAAACAGTGAACACCATATACTAAAAAAAGGAAAAATCAAGCCCTTCAACGCTTATTAAAATCAGAAAATGGGTGGCAAAAAAGCAGACGAACCTGATACTCTCATGACCCAGACATTTCAGTCACTTTAATTCCTTTTTTGAGTTGAACTTAAATGACGCTCTCCTTTGCCAGTCTGGCACTTTTCTTGCAAGTACGCGAAACGCTAACTTGATTCAAGCGAAGAACAGGAGTCACAGTGAAAAGCTTCATCTTGGGCGCCCTCATAGCTGCTTGCTTGCTGCCAGGCGTTGGCGCGCCCGTGTTCGCGCAGCTTGCTGCTGACCCCAACGACCGTCTCTATACGGACCTTGAGCTTTGGATGGATCGGGGCCTGACGGATAAGCTGCCACCGCTGAGACCCTATCCCGTTCAGCTCCTCAAGAAGATACTGGCTGATGTCGAAGCAAAAGGCACTGACGCCGACCAGAAACAGGCTGCCTGGTACCTTTCAAAGATCAATGGGGGAGTAAATGTCCATGGAATTGCCAGTGTTCAGGCCCGGACTGACACATCCCAGGGCTACGCGGAGCTCGGTCTGCTGGGCTCTCTCCAGGGGAGCGTGGTCCCATGGATTACATATTCGGCAAAGATTGGTGCCGTTGCAACAAGCTCTCAGGCACCTTCTCTGTTGCCCGACTATCAGCGCAGTTTGCTTGACTACGTCCCGGACAATGTGAAATCGATCCGTGGCTTGTATCCCCGCATGAGCATGATCGGAAGCGGAACCGTCGGGACAGACTCTGTGTACTTCCAGGCCGGAGCCATTCGCGGGTCCTTTGGATCGTTTTGGGGAGACAACGCTGTGCTGAGCCCCACCTCTCTCCAATCAGGCCAATTCTCTTTTGTCTATCATGACAACTCGATGTCCTTGACCATGGCGTTGATGGCCATCACTGCCTCAGACGAATACGGCAATGGGTTTTTTCCAAACAAGTATCTTGCCTTGGACGGCCTGGAGTTCTACCCCACTGACTGGCTGACGCTGGGCGTCTTCGACGCTTTGGTATGGGGAAACAGGTTCGATCCCCTTTACCTCCTGCCCGTGGTTTCCTTCTACTCTGAAGGCATGGTCGGATACCCTGACAACGCCTTCATTGGCCTCTCGGGCGGAGTGAAGCTCCCCGCAGCAATGAAAGCAGACCTGCTCCTGTATGTGGACGACGCGTCGTTCAACGACCTGATCAGGCTGAACTTCAACACGATGCTTCTGGCAGCGTTTCAGGTTGGTCTGTCCTGGACCCCCAATCTCCCGTTCCTTACCCGCATCAGGATAACCAACCTTCTGATCACTCCGTACACGTACAGCCACGAGAATTATGGGAATAGTCCTGTCGGCCCTAATTACCTCAATTACACCAACCAGGGCACCAACATCGGACCTTCCATTCAGCCGGACTCCGACCGCATAGAAGTAGAAGCCATGGCCAGGCCTTTGACGTGGCTAGACGTGACGACGTTCGGAAGGTTCATTCTCCACGGGAATGCGTCCACCGGCCTTGGGATCGTCAACAGTCCGGGAGACGGGAGCATTTTTGACAACGGCGCAGATGGCAACGGCTTTACCTTCTCCCCTGACACCGGAAGGCCTGCGGGCTGGGTCTATGACAGATTCCTCTCGCAGTCGGTGTTGGAGAAGGTGGCGCAAGCCGGCTTTACTGCCACGGCATATCTGGAAACGCCTGTGGGCGAGGTCACGCTGTCGCTCTCCTACACGTTCCAATGGGTCCTGGATGGCTCAATAGCCGGCACCGGCCCGGTTTCCGGCA
Source organism: Spirochaetia bacterium (assembly GCA_049515135.1). Taxonomy (GTDB): domain Bacteria; phylum Spirochaetota; class Spirochaetia; order SZUA-6; family Fen-1364; genus Fen-1364. The sequence goes on from JBEKUJ010000003.1 coordinate 235,099, forward strand.
ATGATTCAGTCGCCAACTACATCGGGCTCGGCGCGACATTTACGTATTGATGGAAAGCACGCGCGAGGGTATGGTGGCGGGGACCATGCAGAAAAAAAAGGGAGTCATCATCACGGGGGCGTCCTCAGGAATCGGGCTCGAGTGCGCTCTGTGGCTCGCAGGCCGTGGCTTCCATGTCTTTGCCGGGGTCCGACGCAAGCCTGATGGAGATCGGCTGAAAACGCTTGCGCCGGACACTATCACTCCGCTTCTCCTGGATGTCACGGATCCGGCCTCCATCAAGGCGGCGGTGACAGCGGTTTCCAGGTGTCCTGATGAGATTTCACCGTTTGCTTTGATCAACAACGCCGGGATCGCAATTGCGGGACCGCTGGAGATGTTGCCAATCGATTCCTTCAAGACGCAGATCGAAGTCAACCTTATCGGCCAGCTTGCGGTAACGCAGGCATTTCTCCCCTTGCTGCGGGCGCATCACGGCCGGGTATTCCTCATGGGCTCCATCCTTGGCAGGTTCGCTCTGCCGTTCCTGGGAGCATACTCATGCGCGAAGTTCGCCCTTGAGGCACTGGCGGAGTCCATGGGTATGGAGCTTGCCGGCACAGGAGTCTCGGTATCCATTATCGAACCAGGGAACGTCGCCACACCCATCTGGGAAAAGTCCAAGGGCATGGCCCTGCAGATTGCGGGGGACCTGTCGGAAAGCAGGTGGAACATGTATCTGGACGACGCCAGGTCCGCCCTGGGCTTCGTGGAGAGACTGGCAAAGAAAGGCATCCCGGCGAAGAAGGTTGCGCAGGTTATTGAGAAAGCCCTCAGCGCAAAGACTCCCAGGAAGCGCTACACCATTGGTTCTGACTCGGCCTTTCTGGGCCGCGTGCTGCCTGTCTTCTCCACCGGGATGCGTCAAGCCATTCTTCGCCGAGCCATGCTGCGAAGATAGCCCTCAACAGCCGTAACCGCGGCAGCAACACCGTCTTCTGCCCTTATCGCCCGGGAAATGATCCTTGCCCTGGCTGTCATTGAATTACTCTCCAGAACGGACCTGATGGCCTTTTCGAGTGAATCAGCAGTGAGCTCCTTGCGAGGTATTGGCTTGGGACCGATCCCGAGGGCGCAGATCCTTCTCCCCCAGAAGAACTGATCTGCAAAAAACGGAACTACGATGCTGGGAGCCCCGGCCTTCAGCACGACAGACGTGGTGCCCGCGCCGCCGTGATGGATGGCCATGGATACCCGCGCGAACAACCAGTCGTGAGGCACAAAGCCGACAGGCAGCACTGATTGCGGCAAATCCGGAGCGTGGAGCCCGCCCCACCCGGCGGACAGCACGGCCCTCTGGCCCGTCCTGCGCACAGCTTCCAGAATGATCCTGGTCATGGCGGAAGGATCGCCGCTTGTCATGCTCCCAAACCCTACGTAGAGGGGCGCGGGGCCGTCTCTGAGGAAATCAACAAGGCGCGCCTCGGGCTTCCAGCCCGGTGCGTCCTCCAGGAACCAGTACCCGCATACTGCCCTGTTCTGACGCCAGTTGGGCGGCGTGGGAATGACCGAAGGGCTGTAACCGTACAGGAAAGGCAGGCCCTGTCTCTCCATGGACCGAAAAGGGGCCTGAAGGGGCAATCGGCCAAGACCCTGGGCTTTGTGAAAGTCCCCAAGGAGCGAACGGACAATGCTCCAGTAGAGATGCATGACCGCCGTGCCGCTGAGCCAGTTGATGGTCCGTCCAAGGGAAACCCCGGGCGTCATTATGGAAGGAAATGCCCCGGTGGGATGGAGCGGATACAGCGCGGCTGGGATCCCCGGGATGCGCAAAGCCGCGGCTACCGTATAGCCGCAGACTGTCAGAGGAAGGCTGAAAATGAGCGCGTCACTGCCTTGGGCTGCCGCCAGGGCATCGAGCGAGATCTGCGGATACAAGTCCGCGGCCATCTTTTTGGCCCGTAAGAGAAAGCTGACATACCTGTCAGATGAGCCCAGCCAGGACTGGCCTTCAGGTCCCTGCACAATATCCATTGGATTGCCAGTGATCAGCGAAAAGTCGATTCCACAACGTTTTGCCAGGTCCCGAAACGTCTCATGGCTCGCCAGGGTTACAGCGTGACCCGCGCGCGCCAAGCCTCTGCCCAGCGCCGCGTAGGGTTGCACGTCTCCCTGAGAGCCGACTGCAAGAACCGTGATCCTCATTCGAGACCTCTCAAGCGCTATCCTGCGGCAGGACAATGGGTTATAATAGGGGCCGAGGTATCATAGTGGTAACGAAACGCTCGGGAGTGGTCAACTCCGCCCCAGAAAACTGCGCACGATGGAGCATCCATGAGAATTGAATCAATCGGAGTCAGCGTTCCAAGTCGGAAGGTGACAAATGATGACATCCTGCAGTTGCTGGAGGAGGAGAGCAACGGGGTTTCGCCCATCATCGTGAAATCGTACAAGAGATTGGTGCGCGCATTGTTTGCAATGGCAGGCTCTGACATCCGCTATGTCCGCGACACGGAAAAAGATGAGAAAGCAAGCACCTTCATCATTGAGGCCATGAAGCGCGCCCTGGAGAAGGCAAACCTCACAAAGGACGACATTGACCTGCTCATCTACTGCGGCGTCGGGAAAGGCTTCCTTGAGCCTGCCAACGGCTATTTCTACGCGCAGAAGATGGGCATGAGCTGTTCCTGCTTCGACATCGTGGACGCGTGCATGAGCTGGATCAGGGCCTTGGAAGTCTCCTATGAGTTCTTCAAGAGCGGCCGTTACAAGCACGTGATGATCCTGAATGGGGAGTTCAACATCCAGCATGGCTTCCCTGACAACTTCAAGATCCAGAACCTCAAACAGATCGAATACACGTTCCCCACCTACACCATCGGAGAGGCTGCCACGGCTACAATCCTCAGCCCGTCTGATACTGAATGGAAGTTCGTCTACAAGTCAGTGCCGGCGCTCGCGGACCTGTGCACCATCCCCCTGGACGGCTACGACAACTTCGTGGAGCCCAACAAGCGGATTGGCCACAACGGCCTGTACAACTTCGTGTCCTACGGCAAGGAGCTCTTTGACGCGGCTCGCCGCTACCTGGTGCCTCTTGTCAAGGAGCTGGTGGATGACCTCAGCGAGCCCGACATCTATTTCCCGCATGCGGCATCCGATGCCGCGTACCTCAGCGCAAGCAGGGATCAGGCGGTCCCTGAAGAAAAGATGTACGCGAAGGTGTTCCCCAACTATGGCAACATCGTTTCCGCGAGCATTCCCATGGGCATGGATATGGCCCTGAAGGAAGGCAGGCTGAAGCGCGGGCACGACGTTGTGCTGTGCCCTGCCAGCGCAGGGATGGTCTACAGCGCGGTCCGTTTCGTCTATTGAAACAGAGCTGACACCGAGCTGAAACCGACGCCCCCGGGGGGTTATGGGCAAGCTATATATCATCGCCACGCCAATCGGAAACCTGGAAGACATAACCTTGCGCGCGATGCGTGTCCTTGGGGAGATCGACGCCCTGGCGTGCGAGGACACGCGCCGTACGCGGATCCTGTTCACGAAGCACGGCATCAAGAGCCCCAGGACGGTGCTTTCCTACAGGGAAAGCAACGAGCAGCACGCCGTCTCGCGGGTCCTGGGTCTCCTGGCGGAAGGCCTGAGCGTGGGGGTTTGCTCGGACGCCGGCTACCCGGGGATCAGCGACGCAGGCTTCAGGGTCATCCAGCGCGCCCTGGATGAAGGCCACGCCGTGGAAGTGCTCCCGGGGGCCGGGGCAATCGAACCTGCCCTTCTCTCCTCCGGGCTCCCGACCTCCAGCTTCACGTTCAAGGGGTTTCCCCCCAGGAAGCCCGGCGTGCGCCGGCGGTTCCTTGAAATGGAAAAAGACCTCCCCCATACTCTGGTATTCTATGAGTCGCCGTTTCGGCTTCATACTCTCCTTGTCGATGCGCGCGAGGTCCTGGGAGACCGCATGGCTGCCGTGAGCATTGAGTTGACAAAGCAGTTCGAGAGAACGGTGCGTGGAAGCCTTGGCGAGCTGTGCGAAAAGTTCCAGGACTGGAAGGCGCGGGGCGAGGTCACCGTTGTGATCGCCGGCAATAATCCGAAGTTCATGGGGGGCGCTGATGGCAAAGCTCTGGGAGAAGACATATAGCCTCGATGCGCTGATGGAGGCCTTCACGGTCGCGGATGATCCTGTGACCGATGCCCGACTGGTGAACGCTGACTGCGTTGCAAGCATGGCCCACGCGGCCATGCTCTCTTCCATCGGCATTCTCTCAAAGACGGACCGCGACGCCCTGATCAGGGAGCTTGCCGTCATCATCGACCTGAACGACAAGGGCCGGTTTACGATCCAGCGCTCGGACGAGGATGTGCACACGGCCATTGAAATCCATCTCTCGCGTGCTTTGGGAGATGCTGGCAAGCGCATCCACACAGGGAGATCCAGGAATGACCAGGTGCTGACAGCGCTTCGGCTCTGGAACCGGGGGTTTCTGCTTTCCTTCCAGCGCGCGTGTCTGGACCTGGTTGCCCGGCTGCTCGACCTGGCTCACAAGAACCAGAAAACACCCATGCCGGGGCGCACGCACATGCAGGTCGCCATGCCATCATCTGTCGGTCTGTGGGCTGCCGCGTATGCCGAGGAGCTGCTGGACGATGTCGCCCTGGCCCGCAGCGCATTCTCCATCACTGATTGCTGCCCTCTGGGCTCTGCGGCAAGCTACGGCGTCCCTCTGCCCCTGGACAGACAGCTCGTTGCCGACCTGCTGGGATTTGCCAGGGTGCAGAACAACGTGCTGTATGCAAACAACAGCCGCGGCAAGTTCGAGGCAATTGTCCTGGAAGCCGTGGAGCATGTGGCCCTCACTCTGAGCAGGCTGGCGCAGGACCTCATCCTTTTTTCCCTGCCTGAGTTCGGCTATTTCACCCTGCCTCAGGAGCTGTGCTCCGGCTCCAGCATCATGCCCCAGAAAAGAAACCCGGACGGGTTGGAGCTTGTGCGGGCCCGGGCCGCTGCAATTGCAGGAGATCTCACGGCTGTGAAAGCTGAAACCCGGTCCCTGCCGAGCGGATACAACAGGGACTTCCAGGAGACCAAGGCGCCTTTCTTCCGCGGATGCGAAACAGGCCTTGGCTGCGTGCGCGTGATGGACTTGACGATGGAGAAGCTCGTCGTCAACGCGGATCGACTGAGAGGTGCCTTCACGCCGGACATCTTTGCCGCGGATAGGGCCCTGGAGCTGGTGACCGAAGGCGTTCCTTTCAGGGAAGCTTACCGGAGAGTCGGGAAGGAACTGACTTCCCTGGAAAATAAAGACCCGGTTGAGGCGATAACCAGGAGGACCTCGATTGGGGCCCCAGGCAATCTCATGCTGCAGATTCCGCGATCACAAGCGGAAGGCTATGAGAAGGACCTTTCACTCCTGGAAAGCGAGAAGCGGGCAAAAATCACGAACCTTGCAGGCCGCGAGGTGGAGTTGTTTAGAGACCCGCTTGCGGGCAATGTTACGAGCGCGCTCTGAACGCCAGAATCTCCAATCTCGAAGTCACCGCGGTAACACTGGCCTGATGGCCAGTTTGCCTGCCCGTCGGACAGTGCATATCTTAATTCCATGCCAAACGGAGCGAACGCTGCGGATATAGCCCTGTTGGATGCATATTCCAAGGCCGTTGTAGAGGGCGTGGAGAAGGCCAGCCCTGCCGTGGTGCACATTCAGGTGAGCGGGTCAGGGAGGCCGGGAGCCAGAAGGTGGAACGGCGGACCCATGCAGGAAACGCAGGGCACGGGCTCAGGCTTCATCTTTGCGCCTGACGGCTTCATCCTCACAAACAGCCATGTTGTCCGCGGCGCATCCAGCATGGAAGCCATCCTTGCCGACGGCCGGAGATTCTCTGCCGAGCTTGTCGGGGACGACCCCGACACGGATCTTGCCGTCGTTCGAGTGTATGAGAGCGGACTTCCCGCAGCGCAGCTCGGTGATTCAAGCGCCTTGCGTGTAGGCCAGCTGGTGATAGCCATCGGAAACCCGCTGGGCTTCCAGTACACCGTGACCGCCGGGGTGGTGAGCGCCCTGGGCAGGTCGCTGAGGTCGCAGTCAGGGCGGCTGATCGACGACGTGATACAGACGGATGCTGCCTTGAACCCCGGAAACTCGGGAGGCCCGCTTGTCACTTCCCGCGGAGAAGTGATTGGCGTCAATACGGCTATCATCCTTGGTGCCCAGGGGCTGTGCTTTGCCACGCCAATCAACACCGCACAGTACGTGGTCCCGCGGCTGATCCGAGACGGCAGGATCCGGAGGGGCTGGCTGGGGATTGGCGGCCAGAACATCCGGATCCCTCCCCATGCCGCCCATGTGCTCGGGCTCCAGGCAGAAAGCGGGGTGCTTGTCATCTCTGTGGAGAAGGGAAGCCCTGCGGAGAAGGCCGGTTTGAGCGAACATGACGTGATTGTCGGTTTTGCGGGCAAGATGATCGCCACAATCGATGACCTTCACAGGGTGCTGTCCGATGAGAGTATTGGCGTGAAATCCCGGGTGGATGTCATCCGGCGCTCAGAGAGACTTTCCCTCCATGCCGTTCCCAGCGAGCCAGGGGAGCCGCTGAACAACTAACGCCGCTCCCCTCTCCGCGGCTTTGTTATCTTCTGCCGCTCGTGCTATAGTAGATGCAAAGAGGGGGCGCTCATGAAGAAAACTCTCGGCTTCGCTTTGATCTTTGCATTTTTAGTTGCCGCTTCCGCCTTTGCTCAAACATACTCTGTTACCTATTCCGACGGGACCGTTGAGCTGAAAACCCCAAAGGGATGGTCTCCCCTTTCCATCGGGGACGCTGTACCTGCCAACGCAAGCGTCCGTGTTTCGGGGTCCGGGTCCCTCGAGCTGACCCGCGGCAAATCAAGGATCACCATCCTCAAGGATGGAACGTACGACATCTCTTCCCTTGCCCGCGCTTCCGAGAAGAGCGGCGCAGGCGGAGTTGGAGCCAACATCGCTCAGAAGATCCAGTCCCTGACTTCCGACAAGTCAAAGACATCAGCAGTCGGAGGTGTGCGAGCCGCGGAACAGGGCCAGCAATCCGTCACCTGGGCAGAGGAAAGCGATGAGGTAAGAAGCGAAGTGGCCGCCTTGATCGCGGAAAAGAAATACTTCGATGCTCTGAAGACCTTGAACAACGCGCTCAAGGACACGAGCAACCAGGCTGATGAGGAAGAGTTCACCTACCTGACCGGTGTCGCCTACTATGGCGCGGGGCAGCCGGCCAAGGCATACAAGGCCCTTTCCAAGGTGGTGGCAGACCCCGGTGCGCAGTGGTATGCCAACTACCTGCTGCTGAAGGCGCAGCTGCTCGTGGATTCGGCCGATTTCCCGGGAGCGTTGAGCATTCTGCAGCCTTTCATAACGGCGAATCCGTCGGGAGAGTCCGCGCAGGTCGCATATCTGCTCACCTACTATTGCCAGAAGGGGCTGGGAAATACAGCAGATGCAAAAGCCGCCCTGGATGCAGGTTACCAGATAGATCCCGCTACAGACACGGCTAAACTGATAGACCAGCAGAAAAAGGCCCAATGAAGCAGCCGGTCACTACGGATGGGGCGCCTGCCCCCATTGGCCCATACTCCCAGGGGATTGTCTGCTCAGGGAAGCTCCTGTATGTCTCAGGGCAGACGGCAAAGCATCCGCAGACAGGGGAAATCAAACCTGACGTCCGGGCCCAGACGGAACGCTGCATGGAGAATATCAAGGCCATCGTGGAGAAAGCCGGGGCAACCCTTGCGAACGTCGTCAAAGTTAACGCCTACCTCAAGAACATGGCGACGTTCGCGGAGTTCAACGATATGTATGCGCGGTATTTCCCCAAGCCCTACCCGGCCAGAACAACCGTGGGCGCCGATCTTCCGGGAGGCACCCTTGTGGAGATCGACGCGATAGTGGCGCTGGAATAACAGAGATCGCCTCTCAGAGCGCTGCCAGCACGTCCAGGGGCCGGGCCGCAAGGAATCGTGCCCCTGCCTCCCTGAGCTCAGCCTCCGGTCGAAAACCCCAGAGCGCTCCCACGGGGAACATACCGGCGGCAACCGCGGTCTGCATGTCTGTATTCGTGTCTCCGAGATAGAGGAAAGACTCGGGGCGTATTCCGATACTGCTGCTGATTGCAAGGGCTGCCGCAGGGTCCGGTTTGCGCGGCACTTCCGGCCTCGCGCCCTGGGTCGATGCAAAACGACCCCTTCCGAAGAAATGGTCTGCAATTTCCTGGACAAACCCGTGAGGTTTGTTGGAAAGAATGGTCATGACCACGCCTTTTTCCGTCAAGCTGTCGAGGAGCTGGTCGATTCCCGGGTACGGACGGCTCTTTGCTTTCCATCGCAGGGCATATTCTTCCCGCATCCGACTGAGGCAGGCACGAATCTCCGGTTCGCTGTCAGCGAGGGCGGGCGGCAAAGACCTTCGCGCAAGCATTTCCATCCCGTCGCCCACGAAGTAACGGTATTCCGCAAGCAGGTGCGACGGATGACCACGGGAGGCCAGAACGGCGTTCATCGAATCAGCCAGATCCTCCAGCGTGTCAAGGAGGGTCCCGTCGAGGTCAAAAAGCACAGCTTTGTATCTCACTTCAGTGGCGGAGTATAGCCGTCCAGAATTGACATGGGAAGGGTGAACCTGCACTATGCTATCCGCGATGGAAAAACAGAAAACCATTCTTGAGAGAGAGATTGGAGAGCAGCCGGACGCGCTGTCCCGGACACTGGATTCCTGCGGGCAGGCGGTGGACAGGCTCTGCTCTGAGATCAAGCGAAAGGACATTTCCTACGTGGTCATTGCGGCTCGCGGCAGCTCGGACAATGCCGGCACGTATGCAAAATACCTTTTTTCTTCATTCAACGGCTGGCCGGTGGTTCAGAGCACCCCGTCACTGTACACGTTCTACCACACGCCGCCGCGTCTGAAGAACGCGCTTGTGCTCGGGATATCGCAGTCGGGTCAATCCGAAGACATCGTTGAGGTGCTTGCCGATGCGCGGAGGCAGGGTTCCCTGACCGCTTCCCTGACCGCAGACCCTTCGTCTCCGCTTGCCCGGTCATCCGACCACGTCCTCCTCCTGCATGCAGGCGAAGAAAAAGCCGTGGCAGCCACAAAAACTTTTACGTGCTCCCTCGCGCTGCTAGCAAGCCTCTCCATCGCCCTGCAGGGAGACAAGAGCCGGCTTGCCGCCATCAAAGGTCTCCCGGAGCTCGCGGCGCGGACGATAGCGGAAGCCGGAAAGGCGGCTGCGGCCAAAGCCGAACGGTATCGATACATGGACCGATGCGTCGTCATCGGCAGGGGGTTCTCCTACGGAATTGCCCTCGAGATTGCCCTGAAGCTCAAGGAGTTGACCTACGTTACGGCAGACCCCTACTCCTCCGCGGACTTTCTCCACGGACCAATGGCCATGATCGAGCCGGGGTTCCCAGTACTCCTTGTTGCCCCTTCCGGGATACTCCTTCCCCACATGATGGAGTTCGCTGCGCAACTGGCGGATCGGGGTTCCGAGATCATTGCCATCAGTGACACAGAAGAGATCCTGAGGTTCGGGCTCACGCGGCTTCCCCTCCCGGAAGGGCTTCCCGAATGGCTCTCACCTGTCCTGGCGGTGATCCCCGGCCAGCTCCTGGGTCTCCACCTGGCGCTTGCCAAGGGATTCGACCCTGATGCTCCGCGGGGGCTGAAAAAAGTCACGGTGACGCGTTGATCAGCTTTTGCTTATTTTTTTGACGTAGAAGAACAGGATTCCACCCTGCGTTTCGAAGGAAAGCTCCCAGGCGCCCGGATCGAACACGGAGAGGATCTCCCTCACCACATCCGTCTGTATGGGATTCTCACTGAGGATCTCTTCCGGAGGGGACTGAACGAACACGGTCCCGAAGACGCTTCCGTCCTTTTTCAGGGTCCTCTGCATCTCTTCAGCTGCCTTGGACGGATTGGGAAACACGTTGAACGCCATCAGGGCAAGACAGACGTCCACGCAGGTATCCGGCAGGGGAATGCGCTCCACGTCGATGTTCCACAGGGCGGCGTTGAGGTTGTCTCCAAGGAGGCTCTTCGCATGCCCCAGCATCTCCAGGGAGATGTCCATTCCCAGGTAGATGGAGGTCTGCGGAAGAAAAGATACGACAGGAAACGAGGTTCCGCACCCGACGTCGAGAATGACCTTTCCTCCTGCCGTGCTCATGAAGGCCTCCATCTTGGCAGTGTAGGCGTTCCAGGGGCACGAGAGGCTTTCTACAAGGCGCACGATGGCGTTGTCATAGGTGCCGGAAACCGAATCAAAGGTCGTCTGGACGATTTTCTGAGTATCAGTCAGGGGAAATGACGTGAGAAAATCAACGATTCCGTTTTTCAGAGGGTACACCCTCCCGCATCGGGAGCAGGTGAATGAATCGCCATTTCGGGCCAGATTCTCCCTGCAGCTCGGGCAGAAGGGCGACGAGAGTTGCATGAGCTGGATTCTATGGCATCACGCAACGATCTGTCAAACGCCATCCTGAAGAGGCCGGTATTGAGCGATTTGTCACGTTTTTTGAACGAAAAGCAGTCAGAAGCGGTGCATTTGGTGGATGGGCCGATCCTTATCCTGGCAGGCGCCGGCTCCGGCAAGACCCGGGTCATCACATATCGCATCGCGAACCTCCTGACCAGGGGCGTCCCCCAGTCAGAGATCCTTGCAGTCACCTTCACGAACAAGGCGGCACGTGAAATGGCCCAGAGGATCCGGACCCTGGTCCCAAGGAAGCTTTCCCGTCTCACTATCAGCACTTTCCACTCTCTGGGGGCGCAAATCCTCAGGGAAAAGGCTTCTCTTCTGGGCTACAGGCCCAATTTCACGATCTATGACTCGCAGGACCAGGCCAGTCTCATCAAGGAAACGGGCCGCGAGCTGGGACTGAAGGGGGACGCACTGGACGTCGCTGAAGCGGCGAGGGTCATCTCCCTGGTCAAGAACGGCAGGGCCGGCTGGACGGCCGAGACCAGCCGCTTGAGAAAGCTCTATGGCGAATACCAGAAGAACCTCAAACTGTACAATTCCGTGGATTTCGATGACCTCATTGTGCTTCCCGTCAGGCTCCTTTCCGAGTCCGCAGCGACGCGGGCGCAATACACGTCCCGGTTCAAGTTCGTTCTGGTTGACGAGTTCCAGGACACTTCAGGCAACCAGTACGACATGATGCGGCTCCTTGTCGGCGCGGACAGGAACCTTTGCGTGGTGGGTGATGACGACCAGTCCATCTACTCCTGGCGCGGGGCCAGTTTCGAAAATATCCGGCGGTTCGAGGCGGACTTCCCCGGCGCCAGGGAAATCAAGCTGGAGCAGAACTACAGGTCCACGGGTACCATTCTCAAGGCCGCGAATGGCCTGATCTCGCGCAACGCCAACAGGAAACCGAAGGAGTTGTGGACAGGACACCCATCGGGGGATCCCATCGAGGTTTACGCCGCGGACAACGAGCTGGACGAGGCGGAGTTCATTGCCTCACGGATCAGGACGCTCATGATCCGGGATTCCCTGCGCTTCCAGGACTTCGGCGTCCTGCTCCGGGCAAACCACCTCACGCGCGCGCTGGAGGAGACATTCCGAAAGGAGAACATCCCCTATGTCGTTTCGGGAGGAATGAGCTTCTTCGAGCGTCAGGAAGTGCGCGACATGCTGGCCTACCTCAAGCTGATTGCGAACCACGATGATGACACGAGCTTTCTCAGGATCGTCAATACGCCGCGCCGGGGGATGGGGAGGAAGCTCCTGGAGCACGTGGCTTCTCATGCGACAGAGCATCGCTGCTCTCTCTTCAGCGCCCTTTCGGCGATGGTCAGTCAGGAGGCGTCCGCCCTCGATGAGAAATCAAAGGAAGCCGCCGCGGAGTTCTTTGAGCTGGTAGGCAAGTTTCGCTCCAAGCTCGTCGGAGCAAAGAAAATGGCGCAGGGAGTGCGGGAGCTTGTGGATGAAATAGATTACTGGGGACACCTTGTTTCGGAGAACCGGGACGCAAAGGACAAGGATGTTGTGAAGTGGAAGTTCGGAAACGTCGAGTCCCTTATCGGCTCTCTTGCCGATTTCGAAGATGATCCTGAGAACGCAAAACCCAGCCTTTTCGACTACCTTGTCCGTGTCACCCTGGCAAGTCGGGACGACCTTGACGACGGCGATGAGCAAGGCAGGGTCAACCTGATGACAATCCATTCGGCAAAGGGCCTCGAGTTTCCCGTGGTCTTCATCGCCGGGGTGGAAAAGGACATCATCCCGCATGCCCGCTCGGTGGAGGAGGCGGATACGAACATCGAGGAAGAGCGGCGCCTGTTCTACGTGGCCCTTACGAGGGCAGAGCGAAGGCTTCACCTTTCCTGGTGCTCGTCGCGCCGGCGCATGGGAAAGCCTTCTGAAGCCTTCCCGTCGCCCTTTCTGGATGAGATCCCCCCCGATTGTCTCCGCGTGAACGCTCCCGAGGAAGATTTCGCCCCCGATTTCGCCGGAGCGTGGAAAAGAATCGCAAAAGAGTAAGAAAAAGCGCCCTTTCAGGCGCTTTTCTTACACGGTCGTACTTGCAAACGTCGTATTTACATATAGGCCCGAAGCAGGTGGCTCCGGGAGGGGTGCTGGAGCCTCTTGATGGCCTTCTTCTCGATCTGGCGGATGCGCTCTTTTGTCAGCTTGTACATGCTGCCGATTTCCTTGAGGGACATAGGCCGCTTTCCGTTCAATCCGAACCTGTACTGGATGATCTCGGACTCCTTCTGAGAGAGAGAGGTCAGGACGTTGTTGATGTCCCGGCGCAGCGAGCTCTCGATGACCACGTCATCCGGAGTGACGTGGTTCTTGTCCTCAACGAAGTCTCCCAGCAGGGAGGAATCCTTCTCCGAATACACCGGCGTGTCCAGTGAGATGAGCTCGCGGGAGATGTTGAGCAGGTCCGATACGTGCTCCCTGTCGATCTCCAGCTTCTTGGCAATCATGTCCGTCTCCGACACGAGGAACTGCTCCCCCTGCAGGTCCTTTCGCACCTTCTCTATCTGAACGAGCTCATTTGCCCTGTTCAGAGGAAGGCGGATCATTCGTGACTTCTCGCAGATCGCCTTCAGGATTGCCTGCCTGATCCACCACACGGCGTACGAGATGAAGTGATAGCCCTTCTCCACGTCGAACCGCTCGATTGCGTTCATCAGGCCGATGTTGCCCTCGCTGATCAGGTCCGCGAGAGGCAGACCCTGGTTCTGATATTTCTTCGCGACATTGACCACGAAACGGAGATTGGCCCTGATGAGCTTCTCCTTTGCCAGCTGGTCCGCTCTTGCGGCCCGGCGGGCAAGCCTCTCTTCCTGCTCACGGGTGAGCAGAGGAATCTTGTTTATTTCCTTGAGATAGAGGGACAGAATGTTTTCATCAGCCCTGGATGTCTTCTTTTCTTTCTCTATTGAACTGACTGCAGTGCTCATGGTCACCTCTTGGTCATTATTAAAGCAAGGATCGTGCCAAGGGTTTTTCGTAGTAGTTCTCTAACCTTTTCATATATAATAAGTTAGAAGACGCTACTTTCTAGATCTGTTATGGGATCGTAACAATGGGTCAATCTGACACAATTTCACGGATAACAGAATTTTATGAATCAAAATATACCAGTCAGAAGCTCCTCGTTGGCCGGAGTGCGGCCGCAGCACAACGCAAAGGGGAGGCCGGAGCCGCAAAGGCACTTCTCACCAAGCTCGACTTTCTTCCGAGTCTGGAAGTTCACTCCGATGACCTGGGAATCAAGACGCGGCTCAGGAACACCGGCGCCGGGAAAAACGATGCTGACCTTTCGGAAGTAGCCCAGCTTGTCGCAGGACGACTTGCCCTCCAGCTCCCCCGAATTGAGCAGGATCACCCAGTGATCGTGGACCAGGTCGCTGATCATGTCTCTTTCCGCAAGGGTTGAAAACGTGCGCTTGTTTTTCCCCATGAGGTAACGCGCGGTCTGAATGGAGGCGAATGCCTGCCAGTCGTCTTCCTGCGGGTTGGAACGGCGTTCCATTCCGTACGAGTTGGTCAGCCGCTCGAGCATTTTGCGCGTATGACCTCTCTTGTTCAACCGCTGGCAGGAAATCCAGCTCTTGATGGCTGACTGGGAAAAGCCCATTCGCTTCAGGGCAACACCGAGAAACAGACAGATACGGTACAGCTCACGGGAGTGAGACGCAGGGCATTTCTCCATGGCCATCTGGAGAAAATGAATGGCCTGGGCAGGGTGGTGCCTGGCAAGAGAACGCAGCCCCTTGTCGAAGTACATGGTCCACAGCGAGATTCGCATCTACAAGGAAGGTACTCCATGCCGTTTGCCGGGGCAAGAGCACGCGTGTGTCAAACAAATCCTTGACGATCACGGGCGCCTCTGGGTATATTCCTCTCAAAATCACTGTCACCCAGTGTGAGATTCGCGGCATCACAACTATTAAGGGAGGACGACTGAAAATGAAGGTCATGCCACTCGGAGATCGTATTCTGGTCAAGATGGTTGAGATGGAGACCAAGACGGCGGGAGGGATCCTCATTCCTCAAACTGCCCAGGAAAAGACCCAGGAAGGGATCGTAATTGCTGTCGGTGATGATGAGAGCATCAAGGTGAAGGCCAAGGACCGGGTCATCTACGACAAGTACGCGGGGACCACGATCAAGATCTCTGGTGAGGAGCAGCTCATCCTGAAGGCTGCGGATATCCTGGCCAAGGTCGAGTCGTAAGAGAAGGCCTACGAAGCTTCAGGGGAGGAAGGCATGCGAATGTCTTCCTCCCCTTTTTCTTGCGCAAAGAACTCGGCAACAGCTTCCTGAACCGCCTGCGAGCCATCGATCACCCGGCCCGTCCTGGGAAGGCTCTCCAGAAAGACAGCCCCATAGCTCTTGTTGACGATCCTCGAGTCGAGAATCAGGACAACTCCCCTGTCGTCATGCCTCCTCATGAGTCTCCCGAACCCCTGCCTGAGGCGGACCACGGCGTCCGGCAGCGAAAGCTCGCCAAAGGGGTTTCCGCCCCTCTCCTCGATGGCAGCCATCCTGGCCTTGAGAACAGGCTCCGTGGGCACCCGAAAGGGGAGCCTGCACAGAATCACCATCTGCAGGGTTTCCCCCGGAGCATCGACTCCTTCCCAAAAGGAGTCCGTGGCAAACAGGACGCTGGAACGCTCCGCGCGGAAAGCGTCCAGAAGCCGTGCCCTCTCGTCGTCACCCTGCCGCAGGATCCGTATTCCGCGAGCCGAAAGGACCGGCTGGACCTCTGCGAAGGTCTCTCGAAGCAGGGAGTAGGAAGTAAAGAGAACAAGCCCGGCGCCCCGGCTCGATGTGAGGGCCCGGGCCATGAAACCGCAAAGGAACGGCTTGTACCGTGAAGAGTCCGGCGGCGGAGCGTCGGTTGGAACGCCCAGGAGAACGTTTTCCCTGTAGTTGAAAGGTGACGCGAAGGTCTGGAGAAGAGGCTCTCGCTCCCCCGGGCCGTCCAGGCCTATTCTCCCTGCCCAGAAAGCGAAATCGCCCGACACCGTCAGGGTTGCAGAAGTGAAAATCGCCGTCCTGATTGGCTCGAACACAGCCTCTTTCATTAGCGGGGCGATATCCAGGGGGGTGACGACAAACCGCACGCTTTCCCCCTTGATGGTCTCCAGCCAGAAGATGTCGTTCCTTCCTGTTTCAGCCGTCCGGAACCTGTCGCACAGGTCGGCAATCCCTGCAAGCCTGGCAAGCTGCACCTTGCAATCCCAGATAGTATTCTGTATGTCCTGCGTCAGGTTCTTTTCATTCATCTTCTCGAAAAGCTCGTCAAAGAGGTCGCTCAGCCGGCGGATGGAGCCGGCCAGCGCTTTCAGGCTTGGACCTATACGCTCTACAAACCCTGAAGTGGCCTCTGAATCAAGGAGCAACGCCGTCTCACCGCGGAGAAGCTCGATGCATGTGCGGTCCAGCTCTTCCGCATTTTCCCTGATCTCGTCCACAAGCTGCGGCGCTTTTGCCGTCATGGCGTTCCGCCCCAGCGCACGGGAAAGGGTGACCAGGTGACCTCTCACCCTGGCCCGCGCGGCACCTGCGGTGGCGCCGGCTGTCGAGCCCCGCCCCTGGCTGGGGCGCCTGTGGAGCCTGCCGAGAAACTTGAGAAGGGCAAACCGTGAGAAGCTCTGGGAAAAGAACGACGTGGCCGCTTTCTCGATGTTGTGCGCTTCATCGAAGACGACCCTGCGGAACGGCGGGAGCACCGCCGGATCGTTGAAGCCTGAGCCGGCAAGCCTGAACGCCAGGTCGGAGAACAGGAGGTGGTGATTGGCCACCAGGACCTGCGCTGATGCGGCTTCCCGTCGGGCCTTCAGCACGAAACATCCCTCCCTGTGGCTGCATCGCAGACCAAGACACGCGTCAGCTTCCGAGCAGACGCGGGACCAGGTATCTTCCGACGGGTAGAATGAGAGGTCCGTCCTGCTTCCAGTCTCCGTTGTGCGCGCCCACTCCCTGATGGCCGCAATCTCCGGGTCCCTTTCCTCGAACAGGCTCATCTCATCCAGGGCCTCGTTCAGCCGATGAAGGCAGAGGTAGTTCCTGCGGCCTTTCACAAGCACTACTTTCGGGTCTTCTCCAAGGATCCGTTTGACCAGAGGGATGTCCTTGTCCATGAGCTGCTGCTGGAGGTTGATGGTGTTGGTGGAAACGACAACGCGCTCCTTGTTTCGGAACGCCCAGGCCATCGCCGGCAGGAGATATGCCAGAGACTTGCCCACGCCGGTGCCCGCCTCAGCGGCGCACAGCTCATCTCCATTGAAGGCCTTGCACACAAGGCGGAGCATCGCAATCTGGCTCTTCCTCTCCTCGTACAAGGGGTAGAGCCGGCTCAGGGCGCCTCCAGGAGCCAGGTGTCCGGCCAGCTCATCTTCGTCCAGAGGCGTCCTCTGGTGCTGCTCCACCGGCTCCGCCACCACGTACACGGAAGACAGAACGTTGTCCACGATATAAAAGCCGATCCCTTCGTTGCCCAGCCGCGCTGCCACGGCAAGATCTGCGCTGCTGGGCCGTATTCCGCCAGAGGGATGGTTGTGGATGACCACATCGCCCCCGGAGAGGTGGGGGGCCAGCACAGGCACCGCTTCTTCATTGCCCCGCGCGCCGACAGAAACGGCCTCCACGCGGCCGTCATCCCCCGTCCTGCCGACAAGGAAGACCTCGTTCCCGTCAGCGTCCGCAATGGCCTGCCGGATCTCCTCCAGGACCTGAGGCGTCAGCCGCGCTTCGGCCCTCACCTTCCGCTGCCTCCCAGCCGATCGACGACCCGTGCCAGCAGCTGGGCAAACCGCGGCGCGGCCTCATTTCCCCCGCGGACCACTTCTGCGTGGTCCAGGGGCTGAGGGAGGATCCCGGCCGCCATGTTCGTGATGCAGGAAATGCCGAGAACTCTCATCCCCAGGTAGCCGGCCGCAATAACCTCTGGCACCGTGGACATCCCCACCATGTCCACGCCGATGGCCGCCAGCATGCGGATCTCGGCCGGCGTCTCATAGGAAGGCCCGACAAAGGCGGCGTAGACGCCGTCTTTCAAGGGAGTGCCGGACACAGAGCGCGCCAGGGAGCGAAGCTCGGGGGTGTAAACTGCACTCATGTCCGGGAACCGCGGTCCGAGATCCGGATTCGGGCCCCGAAGCGGGTTCACCCCCTGGAGGTTGACATGGTCCCTGATGAGGACCAGCTCCCCGGGAGAGAAGGACCGGTTGACCCCGCCGGCAGCATTGGTGACGATGAGAGTGCGGACCCCCAATCGGCCGAGAAGAAAGACCGGCAGGACGACATCGTCGATGGGGTGCCCTTCATAGTAGTGGATGCGTCCTGCCATGACCGCAACGCGCTCTCCCACCTTGAAGAGGCCGGAGTGTCCGGACACCGTCGGCTTCGGGAGCCCGCGGATTGCGTTGAAAGGCACGGTGTCGCCGCCCACGGTTTCTGCGAATGCGCCAAGACCCGAACCCAGGATGACCGCGACGTCCGGCCTTGCGGAAGTGGCTGATTCCAGTGATTGCCATGCCTCATCGAGTCTCGTCGTAAAGTCCGCGTTCACAGGGCCTCCCTTATGTTTGTATCAGCGTTTATTCGAGAGATCGAAGCAGCTCCCCCGGGTTGCGATAGAATCCCGCTCCGGCGACGCGGCCAGCCTTCTGGACCACCCGCCAGTTCCAGACCAGGTGCACGCCGGCGGCGGATGCGATCTCCACGAGCTTGCGGTTCAGATGCGCGCACTCGAGCTGCCGGCCTCTCAGGTAGGACTGGAGGACGCTGTTGTACTCCCGGTCGGGCCGGTCCTGGTTTCCCTGAAACGATGCCTGCCTCTTTTCCAGCCTGCCCAGGAGCTCGCGCGGGTCCATCACGGGGAGCGGCGAAAGGGACTGTCCCGCCTTTTCCATGGTGAGAAAACCTTCCAGCAGGATGTCGCGCGCAAGCTCCCTGCCCTCGGGGGCCGAGAGAAACGATGAAAGGGTAAGGTTGCACAGCGCGACAGGGAGGAACAGAAGCTGAAAGAGAAAAAAGGAGCTCATGGAGGGAAGCGCGTCATCCACTTCCAGGACCTCAAACCCGAAGCTCCCGAGCGGCCCGAAGAGGTCCCGGCAGTCTGGGTGCTTCTCCACTATGAGCGTGGATTTCGACGCTGAAAGCTCCACCTCTCCTTCCTGCAGCTTCACCGCGGTGGTCAGAGTCAACCCCAGGCGGCTTCTCTCCCGCGGCAGGGCAAGCCTTTGAGGCTCCACCGGGTCGCAGTTGAACATGAACACCGGTCCATCGCCTTCCACCAGCCCGGCGAAATCCGGCCTGCGCAGCGCCCGCAGGTGATGGCGGCCCAGCGTCACAAGCCAGGCGTCGGCCCTGCGGCCCTTGTCCCGCCCTGCCTCGGTGATGCGCGCATAGCGCAGGCCCTCAGCCAGCAGCCACTGTTCGGGGTGAATGATCCGCACGGGCCGCTCTGGTTGGGGCACGTCCCGTCTGCCGACAAGCGTTACATGATGTCCGCCGATCTGCAGCAGGCCTCCCAGCAGGGTTCCGACGGCTCCGGGACCTAGCACGGTTACTTCCATGACCGTCGAAGTATATCAATCCGGCTCCAACGTTGACAGAAGCTCCCAAAAATGGTAGCTGTCGACAATTACGGAGTGCACCAGGGAATGATCGTTCTCAAGTTCGGAGGGACCTCCGTCCAGAATGCGGAGATGATGGACGCAACGCTCCAGATCGCCGAGAGGCAGATCGAGCGCGGACCGGTCCTCGTGTCCTCTGCCATGTCAAAGGTTACCGACCAGCTCCAGGAGATAGCCAGGCTCCTGGGCAGCGGGAAGGAAGCGGAGGCTGAGGCCATCCTCTGCGCCATCGAGGAAAGGCACCTCTCCTGCGCGCGCTCCTTCCTCACCAAAGGAAACCTCACCGCCTGCGAGTCCGATATTGCATCAGTGGTGGGCGAGCTTCGCGCATTCATCAAAGCGCTGTCAATGCTGAAGGAATGGTCGAAGCGCAGCAACGACGCCGTGCTCTCCTTCGGCGAGCGCCTGTCCACAATCATCCTTCTTCACCGGGCGCGGGAGCGGGGCATGACGGCCCACCTCTATGATTCGCGCGATCTGGTGAAAACGGATGATTCGTTCACCCAGGCGGCGCCCATAGAAGACCTGACCAACAAGCTTATCAGCTCCCGCGTGGAGGCCGCCCCAGGAGTGCTGTGCATCCTCCAGGGATTCATCGGCTCAACCACCAACGGCGCCACCACCACTCTTGGGCGGGGCGGCTCCGATTATACGGCAACAATCGTGGGCGCCGCCCTGCGTGCCGAGGAAGTTCAGATCTGGACCGACGTGAGCGGCATCATGACTTCCGACCCTCGCATCGTAGAGAACGCCCGGACCATTCCTCAGATCAGCTACCGGGAGGCTGCGGAGCTGGCGTACTTCGGCGCCAAGGTGATCCACCCTTCCACCATTCAGCCCGCAATCAACCTGGGGATCCCGGTGTGGGTGAAAAACACGTTTCGGCCCGATGACAAGGGCACCAAGATTATCCCCAGCCCGGCAGGCAACGGCCTGAAGGCCATCGCCTGCAAGAAAGGCATCACGCTGGTGAATATCACCTCATCGCGGATGCTCTTCGCCTACGGGTTCCTTCGGCGGATCTTCGAGATCTTCGAGAAGTACCAGACCCCTGTGGACCTGATCACCACCTCGGAGGTGTCGGTCTCCGTTACCATCGACAATCCGTCAGCCGTGAACAACATCGCCCGTGATCTCTCGGAGATCGGCACGGTGAGCGTGGAGGCGGACAAGGCCATCATCTGCCTTGTTGGATTGGATCTGTGGAAAGACACGGCCTTCCTTGCCCGCGTGTTCGGGTGCATCAGGAAGACGCCACTTCGCATCATCTCTCTGGGCTCCTCCGACATCAACCTGTCCCTTGTGGTTGCCGCTGAGGACACTGAGGACGCGGTGAAAAGGCTTCACGACGAGTTCTTCAAGGACTGACACAGGAAATGGAGATCGAGTTCCTGAAGATGCAGGCATGCGGGGACGACTCGATCATCCTGAGGGCCTCCCAGCTCCCCCCGGGAGCGGACCAGCTGCTGCCTGCAATTGCGCCACGGATCCTTGACCGCAGCTTCGGCGTGGGGGGAACCGCTCTGCTCCTCATGGGACCAACTGAAGAGGGAGAGCTGGCTGTCCGCGCTTTCGACCCGCAGGGCGACGAGCCGCCGCTCTCCTGCCACGCCGCGCGCTGCCTGGCCCGCTACGCAACGGATTCAGGGGCCGCTCAAGGACAGGATTTCATGATGCGCACCCCCGACGGGCGCATTCGCGTGCAGATCATCGACAGCAGCAATGTGCGGGTCGACATGGGGATGCCCATGAGCACCGAGACGCAGGCGGAGATCAGGGAAAGTCTGAAGGATTCCTTCACGCGAAGCCTTCTTGTGGAAGGAAGGAGCCTTTCCTACACTCCCATCTCCCTTGGCCGATCATACGCGATGTTCTTTGTTCCCGATCTCTCCTTTCCGCTGAACAGGACTGCCCGGCGAATCTCGGAGCAGCCCGAGTTTCCCGCCGGCACCGGGATCGGTTTCATCAAGGTATACAGTCGGGACGAAATCCGGCTTCGCGTCTGGGAGGGGGGATACGACAGCGATGAATGCGCCTGCGCCGCGGCCGCCCTGGTTGCCTCTGTCGTAGACGGCTTCACGGATCGGGAGATCTTCATCCATCTCAAGGGCGGAGACGTCTTCCTCCAGTGGCAGGAATCAGACAATCACCTGTGGCTCACCGGCCCGGCGGTGTACGTTTTCACCGGAAGGTACGACTACGAGGAAGCTGAAAAAGAGTAGCTGTGGAAGGATTCATAGATCGTCTTGCTGAGCTCCTGAGGGCGCTCTTCGGAAACGAGCAAGACCGTCCAAGGACGCAACGGCCAATCGATCCGGACGTCCAGGCCGCATGGGAAGAGCTGGACGAGTACATGCGTACCGGGGCCAATCGTTCCGCGGGCACGCGAGACCGCTCGAAGGCCAGGGCTCCGCGTCCGCCTGATGAATCCCTGCGCCGTGACTATGCAAACCTGGAAGTTCCTTTCGGCGCGGACATCAACCAAGTGCACGCTTCCTATAAACGCCTGATGCTCAAGTACCATCCCGACAAGCATGCCGGAGACCCTGAGAAGCAGAGACTCGCCCTGGAGATCGCAAAGAAAATCAACCAGTCCTTCGAGCGCATCAGGAACCATCAGGAAGGACAGGGGTGATCGAGTTGACAGCCCTCCCTTTCCCTCGTATCCTTCGCAGGAAATGGAGTTGGTAATCGCGCTCACAGGCGCAGGGGTCCTGGCCCTCGTCGTCAGCACAATAGTAACGCCTGTTGTCATCCGCATATCGCACAAACGGCAGTGGTTCGACATGCCGAATGAAAGAAAGATTCACACCAGCCCGGTTCCCCGCCTGGGCGGGATCGGGATGTTCGTTGCCTTCATGGTGTCCGCCATTGCCGTGCCCATCCTCCTGCCCGTCCTTGCTCCCGGTAGCTGGCCGGTGCGCTACGAGTTGAACCTGATTCCGGTTTTCTTCGGTTTTGCCCTTATCCACGCCCTTGGGCTCCTGGATGACTTCCACAACCTTAATGCCCTGCTGAAGTTCATCCTTCAGATAGTGGCAGCGACCCTGGTGACCCTGGGCGGCTTTACCGTCTCCGCTGTGAACATTCCAGGCGTGGGCGCCGTATCTCTGGGGATCCTGGCATGGCCTGTCACCATCTTCTGGATCATCGCAATCAGCAATGCGGTCAACTTCGTTGACGGTCTCGATGGTCTTGCGGGAGGCATTTCAGGAATAGCCGCTCTGGCCCTGGGTATTTCCGCGTTCATGCAGTGGACCGCCACTCCAGCGTTGATGGCATTTGCCCTGCTGGGGGCCATCCTGGGCTTCATGCTCTTCAACTATCCCCCGGCGCGCATTTTCATGGGAGACTCTGGAGCGCTGTTCCTCGGATTCACGCTCGCCGTCATCCCTCTTCTGAAAATCCCCGGTTCGACTTCCCTGGGAGACCTGCTTGCGCCTGCAACGGTCCTGGCGGTCCCCATCCTGGATGTCGTGGCAGCGATTGTGCGAAGGGTCAGGGAAAAGAGGCCGATCTACTCGCCTGACAAGGAGCATATCCATCACAAGCTCCTTGCCCTCGGCCTCAAGGACACGATGATCCTCCCTATCATCTATGCTTTCTGCGCCTACGTGGCGGTTGCCAGCGTTGCTTCCATTTTCCTTCCCAGGGTGCAGGCCCTCATACTCTTCGGCTGCGTTTGGGCAACCAGCATCCTGGCCTACGGGATACTCACCGGTCTTTCGCAGAAAAGGAAGCTCATGCGGGAGGCCAGGCTCGGCGGCAGGCCTACATAGTCCGGACCGCGCGCAGCGCGGTATCCGGTAGACGAGTCCGCCCGCCTCAGTCGTGCCATTGCCCTGCGTGCTCCTAGTCCTCCTCTGCAGGCTTCAGCTCCTCCGCGGACTCCAGCTCTTCCACAGGCTCCAACTCCTCGACCTCGGTCGCATCGGCCGACTCGGCCCTGCCCTCGAGCTCCTCTTCTGCGGCGGGGAGCTCCTCGATGGCATCGACCGGCTCCACGCGGCCGGGCAGCCTGCTCTGAGCATGCACGATGGCAGATCCCTCCAATGAATCGGCGGCAGGGGGTTCGGATCCGAGAAGGGGCTTTTCAGAGTCCGGCGCCCGGCCCTTCGGAAGATTGGCAACGATGGCCGCAACCTGCTCAACTTCCTCCCTCAGTGCCGTGTTGGAGGCTGTTATTGCCTGGGCGCGCCGGACAGTGTCGGATCCGAGCTCCAGGGCAGCAGAGAGAGCTGACACTGTCTGTGCTGCCCCATCCACGGCAGATCCGGAAAGACCTGTAACCGACGCGAGGGCCTGCGACATTCCCTGGAGGTCCCTGCGCAGGACGTCGATGGTGCGGAATGACTCCCGGGCATCGGAGGCGACGCGGCGCACCGCGTCCAGCATGATCTGGGCGAGATCAGCGACTTCGGATGCCGAGCGCGCGCTGCGGTCCGCCAGCTTTCGCACCTGCTCTGCAACGACGGTGAACCCGCGGCCCGCCTCTCCTGCCCTGGCCGCCTCAATTGCAGCATTGAGGGAAAGCAGCTCCGTCTGATCCGCAACGTCGCCGATCAACGCGACAACTTCCTCGATCCTGGAGGTTCGCTCTTCCAGCACGCTGGTGGCATCTATGGCCCGCTGGATTGTCTCCAAAGACGCCTCCACGGTCCTGGCCCCTTCACGGGCCGAGATGAGGCTGTTGTCGGCGCTGCGCGCCATTTCCTTCACTGCCTGCGCGACATCGGAAAGTCCGCGGCTGACATCCTTTACGATCTGCGTCTGGCTGGTGAAGGATTCCTGGACTTTGGCGGCGTTCTCGGCGGCAGCGGGGAAGTCGATGACGACCCTCTCCGTGGCCGCGCGCAGGCGTCCAGCAACCGCCTCCAGAGAGCTGAGCTTTCGAAGCTGTGCGGCCAGCTCCCCGACCTCCCCGTCCGCTGTCACTTCCGGTGGGGGTGTTGAATCTCCCTGGCTCAGGCCGCCGCTGAAAACGATGAGCTTTCTCAGGTCACGGCGGATTGACAAAAGGGCCCAGAATGTGAAGCCGAAAAGTGAGATGGCTCCAAGAACGGCAAAAGAGGCAAAAAGGACCGTAAGCGTCCTGCCCATGCCGGCGTTCGCCTGGTCGAACAGGCGCATGATCCTTGTAAAGTCGGAAAGCACCCTTTCCGTTGCAAGGCCGAAGCTTCCCAGAGCGCCCGGGGAGCCGGCCGCGCCGGCGCCTGTGACAGCGTTCACCGCGCCCTGCAGCGTCTGGGACCACCCGGGACTCATGACGTCCTGCAGGTTCCTGGCGGCTTCCTTCAGCTCGGCCGGATAGAGGATGGACCCGTTCATGGAGGAAAGCGCGGCGGCCAGCATGCTGTCGATCTCGAGGGCTGAAGCGGAAATCTGCCGGAGGCGCTTCACCTGTCCGGCGGGGTCTGCGCCCGCGGCAAGCACCTGGAGGCTGGCGGAGATGTCGCTCACACGCTGGGCAGCGCCCGCGAAGAGACCGGCATCCCTCTCCACGATCCCGTCCGTGGCTGCGCCGGCGGCAAAGCAGATCCCCAGGACAGCCATGGTGGCAACAAGCAGCACGGTGCCGCCGATCAGCCTCGCCATGATGGACTGTTTCATAGGCCATACTCCTCGATCTTGCGGTGGAGCGTCTTGCGTCCGATGCCAAGGATCTCTGCGGTGCGGCTTTTGTTGCCGCCTTCCCTGCCCAGGGTGGTCCGGATCACTTCCTTCTCCACTTCTGCCAGCGACGTCCCAACGGGGACCCGCAGGTAGTCATCCGTCCCGGTGTCACCGCGCACGTTGGGAGGAAGGTCTTCCATGGTAATCATGGAGCCCTTGCAGAGAACCACCGCGCTCTCTAGTGAGTTGCGAAGCTGCCTGACGTTTCCCGGCCACGAATAGTTGTACAGCGCAAGGCGCGCCTTTGGGTCGATGCCGTCGATGTTCTTGCCGTTCTCCTGGCAGAACTCCCTCAGAAACGACGCCGCAAGAAGGGGGATGTCCTCCTTGCGCTCTCGAAGCGGCGGGATGTGGATGTTGACAACGTTGAGCCGATAGTAGAGGTCTTCCCGGAACGAGCCGGCCGCAATGGCAGCCTTGAGGTCCCTGTTTGTGGCGGCAATGAGGCGGACGTCTACCTCGATTGTCTCCTCCCCGCCCACGCGTTCGAACTTCTTCTCTTCCAGTACCCGCAGGAGCTTGATCTGCACGTTCTGGTTGATCTCTCCGATCTCATCCAGAAACAGCGTTCCCAGATGCGCAAGCTCGAACCTTCCCCTCTTTCTCGTGATGGCCCCCGTGAACGCCCCCTTCTCGTGGCCGAACAGCTCGCTCTCCAGCAGGGTCTCCGAGAGCGCCGCGCAGTGGACCTTGATGAAGGGCTTGTCCTTGCGCGGCGAGTTGTAGTGGAGAGCCTCGGCGATCATCTCCTTTCCCGAGCCGCTTTCCCCGGTGATAAGGACGGAGGACCGTGACGGGGCCACTTGCCGGACCATCTCGAAGACCTGCTTCATCTCGGCGCTCTTGCCGATGATGCTGGCGAACTGGCTCCTGCGCTCCAGCTCCTCCTGCATTGCGCGGTTCTGCAGGGCGAGCTCGCGGTTGGAGAGGGCGCGCTTTGCCATGAGGGAAAGCCGATCCAGGTTGACCGGTTTGGTCAGGAAGTCGTACGCGCCGTCATGCATTGCCTGGACTGCGGACTCGATTGTTCCATGCCCGGTCAGAATGATGACGGGAACCGTGGGGAACTGTGAGGAGATGTCGCGCAGCAGCTCTTCCCCCGACATGTGGGGCATCTTGAGGTCCGTGATCACAAGGTCGATGTCCCCCTTGGTGACGGCATCCCATGCATCCCTGCCGTCGGCGGCCAGGACCACGTCGTAGCCGTCCAGCGTCAGGGCCTCGCGCAGGCCTTCACGGATGTTCTTTTCATCGTCAGCAACGAGGATGGTGAGCTTCATTGCGCCTCCCCCTTGTAGTCGATGAGGATCTTCTCTTTCTGAGGCACAGGCAGGGAGATGCTGACAGTGGTCCCCTCACCCTCGCGGGAGTTCACAGAGATGTCGCCGAAGTGTTCCTTCACGATCTTGAACACGATTGTCAGCCCAAGCCCCGTTCCGAACGGCTTGGTGGTGAAATACGGCTCGAATATCTTGTCCATGATCTGTTCCGAGATGCCGCTGCCGGTGTCCGAGATGCGGATGAGCACCTCGTTTCCCGACCGTCGGGTTTCCAGGCGCAGCACGCCTCCGTCCGGCATCGCTGCAACGGCGTTCTTGATGAGATTCAAAAGGGACTGCTTGATGAACCGGGCGTCGATGCGAAGGATGGGCACAGCAGAGGAGAGGCTCGACTCCACCTTCACGCCGGCCTGGTCCAGTTCCGGCCGAACGAAATCCAGGAGCTCCGTGATGACGGCGTTGATGTCGCCGTCCTCCAGGCGTGTGTCCATTGGCTTCACGGCAAAGAGGAAGTCAACAACGATGCGATTGAGCCTGTCTACTTCCTCTCCGATCACGGCCAGGTGCTGCGCGATCTCCTTCTGGTCGATGCACTCCCTCCCGGCGATCTTTTTCTGGATGAGCTGCAGATGAATCCCCATTGACCCCAGAGGATTCTTGATCTCGTGCGCCACGCCCGCGGCAAGCGTTGTAAGAGACGCCAGGCTCTCCGCCCTTCGCAGCCTGGCTTCCTTGGAGCGTTTCTCCGTCACGTCCTCTATGTGTACGACGTTCCCCTGGACGCTCCCCTCGCTCACAAGGGGCAGGATGCTGACAGAGACGATGCGGGGAGAGCCGTCTCCCAGGGTGAACTCCCTGTCCGAAACCTTCTCCTGCCCGCGGAGCTTCGCTGAGAAGAACTCAGCCAGGTCCCTGTCCGCCAGGCAATCCCAGAGCGGCCTGTTCCCCGGGTCATCTCCTTCGAAGGGGAACAGCCTCTCGGCTGACTTGTTGTGAAGCATGAGCCGATGGTCTCTGTCAGTGACGACTATCCCGTCCGTCATTGAATCCAGGAGCATCCCCAGCAGGTCGTTTTCCTCTGAAATCCTCACGATGAGGGCGCGGATCTGCGCGGTATCCATCTTGCCCAGCCTGTCCAGCGCCTTCTGGATGAACTTCCTCATGAGAGGGCCCCCGTCCCTTGTTCCGCGGTCTCGCGGCGGGCTGTCTCTCTCATGCGAAGGTACAGGGCCTCCACCGCGGAAGCAGGGCTCATGTTGAACGTCTCGATCCTCATGAGGCTTTCCCGCACCGCGGCCGTCCAGTCCTCCAGCACTTCCAGCGCAACGGTCCTTGAGCGAAGAGGACCCTGGAAGCGCAAGGTCAGCTCCTCCAGGAAGGAAACCACAGCCTCTTTCTGGCTTTTCTCCCTCGAAGACCGGCGGTCCGATGGGAGGATGTCCGCAAGCTCTGCCAGCACGTCACCGTCTGGTTCCTCAGTGCTCAGCACTGCTTCCATGAACCGGCGGGACAGCTGGGCAAGCTTTTCAGGGTTGATCTCCTTCCACGCAAGGAAGAAAGGCCGAAGCCCCTCGAAACGCCCGGCCTCCTCGCGGAAAATTCTGACCAGGACTTCCGATTCTTCTGCCTGACTCCTCTGCTCGAACGGGTATGGCCGCAGGCGCGACTGGATGGTCGGAATGATGGCCGCCCTCCGGGTGGAGAGCGCCATGAAATGCACGGCCCCGGGAGGCTCCTCAAGAAGCTTCAGGACGGCATTCCGTGCCGAATCCTGCATCCTGTCCACGTTCTCCAGTATCGCGACCTTCCGGGAGTCTCCTGCGGTGATGTGAGCCCATGCGGCAAGCCGCCGTATCTGGCCAATGGAAATGGCCTCCCCTCTGCCCATCCCGGCAAGCTGGGCGCACGCGGAAATGATCTCCTCCAGGACTGCGGCAAGCTTCTTTTCCGCCGGAAGCTCCCGTCCCGGCTCCAGCTCAAGGAGCATCTCCTCGATGTCCGCCACCTTTTCCTGGGCGGCCTTCACCCGTGGCTCCTCCGCGTCCCACACAACGGTGTCAAACCTGCGCGTGAGCTTACGTACAGAGCGCAGAAAAAGATAGCGGGAAGGCTGCTTGCGGTTGCGCAGGAGCGAGTCAGCGCACGCCGCGATCTCCACGTCCCAGTAGCGCGAACCCAGCATTACAGTATGGGGATGGGACAGCTCCTTCTGGCTTCGACAGGAGGCGCAATCACAGGTCCATTCCCCGGTTCCCAGCCGGCAGGTGAGCACTCGCGCGGCTTCCAGGGCCGCTGACAGCTTCCCGCTGTAGGACGGGCCGAAAAAAAGCGCGGACCGGGGGAAAATTCCGCGGGTCAGCTCGGTGCGCAGAGTCTGCATTGTTCCCTGCTGGCCGATGATATTCTCGAACATCAGGCCATCCTTCCCCGGATAAGCCTGGCTATAGCTTCTGCGGCGTCGCCCCTGCTCATGGACCGCGCCTGCGCGGCCATCCGGGAAAGTCTTTGCGGGTTCCCAAGGAGAGAATCAACTGCGGAGAGGAAGGATTCCGCAGTTGCCTGCTCCTCCTTCAGCACCGTGGCTGCGCCGGCTTTGCTGAAAACCTCGGCGTTGCGAAGCTGGTCTCCCCTGCTCCCACGGGAAGGAAGCGGGATCAGGATCATTGGCTTCCCGATTGCTGCCAGCTCCGAAAGCGTATTCGCGCCCGACCGGCATACCACAAGGTCCGCAGCCGCCATGATGTCAGGCAGCCCGTTGCTGATGAAAGGAGCAGTAACGTAGCGCGGGAGCCGTGAGGGAGCGAACTCCTTCTCCCCCATCTGGTGCATAACGAAGCACGTCTTCACCATCCTGTCCACGACCGTGGAGACAAGGGAGTTGATGAAGGAAGAGCCCAGGCTTCCTCCCATGACCAGGATAAGCGGCGTGCCGGGACCGCATCCTACGAGCTTGCGCCCCCGCGCGGCGTCCCCGGCGGCAAGCGCCCGGCGGACCGGGTTTCCCGTCACGACCGCCTTTTCACGGTAGCGCGGGGGAAGAAAATCGATGGTTTCCGGGAACGAGACGAAGACCCTCTCGCAGAAACGCAGGTTTATCCGCGTGGCAAGGCCGGGGTCGAAATCTGATTCATGAGTGAAGGCCGGGATCCCGCGCAGCCGGGCGGCCACCACCGGCGGCACGCTCACGAACCCTCCCTTTGAAAAAAGCAGCGAAGGCTGCGCCCTGCGCAGGATCCGCAAGGCCGCGAAGATGCCGGCAAGAACGCGCGCCACGTCCGTAACGTTCCGAAGGGATACATAGCGGCGGAGCTTGCCCGCGGGGATCCCGTGAAACTCGATTCCGGCATCACGCACCAGCTTCCCCTCCACGCCGTTCGTGGAGCCGATCCAGAGCACCCGACAGTCCAGATGCTCGGCAACGGCGATTCCCGGAAAGACGTGACCCGCCGTACCTCCGCCCGTGATGGCAACGACATGCGCCTCACGGGCCGTCGCAGCAGAGGCCGTGGCACGCGCGGCGGTCCCGACAGCTTTGAAGCTTGCCTGACCAGTGCCCATAGTGTAGTTTCACCATACCATGAGACTTGTGCTGCTAGCAATCCAGATGCTGATCCTCCTCTCCCGTGCAGGCGCTGAAGACCCCCTGTCACGGTATTTTCCCCAGCCTGAGCTGGACAAGCTGCGCGCCGGGGAAGTCCTCTCCGCCAGCCTGTCGGAGGACTACGGTCTGACGCTCCTCCCCGCAATCGCTAGCGGTGATTCAATAGCCGCCGATGTCAAGGGCAGAAAGCCGAGCATCGGTGTGGAGATGAGCAGCATCATCTCCGGGCTGCCGCAGCAGATGGACACCCAGGAGGGCTGGCTCCTCCTGTACAACAGCCTGCACGCAGTGAGCACCATGAAGGGCATTCCCTATTACTCCGTCACCCGAGGAAGCACCCACGTGCTTTTCACGGACTCTTATGTCATAGACTCCGCGGAGAAAAGGAATCGCATGGCTGATCCCCTTTTCAGCGAAATCCCGACGGAAGACAGCATCTTCACGTTCCAGGAGGACGGCACGTTCGGCAAGAACGTCTATGAGGAGAGCTTCTCGTTCAAGGAAGATCACCTCCTGGTAAAGATGGACAACCTCACGACGATTTCCTTCCTGTTCCTGCCATTGATCCAGCCGCGCAACCTGGTGAGCCGGGTTGCCCTCATTCCAAGCGGCAACGGCGTCGTGTTCTACGGAGTGTCATGCCTCACGACGTCCTTTCCTCTGGGGGACCGTCACAGCAGGGAAGAGTCGCTGAAGAATCGTCTGACGGCAATAGCCAACTGGCTGAAGGCGCGTCTGAGCGGCGAGGCGCAGTAGAGGGACAGGCGCTCAGGCCGACATGATGATGTTGCGGCCCGCCTGCTTGGCCTGATACATCGCCCGGTCGGTGCGCTCTATCCAGGCTTCCTGCGGCTCCCCCCGACGATAGCAGGAAACCCCGATGGAAACCGTGACGTGGAAGTTATCCCCGTTGCACGTGAACGCGGCCTCTTCCATGTCGCGACGGAACCTTTCGCTGATCCCGAGCGCCTGGCCCTCAGTCGAGTTGGAGAGAATGATGAAGAACTCCTCCCCGCCGTAGCGCCCGGCATAGTCGTACTTGCGCAGGCCGCGGGAAAGGCGCGCGCCGATTTCACGGATGACCGCGTCCCCGCACTGGTGGCCGTGGTTGTCGTTTACCCCCTTGAACCTGTCGATGTCAACCATGAGGCCGGCCAGCGGCGTCTCAAGCCGAAGGCACCGCTCAATTTCAATGGCCAGCCTGGTGAACAGGCTCCTGCGGTTGAGAAGACCCGACAGGCTGTCAAAAGCCGCTATCTGTTCCAGCTCCTTGTTGGCCTTCTCCAGCTCCCCGTTGAGCCTTCGGATCTTGTCAAAGGCATCCTTGAGGCTCTGGTTCTGGTCAAGAACAAGGGAGGACAGCCTTTCCTCCTCAGCCACTGCTATTCTATAGAACTCTCTTTCCTTGAGGAGGGTGGTCTGGCACTGCCATCTTGTCCGGGCCGCCCGGGTGCGCGCGCGAAGCTCGTTCTCATCAAAGGGTTTGCGGATGAAGTCATCCGAGCCCGACTCGAAGGAGGCGGCCATGTCTGCACCGTTTTCGAGGCGGGAGAGAAGGATGAGCTGCAAGGGGGAATTGGGGATGAGGCCGCGGATTGTCCTGGTGAGGCTGAGGACGTCGCCATCTGACATCCCGGCGGCCAGGAACAGGATTTGGATCTCCTTCTCCGAAATCATCTGGATGGCTTCCGCGGCCGTGGAAGCGCGCAGGAGGATATATCCATCGTCTCGAAGAGCCCGGTCGATCTGGGCGATATCTTCAGGGTCATTGTCCACGATGAGCACGTTCGTGGCGGGCATATGGTTCAAGGTAGAGTACGGCAAAAGGCCGTGACGGTCAATCTTCTGGCGATCTTTGTTCCGTCTTTAGCCGATCCCGAAAAGGCGAAGGGCGTCCTCCAGGAGGCCGATGGCAAGACCCAGAGCGCAGCCACTGAGGCCTGCCCACCTCATGATGCCCCGGCGCGCGGGGTTGGCCACCTGCGGTCCTGATTCCGCTGCGATCCGTGCGCACGCCTCGATGAGGAAGGCGTCGATCTTCTCTTTTCGTCTCGCGTCTGTCAGCAGGACCCTGCCCAATTGCCGAGCGGCATCATCACGGAGAAAACCGGCTGCGGTGCGGGAAACCCAGGATGCCAGAGAGGCTGCGGTCTCAGGCCGCGAAAGCCACGACAGGACGAGGTTGGCCAGGGAATCGGAGATCTCATTGTCGCTCAGACCGGCCTGCTTGCGCAGGAACCCGCCCAGGGTTTGTCCGCCCTCTGTGAGGAACGCCTCAAGGGCTCGGTAGATCCCTTCTCCCGCCGCCGGCTCTCCGAGCCCTTCCAGGTATCTGTCAGCGATCTCGGCAATCAGCTGCGCGGCATCCCTCCTCGAATCCCGGCTGTCGCGCCAGTCTTTGATGGCCAGGAGGATCCTGTCCCGCATGGCGCGCTGCTGGAGAGGATCACGAATGATACGTTCGAGGGCTTGAAGGGTTTCTTCCAGTATTTCGGGCATCTTCTCATCAATCCGTCTGTCGAACTGACCGGCGCTGAGGAGGAGCCGCTGCATGACGTTCAGCTTTTCCAGGATTCGCGGGAGAAGCTCCCTTGCCCGCTCAGCCATGGTGTCCCGCATTTCCCTGGATTCCATCCACTGGATAATTTGTTCAATCACCACAGGGAGAAACTCCGCCAGCGGGCCGGAAAAATCCTTCAGGAAGTCATCGGAGACCAGCGCGCCAGAGCGTTCGGAAACGGCAGCTCCTGCGGCTTGCGAGATAGCCTTTCTGTTTTCCGCCTTTGCAAGCACGGGAAGGAGTCGTTCGACAAAAAACGGCTTCGCGTTGATCCTGGAAAGCAGGTCCGAGACAGGCAGCGCGCACACTGACGACACGGCCCCGGACATGGCCAGTCTCACCTCGTGGAGGAATCGCGGCGTCGTGATAAGGCCGCGGATGGCTCCTTCAACCACTTTCCGGATGGGGCCGGCAAGCGCATCCGGGCCATCCGGGAGGAAATCCGCCATTGATTTCTCGAGAAGCCCGGCCGTGAGTCGCGGCATAACCTTGGTGACTATTCCCCGCAGACCCATGCTCACCCTATGCAGGGAAAGCCGCGCCGCGAAGCGGCCCGCCGCAAACCCGAGGAGAGCGCCGAAAACCGGGGGAATGACCCAGAAGAGCGCAGGGGGCAGCGACACCTGGCTCACTTCAGCGAGGCGGCGAACGCGTCGGCCTTGGTCCTGCTGTCGAATGTGGAGATGTACGAGCCGAAGACCCAGCCCTTGAGCCCCTCGTAGTTCACCCGATACCAGAAGGACGTCTCGTTTTCCACCGTGTCCTCCTTGTCGGATTTGCTGATGACCTCGACTACCGCGCTCATGCGGATGTGCGCGAGCACCGTGGCCTGACCGGAGGGCTGATCGCGAACCCGCAGCAGCGGCGACTTCACGACAGCCCACGTGGAGCGGATGCTCAGAACGGGCGTGGGCGGAAGGCTGACCCTTTCCGCGCCCGAGGACCTGGTGCAGGAAGAGACCGCCATGGTCAGCGCTGCCAGCGTCATGAACCCGAGAATGCGCCAGACAGCACGCGGGTACGCGTTCGGCGGGTACGCCGTCACAATTGATTTTCCCTCTGCTGAGGACCTATATTCTCTGAAGGATGGGAGGTCATTCCCTTTCACGAGGAGCAGTATTGATCATTTTTCTGGCATGGACAACAGGGCCGATTTCGGCCCTTTCGCTGGGGATGAACGGAGGCGCCACTTTTCAGATTGCAAGCGGACAGGGCTTCGGCCCCAAGGAGCAGGGCGGCGGGGGCGCTGACCTGTATTTTCTGGTTCCTGTAGTCCCGTGGCTGCGCATCGGAACCTCGCTCCGGCTCTATGAAACGCTGCCGTCAGACACCACGGGGGGCTTTGTCTACCGCGGATACGGCACGGGCGGCCTGGGCGTATTCCTTGAGGCTGAAGGCTCTGTCGGCGCATGGGCGCCGGTCGGGACCTTCGAGGCCGGCGGACAGATCGGCGCTAATGCAGACTGGGCGGCCTACCAGTACACGAGCCTTTTCTTCTTTTATCCGGAGGTCATGGTCGAGGGCTTCCTTGGCCTGCGGTTCGCCGGACTCCCCGCTCTCCAGGTGAGACTATCCTTGCCCGTCAGTGCTCAATTCAGACGCGATCTGGACTATTCTTTTTCCGCTGCCATCGGCTTGGGCGCCAACTACACGTTCGGCGGAGGCCGATGAAGAAAGTCTTCCCATGGCTGGTCGCCCTCGGCGCCTCCCTGCTGGCCTCCTGTTCGCTCACCCTGTTCGATTATTCGAACGTGACCTCGAAACACTACGCGTTAGTGTACGGTGTGACGGTCTACACGTCTTTGTATGGCGCGGGCTTTTATCCGAACCTGAACTTCCCGGATGCTGACGCGCGGGGCGTGGCTGCAATGCTTCGCGCCGAAGGGTATTTTGTGGTCCTGCGCTACGTCGACAGCTCGGGCAACGAGTATCTGAGCACGTCCTCCGCCTCAACAGTCCTGACCGGCAATGTCATGGTGGACAAAACAGGAACCTCCGGGCCGTGCAAGGCGAACATCTCGGCGGATATTCAAGCCTATTTTCAGAATGTCGTTGGGCCGAACGATGTCTTTATCTTCTATTTCTCCGGCCACGGCATGCAGGTCACGTCATCTCCGCCGGTCGAGTATTTTGTGCCGGAAGGCGCGGTACAGTACCTCAACAGCCAGTGGGTCGGCGTCCCCTCACTTTCTGTGGCCGACTACGAGCTGGGGAGCATGATCGGCACTCTTTCGACGAAACGTCGCGTCGTTATCCTTGACACCTGCAACTCCGGGGGGTTCATCGGCAATTCACTTGAGGCTGACTCCATCCCGCCTGCCTCACTGGGGTCTGCAGGAGGAGTTTCCATTCCGACCCTTCTGGCGGCCCTCGCCAACTATCTCAATTTCTCTTCCAACGCGTCAGGGCTCTCCCCGTACGGGGACGGCATGGTCCTCTCCGCCGCGGGCCGGGACGAGTCCTGCTATGAGGCGTCCAGCCCGTACAACCACGGCATCATGACCTATTTTCTGCTCCAGGCGCCGCAGTCGGGGGACCTGAACCATGATGGCCACGTGACCGTGGCAGAGGCATTCTCCCTGGCCAAGGCAGGAGTGGACACGGACTGGAACGGAAATTCCGCCGTGCAGACCGCGGGTGAGACATTCGAGCCGCGGATCTCCGGCGGGCCGATAGACTTCGTCCTGTGGTAGGCGCCACAAGCTGCCCGGCCGTCCTGCCGCGCGCGCTCAGGTAGGCGACATCTCCTTGATCTTTCTGATCTCGTCCCGGACAACGGCCGCCCGCTCGAACTCGAGGTTCTTTGCGAGCTCGAACATCTCTTCCTCCAGGGCCCGGATGAGAGCTTTCTTCTCCTTCGGGACAAGGACATTGTAGCTGCGGCTAAGCACGTCGATCGTAAGCTCCTCCGTGCGCCGCTTTTCCTCCCGCCTGCGGACAAGGATGTCCTGGATGGCCTTGGAGATCGACTTCGGCGTGATCCCGTTCTCCGTGTTGTAACGCTCCTGGATGATGCGGCGTCGTCTGGTCTCTTCAATTGCCAGCCGCATGGCCTCCGAGGTCCGGTCCGCGTACATGATCACCCGGCCGTTGACGTTGCGCGCTGCCCGGCCGATGGTCTGGATCAGCGAGGTGGCGGATCTCAGGAACCCTATCTTGTCCGCGTCCAGTATTGCTATCAGCGAGACCTCGGGCAGGTCCAGGCCCTCCCGCAGGAGGTTGATCCCGACCAGCACGTCGAAGGCTCCCGATCGAAGGTCTCTCAATATCTCGACGCGCTCAATGGTCTCGATCTCAGAATGCAGATACCGGACCTTCAGCCCCAGCTCGCTCAGGTAGTCGGTGAGGTCCTCTGCCATCCTCTTGGTAAGGGTTGTCACGAGGGTGCGCTCCCCCTGCTTCACCTGGGCCTTGATCTCTGCATACAGGTCCTCCATCTGCCCTTCCGTGGAGCGCACTTCCACCGTCGGGTCCAGCAGGCCTGTGGGACGAATGACCTGCTCCGCGGTCAATCGGGACTTCGCCGCCTCCTCTTCACCGGGCGTTGCGGAAGCGTAGACGACCTTGTCCAGCATGGTTTCGAACTCGTTGTAATGAAGCGGCCTGTTGTCAAGCGCTGAGGGAAGCCGAAACCCGTACTTCACCAGGGAAAGCTTGCGCGCCCTGTCGCCCTCGAACATCCCCCGGACCTGGGGCAGCGTGACATGGGACTCATCGATGAATGCCAGGAACTTCTGCGGGAAGAAGTCAAGGAGCACGGCGGGCCTCTCCCCTTCCTTTCTCCCGCTCAGGTGACGTGAATAGTTCTCAATCCCCGAGCAGTACCCCATCTGCTCCAGCATCTCCAGGTCGTACTCGGTTCGCGACTTGATGCGTTCCGCCTCCAGCACCTTGCCTTCATCGCAGAACTTGCGGTACCTGACATCGAGCTCGTCGCGGATGAGCCCCAAGGCGTTCTGCAGCCGCTCCTGCGGCATTACGAAATACTTGGCCGGGTACACCGTGACAAACTCAAGCTCCTCCACGGACGCGCCGGAGAGCGGATCAATCCTGCGTATCCGCTCGATATCGTCCCCGAAGAACTCCACGCGCACCGCCTCCTTCGAATACGAAGGGAAGATCTCCAGGACGTCCCCCCGGACGCGAAAGCGGGACCTTTCGAAAGCGGCATCGTTCCTTTCGTACTGGAGCGAGACCAGGCGCCGCATGATCTCCCGCATGTCCTCCGTGTCGCCCTTTTTCAGCTCGATGCGCATGTCCCGATAGTCTTCAGGATTGCCTAGACCGTAGATGCAGGAAACCGTTGCAACCACTATGACGTCCCTGCGCTCCATGAGGGAGGTCGTGGCTGACAGCCTCATTCTCTCGATTTCCTGGTTGATCGATGCATCTTTCTCTATATAAAGGTCCTTGCCCGGCACATAGGCTTCGGGCTGGTAATAATCGTAGTAAGAGACGAAGTACTCCACCGCGTTGCCGGGAAAGAAGTCAGTGAACTCCCTGTACAACTGTGCGGCGAGCGTCTTGTTGTGCGACAGGACCAGAGTAGGAAGCTGCGCTTCTTCGATGATCTTGGCCATCGTGTACGTCTTGCCGGAGCCGGTGACGCCTTTGAGTGTCTGGAACCGATGGCCCGCCTTGATTCCGGCAGCGAGGGTGGCGATGGCCTTGTCCTGGTCTCCGGCCGGGGCGAAGGGGGAAACTACTCGGAGCTGAGGCATGACGATCCCGCTATTGTCCCGAGGTCGGGGCCTGCACCAGCTTGACCCGAATGGCTCTTTCCTGCCCGCTACGGATCACCTTCACCTCCACGATCTCACCGGGCTTGGTGTCTTCCAGCGCATTCAGGTAGTCCGAGTATGTCTCCACGGAGATGCCGTTGACGGCGGTGATGATGTCGCCGCCGGGGTAGAAAGTGGTCCGTCCGCCGCTTACACCCCTGGTGGTGTCCCCGCCGCGCAGTCCCGACTGCCGAGCCACGGGGCCTGCCGTGTTTACCATGATCCCTTTGTCCACGGGGAGACGAAAGTAGTTGACGAGAGCCGGGAAAAGCTGGACCGGATCGATATCGATCCACCCGCGCCGCACGGTCCCATAGCGGATCAGCTCTTCCGCGACACGGCGCGCCGTGTTCACGGGAACGGCGAAGCCGATTCCTGCCGAGGCGCCGGAAGGGGACTTGATGGCGGAGTTGATGCCGATGAGCTCGCCATGAGAGTTCAGGAGGGGGCCGCCGGAGTTGCCGGGGTTGATGGCAGCGTCCGTCTGGATGGTCTCACGGATGAGGTACCCGTCCTCCGTCTGCAGGGGACGTGCAAGCCCTGAAACCACACCACGAGTGAGAGTCCGATCAAGGCCAAACGGATTGCCGATGGCAAGGACTTTCTGCCCCACCTTCAGGGCGGATGAGTTGCCGAAGGGCACCGTGGTGAGCGTCTTCCCCTTCGGATCGAACTGGACCACGGCCAGGTCGTTTTCCGGGTCGGTTCCCGCTATCCTGCCCTCCACCTCGGTTCCGTCCGCCAGCGTTATGCTGATCTTGTCCGCTCCCTTGACCACGTGGTAGTTGGTGAGAACATGGCCCTGCTGGTCGATGATCACTCCCGAGCCGGTTCCTTCCTGCGGCATTGCCTCGTAGAACCATGTGTACTGCATGGTCACCGTCGTGATGTACACCACGGCCTTGTTGGTTCGGTCATAGATCTCGATGTTGTTGAGCTCATCCTCGAGCAGACCGCCGGAACGCTGGGAAGAGCTTGAGAACTGCACAGGCGTGACCGGCAAGGGAGGCGCGGCCCGGGAGGCGTGGTCGGCATCCCCGAAGTTCGGAAGAATGATGAATGCCGTCACAAGCCCGCCGATGGCAAGGGCGAGCAGAGCCGACACGACGCAGAAGACCGCCACCTGTCGTCTGCTGTAGAGCTTCATTTTTTCCCCTCTCAGCCCCATAATACCAGAATCGGGGTTGGGCAGGCAACGAGAAGACCGGGCGGGGTCCGAAGCTCTGAAGGATCAGGAACGGGACCGGGTCCAGAAATAGTCCGAGTCCCCGTAGCGCCTGTGCCGTACGGCTTCCGTCAGGTGGCGCTCCTGGATATCTGCCTGTCCCTCCAGATCGGCAATGGTTCTGGCGATGCGCAGGACGGAGTGGAAGGCGCGGGAGGAGATTGCGTGCGTGTCCGCCGCCTGTATCAGCCTCTTCGTGCATTCGCGGCTCAAAGGGCAGAACCTGTCCATCTGCCCGGGGGGTATCCTGGCGTTCGTTGAAAAGGAGAGCCCGGCGTATCGCTCCCTCTGGATCCGGATTGCCTCCGCCACCTCTTCCCGGGCTCTGGACGCTTCAGCGGATTGCGGAGGCTGACACATCTTTGCAGGGGCAACGGGTGAAAGAGGCACTCGCATGTCGATGCGGTCAAGGAGCGCTCCCCCGACCCTTCTCCAGTACCTCTGGATCTCGATGTCGGTGCAGCGACAGGCATGGCTGTCCCTGCCCATGTTCCCGCATGGGCAGGGGTTGAACGCAAGGACAAGCTGGCAATCCGCCGGATACCGCGCCGAAGTGCTGGCCCTGGCGATTGAAATCCATCCGTCCTCGATTGGCTCCCGCAGGCTCTGCAGGAGACTCATGCCGAACTCCGGCGCCTCGTCCAGAAAGAGCACGCCATGGTGCGCCAGGGACACCTCCCCCGGCCTGAGGAACCTGCCCCCTCCCACGATGCCTTCACTGGATGCGCCATGGTGCGGCGCGCGGAACGGCGGCCACGTGATCAGTCCAGTTCCCGGGGGCAGCACCCCGGCGACGGAATGGATGCGCGTCACTGCGAGCGCCTCTTCCCGGGTGAGCCGGGGGAAAAGCCAGGGCAAAAGGCGGGCGCCCATCGTTTTTCCGCTCCCCGGCGGACCGAACAGAAGGAGATGATGTCTGCCCGCTGCCGCGACCTGCAGGGCGCGCTTGAGGTTGTCATGCCCTCTGATGTCCGCAAGGGTCCCCTGCAGCGCCTGGTCTGCGATTGATCCCGAATCCTCCCGGCATGACAGAGCATCCGGTGGTGGTTCCTCCCTGTTTCCTCCCGGGCCGAAGGCGATGGCCGCTTCTCTGAGCGAGCCGATTCCTTTCACGCGCCCTTTCCCGAGCGCGCGCGCTTCCCGCAGGTTCTCCGTTGGCACGAGAAATGTCGAGATCCCCGCCTCCAGTCCCGTGCCCACGGCGGAAAGAACGCCGTTCACCGGCCGGACGCCCCCGCCGAGCTTCAGCTCCCCAAGCACCATGGTTGCTGCCATGCCGTCCCGGATGAGCTGACCGGAAGCCGCAAGGATGCCCAGGGCGATGGGAAGGTCGAATGATGCGCCCTCTTTCCTCACTCCGGCTGGGGCAAGCGAGATGAGGATCCGGTCGGCGGGAAACGTGAAACCGCTGTTGCGGATTGCCACCCGCACCCTTTCCTTTGATTCCCTGACCGCCCCATCCGGCAGTCCGACGATGTCGACGCCGGGAAGGCCTCTTCTGATATCCACTTCCACGGAGACAAGCTCCCCTTCAAGTCCGATGGGAGCATAGCTGGAGACTATGGCTAGCATGATGCCTCCCGCCAGATATCAACGGAGAGTTCTTCTTCAGCGATTGCGGCCGCGCGCTATGGATTGCTCAACCAGGTGATGGCATCTCTCGTTCATTTCGTTGCCCGCGTGTCCTTCGACCCACGCCCAGTTGATGGCGAGATCCTTCGCGAGCTTCCAGAGCTCAGACCAGAGGTCGATGTTCTTCACAGGCTTTTTCGCGCTGGTGCGCCACGAGTTGCGCTCCCAGGTGTGGATCCACTCCGTGATGCCCTTCTGCACGTATTGCGAGTCCGTGAAAACCCTTATCGGCTGGGTCTTCCACTCCGCGCGGCCGGCAAGCTCCCGGAGGGCTTCCCGCACGGCCGTGAGCTCCATCCGGTT
Organism: Spirochaetia bacterium; assembly: GCA_049515135.1. Lineage (GTDB taxonomy): Bacteria > Spirochaetota > Spirochaetia > SZUA-6 > Fen-1364 > Fen-1364. The sequence continues at coordinate 275,284 of JBEKUJ010000003.1, forward strand.
ATTCGTGGTCTGCGGATCGAAACCCGATCTCTCCTGCAGCGCGTCTGCGGCTCGTACGACAAACGCCCACGCGCCCGGTCCCGGGTTGCCCTGACAGCCCCCGTCCGTCCAGATTTCGATTCCCGGGCTCAACTGTTCTCCTGGCCGTTTCCCTGCCTCCGCGATGCCAGAGGGCGGGGAGGGATCAAACGGAAAATCCTTCTTCCCTCATAGCTGCCGACGGGGACGCAGAGTGTCTTGAGCCTTTCCGGCATAAGGCCCAAGGCATCCGCTGAGATGAAAAACTGCGAGGGGCGGGTGTACTTCTTTCCGAGATGGAAGACCGAGTTCAGGCTCTCCGAAATGATCTCCCCGGTATCTTTGACCCGGTATACCGTTCTGCCTGTGGAAAGGGCGAGGTGGAAGGAAATATAGCCGGGGAGTGGGGACTCCTCCACATCGTAGAAGATCTTTGAAAGCAGAAGGCGCAGGCCGCACACCGGGGCGGAGCCGAAGGCCTCTTTCAGAGGAAAGAGCACAAGGCCGCCGAATTGCGACCACATCCAGGTCCTGCCGCCGTGCTGGGATGCAATCCTTTCAACATATGTCCGGAAAGTCTCCATGGCGCCCGTCAGGTTGTCCGGTTCGTGCCGCTTCTTCAGCTCCTCCGTGCCGTCCACCTCGACGAAGAGAATGGCAAACTCGTATTCCTTCCCGGGGACGATCCGCGTCCATCCGTCGGCAGCGGCGTCAGTGGCAGGTTGAGCCGGCCGCTGGACGGAGTCGTCATCATCCGTTACCCCCTGGACCCCGCCGTCGGCGTACGAGAGCACCTGGGCAATCCGGTTCACAGTCAGGCGGCCGCCGCGCATCTTCTTCCCGAGGTAGTCCACCGCTCCGCCATGAAAAAGGGAGGCAACGTCCACGATTGCGCCTGTGGGATCAAGGACCCCGAAAAGGAGGCTCGGGTTTTCGGGAATCAGGGAGAGGAGCTTCTGTCGCTGAGCGGCGCCCAGCCCCGCAAGCTCCAGGTAGACCAGCGTGCCCTTTTTCAGCGATGGGATCATTCCGGGGAGCTCGCCGATGGGATATGTCTCAACGACCAGGCCCCTCGTGACCTTGCCCTTTGCTGACCGTCTCCTTCGGTTCTTGCCGAAGAGCAGGACCCTCATCGCCGCTGCCATTCCAAGCCGTAGCGATAGAGACTGCTGTTGTCCGGCCCGCTCACGGGGGCGAACAGCGGCGACAGCTTGCTGCCCAGGTCCGTATATACCCCCGGGGAGACGGTAAGGCTGTCCGGTTGCGTGTAGCGAGATTCGAGCAGCTCCACCCTGCGGATGGTGTCCCCTTCCGACTCCTTGGAGGACGCCACGAACTTGCAAGGCCCGGCATGCACCGCAAGCCGGGCGCTCAGGGGCTGCGGCAGGGCAGTGCTCAGCAGGTTGAACATGAACAGCTCGTGAATGATCTCCATTCCGCACAGCGTGGCTTGGATGGTCTTGTCTATGAAGTAGAACGCCGCCAGTCCGCCGTCACCTTCCCAGCCCCATATCCGCCCGTCTCGTTTTTCCACCAGCCGCGTAACGATGTCACGGACCGAGGCGAAGGTGGTGTCGATGAGGCTTCTGGGATAGCGTCTCACGAGGTCGGAGTTGCCGACGGTATCGATGCGCAGGAGGGCAAGCTCATACGAGCGTCCCTCCCGCAGCGTCCCCCATCCCATGGTGCGGGTCCGGCCGTTCTTGGTCTCCTCTACGAAGACGCCTTTCTGTTCGCTGTAGGTGAACCCCTGGTCCTCGATCTCGGCGATGATGCGCGACAGGAGGGGGATGCGTATCTCCCTGCCCATTTCCCCGTGCTGCTGGACATCGAGAAGGGACTCGATGAGCTTGAGGAAGTAGTTCTCCTTGACGAAATCTCGAAGGATCTGCCGTGCCGCATCGACCCGGGGAATGGGGATGCTCTGCGGAAAACCTGACCGCTCGTAGATGTCGTAGTCTGGAATGACCTTGCGGGCGACTTTCTGCATGAGATCCACCGGCATCGACTGGGACAGCGCGCTTATGAAGAGCGTCGCGAGCCGGGTCTGGATCTTCAAGACGTACACTCAGCGGAGATTTTCTGTCCACCCTCGCGGCACTGAAGGTGAGCTTCCAGGGTCAACGTCATACAGGTTATTTTATGTATCAGCAGGGCTCCGGTCAAGGCACGCCGTGAGCCGGGACCCCCCCGGAAAGAGCGGGCGCGGTTGACAGTGGAAATCCCGGCTGCTATAGTCCCGTTCGTTGTTCGCAGTCATGGCGGCGTAGCTCAGATGGTAGAGCATGCGGCTCATATCCGCAGTGTCAAGGGTTCGAGTCCCCTCGCCGCTAAAAGGCCCGCTTCCACGGCGCGGCCTTTTTTTCAGGAAGCAGATGAAGCTGCTCGCGGCCTATGCCCTCTGCTCGCGCTGGCTGAAGGCGCTCACCGCCAGCGACACGATGATGAGCGCCCCGATAGCGACATCCTGGAAGTAGGGATTCACCTGGAGCATGTTCAGAGCGTTCGAGATAATCCCCGTCAGGAGCACGCCGAAAAAAGTGCCGATGACCTTGCCTTTGCCGCCCGTCATCGGGGTGCCGCCAATGACCACGGCGCCAATGGCCTGGAGCTCGATCCCATTGCCAGTTGAAGGCTGCGCCGCGCCGATGCGCGAAAGCAGCAGCATCGCGGCCGTGCCGACGAGCAGCCCGTTGATGATGAAGAAGACGAGCTTGTTCAGGTTGATGGGGATTCCTGCAAGATAGCTCGCTTGGACGTTGCTGCCGATTGCGAATGCCCTGCGTCCCAGCTTCATGTACTTCAATATGACGTGGATGATCAGGTACCCGGCAAGGCTGATGAGGAAAAGCAGCGGAATGATATTGAAGAATCTCCTGGTTCCCAGGAACTCGAACTTGCCGTAGATGAGCTGGAGCACCCCCTTCGTGAAAGCAAGGGCAATCCCTCGGAATATCCCGATGCATGCAAGGGAGATGATGAACGAGGGCGCCTTGAAAAGGATGGAGCATGCCCCGACGAAGAACGCGTTGAAAGTTGCCAGCGCAAGGCCCACCACGACAGGTACCACGTAGCCGTATCCCGCCTTGATCATCATGGCCATGACACAGGCCGAGATGCCGATGTTCGCCCCGACCGATATGTCGAAGTTTCCTGAGATCATGAGAAGGGTTGCACCCGCGGCCACCAGGCCGAGCACGGAGACCTGCTCCAGGATGTTTTCGATGTTGCTCAACCCGAAGAAACGGGGATTGATGAGGCCCGTCACGATGGCAAGAACCGCCTCGACAATGAGAAGGAAAAACCATTGATTTCGGAAGATCGTGACGGTTCGCTGCATGTCAGACTCCAATGAAATATTTGATGAGCTTTTCCTCGGTGATCCCGCGCTTCTCCAGCACGTGGGTAAGCCGGCCGCCGCGCATCACCCCGATGCGGTCGCTCATGGATATCAGCTCGGGCATGTCAGAGGAAACCATGATGATGCTCTTCCCCGCCTTTGCCAGCTCAACCATGAGGCGGAATATCTCGGCGCGCGCGCCCACGTCCACCCCTTTTGTGGGCTCGTCGAAGATGTACAGTGTTGCATCGCTGAGAAGCCACCTGCCAATGATCGCCTTCTGCTGATTGCCGCCTGAGAGCTCCGCGATTGTCTGGTTGTCCTGGTCAGTGACGGCAATGGAGAGCCTCTGCACCATCTCTTTCACGCGCCGGCGCTCTTTTGCCAGGTTCAGCACGGGCGGCTCGTAGCGCTCGTTATGCACGATGGCGATGTTCTCCACTACGCTGCGGGGGGAGAACATCGCCAGCTTCTTCCTGTCCTCCGTGATGAGGCAAATCCCCGCGGCAACGGCATCGTACGGCGAGCGCACGCGCACCGGCCGGCCGCCAATCCGGATCTCCCCCGCGTCCCTCCTGTCCGCGCCGAAGATTAGGTTGACAAGCTCGCTGCGGCCGGACCCGACCAGGCCGCCAATCCCGAATATTTCCCCCGCCCGCACGTCGAAGCTCACGTCCTCAACCACTCCGTGGCGCCCCAGGTGATGAAGCTCCACCTGGACCGGCCCGGGCTTCACCTCCTCCTTTGTATAGAAAAGCGAGGCGTCCCGGCCGACCATCATGCGGATCACTGTCTCCATGTCGGTCTGCCCGATGGGAAAGGTGCCCATGCTCTCCCCGTCTTTCAGGATGGTGATGGTATCCCCTATCGCGAAGATCTCCTCAAGGTAATGCGAGACATAGATGATCCCGATCCCTTTTGCCTTGAGGTCCCGGATGAGATCCATCAGAGAGTTGGTTTCTTCCAGCCCGAGGGAGCTGGTCGGCTCATCCATGATGATGATCCGTGCGTCCCGGTAGAGGGCTTTCACGATCTGCAGCATCTGCTTCTGCGCGGATGACAGATTCTCCACAATTGTGTCTTCCCTCAGATTCAGGTGCAGGGACCGGATGAGCTCCCGCGCCCTCTCGTTCTGGGCGCGCGTGTCGACGACGAGCGGGAAAGCGGCCCTCCTCTCATCGCCAAGAAAGATATTGTCCGCCACCGTCAGGCTCTCGATCAGCTCGGCCTCCTGGTAGATGGTGGAAACGCCGAGCTCGATGGCCCTCCGCGGCGTCAGGCCCTTGTGTTCGGTGCCGTTCAGGAGGATGGTGCCGGACTCCGGCGTTATGGCCCCGGAGAGAATCTTGGTCAGCGTCGACTTGCCCGCCCCGTTCTCCCCGACAAGGCAGTGGACCTCCCCTTCCGCCAGCTCGAAGCTCACGTTGGTGAGGGCCTTGTGGGTACCGTAGATCTTTGTCGCGTTACGGATGGATGCTAACACCAGGGTGCTCCGAAAAAAAGCGCCGCGCGGGGTTTCCCGCGCGGCGGCTGAAGCTTAATACAGCCCCGAGTACTGGGGGAAGTTGGTCTTGGTCAGCGTGAGCCAAACCGGATCCACTTCCCAGGGAATGACTTTGGTCTTGTCGTCGATCGTCTTGGGAGTGATGGGGGCGATGGGCAGGAGGATCTGTTGGTTCTTGGTCGTGACCTTTCCGTTCACGTAAGAATGCAGCGCGAGGAAAGAGATCATGCCTTCCCAGCCGGGGGAGCTGGAGACGGAATATTTGATCCCGCCTTCCTTCATGGCCTCGATGCCCGAGGGAGAGCCGTTCGTTGTTATGACCTTTATGGGGTTGTTGAGAAGACCGCGGGTCTTCAGCATACGGACCACTGCAACGCCCATGTCATCATTGAACACGAAGAGCACGGAGAACTTCTGCCCTGACTGGATGAGGTCCTGGGCCTGGTTCACTGCCTCGTTCGGGTCATATCGGCCGTCTCGCACGGCGACGATTTTGTTTTTGCCCAGCTGGGCAACGGTGGGCTCGAAGGACGCGCGGAACATCTGCACGGGGACGTGCTCGAACAGGCCCATGATCACTGCGACGTTCTCTCCGGCATAGGTCTTGGCGATATACTGCGCCACGTCCTTGCCCATTGCGTTCCAGTCGAAGTCAATTGCGGCCACCACGTCGGAGCCGGACTTCAGCACCTGGCCCACGTTATCCGTCACCACCAGTGGAATGTTCGCCGCGGCGCATTTCTTTGCCGCGATGTTCGCCCCGTTCTGGTTGAAGGTGAAGATGCACATTCCGTCAACGCCTTGGTTGATCAGCGAATCGATGTTCGCGATCTCCTTTTCCGCGTTGTAATCGGAGTTCAGCACAATCACCTTTGCTCCTGCCCTCTGCGCTGCGTAGACGAAGCCGTCCACGTCCCTCTTGTACCACGTGTCCGGTCCGGGCGTGACGTAGCCGTAGACAAGCTGCTTGCCCGCCGGAGCGGCAAACAACGTCATGTCGCCAACCACGAAAGCGAAGACGGCGAACGCGATCACCAATACTTTTGGTCCAATGAGCCATCTTCTGGCCATGAGACACCTCCTCTTGAGTCTCCCGAGGAGTCTTAGTGCTCCTCGGGGATACCGAGCTCCTTGAGTGTGCGGCGAAGCCAGGCTAGGGACTTCTCGATCAGGGGTCCGCCTTGGCCCTCGCATTCCATGCTGAGGACGCCGCTGTAGCCGCTGTCGCGCAGCAGGCCAAGGACTTTTCGAATATTCGGCGCGTTCACACCATCGCCAATGGCGCATTGGCTGACCGCAATGCCGGTCTCCTTGCCGCGCGCCGCGGCGGCAAGGCTCTCCGAGACGTCTTTGACGTGAACGTGGTTGATCCGCTTGATGAACCTCCGACAGAACTCCACCGGATCCTGTCCGGCAATGAACGAATTGCCCGTGTCGAAGTTCAGCCCGAAATGCTTGCTTCCTGAGAAGTCCAGCATCTTCGCGATCATATCGGGCCGGGTGGTGAAGTAGCCGTGGATCTCGATGTTGATGTTGATTCCATACACTTCCGCTGTTTCAACAATCGCGCCGTAGCTCTGCTTCATCAGCTCCATGGCCTGGACATCAGAGAGCCCCTCCGGCTTCAAGAGGCCGTCTGTTGTGGCGATGTTCGGGCAGCCGGCGACCCTGGCCCAAGGCAGGGTCTTCAGGACATAGGGAACGCCCAGATACGGGCCGTCCTTGCCGGAGAGGGGATACGCCGCGTCCACTTGGGAGAAGCGCACGCCGTAACCTTCCATTTTCCGGGAGAGAAGAAGTGGGTCCTCGGTCAGGGAGACGTGCGGGAAATACCCAAGGCCGTGGATCCAGGAGACTCCTTCTATGATGCCGCACTCGATAAAATGAACGTCGTTCGCTTTTGCCCACTGAAGGCATTTCCCGAAGCTGAAAGCCGCGGAGTTGAAGGCATCGGTGTGGAAGCTGATCTTCAACGTGGGATCCTTTCGGGGCGGGGGCCACCTCGTTTGCGTGCAAGGGGCACGTCCGTTGGCCGTGACGATTGAAGTGTCTCATGATACCGGAGTCCCTTCTTGCCGTCAAGGCAGCGACAAACGCGAAGGCGATGGGATACACGCAGGGCCTGGGATTCTGAATCGTTGATCAGGCGTTCTCCTGCGCCAGCACCCCCGCCGCAATCCCTTTCTCTACAAGAGCCGCCCACGTGATGCGGATAGATCCTCCCCCGGTGCCCCCCCGCGCCGGGTTCTCGATCACCCCTGAGTTCAGGACGCTTTCCGCGATCTGCTGAGCGGAGGCGTCCGTGTAGTCATCGGGAACCGTCAGCACCTCGAGGACCGCGTGCTCCATCTCTGTGGCCAGCCCGAGCTTACTGTCGACTCCAATAGTGAAATAGAGCGAACGGGTCATTTCTTTGTCTCCTGGGGACCACCGCCGGTGTCCTCGGTTTTTTCCAGATCGAGAAAGGCGTCCTCCGGCTTCAGGGAGGCTTCGGGATACATCCGGGCGGTCAATCCAGGGTTGGAATGTCCGAGAAGCGCCGCCACGGCGTTGAGGCTTCTTCCTCTCTTGATCTGGATAGCAGCCCACGTATGCCTCAAATGCTGCGCCGAAACCTCTCTCCCGAGGATCCGAAGGGCCTCGAGCTTGATCCGACTCGTTACGGAAACACGGTTATAAGGCCGACCGTGGTGCTCGAAGAGCCAGGTCGTTCCGCGGAAATGCCTCCTGAGGCGTTCCACGAGATCGTCCTTCACGTGGATGGTCCGTTCCTTTCCTCCTTTTCCCGCAACCCGCACCGGGACCAGTCCGCTCTTCGCCGTCCCCATGTCGGTGAGTTTGAGACTCAGCATCTCTGACACCCGTACGCCGGTGCGCACAAGGAAGGTCACCATCAACCTGATCGTCCTGTCTTTCGTCTCTGCGAGCAGTTTGCTCGCCTCATCGACGTCCAGCAACTTGTCAGAACGCACAGCGATCCCGTCGATCTTTTTGAGCTTCACCGATTTCAGAACTTCCTCCAGCTGGTACTTCCTGCGCAGGTCGGCAGCGAACGCGCCGTGCTTGAAAGCGTAACGGACTCGACTCCTCGCCGCAGCAAGCTTTCTGTTGATGGTCGCCGGTGAGTAAAGCTTGCCTTCGTGTTCCTCCTCAAGCCATTTCGCGTACTTTCTGAACCCGTCCACGATGAGGAGCTTCCTTTCCCTAACGAAACCAACGAACTGCTTGACGTCGAGCCGGTAAATGTCCCTGATTCCTTCCAGTTCTGCGAGAAGCGCCTCCTGTTTCTTTCTCCGCGCGCTCCTGTCCTCCATGAACGGCCTCCTTCCACAGCAAGCAGCGACATAATAATACTTTAGTAATGTAACAGATAAGAAGACGAAAAGCAAGTGCTTTGAGCGGACAACAAAAAGGGGGCCGACCAGCCCCCCGTAAGATCTAAGCGTTCCGCCGGGTTCTAATGGCCGGGACTCGCCTCACATGTTGAGACCATTGGGATGTTGGAACGCGTTCTTGTGGCCACTAGTAGCCGCTTCGCGCGGGACGATCCTCGCGCGGTCTGGACATGTTCACAGTGAGGTTCCTGCCCTCCAGCAGCGTGCCGTTGAGGGAGGCGATGGCCTTTTCAGCCTCTTCCTGTGTGCCCATCTCCACGAATCCGAATCCACGCGAGCGGTCGCTGTCCCGGTCCGTGATGACCTTGGCGGATTCCACTTTTCCGTGGTTCGCGAACATCTGCTGCAGCTGCGCATCCGTGACGGAATATGCAAGCCCGCCGACATAGAGTTTCTTGTTCATATGCTCCTCCTTGGAGTCTTGTGCATCATCGCCCTTTTCTTCATACCGGTTCAGGAGCGAACATGCCAGGGTCTCCGAAGGGCTGTCCGGTCGGGTGTTCCTTTGTGGTAGGATCGGAAAGGTCCGATTGATCAGGCTTCCTTTGATTGTATCAGGCTGCTCGAAGCCATTTTAGCAGCCCTTGAAGATGCTACGTGGTTCCGAGGGTAAAGTCAATCGAAATCGGCAGCTTCCTTAATTCGCAGATCAGCTTTTTCCCTAGACAATAATCCGTTTTTTCTATATTCAATCAGCAAAATACGTATATTAGTCCAGTCGAAGCGTTTGGAGCACTCCGTAGGAGGTTGTTATGTTCGATGAAAACCAGGGAGCCGCTCGCAACGAGTCACCACGCACTTTTGGTCCTGTGGCCAGGCGCGGCGAAGAAAAACCCGCCTGGGTCCTTGCAATGAAAAAATATGAGAAGCCGAATGCCCGCAAAGTAGCCCTGCAGCTTCTGGACACTGTCCCCCCGTACCTTGCGTTGCTCGCCCTCATGTATCTCACCATGTCGTGGCATCTGCCCTATGTGGTCACCCTGATCCTCGCGGTTCCAGCGGGGGCCTTGCTCATGCGGCTGTTCATCATCTTCCATGATTGCGGCCACGGTTCATACGTCGCCTCTCCGATCTGGCAGCAGATCATCGGCAATCTCCTGGGAGTCCTGACCTTTACAGCCTTTGCCGATTGGCGCCGATCACACGGTATGCATCATTCGTCTTCCGGGAACCTGGACCGTCGCGGGGTGGGAGACGTCTGGACCATGACAATGGACGAGTACGCGGCCAGCTCGCCTTCCAGGCGTTTGTGGTACAGGGTCTTTCGCAATCCTTTCGTCATGTTCGGGCTGGGGCCTTTTTTCTCATTCCTGATCGTACACCGGCGGCCGACGCGCGGATCGAACCGCTCCCAGATTCTGAGCGTCATTCTCACGAATGTCGTGATAGCGGCGATTGTTACTGCAGCGGGCCTGACCATTGGAATCAAGGACTATCTGTTGATCCAATTGCCGACTCTCTTTTTCGGTGGCGCGGGCGGCGTGTGGCTCTTCTACATCCAGCACCAGTTCGATCCTTCGTACTGGGCGCGCACCGAGGAATGGGAATCCATGGAGGCCGCAATGCGGGGCTCATCGTACTACAAGCTTCCCAGGGTGCTTCAGTGGATCTCAGGCAACATCGGCTTTCATCACATCCATCATCTCAGGCCGCGCATACCCAACTACAACCTGCAGCAGTGCCTGAATGAGACCCCTGAGCTGCAACTGCCGGATCCGCTTCACCTGTGGCCCAGCCTGCTCTCGGTGCGGCTCAAGGTCTGGGACGAGAAGCAGAAACTGTTGCTCACCCTCAGGGACATGAAGCAGCAGCTGCTGCAGCGGCGCAGCCTGGCACAGGGCTGAGAGAACGCGCCGCAGGCGGGAATTGTGTTGCGTTCCCTTTGCGCTTCGCATACTGTTGTTCCATGAGCCCGCAAAGTCGTTTCGACAGATCACGCTCGACCTTGGTATCGATACTTTTTCGCAGGAGGGCGCCATGATACTTGTTCGCAATGTTTTCCAGGTCAAGTTTGGAAAAATGAAGGAAGCCAGGGGGCTGTGGAAGGAGGGCATCAAGTTCGTGAATGCCGCCAACAAGCCGCGCCTGCTGACTGACCTCACCGGGCCGTTCTACACTTTGGTACTTGAAACAACTCACAAGGACGTAGCGTCACTCGATGCAGACATGAGGAGCGAGATGTCACAGACTGGCTGGGACGCTTGGTACCAGAAGTTCATCCCGCTTGTCGACTCCGGAAGGCGGGAAATGTATGCCGTCGTCGAGTAGCTGCGTCGACTGAACGCCGCTCTGGCTTCGAGACGGCCAGGCAACGTTGCTGGGCTACACAAACGAAAAGGTCGTGCCGTCGGGAGCCTGCCCAGACGGGAATGTCTGGGACAATCACGTAAGTGAACTGCTAGCGCAACCTTGTGGGAGGATGCCGACCTAGTGGGGACTCCCGATAAGCATATCTCCCTTGAGTGGCGAGATACTTCCTTATTCTTTCTAACTCCTCTATCTCGCCTTTGACGATCACGCATGAAAGTTGCCGAGACTGAACATCACTGATTGCGACTAACTTGGGAATTTTGGCGGCGGAGAGAGCTTTATTAAGGTCACTGCGGAGAGTTAGGCGGTCCGGTCCGTAGCACAGGAAGTAGAACCCCTCGGCATCCTTGCCGAGTCCGGAGATTTGTTTCGGCGGGTTCGTCGTTTTCATTTCCGGGATCGTTCTTTTTGGAACATGCCTTTTGAATACCGCGTACATAGATTATAGCCTCTGCCAATTGGAAATCAAGGAGTCCCTAACCCTGCCACTGCGAGGCAATTCTGAACGACGCGACCCTGGCAATCCCTGATCGGCCAGATAGTCTGCGTTCCGGAAGCGTGAGCCCTTGAGCTGGTTTGGCACGAATAGTGACCACGTAACAAAGTTTGGCAGGCCACCTGCCGCCGTTCCACACCAAAAAATTAGCAAGCCACCGGCGATGCTGAAATGATCCTTCTCTGCGCTTCCGTCCGTCCCATGCGCCGCTTCAAGGGCGGATTCCGCGATGCCCACCAGGATGCCCAGCTACTCGATGGGATCAAAGCCGCCTGGGGCAACATTTTCTCCCAGCTGGCCGAGAGCTTCTCGGAGGGCTTGCTTGGGGGTAACCGCCCCGGCGGCTGAGAACGAGGTTTCTTCCTGTACGAGGTGGGCGGACATAGCTCTCTTCCAGAGGGCCCGACGGCCTGGCCAGGGCGGAGATCTACGCCTGGGTTTACGACCACGGAGCCCTATCACCTTCAACGGCTATGCCAAGTCAGACTTCTTCTTGCACCCGGCAAAAGTGGGGAACTTTTGGCGCCTTTCCGTTGAATTGACAGCGTCTAGGGCTATGGTATAATCAACTGCTCACAGTCTCCATGGAGCAAGGGAACGAATCTGTATAAGTCTCAGCCTATCCAGACCCCACATTTCAAACCTGAAGCTTTTCGTGAAAACGGTTACCAATAAAAAGGGCGTCAACCGTGAGGAAGCCCTCACCCGCGGTTGTCGTCACAGGCGTTTCGACGGGCATCGGGAATTGCACGCTTCATGAGCTGATCAATGCCGGTTACCACGTGTTCGGCAGCGTGAAGGTGCCAACCGTCTTTCGAATGAACTTAGCGATGTTGCGGGGAGGCGGTGCTGCACAGACTGGGAGCAGACAAGCTCTCGGGCCTGTTCAATAATGCGGAGAGTTAGTACAGGCATAGGAAGGGGGTTCCGATGAAAAGGACGACGCTATTGTTTCTGCTCGCCGCATTCCTGTTCGCCGGGAGCCTATCTCTTTTCGCCCAGTTCGCAAGTGACCCGAACGATCACATGTATGTCGACTTGAAGCTCTGGGAGGACCGTGGAATCCTCCAAAACCTGCCCCCGCTGAAGCCCTATCCTATCCAGCTTCTCAAAAAACTGCTTACCGAAGTCCGGGAGAAGGGAAATGAGCAGGACCGGACTCTCGCGGACCAGTACTATGCCGAGATGGACGGATTACTCGACTTCCATGCGATTGGCGACGCGACGGTGAGGACCGATTTCAGCAGTGTGTACGCGCAATTCACACTGGAAGGCACCTTCCAGGGATCAATCGATCCTCGTCTCACGTACTCAGGCATGCTTGGTGCAATCGTGAACAACGGACTGGGGAATTTGTTCCTTCCCGAGTACGGGCGATCCATGGTCGATTTTGTCCTTGACAGCACGCCGCCGCTGGGCACCTCGAAATTTATCCCTCGGGTGTCTCAGGCGTCCTCCGCCGCTTTCGGTTCGGACTCCTTGTACTTACAGGCAGGTGACATCCGCGGATCGTTCGGGCCCTTCTGGGGCGACAACGCTATCCTGAGCCCGTCATCACCCCAGTCCGGCCAGTTCTCCTTCGTCTTGCGACGCGACTATTTCACGGTGACCGAAATGGTGATGTCAATGTCTGCAGTGACGAGCAATGGCACGGGCGGGCCTTGGCCCAACAAATTCCTTTCTTTTCACTCCCTGGAAGTGTATCCGCTTCCCTGGCTCACCCTGAGCATCTTCGAATCGATACTTTTCGGCCCCAATTTCGACCCGCTCTACGCGCTGCCCTTCGCCGTTTACTTTTACGCGCAGGGCTTCGGGGGGTACAGAGATAACTCCTTTATCGGGATCACCGGCGGAATCAAATTCCCGGCCTCAGTGCGTGCAGATTTCATCCTTTACGTCGACGACGCGGGACCCTTCAACAAGCTGATCACCTTGGATCTCGCTAACGCCATGCTTGAGTTCTCATTCCAGGCCGGGGTTTCCTGGACACCGAACCTGCCGTACCTGACCAGGCTGAGCCTGAATGCGATCATGGTCACCCCATACACCTACACACATACCAACGGCTATGGTGACCTCCCGAGCGATCCCAATTATCTCGACTATACCATTGCGGGCCAGAATATCGGCCCTTCGCTTCAACCAGACTCGCTGCGAGTCGAGATCAACGCCCTGATCAGGCCAGAAAGCTTCTTCGATATGAGCCCATTCGCGCGGGTGATCCTTCACGGCAACGCGGGAGCCTATTACGGCGGTACCGGCACCATATTCGACAACGGTTATACGGAATCAGCATATTCGACTTTCCACTTCCTGGATCAGTTGGTAATCGAGAAGACTTTCCAGGCGGGCTTCGATTCGACGGTGTACATCGGGAAAATACAGATGTCTGCCATCTACACACTCGAATACATGTCGAACGCCGGCCTGATTGCAGGGGCAACCGCGGTCAACAATTATCTCAGCCTGGAGGTGAGATACACCTACTGATAAGCGGCGCGTTGTAAAGCTCGTCATCCTCGCGACCCATCACTCAACGAATCGCGGATTGTGACATCCATTCCCGGCTCGGGGACGTAGTCTGCTCCCGACGGCAAGATCAGAATCCCATGAGACCGCAGCACCGGGTGCACTGGGGTAGCAGTCCGCCCTTATCGTGCAGCAATCTCCGAAATCGTACGAAGCCGTCGCCATTCCAGATTTCCAGCAGCTTTTTTTCGGCAATGTTTCCTACCTTGACATCGATGTAGTCCCGGCAAGTCACCACATCCCCATTCGGCATGACATTGACCTCGAGGAACGGAGTGACGCATCTGTCATACCCGAACATTTCCGACGGCTTTAGATAGTAGTCTCGCACATCAGTGCCACTCAAAGCGGGTACCACGATATGATTGAAGGGCCACTTTTTCTTTTCCACCCTCGAGAGATTGTCCATGGTAAGTTGCGCTTCCTCCTCTGCAAACTTTCTGGCGTACGCCTTCCAAGTGAAAGCTTCCACTCCCAATGCGTCACGCAGAAGGTCATGGTGAGCCCTGCCGAGTTGTTCACTGGTAAACCACGAAAGAAACACCGCCATGAGGTCTGGATGGAGCGTTCTTCCGATTTCGTAGGTCTCGTCGAGGCATTTTGCGTTCTCGCGCGACAGGGTCGTAACTGTCACTACGATTGGTTTGATCTTTTTCAGACGAGTCCGCCATTTCTGCACTTCACGGATTCCCTGGACGGCTGCCTTATAAGCTCCTTCGGTCCTTCGACACGCATCATGGATTTCTTCTGGCCCGTCGAAAGAGACGACGAGCAGGTCCCATTCCTTCCTCACCATCTCTTCCGCGAACTGTTGCAGTTTCGTGCCGTTCGTCACGACAAACACGCTGCTGCCCTTGGCCTTCGCGTAATTCATGAGCTCAACCAATCCAGGGTAGAGGAAGGGCTCGCCGCCTGTGGCGTAGTAGTAGGGCTGGTAGAACGCGAGGTCATCCATCACTTCCTTGTATGTCTCAACCGGGAGCATTCTCGAGGGGGGTCTTTTCCCGTCGGGTTCCATCATGTACCCGCTGACCCCGTACTGTCCGCAGACGGGGCAGCGGTGATTGCATGCATTTGTTATCCGCAGACTCACCAAGTATGGAGGTTTGGATGACACCCCATCCCCGCGTCTGGCATCCCTGTCAGCACCGAATTTCTTTCTGTAAAGGAATCGCAGCATTTTCGGAAAGATACTAGGAGACCATCTCAGAAGCTGAAAGAACAGATTCGGAGCCAACTTGCTTCTCATGACCTACCTCCTACTATGTCGCACGCAGCCCGGATGCGATGGCAGATTGACGGCCATTGATGCCGAACTCTCGTCCGAAGACGCGCACGCCGCAGTATTCTGGGGAGGCGCGCCGCCGGCCACTGCGGTTGCAACCGCATCCTTTTGTCTAGCAATGTTTTCCCTGCATACAACAAGCATAGGCACCCGGCCGACACGAAGTCTCCACGAGAGCTTGCTAGAACCTAATAGGCTACTGTGGAATCTAACAGGGGTCAATCACACGGGCAGAGACGAGCCCCACAAGCGTTTCACGCCCGACCACCACGGGCGGTTGACGCCTCTTGGCTGCCTCGACACCCAGGGCAATCGCAAATGCGTCTTACGCGTTCCGATCGGCCCCTCCGATGACGAGAGCTTCCGCCTTCTCGATGAAATGGCAGGCGGCAAGCTGGCGCGACCTTCTTGCGCGAGATGCCTTCCACGGCGCTCCAGTCGATCTGCTCAAGAGTCGTTCAGGAAAGCGTGCCTCCTTGAGGCGCTGGCGCCGGCAAAAGTTGCCACCGGGTAGACTGCACCGGCAATACTGACGGTGAGGTTTGAGGATTCAGTGGTGGCAACAGTGAAATCCATTCCCGAAGGTGCTCAAGTGCAATCACTAGCCGAGGAGGCTCCTAATCGACAGTCATCGAATCCATTTGCTCTTTTGTGAGCAGGCGGCCCCTGGAATGGAAAGGCTTGATGCCGAACGCAGACCGTATCTTCCTCTTTTTAGCCTCGCTTAGATCGTCGCGGACCGCAAGGTTCTGTATCCAGCTTTGGTCTCTTGGAACGAGTTGAAAACCCATGAATGGTTTGATCTTCTTGCCCTTGAGAATAGCGTCGAAAACGTTATCCCATCTCTTATCACTCGCACGTGGCATAGTTTTCCTCCGCGCCCGCCTATTTGTGCTTCAGGTCTTCCACGGCATCCCGGAGTAGCGCCAGCTGCGAGGTTACTCCGTCAAAAAGCTCTTTCAAAAGGCGGCGAGTCTTGGGCTGCATTTCCGTTGCAAGTTCTACGAACCTCTTCTGTGTCAGATCCCTAAGTGCCTGAATCGGGTCTACCTCTGCCATACGCTCCTCCTCCTATGAGAAGCATGCGCCCGTCCTCATCGCCCGTCAATCCGCCCTCCCGGGCGAGCGATATCTGTTGCGCCGTTTTTGTAATGCCCTGCTGCATAGAAACCCATAGATAATCGTCCCCGGGCTTCTCAAACCGGCTATGAGTTGTCCCGCCGCTAAGCGGTCTGTTCCGGCTCCCCGTCATCAAGCACCGAAAAGCGCGTAACCTTCTCGCTTTCCAGTTTTCTTCGCATATCGACACAGATGCCCGATGTGCCTCCTGAATTGAATGATTGGGGGGGATCGGCCGCCGTGCGGATACTGAACGCTCGATTTCCCTGCTCAACCATCCTTTCAATTGGAAGCTACTTTCCTTTGTTCAGTGATCGGCTATAGCTGGGACGGGCGACGATGTCGGTTATTCTTCCGCATCGTGCCTCACAGCTATAATGAAGTGATGCTGATCGATTTTCTTTCGCAGTTGCGAAGGGAGTTCAGAGGAATGACCGGTCACGCACAAGAAACTCCACTGTCAATCCAGCAACTCTTCATCGCATTCGGCGTCATGGCCATAGAAGGTTGGCATGATCTCTTCGATCAGGCGTTCAATGGGCTTAAGTCTCACTACCAGGCTCTGACCTGTTGGCCACTCGGTCCTGTACCGATCACCGTCGTCTTTCCAATACTGGAGCCCCGGCTCGCCCAGGAAGGTCGGAAAGACCCGCTGAGTCCACATGACCGACGGGTCGTGCAAGCTGACCTCAGGGTTAGAGGGGTCAAAGAAGATGAAAGACTCATGTACACCGCGTTCCGGCTGGGGAGCCCAATCGGTGCACTGCACGTATCGAATTATCCCGTTCCCCAAGTCGATCGATTGTATCACCGCCGAATGGCGAAACTCCCCTTTACGGCCCCGAAAAAGGAAGATATCCCCGGGTCGCAGATTGAAAACGAAATCCTCGACGGTCTCCGCGTGGCCGTTGGCAGGATCGAAATACCACAGCCCCATAATCTGGGGAACCATTCCCACCGGTGTCCTGAGGACTCTACCCGCAATTCGGTCCAAGTCAGCGCCCAGTGAGCGAGCAAGGCATTTCTGGATGTAATAGACAAAGCCCGAGCAATCCATTCCCACGGAGCCGATACAATAGAGATAGTTGTAGATATCCTCCACGCGAATGCCCGGTACATGTCTGATCACGCAGATTTCTGTTCGGGTGCCTGGGTATGGTCCTCCAATCAGACGATTCAGCTCTTCGGGGTCGCTGCTCGCCACCCAGCTCCCGGTCTCGATGTAAAAGAGGATCGCTTTCTCCCCGGGTTCCGCCAGAGCGTCGGCGTAATCCTGGAAATCACCCGAAGCGAGCAAAGAATCGATTTTTTCCCAGATCTCTTGAGGCTCTGCTTTCCCTCCAAACAAGATCTGCTGGGCGAAAACTGCCTCCTCGGCGCGCTCTCCGTTCTCCCCGAAGGGAATGCGCAGGCTGAAGCGCTCCCCCTTTATTTCGAAATCCCTGAAACAGCCCCCATAGGCTTCATCGATTGTTCTCTCCAGCGCCAACTCCACCTGGCTCTTGGTTCTCTGTTCGCTAGCCAGAACGGGCGGCGTCGGTACATAGCCTGAAACACGCTGATCCTCCGTGGACTGAGCGGGAATTGCAATCGCGTTGATCAATAGAGCGCCTGCGGTCCAAATCCACATTCTCAGATGAGAGGTCCGAGGCACATCGAGAGTCCTTCAGCTAGAACATACCGTCGTGCCGGCAAAGAAGCTACACCCGCACCCGAGCGTGAACGTAAGAGGCGGCGACGTGAGATTTCAGATTTTCGCTTGGATGCTTGGATCTGGGCTCCGCGCTATAATGCTTTGGAGTGCTATGGCCTGATTTTCCTACACTTTTTGTCTGTCACCGTCGAACGGCTGTTCGATCCTAAATGCCAGACGGAGGCCTAACAGCAAATGATTGCAGCGCAAAGGGTTGCTAGTGAAGTATTGCGATCATCGCCACCGCCAGCTTCGCGGGCCCCAAATCGCCAAGGTTGACGCCAGGTACGCTGCGGCTGCCACGGCAAGGAGCATCCGAGCTCCGGCAGCAGGAGCGATGAGCGCAGAGGCAAAGGAAACCACTACCGAAGCGCAGCCGTTTATCGCCCAGGAAGAGGCGCGCTCCCGGGCGCTCCGCGCAAGGAGGCGAACCGCGGCTGCAAAGGGCACCCCGATGAAGAAACCAGGGATGGCCATCATGCCCAGGGCCGCAGCGATGCGCGAGGCAAGTCGCAGAGGCAGCGCATGCTCGAGAATCCAGGGGGAAAGCACGCCCAGGACGATGATCGCAGCTGCGTTTGCAAGCAGCACGGATCGCAGCATCCGTCGCGAAAAGCGCTCCGAAGCAAGCCCGCCAAGTGCAGAGAAAGAGAGCAGTCCTCCTAGTGCGATGCTCAACGCCATAGATGGGGAAGGAAACAGTGGAGCTAGAGAGTCGATCGCGAACATCTCTGTTCCCATGAATCCGATCCCGCCCATTCCGACGATGATAAACGTTGTAATGGAGCCTCTTCCGCCCTTCCCGTGCAATCCCCGTCCCAGGAAGAAGGTCAGGGCCACGAGCGCTGCCGACAGGATGACCGCCTCAATAAGGGCGACCCCCGAAACGATCTCTCCGGTGAGCAGGAGGGTATAGATCCTCTGGCCGGTGCTGCTGTAGAAGTCGCTGACTCTCGCCCATTTGACGAAATGGGACGGAAACGGCCGATCATCGCTCTGAGGCGCGATGTCGAGATCTTGCCTCGCAATCAATCCCGGGTCCTGAATGATCGCGTGATAGGCCTCGGCGAAAATCGGCCTGTCGTACCTGCTGAACCTGTTTGCCTCGGCAGGGTTCATGCCGGGATAGTAGTCCAGGTCGAAGCCCTTGGCCTGGGCGAATGCTTTGAGCCTGCCAAGCTCATCGCCGAGAATCGGGTCCCGAGCCGCGATGATCGAGCAGCTGTCCCAGGAACGGATTACTGCGAGGTGCGCGGGAGGGTCCTCCTGGCCCTGCCTCCTGAGGGCGTCGAGCATCGTGGCAAACAGACGCAAGGAATCCGACGGCGGCAGCACAAGCCTCCGCGCGACGGCAAGTGCGCCTCCTTCCGCCAGCCGGGCCCAGCACGCGCGAATCGCATTTTCCGTGAGCAGAGCGTCCTCGGAAAGGCTTGCCATGCCAGGGATCGACGGTCCCCAGTCTTCGATCACGATTGTCGAAAACATCTGTTTCGTCGCCGCGAGGAATGATCGGGGATTGTCGGCGATGACGGAAACCGGAGCCGCCCTGTACCACTGCGCCATCTTGCGGGCCATCCTGGGATCCTCGGTCACCAGCACAATCGGTCGGGAACCAGCCGCGATTGCGCACGCGAGCGCAAGGCCTCCATCGGCCTGGAGAACGAGACTGCCCGCATCCGGCCCAACGTCCTGCCCTGCCATAGCATGGACCGCGAATGAATGGGTCCAGGGCGCAAACTCCAAGGCTCCAGGCGGTCGAAGGTTGTAAAGCACATTCAGGGAATCCCCGTCGACGATAAGACCTGTCTGTGCGGGAAGCGAATGAGTGAATGCCAGGCTGAGACCTGGCGCAAACCGGATCGTGGGGCCCTTCACTTCCTCCAGACGGCCGCGCAGCCCCGATTGTCGGCTTATCACCCTGGTTCCCGGCGCCTGGAGAAGGAGGGGGAGCGTTTTATAAGATGACGGCTCCACCCTCAGGAAACTCGAGCTCGACCACGAAAGAAGGGCAACAAGGCCCACTGAGAGGATCGCCGCCGTCGCTCGGGGAACGCGCCCCGAGGCGAACACCAGGACCGGAACAAGGGGGATCAAGGCTGCGGCCGCCACGCAGCCTCCCTCCGCGAGGGCAGGGAGCAGGATCGCCGGCGCGACGGCGCCCGCTGCACCGCCGAGAAAAGAGGCGCAGGAGATTGCTCCGCTGCGATCCGGCAGGTTTGCGTACCCCGCGCAGCAAGCAAGCCCCGAGACCAGAAATGGACAAGAAACAACCACGCAGGTGAGAAGCAGGTAAACGGGCTGCCAGGGATCGAGCGGAAACCTCAGGTAGTCAAGCGGGAGCGCCCTGACGATGAGAAAAGAGCCAATCGTCGTGACTGAGCCCGCGAGCAGCAGCCAGGCAAAGAATTGCCGCGGCCTTTCGGTCCAGGCGCTCGCAAATCGATCTCCGAGCAAGGAATGGAGAGTCCCTCCAGCCGCGTAGCCAAACATCGCCACGCCAACGGCCAGAAACGAAAGGTGATTCCAGTGGGCGATGGAGAAGAACCTCGTGATCAGAAGCTCGAAGGCAAGCGATGAAAGGGAGAGGCATCCGATCGCGGTAAAAATCATCTCTCCCCTTCGAGCGCTGTCCCAGTGAGCGGCACGAAGAGAACTCCGGTGATGTGATCCACCACGATGTCCGATCCCTTCTTCGTGATGCGAACCAGCTCCTGGTAGCTGAACGGGTTGCCTAGCGGCAGGACCATCCGCCCGCCGTCTTTGAGCTGCTGCAGGAGCGGCGGCGGCACATGGTTGACAGAGGCCGTGATCATGATGCAGTCGAAAGGTGCTCTCTGCGTGTCTCCATAATACCCGTCGGCATTGATGACTGTGACGTTGCGGTAGCCCTGAGAGTCGAGAAGCGCTGAGGCGCGCGCTGAGAGCGGCTTCCGGATCTCAATCGTTACAACCTCTCGAACCATCCGCGAGAGAATGGCTGCCTGATATCCCGACCCCGTTCCGATCTCCAGGACTTTCTCGCTTCCCTTCAAATCCAGGATCTCCGTCATGAGCGCAACAATGTAGGGCTGGGATATGGTCTGGCCCTCGCCGATGGGCAGGGGGTAATCATTGTACGACTGCCCGCGCACATCTGCGGGAACAAAGAGGTGGCGGGGGACCTCGCGCATGATCGCGAGCACCCGAGGGTCGCGGATGCCACGGGATGCGATCTGGGTGTCGACCATTGCACGGCGGGCTTTTTCCCAATCCTGCGCGGAGGAAATGATCGTGGGAATGGCAAGGAGAAGCAGGATCACGGCGAGTCGCATGACGCGACAGTCCTTCCTGGGCGAGTATAGCACACCCCTCTCCTCTTTTGTTGTGATGCTCGCCGCATGAAAGCGATCGAGTCGCGCAACGCGTTCGGCCCAGGTAGCTACGGGACAGGATTTACAGCGAATGGCCAGAGCGGGGATCCGGCCCGGACGCTCACCGTCCGGCCAGCCGCTTCGCCCTTCGGGGTTGTCACCCGTCGCCGAACGTGACCGGCGTGCTGCCCATAGGCCATGAATTTTGCGTTTTCATCCGTTTCCATCAATTGCGCGGGATTTGTACGAATTCATGTATGAGTGATTTGTATGGATCGATAGAGTAGCGTCGACACGGTGTGCTCTGACCGTCGCCGCTGCCGTTGCGACGGCAGCTCGAGTGGTTGCGGGACTTGGACGCTGACCGCGGCCTGCGACGGTCATGAGCCGTCGGAAGGAACCGGCGCGTTGATGAAACGGTCAAGCTGTTCGGAGAATCGCTGCCGCTCGCTTTCTTCGAAATCCAGGTATCCTCTCAGACGTTGCATAAACGGCTTCACGAAGTGCTCCATACGCCGCTGCTTCTTCTCATAGTCGGTCTGGTAGTCCATGACCATCACCGTGACCGGCAGCGGATCATGATACTCGCCGACGGCCTGGAACCCGAGCTTGCGGTACATGTGGATGTACTTCTCATCATCTGAGAACACGTCCAGGAGCGTTCGTTCCGCCTCCTCCGACTTCGCGAACAGGTAGGCAAGGGTCATGAGCCCGAGCGGCACGATGCTTCCACGCTCCTCCAGCTGCACGGCCAGTCTGTCGATCTCGACGCAGCGGCGGTTCATCGTTAGCCGCGACTGGGGCAGATGCTGCTCGATCGGTAGAAGCCCTACCATGGCCGGGGTCAGGCAAGAGACGGTCCCCACCGGCTGCAGACCCTTGTAGGCAAGGATGTGATATGCCCGTAGATCCTCGGGCCGGCGGATGCTTTCCTCGTGGTAGGCCTTCTCGCCGACTAAGATCTTGCGCTGCAGGAAGAAGACGTCCTCGACCTCGTCGTCGGCCGCGGCGTGCAGGAAGCGGATCCGGCTGCTGCCTTCCGCGGTCACCGGTATCGTAACGGTAAACGTCGTTCCCTCCCCCACGCGGCTTTCCACTCGAATCCGCCCGCCCATCTCGTTGACAATGCGGTACGTGATGCTCAGTCCCAGGCCGGTGCCTTGCCCCGGATCCTTAGTGGTGAAGAACGGGGTGAATATCTTGTCCATGTTGCTTGCCTCGATACCGTGCCCCGTGTCCTGGACCGCGATGACCACAGTTCCGTCCGTGCAGCGGCAGCTTAGGGTAATGGTCCCGCCCCGGCTCGTGGCCTGGACCGCGTTGATGATAAGGTTCAGGAAGACTTGCTGCAGCTCGCCACGACGCAGCCTGACCTCGGGGATCGGATCGTAGAGCTTCCTGATCTGGATCCCATCGAACTTCAATCCGCGTTGCGCCAGCTTGAGCGAGGTTTCTAGAACCTCGGCGATGTCCACCAATTGGATGGTCTCCGGCTCCCGACGGGAGTACTGGTTCAACACCCGAATCACGTCTGAGGCGTTCTGGGAGTACTGGATGATGTCCTTCACGTATTCGTGCAGCCCGCTGTTGGAGGCCAGCTGTTCCTGCATGATCTCCGCGGTTCCGAGGATAGCGAACAGGGGGTTGTTGATCTCGTGCGCGATCCCCGAGGCTAGGGCACCGATGCTGGCGAGCTTCTCGGTCTGGATCAGCTCTGCCAGGAGCCGCTTCTCCTCCGTAGTGTCCTGGAAGAACTCGAGGAAGATCCTCTCCTTCTCCTCCGACACCACGATCGGGTAGAAGTGAACGGCGAAGGTCATGTTCCTTGGTTCATCGGATAGATCGTGGCTGAAGGGGATCTGCGCGTGCAAGCAATCCTGCGCCATGCAGCTCGAGCAGGGGCGGTCGCGCTGGAAGAACACAGCGTAGCACTTCTTGCCTATGAGCTCCTCGAAGGACTTGCCAAAGTAGCGGGTGGCAGCGAGGTTGGTGACAATGATGTTGTAGTTAATGTCCTGGATGGAAATGGGGGTGGTGATGCCGTCGAAGAAGGCCTTCAATTTGTTGCGGCTGAGGGTCAGCTCCTCGTTCAGGCTCTGCAGCTGCTTCTGCTGCCGCTTCAGTCGCTCGAAGGAGATAGCGTTCTCCAGCGAGATCGAGCACTCCCACGCGAGGGTTTCCAGCGCCTCCAGATCGAAAGCGTCGAACAGCTCTTTTTCCCGCCGCCGTCCCAGGATAAGAAAACCGTTCATGCGATCCTTGAAGCGCAGTGGCAACATCAGGCTCGGGGCGAGCGGCGGAAGGCTGCTGACGGGGATCGGGATGGGGCTCATGTTCTCCGGCTGCGCGATCCGGCGGGTCGCCAGTTCCTGGACCGCTTTCACCAGAGGCGCGTCGCGGCCTAGCGAAATGGTCCGCAGTCGCTGCTCCTCGTCACCCAGACCACGTTGCGCGATCATGCGGTAGTTGCGGCTGGAGTAATCCAGCACGAACATCAACACCCACTCCAGCGAGAAGGTGTCCGCAATCTTCTCCACAGTGGATTCACCGAGGTTGTCGAGCTCTACGATCGCCGTCATGCTCTCTGCGAACGCCCGCAGGGAGTTCAGGTACTCCATCCGCCTACCGAAGTACAGCTTCTCAAAGAGGGAGAGCGTCCCCCGCCGCAGGGGTTGAAAGATAACAACCGCGACAACCGCCAGGAGTAGCAGGGGAAGGAAGGCGATGTTGAATGGCATCTGGCGGAAGAGCGGCACGAACAGCCACAGGATCCCATAGAACGCCAAGGCGCTCACGATGCCCAGGACGAAGTGCAGGATGGCTTCCAGCACGAGCGCGGAGTAATGGATGAGCTGGTAGCGGTAAATCGCATAGAAGATGATGACCGCGTTCACCGAGGCGGCCAAAAGGTCTACGGGGTAGCGGCCAATCGGCTGATACAAGTTGGCAAGAACCCCGGCGAGCATGACGCCGGCGCCGAAAACCAGCAGGCGAAGCTTCCTCCGCATGAACCGGTCGTGCGCGTGGTACAGCTGCCGGGTAAGGATGAAAAGGCTGGCCAGGAGGAACGGATAGCTGAGGGCGTAGGCCACAGGAGCCCCCGGTCCCAGAGTGTAGCGAAACTCTCCCTCTGTGAACCGGGCACTTGTCACCACGTAGCCGAGGAAGTTCAGAATAAGGAGGACGCCGTACAGCCCGTAGCCAATGCCGAGCAGGATGCGGTACCGCCCGCGCGGAAGTTGAGAGAGACGGAGAACGGAGTGAACGATGCAGATGGGTCCGCCCAGCATCCCGGCCACCATAAAACGATTCCACACCAGGGGAGTGAACAGCGCCGTGTTCGCATGCATCATGAAAGAACCGAAGCCCCAGATGGTCATGCACGCCATGTACATGATGAAGGGCCAGCAGATCGTCTCTTTCTTATACTGCGCTAATCCGAAGGCGGTGAACACGACATAGAGACAAAAAGCGATCGCCGGGATGAGTGAGGAGAAACTGATGATCACTCTTCAGAGTATAGTGTGGCTCTCATGAAATTTATAGGTACCTGTGATATCTTTCTGGTAATGGTGCCTGCGATCCTGATCGCCGGAGGAGTCGGCTTTTCCCTGCTGCTCGTGCCCGACCTGTGTCGCCGTGCGCGACGTCACCGCCTGGCAGTGCCGGCTTTCGCATTCGGGTGCGCTGCCGTGCTCCTTGCTCTCGTCCTGGAGGTGACCTCCTTCCGCGCTGCAGGGCCACTTTTCCTGCGGGTGGCGGCCGCCATCCTGTCCGGAGTCTTCGCGGTCCTGCTCGCTTATTCCGCTGTGATCGAAATTCCCCTGCATCGCCGCTTCTCCGCCGGCGGTACAGGGATTACGCTCTACACCGAAGGCACCTATCGCCTGAGCAGGCACCCCGGCTTGCTCTGGTTCCTCCTCATGCAGGCGTCGCTTAACGTCATCTTCCTCGACGCAACTTTCATCCTGGTCTCGGCAGTCCTCGTTCTGGGGGACCTGATTCTCGTCTTCATCCAGGACCGGTACCTCTTCCCGCTGCTGCTCCCCTGCTACGCCGACTACAAGCTCCGGGTGCCCTTCCTGTTCCCCCGGATATATGCCGGAAAGCACGACAAGGCATGGGCGACAAGGTTCTGATCGTCGACGACGACCCCGCTATCCGCAAGGTGCTGGGAATCGGTTTGAGGGGAGCGGGATTCGAGATCTATGAGGCGGCAGCTGCCTCGGAGGTGCTGGAGGTGCTCCGCGACAGCCGGTTCGACCCCGACTGCGTCATGATGGACATCCGCATGCCCGGAATGCCGGGCACAGAGCTGCTGACGATTGTGAAGAAGGAGCATCCTCTCGTGCCCGTCATCATGCTCACCGCCCTCTCCGAGCTGGAAATCGCGGTGAATAGCATGAAGGCAGGAGCCTTCGACTACTTGTCGAAGCCGGTTAGAAAAACCGAGGTGGAGCAGACAGTCCGCAAGGCGATCCGCTTCCGTAAGATGCAGCTGGAAAACGAGCGGCTACAGCGCGAAAACCAGGAGTACCAGCGCACGCTGGAAAGGAAGGTCGAGGAAAGGACCGCACAGCTGGCCGAAGCCTTCCGAAAGCTGCAGCAGGCGAACATAGAAACGGTCAAAGTCCTGGCGGAGACGATCGAGGCCAAGGATCCTTATACGCGCGGGCACTGCAGCCGGGTGCGGCTGCTGTCGACGCGCATCGCTAGCGCCATGGGCATAGTGAAAGCGGAGATCGACGTCTTGGAATATGGCGCCCTGCTCCACGACATCGGCAAGATTGGGATCCCAGAGAGACTGCTGAACAAGAATGGTAGGCTAGAGGAGGAGGAATACAACGTGTTCAAGAGCCACCCCGCCCTTGGGGCTTCAATCCTGAATGCGGTGGAGTTCTTCCGACCTTGCCTCCCGATCGTGCATCATCACCACGAGTGGTTCAACGGTCAGGGGTACCCCGATCATCTCGCGGGGGAGCAGATCGACCTAAAGGCCCGGATAGTATCCGTCGCCGATGCCTTCGACGCCATGACCTCCTCGCGCCCGTATCGGCCGGCAACGTCTACCGACCGGGCCTGCGAAGAGCTGCGCCGTGGAAGCGGCACGCAGTTCGATCCCCGCATAGTGGAGGCGTTCCAAGTTTCGGGCCCTCGGCTTTCAGCTTTTCGGCAAGGAACCAATTTCGCTTTTTCAGTGATACTTTGAGGTCAAAGGGGACGAGAACGCTCCGTCGCCAAATAGCATGATCGGTCCCGCGGATTTTCGGCCTGTGATCCGTCCGTAAATTACTTCCCGCCGCCCAGAATCTCATAGAGGAAAGATAGACGTTCAACAAATGGCTTGCGGGAGCGAAGAAGCGGATGCAACATTTCTTCGACCGCAGCCCTGAGGGCCTCGACCTGGGAAAAGGGGTACGATTCGAGGAAGCGTTTGAAGGAGATCAAAGGGCAGAAAATCGCCACCAGCAGGATCGACCTGGACTCTGTCCTGACAAACGGCGAAGTCAAGGCCCTCATCAAGGGGCCGCACTGATAAAGAATGGTGGTGACTTCGCTTACCACCAAAGTATTTCCGGCTCTAACGGTACTCGGCGCATCAGGCACCCTACCCTACGGCTTATGGTAGAAGGCGTGGGGATGCTAAACACACTAAAGGCTTGATATCCAGCGTTTTTGGAATGAGAGGGTCACGTTCAGCGTCACGCATGAAGATAGATCCTTCCGCATAGGCGCTAGGTCTCTACGTGTTACAACGGTGTTGCACCCTACCAGAGGCACCTGAAACCTTTCGCCGTTGACAGGGCTCTTTTACGAGAGCTCTTTCCGCTCGGCCCTCCATCCCCCATGCTCCAAGTGCATCCGTATATGATCGCGCAGGGCCACGTAGTCAGGAATCCGTACTACGCGAAGCCGCAGAAAGTGGCGGCGAAGGACTAGCGCCCTGGGCAAGCATTGGCCCGCAGGGCGAGGACGATCCCTCGCCGCGGCGTCACATCTGGAGGATCTCTACGCGTTGGACAGTGCCGTCCTGGGCGACTCAGACTTTCACCCTCTTGCTGCTTAGAAGCAGCGAGAGCGGCTCCCGCTGCGCGCCGCGCAGCACCACGGTGTAGCGTCCCACGCTCCAATTGCCGGTCGATCCGTCGTCGATCTTGATGATGATCTTGCCGTCCTGCTCATTCAGCATATTGACGCTGCCGGTATAATCCCGCACTTGCTTCCCGCCCATCATTTGCGCGAACCCGTATCCAGACATCAGAAGCAGGGCGACGATCATGGTAATCACGATGCGTAGACGATATTTCGCTGTCATTGCTATCTCCTTGAAGCAGTGCCTAGGAAGGCTCCTGCCACGCTCGATTAGGATGCCGAATAGTCTCGAGCGCCGTAATACCCTCCTTTCTCCGCACACGGCTCACTCGCGCGCTTGGTTATCCATTTGGGCTATGCGCAGAGGATCCGCTCCGCGTCTGTAGGCGTCAGTGGCGCTTTTCGAATCGCCTGGAGAAGAGCGGAAATCTCAAAGGTTTCCGCAATCGGCCTGCGATGCTTGCCTCCGGGCTCCGGGATTCAGTCGCGCGGCCAATCGTCAGCAACGTGTTCGGCGGCGCGGCGGTCACTCTTACCAGATTCGGCCTCGGCGATACAATGAAAAACGGCGCATCCTCGCTCCTCCTGACAGCCATCTACAATGCTGTCTACAGTGAAGTGCGAATCGCGCCGGTTTTCCGGAAGCGGTCCCTAAACCCTCACATCGAAAGGGTTTATATAGCAGGGGCAGGATTTGAACCTGCGACCTCCGGGTTATGAGCCCGACGAGCTTCCAACTGCTCTACCCTGCGTCGTTCATATGAATATAGGGGAATGAATCGATCCCGTCAAGAGACTCCCTTGACACGGCCCGCAGTTCAGTGAATAACGAATAAACATACTCAGAAGGAGGTATTTATGCTCAAGAGAGTTCTAGCGGGCGTAGTCCTTGCGCTTGCCCTGTTCGGGGTCGTTTCCTGCGGGGCCAGGCAGGCTACCAAGATCGTCATCGCGTCTGACGCCACTTTCCCTCCAATGGAGATGGTGGATGAGAACAAGAACATCGTCGGACTCGACGTCGACCTCATGAACGCGGCAGCAAAGGCGGGCGGATTTACCGTGGAGTTCAAGAATACCGCATGGGATGGGATCTTCGCGGGTCTGGACAACGGCAAGTATGACGCGGTCATGTCCTCCGTGACGATCACGGACGAGCGCAAGAAGACCATGGACTTCTCCATCCCGTACTTCAACGCCGGCCAGATCCTCGTGGTGAAAGCCGAGATGAACGACGTCACGCAACTGACTGACCTCAAGGGTAAGACCGTTGGCGCGCAGATCGGCACCACGGGGGCTTTCGAGATCGACAAGGTGAAGGATTCCAGCAAGATCACTGAGAAGACATATGACGACATCGGCCTTGCGTTCCAAGACCTCGTCAACGGACGGATCGCCGGCGTTGTCGTGGACACTCCCACTGCCGCAAACTACGCGCTGCAGAACCCCAACTACAAGGGCAAGCTGAAGACGGTCGGAAGCCCGTTCACGACGGAGTACTACGGCGTCGCGGTGAAGAAGGGCAATACAAAGGTCCTGGACAGGATCAACGCCGGACTGAAGAAGGTCCTTGATGCAGGTGACAACAAGGCCATCGAAGAAAAGTGGCTCAAGTAAAGGAACCTCGCCGCGAGGCGAGGATTGAGGTTTCTGACGGGGCATTGATCCCCGGAAAAGGAGAGAAGTCGGCCTTCTCGGCCTGGCGGATCTCCTTTTTCGGGGCCCTTGCCCTTCTTGTTATTCTTCCCCTGATCCACCCGGACCCGTATACCAGGATCCTCCTGTTCCTTCCGGACGGGATTTTCAAGACTTTCGAGGTGACCCTTCTCTCTATTGCCTTTGCCCTGGTAGTTGGCCTTCTCACGGGGATCGGACGCATATCGCGCATCCGCATCATCAACAGGATTGCCACGATCTACGTGGAAATCATACGCGGCATTCCCCTGCTCGTGCAGATCTTCTACATCTACTACGCGCTGGGGAAGATCGTGCAGGTGCCCGATATCATGGCTGCCGTGATCGCCATGACGGTGTGTTACGGCGCGTACCTGGGGGAGATCTTCCGCGCAGGCATCCAGTCCATCGACAAGGGTCAGATGGAAGCCGCAATAGCCCTTGGTCTGACGCGCACCCAGGCCCTTTCCCGGGTCATCCTGCCTCAGACTGTACGGGTTGTTCTCCCTCCCCTCGGCAATGAGTTCATAGCTCTCCTCAAGGACTCGTCCCTGGTGTCAATCCTGGCGGTGTCCGACCTTCTGCGCCGTGGACGTGAGTTCGCCTCCAAGACCTTCTATTACTTCGAGGCATTGACCGTGGTTGCGCTCGTCTACCTCGTCATGACGCTTTTTTTCTCCCGCCTCGTAGCGCTCATGGAGGAAAGGATGAACAGGCGTGGCAGATAGGGTTCGTATCATCGACGCATGCAAGAACTTCGGGAAGGTGGTCGCTCTCAAGAACGCCACCCTGTCCGTGAAGCCCGGGGAGGTGGTGCTGGTCATCGGGCCATCGGGCAGCGGGAAGAGCACAATGCTTCGGTGCATCAACAGGCTGGAGCACCTCACCTCGGGGCAGATCTGGATCGATGACGACCAGGTGTCGGATCACGCTTCCGACATCCGAAAAATCCGGGAAGAAGTGGGAATGGTGTTCCAGTCGTTCAATCTTTTTCCCCACCTCACAGCGCTGGGCAATATCATTCTGGCACCCCGCCTGGTGAAAAGAACTCCCGAGAAGGAAGCCGTTGAACTGGGAAAAAGCCTCCTGGCACGGGTAGGCCTTTCGGAAAAAGAAAACTCCTATCCTGAGCAGCTTTCAGGCGGACAGCAGCAGCGGGTGGCAATCGCCCGGGCGCTCGCCATGAGCCCCAAGGTGATGCTCTTTGACGAGCCCACGTCGGCACTGGACCCTGAGATGATCAAGGAAGTGCTTGACGTCATGGTGGAGCTGGCCAAAGAAGGCATGACGATGCTCGTTGTATCGCACGAGATGGGGTTCGCCCGCGCTGCTGCCCACACTGTGGTATTCATGGACAATGGTGAAATCATCGAGAGGGGGGCGCCGGAATCCCTCTTTACATCTCCGAAGGAAGAGCGGACCCAGCGGTTCTTGAAGCACATCCTGTAGCAGCGGGCTGCGAAAGGAGCGCTGCTGACAAAAGAGCCCCCGTCTGGGGGCTCTCGCAGTTCTCTAGGCTAATGCGCGAGTACGCGCTCTAATGGCGCGGGCGGGCTGCGCCCGCTATGACCATTAGTAACTCTTCATCTGCGAAACTTTACGGGCTCTTTTCATACGCTTGCGTTCGAGAGCCTTCTTCTTGCGGTTGAGAATGGCTGAGGGCTTCTCGAAAAACTCCCTCTTCTTCCATTCCCTGATGATCCCCTCTTTCTCTACCTGGCGCTTGAAGCGTTTGATTGCTTTTTCCAGGGGCTCATCATCGCTGACTTCAATGTAGGCTATATCACTCACCTCCCTTCGGTGCTTTGCCGCTCTCAATTTCGCCTGATTCCGCGGTTTTGTCAAGAATCGGCTCCGCGGCAAGCGCATCCGGATCCACGGGCACGCCGAGAGCCTCTATCTCCCAATGGAGGTGTGGACCCGTGGCAAACCCCGTCATACCCACCTTCCCGATCGCGTCGCCCTGGCCCACAATATCGCCCGTCTTAACATCGATTTCAGAGAGATGGAAATACAGGGAGAACAGGCCCGGGAGATGCTCCATGACCACCGTGTTCCCGGTGATTATTCTTTGCCCGGCAAAAACCACCCTCCCCCTTCCGCAGGCGGAAACCGGCGTCCCCTCGGGAGCAGCGAGATCCAGTCCCTCATGGACGGAATACTCGAAGGTGTTGTCGGGAAAGATGTACTTCCTTCGGTCGCCGTATCCCGACGTGCGCCGCGCGTCGGGGAATGGATTTCGGATTGTCCCAAACTCGAAAAGCGCGTCCGGATGAGGAGTGGTGAGGACGCGGATGAGCTCGCGCGCTTCAGCAATCTTGCGGGGGTCGTTGGAATTCCGAAGCTCCTCCAGCCCGGTGGTCATCACGATCCGTTCGAACCGGAAAGTGCGGTCGCGAACCGGCAAGGGGGAAAGCTGGACAACGCTCCTGTCCCCGGCCTTGATTGTCAGCAAAAGGGTGTAAGAGCCGTGTTCGGCCTGGTCCGGCACTCCCACAAGGACGACCCACAGGTCCTTCTGCGCCGACTCCGTCGGGCGCGGAACGCGGAACCCGATTCCTCGTGAAAGCACTTGTTGCTTCGGCCCAAGGATCTGGGCCTCCACCGATTCCAGGGCTTCTGGTTGGAGGACTTCAATCCTCAAAAGGTCCCCGGGAGCGGCAGCCTGGGGAGCAGTGATCTGTGGCGTCAGAGGGGCCTTTCCGAGCGGTGCATAGGAGAACAGACCCGACTGAGGACGCAGAACTCCCCAGCTGTACTGGTACACTGCGTCCTGACTTGTCACGCAGAGGCCGATCTGCGGCGACGTTATAAGAAGGGTCGCCGGCAGCGCGTTCGGAGCCGATGCAAGAATCAACGCAAACATGAGCCAGATGGTGGATCGGCGGGGGATCATTTTTGCAGGTCCAGTATGATGAGCTGGAGGTTCTCGCCGCCCCCGTAGGAATTGCGCGACAGGCGGTAAACGATGTCCACCGTGTCTCCGATCGTGAACTCTCCCGGGAACCGTGGGGCTGCGTTCCAGTAGACGGCGGGCCACTTGGCTTTCCCCGCGTCAAAGAGCAGTTTCAGATGGTTGAGCTCGCGGCGTCCGATCAGCTCGCAATGGACCACCTTCAGCCCGCGTGAGAGGAAGGCCAGAGGCGGATTTCCTTCTCCAAACGGCTCAAACAGGTCAACGATCTTAATAAGCCCTGGCTCGAGGTGGGTGAGCGGGATCTCGGCGTCGATATCGATGGACTCTTCCTCACGAATGGGCGGCAACTCTTCCACATGGGAAAAGAACGAGTCCAGGAAAGAGGCCAGGCGCTGCCGTTCCAGGCTGAAGCCTCCGGCGAAATCGTGCCCTCCGTAAGTGAGAAAATGCCCGCCGTGGCGCTGGAAGAAATCAGCGATCATCCGGTCCCGGCTGCAGCGAATGGACCCGATGGCGGTCTCGCCCGCCTCCGCGATGACGATGGCGGGCGTCTTGAAGAAGCCCTGCAGCCTCGATGCCATGATCCCCGTAATGCCGCGCTGAATTCGCTCATCGTGGACCAGGACGCATCGTCCTCCCGTGCGCGTGAGCGAATCCTTTGCCTGCTCCAGCATGAGGTTCCATGTCGTCTCACCCATGCTCCTGCGCCGGGAGTCCAGCGTGACAAGCTGGTCCACCAGAGAATCCGCCTCCTCAGCTGTTTCCGAAAGGAACACCCGCGTGGCTGTGGCCGGCTCTCCCATGCGTCCGGCCGAGTTCAGGAGAGGGGCGATTTGCCAGGAAATGTCGGATGCGCTGATCCGTTTGCCCAGCAACTCCCTCCGCTTGAAGATCTGGCGAAGCCCGTTGCGCTCCGGCGCTCGAAGCGCGGCAAGCCCCTCGCGAACGATAATGCGGTTTTCGTCCACGAGGGGCATGAGGTCCGCGAGGGTCCCAAGGGTGACCAGATCCAGCCGGGTTCGGCAGGGAGCAAGACGGGCATCCTCTCGCGCCAGCACGAGCCGCCTGAACACGTCGGCAAGCGTATCCACCTCCGACACGGGGCTGGAGCTGTACCGGTCCGTTTTTGAGCTCTGAGAGATTTTCAGAAGGGTTTGTCCCGCCAGCTCTGGCAGTGACTGCGCCACAAGCGGAGCAAGGTCTGAAAGGGAGATCGAAACATCTTCCCCAAAGGCCTTTGTCAGGAGTCGGGCCTGCCCGGGGGCGTCGAGCACGAGCACCTCATCCTGCGCAATGAACGATGCGAGCCGGGTCTTTTCAAAAGGCACCAGCCCGGGAACGAAGCTTTCCATCAGCCGTCCTGTCTCGACAAGGTTCGTCATCCTGAGAGCTTCGACGACTATGGTTTCGTTTGCAGGCCGGGCCGACAGGAGACATATGTCCGCGCCGAAGAACGGCGACCGGGAAAACCGCAGGGCCCATTCGACCTTTGATGCAACGGCGCACCCGCAAAGGTCCCGGAAGGGGTAGCCGGGGAGCTTCGGGTCGACAATGGCGACCGCCGCCGGCAGGTCTGCAGGCGGATTGTGGTGGTCCAGGACTATCGTCTCAATGCCCTTTTCCGCGGCAATTGCCACCTCTGCCACATTGGAGACTCCGCAGTCAACGGTGACCAGAAGCCCAACCCCTGCTTCCAGCGCCTTGTCGATCACCTTGGGACTCAGCCCGTAAGCCTCCTCTCCCTCCGGCAGCATCCACTGTACCTCAGCTCCCAGGTCCACAAGCGCCTCGTAGAGGAGAACCGTGGAGGTTATGCCGTCCACATCCCGGTCCCCGAAGATAAGCATCTTTTCCCCGCTCTCAATCGCCGCGTTGATCCTTTCCACCGCGTCCGTCATGGAGCTCATGAGAAATGGGTTGTGCTGGAGGCGCAGGTCAGTCTCAAGGAAGTATTGGAGCGACTCCGGAGCGGTGATTCCGCGACGCGACAGGATGGTTGCCGCCAGGAGGTCCACATCGAACCTGCGCGCGAGCTCGCGCACTGAGCCCGAGTCGATGGGGCTCTTGTTCCAGATCATTCCTGGGTGATCTCCTCACGTATCATCTGCCTGGGTCCCGGCTCTCCATCCGCAAGCTGCCACGCAGAGGCCAGAAGACGAAGAGCCTCCTGAACCTTCTCTTCCTTCTCCCCACTGACAAGGCACAGCTCATCACCCTTTGACACAGCCTCCCCCGCCGACTTGCGGATCGAGATGCCCACCCCGGGAAGCACTACGTCCTCCTTACGGGAGCGACCTGCGCCAAGCACCACGGACGCCAGGCCGACTTTGAAAGCGTCTATCCGGCTGACCGTGCCCGGGGAGGCTGCACGGAGCGGCCTTTTGATGGATGCATGCGGGCCTTTCTCGGGATGCAGCAGGAACTCCGTTTGCCCGCCCTGGAACTCCACGTTCTTCAGGAAGAGGTCCCATGCGGAGCCGTCGGAAAGCTTCTTTGCGGCCATCAACTGGCCTTCTGCAGGGTTGGCTGCTTTTTCGCCGAGAACCAGCATCCAGCCGGCCAGCCGACATGTGAGCTCTACAACGTCTGCCGGTCCTTTTCCGCGGAGGCAATCGATTGACTCTTCCACCTCCAGGAAATTGCCCACGGCCCTGCCCAGGGGCTGGTCCATGTCCGTTATCACGGCCACGACTTTCCTGCCCAGGCCCTTGCCCGTGCTCACAAGGGACCCGGCCAGGGCGCGCGCCTGCTCGAGGTTTTTCATGAATGCGCCGGACCCGCACTTCACATCGAAGACCAGAGCCTCGGCTCCTTCTGCGAACTTCTTGGACATGATGCTGGCGGTAATGAGGGGCACCGACTCCACTGTCCCGCTGACGTCTCGCAGTGCGTACATCCGACGGTCTGCGGGCACTACAGTTTCACTCTGACCGATCATGGCAAAGCCGATCTTCGAAAGCCCCTGCCGGAAGCGTTCGGGGGAGAGGTCTGTCCTGTAGCCTGGTATGGACTCCAGCTTGTCCAGAGTGCCGCCGGTGTGTCCCAGAGAGCGCCCGCTCATCATTGGCACCCGGATGCCGCATGCCGCCGCGACGGGCGCCAGGATAAGGGATATCTTGTCCCCCACGCCTCCGGTGGAATGCTTGTCCACGAGCGGGCCGGGCACCCCGGAGAGGTCCATCACGTCCCCTGACCGTATCATTGCTTCCGTGAGCAGGGCGGTCTCCTGCGGATTCATTCCGCGCAGAACAACAGCCATCAGGAGCGCTGACATCTGGTAGTCGGGAATGTTGCCGCGGGAGAAACCCTGGACCAGGAAATCGATCTCTTCCGCTTCAAGCGCGAAGGCGTCCCGCTTTTTCATGATCAGGTCCACGACCCTCACGCGGCGCCTCCGTCGAAGGTTATCCGGGAGAGCGCGACATATTCCGCCCCGCCGCGTCCAAGGATGGACTGGAAAAGCACGCATTCGCATATGGAGAACCGCGTCTCGGGAAGCTGGACCCCGGCATCCCAGCCCTGCGCAAGGTGCAGGTCCGAGTTGCGCGCAAGGGTGACGTGCGGTGTGAAACCCCGCCTGTCGCGTTCCCACCCCAGGGGCGCGATTGAAGATTCAAGCAGCTCCCAGTAGGAGCGAAGCTGTCCTTCCTGGTCGTCAAGGGCAATCCACAGCACGCGCGGATTGCCGCCCGGTGGAAACTGGCCCAGGGGACCCAACCGTGTAGTGAAAGGAGGCCTCTTCAACGCAGGGTCCTGGAAGACACGGCGGAGACCCGACAGGTCCCCCTCATCGACTTCACCGAAAAAGTGGAGGGTCAAATGATATGCGGATTGGGAAACCCATCGCAGCCTGGGATGGCTTGTGCGGATTGGGGCGATGAGCGTGGAAACCGCGTCCACGACAGCCCGGGGAAGCGGAAGCGCGGCGAAAACCCTCACAGACCGGCCCCAACCGCGCGAAGCGTGACAAGCTCCCCCTCAAGCACGGACTGCACCATCATGGGCAGCACATGCCGCAGCGCCCGCAGGCCCGCAGGCTCCAGGGTGACCGCCACGGCGCTGGAAAGGGTTAGCTGCCCGGTTGCCGCCAGGTAGCGCACGGCGCCCGCCGGCACTGCCAGGGCGCCGGGCGGGACGCACAAAGGGCAGAGGAAACCGTGAACAGACGATGAAAAGAAAGCGGTGGCCCCTGCATGGAGAGAAGCGCCGCACTGGCAGCAGGCATCAACAGCCGGCTGGTAGCCGGCAAGGGAAAGGAACCGCCAGAGAAACTGGATGGTCACATATGGCTCCTCCCCGGCCCCCGCCCTGTCGAGGAGCTGAAGGGACTGGAGAAAGAGCTGGAAAAGCATGTCCGAGGTCTCTCCTGCCGCGTACGATTTGAGGACAACCTCGGCCCAGAGGGAAGCAGCGGCAAGACGGGGCAGGTCCCGTGTCACAGTCTCGAAGGTCTGGCGGATCTCCAGCTCCGTGACCTTGTAGCTTTGTTTTACAGGGTTGATGTACAACCGCGCCAGGGAAACTGTGAACGGCTCGCTGCCCATGCGCAGGGAGCTGTGCATCCGGTATGCGCCGTAGGCCGCGGCGCGGACCAGACCCATGTTCGATGTGAGCAGGACCAGGCTCTTGTGGAACTCGCCAAGCCTCTCTCTGCGGATCACGATTGCCTGGGTTGTGAGGTTTCTGTACATCTCGGCGGGTCCCCGCACAATACTAATTGAGATGGACTCACGTGACAAGGCTTCCCTCTTAACCAACCCTTAACCGACAACGTTTATTTTGCCCATGAAACCGACCGCAACGGCGGTCATGTGGAGGCAAACGATGAGGAAAGCAATCCCGCTCCTTGCGGTTATTCTCCTGGCAGCATGCACGTCATCAGCCCCCTCTCTTTCCGGAGGAGACCCGGAAGTCCGGAAGCTGATGACGGCATCGAACAGTGAGCCGCAGCTTTCGACAGATCAGCGTATCGCCCTGGTGCGCCAGCACGTGAAATACGTGTTTGTGCTCTACCAGGAGAACCGCTCCTTTGACTCATATTTCGGGACCTTCCCGGGCGCTGAAGGTCTGTATTCTCAACCTGCCGATCGGACCCCGGGTTTCTACCAGACAATCATCGACACTGACGGATCGCCCTCCCGCATCCAGCCGTTTCGCATCGGCCCCAAGGATTACGCGGCGGACACCGACGATGTCGATCACTCCCATGCGCTCCTTGCGGCGAAAATGGACGTTGTGAGCGGAGCGGCCTTGATGGACAAGTTTGCATCAACGGAAGAGGCAAAATACGCCAAAGGAGGCAAGCCTTCACTCATGGCCAAACAGTTCGGCGAGCTTACCATGGCATACATGGACGGGGACACCGTCCCGTTCTTGTGGCGCTATGCCAATCGGTTCGTCCTTTTCGACCATATCTTCCAGTCAATGGTGGGGCCCTCGACGCCCGGGAACCTGGCGATCATTGCCGCCCAGGGGGGCCAGACGCAGGAAGCGCTTCACCCCGAGCAAAAGTATACCGGCAACGGAAACCAGGGGGAAGGCGTGCCGGTTCTGAACGACAACGACCCGTACTGGGGATCGCCTGATGACAAGACTGCCGACGGAAAACAGCCCGTCAATCCAAAGGATTTCCCCGGCTATGGCGTCCAGCTGAACCAGACCTACGCCACTCTTCCGCTCTCCATGGCGGGAAATGACGCGGAGCAAGAAACCGCGACGGATCGCGACGGCCCGGGAGATCTCGCAGATGTGCGAAACGACATTGCCTTCCTCGCGAAGAACGGGCAAAGGGCTGTTCCCTGGGCCTGGTTTGAAGAAGGTTATGACATGGAACCTACGGATCCCGATCAAGGTCCGACCGACGCCAACGGCACGCACGCCTCCTACATAACCCACCACAACGGTCCGCAGTACTTCGGCTATATCGCCAATAATCCCAGAATGCGCGGGAACCTCCGCGGGCTTTCGGATTTTTTCACCGCCGTGAGCCAGGGCTCGCTCCCGGACGAGGGCGGAGTGTTCTTCGTCAAGGGCGGGTATCTGAATATTTTTGGAATGAAACCGGCGGACCCGGACCCTGCGGTTCAGAGGAATTTCCTCGGCGATGATGACCATCCCGCCTACTCGGATGCGCAGATCAGCGAAGCGCTCCTGGCAAAGGCAGTCAATGCCATTGCGCGGAGCAAATACTGGGGACAGTGCGCAATCATCATCACATGGGATGACTCGGAGGGCGACTACGATCACGTCCCGCCTCCCATCCACTCGTACGGACCCGACGAGAGCGTCATAACGGATGGTCCGCGGGTCCCGCTCCTGATGATTTCCCCGTTCGCGCGCGTTCATCATATCTCGCACGAAACCGGAGACCATGGCTCCGTGGTCAAGTTCGTGGATGCAGTCTTCGGGCTCACTCCCCTTGCGAAGCTGCCTGATGAGCTTTCTGGGCGCAGCCTCGGGAAGCAGGAGCTGGGGCAAAGCGACTGGGGACCGGATGATGCGATCACCGCAGACGTCAGCGACCTTGTGTCTGCCTTCGACCCCGCACGCCTGGCCGGCTCCGCTGCGCCTCTGCCCGCGGAGTACGCAATAATCCCTGACGAGATCGTACACGTCCTGCCGCAGGAAAGCGGGTACGGCTTGAAGGACATCGGCGTAGTCCCGGTCGACATCGCCAGGAACCTGCCGAACCCCGTTCCGCCGGACTTCAATCCAAGGCCGAGGACGAATCCGACGCCCGTCACCCAATAGGTGGCAGGCGACCAACAGCCTTCGGCCCTCCGCACAGCTGCGCTGTGCCATGGGCGTGCTAGGCTTGACCCCCTGGGAGCGATTTCATAAGTTTGTCCAATAACGGAGACATGACAAATGAGCGACCATCACATGATCCCTGCCGATCAGATTCTGCCCGCACGCCTGTTCATCATTCCGATCCACGGCAAGCCGATCTTTCCGGGAATCCTTACGCCCCTGATGCTCCCCTCCGCTGCGGACGCGGATACTGTCGAAAAGGCCATAGCGGCGGACAGCTTCATCGGGCTTGTCCTCACAAAGACAGATGACACTGAAAACCCCGGAGCAGACGACCTGTTTTCCATCGGGACAGCGGCAAAGATCGCCCGGCGCATCAACCTGCCTGATGGAGGAGTCAACATCTTCATCTCGACGGTGAAGCGGTTCCAGATCAAGCGCGTGCTCCAGGCCGCCCCTCCCATCAGCGTGGCCGTGCAGTATATGGACGACGAGAACTTCGACTCGGCGGAGGTCAAAGCCTTGACGCGAGCGCTCATCAGCGAGATGAAACAGGTCTCGGAGAACAACCCCCTCTTCTCCGAGGAAATGCGGCTTTCCATGGTGAACATCGACCACCCCGGAAAGATTGCTGACTTCATCACCTCCATCCTCAACATCGATCGCGCCGAGCAGCAGAAGATCCTCGAGATGACAAACGTGCAGGCGCGCATGGAGCATGTGCTCATCTTCATCAAGAAGGAGCAGGAGCTGCTGAAGATCCAGAAGAAGATCCAGGAGCAGCTCAATGAGAAGATTTCGAAGAGCCAGAGGGATTACTTCCTGAAGGAGGAGCTAAAGGCCATCAAGAGCGAGCTGGGAATGGCGGTGGACGCGAAGTCCAGCGAGTACCAGCGCTTCAAGGAGGCGGTGGAGAAGCTCGGCCTGCAGGGCGAGGTCAAAGAGCAGGTGGAGCAGGAGCTGGAGAAGTTCTCCCTGATGGACGCAAACTCCCCTGAGTTCACCGTGACCCGCAACTACCTGGAAACGATCACCAGCCTGCCCTGGAACGATGACACGAAGGAGGCGCTCGACATCGAAAAGGCCCGCGCCATTCTTGATGAGGACCACTATGGTCTTGACGACGTGAAGGAACGGATCATCGAGTACCTTTCGGTGCGCAAGCTCAAGAACGACTCGAAGGGCTCCATCATCTGCCTGGTGGGGCCTCCGGGCGTTGGGAAGACGTCCGTGGGCAAGTCCATTGCCCGCGCGCTGGGCCGCAAGTTCTTCAGGTTCTCCGTGGGCGGTATGCGGGACGAGGCTGAGATAAAGGGACACCGACGGACGTACATCGGCGCAATGCCGGGCAAGATCATCCAGGGACTCAAGATCGTAAAGACGCGGAACCCCGTGTACATGATCGATGAGATAGACAAGCTGGGCGCTTCATACCAGGGCGACCCTTCCTCCGCCCTTCTCGAGGTCCTGGATCCCGAGCAGAACGTCGCTTTCCGGGATCACTACCTGGACCTCCCCTTCGATGTTTCCCACATCCTCTTCATCACCACGGCCAACACGCTGGACACCATCCCTGCGCCTCTCCTGGACCGCATGGAGGTGATTCGGCTCTCCGGCTACATCGACAGCGAGAAAGTCGCAATCGCCCGCGCGTACCTCATTCCCAAGTCACTGGAAGCCTCGGGGATGGCGAAGAACGCGGTGAGATATGACAACGGCTCTCTCAGCGCAATCGCCGACGGCTATGCCCGGGAAGCGGGGCTTCGCAACTTCGAGAAGGCGCTGGACAAGATCCATCGAAAGATTGCCCGCAAGATATTGTCCGGCGAGGCAAAGCCGCCTATCGCCATCAAGAAAGATTCGCTCGCGGAGTACCTGGGAAAACCGGTGTTCGAGGACGAGGAGATGGCGCAGATCACCAAGCCCGGGATGGCCATCGGCCTTGCCTGGACTCCACTGGGCGGAGCCGTGCTGGCAATCGAGGCCGTGGCAAACGCGGGCAAGGAAGGCTTCAAGCTGACAGGGAAGCTTGGGGAGGTGATGCAGGAGTCCGCCAGCATCGCGTACTCCTTTGTCCGGCACATCTCGGGCGATCATGGTGTGAGCCCCGACTTCTGGGAAAAGAACCTCATCCACCTGCACGTTCCCGCCGGAGCCACGCCGAAGGACGGCCCATCTGCCGGCATAACGCTTGCCTCCGCGCTGCTCTCCCTGGCCACGGGGAAGAAGATCAAGAAATCTCTTGCCATGACCGGCGAGCTGTCCCTGGTCGGCCGGGTGCTGCCGATCGGCGGTCTCAAGGAAAAGGTGATTGCTGCCCGGCGAAACAGGATAAAGCAGGTGCTGTATCCTTCGCAGAACCAGAGAGACCTTGATGAGATTCCTGCTCATGTCCGGGAGGGCATCACCTTCCAACCGGTCTCGACCATGGAAGAAGTGATCGAGAAGGTCTTCTGATAGTGGCCGCGATCAGGCCAGCTCTTCAGCAGGGACCTTGACCGCACCCTGGCGCAGAACGCGATAGGGCCGGCTGGTGATATCGATCAGTGTCGACGGAGGCCCGGGCGGGAGGTCTCCGGCATCGAAGATCAGGTCTACCTCGCTCTCGAACTCCAGCGTCATTGCAGCCACGTCGAAAATCGGATTCCTGCCCGCCCGGTTCACGCTCGTGGAGTACAAAGGCCGTCCGACCTGCTCCATCAATCTTAGCAGAAACGGGGAATCCGGCAGGCGCAGCGCGACCGTTCCTCCGCCGCGGGCCGGGAAGACAAGGGTGAGCGGCCCAGGCCAGTATCTTGAAAGCACCTGCGGGGCCGGCTGGTCGGACATCTGCGTGATCCAGGAAGCGCGGGCTATGAGCTGGAGAAGCGGCTTCTTTTCTCCCCTTCCCTTGATGTCACGGATTCTTCCCTCGGTGCCGGGCGCCACCCCCACAATCCCGTACATCGTGTCGCAGGGGACGATGGCGACCCCGCCGCCGGCCAACACCTGCGACAGGCGGTCGAACGATCCGGGATCCGCAGCGAGCGCCACCATGGATGTCAGGCGCCTCGGCGCTTCCTCCGGGAAGCGCGCCCGGCAAACACGGCAAATGCGGCGAGGAGGCCGGAAATGCCTGCACCGGTCGCTTTGAAGATGATGTTACCGGACGGCCCGCCCCTCCGAAGCTTCAACATGTCACCGACTTCGTACGAGCCGGACGGAGGCTTGTATCCCTCGAGCTTCACAACCTCGTCCCCTGCCTGATAGAGCCCGATTCCCCGCGCCATGACAAGGCTCAGCTGGGGGTCGTCCCTGAGGCCCGCAATCTCCTGGTTGAGCTTCATGTTCCGAGTCTGCAGCTTTTCCACGTTTTCCGCCAGGTTCTGTCTGTAGGCGTCGAGCCGGCGGTAGGCAACGAGCCCCGAGTCTCCGAAAAAACAGATCAGGACCGAAGCGACTGTGAAACCCGCGACGAAGATGGGCAGGAGACGGCGCATACTCTTCACTCCTGATAACGGCGCACGCCCGCTGAAAGATGAGGAGAAAAGGCCAGCCGGCGCTCGAACCCGCCGTTGACAACCGCAAAACCTACAGTTTACTCTTTTCATTGAGAGAAATGCGTGAAAGTGAGGGCCAGGTCTTGCCGATAATGAGGAGAGCGTAACGTATCCTCAGGAGATGGGAATGGGAAGGGAAACACAGGACAGCCCGGCAGGAGAGCAGAAGCTCGAGCGTTATGGCGTTTGGGTGAAAATCGAACCTCGCACTGTAATGGAGTCCCAGGGGGCCGAGAGCTCTTTCGAGCTCACGGATCTGGAGGCCTTGGGAGCGGGGGCCGCGTCCCGCCGGTCCTCCCCGGAAAACACGATCACCCTGGAAGAGGAAAAACTCCTCGATGAGCTGGACACGGAGCTCGGGCCTTCGGAGGCCACAAGAGAACCCTCCATACCGGAGGAAGAGCCTCTCCTGGCAGAGGATGAAGAGCTGCCGGACATTTCCGAGGTGAGCGATGCCGGATCGGAGCCGGAAGACCTGGAGCCGATCTCGGATGAGGAGCTGCCGGAGCTTGAGCTCGAAGAGGAGCTGACGCCGGCGGTCAACAAGCGCGCCGCGTCCGCGGAGCCCAACGAGGTCGAGGTCACTCTCTCCGAAACCGAGGCTGAAAAGGAGCGGTTTGAGGACCTGGACGCGCTGGAAACCGAGCTTGCCTCTGTCGCCGCAGCCCCCGCCGAGCAGCGGGCGGGGTCCTCTGAGATACTGGCCCGCATCGAGGACGAGCTGCGCTCCATTCGAGCGGACCTGACTCAGCTGCGCAGCGAGCTTTCCGGAATGCGCAAACCCGGCTCGGAGCCGGCGGTGGCAGCCCCACCGGCCGGCAGTGAGACGCAAAGCGGCTTCTTTGACGAGGATGAGGATGAGACAATTTCACTTACCGGGGACGAGCTCGACAACATCCTGAACACCGCGGAGATCACGGAAGAAGTGGCTGAAGCAGCGCCCGTGGAAGAGTCCATGGATCTGACGGAGATCCCGGAGGAATCCTCGATGGCCGGCCTGCAGGAAGACCTCCTTGGCCTGGAGCCCGCCGAGAGCCTGCAAGAGGCTGGCGCGGAATCGGCGGTGGAAGAGCTGCCCTCAGAGCTCGAGCTGGAGGACCTTTCCGCAGAGCTCGGCGCGCCAAAGAGCGGTTCGGCTTCTGCAGAAGGACTGCCGGAGCTCGACCTTGAAGGAATCCCGGAGATCGAGACCACGGAAAAAGACATGCAGCCCGTCGAAGAAGTCGGAGACCTCGAGACGCTTGATCTGGAAGAAGAGCCGGGCGAGCTGGAGCCCGTTGAGGAGCCTGCAGAGCGGGCAAAAAGCGACACTGAGCAGGTCGAAGAGCTTGGGCCGGATGTCGATCTAGATGCGCTTGCCGCGGAGGCGGAAGCGCTCGAAAGCGAAGACTCTGTCGCGCCGGTCGAGGATCTGGAGATCGGTGAGCTTGAGCCGGTGACGGAAGACTTCGGCCCCGCGGGCCAGCATAAAGAGATAGAGATCCCCTTTGAGAATGAATCGGCCGCCGACCGTGCACCAGCACTGGATGCTGGGGCGGAAGAGGTTCTGGAGATGGAAGAAGCCGCGCCAGAAGCTGGGACCAAAGACCGCATGGGGAGCGCAGCTGCCATTCCGGACGACCTCAAGGATGAGATTCGCACAGTCCTGAAATACATGGACAACCTCCTGGAGGCGCTTC
The DNA here is from genome assembly GCA_049515135.1 of Spirochaetia bacterium. Lineage (GTDB taxonomy): Bacteria > Spirochaetota > Spirochaetia > SZUA-6 > Fen-1364 > Fen-1364. The sequence continues at coordinate 318,972 of JBEKUJ010000003.1, forward strand.
CTGATGAGAAGATCCAGGAGTTTGCCGGTTCCGAATATTTCGTGATGTACAAAAAGCTGTTCGAGGACCTCGGTCTGGGTGAATAGATGGGCCTTCTGCGGAAGGCGGCCCACGCCGTCCCTGATGACACGATTGTCCCCCGGCCGGAAGCCTTGCCGCAGGAGGCCGTAAAGTCCCCGGGAAAGGCCCGCGCCGGACTCCTGAAGAGAAGCCTCAAGGTCCTTGAGGCAGCAGCAACACAACAGCAGGTTCCCGGTGTACCGGCAGAGGAAGTCGCCCGCCTCATAATCCGGGACGCAAAAGCGGCTTCAGACGGCGTTGAGCTGCCTTCCCGGCTTTTCACAACCCTTCGAAAACGGTTGTCCATCACAAAGGGCGCGCTTCTCCTCTATGACCCTGTCCGGATGGAGTACGCGCCATGGGCAAGCCACGGCTTCGATCAGACCACCCTTCACAGGATGCGCATCCCCCTGGGCGCCAACCCGACATTCAATGCCCTGGCCAACGGAGACCCGTTGGAGGTGACGGATCCTGATCAGAAAGCCGCCTTCCAGCGCTTCTTCTCCTCGCGGGAGTTCTCCAACCTCGAGCGGATGATCTTGAGTCCTTACATCCACGAGGACTCGCTTGTGGGTGTTCTGCTTGCCACGGAGACCAGACATCCCTTCCCTGACACTGCTCAGCTGCTTTCGTGCTTGAAGGACATTGCGGCGGACCTGGCCCCGCTGCTCCAGAAAGCCCGCGGTTTCCTGATGAACTGGAGCCAGGCAAAGGCAACCCGACCTCCAGCCACGCCGGAGGAGCAGGTGGAACGTATTCTCGCCTCTCCTGCAGTCCAGGGGAAAAAGCTTCTCTTCCTGTCCCTCGGCCTAGGTCCGTATATCAGGGGGATAGCTGCCGTTCATGAGGACTTGGACCTTTTCCGGCTTCGGGAAGACTTTCGCAGCCTCCTGGATGCCTTCCTGGCGGACCTCGGCGCGGCAATAATGCTCCCGGCGGGCGCTCTTCTGATCTGCCTTCAGGGCGTCCAACGTGACGACATCCCGCTGTTCCTCCACCAGCTGCGATATTTTCTGGGCAGCCGTTTCGCCGGCGCTCAGCCGTATGACAAGTCCCCTTCGATCGAAGTCCTGAAATCCCGGGTCTGGCCGGATGAGGGAACAGACCCGCGGGAGCTCGTCTATTTCCTCTCTTCCTGAGACCCGATGCTCGAGGTATTCACATCCAGGTCCGGATCCCCTTCCATGAGAGTCGACGGCCTGGCCCTCCACTCCCCCTATGATCCCGCACGGGAGGCCGAGCGGTTCGCGGAGAGCTCCCTCGGGCCGGAACCGCCTTCTACCGTGGTGATCCTGGGGGAGGGCTTGGGCTACCTCACACGCTGGCTCGCCGACGTTCATCCTGCAGCCCGGGTGATTCGAATCTACTATTCCACGGGCGTATTCCGCAGCTCGCTTCCCATCCCATCGCGGCACCAGCAGGCATGGCATCCTGACCTTGGCACGAAAGTCGCGGAGTTCCTGCGCGGACAGATCTCCGATCTCGACGTCGAAGGGCTTCGAATCCTTGAGTGGCCGCCGTCAGCGAGACTTTTCCCGGAGCTTTCACGCGCCGCAAACGAGGCGGTCCAGCAATGCCTGCTGGAGCTGAACGGCAGCCTCGTCACCACCATGTCCATGGGCAGGGTATGGCTGCGAAACAGCGTTTTCAACTTCCTCTCCCTGGACGAGGTCCTCGAGGGTGCGCCCTGCTCCTCGGAAAGGACGGTGGTGATAGTTGCATCCGGCCCGAGCCTGGAGTCCGCATTGCCCCTGCTCATTGACATCAGGGACGCCGTTGATATCTGGGCCCTGCCGTCCAGCTTGCCCGTCCTCGCAACGGCCGGCCTGGAACCGGATCTCCTGTTCATGACGGACCCGGGCTACTATGCCATCCACCATCTCCATCACGCGGTTCCGGCCTGTCCTGTAGCCATGCCGCTGTCTGCGGCCAGGGGCCTCTGGGAGCTTGCACCCCGCGGCAGCCGTCCCGGGCCGTTCCTCCTTGCCCAACCGGGGATTCTGGAGGAGATGTTCCTCCGCGCCATGGGAGTCAGTGCGCCTTTGGTGGCGCCGCATGGCACAGTGGCCGCGACCGCCCTCGACCTGGCCCGCGTTTCCACCAGGGGGCCAGTCATCCTTGCGGGGCTCGACATGTGCACGAACGACATCGTGTCTCATGCCCGACCCAACGAGTTCGAGCAGTTCTTCCTCCAGCGCAGCTCACGAACCACGCCATACTATTGCTTCTGGTACCGCAGGTCCGCCGATCAGAACGCGATCCGCGTGCCGGGCAGCGATATGGCTCGAGCGCCTCTTTCCCTCAGGACCTATGCGGGCTGGCTGGGCAGAGACGAGGCGGCCGCCGGGCCAAGGCTGTATCGGCTCCTTCCGTCTCCGGTGTTCCTGGCCGGAATGAACCCGCTCGACGCTCAGACCCTTGGAGAGCTTGCTCGAAGCTCCGCGCATCCCCCCAGGGGACCCCAGCTCATGCGGCACGCCGGCCTTCCCTCCCGCCCGAAGAGAATCTCGCTTGCTTCGCGGATCCTTGCCGAATGGAGGGGGATCATCGCAGAGGGCCGGGCACGCGCAGGCGGACCCGAAGGTCACAGTGCACTGGCGTCGGCCGAGGTTTTTGCCATCGCATATCAGCTCGCCACCCAGTCTCTCCTTGAAACCCGGCGCAAAGCCAGGCTCGGGGACGAAAAGGGAGCACGGGAGTCGGCAGTCGCTCTTCTGGATGAGTGCGAAGGGTTCCTCCGCGGGCTTGGAGAAAGAATCAAGAATGCCGCCTGAGGGGGCCGGATTCCTGAGAAGCAACCTTGCCGCGCTCTCCAGTTCCAACCCTGCGCTGGCCGCCCGGATAGAAAGCTGCGCACCCAATCCCGCAATAGCATTCCGTGACGCCAGGAATGGCTCCAGAGTGCCGGTCCTGCGCGCACGTGCGGGAGAGCTTCCCTTTCATTCCCTGGTGGACCCCGGGAGAGAGGCCGAGCGGCTGGTGCGGTCCCTGGGGGACTGCGGGTACCTGGTGTGCCTGGGGCTGGGTGGGGGCTTTGTTGCCGCGGCCTTCCTTCGCCAGCCGCAGGCTGCAGAGGTCCTTATCGTCGAAAAGGATGCTTCAACGCTCAAGGCATTGATGGGCAATCTCTCTCTTTCCCCCGTCCTTTCAGACTATCGGGTGCACCTCACCGCCGGCACTGAGGAGATACGGCATATTGTTCGAGCCACATACCTGCCTGTGATCGCGGGGGGGCTTGTTTCGCTTCCCGTGCGCTCCTGGTGTGCTTCAGAGCCGGGGTTCTTTGATATGGCCGCAGAAGAGCTTCGCGGCGCCGCGGAGGAAGCGCGGGCTGACTACAGCGTGCAGGCCCACTTCGGCAAGAGATGGTTTGCGAACCTCATTTCGAATCTCCCTGCAGCGCAAAGCGCTCCGCAAGACCGCATCCAGGCACGGTGTGCCCACGTTACCGCAGCCGGGCCGTCTCTTGAAAACAGCATTGCAGAGCTCGCACGTCGCGGGGACGAAAGCATCATCGTCGCGACTGACACCTCGGTTCCCGCTCTGCTGAAGAATGGCGTGCAGCCCGAGGTGGTGGTGTCCATGGACTGCCAGTTGTACAGCTACCACCACTTTCTGGGAGGATTGCCCGAGGAGACGACACTATTCTTTGATCTGGCCTCACCTCCGTTTCTGGTCCGGCGGCTCGGCGCGCGCGCCCGGTTTTTCACGAGCGCGCACCCTTTTTCTCGTTTCATCAGCGCCCGGTGGCGCGGCTTCCCCCCGGTCGATACCACGGGCGGAAATGTCACTCATGCTGCTGTATCCCTTGCGCGCGTCCTTGGCGCGGCCGACGTCAGGCTTCACGGAGCCGACTTCTGTTACCCTCATGCAAAGCCCTACGCGCGAGGCACGTATCTGTACGACTATTTTCATGGACGGCAGCTGCGGAATGCGCCGGCTGAGAGCAGTCTCTGCACTTTTGTTCTTGGGTCTGCCGGCTTGACTGCAGAACGCTCAGACGGCGAGGTCCGCTACAGGACACCGATGCTCCGCGACTACGATTCCCGGCTCAGGAAGCTGGTCGAGACTCCACGGGGTACGCCAGAGTTCGAAGATACCGGAGATGCGGCAGCGCGTTGTGATTGGAAAGAGTTTCTCGGGGACTATTCCGAAGCCCTGCGCGCGCTTCCCCGCCCGTCATCGCCCCTGGCGGGGTATTTCAACCGACTTCGCCCTGAACAGAAGGCGGTCTGGGCCACGCTCCTGCCCATCGCTGCGCGCATTCTCCGCGAGACGCAGGGCCTGGAGAGCAGGGACACGTGCCTGGTTCAGTCACTTCGGTGGGCTCTTGGCCGTGTCGAGAGGGCTGTAGAGGACCCCGGCATAACCCACGAATGACTCTGCCGGATGCACTTCGTAGCTCGTCATGTACCTCAGAAGCCTTCCTTCGTGAACGCCCATCTCGCGGCCAAAGCTGACGGCGCAAAGCGCTCCCCCGGCAGAGCATGCAGATCTTTCCCTGGTGGCAAGGTCCAGGATCGAAGCACAGTCCATGGAAACCAGCGCGTCGAGAAAGCGCCGGTCGTTCACCTCCCTGACCCACGCACGCGCTCTTTCTCCCTGCCCCGCAGGGGAAAAGCCATAGTTGGACCCGTAATGCGTGAGGTCGGTCGAGCCCACCACGGCGATCCTGCGCCCGGTTTCTCTGCCCGCTCTTGCGATGGCTGCGCCGAGCCGCACAGCATCCGCCGACGGTGATGCGCGCAAGCCGAGGACGCGGGCATCCGGGAAAAGGTATTTTGCAAACGGAAGCTGCACTTCAACCGAATTGTCTGCGCATCTGTCCTCCCCGATGCGAACGGACCCGGCAAGGGCGTTCAGCAGCCCCGCGTCTGCGGGCATCGTTCCCAGGGGCGTGTCGTAGAAGTCCTCCATGGCGCACAATATTCCATCAGCAGGACCAAGATGGCCGCCGATAATAACGATGGTATCGATGCTGCGGGAAAGGCATGACATCACCTCCAGGGCGAGGCTCCCTGAAAACTCCCAGCCCGCGTGTGGCACAACGCCGGCAACTCCGGAGGTCGTTGACAGCGCCGGGAACTTGCGGGACATCGTCCGGATGGCTTCGGCAACGCTCTCTTTGTCCGATGGATACCATCCCGGCGGCAGGAATCTCTTTCGCACGCTCATGGGCCCCTCCGCTCATTCGCAGGATCAAACCAGGCGCCGACGACTTCCGCGGCGTTTTGAACTCGATTATACTCCACAGCGCGCAGGGAGGGGAGCATGAATAGGCATATTTCCTGGGCGTTCCTGGCTGTCAGCGTGGCGTTTTTCCTTTTCATTGTCGGACTGACCGGATACAGGCTCGAAAACGCTCGCGCTCAAAACTCTCTCCTTGCCAGGGACAGGCTCATCGATATCACGGCAAAGGTCGCCTCGATCCGTACCACGTATGTCAGCCTGGACTCGCCTGCAGCCCGCAAGGAGCTCCGAGGGCTGTTCGACGGAGAGCCGCGCCTGCTTCTCATGAGCGTGCATTCCCCGAATGACGGCATCCTCTATCTCGTCTCTCGAAACAGCCAATACCTGAAGGAGCCGGCGGCGCCAACCGCCCAGTGGCGCGGCACGCCCGCATACCAGGTCAGCAAGGGATACGAGGTGGTCTTGAGCAGGCCGCTTGACGGGAACGCGGCCGGAGCGGTCCTTGACGCGGTGTTCGTCATCATGGGCAGAGAGGACTTGTATCCGATTGTACGGGACGATCTTTACCTTTTCCTGGCATTCCTGCTCGTAGGCGGCGTCGTAATCCTCATCGTCGTGAGCGTCCAGGGCGTGCCGTCCGAAGCCGAAAGACCCGTGCGAGGGCCGGCAGACCCCCACGGCATGACCTCGCCGCGCAGCGGCCTCTATCGCGCCGAGCACTTCGAGGCGAAGCTTCACGCGGAGCTGGAAAGGGTTACGGCTCTTGGACAGGATCTGGCCCTTGCCAGGATCCGCATCGATGAGCCCTTCGCGGATTCCCATCTTCCTGCGGTGTACACGGAGATCGCGCGGGTCCTTCTGCTGAGGTTCCCTGCCCACGAGTGCCTTTTCGAATCAGGCAATGACCTCTTCACGGCCCTGCTTCCCGAGGTCGACATCGATGCTGCAGTGAGGAGCCTGGATGCCTTCCGCAAGGCCGTGAGCAGCAGGCAGATCGAAGGAAAGGCCCGCGCGCTGTCCATCGGCGTGTCATCGCGCGGTGGGAGGCTGCTATCCGCCTCCACGCTGCTGGAAGAGGCTGACATCTCCCTTTCCAAGGCCTCACGGGAGGGAGGAAGCCAGGTCGTGGGCTTCCGGGCGGACCCTTCCCACTATCGTGCCGGCGCTACGGCATAGAGCTCGTCTACCGGATAGCGCGCTTCGCGCGCTGCTGGTTAGAGCCCCAGCGACTTTCTAAGCTCAGCTACCGCCTCATCCTTCATTGTGAAGGTGTGCTCTTCCGTCGGGAACTTCTTTGACTGCACTTCTGCGACATATTTCTTCACCGCATCGAGCTGTATAGAATAGACGTCCGCGTATACCTTGACGAACTTCGGCGTGAACCGGCGAAAAAGCCCCACCATGTCGTGGAGCACAAGCACCTGCCCGTCACACTCCAGCCCACCGCCGATCCCGACTGTGGGAATTGCAAGCTTCTCTGTAATCAGAGCGGCCAGCTGCCTGGGAATGGCCTCAAGCACAACGGCGAAAGCGCCTGCCTCCTGCAGAGCAATTGCGTCATCTACGACCCTCCTGGCCTGGTCCAGCGATTTGCCCTGCACCTTGAACCCGCCCAGCAGGTTGGCCGTTTGCGGGGTGAGCCCGATGTGACCGAACACGGGAATCCCCGCCTTGACGATTGCCCTCACCGCGCCCGCCATATCCTGCCCGCCCTCCAGCTTCACCGAGTCGGCGCCCCCGTCCTTGTAAAGGATCCCGGCATTCGTGACGGCCTGCTCCAGGGAAATGTTGTAGGACATGAACGGCATGTCGCCCACCACGTGAGCGCGCTTGACGCCCCGCACAACCGCGCGGGTATGGCTCAACATTTCCTCCATGGTCACCGGCACCGTGTCGCGGTAACCCAGCTCCACCATGCCCAGGCTGTCTCCCACCAGGATCACGTCGATGCCGGCTTCATCGACGATAAGGGCCTGAGGGTAGGAGTAGGCCGTTATCATCGTGATCTTTCGGCCCTCTTTCTTCATGCTGTGGAGGTCGGGAATCATGACCTTCTTGACGTCACTCATGCTGCTCTGCCCCCTGTGGATTGCCGTAGCGTAGCGGAAAACCCGGCCCGGCACAAGCAATACCAGGCCCCGGGGTGCGTTGACAAACCGGCCAACGGCCTTTACCGTGCCACACAATGGGCGGCAGCATTACCGATGTTCCCGGCATCGAGGTCGGGCATGCACAGCATCCTTCCGGCAGCACGGGCTGCACGGTTGTCCTTTGCAGGGCCGGGGCCGTCCCCGGAGTGGATACGCGCGGAGGCGCCCCGGGTACCCGTGAGACCGACTGCCTGAAGCCTGAGAACATGGTCCCGGCTGCTCATGCCATCTTTCTCGCCGGCGGAAGCGCCTATGGCCTGGACTGCGCGGCAGGCATCATGCGCTGCCTTGAGGAGCAGAGAATCGGCTTCGACGTCGGAGTGACTGTGGTTCCCATCGTTGCAGGGGCCGTGCTGAACGACCTGGGCTTCACGGGCGGCCTCGCGCGCCCGGACGCCGCCATGGGCTACCGTGCGTGTCATGAGGCCAGCTCCAAAGAAGCCAGGCAGGGCAACATCGGCGCAGGAACAGGAGCGGCCATCGGGAGGCTGGCCGGCAATTCCAAGGGTATGGTGAAGGGCGGATTAGGGACTGCAAGCATCAGGGCAGGGGACCTCGTTGTCGGAGCCATTGTCGCGGTGAACTGCAACGGCGATGTGACGGACCCGGCAACTGGAGAGGCCCTTGCAGGAACGTTGACGCCGGACCGCCGCAGCATAGCCGGCGCGATGAGCCTGATCACGGGCCACACACGCGGCTACAAGGGACTGTTTCCCGCGAACACGACTATCGGCGTGGTGGCTGCCAACGCTGGCCTGAGCAAGGCAATGGCGACGCGCGTCGCCATGATGGCGCAGGACGGGTACGCCAGGACGATCAACCCAGTTCACACGCTGGGCGACGGGGACGTGGTTTTCACCCTTGCCACCGGCGGCGTGGCCGCTGACACGGACCGCGTCGGCGCGCTTGCAGCCCGGGTCATGGCGGAAGCCGTCGTGAACGCCGTGCGCGCTGCGGAAAGCCTGCTCGGCGTTCCCTCATCGCGCCAGCTCCTCGGAAAATAGAAAGGGCGCCCGGACTTTTGGCGGACGCCCTTTTCAGGCGATGCTTCTCAGCGTTCGGCTGCTACCGCACTTCCTTGACGAGCTTCTTCTTGCCGTCCTGGATCTCGAAAATATAGTTCGGCTTGTTCGTCGGGATCCCGTCCTTCATGTCCCAATTGAACAGGAGGCCGTGGAAGTTCTGCACGTTAGCGCAGTAGTCCGCTATCTTCTTCCTCTCCTCCGCCAGCTTGGAAGGGTCTCCCGTGACGCCCGTCTTTTCGATTGCTTCCTTGATCATGTACAGGGCATCGTAGTAGTTCGGGGAAAGGCTGAACGGCGCCATGCCGTTGTGGTCTTTAGCAAATGCGGCCTTGAAGGCGTCCCAGCGGGGGTTGGAGATGTCGAGGTTGATGTAGTTATAGACCTGGACGCCGTTCAAGTCCGCGCCGCCGGTGGAGTACAGCTGTGCATCATCAGCGCTGCTGAACACGAGGATGTGGTTCATCTTTTTCCACCCGCGATTCTTCAGCTCTTTGATGATCTTGGCAGCCTGCTCGCCATGAGTGACAAGGATGATACCGTCCGGCTTCTCCTCCAGGGCCTTGACGACGAGCGGACCAAAGGTCACCGCGTCGTCGGGGACGTCCACCTGGCCAAGGACCTGGATGTTCAGCTCCTGGAGGGCCTTCACGTGAGCAGCAGCCATGCCTGGCCAGGGGCCGTAAGGCACGACAAACTGTACGGCCTGCTTGATGTCCGGGAACTCCTTTGCCCAGGCAGTAACGATCGTTGCGAGCCTCTGCTCCGTGGGAGGGAGGAAGGAGACCGTCCAGGGAAAGAATTTCTGGGCGTACTCCAGGGATGTGGTGGCAGTCATCGACATCATGCCCGCTTCGACTGCGATGGGCATGGCCGCCATTATGACAGGCTCGGGAACCGGCCCCATGGCCACCAGGCTGTCCTTCACGATTCTGGCCATCTCAACTGAGCCCTTCTGAGGGTCCAGCGCTGTGTCGATAGGGACGACCTTGACCGGCTTGCCGGCAATACCCCCGGATGCGTTGATCTCCTTTGCCGCGTATTCGGCCCCCCATTCCAGGAACTCTCCGATGGCGGCGATGGGCCCCGTCAGGCAGTTGAGGAACGGGACTTGCCACTCGTTCACGACTGCTTTCGCCTGGCCGAATCCGAGGGCAGCCGCAAAAAGAACGAGAACAAGAACACCAATCAGCCTTTTCATGTGACCTCCTTGAGCGAGATATTACGTTTCCTTCGTTTTCCCGAAAGAAAGGTTTCGATAGAGCGGACAAACCGTGGAGTAATAAAGCCCTCCGGCTTCAGAACCAGGACAAGGATCAGGAGCGCACCGTAGATGACCACGCGCCACTCCTGAATCTCTGAGGGCAACAGGAGCGGCACCCCGTAGAGGATGGGTGCAATAACAACCGTGCCCCACAGCGTCGCGTAGCCGCCGACAAAGATGACGGTCATGAAGATTCCCACAAGTGCGAAGGTGAAGAAATCGAGGTGAAAGCTCTTGTAGATGAAGCCGTACAGCACTCCGCTCCCTCCGGCAATCGTGCAGCTGGCCGTCTGCACCAGCATTCCCAGCTTCTTGCGATTGATGCCCAGGGAAGCAGCCAGATCCGGGTCGACGAAAACTGCGGAAGCGGCCCTTCCCAGGCGGGAATGGTCAAAACGATGAATGAGCCATCCGACAACGACAACCATCGCGTAGAGAATGGCCAGGATGATCACGCGGTGCGACTCAGGATTGCCTCCGATGTTCGGCAAGCCGAACATCCCCATCGTTCCCCCCACAGCCGGCAGGTTCTGGATGACGGTGCGGGTGATGAAGATAAAGGTGAAGCCGACAATCACCACGGCAAAGGTTGGCGCGTCCCCGATGAACCGGGAAACCACGTAGCCGATGAGACCTCCAAGGATGAAGCCTGTTGCCAGGGCCCATCCAAAAGGCACGTGGAGGCTCATGACGAGGTACCCCGCCGCGTATCCCGATATCGCCATGTTTGCAATGGTGATGAAATGAAGGTGAGCGACGCGATAAGGAAGGTAGAGTGCCCAGCTCATGAGGATGTTCACTGCCGTGATGGAGAGGTAATAGTAGAGCGGAAGCGGCACCTGGTCCCTCCTAGACCTTCGACCCGAAAAGCCCCCGGGGCTTCACAAGGATCACGACGAGCATGATCACGAATGCAATGGCGTCCGACCAGGTTCCTGAGATGTAGCCTTGCACGATCGCCTCCAGGATGCCCAGGATGAGCCCGACAACCAGGCCGCCTGCAAGGTTCCCCAGCCCGGCGATTATTGAAACGGCAAGGACCTTGTGGGCCACCTGCTCACCCAGCCCGGGGGAGGCGGAGCCCAGGACCATGGCCAGAAGCACCGCTATGATACCACCAAGGATACCGGAAAGCGCATAGCTGGCAAGTCCTGTTCTCAACAGGGGAATGCCAACCAGACGCGCGCCGTTGGGATCCTCCGCTATTGCTCGAAAGGCGCGTCCCGGGCGCGTCTTGTACAGGATGAGGAAAACTGCCGAGACCGCAACTATTCCTACTGCCAGAGACCAGATCTGCCCGGTGAGGACGCTGATAAGGCCGACCCGGAGCAGCGGCGTGTTCCCGGCCAGCTGGTCTGGAAATGCGATGGGGAGCCCTTTGTTGAAAGTGTGTGAAAGCACGTCGGTAATGATCATCCCGATTCCCATCGAAAGGACCATTGTGCTGTTGATGTCGACCTCACCCCTTTTCATCATGACTTTCTGGAACAGCGGGGCGCTCAGGAGATTCAGCGCGATGGAGGAAGCAATCCCGGCAGCAATCCCGAGCACAAGATTGTTGCCGGTGAGCTGGAGAACGATCCATGTTATGTACATTGAGAAAACCACCACCTGGGGGTAGGAGAAGTGGATGATCATCGCCACAAGCAGAAGGAGGTTGAACCCCGTCACAAGGAGGACATAGATGCTCCCCAGGGAAAGACCGTTGATGACCTGCGCAACGAATCCCTGCACGCCTTACGCTCCGAGGTACGCTTCCCGGACGCCCGGGTCGGAGAGAAGCCTCTCCGCGGTGCCCGAAAGCGCCACAGTGCCTGTTTCCAGGACATAACCGCGATGGGCACACTTCAGCGCCTTGTTCGCGTTCTGTTCGGAGAGGAGAATCGTATACCCCTCCCTGTTGAGCCTCTTCAGTATTGAAAAGATATCGTTGACGACGATCGGGGCAAGACCGATGGACGGCTCATCCACGAGGATCATTCGCGGCGCCGACATCAACGCCCTTCCGATGGCAAGCATCTGGCGCTCCCCTCCGCTCAGCGTGCGCGCCACCTGTTTCTTTCTCCCGGCCAGTATCGGGAACCACTCGAATATCCGGAGAAGGCTCGACTGCACGTTCCTCATGTTGTGATGGGCGCCCAGCAGCAGGTTGTCCAGCACGGTCATGGAAGCGAACACTCCGCGCCCCTCAGGAACCAGGCAGATGCCGGCCCTGACATTGCGGTCAGCGGGCAGACCGCTGATTTCCCTGCCTTCGAAAACGACGCTTCCTGACCGCAAGGGATTGACGCCGAGCACGGACTCCAGGAGGGTCGTCTTGCCGGCCCCGTTTGCGCCGATCAACACGACAATCTCTCCGGGGAATACCTCCAGGCTGACATCCTTCAGAGCGTTCACGTGCCCGTAAGATACGGAGAGGTGCTGGACCTTCAAAATGGGTGTCCGTGCGTCATTCGACACCGAGGTAAGCCTCCAGCACCTTGGGGTCCTTCTGGATCTGAACGGGCGAGCCCTCCGCAATCTTCTCCCCGAAGTTGAGGACAGTCACCCGATCCGAGAGGTTCATCAGCATCTTCACGTCATGGCTGACAACAACGACCGTCACTCCGGTGTCCCTGACCTTCCGGATGATCTCTTCCACCCTCTCCGTTTCCTTCACGCCCATCCCCGAGGCGGGCTCGTCAAGGAGAAGGAGCCGGGGCCCGGCAATGACTGCCCGGGCAATCTGCACCAGCTGGCGTTCGGTCCAAACCAGGTCACTTGCCCACCGTTCGGCGGCGGCCTCCATGCCGGTGAGAGCAAGCACCCGCAACGCGGTCTCCTCTATCTCCGCTTCCCGCGAGGAATGCCGCAGCGGGAGCCGGAAAATGATGTCCACGGCTGACTTCCCCACCGTGTCGTTGATGCCTGCCATGACGTTTTCAAGGACCGACAAGCCGGCAACAATCTTGCCTGCCTGGAACGTGCGGCGAATGCCGAGATTGGCGATGGCGTCGGGAGGCTGTGCGGTTATGTCCAGATCTTCCAGGTGTACGCTGCCCGCGTCTGGTTTGAGAAGCCCGGTCACGCAGTTGAAAAGGGTCGTCTTTCCGGAGCCGTTGGGGCCAATGATGCCGTGGATGTGACCCTTTGCGACTTCGATGTCGACCCTGTCGAGGGCCGTGATTGCACCAAAGGACTTGCTGAGCGCTGCGACGCGCAGGATGCGGTCGTCCATAGGGTGCAGGGAGTGTAGGAGATTGGGATTCATCTGTCAACGCGAACGGCGCAGGAAACGCGACGACGCAAGCGCGTACACCCGTGCGCATTCCACCATCTGTTCGATCTCGACATACTCGTCGACCTGATGCGGGATGTTGCGCGAGCCGGGGCCATTGACAAGGCAGGGGATCTTTTTCCACGCGCTGAGGAACGTGCCGTCCGTTGCGCCGGGGACGCCGTTCCAGGTCGGCTCCCGACCCGTCACATCGCGGAAGGCGTCTGCTGAGACGCGCGCAATCGGCTCTTCCGTGGTAATGCCGACAACAGGCCTGTCTTCAATGAACTCGATCTCAGCCTTGAAATCGCTGTCCGCTGACGCAAGCTCCTGGAGAATGGCGCGCAGCCGGTCCCGGAGCGCGTCATGAGATTGGGAAAGGGTCGTGCGGATATCCACGTACCCGATGGCCTCGCCGGGCATCACGTTCAGTTGGGCAGGGCTGCCCGCGGGAGGGGACTGGAGCACGGTAAATGTGATGGAGGGAAGACCGATCAGGGGATCTGCCCCGCAGCGTTCCTTCTCTTCCGCCTCGAACATCTCGAACGCAAGGATGATCCTGGCCAGGCGCGTGTTCGGATTGGTGCCGGAAAGGGGCATTGCGCCGTGCGCCATCCTGCCGTGGACACGCACAACGGCTCGGATTGCTCCCTTCATCGTGATGCACAGATTGTTCTCTTCCGGCTCCGGCACCAGGCACGCGCTGACATCATCCGCGTGGCCCGAGCGGATGAGGTGCTTGATGCCGATCATCATTCCTTCCTCGTCGCAGACAAAGCCAAGCCGGAGCTTTCCTGACCAGCGGCCTGCGTCCCTCCGCAGGGCCTTGGCAGTCACAAGCGCTACGGCGAGGCCTGCCTTCATGTCGCAGGAGCCGCGGCCGTAGATCCTCCCGTCCGCGATGTCGCCGCCGAACGGATCATGGGTCCACGCTGCCCTGTCTCCTTCGCTTACGACATCAGTATGGCCTTCCAGCATGAGGCAAGGTCCCTCCAGGCCGGAGTCAAGGGTGACAACGATGTTCTCCCTCCCCTTCTCCACTTGCTGGACCAGAGGCTGAACGCCAAGCTCGCGCCGGACCCAGTCCGCGATGAAGCGGACCACCTCCCTCTCTGTCCCGCCCGAATCCGGCCGTATCACGGAGTCTATGCGGACCAGCTCACGCGTCAGGCTGACCAGCTCCTCCCTGTCGATTTCCCTGAGCAGGCTTTTTTCGGACTCAGCGATCATGCGGCGAGCCCGACAGGTGGATGCGGTCAAGGGTTTTCACAAGACGGGTGATGGTTGCGTTCACGGGCACCGGCATGCCCAGCTGCGCCGCTTCCTTTACAATGGCGCCGTTCATGAAATCTATCTCGGATTCGCGCCCCTTGTCGAAATCCTGGAGCATGGAGGAGCGGTTTGCTCCCGTTTTCCCCGCAACCTCATAGACCGCTGCAAGCGGGTCCGTGTACGTGAGCCTCACCCCGCGGGCCCGGGTCACCGCGACAGCCTCGCCGACAAGGTCCGCCATGATCGCCTTTGTCTCCTCGTGAAGCAGCAGAGTGCCGTTTGTCTGCCCGATAAGGGCAGTAAGAGCATTGATTCCGACGTTGATTACGAGCTTGCTCCACACCAGAGCGGCGACATCCTCCTCCACGTGCGTCTCGAACTCCGCGGCGCGCAGCGCATCCGCCAAGGCTGAGAGCTTCCTGTTGTCGCCGTCTGCCATGCTCATGTGCGTCGGGCCCTTCCCCGCGTGGCGTATGCGGCCGGGCCCCAGGAAGGTGGCCCCCTGTGACGTGACGCCGGCGGCCGTCCGTGCGGGGCCGAAATGTCTGCGGATGATGCCTTCGTTCCCCAACCCGTTCTGCAGGGTGAGCACGACCGTGCTCGGCCCGGCAAGCTCTTTGAACTGGAGGGCCGCCTCCTCTGTGCTGGTGGACTTCACGAAAACGATGAAGACATCGGAGCCCTCCACTGCTCGCGGCTCCGCGCTCGCCTGCGGCCGCGCAACGAGTGAGTTCCCTGTTGCGGCGTCCTCGATGACAAGACCGTCCCTCTGGACTTTTTCCACGTGCTCCCTGTATACGTCGAAAAGGACCACATCGTGCCCGGCAAGAGAGAGCCTGCCACCGTACAGGGAGCCCATGGCCCCCGATCCGATAATCGCGATCTTCATCGTGGGAAGAGTAGTAGCCGTGAGGAATGAAGTCCAGACCTCGCAAAGCCTCCGGCCTTGCTCGGGCCGTGCTAGACTAGTCTTCAAACGGCATTTCGATGTGTTGCAGGTCCCTGGTCAGAAAGGAGGAGGGAAATATCTCCCGGGCCTCTTGAAGGAGCTTCTTCAGCTCCCTTTCCGAATAGCGGGGGCTGTAGTGAATCAGACCCATCTCCTTGACCCCCGCTTCCCTCGCGATTCGCGCAGCCTGCGAGGCGGTGAGGTGCTTCTTTTCGGCCGCCGTCTCCGCCAGGTCTTCGGCGAACATGCCCTCACAGATGAGGAGGTCAGCCCCGCTCACGAATCCGGCCAGGCCGGAGGCGGCTACCGTGTCCGTGACAAAACAGAACTTGCGGCCTTTCCTCTCCTCCCCCATGACCTGCTGAGGCGCGACGGTGGTTCCGTCCGGCAGCCCGACCGTCTCTCCTCCCTGCAGCCGCGACCACAGGGGCCCGCGCGGAACGCCGAGGGCCAGCGCCTTGTCCGGGAAGAAGATGCCGGGACGCTTTTTCTCCTCGATGCTGTAGGCCAGGCACTGCTTCGTGTGCTGAAGCGGAAATGAGCGGATGCCGTACTCCTCAGCCTCGAGGATGCTGCACTTGCCCTCGATCTCCTTCACGACGATCTCATAGTTGATGTACATTTCCAGGGTGCGTCGCATGGCGTCCACAAACTCCCGGATCTTCGGAGGCCCGTAGATATACAGGGGTTCGTCCCTGTCCACCTGCGACGAGAGCATGAGGATGCCGGGGAGTCCTGTCACATGGTCAGCGTGGGTGTGGGAGATGAAAATGGAGGTGATCTTCTTCCAGCGCAGGTTCAGCCTGCGCAGGCCGATCTGCGTCCCCTCTCCGCAATCGAAGAGGAACAGCTCCCCCTCGCGCCGCACAAGGACCGATGTCAGGCCCCTGCCGGGAAGGGGCATCATCCCGCCCGTTCCGAGAACGAATACTTCGAGGTTCATGATGCGCCTTTATTCCGGAAGATCTATCGACCTGTCGCCAAGCTCAGGCATGGTGGATGCCGCCTCGCTCAGAGACGCGCGATTCGCGATGACCGACGTGAAGCCTTTGTCGTACGTCTTCGCCAGCTCACGGGCGGCGCGCACCACCTCGGCCAGGCCAGTGGCAATGAGCCCCCGCCGCCGATCCTGCCTCATCCGGTCAGTGACCCCGTGGAGCCGGCGCTGAAGGCTCACCAACCCCTTTTCTCCCGGGTCCATAGGCCGGTCTTCCCGTCCTACAGTGCCGATTACCGCTTTTTCGACCTCATCCTCTTCCAGCTCTGCGCTTTCCACGAAAGCCAGTCCTTCGCGGAACCTCGTCAGGGTGCTGACGATGTGCGGATCCCGGTACGACCCGAAGAGGAAGAGTCCCTCCATGTTTCGGGGGAATGAGAAAGCGCCGTATGCGCCTCCCTCCATGCGCACCTTCTCCCAGAGATAGCCGGTAGAGAGCAGGTGCCCGAGGACAGAAGCAGGACCATTGTCAGGATGCTCGTAGCGGAAGCCCGGAATGGCACGCGCCACGTATCCCACTGAAGCGCTGGAAAGCAGGGACTCGGCCCTGACAGACCCGTTGGGAACGACTGCTCCTGCCGCCGGCTGCGTCCCGGGCGGGGGAGTTTCCGGCAGGGCCTGGGAAATGACATGAACTGACTGCGTCGCTTCCGCGAACGCTGCCCCGACGGCCGTGGCGTTCGCAAGCATGTTCGACCGCACAAGGAGGTCTTTCCGTATCGACTCAAGGTTCTCCGCGATCCACGGCAGGCGCGCATCGAGGTCGCGGGCAAGGCTTTCCAGGAAGAGCAGCTGAGTGATGCCTTTCCATTCCTCCTCACGGGCAACGGATGCAGAGAGCATACCGGCGGCGCGCAGCATGGCAAAATGATGTCCCCCGGGGACCAGAGAAGCCTTCATGCCATTGCGCAGCTCCAGGACAAGGTCGCGCAGCCTTGCGCGGTCGCTGAAGTCCGCTTCGGCGAGCAGGGAAGCCGTGAGGACCGCCGCTTCCCCGAGGTTCTTGCGGAGGCAGCGCATGCGAAAAAACGCGTGCTGACCGAAAGATTTCGGCTCACCGACTATTCCCCCCGCATCGAGCGACGCCGAGAAGCCCCCGGTCAGGCGGAACAGGTCCAGGGCCACTTTGTCGTAGCTCCTGCCCGGCAGCCCGCAGCCGCAGACCGCCTTTCCGAAGAGCGGAAGAAGAAGCGTTCTTTCCCCTGAGATCGCGTCTGTGGAGAAAACCAGGTCGAGGTAGACAACCTCGTTCGTGAAGATGTCATGAAGCCAGAGCGGAACGCCCGAAGGGGTTGAAGTCTCTCGTTCAGGTATGCGTTCGATTTCCGGGGGAAGGTCCTTGCGGCGGAGCGAGGGCAGAAGGGAAAGGGCCTGCTGAGAGTCAGGCGCCATCTGGTAGGCGCGGAAATCCTTGGCGTCGGCAAGAAGCTGCGCTCTCTGGCCCGGGGACAACCGCCTCACCGCCTCTGCTACGAGAGCCTTCTCCGAGGCCGCGTCGCGCTGTTCCTGCCCCCTGTCCGGCGTGACAACCAGGGTGACGCGGTGCGGGTTTGCAATGAGCTCGTTCTGGATGATCCCTTCCAGATAGCGGGGATCCTTTGACAGAAGCGATTTCATTTCTGCCATGGCGGAATCGAACTCCAGCGAAGCAACGGGATCTATCCCATGCACCCACCCCCGCAAGGCCCGGCCCATGAGCCGCAGCGCATAGGGAGAGCCATTCCCTCGAATCTCGCGGTGACGGAACTCCACTCTGTTGACCATGGATTCCACGAGCTGCCTGTCCAACCCCTTCGAAGCAAGTGTCTCCAGGGTTCTCAGCACGATCCCGCTTGCCTGCTCCGCCCGGTCCGGCTCCGTGCCCCGCAGCCCGACGGCAAACACCAGCTCCTTGAGGTCCGTTTCCAGCCCGCTCACCGGCGAAAGGTCCTGGCCGATGCCTGAGTCCACCAGACTCTTGCGCAACGGCGAGCCCGCGCTGCCGATCAACACCTCGGAAAGGATCTCGTGCGCAAGGATTGCCAGGGGCTCAGGGTCAGAGGGAAGCAGCCAGCTTAGCGTGATGCTGGAGCGCGCAGAGAGCGGCGTGTCCGCTTTCACCGGAAACGTCTTCTCGAGCCTGCGGGGCTGGGTCCAGCGCGGCTGCGGGGGGATTGAAGATTCGATGGTCTCTGCCGAGAATCCCTGGAGAAAGCGCTCATGGAGAATGCCCAGGGTCTCCTCAGCAGGGATGTTCCCGTAGAGGAAAACGCGGCAGTTGGAGGGATGATAGTAGCGCTTGTGGAACTCGCGCGCATTCTCCAGCGTCAGGGACGGCAGAAACCGGGGGTCGCCTCCGGAGTCGAACCTGTAGGGGGTGTCAGGAAAAAGGGATCGGAAGGCCCATTCCCCCACAATCGATTCAGGGCTGGAGTACGCCCCCTTCATTTCGTTGTAGACCACCCCCGCGTAGCGAAGCTCGTCCTCACGGCCGTTCACAGGCTCCAGCCGCCATGCCTCCTGCATGAAGGTCTCCTTGCGAAGCAGGGGATGGAAGACGGCGTCCCCGTAGACGTCCAGAAGGTTGAAGAAATCCGCGCGGTTGCAGCTGGCAGCCGGGTACACCGTCCTGTCCGGATACGTCAGGGCATTGAGGAACGTGTGCATGCTCCCCTTCATGAGCGCGGAGAACGGCTCCTTCAGGGGATAGCGGCTGGAGCCGCTGAGGACTGAATGCTCGGTTATGTGGGAGACGCCGGTATCGTCCCGAGGGGGAGTGGCAAAACAAAAGGCGAACAGGTTCTCCGTATCGGCCGTCGCAATATGCAGGACCTCGCAGCCCGTCGCGGAGTGCCGCACGTGCAGCGCGCTGGAGCGGTACTCGGGAAGCTCCCGACGGGCCAGCACCTGGAAGGCGCCGATCGAATCGCGGGCAGTCATTATTGTACCAATATACGAACCTGTCTGCGCTGTGTCTATTCATCCCTGTGTTATACTCCACCCGTGATCGATTCCACGCTGCGCGGGCAACTGGAAAGACACGCCCGGTTTGCCAATACCATGAGAGGGTACTTTGCGCAATGCGGCTATATGGAGGTCGAAACGCCTGCGCTCTCGCCTTTTCTCATCCCCGAGCCGGCAATCGAGGTGTTCCAGACCCGATACACCAGGGCGGGCAGCAGGGACCGAGACCTCTGGCTCATTCCTTCTCCCGAGCTCTGGATGAAACGGCTCCTCGGCCGGGGGAGCGGCAACATCTTCCAGATCAGCCGGAGCTTCAGAAACGGAGACTTGGGCAGCCCGGTTCACAACCCTGAGTTCCGGCTGCTCGAATGGTACACCGTGGGATCCGGGTACCTCGAATCCATCGGCATTCTGGAAGGCCTGTTCTCGAAACTGCTGTCATCCGGGTGGAGGGATGACGCCGGAACGCTTTCCCCCCCTTTCCGGCGTCTGACCATGAATGAGGCCTTCCAGCAGCACGCGGGGATCGATCTCCTCCATTGCCAGGACGTCGAAAACCTGGTCGCGGCCGCCAGGCGCCGCGGATTGGACATGCCCGGCGATTCCACATGGGAAGAGGTTTTTCACATCGTGTTTCTGACCCTTGTTGAGCCAGCCCTGCCCAGGGACCGGCCCCTTGTGCTGCTGGATTATCCCGCCCTTGTCCCGACAACCGCGCGTCGGACGGCCGGCACTCCCTGGGCCCAACGGTGGGAGCTTTTCATCGGCGGTGTGGAAATCGCCAATTGCTACACCGAGGAGACGGACCAGCAAGCTCTGGAAACCCTGCTCCGCGAGGAGGCGGAACGCAAGAAGAAATGTCTGGTGCAGCACCGTATCGATGAGGGAATCGCCAACGCGTTCCCGCCCGGTTTTCCCCCTGTCAGTGGAACGGCGCTCGGAGTGGACCGGCTGGAGATGGTGTTCTCGGGAGAAAGGTCTCTCGAGGGGGTGATTTTGTTTCCCTTTTCGGATATAGTGCGTTGACAATCCAGGACATCCTGAAAGGAACCACATGATCAAGGCGAGTGATATTGCGAAAGGAACCTTCATCCTCATCAACAATCAACCGCACGTCTGCGTCGAGCGTGAATATGTGAACCCGGGCAAAGGCTCCGCATTCGTGCGCCTGAAGCTGAAGAACATCAAGACAGGCATGGTCCTTCGCCAGACCAACAAGGTCCAGGACAACCTGGAGGACGTATCGGTGGAGTTCAAGGAAGTGCAGTTCCTCTACGCGGACGCGGAGAGCTACGTTTTCATGGACACCAAGACGTACGAGCAGTTCTCCATCCCCATCAAGGGGGAGGAGGAGAAGCGCGATTTTCTCAAGGACGGAGAGAACTACCAGGCTGTCTTCTGGGAGCAGACGCCCATCGACATCAAGCTGCCCACAAAGATGGTTTTCACAGTGTCCGAGGCGGAGAAAGCGGAGCGCGGAGACACCGTCAGCGGAGCGACCAAGGTCATCACCTGTGAGACGGGGCTGAAGGTGAAAGTTCCGCTGTTCATAAAGACAGGAGACCGTATCCTCGTGAACACCGAGACCGGGGAATACCAGGAAAGGGTCAACAGCTAGGCGCCGGCAGGTACACAGGCGCATGTCTCCCATCCTCTATCTCGTTTCCACCGCCCACTTTTTCAATGACATCTACATGGGGTTTCTGACGCCGATATTCCCCATCGCCATGAAGAAATTCGGACTCAGCCTTTCCATGATCGGAACGATCTCCATGGTCGCGGCGCTGGCGTCCGCGCTCTCCCAGCCCATCTTCGGAACTCTGTTCGACAGGTTCGGACTCACCGCTCTGGTATACCTTGCCCCGCTGCTGACAGGACTTCTCATCAGCTCCCTGGGAATCACGGCGAGCTATCCCCTGTTCCTTGCCCTCCTTTTCCTCGGCTGTCTTGGCTCGGCGGCGTTTCATCCCAAGGGAGCTTCCGTGACCCCTGCACTCAGCGGCCGGCATCCGGAAATCGGCATGGCCGTCTTCAGCGCCGGCGGCAACCTGGGCTTTGCCGCAGGCCCGGCAGTCATTGCTGTCTTCATCTCCGTCTGGGGCTTCCATGCAACTCCGGTGCTCGCGGCGCCTGCCGCGGTGGTAGCCCTGGTCCTGTTCCTCCTCTTGCCTGCCCGCGAGCTGGAGGAAAAGACGCGAACGGAGACCCGCGTAACGTGGCGGAGCCTTTTCTCTGACCGCAGGGAAATGGCGGTGCTGTTCCGCCTTGTGTTCATCAATTTCTCGCTGCAGGTGGCCGTCCGGGGGTTGCAGACATACTTGCCCGTCTACATGGCCGGACTCACGGTCCCCTTGACGGAAATCGGCATCATCTTCACGGTGATGCTTGCCCTGGGCGCCGTCATCTCTGTTTTCGTGAGCTCCTTCTCACGGCGGACCGGAAAGCGGGCACTGATCCTCGTTTCCATCACGGCAAGCGTCCCCCTCTGCCTGACAGGGTTCCTCCTCATGCCATCAACATGGGGCTATGTGCTTGCAGTCCTGGGAGGGATCTCTCTCACTTTTTCCAACCCCCTGCTCATCCTCTTTGCGCAGAAGCATTCCGGAGGATCACCGGCTCTTGCCTCTTCGCTCATCATGGGCATCTCCTGGGGGCTTGCGGGACTCCTCATGGTCCCTCTAGGCGCGCTGGGAGAGCTCTTCGGCGTGAAAGGAACGCTGGGTGTGGCGAGCGCCTTCCCGCTCGTCGCAGCGGTCTCGTGTCTCAGGCTGCCTGGAGAATGACGGGTCCCTATTCCCAGAGGTATTCGCCGGCGACATGAAAGTCGGAGGGGCCCTCGAGGATCCCCGACTCCCCGATCGCATTGCATGCATTCATATAGGCGCGAAGGCTCGCCTCGATGACATCCGTGCTGCGATGGCGTCCGTGGAATCGCCGGCCCCGCAGCTCCGCGGTGACCAGCACCTCGGCCATCGCATCCGCCCCTGTTCCGAGGGTGGACACCGAGTAGAGCACCATGCGTGTTGCAAACCCCAGCGCCTTGTCCACGGCGCGGAAAAGGGCATCGATGGGTCCGTTGCCATGCGAGGTTTGCGTCAGGGTCTTTCCATCTCTCCTGATCACCACGACTCCTACAGGCGGGGAATGGGATGCTGTCATCACATTGAATGACTGCAGCTCATACGGGCCTGTGCGTTCCTGGACCGGCGGCAGAAGGGAGCTTTCATCAGGCGGCCTGCCGATGGTGGCGTCCCGCATGAGCCTGCGCATGTCGGGAGCGAGAGACCTGCCGGAAAAGCCGCCGGGCACGGGCATGAAGGCGCACTGGCCGATGATCGGCTTGTTGGGATGGGTCCGCACTCCCGTGAGGCTGTCGAACAGGCGGGCCGTTCGCCCTATCTCTTCCAGCTTGATGCCGTGTGAAATCCCGTAGCGATGGCCGAATGCGGTCATCAGAAAAGCCACTTCTTCCAGGGCTGCATTGCCTGCCCGTTCCCCGAACCCTCCGATGGTCACCTCGACGTGCGAAGCCCCAGCGCGCACGGCGGCAAGCGTATTGGCCGTGGCGAGGCCAAGATCGTTGTGGCAATGCATGCCAATGGCGGTTTTCGAGCCTTCTCCCAGAACGGCCTCCAGATCCTTTACCATGGTCGAAGTGTCCTCGGGTGTGAGCACGCCATTGGTATCTGCCAAATTGATGACATCAGCGCCGGCATCCCGGGCAGCTTCGAACACGCTTCGAAGGAACTCGTGCCGGGCGTGCGGAGCCTCGCTGAGGGAAAACTGCACCTTCACGCCCGCGGACTTTGCCGAACGGATGCAGTCCGAAATGCTGCCAAGGGCATCCTCCTCGCGGATCTTGAGCACGTGACGGAGGAACTGGGGCGAGACGCCCATGAAGATATGCAGGTAGGGGCGGCTGGTCCGGGAAAGGGCATTGAGCGCCTTCTCGATATCGCCGGGCAGGGCCCGCGCGAGGGCCGCCACATAAGGTCCTTCAACCTCATCGCACACCCGGCTGACGCAATCCGACTCTTCCTGAGATGCCGACGGGAACCCGGCCTCTATGACATCGACGCCGAGCTTCGCGAGCTGGCGGGCCAGCGTCATCCTGTCATCAGGAGAGAGCACGACAAAAGGAAGCTTGTTCCCGTCACGAAGCGTCGTGTCAAAGACTTCGATATGCCGAGGCATGACCCATGATAGCTCAGGGCAGGCGCCTTGTCACCCGCCCCTCTGCGGTCTATGCTCCCTGCGCCGTCATGGTGCGCATCTCTTTCATTGTCATGGCTCTGGCAGCAGGCGCGCTTCGCGTCTCCTGTCTTTCCCTGTTTGTTCAAACATCTGATGACTTGTGGCCGGAGTGGCGGCGGTTGACGTCCGACTTTCCCCTTCCAGACGGCACAGAGGTGACACGGCTGCCACCAGGATTTGCGTCGCCGGGGGACCGGGCAGTCCTCAGCCTTGAGGGCGCTGGAAAAGCAGTCGGACTCATGCCGCTTGCTCCCGTGGTCAGACTGGGGGACGAGCGGCTGTCAGCGACGCAAGCTGAAATCGCGGCCGGGGCGGTTCGGGTCATCCCCCTGTGCGCCGTGTCCCTTCCGGACCTAGCCATCCCCGTCGCCGATTCCTATCCCGATCAGGCAGGCTATCCCCTCAGCCGGAATGTGACGCTTCAGCTGGACAGCCATGACGGCAGATTGCGTGCATGGTATTCGAAGCTGCCTTCTCCTGGCCCCGGGACCCAGGCGTCGATTGCCTGGATCGAAGCTGTGGGGGACGTGATGCCGGCCCGGGGCGTTGATCTTGCCCTCCTTGGAAGGGAAGGCCTGGAGAAAGTGTTCGGAGACACTCTTGCGCTTCTCCGCGGCAGCGGGCTGCTTCTGGGAAATCTGGAATCGTCGACCGCGCTGGGGGGCGCGCCGCAGAACAAGAGCTATACCTTCAGGTTTCGAGGCGATGCCGTTGGCAAGCTCAAGGAAGCTGGCTTTGCTTACCTCTCCCTGGCAAACAACCACACCTTCGATTTCGGTGCGGACGGGTTTCTTCAGACACTTTCCGACCTGTCGAGATGGGGGGTTGCGACCTCGGGTGCCGGAACCGATCTGCAGAGCGCTGAACTGCCAGTCGAGATGAAGATTGGCTTGCAGGAGGTCCGCATCCTCTCATTCGGTGCTTTTCCCGTCGAACGCACCGGATTCGATGGACGGGAAATGGAACGCGCCGGCAACTCGCGGCCGGGCATCCTCTGGCTGGATGCGCATGGCATGGCCGCCGCTGCGCGCGCCTTTGCAGGCAACAGCGCTTTCACCATAGGGTTTGTTCACGGTGGTGAGGAGTGGAGTGCGGCGCCGACCTCCGAGCAGAGACGCCTCTACCGCGAGCTCATTCGACACGGCGCGAACCTCGTGCTGGGCGCACATCCGCACGTTCTCCAGGGAATGGAGGTGCTTGGCGGAAGCCTGATCGTCTACTCCCTTGGCAATTTTGTTTTCCCTGGCATGGAAGGGACTCCGGGGGGCCAGGACTCTGTCATTCTGAGAATCGGGGTATATAATGGCAGGGTGCGATACGTTCAAGCCATTCCGGTCCGTCTTAGCGACGGGAGGGTCAGGCGGGCAGCCGACGGCCCCGCACTGAGCACTCTCCTGTCACGGACCCGGGAGCTCGCGGGCGTTCCTCCCTCTGAGGGGTGGCAGAAAGCAGAACGGGAAGTGTTCTAGTGAGTAAGAAATGAAAGAAACCACACGATCAGTGACCTGGTCTTTGAAGCTAGCGCCAGCCGCGTTGGCAGCCGCAGCCGCGCTTGTTCTTGCCTCATGCACGAGCGTGAACAGGCTCGGGGAGTTCGAAGTTCAGGGTCGGACCATGGCCGCGGAGATGCGCCTCCCTCCCGAGCCCAGCATGGACGTGCATTATCACATCATGATCGATTTCTCCAACCCCATCGGCACTGCACTCAATGTAGGATCCAACATCGCAAAAGCCGCGAACGCGGATCGAGTGGACTCCCTCATGCGACAGGCTCTGGAGGTCGTGGATGCGGCCGGCATGGTCCGGGACGAATCGTATGAGACGTGCCTCACGGTGCTCGGCGCCCAGAGAGAGGATGACGCCGGCGCTGCAGAATACCTCCTGGACTTCGACGTCCACAAATGGGGGGTCCATGCAAGCTCCTGGACCAGCGCCGTCACCCTTCGCATGAAGCTCACAGCCAGCCTCCTGAGCAACGTGGAAAAGACGGTGGTGTGGCGCAGGGATATCGAAGTGGAACGAGCCGCGACCCCCGCCATGTTCGGATTGGACTCCACAATCGGCAATTTCGTCACAACCGCTGCCCTGGCGAGCCTGTCAGAGGAAGACATGCAGAACGGGTTCGACGCCCTGGCAAGGGACACGGCCCTCACGATTTCGCGTGCACTGCAGGACGACCTGTACGACGCGCGCTACGGATACTGAAGGGCTCCAGTTGACGCGAGGCCACGGGGCATAGGATCTTTGGCGGGAGGAAGCGTGTGAATGCCAGAATGATCCCGCTCGGTGCCCCGGTGGTGCTCCTGACCGCAGTTCTGCTCGCCGGGTGCGCAACGTCGAAATACGTGCCCAAAGCCAATGAAGAACTCTATGGAACCTGGGTCAATGAGAATAGCTTTCCGCAACGGATAGTCCAAGTCCCCGATGGATGGGAGCAGTACCTTTACACGGATGACTCGCAACCTTTCGCCCGTGCATCGGCGGTGATAGTGAGCAAGTGGACGGATGCAGAGGGCAACATCTGGTACAAGTCTTTCGGCACAATCACCGCGGGGCTGTACCCGGGAGAAAAGTTCACGGAGCTTGATAAGCTCAGCAAATCCGGGACAGTCTGGGAGTTCGTGTGGACCATGCCCACGAACGACCGGGAGCTGATCACGCTTGTCTACCCGACGAAGATCGACCCAAAGAGCCCTGAATACGGGATCTACCACCGCGCAGAGAATTAGGCCAGCGAAAGCGCGCCCCGGGAGCGATCCCGATCAGTGGAGGGAAAGCTCTTCCAGCCGGGCCGTCCACGGGCTTGCAGGATAACGCCTGCGCAGACCCTCTGCGATGCGCGCCGCGTTCGCTCCGTCACCGAGCTGCACGGCGAGCCGGGCAGCATTGTACATGCCTTCCGCCGCAAGATCAGCATAGGTCGGAAAAAGATAGGCGATCCGCAGATGCTGGTTCATCGCTTCCCGGAGATCACCCGTGGCCTCCAGGACGCGCGCTCGTTCCTCTGTGGCCTGCGCCCCCACTTCGTCCGCGCGGTTGTCTGACAGCTGTGCAAGGATATCGAGTGCCCTCTGCCATTCCGACAGTGCGGAAAAGGCCTGTCCCATGAGCAAGCTCGCCTGACCGGCAAGGGGCTCGGGGGGAGATCGACGGCTTAGGTCCTCAAGGACGGCAAGAGCGGTTGTTGGGTCCTGCGGCAGAAGCATTCGAACGTAGTCGAGTGCGACACTGGCCACGACCTGGACATCAAGCCCTTGAGTCCCCTGTGCCCTCTGGACGAAATCCCGCGCTGTTTCGACTTTGGAAACAGACTTCAGGCACTCAGAGAAGCCCTGAAGGGCGATGGAGAGAACGCCCGGGCCGGGATCTGATGTGATGCAGATCCAGAACTCGTAAAGCGCGGCTTCCGGGTCTCCCGATTGCCTGGTGCACTCGGCCTTCCAGGAGAGGGCCTGTTTCACGAGGACGCTGCTGGGAAAATCATGGATCACCGCCTGGAAGCCGGATTTCGCTTCGAGGTATCGCCCTTCGTCATACGCCATCATTGCAAGCTTGAAAAACGCCTCCGGCGCAAGCTGGCCGTTCGGGAACCTTGCCGAAAGCTCCTGAAAAGCTTCCAGGCTTTCCTGCCGGCTTCCCATGCGGGAAAGAGCCCAGCCCTTCTCGTAAAGTGCTTGCTCATGCCACTGGTCAACGGACCCGCGCTCCTCTCCCCGCGCAACCGTCTCAAAGAGCGCCACGCCAGCGGCATCATTCCCGCTCACCGTTTCGCAGACGCCTGCCCGGTAGACCGCTTCCAGGGAGCGTGAATCCGAAGGGTGCCTTTTCGCGAGGGACAGGAAGGCATCACGCGCATCTGTCAGCTTCCCCGTGCGATACAGGGACCATCCCAGCCAGTACAGCGCATCTGCAGCCTCCGCCGCATGTGTGGATGGTTGTTCGAGCCCCTCGAACATTTGCGAAGCCGCGGCCAGGCGCTCCGCCGCTGCAGGAAGCTTCTCCATGCGGTACAGGGTCCGTCCCGTGTACAAGGCCACGATTGCCTGAGTCTCCGGGCCTGGCTGCCTTGCTTTCAGGTATTCCAGGCTGGCAAGGGCTTTCTCGAAGCTTCCCATGTTGAAGAGGCACACGCCAATGGCAAGGGAGCTTCGGTCTCCGAGATCCGAGCCGGCGGCTTTCAGAGCAACCGTCTGAAAGTACGGGATGGCACGGGCGTACTCGCCGCGGCGGGAATATGCATAGCCGACCGAATATTCACTCTCATCTCGAAACGCCGAAGCAGGAAAATCCCTGATGACCTTCTGGAAGTCATCCAGCGCCCCCGGGTCCCCGCGGTACATGCGGACCATACCCCGACGATAGAGGTATTCAGGCAGGGACACGGACCGCGGGTACTGCTTGACAAGTGAATCCCACCGGGCAAACGACTTGTCGAAGTCCATGCGGGAATCCAGGAGAGAGGCAAGAAGCTTGAGCCCTTCCTCCGCGTGCGCGCCCTGCGGGAAACTGCGCAGGAGGTCCTCCAGGGCTTGTATTGCCTCTTCGCTTCGGTCCAGTCCGGCCAGGAGAAGCGCCCGCTGGAATGTTGCCTTTTCACCGAGGTCGTTTGCGACCCCGACTCCGGCCTCTGCGAATGCCTGGGCTGCCCTGGTCTTCCGGTTGAGCATGAGGTCAGCGAGCCCGAGCGAATACCAGGCGGACTGCCGTCCGCTCCCCTCCCCCAGGTCCGCAATCGACCTCTCGTACTCGGCGGCAGCCTCCTCATACTTCTTCTGGTCAAAGAGGATATCGGCGCGCATCCTCTCTGCGCTGCCCCTGTACGCACCCTGGGGGAAGAGCCTTGCAAGCTCATCCAGCCGGCGCAGGGAGCCTGATTCGGAGTGCCGGCGGTACGCTATGTCCGCAAGCCTGTAGAATGCCGCTTCCCTGTAGGGAGAGTCCGGATACAAAGTGATGATGGTCGTCAGCCGCCTCTCTGCGGAGTCGAGGTTTCCCTGCGCCAGCTCTGTTTCGGCAAGGAAGAAAACCGAATCGCGGACATATGGTGACTGTGGGAAGTCCAGCAGGATCCGCCCGAAGAGATCCTGCGCATCTGCGTAATGCCCCGCGCGGTATTCCGCTCCGGCAAGCCGGTAGACGGCTTCGGGGGCAAGCGACTGATCCCCGGCTGTCATGACCTTTCGGTAGAACCCAGCCGCCTCCGAGTCCCTTCCAAGCCCTTCCAGGGCGACTCCGCAGAGGAGCGCAGCATGCAGACTATAGGGCCCCGCGACCTGGCTGCTGAGGGACCGGAAAGCCTTCTCATAGCTTCCCTGCCTCAGGTATGCGGCTCCGACCCAGTACGACGCGCGGGAAGCGAGGACCGAGGAGGGGTGGCGATTCTGGAACCCCTCGAGGACGACAAGGCACTCCTGCCATTTCCCCGCGTAGTAGTTGCTGACGCCAAGCATGTACTCGGCGTCCATGGCGGCCGCAGCGTGAGGGTAGTTGGAGAGGATGCGCTGAAAGCTGCCCGCGGCTACTGCAAAGAAGCCGTCGGAAAAGGCCTTCTTTCCCGCCTCAAGCAGGTCATCCGCGCTCTGCGCAAAGGAAGCTGTTGCAACGAGGAGAAGTGCAAGGGTGAGAGCCGCGAGGCCTCCCCTCACGTCGTGACCTTTTCAGGCTCCTTTTCCCCCGGCAGGAGACCGGCCGGCTGAGGCGTCAGCGGCAGGACGTTCCGCGGCTCCTGTTTCTTGAAGGCAATCTTTTCCCCGCGGATCTCGACGTCGATTGCATCACCCTGCTTGAACTTGCCCCGGAGGATCTCCAGGGAAAGCGGATCCTCGACCTCTTTCTGCAGCAGCCTGCGCAGGGGCCGTGCGCCGAACTTCTCATCAAAGCCCTTGTCGATGAGGTACTCCCGTGCTTTCTTCTTCACGGAGATGGTGATCTTCTGCTCCACGAGCCTGTCGGAGATCTCCTTCACCATGAGCTCGAAGATCTGACCCAGGTGCGTCTTGTCCAGGTTGTGGAACACGACGATCTCGTCGATCCTGTTGATGAACTCGGGGTTGAACGCCCGCTTCACCTCTCCCATGACGAAGTTGCGGATGTCCTTGAAGTTCATCCCGCCTTCCTCTGACTGGAACCCCAGGGATGAATCCTTGTTGATTTCCCGGGCCCCCAGGTTGGACGTCATGATCATGACCGCGTTGCGGAAAGAGACCGAGTGCCCCAGGTTGTCCGAAAGCTGGCCCTCCTCCAGAACTTGAAGAAGGATGTTGAACACGTCAGGGTGCGCCTTCTCGATCTCATCCAGCAGGATCACGCTGAAGGGCCTGCGCCTGATCTTCTCCGTCAGGAGCCCTCCTTCTTCGTAGCCGACGTAGCCGGGAGGCGCCCCGACAAGGCGGGACACGTTGTGCTTCTCCATGAAGTCCGACATGTCGATGCGTACAAGCGCATCCGCGTCCCCGAAGAGGAACTCCGCGAGGGTCTTGGCCACAAGGGTTTTGCCCACTCCCGTGGGCCCGAGAAAGATGAAGGAGCCCAGCGGCCTGCGCGCGGATGAGAGCCCCGTGCGCGAGCGGCGGATGGCGGAAGCGATGACGGAGATGGCCTCCTCCTGGGCAATGACCTTCTTGTGCAGCTCTTCCTCGATGTGGAGCAGCTTCTCAGACTCGCTCTGGACGATGCGGGCGAGGGGGATGCCCGTCATGTCGGAGATCACCTGCTGGATGTCCTCCACGTCCACGACGTTCTCCTCAACCGCGATGGTGCTTTCCCAGTTCTTCTTGATCTCGTCCACCTTGACCTTCAGCTGGCGCACCATGTCGCGCACCGCCGCGGCCTTCTCATAGTTCTGCGTGTTGACGAGGTTGGTCTTCTCCGCATTCAGCCTCTCGATCTCCTTTTCCAGGTCGGCAAGCTCCCGGGGGCGGATCGAGTTGCGGATGCGCCGGCGGGACCCTGACTCGTCGATGAGGTCAATGGCTTTGTCCGGCAGGTAGCGCTCCGTGATGTAGCGGCGGGAGAGAGTGGAAGCAGCCTCGATTGCCGCGGGCGTGTAGGTGACGTGGTGGTGATCCTCGTAGTTCTTCTTGATGCCCTTGAGGATCTCGATGGTCTCATCCACCGAGGGCTCGCTCACGTAGATGGGCTGGAAACGCCTCTCCAGCGCGGCGTCCTTCTCGATGTGCTTCTTGTACTCGTTGAGGGTCGTGGCGCCGATGCACTGCAGCTCCCCGCGGGACAGGGAAGGCTTCAGCATGTTCGAAGCGTCGATTGCACCTTCGGCGCCTCCCGCGCCGATGATGGTATGCAGCTCGTCGATGAAAAGCACCACATTGCCTGCCGAAAGGATTTCCTTCATCACCCTCTTGAGTCGTTCCTCGAACTCTCCGCGGTACTTGGTTCCCGCCACAAGGGAGGCGAGGTCCAGGGTGAGAACGCGCTTTCCGATGAGCACCTCGGGAACCGTGCCGTCTACGATTTTCTGCGCCAGCCCTTCGACAATGGCCGTCTTTCCGACGCCGGGTTCGCCGATGAGCACGGGATTGTTTTTTGTCCGCCGGGCGAGGATCTGGATGACTCTCTGGATCTCCTTCTCCCTCCCGATCACCGGGTCCAGCTTGTTGTCCCGCGCGAAGGCGGTGAGGTCCCTGCCGAACTCGTCAAGGGTCGGCGTAGGCTTCTTGGTGGGCGTCTGAGGCTTTTTCTTGCCGGCCAGGGACTGCCCTCCCTTATAGTCACCGGTCCCGCTGATCTGGAGAATGGCCTCCCGCAGGCCGTTGGGAGTGATATTGTACCGCGCAAGATAGCGGGCAACGATGCTTCCCTGCTCCTTGACGGACGCCAGAAGCAGGTGCTCTGTCCCGATGTATTCGTGGCCCATGTTGCGGGCTTCCTCGGCAGAGTCTTCGAGGATCTTCTGCCCGCGTTTGGACGGGGGAACGTCGCCCAGAATGAGCCCGCCCTTGCCCTTGGGGAGGCTCTTTTCGATCTCGGACTGCATCTCCGGGATGCTCACCTTGATCCGCTGAAGCGCCTTGACGGCGACACCTTCCCCGTCCTTCAGAAGTGCAAGGATGATGTGCTCCGGAAGGAGCTGATCCGAATGGAAGCGCTTGGCTTCCTCCTGCGCCAGGATGGTGAGAACCTTCTGTGCCCGTTGTGTAAGACCCTTGAACATGGCGTCAGCCTCCCCTTCCCTGCGTCAACGCCTCTCGGATGATTTTGGCCCTGGTGTAATCGATGAGCTTTGAGTCCACCGTCTCCGCCTGGGTCTGGAGCACCCGTTGAATGTGGGACTTCTGGGAAAGAAACAGGAGCGCCGTGATGGTTGGCGCGTCGATTGCCGAGATGAGCCCCAGCGCAACCCCCAGGCGCAGCGCGGACAGGGATTCGATTGACTCACGGAGCGTAATATAGCGACAGCTCCCGAGCAGTCCCCACGCCCGGAAAACCCTGTCTTCGATGTCGATGCGCCGTTTGTCCATCAGCTCCTCTCTCGTCCTGTTCTCGTAGCCCGCCAGCTGGACCGCAATCCGGCCCAGGTTTCCGATGATCTCCTTTTCCGCGAGCCCGATGGTAATCTCATTTGCAATGATATACATGTCTCCCAGGGATTCCATGCTCTCGCTGAAGAACCCGCGGATGGAGAGCCCCAGCTGCGCGGACGCCTTGACGGCCCTCTTGATGAGACCGCTCATCGCCAGCGCCGGCAGATGCAGCATCATGGAGGCCTTCAGTCCGGTACCGAGGTTGGTAATCGCCGTGTTGAGGTATCCCCACTCGGCCGACACAGCGAAAGCGAGCGACTCCTCAAGCCCCGAGTCAATTGCCTCGAGCCGTCCCAGAAGCGACTCAAGGTATGCTCCCGATCGCATGCCCACCAGGCGAAGATGGTCGTCTTCCCCGATGATTCCCGCAATGGTCTCATCCGCGCTGAGGACCACGGCCCTCTGCTTTTCAAGGGAAAAACCCTGGGAGATGAGGTTTCTCTCGAAAAGAATCCGCCTCTCCAGCGCGGAGAGATCGTCCAGATAGATTATCGCAAAATCTTCCGCGTTGGGCAATCGGCGAAACGCCGCAATGATCCTGTCCCGGTATTCCCTCTCCAGCTCCGCAGTGCAGCGGCCGGGAAACGGGTACGCCTTCAGGTTTCTCGCAAGACGGATACGGCTTGCAATTGCAACGCCGCCCGGGGATTCCGTGGACACCCCCGCGCCGATCCCCTCTCCCTGCTGGCGCATCCAGCCTTTCATGTCCGAGAGACCGGTGAAGTCAAACATCGCTGTCCATCTCCCGAATCCTGTCCCTCAGACGCGCGGCCTCCTCGTAATCCTCCCGCTCCACGGCCTCCCGCAGCTCCTCCCGAAGGGTGTCGTTGACAACTGCCGTGCGGGACTGCTCCGCAAAGGACCGCGGCAGCCTTCCCGCGTGATGCGGACGGGCAGCCATCTGGGAAACGATGGCCTTGACGTCCTTCTCGAAGGCGGAAAAACACTCCGCGCACCCCAGCTTCCCCTGCTTTCGGAAGTCCGAGGCCTTCATGCCGCAACGCGGACAGACCTCCTTCACTTCTCCCGCGCCGGTCATGTCCCTGCCTTCCAGCAGCCCCGACAGCAGGTTGGCGATTGGAAGCTCGGATTCCTCCTCCCGAATCAACCCCTTTTCCTGGGCGCACTCTTCGCAGATATGAAGCTCATGGACCAGGTCCTTCTGGATCTGTCGTATGTGGATGACTGCATCTTTGAGGCCGCAAATTTCGCATTTCATTGTCACAGACAGTATACAAAATCCGGGGGGTCAAATCTACGTGGCAAAGTCCGGCAAACCGCAGTATCATGAGATTTCCCATTCTCCCATGATCGGATAGAGAAGCTGTCAGAAACGGGACCCCCGGGCGAGCGTCCGGGATCCTTCTGGCGCGGGGTAGAGAACCACGTTGCCGTGGTCTTCGGCAAGCAGATCCCTAGGCCCGCCGCCGGCTCACACCTTGCGAAGGATTGACAGGGGCCGGGCCCGGGATGCGCGGGCAGCCGGCAGCCAGGAGGCAAGCGCGCAGAGAACCATTGTGGCCCCTGCCGCCATCAGCACTTCTGAAGCGTCGATCCTGATGGGAATCGATTTCAAGTAATATGCGCTGTTGAAAAGGGTGAAAGTGCCCAGAGCCGGAGCCGTGGGCAGGAACGCCGACCGCAGGAAGGAGACGCCCTCCAGGACCCTGTTCACCGTCCACTCCAGCCCTGCGATGACTTGATTGATGTTCACGGCCACCAGAAGCCCGGCTGCAATCCCCGCCACAGTGCCCATCAGGCCGGTGGCGAAGCCGGTCAGGAGAAAGGACAGAGAGAGGGACTGTTCCCCGACCCCGACGCTCTTGAGAATGCCGATCTCGTTCCGTCTTTCGAAGACAATCATGAGCACGGACGAGGAAACATTCACGGAAGCCACGACGACAATAAGGGCCATGATGAAAAGGAGGAGCGCCTTGGTGGTTCGGAAGCTCGCCAACCGCGGGTACTCGATCTCGCGCCACGTTGCCACCCGCGTGTTGTTTCCGGCCGCGTTGGAAATCGCTTCTGTGATTCCCGTCAGATCCCCGAAGGGCTCATTCACCTTCACGCCGATCAGTGCGCGCGAGCCGCGGGGGGAAAGGGCACGGGAAGCCAGACCCAGGGAAGCGTAGACCAGCGTCCTGTCCAGCTCCTGATATCCGGTCTCGTATACGCCGCTTACCACAACGGGGGTCAGGCGGGCGGCCCCGCTCATGTTCTCACCGAATGTGGTCAGGAGGCTCATGGATTGACCGGGGCTTACACCCAGGGACGCGGCCAGCGCTGCGCTCACCATGACAGCATCGGGGCGGGACAGGTCAGGCGTTCCGGCTCTTACCGTGACGTGCGAGCGGAATCCCGGGTCCGCTGCGAAGATGTCGGACGGTACGCACCGTATGTTCACGCCCGCCGCCGATCCCGCGGTTATGAGGAGGCCGGTGCCCTGCCGCTCAGGGATGGCGGCAACCACACCGGGAACGGCGGCAATCGACCCGGAGCGTCTCTGCATCTCCTCCAGGGACGTGTCTGGCGGAAGGGAAACCTGCACGTGGTAGGTGCCGACCTCCAGGAGTCGCGCGGTAATCCCCTCGATCATGCCCGTGGAGACCTCCATCACAACGATCAGCGGAACAAGGCTCAAGGCGATGCCGAGCACGGAGCCCCGCAGATACCGCGCCGTGCCATCTCTTCCCCTGAGCATCCGGGAGCTGAGAAACACGGCAAGCCGCGCGCTCATTCGCTTCTCAGTATCCCGCCGCTGAGCAGGAAACGCGTGTCCGCCCGACCGGCGAGCCCCTGGTCATGAGTAACGACGATCATGGTCCTGCGGTGCCTCTGCACCAGAGAGAAGAGCATATCCTCGACGTTTCCTGCATTGCGCTCATCAAGGTTCCCGGTGGGCTCGTCTGCCAGGAGCAGAAGGGGGTCGTTGATGAGAGATCGCGCCACGGCAACCCTCTGCCGCTCCCCGCCGGAAAGCTCGACGGGCCAGGCGCTCATGCGCTTCTCCAGGCCCACCTCGGAAAGGAGTTGACGGCCGCGCTCGCGAAGCGAACGGCCGGTGAAGTTTCCCAGCATTCCCGGGATGATCACATTTTCCAGGGCTGTGAAATCCTTGAGGAGAAAATGGAACTGGAAGATGAACCCCACATCCCTGCTGCGATACTTGCTGAGTCCGGTTTCTTCAAGCCCGGTCACCTCTGTTTCCCCGACGAATACGCTCCCGGCAGTCGGCCGGTCCAGTCCCCCAACCAGGGCAAGCAGCGTGCTCTTGCCGCAGCCGCTTTCACCCGTGATCGCCACGGTGGTTCCTTGCGGAACCTGCAGATTCACGTCCGTCAGGACTTCAAGGGATTCAACGCTCGTCTGGAAATGCCGGGCGAGCGACCTGACGCGGACCAGCGGCCGTTCGAGCGCACCATGTATCTGCTCACTCATACCGCAGCACCTCGGCAGGACGGAATCGGGAAACCGCGCGGGCAGCGGCCCAGGCAGCCCCCGTGCAGGCAAGCACCGCGAAGAAACAGACGAAAAAGGCCTCCTGCGGGAAGACCCGGGAAGGGACCTGCGAAAGGTAGAAGTATGCTGGAGAGAAGATCGAGAAGCTTTCTTGGCCGCCTCCCTGGGCAAAAAGAGACGCAAGGGAACGCGCCGCGGCCAGCACCCCGTTGACCACCGCTTCCACCACTGCGAAGACGCCGTTGATGTTCACGGCAATGGCCAGGCCGGCAAGCATCCCCGTCAAGGCGCCTGCAAGGCCGATAAGGAGCCCTTCCAGGACGAAAATCGCCTGGATCCGGCCCGGCGGGATGCCGACCGCCTTGAGGACTGCGATCTCCTCCATCTTCTCGTGCACGCTTCTCCTCAGTGAGTGGAAGACATTGAACCCGACCACGATGAAGATAAGGCCGACGAGCACCATCATCATCAGCTTTTCCATGAACAGAGCGTCGAAAAATGACCTGTTGTATGTACGCCAGCTCTCCACCGTGTATCCCTGGGCGGACACGATCTGTCCGATCTCGCGCAGGGCGCCGCCATCGAGGAACCTGTTGGCGATCTTTACCCCGTACGTCCGCGGGAGGGGGACCCCGAACCCGAACACCCTGTCGGCAGACGCCAGGGATATGAACACGAGCCCTATGTCGAAATCCCAGTAGCCTGTGCGAAACACTCCGGTCACGCGAAATGCGGCCCTGCGCGGCACGGGCCTGCCGTCCGTGCCGGCGGCAAACGAAGTAAGAGAGATGGAGTCTCCGACCCGCACGCCGGTGACCGCCGCAAGCTCTGCTCCGACGACGCAGGAGTCCGGCCCGGCCAGCTCGAAGGATCCCTCCCTCATGGACAGCATTGAAGCCTGCACAGGATCGACCGCAAAGAGCTCCGGCGGCACTGCGCGCAGCTGGCATGCGCGCGGTCTCTGGAACGGACCTTCCACGAGCGCCTGCCTTTCCACAAACGGTACGACCGCCTTCACGAAAGGCAGGCCCCTGATCCTGGCGATAAAAGACGGGTCCGGCCTGTCGGCGCCGGGCTCGGCGACCGCTGCCCTTGCATCCCGCTGCACCTGCAGGTGATAGGAGCTGATTTCGACTATGTTTTCGATGAAGCCGAGCTGGAAGCCGTTCATGACGGCAAGCACGACGGTGAGAGTCATGACTCCGACCGCGATGCCTGCCACTGACAGGATGGAGGATGCGTTGCCGGTCTCGCGCCGGCGCGTCCTGAAATAGCGCGACGCTACGAGCAGGGTGACGGAGGGCCTCAATTGAAGCTCCTCTCCCGAACCACCTTGCCGTCTGAGTAGACCTCCTCGCGCGCCCGGCGGTCCCCCTCGTAGTAGACCTTGAGGAATAGCGCGCCGGCCTGGTACAGCTCTTCCACCCGCGAGTCGTTCGCGCCATAGACGGTGACCTTTTCCAGGGAGCCGCGACGGAAGAACTCCTCCCTCGTGGTCTTTCCCCCTTCGTCGAGGGCATACCGCCATTCCTCCAGGCCGGCGGTGCTCCTGAGCTGCTTTCTGGTCACCCTGCCTTTATCATCCCGCACGTACGTTATCGTCTCCGTCACTTTGTCGCCTGTGGCTGTGGATTCTGTCTGAAGCCTCCCCTCGGGATCATAGCCGCGGGTGATGACCTTCCCTTCGCCAGGGAGCTTCTCCTCGGAGGAAAGGAGCTTGTCGGTGTCCTCGCGGTAGGCAAACTCCACCTGTGATGCCAGCTCTTTCCCGGTCCGATGCTCTCTCTCCACGGCCCTTCCCTTTTTGTCGTAGCGCGCAATGTACGTGTCATCGCCGTCCTGGTTCCACTCCTCTGACGGCCCGGAGCGGCCCGCAACGAAAGAGGAGATGCGTGTACCCTCTTTTCCCCCGGTCTGCCTGACTTCCCGGAGGCTTCCCCGGGATGTGTAGAAATAGTCATTCGCGTGCTCGAGCGTGCCATCCGCTGCGAGGACCCGCACCCTCGCCAGACGCGAAGAAGCGTACGTGTAGATCGATCTTTGCGCGAGCTTTCCCTTGGTGTACTGATCCTCTTCCAGCAGGTCGCCGCTTCCAGCATAGATACGCCGCGTCACGACGACGCCTCCGGCGATCTCCCGCTCCTCTTTGCGGCCATCGGCGATGCTGGAGGTCTCCCATCGCCTTGCCTCCTTCCCGTCCTGAAACAGGCGCCTCACTTCCCCGCCTGCCTTGGGCGTGACTTCAAGGACCCATTTCAGCTCGTTGCGGCGCCACGAAGGAATGGGCCCCAGCTGCATCCCGAAATCATTCGATCTGTAGACCTCAGAGGCGGCGAAAAGAGGGAGAGCGCTGAGCAGGAGAAGGGGGATCCAGACGCGCTTTCGCACTCAGGACTCTCCGACAAGCGACCTCAGGTAGAGGTCCGGATCGAAAACCTGCAGATCTTCCAGCTTTTCCCCGTCTCCCACAAAAGAGATGGGGATTCCCAGCTCGCGGCAGATCGGCACCACCATCCCCCCCTTGGCGGTGGAGTCGACTTTCGTCAGCACGATGGAGTCGATCCCCACGGCCTTGTGAAAAACCTCGGCCTGGGCAAGGGAGTTCTGCCCGGTTGTCGCATCGAGGACCAGCACCTTGCGGTACCCCGAGCCTCCGGTCCGCGACCTCACGATCTTGTCGATCTTGGCCAGCTCCTTGACCAGCCCGTCCCGGGTGTGCAGCCTGCCGGCAGTGTCGGCGATGACCAGGCGGACTCCCCGGGCAGCTGCGCTGGAGATCCCATCGAAGATGACCGCGCCAGGGTCCGCGCCGGGCCCCTGCGCCACCACGGGAAGACCCAGCCGTTGCCCGAGGATCTTCAGCTGTTCGATGGCGGCGGCGCGGAAGGTGTCTCCAGCAACAAGGAGAATGCTCTCGACTCCCCGGTTGGCCCGAAAATGCCGCGCCAGCTTAGCTATGGTGGTTGTCTTTCCCACTCCGTTCACCCCGAGCACGACAAGCACGTTCATTGCATCAGGCACGAGCACAATGTCCGAAAAAACGATATGCGCGCGGAGCAACGCCTTGAGCGCCTCGCGCAAGCCTTCCCTGGTCCTGATGCCCTCTTTTCGAGTCGTCTCCCTCAAAGCCGCGATGGTCTCTCCTGCCAGGCGCACTCCGATATCAGCTTCTATCAGGGCGTCCTCCAGCTCATCGAAGAACTCCCCGTCGAACTCCCGTGACTGAAAGAGTTCCCGCAGCCGTTTTCCCAGCCCCATCCACGCCATCTGCCCGTCCTACCCGGCCGACCTGTTGGAGACCGAAACGTAATGGATGATCTTGAACAGCATCCACGTGAAAAGCGACGCGCTCACCACGGTTCCGACGAGGTAGCCTCCGTAGAAAAGATTGGCCGTGAGCTGGGCGCT
Organism: Spirochaetia bacterium; assembly: GCA_049515135.1. GTDB lineage: Bacteria > Spirochaetota > Spirochaetia > SZUA-6 > Fen-1364 > Fen-1364. Next base: position 357,736 of record JBEKUJ010000003.1, read on the forward strand.
CCTGGCCTGCGAGGAGTTGCCCTGGGCGACGAGCTCGGTCGTCTGCACGGCGGAATCCAGCGCGAAGGCGTAGCAGAACAGGGGGATGGGAAGCGAAAAGGCAAACCAGGTGAAGGAATCGTAGAAATCGTCCCGCGCTTTCTTCTGGAGAGCATCGCGAGAGATGGTGTCTGGCTGCAGGGTGAAGGACAGATCCGGCGGGGAGCTCTCGCTGACGGAGAAGGGCATGTCGTAGTAGCCCTTCTCCGTGATATTGACCCTGGCCCTTCCGAACGGTTTTTCCAGGGCAAGGGGGGTCTTTCCCTTCCAGACCGACTCCAGATAGACATCAGCCCCTGGCGGGGTGGAGGAGATCACGATCGTCCCCGATTTCTCCTTCTCCAGGGTCACCGTCAGGGAGGACTCTTCCTCGCTGCTCAGCGTCATGGTCTGCGTGAGATCCCGGTAGCCGGGAGCCGACACTGTGATGTCCAGGGTCCCGGGAGCAAGGTAGAGCACCGGCGTGCGGCCGGTTGCCGCGAGCTTCCCATTGATGAACAGCGAGCTTTCCGGCGGATCCGCCGTGAACGAGAGCGTGGCCCAGGGCTTTCCGATGAAAAAGGAGGTAAGCTCCCTGCCGGCCGCGGGCACTGACTGGTACACCCCGTCTCTTGGCTCCGCGTCCGTGAAGCTCACCGTCACGGAATTGCTTGTCGCATCGTACGCCCACACTTCGAGAAGCACGTAGCCCTGCACCTCGCGCACCATGCCTCCCACCAGGAGATCTATCCCCTGCCGGTCGCAGAAGACCGACGCCGGGATCGAAAGCGGATCGAAGAGCTTGCCCACTCCGCTTCCCTCCTTGACCTCGATTGGCTTCTGCTCCGCAACCTTGATACGCGCAAGGTCCATGGACTTGAGAAACTCCCGCCGCAAGAGGGCTGCGGCGATCTTGGCGTCCACGTCTGTGGTAGAAGGGATGTTCGGACCTATGGAGTCCAGAAGGAGCGCGTCACGCTCCTTGTAGAACCCGGTCACGCTCTGGTCCACGGCGTCCTGGCCTTTGGCAACCAGGGTCTTGCGGATCAGATCGCGTTCAGCCTGAGACAACGAGTGAGACGTGAGCCCCGCCAGCTGATTCTTCAGCATCATCGGCATGCTGTAGGTGAGATACTGGTCCTCCGGCGGCAGACGCTCCGCGTCGAACACGCAGAAGCCGACGACCCACTTCTCTTTCTTGTCAACCGGCACAGACCGGTCCGGCTTCGTGGCCTCCTGCTGGGAGGGTGGCGTCGAGGGGGGCGTGCCGGGGCCTCCGCCACCCGGCGTGGGGGGACCCGGCGCGCCCGGCGCGGGGGGCTGCTGGCCGCCGGGAGTCTGCGTCTGGCCTGCAAGCGGCAGAAGAGGGAGGCACAGAAGCAGGACGAGGGAGCCGGCGCGCTTCATCACACGATGTTGAGAGCCTTCTTGAGGGCGGAGACCACCCTCTGAGGCTGAAATGGCTTGACAATGAAATCCATGGCGCCCATCTCGATGGCCTGGACGATCAGACGCTGCTGGCCGATTGCTGAGCAGATGATGACGCGGGCGGCGGGATCGATCTCCCTGATTTTCTTCAAGGCGGTCAGACCGTCCATCCCGGGCATCGTAATGTCCATGAGCACGACGTCGGGCCGGGTGTCCAGGTAACGGGCGATGGCTTCATCCCCGTTGGATGCCTCCCCAACAACGCGGAAGCCGGACTTCTCCAGTATGTCGCGGAGCACGATCTTGATGAAGGCAAGGTCGTCAGCTATCAGAACGTTGACCGCCATCTTTCTTTCCGAGCCACTGCTGCTTCAGGTACGCCTCGATGAAGGGGTCGATCTCTCCGTCCATGACTGCCTGGATGTTCCCGACCTCGTGCTTCGTGCGATGGTCTTTCACAAGGGTGTACGGCTGGAACGTGTAGGAGCGGATCTGGTTGCCCCAGGAGATGTCCTTCTTCTCCTGCGCCAGCTTCTCCTTCTCCTTGTCCTGCTCCTCCTTGTAGTACTCGAACAGCCGGGAGCGAAGGACCTTCATGGCAAAGGCCTTGTTCTTGTACTGGCTGCGTTCGTTCTGGCACTGGACCACGATTCCGGTGGGCAAGTGCGTGATGCGAACGGCGGAATCCGTCTTGTTCACATGCTGTCCGCCCGCCCCGCCGGCCCGGTAGGTGTCAATGCGAAGGTCTTCGGAACGGATGTCGACCTCGATTGTGTCGTCGAGCACGGGAAAGCAGAAGACCGATGCAAAGGAGGTGTGCCGCCGCGAGTTGGAGTCGAATGGTGAGATGCGGACAAGGCGGTGGATCCCCGTCTCCGACTTCAGGTACCCGTACGCATAGGCGCCGTTCACCTGCGCGGTGACGCTCTTGATCCCCCCTTCCGCCTCCAGGATGTCGATAATGTCCACAGTGTATCCGCGCCGCTCCGCCCATCTGGTGTACATGCGCAGGAGCATGGCTGCCCAGTCATTGGATTCCGTGCCGCCCGCTCCTGAATGAACGGTAAGGAAAGCGGAGGAGGCGTCCGTTTCATCCCCCAGCAGTTCGATGACTTTCAGCTCGGAGTACTTCTTTGACAACGTTTCCCATGTCCGCCGGAGGTCCTCTTCCAGGGATTCGTCCTTTTCCTCCACAGCCATCCGCCAGATCTCCGCCAGGTTTTCGTACTCGGAGCGCAGTTTCTCCCATGGCTCATACCGTCCCTTGAGCTCTTTCAGCCTGGACAGCACCCTGCCCGCCTGCTCCTTGTCCAGCCAGAAATCGGGTTGGGCGGTCTGCTTCTCTATTTCTGCGATCTCCTTCGTCAGAGTTTCCGGGTCAAAGACCCCTCCATGTTTCCTGGATCTGCTCTCCGAGGGATGTGAGTTTCTGCTCCAGCTCTCCTAGCACGGTTGCCCCTTCATGTCTTGACGATCAGTCTTCTCCATTTCTTTTCCTTGAGAATGGTGATCGCCAGAGTTCCCTCCACCGGGTACTGGTAGAGGCGGATGCTGTCATATGAGTCCGCAATGCCGTCGAGGTCCTTTTTCAACCGGCTCAGGGCGGCCTCAGACAGCGTGATGCTCTCAAAGGCGTCTTTGAGGACCTTCTTGAAGCCATACTGGCCCAGGAGATCGTGGCCGGACCTGCGGTGGTCTTCGCTCGCGAACTCGCAGGCGACAGCGACAAACATATCGCCACCGAGTGTATGGCTTTTGCCTCTCATGTGTCAAATGGAGAATACCGTTTCGCCGTGACCGATTACCCTGGACAATGGAGGCGAATCTGACAACAATGGAGGGGGTGGAGGAGGTCCCATGACTGGCCTGCGCGGCCGCGCAGCCGCGGCGGCTGTCTTCTTCCTTGCCTCGTTCATCGCCTTCTCTCAAGATGAAGGGGAGCTGCCGTTCCCCTTTGTGTCGCAGCTCTCTGCAGAAGCAGTCGGCTTCCAGGTGAAGCTCACCTGGAGGGATTCTCACGAAAATGTCGCCCGCTACCTCGTCTACAGGCATGACCAGGAGATGACCACTCGGAACTTGTCGGGTGCGCGGATGCTGGGCCAGGTGAAACCCGGCGTCCAGTACTTCCTGGACATGCCACCGGACGAGAAAGAGTACTTCTATGCCCTCCTGGCCCAGGATTCCCAGGGAAAGACTTTTGCAACGCTCATTCCCTTTCGAAACAAAACGCTTGTCGGAGTTGCTGTCACGACACCGGCCACCGAGGAACAGTTGGCGGCGCGCATCAGCGATATTCAGGCGGTCCCGACGCCGGCAGGGGACGGGGTGGAGGTCACTTTCCGGTCATCGAGCACCGACCGTGATCTCCTTGTCTTTCGAAGCACGTCTCCCATCATGCGCGCGGAGGACCTGCTCAGGTCCGCTACGGCAACCCAGTTCGATGCCGGCGTCACACGCGCCGTAATTTCCGCATTCCCGGGCGTCGATTATTGGTTCACGGTTCTTGACGCCCGGCTGTACAAGCTGGGCTCTATCCCGATTTCCCCGGGAGCAAACACCACGATTGATCCCGTGCAGGTGTCTGCGGGAACAGGCAGTGCGTCGCTTGCTCAGCCGTCATTGCAGCGAAGGATCCTTCCGCTCCCATCCCTGGAGATCACCTATGGGATAGAGACGGGAAAACAGCTGCCGGGGGCGTCATTCGGGCCGCCTCCCGTGCGGTCACTTTCGCCCGCCGCGCAGAAGGCCGTTTCAGTCCTTCTGGCGGCTGTTCCCCAGCCGCGGGTGAAAGAGCTAAGCCGTGCCGTGCTCCCGGCTGATGCCACTCCTTCGCCGGACGCTGAAGACACCATGCTTCAGACCATCGTCAAAGGCCCGTTCATGAGCGGGAACGCGGCGACATCAGAGAGAGAGCTTCTCGAGTTCCTCAGCATGAAACGCGCGCCAGAAATGGAAGCGCGCGCGCATTACTATCTCGGTCAGACCTATTATTTCGACAATCAACCGCGGAAAGCGCTCCTGGAGTTCCTCCTTGCGGAGGATTGGTACTACCACGAAGCGGAGCAATGGCAAGACGCCTGTTTCACGGAGCTGGAAAAGGAAGAAGGGCCGGGGCCCTAGGCGCTCTGGGTCTTCTCGAAGCCCACGCTGAGATGGTTCTCCCATGACTCAGCAGCCTGAAGATGCAGGTTCCACACCTGAACGAAGCAGTACGACTGGAAAGTGGGAGGCATGTCAGGCAACGCGGGGTTCAAGGTCTCCAGGGGAAAGCTCCAGCAGAGAAACGGCCTGGCTGATGACAGCGTGATCGACACCTCGTTGAGCACGTCCCGCACAAGGAGACCCTGCACGCTCTCGATCTCCATGGGCTCAGAGCCTATCTCCGACTTCCTGTCCTCATCGAGGAGGAACAGCCTTCCGCTTTCCACGCTTCTCGAAGCCAGGGAGACGTTCATCTCTACTCCGAACCGCACGGCCATCTCCCCGTCTCCGAGATTCGAGACCTTGTAGTACACGTCGATGGACCTGGGCCGGAAAACAAACCTCTTCTCGATTCCGACAATCTGTCCAGCGCTCCCCGCCTTGACCGCCGCGGTCCTCCGCATCAGGATCTCGGGCAGCGCGCGGTTCAGCTCCACCAGGTCGTACGCGCCTGTAAGAAAGTCTCCGGCCTCCGTATACAGGCCGCGGCGGAACTCTTCCATCGAACCATGCTGGGACAGGAAGTGGTCAAGGAAGGCCTTGCGAGGATACAGGGTCGCAGCCTCGGGGAGCTCCAGGGTGTCGCGCTGCACCATCGTGTCCAGGTAATTCCACGACGCCGGGAGGAAGTCCAGCTCGAACAGCGCTCCTCCCCTCGCATGGATGTATGCGTTAAGCTCGGATCCCTGGTACAGGTACTCGATGCCGTTGTCCAGGTCGTAATCCACGCTCATGATGGATGGAACAAAGATCTCTGTGGCGCGCGTTATCTTCTCCGCTTCGATCAAGGAATGATAGACGGCCTTGCGCAGGAGGTTGTCGTAGATCCCGCCGTCGACTCCCGACCAATATGCAAAGTGACATTGGCCTTTCCACAGCTCGTTCTGGGCCGCCTTCTTCTTGTACCTGTCCCCGCGTACCTGGTTCACGATCACATGCGTATACATCATTTTCGCGTACATGAGCCACGCCTCAGGGTAGCGGGTGAGGAACTGGCGGAAATGCCCCCCGACAAGGAATCTTTCCGCTCCGGATTCCATGAGGCTCCTTTGGCGGGCCTCCAGGTACTTGCTTCGCGCCTCAGGGGCAAGCGCCCATCCCATCATGTCCATGGACGACAGGGAAGGCACATACAGCCTCTCAACGGGCGGATGCTCCCTGAGGTACTGGCCGGGGGTCGTTGCTTGCAGCCAGCCGGGGTTCTCCTCCGCAATACGGATGAACCTCTCCAGCCAATCCCCCCTCAGGATGCCGTCAGGAGCATACCTCCCATCCTCCAGCAGAACGGCCACGGGGGCGCTCTCCCCCGGACCCGAAGCCTCGTCCTGCGCAATCGACTGGAGAAATGAAATTGCTGCTTGCGGCTCCTCCCGGACAGTCAGCGTCCGCAGGGTGCTGGAGATCGGGAAAAGGGAAATGATCTTGCCCTGGTCCTCCGCGATGCTGGGCTGAAACAGCCTGCCGTTGCGCGCTCCGGCGATCCGGAACTGTCCGTCGTCCAGGAACGTGTAGTCGATACCGCTCACCCGAAGGACCGAGGCCAGAGACGGCTCCCAGACCTTCTCCGCGATCCAACAGCCCCGGGGGCGTATCTCGAACCGGCCGCGAAGCCACGTGGTCATCTTCTCCAGCTGACCGAGCTTGTCGTTGGTCGGAATCAGGGAGAGCACCGGGTCAAAGTATCCCCCGCCCAGAACTTCCACCTGCCCGCGCTTGACCATCTCCTCCAGCAGCATGAGAAACTCGGGATGAGACTCCTCCAGCCACTCCAGGAGCACGCCGCTGTAGTGGAGCGCGACAGGAAAGTCTGGATACCGGTACAGGACCGCCAGGAGGGGCTTGAATCCACTCTGGTAACGCTTTTCTGCCGCAACGGGATCCATTCCGATCGGCATGTGATTGTGCGTACCCAGGATCAGCCTGACTTTTCTCATTGGCGTTCTCTACCTACCACCCTCGAAACAAGCGCGAAAGAAAGGCCCTGTCGAAAGCCATGAAGGCGTACGCGAGAAGGCCGGCTGAGATCAGGTGCAGCGGCAATCCCCGGAGCCACTCCGGCACTTTTTCCACCTCGAGGCGTTCCCTGATTGCAGTCAGGAGACTCAGCGCGATGAAAAATCCCGCGCCGGCAGCCAATCCCACAAGCAGGCTCTGCGGAGCGTTGAAACCGCCTTTCGCGGCAATGATGGCAACACCTACGGTTGCGCAGTTGAAGGCAATCCCCGCAAGGGGAATCCCGGCTAACCGCAGAAGCTGCGGGACGGTGCGGCGCGCAACCCAGTCCAGAAAGCCCGCGATGCCGGCGACGCTGAGAACAAATGCCGGGGTCCGGAGGAAGTCGATGTCAAGAGGCTGGAGCACAAAAGTCTCCAGCACCCAAGCGGCAAGTGTCGACAGGCTCATGAGCAGGGCTGTTGCAGCAGATGTGCCGACAGCTGCCCGCATGCCCCCGGGAGCCCCAACGCACGGACAGATGCCAAGCAGGCGGGTGAGAACGATGTTGTCCACGAGTGAGAAAGTCAGAATGATCCCCAGAAGGCTCATGAACGCTCAGCCTCCGTCCCGCCCTGCCCTTCCAATCGCCGGCCTTTCAGTCTGCCGAGCAGCCGAGCAGCGCCGGCCAGGTACCCCAGACAAAGGAGACCTCCCCCTGCGTACGCCAGGGCGCGCGCCGGCGCGAGGGAGACGTTCCCTGCCTCGATGGTCCCTGCGAATGAGCCGATCGGGAACAGGGTGATCGTGCCGGATCCCAGCGTCTCACGCACCAGAGAGATCGCGATGAGGGAAATGGCGAACCCGACGCCCAGCCCGCCGGACTCCTGAAGCGACTTCGCGATGTCGCGACCGATATTGCGGACCGGTTCCCTGTTCCCCGAGGCCGCAAAACGCTCCAGGACAATGCAGTTCACGGCGATAAGCGGGACATAGATGCCCAGGCTTGCGCTTTCATCAGGGACGAACGCCAGGAGTATCAGCTCAAAGCTGGCCGTGAAGCATGAGGCAAACACAAGCGAGCCAAGCCACCGGAAAGGACGCGCTTCTGTCGAAGGCGAGGATTGACTGGCGGACTCTGTCAGTGCCAGCATTGCCTGCAGAATGGTCTGGCTGAGTCGCGTGAGAACGAGGACGAAAATGAGCCCCACCGACATCCACAGGGCGTCGATCACCCTGCCCGTCACGGCCGCGGCCGGACAGAGCCCGATCAGAGTCACGGCAACCGGATTGTCGCGGAACAGACCCTTCGTGAAGCCCGCAGACGGGGTCATGCCATGGCCGCCTTTCCCGAAGGCCGTGCCCGCGGCCGGGTGGACCTGTCGATGAGCGGGGCAAGACAGTTACCCAGCAGGATTGCAAGGGGAACTCCATCACCCGGCGCGCCGAAATACCGCAGGAAAAAAGTGAGTATGCCGAGGCAGACGCCATAGATCAGCTTTCCCCAGCGGGTCAGGGGCGAGGTCACGGGGTCCGTTGCCATGAAGAAAGCGCCCAGGACCAGGCTGCCTGAGAAAAGCTGGAAGAGCATCCCTCCGGCAAGCCACCCCCGTCCCATCGGCAGACCGCCGAAGAGCTGTGCAATGACACAGAAGGTCACAAGGTACGTCAGGGGTACCTGCCAGCGGATGACACTGCGCGCAAGCAGGTATGCTGCGCCGACGAGCAGCAGCGGAACCGAGACAACTCCCACCCCTCCCGGGATGTTGCCGACCAGCATGTCGAATGCGCCCCGTGGAAGCGATGCGCCGAGAATGGACAGGACATGCCCATTGACCCAGGTCACAACGCGGCCGTCGGCTGCGCTCCACGGGTAACCGTTTGCGCCAAGCAGCGCCAGCAACCCTCCGTGGGCGGCCTTGCCGCCGGCCAGCGCATTCCTGAGGGCGCTCAGCGGGGAGAGCGCGGCTGCACCTTCCGCTGCGCCCCGCGCGGGGAGCCAGCGGCTCATTGCGTCGCTCCAGGAAAAGAGGGCAAAGACAACCCCGCCGAGGGCAGGATTCATCCAGTTGCGGCCCAGCCCTCCAAAGCTCTGCTTCACCACGACGATGCCGAACGCCGAGGCAGCGGCCGGGACATACAACGGCACGCCAGGAGGCATCAACATTCCCACCATGAGCCCGGTTACCATTGCGCTTCCGTCCCTGACAGTCATCCTGCCCCAGGCAAGACCGGTCAGCAGCTCGGCGAGGAGGGCGGTCCCGACGCCGACGGCGAGGACCTCCAGCGCGGGCACCCCGAAAAGAAATACACCCCAGGCGGCCGCCGGCAGGAGGCAGCAAGCCACGCTCCAGTTCAGGCGCAAAGAAGAGGCAAGCCCCCCGACATGAGGCGCCGGGGAGACAGCAAGCTGGGGGGAAGCCATGCCTCTGTTTGATTCAGTCATGATGGCGCAAAGCTCCCAACCGTTTCCCGCTTCGCAGGCTGTCCACAAGGGGGATCCTGGAAGGACATGCAAATGCGCAGCAGCCGCACTCTGTGCACTGGGAAAGCCCTTCAGAAAGCGCAGCGGTTATGCTGCCGCGCGCGATGAGCTTGTGGAGACGCGTCGGCACCAGGCCCCAGGGGCAGGCCTCCACACAGGCCCCGCAGCGTATGCACGGAACCTCGGGGCCGGTCCGTGCTTCCGATCTGGTGAATGCAACAATTCCCGATACGCCCTTCGTCACGGGGAAGTCAAGGGACGTGACGGAGACGCCCCGCATGGGACCGCCCAGCACCACCTTGCCCGGTGGCTCGACAAGGCCTCCGCATTCCTCGAAGAGGTCTCCGACCCGGGTGCCGATCCTCACCTTGAGAACGCCGGGCCGTCTGACCGCGCTCCCGGTGACGGTTATGAAACGCTCGATCAAGGGCCTGTCAAGGACCACGGCCTCATAGACTGCGAACAAGGTTGCCACGTTCAGGACAACGCACTCCCGGCCGCCGGCCCCTGGGGTTCCCGCGCCGTCGGCCCAAGCGGCCAGGTCGATGATCGATTTCCGCACCAGGTCTTCATGTCCCTGGGGATAGCGCTCAGGAAGAGCTGCAATCCGGCATTGCGCAGCGTCATCGAACGCCTCTCGAAAAAGCGGAGCAAGCTCTTCTTCATGCGATTGGCCTATGGCAAGGACCAGGTGCTCCGCCTCCAGGATTCTCTTGCAGATGAGCATTCCGACCGCGATCTCCCGGCTTTTTTCCCGCATGAGGGAGACGTCGGCATGGAGGGACGGTTCGCACTCCACACCGTTGGCGATCAGGAAAGCCGCCTTGTGGACAGCCTGCCGACCCAGTTTGAGATGGGTGGGGAGCAGTCCCCCTCCCAGGCCCACCACGCCGCTTGAGTGGATGCGCCCCAGAAGATCCGTCGGCGAGAGCATTTCCCATTCGTTGCGTTCTCTGGGTTTCCCGGTCCTCGCGAACTCTCCTCCGAACTCGATGAGTGCGGAAACTGATGCGGTGCCATCGGCGCCCGTGGCCTGCTCCACGCGCACGACCGTCCCCGGAATGGAGGCATGAACGTTTGCAGAACGAACACCGTCCGCCTTTCCTATCAGCATCCCCTCCTGGACCCGGTCTCCGGGGCGCACAAGGCAGACCGCCGGCGATCCGGCGTGCTGAAGCATGGGGATGAGGGCGAACGCCGGGATGGAGGCGTTGGCAATCCGCTCCCCTCCGGGCGAAAGCTTGACCGACGGCGGGTTCACCCCGCCGACCATGAGGAACGATCGCTGTTTCTTCATTAGACCTGGTCTCGCCGCGCCTCTCTATTTAAGCGCCAAAGATTGTCGCGGATCAAGAGTCCCAACCTCAGATCCTTTGCGAGCAGCGCGAGAAGCGCGCAGAACGCAAGCGCGGAGAACGGCAGGTCCATGGCGACGGCCCTCGCGGCCCCCCGGACAGCCGCGGCAACCGGCCTGCCCTGTGACATGAGGAGGGCCTCGAGGCTCGAGGGGGCCGGATTCGCGCCCACGCTGGCAAGCCATTCCGAATCGAACACCTTCACCGTCAGGAGCCGTGCCTGCACCACGCCTGAGACCGGATCCACGAGGTATTCATGGCGGTAGATGCGTTCATTTCGGACGGGTTGTTTCCATTTCCTCCCGTACCCCAGGGTCTGCTGGTAGGCCTCATGCGCGACGAGGTCGGAGAAATCCGGCAGCCTGTCCATGCGCGACCGCTGCCTCAGGCGCTCCACGGCGTCCCAGGACAAGCTGCGAGCACGTGGGACCGGGATCGGCGCAGGAAAAGCGCCTCCGCGCGCAAGTGGCTCAAGCATGGTAATGGCGATGACAAAAAGCGCAAGGGAGAGCGCCCCTTGCCTGCCTTTCCCCGGGTCCCGGCCCGTTCTAATGACCGGGACAGAAGCAAAAACCCGCGACCGGCGCCGGCCGTCGGCCACAGCGGTGAAAAAAGGAACGAGAAACACCAGGAGCAGCGAGCAGAAAAATGGGGCGATCGCCTGCAGCAGCGCCGCGGCGGTCCGGCCATTCAGGAGGCAAAAAAAGACAATGGAGGCGGTGCCGGCTCCGACATAGAGGAGAAACGGCTGCTTCGCCTTGCGAAGCTCAGCGGGACTTCTGCCGGGGGAAGCAAGCCGCGCACGCAGGAGCGGAAGCCAGAAGAACAGGAGGAGAAGACAGAGAGCGAGCTCCGAAGGACCTCCTGCCAGGACGAAAGGAAGCCAGAGGAAAGCCCCGACGGCGGAAAGAGCCAGAGATCCTCTCCGTCTTCTCCCCGCCCCCAGCGTGACCAGCAGCACGAACGCAAGGGGAGCCATCAGGCTGAGGACCTTCTCGATGGGATCGAAATCAACCAGCCGCCATGCGCTGCGCCCCGGCGGACCGAGCAGATCCAGCAGTACGCAGAAAAGCCGTCCGGCAGTGGACCGTGCGGGGACGTACAGTACATGGTATTCCGCCTCGCCGGAGGTGACGGAGAAGTAACCCATCATTCCATCCATGTAGGGATCGCGGCGGGGATCAAGCTGATCGAGACGCCGCGCCAAGTCCGTGTACGGCAGACGCACCTGCGAGGAAAAGTCATAGAAGTCGACCGTTGTCGTGTATTCTGAGACAACGCCGGGACCGAGACGGCTGATGACAGCCGGCAGCCGCTCATCTGCCCTGCCGCCTGCGCGCACCAGGAGGGTCTCGTAGCCGCGCCACAGACGCGTAGGCTTGGGGTCAACCAGCGGCGACAGGGGCATCCAGAGCGCAAGAAGGCACACGACTGCGCCGGCGAGCAATGGAAAAGCCGGAGCGCCCTCCGCACGTCGCGTTGCCTTCCGCGCAGGTGGAGCCGCAGCGCGGGTTTTCACGGACCGCGCGCGCGCCGGACCGCGGCGGGACGCCCGGGGACGCGATTCGGAAGAAGACGAACGCTTCATATGGGACACGCGCCTCACAGAGTACAGAACGCCACTGCTATGAAAAACCCAAGCAGTGCGCCGACAAAGACCTCCGAGATGGTGTGGCCATGGATCTCCTTCACGGGCTTGCTCCTGAGCGTGTGCTGCCGCGAAAGGTCGCGGATGAGCTGGTTGATCACGCGCGCCTGGGCGCCGGCTGCCCGACGGACTCCCAGGGCATCGCGAAAGGTGAGAATCGCGTAGAAAACGGTGACGAAAAAGAGGGTGGAATCGACGCCTTCCACGAACGCCGCGGACGTGGCCAGCGCCGCCACGACGGCGGAGTGGCTGCTGGGCATGCCTCCCGTGGACCAGAAAATATGGATGAGGATCTCCTTTGCCGTCCTGGGCCGGTTCCTCAGGAGCATGATGCATGACTTGAGGATCTGCGCTATGAACCAGCTCGAAAAGGCCGAAAGGAACACCGGGCTCGACAGTGCCCGCGAGAGGAGGCTCACAGCGCTGTGAGAGAGCATCGGTGGAGTTTCCCTTGATGCCGGTCCGTTGTCAAGGCGCGCGCGCTTCGCGCGCCGAGTGCGCGTGATCCCCGCCAATCCTTGACACCCCCTCCCGACGCTACTACTATTCTGCGCTGCATGGCACAGGTGAAGAACGAGGCCACGGGGGAATGGCTTCACGCCGGGCGGTCCGCGGCCAGCATGTACGGCAACTTTTTCTACTGGCTTTTCCGGGAACCCTTCCCCGTCCGCCAGCTCGGCAACCAGATCGTGCATGTCATGCTGGACGCCGTATCGGTCAACACGGTGACCGCCGTGGTCATCGGATTGATCATGGCGTGGACGGCCGGCTGGAACGGGATGAAGTTCAGCGTCGTGAATTGGTCCGGCGCAGCGACGGTCTACCTCCTTCTTTCGGAAGCGGTGACCATGTTCGGCGGCCTGGTCTTTGCGGCCAAGATCGGTACTGCATTCACCGTGGAAATAGGCTCCATGCAGATGAGCGGGCAGCTGGACGCGCTGCGGCTCATGGCAGTTGAGCCGGTCCAGCACATCGTCATCCCGCGGGTGCTCTCATCCATTATTTGCCTTATTTTCCTCAACATGATCAGCCAGGGAGCCGCCATCATTGCCGCAATGGTCGCCGTGCGGTGGTGGTTCGACGTGTCTTTCACGATCTTTCTCCAGCACGTCTTCCAGATCCTTCGCTACCCGATCCTTACAAACTCCTACATCCGATCAGCCATCATGGCGTTCTTCATCTCAGTCAACGCGTGCGGCCTGGGGTTCCACTTCAAGGGAGGGGCAGTGGAGCTGGGCAGGACCACCACCAAGTCGATCGTGCTCAACTTCATCTTCGTGATAAGCATCGACTGCCTCTACGGAGTCATGGACCAGCTGACCGGCTGGAGCTCGATTTGATCCGCATCCGCGACCTCACCTTCGCCTTCCCCGAGAGGCCGGTCCTGTGGGACTTGAACCTGACGATCGAGGAGTCCCTCACCACAGTTGTCATCGGGGCGAGCGGAATAGGAAAATCAGTGCTGCTGAAGTGTATCACGGGGCTGCTGGCGCCGCAGGAGGGCAGCATCACGATCGACGGGGACGAAGTGGTGGGCGCGGAGCGCAAGGACCTCCCACGCATCCGGCGCAAGACCGGCATGCTTTTCCAGGAAGGGGCCTTGTTCGACTCAATGACCGTTTTCGAGAACGTGGCCTTCCCGCTTTCCTACCACAAGCTTTTTCCCGTTGCCGAGATCCGGAACAAGGTCTTTGCGTACCTCGATCTTGTCGGCATGTCTGACTATGCCCATGCCATGCCGAGGGAGCTTTCGGGTGGGATGAAGCGAAAGGTCGCCGTTGCGCGGGCCATGATCCTGGAACCCCGTTACCTCCTGTATGACGAGCCTACTGCGGGGCTCGACCCCTCTTCCTCGGCCGTGGTTGAAGCCATGATCATGGGGCTGCAGGCCGAGCGCTCCATCACTTCTCTTGTTGTCACGCATGACATCGACCTCACCCGCTACATCGCAGACCGGATCGCCTTGCTGGAGGACGGTCACATTGTCGCTCTCATGACGCGTGGAGAGGCATTCCGGGAGGGTTCCCCGGTGTACGAGCATTTCATCGAAAACCGCGAAAAAATCCGTCAGGAGAAGGTCAGTGAAGGGCAATAGAGTCATTCGGGTCATCGTCATCATCATCGTGGCGCTCGCCACCTCGACGCTTCTGTACCTGCTGATGAACAACTTCCAGTTCAGCCACGGCGTCTCCGTTCGCGTTCACTTCACGAGCATTGGTGACCTGAACACGGGATCCTGGGTCAGGAAGGCGGGAATCAAGGTCGGCTCGGTGACAGGACTGACTCCGGCCCCGGACGAGAAAACGGTGATCGTGACCCTGAGCTTCCGGCCCGGGCAGATCGTGCGCCAGGGGGACCAGTTCGCCCTCGTCTCGAAGGGCATCCTCGGCGACGTGTACATCGAGCAGCACCCGGGACCCATTGATTCCCCTGCGGCCAGGGAAGGACAGCTCTTCGAAGGCGAGCCGTTCTTCAGCCTTACCGATCTTCTGGGCGGGCAAACGATGGGGATGGTGACGGACATTGCGTCGAGCATCAAGGACATTGTCGGGATGCTGAAGAAAAACCAGGGAGCGCTTGACAGCTCCATCAGGGACATCCAGAAAACAGCTGAAAACGTGCGCATTGTCACCGACAGGGCCGTCCAGCTCACCGACTCAGTGCCGCGCCTCGCGGACCAGATCGTGACGTCCGTGGACCAGCTGCAGGCAACGGTGAATGACGTCGCCGTCACGACCCACCGGCTGGTTGCGCGCATGGAGACAAACCTCACGTCCAGCTCCGATGATCTTGCAGCCTCGATGAAGAACATCCGCCAGACATCGGCCGACATCCAGGGAGCCGTCAGCCAGCTCACGGCGCAGAAATCCGTCATCTCCACGCTCAGCTCTCCGCAGGTCTCGCAGAGTCTCGATGCAACGGTGAAGAATCTGGAAGAGATTTCCAAAAGCCTCCTCGCCGTCTCCAAAGACACGGAGAAGATCGTAGAAGGCGTTCGCGTCATCATCGAGCAGAAATAGCCCCCCCGTCCCCAGCCCTTGACAAACCATACGTATACGTATATGTTTTGCTCAACTTAGCACTAATCGAATAGCTTTGAACGTACTGGAGGGGCATAATGATCAAACGGATAACAATGATCGAGCCCAAGAACGATCACCTGCACATCTATTCCCAATACGAGCTGCCCCGACTGGGCGGTGTGCTGCTGGCTACTGTCATGAAGGAGCATGGGTACCAGGCGGAGGCGCTTTTCATGGGAAGCCAAGAGCTTCACGTCCGGCAGACGCGGACAGACCTGGTTGGCATCTCCACGATCACGCCCACTGCCCGAAACGCCTACGAGCTGGGAGACATGTTCCGCGCCCAGGGGACACCCGTTGTCTTCGGGGGCCCGCACGCAAGCTTCCTGCCCGAGGAAGCTCTTGAGCATGGCGACTATGTCATCGTCGGAGAAGGCGAAACAAGTTTCCCCATGCTCGTGGATGCTCTGAACCGAAACGGCTCGCTCTCCGAGGTGCCCGGGCTCGTCTGGAGGGACAACGGGGCAATCCGGCGCAATCCGGCGGCGCCCCCCATCGAGGACCTTGACTCCCTGCCGTTTCCTGATTTCTCGCTCCTGGACATGGGATCGCGGAAGAAAATGGGCATCCAGGGGCCCGGCCGTTCGACCATCCCCATGCAGACTTCCCGCGGCTGCCCATTCGACTGCACCTTCTGCTCGGTGACGGGCATGTTCGGCAGACACTACCGCCATCGATCCACGGCCGACGTTATCGCAGAGCTGAGCCAGTACAGCTCGAAAGAGCACATCATTTTCTTCTATGACGACAATTTCACGGCAAATCCGCGCAAGACCAAGGAGCTGCTGCGTGAGATGATCCGCCTCAATCTCGGCTTTGACTGGTCCACTCAGGTGAGATCCGACATCGCGAAAGATCCTGAAATGCTGGACCTGATGGTCAAAGCTGGGTGCAACTCATTGTACATCGGCTTTGAGTCAGTGGATCCGCAGGCCTTGCGCGAGATGAAGAAGAGCCAGTCGGTTGAGGACATCCGCTTTGCCATCCGCGAGATCAGAAAGCGCAGGATCCATATCCATGGGATGTTTGTATTTGGTTTCGACTCCGATACTCCGGAGAGCGCCAGGGCGACAGTCAATTTCGCCATTGCAGAAAAAATCGACACCACACAGTTCATGATATTGACCCCGCTCCCCGGATCGGGTTTCTACCAGCGCATGCGTGCCGAGGGAAGGCTTATTGACACGCAGTGGGACACTTTCGACGCCCACCACGTGAAGTTCATCCCGACAGGGTTCACCCCCTGGGAGCTGCAGCGCGCCCAGATCGAAGCGCACTCCCGTTTCTACAGCTCGCTGCGCGTGGCGGCGCGCCTCCTACGGGGAAGAGTCGGAGGGTTCGTCGTGGGCTTGTACGCGCACGCCCTGAACAGGCGGTGGCAGCGGCAGGAGCGTGACTACCTGGCGTGGCTGCGGCGCCTGCGCCTGAGGCCGCTGTTGCCCGCATAGGACGCTTGCCGCGCCTTTCGCACATCCCTCCCACGCTACCGCGTGGGAGGCTCGGCGCGGCTCCAAAATCCTTGTCTATGGATTGGCCTTCCCGCAGGCCCGGTATATGCTTTGATTGAGGACCGGGCCTTCGCCGAATGAGACCATTCGCATTACTGAAAAGACTCTTTCCCTGGTTCGCTCGCAAACCGCGGACCTTCGCCCTCGTCGGCAAGAGCGGCACGGGCAAAAGCTTCAAGGCCCGGGCCGTGGCCCGCAGGTTTCGCATCGATCTCATCATCGACGACGGCCTGCTTATCCGGGACCAGAAGATCATTGCCGGTCGATCGGCAAAACGAGAGAAAGGGATCCTGAGCGCCATCAAGACCGCGGTGTTCGCAAACCAGGACCAGATCTCTGAAGCGCGGAAGGCAATTTCGGAACAGAGCTACTCCCGCATCCTGGTCATCTGCACATCCCTCAAGATGCTGCAGAGGATCGTTTCCACCCTGGGACTTCCGCCCATTCAACGAGTCATACGGATCGAGGAGGTGTCCACACGGGAGGAGATTTCCCGTTCGCTTCGAATCCGCGCAGAGCAGGGCAAGCATATCATTCCCGTCCCTGCCGTCGAGATAAAGAGAAGCTACCCGCACATCTTTTTCGAGTCCGTGAAGATCCTTCTGAAGGGAAAGAAGGGCCTGCGCAAGAGCGAAGCGGAGATCGTGGAGAAGACCGTGGTTCGTCCCGAGTACGGAATCGGAAGCAGGTCCTCCCCTCGGCAGGCGCGCTGAAGGGCGCGCAGCCCAAATAATGTTTGACAGGTGAAACCGCGCCAACTATGATCGGATGAGGAGGTCATATGCGGAAAACCCTCGTGCTCGCGCTTCTGGTGAGCATCCCGCTTCTGGCCTACGCGCAGCAGCCCGCGCAATACCTGGTGGAAACAGACCACTACCGTGTGGTTTCCGAGTCAAGCCAGTCCCAGGCGGAAGACCTCTCCCGGAGGATGGAGGCGGCCCTATCCCTGTACAACAGCATATTCCATTTCGACCTCTCCCTTCTCCCTGCAAAGCTCAACGTGAAGATCTTCAAGGACCTCGACAGCTTCAACGGCTATGTCTCAAGTGTGATCTCCCAGACCAGGACGGATTTCGTATTCATCGCATGGTCGGACCCGTCGAAATCCGAGCTGCTGTGCTTTCCCAAGGAAGAGAAGGCCTTCACTGCCTCCCTGCTTCACCAGGGAGCCATTCAGTTCCTGAAGGGTTTTGAAGACAACGCCCCCCTGTGGCTTCGCGAGGGAGTGGCAACATACCTGGACGCCTCGACGTATGGTGAGAGCTCCGGCACTTTTGCTTTCCGCCCAAACCTGCTCTGGCTCGACGGCCTGAAAGCGAACATACGGGGAGAGAACCCCGAGAAAGAAATCCCCTTCAGCGACCTGCTCAGCTATACCCGGGACATGGCCCAGGCCCGGCAGGAGGTCTTCATGCAGGAGTCGTGGGGGCTGGTGCAATTCCTGCTCGCCTCCCCTGGCGCGGATTACAACCGTATCCTGTGGGATTCCATCAGCGCCCTGGACCCCCGGGCCAGCCTGGAAGCCAACTCCGCCAAGGTTCGAAAACGGGCGTTCTCTTGGGTTACGGACCAGAAGCTCCGCCAGGACTTCGAAACGTACGTCCTGTCCCTGAAGACCGGCAACGACCTGGTGCGCGACGGCATTGACCAGTATGCGAAGGGAGATTTCACCGCGGCCGAGCGGACGCTCTCGAACGCAGTCGAGCTGCAGCCGGACGCAAGCGCAGGATGGTATTACCTGGGCCTGATCGCCTATTCGAAAAAAGATTTCGCAAAGGCTGATGATCTGTACATGAAGGCCTTCCAGCTCGGAGCGAATGCAGCCACCATCAACTACGCACTGGGCGTGAACGCGTTCGCCGCCGGCAGGAACGCTGATGCCGCAAAGTACCTCAAGTTCGCAAAGGATGCGGATCCCGCGACGTACGGAGACAAGGTTGACGCTCTTCTGAAAAGGATCGGGTCAACAAAATAGCTCCCTGAAAGGGCCCTATCCCTTCTGGCCGCCCTGATTCCTTTTTCTTCCCCTGTGTCTCCTGCGTCGGCGCCCGCCCGCTTGCGAATCGCTCTCCTGCGCATGCCCCGCGTGATGCGCCCGAGGCTGGCGAACCCTGATCTTCTCCGCGAAGACCTCCGCCGCCTCAGTCAGGTCTCTCTTGGAGGGGAATAGAGGCTCAGCGGCGGTCTTCAGGTACTGCTGAATCAGGAAATGCGCTTCGGGATCCCCCAGGATGTCCTGCCTGGTTTCGATGATGTCACGAAAAAGAAAAGCGAACATGGCGGAGCGCGCAAGAGGCTTGCCGTCGGCGTATTGCTGGTCCAGCCGGCGCAGCCTTTCCCACAGGGAGCTTGCGCCGAACCTCACCCTGCGCTCCCGCATGTCGGAGGCGATCGAGGGGAAGATCGTCTCGAAGAGGCGCAGGCGGAAACCCAGCTCGAAGATCTCTGCCGCGCCGCCCGAGGTGAGGATCTTGTAGACTTCCTCAGTGACACGCTCTCGCGAGCAGCTGAGGAGCGAGGCGTGATAGCGGCGGATCAGAACCGACACCGAGAGCGGCACCGGAAAGCGCATCAGGCTTGCGTACTTCACTGCCCGGATCATGCGCACAGGGTCCTCGGAAAAAGACGGCTCTGCCGGTATGAGCGTTCGCAGCTTTCGCTGGAGGATATCCTGATACCCTCCCACGTAGTCGATGATCTGGCGGTCCACGGGGCAGTAGTACAGGGCGTTGATGGTGAAATCCCGGCGCTCTGCGTCTTCTTCCATGGTGCCGAAGAGGTTGTTCACGTCCGAGCCGGCAAGGTCGTTGGAGGCCTCCACGGCCCCTGAGCCGCGGGCACGGAAGGTCGTCACTTCGATGATCTTGTCCCTGCCGCAGTAGACGTGGACAATGCGGAACCTGCGGCCGATGATGCGGGCGGACCTGAACGCCCGGCGGACCTGCTGGGGGTGAGCGTCGGTTGCCACGTCGAAATCGTTCGGAGTGCGGCCGACAACAAGGTCCCGCACAGCCCCTCCCACGACGTAGGCATGGAAGCCTTCTTTGCGCAACCGGCGCACAACCCACACCGCATCGGGATCCACCAGCCGCAGATCGATCCCGTGCTCATTCTCCGTGTAGATGTGCGCCTTCTTTTCTATGGTACCGTCTGGCGATGCTTTGTATCTGAAAAGCAAGCTGCGATTCCGGCTCTCCCCGCCGCCACGGGTATGTTAGCTCACCGCGGCCAGGGATGCAAGGCGGAATCGTGGCAGCGGAAACCGGCAGTTGCAGCCGAACAGGCAACCGGATTACCATGGACAATCCCAGGGGAGGTGCCATGCTGCCCATCGAGATCCGCAGGGTGAGGTCCAGGAAGGAAAGGGCTGTATTCGTCAAGATGGCCTGGAAGTTCTATCGCGATGACCCTCACTGGGTCCCCCCCCTCATCGGCGACCAGATGGCGTTCATCGACCCTTCCAAAGGGGTCTTCTTCGACCACGGAGAGGCGGAATTGTTCCTTGCCTATCGCGGCAGCGAGCCTGTGGGAAGGATAAGCGCGCACGTCAACACGCGATACGACGGTTACTTCAGCGACGGCAAGGGCTTCGTGGGGTTCTTCGAATGTGAGGACAACGCGGAAACCGCCCAGGCGCTTTTTAACGCCGCCGGAAGCTGGCTCAAGGCCAAGGGGAGGAAGTTCATGGAAGGCCCCATGAGCTTCGGCGTCTACGACGAGACGGGGATCCTCATCAAAGGCTTCGACACGGACCCCTATGTCCTTACCTCCCACAACCCCCCTTACTACCAGCGCTTGTTCGAGGTCAACGGGTGGAACAAATCCGTGGACTGGCACGCCTTCCGGGGGCGCAGGACCGTGTTCGAGAAGAAGCTGAGCCCGCGCTATTTCATCCTCACCCAGCGGGTGCTCAAGCGCAACGGGATCGTCATCCGCAAGGCCGACCTCAAGCACCACCTCGACCGGGAGGCCGAGATCGTTCAACGGATATTCGCCTCAGCCTGGAGCAGCAACTGGGGGCACGTGCCGCTCACGGACAAGGAGTTCGGCAGGCTCAAGGAGGGGGTGAAGCAGTTCGTGGTCCCCGAGCTCACCTTCATCGTGGAGCTGGAAGGCAAACCGATCGGATTCGCGCTCGCAATTTACGACGCAAACGTCGCGGTCAAGAAGGTGAACGGCCGTCTGTTTCCTTTCGGTTTCATCATGCTGCTCGCAACCATGAAAAAAACACGCCGCTTCCGCCTGGTCCTGATGGGGGTCCTCGAGGAATACCGTCATCAGGGAATCGAGATCGCAATGTATTCACATGTCATCCAGGAAGGAATGCGAAGGGGCTTTGAGGAGGTGGAAATGTCGATGATCGTGGAGACGAACGAGGCCATGATCAACTCCGCCGAGAGGATGCCGGTAGAGCGCTACCGCACGTGGAGGATCTTTCAGAAGGAACTCACCCAATGAGAGACCTCATAGAACCGCGCGTCCTCAAGGGATTCCGCGATTTCCTGCCGGAAAAGGAAGCCCAGAGGCTGTCCATCCTCAGGAGGCTGGAGGAGGTCTTTCGGCTCTGCGGTTTCTCCCCCATCGACACGCCGGTCCTGGAATATTCCGAGGTCCTGCTGGGCAAGGGGGGCGGGGAGACGGACAAGCAGGTCTACCGGTTCAAGGACCACGGGGACAGGGACGTCGCTCTTCGGTTCGATCTCACCGTCCCGTTTGCCCGGTTCATGGCCGCCCACCTGAGCGAGCTTCCCCTCCCCTTCCGCCGCTGGCACGGGGCCAAGGTCTGGCGGGGAGAGAACACCCAGCGCGGCCGCTACCGGGAGTTCATGCAGGTTGACTTCGACATCGTCGGCCCGGACTCCGCGTCGGCAGACCTGGAGATCCTCCTTCTCATGCGACGGTGCATGAGGACTCTGGGCATGGACAGGTCCACAATCCATTTCGCTCACAGGGGGGTCTTCAACGCTTTCATCGCCGGCCTCGGTCTGGAATCCAGGACTGTCGAGGTCCTTCGCACCATCGACAAGGCGCGCAAAGTGGGGCAGGAAAAGACGTTGGAATCCCTGGAGGAAACGGTGGGGGCCGCCAACGCGGGCCGGATTGCCAGGTTCATCCAGCCCGAGAAGTCCTGGAAGATTACCCTGGAAAAGCTTCATGAGATGGTCGGGCCGGCAGATGAGGGGGTCAAAAGGCTTTCCGAAATCTGCTCCGGCCTGGATGAGCTGGGGCTTCAAGCCCATTATGCGCTGGATCCTTCCATCACGCGCGGCTTGGACTACTACACGGGCGTCGTGTTCGAAACGTTTCTGTCAGACCTTCCCGCCATCGGCTCCGTCTGCTCGGGCGGCCGCTACAACGACCTTGCGTCGCTGTACACCCACCAGAGGCTTCCCGGCGTCGGGGCGTCCATCGGCATCGACCGCCTGATGGCCGCAATAGAGGAGCTGGGCCTTGCCGCTTCCGTCACCTCGGCCCCGTCCCTCCTGGTGGCGTGCCTGGAGGAGCGTCTGCTCGGGAAGTACCACCATGTGGCGGAGGTCTTTCGGGAGACGGGGATCGCCTCTGAAGTCTATCCAGAGCAGAAAAAGCTTGCTGTGCAGTTCGCCTACGCGGAAAAGAGGGGAATCCCGCTGGCCCTTGTGATGGGAGAGAAGGAAGAAAGCGAAGGAGTGGTCGGGCTGAAGGACCTTCGCTCGCGCCAGAGCTGGGACGGGCTCACGCTCGAAAGCGCGACAGGTAAAGCAAAAGAGCTGCTTCGGTAATTCCCAGAGACGCGGCGGATACGGCGTGCGGAGCGTCATCCAGTGTGTGCCACTGAGGGTAGTCCAGGTCAATGAGCAGACACGACGGGATGCCCCGGCGCGCAAAGGGATGATGATCGGAAATTATGTATTTCAGGCGCTGGGGCTTGTCTGCCGTGAAAGGCGCCCACCCCCGGGAAGCCCCCAGACGGAACATCTCGGTTGTGAGGCGCCTTTCCGCCGGGAACATGAGGATATGCGCGTCAATGTCGAATACCATGCCGATGCCGCCCACCATGTCCAGCACCACGACCTCCCCGGGGGCTGCGCCCCACGGCGGATGAGATGCACACCACTCCGCGCCCAGGGAGAAGTCGTTTCCGTCGATGTCTCCCAGATCCTCCGCGTCGAAGAAAGCCAGCAGTACATCCCGTGAGAGCTGCTGCCGAGAAAGCCACTCCACCATGTGCAGGAAGACCGCAGTACCCGAACCGCCGTCGTTGGCGCCGGGAATGGGAGATTCACGTCGGGCAGGGTTTGCGTCCCGATCCGCCCGGGGTCGTGTGTCGAAGTGAGTGCCCAGAAGGACGGGGCTTGCGGCGGGGTGAGAGGAGCGAAACGCGCCAATGAGGTTTGCACAGCAGATCGATTGACTGCGGAACGGCACATTGAAGTCCTGACGCAGGACCTCGGAGGCAAAGGGACGCAGGCGGTCTTCCAGGAGCTCGAGGAGCCTGTCATGCGGGGCGGTCCCTGGCACGCGAGGGCCAAGGGAAACCTGCTCTTCAACAAGGGACAGGATTTCCCGTCCCGCCTCCTCTTCAGGTGATGTCGTGGACAATCTTGTTCTCGACCAGACGCAAGGATACCCGCCGTGACGACGGTTCAGAGAACGACTCGAAGGCTGCCTCCTCGAGGTACCTGATGAAGCTGGCCTCGAGGGCGCGCGCGCCTGTTTCCTTGCGCACGCTCTCCTCCACGATCCGCTCCAGGACCTTGTCCTCTATCACGAGCTCCTTGCCTTCGAGGTGGAACTCGTTCATATACTGCGTAACCAGGCTGCTGCGAAGAATCTCCGCAAGCTGGTCGCGCGTGAGCGCCTGGAACGGAACAATGCGGCGGAACCTCCCGATCAGCTCGGGAAGGAACCCGTAGTTCATGAAGTTGCGCGCCAGGGTGACGTCATCCTCTGAATACGAGACGGCAATCTTGCCCAGCTCCCCGCCGATCGGTTCGCGGCCGAAGCCGATGTGCTCGGTATTTCCCTGGTCGATCATCCCCTTGAGGCCTGAGAAGGCCCCGCAGGCGATGAAGCCAATGTCCTGGGTCGACATCACCGCCTTTGGCGCATAGTCGGAGTGCGTATATTCCAGGGGCACCGGCATCTCAATGGATTCCAGCATCTTCAGCAGCTCGCGCTGCACGCCGAGCCCCGAGACATCCTTGGTGGTGCCGGCTCCGGAAAAAACAGCGCTGTTCTGGCCCGAGGCGAGCTTGTCGAACTCGTCCAGGCACACCACCCCGATGGCAGCGTAGGCAATGCTCATGTCGGCTGCGTACAGGAGCCGGGTGAGAATGGAGTTGACGTCCTGTCCCACGTAGCCTGTTTCAGAGAACCCCGTCATGTCGATGACCACAGTGGGGAGCCTCAGGATGTCGCGGAAAAGGATCTCCACGAGGTAGGTCTTGCCGCAGCCGGTGGGCCCCACGAAAAGCATTGTCGTCTTGGGCGGCAGCGTCTCCCGCCTGGCCCCTTCGAGCCAGATGCGTCGGAGGCGGCTGATATGACGATAGGCGCCAAGGGAGATAGCCCTCACCGCTTTCAGCTGTCCCACGTAACCGCAGGAAGCTATGTGCGTCTCTATTTCGCGCGGAAGAAGCACGGGGATTGTGCGCACAAAAGCCGCGACTTCCTGCTCAAAGCGCTCCGGCCGAGCGCCCTTCTTGCCCGGTGTGAGGATGGCGTTCTCCTCCCTGTTGGCTATAGTGTACTCTCAGTGTGCGCGGCCGGACAAGGCCAGCGGGGGAGGGCTCAGGCATCCGGCAGGCTCACGCCCTCCTTGGTCTCGACAAGGATCTCTTCCTTCCCGCGGGCAGAATATGCGACGACCTCCCGTTTCAAGAGCTGCGCCAGGATGGTCTGGACCTCTTTCTCATTCATTCCGAGGTGCTCAGCGGCCCACGAGGCGAACTCCGCCACGCTCACCCTGCTCCCTTTGAAGGTGTTGACTCCACTTTCTCTGGCGTATTGCACTAGACCGGTCCACAGCTGATTCTGCCTGTTTGTGGACATGAGGTTCTGGATGATCGCGTTGGCCCTGCGGATCCTCTCGGAGAGGACCTTGTTCATCTTGCGGGCAAAGTCCGGGTTCGATGCCATTGTCGATTCGTAGAGCTTCTCATTCAGCACGAGGAGCCGCGTCGGCTGCACGGCAACAGCGGTGGCTGAGCGCGGCATCTTCTCTATGATCGCCATCTCTCCGAACATGTCTCCCTTGTGCAGCACCGTCAGGGTCTTGTTGGAGGAGGGTCCGGTCGCCTTTCGAATCTCTACCTGCCCCTCCACGATGACGAACATCTCGCTGCCTTCCTCGTTCTCGCGGAAGATCATGTCACCGGCCTTGAAAAAGCGAAGATGTTTTTCATATGTGCCCTTGTCTATTTTCATATCCGCCCCTGATCCGCATGCACGACCGCGGCAAGCTCGGACGCGGACACCGCCTGCAGCACGATGTCGCACATCCCCCGGGCAATGACCAGCCTGACGCGCCCCTCATTCTTTTTCTTGTCTCTCTGGAAAGCCGGGGCAAGCTCATCGTAGCCGACCCCTGCTTCCAGCCGAAAGCCGTAGCGGCGCAGAAGGGCAAGGACCCTTTCTGCGAAGCTTGTCCGGGTCAGACCCAGGTGGATGCCGGCAGCCAGGGACCGCCCGATGCCCCACGCGACAGCCTCTCCATGGGTCCAGCCTGAAAACCGGGTTGCGCTCTCCAGCGCATGACCGAAAGTGTGGCCGAGGTTCAGGACGGCGCGGCGTCCCTTTTCGCGCGGGTCCTCCTGTACGATGGCACCCTTCACCGCGAGGCACCGCCGGATCACCTCCTCCATGGTCCGGGGATTTCGGGCGAGGATTTCCTCCGGCGAGCACTCCAGCAGGGAGAAAAGCTCGCCGTCCCCGATGATCGCAGTCTTGATCACCTCGGCAAGTCCCGAAGCGTATTCGCGTTGGGGAAGGGATTCCAGGAAGGACACATCGATGGAGATGCGGGAAGCCGGGTAGAAAGTTCCGACCAGGTTCTTGAAGCCCATGAAGTCGATGCCCGTTTTCCCGCCGAGGGATGCATCAACCATGGCCAGGAGGGTGGTCGGAACGAGGGCAAGCCGACATCCTCTCATGTAGAGCGAGGCGGCAAAAGAGGCAACATCGCACACCACGCCCCCGCCGATCCCGATAATCCCCTCATCCCTGCCCAGGCCAAGGGACGCGCACCGCTCAAGCACAGACTCCACGCTTTTCCAGCACTTTGCCGGCTCCCCGGCTGGGATTGCCACCCAGCTTTCTGCAGCTGACCCGAAGAGAGAATGGGTGGTTTCATCGTACACTCGGAGGAAGCCGTCAGTTTCAGAGGGCGCGGAAAAAACGACCTCTGTCCTGGTCCCTCCAATGTCGAAGGCGAGCGTCCCCGTCACGCCACCTCTCCGCCGAGGGAGGCGAAATCCCGCGCGAAGTCCGGATACGACACGGAGGCGCACTCGAACCCTTCCACGCGCACTCCATCCCGGGTTCCAGCCGCGGCAACGGCGGCAGTCATGGCTATCCGGTGGTCCCCTTGCGGGTCGACGGCTCCTCCGCTCAGCTTCTGGGGGCCTTCCACCGCAAACCCGTCCTCGAAGACCCGGATCTTGCCTCCCAGGCCCTCGACGAGCCGGGAGATCATGAGGAGCCTGTCGCTCTCCTTGTAACGCAGCTCCTCTGCGCCGCGGACCTCGGTGACTCCCCGGCAGAAGAGCCCCAGGACGGCCAGCAGCGGAATCTCGTCTATCAGCTCAGGGACCTCGTCAGCGTCGATACGCGCGCCGATGAGTGACCCTCCATCGACCGTGACCGTCCCCGCGGGCTCTCCCAGGGAAACACTCTCCTGACGGATTTCGACGTGCGCTCCCATGCGGCAGGCGACATTCAGGAACCCGTTCCTGCTGGGATTGACGCCGCATCCCCGCACGGCAAGCCTGTTGCCCGAGATGAGGGAGGCGGCAATGAAAAACGCCGCAGAGGAGATATCACCGGGCACTTTCACGTCGAACGCCGGCATCTCCTGCGGCGGATGCAGCAGCAGCTCTTCCCCCTGGCGCTCCAGACGAACGCCGAGCGCCCCGAGCATTCTCTCCGTGTGATCCCGGGAATGCGTCTTCCCTCCAATCCGGGAAGCCCCGCCCGCGCGAAGGGCG
Source organism: Spirochaetia bacterium (assembly GCA_049515135.1). GTDB lineage: Bacteria > Spirochaetota > Spirochaetia > SZUA-6 > Fen-1364 > Fen-1364. The sequence continues at coordinate 384,581 of JBEKUJ010000003.1, forward strand.
GCAAGGAGAAGGCAGCTCTTGACCTGCGCGCTCGGCACAGGAAGGGAATACTGAAGAGGCTCCAGGTCACCCGAGCCCGGCAGGAAACACAGGGGCGCGTATCTTCCGCCTTCCCTTCCCTCGATCCTGGCGCCCATCTGGCGCAGCGGCTGCACGACCCTGGCCATGGGTCTGCCAAGGAGAGACTGATCCCCCGTGAGCACGGCGAAAATCGGAAGTCCGGCAAGAAGGCCGGACAAAAGACGCGTCGTGGTGCCGGAGTTTTCCGCATCAAGCGGCCGCTTCGGTTCCTCGAAGCCCCGCAGGCCCGCCCCCCGCACCAATACCTGATGATCGGAGTCCTCAATGCGGCATCCCAGGGTCTCGAGGCAGCGGCGCGTGGAAACACAGTCTCCGGTTGCCAGTGCGTGCGAAACCCGGCTTGTTCCCGTGCCGACCGCCGCCAGCATCAGGGCCCGGTGGGTTATCGACTTGTCGGGCGGAGGCGCGTACTCACCCCCTATTCCGCGCGGCGCGCGGAAGGTCGGGTTCATGGATCGAGAGTATGCGATGAGTTATATTCATGTCAAATGATCGACCTGCACACGCACTCCACGGCGTCCGACGGCTCGTGTTCTCCGGAGAGACTCATCGAGCTGGCGCTGGAGCTCGGCCTCACTGCCCTTGCGCTCACGGACCACGACACGCTTGACGGCGTGGGGGCGGCGCGCGCGCGGTCCCTGGGCACAGGATTGCGGTTCATTGCCGGGGTGGAGATCGAGATAGACAGCGACAATGCCCTTGCAACGCGTCCGGAGACCTCTGGCGGTGAGTTTCACCTTCTCGGGCTCGGGCTTTCGGATCAAAGGCTGGAGCTGGAGGACGCCCTGGAACGGTTGCGCCGGGCGCGTCACGAGCGCAACCTGCGGATGGTGACGAAGCTGCAGCGGGACGGCATTCCCGTCTCGATGGATGAGCTCAACGAGATAGCGGGCGGAAAGGTCGTGAGCCGGGCCCATTTTGCCCGGCTTTTCGTGCGCAAGAAAGTGGTCAGCTCCATCGATGCAGCTTTTTCGCGTCTCATCGGAAAGGGCCAGACCTACTACGAGCCGCGAACCTGCCTGACCCTTGGAGAAGCCACCAGGCTCATCCATGAGGCAGACGGGATTGCCGTCATAGCCCACCCCATCTCTCTGGGGTTGAGAGGACCAGCGCTCCGTCAGTTCCTCTCCTCCTGTCGGGACCAGGGAGTCGACGGCCTGGAGGCGTGGCACCCGAACCATCCCCTGAAGGAATGCCGGCGCTTCCAGCGCCTGGCGGCAAGCCTTGGCTTCGTCGTGACCGGAGGGTCGGATTTCCACGGCGAGCACATGCCGCAGAGAAGATTGGGATACGCGGCAGCCGGCCGCGACATTCCCGACGCGCTTCTCGCATCCCTTCCATTGCATCGGCAGCCCGGCTGAACTATACTCCGAGCCGATGGTTGAGGCTCTGGGCAGGTGGGCGGGTCGAAAAGCGCGGGACTACTCGTACGCGCTGGGCTTCTTTTTCCTTGTGCTCAGGGAAACCGCGCTTTTCATGCGGCGCAGGCAGGTGGCCTTCCGCGTCCTTGTCCTGCAGATCCTTTTCACCGGCGTCGAGGCCCTGAGCGTCGTGTCCCTCATCGCCCTTTCCATCGGAGCCGTGATCATCATTGAAGGCGGCACCATCCTGCCCCGGTTCGGACAGACGAGCCTGGTGTATTCAATCCTCATCGTCGTGATCACCCGGGAGCTCGGTCCCATCCTGACCGCCTTCATCCTCACTGCGCGCTCGGGAACCGCCATTGCAACTGAGCTGGGCAACATGGTTGTCTCCCATGAGGTGGAAGCGTACGTATCCGTCGGAATCAGCCCGATCTCGTACCTCGTCGTTCCCCGGGTCCTGGGCGTCACCATCTCCATGATAGCGCTCACGATCTATTTCAATTTCTTCGGGCTGTTCGGCTCTTATCTCGTTTCCCAGCTCATAAAACCGGTTCCCATGCTGGAGTACTTTCGCGCGCTCCTGCGCGCGCTGCAGCTCCGTGACCTGGTATCGACGCTCGTCAAGGCATTCGTCTTCGGGGTTATCGTGTCCGTAGTGGCAACCTTCCAGGGGTTCAAGGTGGGCTCGTCAGTGACGGAGATCCCGCGCGCAGCCATCAAAGCCGTCGGGCAGGGCTTTGTCCTGTGCTTCCTTGCGGACGCTCTGATCACCGTCGTTTCCTACGTGTGAAAGTCTATGGAATCGGCAGCCGGCTCAATCACAGCCTTGATCAGCCTCCAGGACGTCACCGTGCACTTCAGCGGCCGCGACATACTGCATCACATCAACCTCTCCATCCCCGCCGGGCGAAGCACTGTGATCATGGGACCGTCGGGCAGCGGGAAGAGCACGCTCCTGAAGACAGCTGCCGGCCTCATCCCGCCGGACACGGGGAAGGTCTTCTTCCAGGGAAAGGACATGCTCCTGCTCTCAGAAGGAGGGATGCGGGAGCTTCGAAGGGTGAGCGGCTTCGTCTTCCAGGACGGCGCGCTCTGGGAGAACAAGACCCTCATGGAAAACCTCTCCCTTCCCTTGCAGGTCCACTTCCCCCAGCTAAGCCAGGCTGAGGTGGAGAGGCGCGTTGTCAGGGCGCTGGAACGGGGCGGGCTGGTGGAAAGCGCCCATCTGCGTCCTGTCCAACTCTCGGGAGGAGAAAAGAAGATCGCATCGTTCCTGCGCGCCCTCATCACCGAGCCGGCCATCCTCTTCATGGACGAGCCAACCCTCTCCATCGATCACACGATGGAGGAAAAGGTCGGCCAGATGATAAACGATGCGAAGGCCCGGGGATGCGCCATCATTGCGGTCACCCACGACCCCCGGCTGACTTCCACTCTTGCTGACCAGCTCGTGATCCTGGACGCCGGAGTGGTTCGGGAAACAGGAGATTTCGACACGGTGAAGCGCACCCGCGACACGCGGACCCGGCAGATCCTGGCCGAAGTCCTGGGGGAGATTGCATCGTACGACACGGACCTTCTTGCGCTCCTTGATGAGGAAGGCGAAGGCGGGCCGCAGTGACCCCTAGCCAAGGAAGGCGTGGCGGGGATGGCCGACAGGCCGCCGCTATTGCCACGGAGGAAACATGAAGCTCAGGATCCGGTTTGCGGAGCAGGTGGTCGGCGTTTTCGTGCTCCTGGCCATCATCGGTGTGGGCGTCATTCTGGTCTTCATTGGCGTCAACCAGAGGTGGTTCGCGCGCAACTACTCCTTCACCAGCAGGTTCGCTTCCGGTGACGGCCTGGCAGTCGGCATGCCCATCATGTTGAAGGGCTTCGAGATCGGGAGGATTTCCCGCATCACGCTCAACCCGCAGAACGAGGTGGATGTGCTGTTCTACGTCCGGGACACCTACTACGACAGGGTGCATCGATACTCCGTTCTGGAGCTGGCCACAAGCCCCATAGGTCTGGGAGTGTCGCTGAGGTTCCACTCCGGCAAGGACGGAGGTCCTCCGCTGCCCGAAATGTCCTTCATCCCGTCCCTTGATTCAGAGGAGGGACGGGAGCTGGCGGACAGGGGGCTGGTGGACATTCCCAAAGGGGAAGACGTGATCGGCTCAGTGATTGCAAAGTTGAACCCGATCCTCGATGAGACCCGCATGACGATATCCGAGATTCGGCGCACGGCAACCACCCTTGACATGGCCCTGAACGGCCGCGGGGGGCCCATGGGAGACATGGTGGTGAGCCTTTCCGCCACTCCGGCCAAAGTCAACAAGGCAGTGGACGGCGTGTCGGTGCGGGTGAACACGCTCCTGGACAAGCTTGCAGCAGTCTCGGACAACCTCCAGGACATCACGGTCAAGACACGGGGGGTGATCGGGGACCTGTCAACCAACCTTGACGAGATATCGCAGAACATCAAGGACATGACAAGGGACCTGAAGAACACCCAGGGGCTCGCAAAAAGGCTCCTTGATCCCAAGGGCTCCATGGATACTTTCCTCAACGATCAGAACCAGCTCTACAACCAGGTTGAGGACTCCATCAAGAACGCAGACGAGATCGTCGCCCAGTTGAAGAGCTTCATGGAGTTCATCAACAGCACGCGGCCGCAGATCTCCAGCGTCCTGGAAAAAGGAAGCAGTGCGCTCGACAAAGGCAATGACGTGCTGGAAGCGGCGAAGAACAACCCGCTCCTCAGGGGTGGTGTTCCCCCCAGGACCGAGCCTTCCGGCACTCTGAAAAGCTACCGGGATGAGGATTTCTGATGATCATGCAACGCGCCTTCCTGCGCCTGCTCCTCCCCGCGGCTCTTGTCCTTGCGACAGCCTCCTGCTCCTCAGCACCCCCCAAGACCGACACGGTCACAACCGTCAAGAACCAGGCGAGCGACGCCGAGGTTTCCGGGCAGCATTATTACAGCCAGGGGCGGTATGACCTGGCGCTCCAGTTCTTCACGCAGGCCCTGGACGCCAACGCATCTGTGGACAACGTGGACGGGGTCATCAGGTCCAGGATTGCCATCGGCCAGGTATACCTCGCCACAGGCCGGCTGCCCGCGGCGGAGGACATGCTGAGCCGGGCAAGGGAGCAGGCGCGCCAGCGCGGCTCACCTCTGTTCATCAATTCCTCTATCAGCCTGGGGGAGCTGTACCTCACGAAGGAGGATCCGCAAAAGGCGCTTGCCGTCTTCCAGGAGGCGCTCGGTACGCAGCAGGCAAAGCTCACGCCCGAGCAGACCGGAGTCCTGTACCACAACATCGGCTCGGCATGGAAGAGCGCTGGCGACATGGCCAAGGCGCTGAGCTGGCTCTCGCAGTCCCTGCAGAGCAACCTCTCGCACAAGCTCCTGGAGGAGGCCGCGGCGGACTACTACATGATCGCCTCCGTGCACTCCAAGCAGGGCGATTTCGACGGCGCCGTGAGCAATGCAGAGCAGGCCCTGGCGCTGGACAAGAAGGTCGAAAGCTCTCCCGGTATCGCGAAGGACCTCTACGCCCTGGGGCTCATCGAGTCGAAAAAGGGCGACACTGCCAAGGCGTACGACTATTTCCAGCGCGGGTACAACGTCTTCACGACCCTCGGCGAGAAAAGTGGAATGAGGAAGAGCCTGACCGAGCTTATCGCGATCGCCGAGAGCCTGGGCAGGACCGATGAGGCGCAGGGCTATCGGCAAGCGCTGGAGAGGACGGGGGCACAGTGAGCCGGGCGCTTCAGTCCCTGCTTCGCGCCTGGGCAGGCCACGCGCAGAAAATCGCCTTTTTCCTTCTGCTTGTCGCCGGAAGCGCGGCGGTCGGAGTGGCGATCGCCTGGCCGTTGTGGTACTTCGCCACGCACGCCCGCGGCGCCTATACCGCTTTCTTCCTCATCCTTGCAGCCGCGGGCGTCGTATTTCTGGTTGTCCGCGCCATCCTCAGGGCCATCCGGGCGCCCCGCGAGCCGGCCGGCCCTCGGCGCTCCGCCCTCTCCGCGCTCCTTGCCATCCTGCAGGCGTTGATACTTCTGTCCGGACTCTACCTTGCAGCTGTCCTGTTCTCACATGGGATAGTCATTTTCGCCGTTCCCCTGCTCCTGGTCAGCCTTGGTCTGCTGGTTCTTCTTGGCCTGGCCCGCCGGGCGGTAAAAACATATCCTGAGGCGCGTTCCGCGCGAACAGGGTCCAGACACGGTTCGATCATGCCGAAAATCAGGAAAGAGTGACTCGAAGGTCTCCTGTCCTCAGCCTTCTCTTGATCCTCCTGGTCTCGGCACGGGCCGCTGCGGCCGACTATCCCAGGATCCGCGTGCTGAGCTCGGACGATCCGCTCTTCGTTCAACACCAGTCGGAACTGGAGGATTATTACCGGATTGCCAGGGCAAGGGAGCCCGGGGTCCTGCCTCCCGTGAGCATCTTCGAATACCGTCTGCGGAAAAACGAGGACCTCTTCTCCCTCAACGCGCGGCTGGGGCTTCCCTACGACACATTGGCTACTCTCAACGGGGATACGAGCAAGCAGGCGTTCGACGCGCGCCGCCTGATCCTGATAGCCAACCAGGCAGGGCTGTTCGTCAATGACCCGCCGCGTTCGGCGCTTGAGGACATGATGCTGTCCACCCTCCTGGGCGCCGGCAGGAAGCCGCAAAGACTGGTGGTCTGGCGCGAGGGGATCCCCTCTCCCGTGCTGTTTTTCCCCGGGGAGCAGTTCACCCCGATAGAGCGGGCGTACTTCCTGGGCATCCTCTTCGAGTTCCCCATTCCCCGCGGCAGGATAACGTCCCTCTTCGGCCCGCGAAAAGACCCTTTTACCGGCAGGCCCGAGTTCCACACAGGCATCGATATCGGCGCGCCGGACGGGACGGAGGTCCACGCCGCGCGGGACGGCGCGGTTTCAGAAACGGGGCGCAATGAGGAGCTGGGAAATTACGTGGTCCTCAACCATCCCGGTGGGTACCAGACGGTCTATGGACACCTGTCGGTGATTGGTGTTACTATCAATCAGAGGGTGAGTGCCGGGGAAGTTCTGGGCGCCGTGGGCCACACTGGCCGGGCCACAGGGCCCCACCTTCATTTCGAGGTGAAGAGGAAAGGGAGCGTCACGGACCCTTTTCCGCTGCTTGCCGTGAGAAAAGACTAAAGTCTTCGGAGGTACGGGGACGATAATAAAGGTGTTGGTGTCCAAGATATAGTTCCCCTCCCAGTTTACTATATTGGAAGACACCACACCAGGCAGGCCGGCTCCTTCGGGGGTCGGCCTCTTTTTTTCATCCGCTGCGCCATCCCTGCAAGCATCTCGGCCACGCTCCATTGACAAAGGTTTCTCCGGTTCTTATCATTTTCCCGTGCGTCGAATCCCCCGCAAAAGGTCGCTCTTCGAGATACTTCTGATTGCAGCGTTCGCCGCGGCCCTGCTCCTCGGCGTCTCTCTCGGCCTTGCCCTTGCGGCCACCAGGAACATCTCAATGAAAGAGCAGTTCGGGGACCACAGGCCGGCGCTCCCCACGAAAATCCTCGATATCCATGACCGCGAGATCACGGAGTTTTTCGGTGATCAGAACAGAGAACTGGTGACGATGGACCAGGTCCCCCGGCATCTCATTGACGCGCTGCTCACCCGGGAAGACCGCAACTTCTATTCCCACCACGGATTCAGCCTCCGGGGGCTCGTGCGCGCGCTTTTCAACATCGTGACCGGGCAGTACGTCTCGGGAGCCAGCACCTTGACGCAGCAGCTGGCGGGACGACTCTACGCGGACAGGTCGGATATCTCCATCCGCCGCAAGCTGGTCGAGCTGTGGTGGGCAATCCAGATGGAGCGCAGGTACACCAAGCAGGAGATCCTGCAGATGTATCTCAACGAGATGCCCTTCGGCCACAACACGCAGGGCGTGCAGGCCGCCAGCAAGTTCTTCTTCAAGCACCCTGTGCAGGAGGACACGCTGGGGGAATCTGTGATGCTCGTGATCCAGCTGGCCAAGCCTGGCCTGTACTCCCCTTTGAAGAACCCCCAGCGGGCCCGCAAGCTGCAGCGGCTCGTCCTGGACCAGATGGTGAGCCTGGGATACGTCACCAAGCAGGAGGCGGATTCTTCCTTCGACGATTACTGGTCGAAGTACGACTACACGCGGCCCAACACCACCGCGTACTACGAGAGGGAGGACAAGGCGCCCTGGTTCAGTGAATACATCCGCAACCAGCTGGATGAGCTCCTGTTCGGCTCCTATGACGTGCTCACCGACGGCCTGGTGGTCCACACCACGCTGAACCTGGATTATCAGAAGGTGGCGGAAGATCGCATGAAGAAGGACATCGAGGACGTGAACAATCGCTACCTCGCCCTTGCGAACAGCCGCATCAACTTCTCCAACGCCCAGTTCCTGCCGATGATCGACATGCTGGGGCTCGGGTTCAACGTCGACGAGCTGATGTACCGAAGCAGGAACGCCAACGGCAACGCCAAGCGGCTGTACGCCAAGAGCATCAACCCGGTCGTGGAGCTCCTGACGTCGCTCTTTTCAATGAACCGTCCCCAGAACATCATTGCCGCCGGCAACGAGGCATCCCTCAACGTGACCCGCCGTACGCAGGTACAGGGGGCACTGGTCAGCATAGACCCTAGGAATGGGGACATCCTGGCAATGGTTGGAGGCAAGGAGTTCGGCGTGGACCAGTTCAACCGGGCAACCATGGCGAAAGTGGAGCCCGGCTCTGCGTTCAAGCCGCTGTACTATTCCGCGGCAATCGACTCGCGCAAGTTCACCCCAGCGACAATGATCCTGGACGCGCCTGTCGTCTTCACGAATCCCGACGGGACGCTGTACGAGCCGCTCAATTACAAGGGGGAATGGCACGGGCGCGTGCTGCTGCGGGACGCGCTGGCGGAATCCATGAACGTCCCCTCGCTGAAGGTCCTTGACGGCATAGGCTTCGATGCGGCCATCCAGAGGGCCAGCCGGATGCTGGGGATCACCGACCCGTCAGAGATCGAAAAAACCTTTCCCCGCTACTATCCCCTGGGACTCGGCATCGTCACCGTCTCTCCCCTGCAGATGGCCAGGGCTTTCGCCGTCTTTGCCAACGGAGGGCGGGAGATCGTCCCCGTGGCAATCAGGTACATCGAGGACCGAAACGGCAAGATCATCCTGGAGCCTGCCAAGGAGGTCATGGCGCAGGAGAGCCGCAAAGGGGACGCGGCGCAGATCATGAGCCCCCAGACCGCCTATATCATGACCAGCATGCTCCAGAGCACCATCAAGGAAGGCACGCTCGGCGGTGTAGCCTCCATGCTGGACATCTGGAACGACAAGGGCCAGCCCTTCGCAGCCAAGACGGGCACCACGCAGAACTGGTCGGATGCGTGGACGGTCGGTTTCTCCCCGTACATGGCCACTGCGATCTGGTACGGCTTCGACCAGGGCAACCGGTCGCTGGGCACCGAGCTGACGGGCGCAGCCATTGCAGGCCCCACATGGGCCAAGTACATGATGGCAGTTCACAAGAACCTTCCGGTGAAGCCCTTTGACCGCCCCGAGACGGGGCTCGTGAGCGTGGAGGTCAGCGCGACTTCGGGACTCCTGCCCACTGCCTTCACAAAGAAGACCATCAAGGAGATCTTCCTTGCGGGCACGGAGCCGAAGGCGTTCGACGAGATCGACGAATACAATGCCAGCCGCGCGGAGACCATAGAGGAGAACCTTCGCAAGTCTCTCATCAACTCCAATATAGGCGGCGGGGACAGCACGCTGGTCCCCGTCGATGTGCCTCCCCCCGACTCCGGCACCCCGAGCAAGGGAAACCCCCTCCTGGACTGAAGGCGCCATGGAGACCAGCGGCAGGAGGCTGTACACAAAGGAACATACGTGGGTCGTCGTCACTGGGACGAAAGCCCGTGTTGGCATCTCCGATTTCGCGCAAAAGGAGCTGGGCGAGATAGCCTACGTCGAGCTGCCAAAACCGGGAAAACGGCTCCAGCGGGGCGAGGCGGCGTGCACCGTGGATTCCATGAAGACCTCAAGCGAGATTTATTCCCCTGTCTCGGGGACAATCGTGGAAGTCAACTCCGAGGTGGCAACCGAGGAAACCTGCGGTCTCATCAACAGCGACCCACTGGGAGACGGGTGGCTGTTCGAGCTGGAGATGGAGAACGTCTCGGAGCTTGATTACCTCATCGCGGAAAAAGACTACCTTGCTTTCGTCCAGGGCAACTGATGCAGGGTCACTCCCTGCGAACCCTGAAGATCCCTCCGATTCGCGCCGCCAAGGACTTTGCGCCCGCCGCCAGGCGGGAGCCCCCGGAGCGTGATGAGAGGTCCTCCGCCGCTTCCTCAAGGGTAAACAGGGGTCCGTAGCGCGCATTCAACTCGGCCCAGTGCTTGCCGATGTACACGTACAGATCCGCTTCCGTCGTGCCGGGAAACCGCGAGATGAGGTTGGTCTCACGGATGATGGCGATGATGGGGGCGTAGACCTTGTCGTACCAGGAGACGGCCGCTTCATCGAAGGGTATCTCCTCCGCCATGTCAAGGTTGATGTACCACTTGTGCTCGCGGATGTGGGAGAGTATCTCGTCGTAGCGTCCGATCTCCGTGAACTCAAGGGAGCAGTCCGGTCTGTGCCGGTCGAGCTTCGTTGTCTCGAAAAACCTGCGCTTCTCGAACTGGATTACGGCGCGCTGTATTTCGTCCCGTGTCATCTCAGGCGTGAGGGGGATCTCGGAGGCCAGCGAGACTACTTCCGCGTCGATAAACTCCGCTCCCTGCGCCTTGGCCACCGAGACGCGGTGGTTTCCGTCCCTCACAAAGTAGGCGCCGCCGATTTCGAAGCACTTGATGGGGGGAAGTATGATGTTTCGGTAGTGCGCTTCGTCCACGCTCATCCACCGGCGCATCAGCTTGTCATGCCGGGGAAGAAATGCCTTGTTGAAATCCTTGTAGCGGCCCTCGCTGCCCACGATCTTCTCTATGGGGACGGTCCGCATCCCTTTGTAGGTTTCCGACTCCGGCTTCAGGAGGGACCGTATGTCGCCCAGTGAGAGCATTTCGTCCTTTTGAGGCTGGAGGAGCGCAAGGATCCGCCCCAGGGTCTCCTTCATGCGGGCCCGGCTGAAATCCTGGCGCGTCATCGACGAGAACATGCTTTCGCCGCTCACCGGGCGACCTCCAGGTTCAGCAGGGCATGGTCATATGCGTTGAGCACGATCGTGCCGGCGTATTTCGCCTCACGCGCCGCGTTGCGGTCGTAGAGGTGGACGTGCCCGTGCACGAGGTAGGCGGGCCGAAAACGCCTTATGAACCAGAGGAAGACTCGAAAACCCGTATGGCAGGCGTCCGGGAGGTCGTTGATGCCGTAGGGGGGGGAATGGGTAAGGAGCACGTCGAGGTATCTGCCGCGGATGAGCCTATTCCAGACCATCCGGGGAACGAGCCGCAGCATGACAAGGAACATTGTGAAATCACTGTACTGGTTGTCTCCGCCGTTGTACCAGATGCTTCCCCCCAGCCCCGCAATAATGAGGCCCTTCACCCGCATGACCTTCCCTTCGAGACATGTTGCGCCGACCCCTCTCTGCCACGGCGGCGTCTTCTCTTCAAAAGGGTCACGTCCGTATTCGGTGCGACCTTCCAGATGGTGGTTCCCGAAAACAAAAAGAAGCGGCTTATTCAGGATGCTCACGATAAAGTCGTAGTACTCGAGGGCGAGGTCGCCTGCGCTCAGGACAAGGTCCACATCCGCGAACCTGGCCTTGAGGTTAGCGCTGTAGATGACCGGGTCGACATGGTCTGCGATGCAAAGAACCTTCATCCCGTTGTGCATCCCAATATAGTGAAACGGGCCTGGCGCTGCAACGCGGGCCCCTATGGTTCCCCAGGAACCGGCGCTATCAGCATTCGCGGGCTACTAGAAGCAGTCCGGAGTGCCGAGGATTGAAGGAGAGGGCCAGGAGCCCGGCTGATACCTGTGCGAGGCCCGTCCGGCGAGGTATACTAGAAGGGGACAATGAGATGATGCGGCGTGCTGTGATTGTCTTGGCTGCCGCGCTGGCGGCCTGGCCCGCGTTCAGCGCATCAACGTTTTTTGAGAAGGGCGAGGCGCTCTTCATCCAGAACCAGCCCAGGGAGGCCGAGCCCCTCCTGGAGAGCGCGCTGAACGATGACCCTTCCAATGAGAAGATCTACCTGTACTTGGGCATCGTCTACCAGCAGCTGGGAGACCTGGACAAGGCCATCGACGTTCTAAAGCGGGGACTTTCCTTTTCAACATCATACAAGGATCTCATCTACTACAACATGGGCAACGACATGTTCGCCCGAAAGGACTATGCCCTGGCGGAGCAGATGTATTCCGAAGCCATCGGATTGAACAAGAACCTCGCAGAAGGGTACCTGAACAGGGCGAACGCCAGGCTGCAGCTGCAAAGCTATGATGGAGCCGTGGATGACTACACGATCTTCCTGCAGCTGCAGCCGCAGGATCCCCAGAGGCCCCGGATCGAAGAGGTGATCCGGCTGCTGCGCCAGATGAAGGACGCGAAGCTCAAGCAGCAGGAAGATGAGATCGCGCGGCAGAAGGCGCTCATGAACGACGTCATGAACAGCCTGAACAACGCCGGCGACGACACGAAGAACCTGTCCGTGGAGTCAATCAAGGCAAAGAACGACCCTGTCGACGTCGACATCAAGGACTGAAAAAAATGAAAGCATCTCAAGGCCCCGACAAGCCCTCAGGAAAAGGCCGCCCCGGCTCCCGCGCTGGCGGAGCCCCCGGCGCCGGCAGCGCTTCCGGCCGCAGGGAGGAGAAACGCCCGCCCTCCCGCGCGCTCCTCATCGTCGGGATCATCGTTCTCTGTCTTCTGGCAGGCGGCGGGACTTTCCTCGGGATAAACCTGAAAAAGGCCGCCGATGCCGGGCACGTGACGGCCAGCCTGAAGCAGGCTGCGTACTACGGGGACAAGGGAGAATACGAGGAGGCCCTGAAGATCCTCAACGGGCTCGACATCGATGACCCCCGGGTGAAACAAGCCCTGGATGACGTGCTGGCAAAGAAAAAGACGGCGGACGATGCGGCAAGGCAGCAGGAGCTTTCCGCGCTTCTTGCCCAGCAGCAGCAGCTTCGCGCCGGTCTCAACGAGCTGGGGGAGAAACTGAAGAACCAGCCCCAGAAGATCGTCATTCAGCAGCCCCCCGCAGAGAAGACCCCGGCGGAGAACGCCAACGCCGCGGAGAAAGAGCGCCAGAAGAAGGTCCAGGACCTGTTGCAAAAAGGCGCGGCCGCCTTCAACGCCGGGCGATACACCGAGGCTCGCAAGGACTTCGAGCAGGCCGCTTCCCTGGACCCGGGAAACGCCAACGCCCTGGCGTACGCCGGCCTGTCCTACCTCCGCGAAGACCCTACGAACCCGACCAACGTTCAGAAAGCCGTGGACCTGTCCAACAAGGCCGTCGACAAGAACCCGGATTTCTGGCTCCCGCACCGGACTCTCGGTGAGATCTACGACAGCAGGAAGCTCGCCGATGACGCCATGAGGGAGTACAAGATAGCGGCGCGGCTGAATCCCGATGACGCAGACACCCTGTTCGCCCTCGGCAAGCTCCAGTACCGCGCAAAGCTGTTTGCCGATGCCGCGAAGTCTTTCGACGGGTGCGTGCGGCTGCGCCCGGATTTCACCTCTGCGCATTTCAACAAGGGAATGAGCCTGGTGCAGACGGGTGATGCCGCGAAGGCCATCGATGCCTTTAAATCCGCGGTGGCAACAAAGAAGGACTTCGCTGACGCCTATTACATGATTGGCAGCCTGCTTGGCCAGAAGGGAGACTCCGCGGGAGCGGTGGACTACTTCAAGCAGGCGGCCCAGTATGCACCCGACAACCCTGGCTTTCTCCGGGAGCTGGGCACCGCGTACATGACCCGCGGAGATTTCAGCAACGCCGAGGCCTCGTACTCAAAGGCGCTTGCGCTGCAGCCTGATAACGCCACGGCCAACTACAACATGGCGTCTGTAAAGATCAAGCTCGGGAAGGCTGCCGAAGCACTCCCCTTCGCGCAGAAGGCGGAGGCCCAGGATGATTCAGCGGCCGACGCATACATCCTTGGGCTTGCGAACGAGAAGCTGGGCAACTCGGATGACGCGGTCAAGTACTATGGCCTGGCTGTCCAGAAGGACCCAAAGTTCGCCCCTGCGCTCATCAACCTCGGCGGGATCTATGACAGCAAGGGCATGCCGGACCAGGCTTTGAGCTGCCTGCAGTCCGCGGTGGAAATAGCCCCTGAATCCTACGAGGCCCACAACAACCTCGGCAACGTCTACCTCCACAAGCAGCAGTTCCCGGACAGCATCACGCAGCTCACCAAGGCCCTTTCCCTGAAACCTGATGCCCGCGATACGCAGTATAATCTCGGTCTTGCATACTCGGAGACCGGCCAGACCACGGAGGCAAAGACGTCCTTCCTGGCCGTCCTTCGCCTCGACCCCACGTACTGGGATGCATACCTGAACCTTGCCCGCATACTCGTCAAGGAAGGGAACAACAAGGACGCAAAGGACATCCTGACGAAGCTCCTTGCCAAGAGCCCGAAATCAGACGTGAAGGACGAGGCGCAGAAGCTCCTTGACCAACTGAAGTAGCCGGTTCAGACCCGCAGCTTCCGGGCGAGGGCATCAGCGGTCAGCGTCCCGGGGCGGCCTGTCGACAAGCTTGCGAAGGCCTTCTTCCGACAGCTCATGCCAGATCGGCCGGCCGTGCGGGCACCGGGGCACGGTCAGCAGCAAGGCCTGGGCGCACAGCTCGCGAGCCGTCACCGCATCCACGACGTCACCTTCCTTGATTGCGAGCCTGCATGCCGCAGTTGCCCGAAAAGTGGAACGCCACTGCTCGGCGCCGATCCCGCGCACCAGCTCCACCAGGGTGTCCTCCCGAAGTGCCCGCAGGTCGTCGGCAAGCGCAGTAATCTCGAAGGTCCTGGAACCAGCGCGCCTGAGCCCTATCCCAAGGCCCCCCAGCTCCTCCTGAAAGCGGTCCAGCCGGGCCTCTTCCTCTTCCGAGACGTCGAAGGAAACCGGAAAGAGCATTTCCTGCATCTTTGGCGCGCGCGTTCCAAGGTGTTCGTAGATGATCCTCTCATGCGCCGCGTGCTGGTCCAGGATCAGGAGCCTGTCAGAAAGCTCGAACACGAGGAAAACGCCGAATACCTGCCCCAGGTACCGGATGTCGGGACCCGCGGCGGGCAGAGCGGGCGCGACAAAGACCGGACCGCGGTCCATAAGGGGCTCAGGAAGGCCTGGCAAGCGGGTTCCCGGAATGGGGCTTCTGACCTCTCTGTGAACCTGATCCTGAACAGCGTTCACCTGCGGTTTCTCAGCCAGTCCTGCCCGGACGGCGCTCACCACGGCGGAATGCAGGTCGGAAAGGCTCCGGAACCTTACTTCCTTCTTTGCAGGGTGAATGTTGAAATCAATGAGGCCAGGGTCGATCTCAACGAACACAAAAGCTATCGGGTACCAGCCTCCCGGCATAAAGCCTGAAAACCCATACTCTACTGCCTGCATGAGGGAGAACTCGGACACCCTGCGGCGGTTCACGAAGATCTGAATGAGCTTCCTGTCCCTTCGCCTGAGCTCAGGCCGCCCGGCGACGACCTCAACCCGGTAGCCTGACCCGTCTGCGGCCGAGCTGCAGAGCATGCGGGCATCGAGCTGCTGGGAGTAGCACAGGGTAATTCGATCAATTGGTGCAGCCTGGGGGAGGGAGAGCTTAAGCGTTGCATCCGCAAACAGGCGGAACGCCACCGACGGGTGCGACATGGCTCGATCCACAAAGACTGCTCTGCACAGCGACGACTCGGCGGAAGCACTGCGAAGGAACTTCCTGCGCGCCGGGAAATTGTAGAAAAGCTCCCCGACGTCGACGATCGTTCCTCTGCGTCCTTCGCAGGCCTCCAGTCCCAGAAAGGCGCCTCCCAGCACCTCCAGCCGGTGTGCGGGCTCATCGGCCGACGGCGAGCTGGCTATGGAAAGCCTGCTGCACACGGCGATGCTCGAAAGGGCCTCTCCGCGGAAGCCCAGCGTTGAAACCCGCAGCAGATCGTCTTCGGATTCGATCTTCGACGTTGCGTGGGACTTCCAGCATAGCTCGAGGTCTTCGCGGCTCATTCCGGCTCCGTCATCGACCACGCGCACACGGGAGAGTCCGCCGGCCTCGAGGAAGACGTCGATTGCCGATGCCCCGGAGTCGATTGCGTTGTCCAGAAGCTCCCGCACAATGGAGTGCGGCCGGTCGATGACCTCGCCGGCCGCTATCTTTCGGAAGACCTCATCCCGAAGGATCCTGATCCTCCGGGATCGAGGTTGGGTCTCGCTCATCGCTCTCAAAGATGAATCGATGTCGTTATCGAAACGGTTGTCGCCATGTCGGGCAGGGTGTTTCCGCTCGAATAATGCAGCGTACCGTCCGGGTTGAGCACGGGCGTGATTGTGTACAGCAGAGAGAGGTCCATGATCGGGCTCACGGGGTAGTTGACCTGTGCGGTTATGTCGGTGTTCGCGTTGAAGAGCGCGTCGTTGAGATTCGCTGGAACGCTGTTTCCGGAGAAGAGGCTTGTACGCTCATACGAGATCGAGCCCCACAGATTCACGACAGGGATGACGCCCTTTTCCAGCTGGAAACTGGCGATGAAGTGATCAGGATTATTCGGGTCAGGCCCCCACGAACCCGTGGACTGGTTGATGGTCCAGGGCCAGAAATAGCCGACGCGGACCGAGAAAACCTTGTTCAGCTTGAACGCGCCTTCTGTGTAGATGCCCATGTTGTAGTTGTTGTACAATGGATTGGAAGTATTCTGGAGGTAGCTCAGGACGTTCAGGACGTACGAGGACCTGCTTCGCTCATAGCCCGAGTCATAGAGCTGGGGCTGGAAGGTCCCCGTGAAGTACCTGTATTCGATCCTCCAGGTGAAGTCGGGGATGATCAGGTTGCCGAGGAAGCCTGTCGCCAACCCCCAGTTCTTCAGCGGGATGCTGGCGGAAGGGCTCCAGACCGCTTGCGTCGCGAATCCCTGGGATATCCAGGAGTAGAATGGCGTGGTCGAGCGGAAGTAAGGGAGCATCACGGCGCCATCGGTAAAGAATACCAGCCCGAAGGCATCGCTTTCCACGAACGGCAGGTCCAGGTCCATGCCCGGGTTGAAGAAAATCGGGTTTCCTGCGGCCGCAGGGCCGATGGCCCCGGTGATCGGGTCATAAAAATCCCGTGCAGGATTCAAGTCGACAATGGCGGAAAAACCCAGGGCCCCGCGGAAGCCGGGGATAGGCCGGACGTACAGCCTGCCGCCCAGAATGTCGGGCGGATACACAGTCCCGTCAATGATGCTCGGCGCGGCGTCGTTGACCATGGCTTCGAAACCGCCGGAACCGAAATCCGCCCCGATATTGACTCCCACGCGGCGCACCGTGGGAAAGTCCGCATCGTTGGCGAAGTCCCTCATGATCAGCCCATGACCGATTGTGACGTCCTCCAGGTTGCCCAGCTTGAAGAAGAACGGATCCCGCTGCCTGCCGAACTCGATGTACTTGAGCTTGAGAAGAGCATCGCGGAAAAAGTCTGCGGCAACTCTGTCCGGGTCTGCGCCCTGGTCTGTGCCGAAGCTCCACTCGTCGTTGCCCTGGGGATGATACCAGTCCCCGGGGTCCAGCATATTGTTGTGGTACATGATTGGCAGATCTAGGCCAATCCTCAGCTTGCCAATGGTGAAGGTGGGCTCCACGATCACCATTCCGTAGATCTGCCCATCAATCATGACTGAGCCGATCTCGAAGCCCATCACATTGCGCAGCGCCATAAGAACGCCGTCCATGAAGCTGCTCTGCCCGGCGGAAGGAGGAGGCGGCGGGTTCTGCGCCGGCTGCTGGCTCTGCTCTTCCTCCTGGGAGGCTTTTTCTATGGCCATTGCTTCAGCCGGATCCAGCTTGACGAAGTTCATCTCCTTCTGAAGGCCCGACAGCACGTCCTGGGGGATGGGTGATGCCTGGAAAGAGGGCGCCAGAGCGTCCGCGAAATCCCCCTGGGGAACGTCCAGCTGCTTACCGGACGCGGTGTCCTGGATCCACCCCATTCCTTCCAGGGTGTACAGCTTTGAGGTGGTTCCCTCGAGGTACTCTACCACGATGTCAGAGCCTCGTACTCCGCAGACCGCGGACTGGGTCCTGATCTGGTACACGTCCTTGCCCGATGCCTTGCCCGCCACTGTCCGCGCCTTGCCGACCCCGAGGGAGAAGACGTCCTGTCCACCGGTTTCCGTCCGCAGCCCTTCGATAGTGAAGTTGGTGTTCTGGGCGATCTTGATGATGGTCCCCGTGTGGTTGATCTTCAGCTCCGCCAGGTCTCCGACGCCCGTGACGACAGTCCACCCGGGCTTCAGCACGTCGCCATCCTGGATATTGGTCACCGCGGTGGTCTTGTCCGACATCACCCTGAACGTGCCACTGTTGTCCTCATGGTACGAAAGCGTCACGGAGATTGCCGGTGGTATGGCGGTTGCAGGAGCAGCCTGGGCCATGCAGAGCGCCGGCGCCACCAGGAGGGCCCCGGTGGCAAGCGCTGCTGAAAATCTCATCCTCATACAGTCGTCCTCCGTCAGAAGAGGGAAATGGAGCTCTGCAGCCCGGACGTGATGATGGTGCTGGGAGACTGCCCCGGCCCCATGTAGGAAAGCTGATAGACAAACGAAATGATGGCCGGTCCCGACTTGAAGTTGATCTGCGCGGCAACGGATCCGTTCTGCTGGCTGACCAGGTCCCCAGGGCTGGTGATGGACTGTTTGTCATAGAAGACGCTGAAGAAGAATCCCGGCAGCACTCCTTCCCCGACTGTCAGGATGACCCGAAGCTCCGGGTATTGCAGGGACGCCAGGGTGGCGGAGGTCACAAACGGCCCGTCCACCGTGACGGTGAACACAAGCTTGTCACCGAGAATGGAGACTCCACCGCTCACGAGATATCCGAAGGTCGAACCGGTGACTCCGGAGTTCACATAATCGTAGTTCACCTGCCGCGAAACATCGTACATGGGCCCGAAATAGTCGGGAATGAAGCTTGCCTGCATGAGCCGCAGCTGTGCCCCATAGGTGAAGATGTTGATGAGCCTGCCGCTCACTCCTACTGCCCCTCCCACCGTCTGGGACTGGATTGCGGCAACGTCTGTGAAGGCGATCATGGAGGCGACATCCGTGACGGAGAACAACGGGACGCGGATGTCGCCTCCGTAGACATAGATGGGTGCGCCCGGAGCCACGGCAGCCGGCTCAATGCTGGACTGGAGCGGGTTTGCGGCGGCTGTGTCCGCCACAAAGGTTCCACCGATCTGCATGTCTTTCAGGATCGCGACGTCAGTGCCGGCGAGCGGGCGGACATATCCCCTGCCGCCCAGAACATCAAAGAGGGCAAGGTTTCCCGCAAACGTCTCCATTCCGACGTAGGGAAAGCTCAACAGGGCGCCGTCGACATCTGCTTCCAGGCCAAGATGCCGGTCTTGCGGAAGGAAGTACATGTTGGTATAGCCGCCGGCGATGAAGCCGTCTGCCAAAGTCACATCGTCGAAAGACCCCAGCTTGATGAAGAGCGGGTCTCCTTTGAGTCCCCAGCGGACGTAATTGATCTTGGCGAGATAGATCTGCAGAAAGTTCTGGAAGCTCGTGGAGACCCAGTCCGCCTGGCGAACGTAGATGGAATTGCCGGGTCCCGTAAAGTTGTAGTTGAGCGTGATGGCTAGACCGACGCCCAGTTTTCCGAAGGATATGTCAGGAAACAGAGAAAGCGCCTGGTAGGTCACAGGCTGTGGCTCGTTGAAGGTCTGGACCCCGATGCCCAGGCTCAACCCGAATCTGAAGGTCGGGCTTCCGCCGGCGCCTGCCTGCGAAAACGCCGGCCCCGCCGAGAGGCCGATCAGCAGCAGCGCGAGCGCACCGCGCCTCAGGTCTGCCACCATTAGGTCCTCCTTCTTTCCACTGTGTAAGTATATCGCCGGCCCAGGGTCAAAACTACAGCGGAACCCGTCAGAATTTCAGCTTTGCCTCGATGCCGAAGCTGACTGCGAGCCGCCAGATGAGCCCTGCGGTGAGAGCGGTCTCCGTATCCGCACCGACATTGACGCTTCCCTTGATGGAGCCATGGGCAGGGAATACAAGCGATGTTGCGTGACCGAAGAGGAAGGTCGCAGGATGGTAGTCGCTCCCCGGCGCATAGTTGAGCGCAAAGTCGGCGCTCTCCCTGTGGGCTATCCACGCGTCCTTCCCCAGCGCATCCGAGAGGTATGGCACGTTGATGCCCCCGTCGGGGTGCACCGACCAGTCCAGGTAGGTCTGGATCGCGTTGGTGAGAGAATACTGGAGAGTGGACTGGTTCTGGTCCCACTTGAAGCTGTCTGCGAACGTCAAGCCGGAGTTCTTGTCTCCGAGAAGGCTCGCCGAGGCAACGGCAGTTGCTTCCGTGAAGCGGAGGTCCTGGCTCGAGTTGCCTGCCACGGAGCCGCTGAGGTTGATGCTGTACTCGTCTGTCGTGATCATGAGGAGGCGCGGAATTGATCCCAGCCTTCCGAACAGGTTGACAGCGTGCGAGGATGTCTGCGCGGTGATGTAGATGTCTGTTTCAGAGATCGAGGAGGCAAGACGGAGCATCTGGCCGATGGAGAGGTCCACGCTGGAAGGTATGAACAGATCGACGAGGCGGGAACCGTAGTTCCTCTTCACTCCGAGGGTGAATGCAGGGTTGTACGATGCCAGGGCGGCCGAGCCATACGCCTGCCAGATGGGGAGGATCATACTGCTGTTGTCCGTGAAGAGCTCCAGCATGGGAATGGAAGTGAGGAGATACCCCTGCTGGGAAAGAACGCTGAGCAGCTCATCGGTCTCCGTGCTGAATCGGGGACCAGGCATCGGATTGGTGGTCACGGAGAGAAGGCGCTTGTAACCCACGCTGAGGGTGGAATCGCCCTGACCGAGCTTGAAAAGCATGTTGGCAGAGAGCTGGGCGTCGTTCTCCTGCGAAAAGGGTCCCGGAGCTGAAGGCAGCGCATAGTTGCTCCCTTGCGCCTGCGCGCTGGCTTCAAGGTCAAAACCCACGGGGGAGGTGGGTACGCCGAGACGGGCGGACAGTTTCTCAAGCCGCGCGTAGTCCAGGCCTCCTTCCCAGGGCGCAAGGAGGCCAAAACCCTGCGTCCACTGCGTCCAGTACACCTCCGAGCTGAGCGCGTAGCCCAGGAGCGACTGGGAAAGCTGCAGGTCGGATGAGAGGGTGACTGGGATGGGAGGCGCGATGGACAGGTGTCCGAGCCAGCTCTGGGTCAGGAGGCCCGTGGTGGGATCGAGCGCAGCCTGGGAATCCGCCGAGACCGCCGTGGCCAGGACGGGGCCCAGGTCGACCCTGTCTTCACGGGAAAACCCCCCTCCTCCGTCCAGGGAGAAGGCATCCATGAACGTGAGAGGCACCACGACCGCCGGCACGGTCACCTTGTGCCCTCCGAAAACGTCGAGGCTTCCCGCGGCCTCCCTCACGTTGACGTTGGCCTGGACCCTGGCAACCAGCACATCCGCCCCGACCTCCGTGCGTGAGTACATGTTTTCCGCGGCAGAGGGGACCCCGTAGAGAGACGAAAATCCGGCGGACATCAGGGTCAGGTCCTGTTTGATGCTGATATTCGACAGGATGGGGACGTTGCCTGCCTTGAAGAGCGGACCGGGCAGCTGTCCGGAGAAAGAGCCGGTAAACGCCGCTCCGAATGAACCCTGCGGGTCAGTGAAGTAGACTTCATCGATGAAGAAAACGCCGGACCCGGGCGGCGGGCTGCCCACGCTGCCTGTTGCTGCCACGGCGATGGAAAGCTGCGTGATGTCTCCGGTTGAGGAGTCGAACTTGAGGGGCTGCCCTATGACGTTCCCGTCGATTCGGACCGTGTTGTCAGCGCGCGACACTTTCAGCTCATGCCAGACGTTCCCGCTGAACGCAGCGTCGGAAAGCTGCCACGACACACCCAGTCCGCCTGAGTCGAAGAGGGAAAACGTGAACGTCGTCCCCGGCGTCGGCGAGGCGGGCATTCGAACGTATGCGACAACGGTCTGGTACTTGATTCCCCCGGTTCCCTGCGTTGTAAATCCTCGTATCGAGAAAGGGCCCGAGAGGGCGGGGGGCTGGCTCCATTGCACTTCCAGGACATCCTGCTCTTCGCCGTTGGGATGGAATTGCTTGAGCTTGTCGGGAAACTTGTCTGGGAGACGGCCTCCGGCCCCGGGATCACTCGGTGCGAACTGCTCCTGTATCTCCTGGACGGTGATGGTGCTGCGGTCCGCGGAAGTGTTTGCCTGTACCCAGAACGGAGTGGCCTCGATGGAGATGGAGTCCACAAGCACGTACCCCGTGGCGCTCGTCACTCCCGTGTGGGGGACCAGGATGATTCGCACCCCGCGCGCCTGGAGGAGCTTGGCCCGGTCCTGGTCGTTGAGGGTTACTGTGAGGGTCATCCAACCCGTGGTTATGGGTGATGTGGATGTCGCGCCCGAAGCGAGAGAAAGGTTCGAGTTGTACTCATCAATTCCCGCAGCGAACGCGTAGCCTATCGTCACAACCCTGGTTGCGTCCTCCTGGTCGAGGATACCGTTGCCGTTCCTGTCCTCCGAGTCGAGCTTCCCATTGCCCTGGAGCTTCGGGCCTGCACCCACCAGAAGGTTTATGCCGCCGTGAGAAGGGTTAGAATCAGCGAACGGGAAGCCGACATCCGCGGAAGAGACCTTGGCCTTCAGGATCCCACTTCCGTCAAGGTCTTCCGAAATGCTTCCGATCTGCACATAGACATCGGTCTGGCCGGTGATGTTGTAGCCCTCCAGACGGATCGTTATTGCCCGCGCGGATGAAAGGTCGACGTCGCTGCCGGGGGAAATGGGAAGCTGCGTTCCAACCCAGAGGTTGCTGGTGTTGTCCAGCTGATACTGCATGACAAGGCTCGTTCCGCTCGTATTGCCCTGCGAGCTGCCAAGCACATTGAAGGGGCCCATGCGAGAGTTATTGACGTACGGCAACGGCGACGGCGCCCCCGACCAGTCAATGGGCTCCAGGTTGTACGAGCCCAGCGCGCCGTACTGGCGAAAGTCCGTGTAATACAGATATCCGCGGTTCGCCTGCGTCAGGAGGCTCAGAGCTGTTTCCAGGGGCTGGCTGGCCGGATATGCCTGATCCTCGGAGATATCGAGGTTTATTGAATGTCCTTCCATACCGAACATTCTCAGTATCCCGGTTGTGTCCGGGTCCGTGAACGATACGGCGCCTTGCCCCATCCACGAATAGTTGTCCCCTTTACCCTGCAGCTCCGCCGCCGCGATCATGGTCCCGGACTTCGAATATGCTTCCTGCGTGAAAGTCCATGGGTCCGCGTTCCAGCGCAGGCCCGCCGAAAGCGTGAGGGAGAGGTCCTTGCGGAGGTCCGTCCTGTCCTCCCAGGCAAACAGGATGTCGCCCCCCGACAGGCCTTGTTCGGCCTTCCGATAGGTGACGTCGATCCTGTCCGTTGGCTGAATGGGGACCTGGAAGGTCAGCGTGCCGGAGGCGGCATCCACCTGGAAGCGCGTCTCCGTGATGTCGTTGATTGTCACCTGAACGGAGTCCGCGACAATGTTCTGCTCCAGCGTGAAGGCCGTAATGGGCGCGACGAACTGCACGTGCATGTCGAACTTGAACTCACCCGAAAGCGAATCCCGACCGGGACCGTAGAGGAGCCCCGACGGGTTCTGACTGAGGAAGGGATAGAAGTCCTGGAAGTTGCGCAGGTTGGCATCCAGCTGGACCATGAACCTGCTTTCTCCAATCACGGTCTTGAAGAAATATCCCGTCGGGACAGAGGCGCCGGCAGCAGTGGCCTCGAGCTGATAGGAGATCTTTGACGGATCGGTTGGCGGCGTATTGGCGAACGCGTACGAGTTGTCTACCTCGAACGGTGAGTTGTCGCCGGGCTGCCAGATCATGAGCGCGGCGCCAACCCCCTGGAGGTTGATCTGTCTGGCAGCAGCAAATGTCTGACCCATATACGTGGAACTCCAGCCGAAGTTTGTCATCGGGCTGTTGAGCTTCAGACTGCCTGTCGTGAAGTCGCGCGGAATGGCGTCCGTTATTGTGTAGCTTCCGACTGGCTGATTTCCCTTGGTATAATATGCAAGCACTTTTCCCTTCGCCGCGCCCTTGAGGGAAACAAGACCGTTCGTCGTATCGACCGTGACGTCAGTCAGCGTCGCCAGACGGTACTTGCTGGTGTGTCCGGCCGGGTCTGTGCCGAGAACCGTCCCGTACTGGTCTTCGAGGTACACGACGAGACTGCCCACGTCTATGTTCGTATCGGGCAGGAAGAAGTACCGCCCCTTGGTGTAGGTCTCCACGCCGATATGCTGCTCGATCAGCTCGTTTTTTCCGACGAAGGTCTTGTGCTTGACCGCCGTGGAATCCCAGCGGAGAAGAAGGTCGTTCGTGGACGATCCCGAGACCAGCTCTGCGGAAGCGCCGATGGAGCTGGTGGGCTGCGCCGGGACCTCCAGAAAGGGGCTTTGCGGGATGGTGATGCCCGTGTTCCCGATAACCAGGGACCTGAGCACTTCATCGGGATCTCCCTTGTATCCCAGACGGATTGTGTTGTTCTGGACTCCGCTCAGGACAGACACCTCCAGGAAGTACTTCCTCATGAGGAAAAGGGAGATAGTGAGGTCGGGCGCCTGGTTGAACACGAACCCGGGAGCAAGCCCGGGAAAGGAGTCGAGGAACTGCGCGGGACGGCCCGGGACAAAAAGGAGCCCGGTAGCGAAGGCAACGCTTGCGTTCCACGACCCTTGAAGGCTGAGATCCACGTCCGCGCTCCCCAGCTTGGTGGAGAAAATGGTGGTAGGCGCCTCAGGTTGCGGCAGGGAGACAGTCTGGCCGTACGCCGATGCAGCGGCGATGAGCGCCAGGAGAGCAAGGAAGGCGGTCAGGGCGCTGTATCGGATCACGCTGGCAACATTATCCACCGGAATCCCTATTCATGCAAATGCTTGTCCGGACCGAAAATGAGAAAAATGGACGCTCAGAGTAACGCTATCCAACGATTCATCTCCCGCATGTTCGAAACGCCGGCCCTCAAGGCGCTTCCGGCGCTCCAAAAAGAGGAACAGGTCCTCCAGTTTCTGAAACAGAACGGTCCTCAGCTCCAGCCCCTGCTGGCTTCGATGGGGATCGCCGCCACCGCGGACTGGCAGGAGACCGTCGGGGGTCTGGTCCGGGAGATCAGGTCTCTCGCCGATCGAATGCTGGAGAATGAAATCCAGCGAGCCATCGACGTGCGGCTTCAGTTTTCGTTCTATCCTGCTCTCAGCTCAGGACGGCAGCCTCCTCCAAAGGTCCGCGAGGAGCTTGGTGCCCTGTGCCGACGGATCGCGAACCACCCGGTGGGCCGCAGGGCTCTCTCCGGGTCCCTTTCCGCGGCTCTCTCCGATATCACGGACAAGTATATCCCGCAGATCTGGGAGAGACGGAAGTACATCTACGTCGAAGTGACGCGGGTGCAGCGTCTGAGCCTCAAAGCAGAGGAATGCGCGGATCTCCTCCGCTTCACGCTCCTCATTCGACCCGCTGCCTATCTTCACGCCATGGCGGACCGCCAGCTGGGCCCGGAGACCGGGTTCGCTCCTGTCCAGGAGCAGGCGCTGCAAAGGGCCCTCCACGGCCTGAGCGCCCAGCTCTCGGCCACGCCGCCGGAGATCGTCAGGATGGCTGTCCGGGGCGCCCTTCCCTTCCCGGGAACGCGGGGCCTGGAGGCAATATCCAGGCTTACAACGATATCCGCCCTGCGCGGCCGCGCCCTGGCGCCGACCCTGGTGGTGGACAGGGGCGCTGACTCCCCCGACAAGAGCTGGTTCAACATTACGCGCCGCAACGCGGCGTGGCGCGGCCTGGACCCCCGCATGCTGGACGAGCTGTATTCGATTGCAGCAGAGAACAGATGGTAGGAGCCCCAATGAAGAGGATCGGAGTCTTTCTGGAGTCATTCATCGTCGTCATCATCATCGTTGCCCTGGGACACACCTTCCTGGAGGATTTCTCCGTCCTTGCCGGTTGGACTGTCGCCGCCCGCCGCTGGATCATCTGGGCCGGACTGGGGATCGACCTCATCTTCACGATCGAGTTCTTCTGCCGGTTGTACTTTGCCCTAATGAGTGGAGAGGCTGTGGATTACTTCATACGGCAGAGGGGATGGATCGATTTCATGGCTTCAATCCCGCTTCTGCTCTTCAACTCTCTGCCGAACACCCTTGCCTTGCTTGCTGGCGCCGGTCTGATCACAGGCCTGGGAAGCTTCCTCAACGTTCTCAAGGTCATCAAGGCGGTGCGAATAGCCAGGATCCTGCGGCTTCTGAGAGTTGTGAAACTTTTCCGCCGGATCCGCTATGCGCGCTCACCTATGGCGCAGAGACATATCGCCATCATCACGACGATCAGCGTCACCGTCCTTGTCGTGTGGGTGCTTGCGGCAAACCTCCTGGGGAGCATGGGAGTGTTGCCCGGTCTGGAAACCTCGTTTCTCGCTTCGCAGAGCGAACACTCCCGATACCTGGCGCAGGCCGGCGCGAATGCTGCCGCGCTGGCGGCGAGGTCGCGCGAAGTGGCGGCGCTGGATTCCACCCTTCTGGTGGCCAGACCCCAGGGAGGCTCCACCAGCTGGACCCGATATGATGACCTATACTACGCCGCACATTTCCTGGCAGGGGACTACGAGTACTTCGACGTGAACGGCGTTGAGTCTTTCTTCGACGGAAGGCCTCTTTCCCGGGCTGCGGCAAAGGAGGGCATTGTCTTCTTCGTTGCCATCCTTCTCAGCGTCCTGGCCTATCTCCTCCTGTACAGCCCACGGTTCGCCCTGGGCATCACAGACCCGATTCACGTCATGAAGAGAGGCATGGAGGAAAGCGGCTACAACCTCGAAGTGAAAATTCCGTCCCGTCAGGCGGATGACGATGTCTTCGAGCTGGCGCGGCTCTACAACAGCATATTCCTCCCTCTGAAAGACAGGGGAAGCACGCAGGAAGAGCAGACTGCCGCCCTGGGAATTGACGATATCCGCTCTTTCGTGGAAAAAGAATGACGGAATGGTCGTCTCAATGATCCAGCTTCTCATCGAGCTCCCTCCGATTGAATCCATCAAGGAGAAGCGCAGGATAGTCTCCTCCCTGAAGGAAAAGCTCTATCAGAAGTTCAGGCTTTCCGTGGCAGAGGTGGACCTGCTGGACTCCCTGCGATACGCGCACATCGGAGCAGCGCTTGTCTCAAACTCGAAGAGGTTTGGGGAATCGGTCATGCAGAAGGCGCTCGCAATGGTGGAAAACCAGGCAGAGGGCAGGCTGCAAAGCGCGGAGATCTTTTCAGAGACATACTAAGGAAAATCCCCAGGACGATGCGCTATGGTCGGCCTTCCGGCCATCCCCGCCACGCAAGCGTGGCGGGGCCGACCTCGCCATCCATGGCTACGCTTCCTCCCCGCTCTTGGTCATTTCCAGGAGGTCCATGAGAGCGCCCACGCACTCTCGAAAGTCCCGCAGGGTGTCGCGAAGGGAATAATAGTTCAAGCCCGAGTAATAGATCTTCGAAAAGACAGAGAAGCTGAGCTCGCTTGCAGTCTGCTGGAGGCTGACATAGCAGCCGAACTCATAGCAGGTCTTCAACATCTCCTCCAGCTTCCCCTTCATGAGCTGGGAAAAGGAGGGTGGAAATGTCAAGGAATACGCCAGCTCGAGGAACCTGCTTCCCCTCTCAATGAGGACTCCCGCCTGGAACGCATCATCGTCCTCGAAAGTCGCCGAGTATGCGTTGTGCGACCTTTCGTCCTCGATGACGCGGAAGCTGAGTTCGGAAAAGAGCACCGATACCCGGCGTATCCTTTCCTCCATGAGCTGCGATTTCATTCCCCCTCCTCAATTCTACCTCCCTTCGGCGAGCCGCCACGCGAGCTCGTTGGGAAGCCCCGCCTCCAGTATCTTCCTTTGGGTTTCCTTCACGGCGTAGTCAACCCTCAGGTTCCTGTACACCAGGCTCTTGCTGTCAAATATACCAAAAGAAGCCCTGGGATTACCATCCCTCGGCTGCCCGACGGAGCCCGGGTTGATCAGATAGGTTGATCCAGCCTTGAAGCGCACCTCATTGCCGTCCCGGAGCACCCGATACTGCTTCCGGCCGGCAGCGCGCTCAATGACCATGGGCAGGTGGGAATGACCGTGGAAGCAGCACCTGGCCTCGGCACTCTGACTGTCGATCCAAAGGTAGCTTTCCTCCACGGCGGCGGCGTTCAACATGTATTCATCCTCGTCCACAGGCGTCCCGTGACAAATGACGATGCCATCTTCAAGGACGAGGGGACCCTTGGGAAGGTTCCGCAGCGCTGAAAGAGTCTCCTGGCTGGCGTTTTTCCTGTTCCAGAGCGCCGCTTCCCGGGCAACGCCGTTGAACCATTCCAGGTCGATGAGCCCCACCACCGCCTTGTCGTGGTTGCCGCGGACCACCGAGGCGCACCGCGCAAGCACTTCCCGCGCGCAGTCATCCGGGTCAGCGCCGTATCCCACGATGTCTCCGAGACAGCAGATGGAGTCCACCGGCAGGGCGGCAATGGCCTGCAGGACAGCATCCAGGGCTTCCCGGTTGCTGTGAATGTCGCTGATGATTGCGAGGATCATGGTGTGTCCTGGGGGAGATAATCCCGGCGGATGCGCCAGGCAGCGCCATAGAGGTTGGTTGCCGCGTGCCTGTCCACTCGCGATGCCTGCCTGAGAATCTCCTTCATCAGCGAACGCTGGTTCCGCTCGGCATTCGGACATCGCGCGGACACCACGGGAAGGGAGAGCCGCAGGGCAAGCCGCGCCACCTCGGCCTCCCTTACTTCGCACAGGGGACGGATGAGAGAGAGCTTCCCGCCGAAGAACTCCTGGACGGGCATCATGGTGGAAAACTCACCGCGAAAGAAGAGATTCATGAGCGTGGTGCGCGCTATATCATCCAGGTGATGTCCCAGGGCGATCCTGGTAGCCCCGATCCGCGCGGCCTCGTCGAAGAGGAGTCTTTTCCTGTTGCGGGAGCAGGTGTAGCAGCTGAACTTCTTCCTGAATGTCGGAGGGCAGATGGATGCGGGAATCCTCCGGAAGGGGATCCCGAGGTCCGCATAGAACCCGTCGATGGCCCGGCGCTCTTCCTCGGAAATCGGATATTCCCTCCATTCGACCTGGGCAGCGTACAGCTCGTAGTCCACGGGGACCCATTTTTTCCGTTCCACCAGCGCGAGGGAGAGGGCAAAGGAATCCTTGCCTCCCGAAACGCCTATGAGGATCCGGTCCCCCGGCTGGATCATGTGGAACCGATGAATCCCCCGTCCGGCCAGGTGAGCAAAGCGCTGCAGAAGGCGCGTCTGCGAGTCAGTCATGGTCATTGGGCCAGAATCTCCTCGATGTCCAGCTTCTCGAGCGCAGCCATCAGTGCATCGTCCCGGCTGGCGCTCACTGAAATGCACCTGATGGAGCGTGGCAGATCGTCGCCTCCCATCCCCGAAAAGACTGAGCGGTTTTCCGAGGCTGCGGCGGCGATGGTCTGACCGGAACCGGGCTCGACGATGGGCACGTCGAAATCAAAGGAAACCCGCTCAGGGACATCGACAATGACGCACTCCGGCTCAATCCTCTTTCCGGCAATCGAGCCGGCCTCCCGGGCGATGTGCTCCTCAACGAGGAGCCGTTGCTTGACGTCCTCCAAGCGCCGGTGAGCGGAGTTCTCCTCCTGGAAGGGAACCCGCCAGACCTGGCGATGAAGCTCCCGCCGCCTGACCTGCTCCACAAGCCTGAAAGACGGGTAACGAAGGGCTGAAAACGCTGCAAAAAAACCCTCATCGTCCAGGCCATAGAGATCTTTCCTGGAGATCGCCCCATCCCTCAGACCCATCGCCACGGCCTTCTTGATCATGGCCGTTGCTATCCGCACTGTCTTGTGCCAGTAAACCGTCTTGTACATCAGGTACTTGGAGAAAAGAATGTCCTCCAGGGCCGTTATTCCCTTCGGGCTGATCGCAACCCCGCTCTGCCTGTCGGGGAATATCTCCTCAAGGAGGAAATCGACGTCCTGGATCCCGTACGGCACGCCGCAGAAGTATGCATCCCGATTCAGGTAGTCCAGCTTGTCGGGGTCCAGGACACCGGAAAGGATCCTGCGGTAAAAGTCGACGCCAGGGGGCATGCCGGCGGTGGGCCCGCGGTCGATGATGGCCGCAACTGAAGCCGGGTCAATGTCGAGCTGGGAACGGATCACGGATGAGAGCCCATCCAGGATTTCCCGGGCAGCCAGCGCCTCGTGCGCTTCCACATCGAGATCCTTGAGGGAATGGGCAAAAGGGTAATGGCCGATATCATGAAGAAGACAGGCGCAAAGGAACGACTTCACGCCGGGGAGAGTTATGGGAACGTCCCTGTTTCGCCGGACGAGGCTCGTGATCATACGACGGGCAATGTGGAAGGCGCCCAGGCTGTGGCTTCGGCGCGTATGTGTGGCGCCCGGATATACCAGGTATGCGGGCCCCAGCTGCCGTATCCGGTCAAGCTTCTGGAATTGGGCGTGCTCCGCCACACGAAGGAGAGGACGGGAAAGCGAGATATGCTTCCAGACCGGGTCCCGGACCGGCTCGGAGTATTCGTTCTGAAGATGGTCGAGGACCCTCTCCGTTTCGCCCATACGACACCACAGTATGATGGGGGAAAAGTCGTGTAAAGCCGGCCCCGGGAGCCTCATTTGACGAACCATCCCGCTTCTGGTACAAGGAAATCGTGAGAATGTGGGTGGGGGGCGTCATCGCCCTGATTCTCCTCCTTGCCCTGGCTGGCTGCGCACGAACACCGCGGAATGCAAAAGCAACGCAGCCGGCGGCCCAGGCCACCGCTTCTGATGGCGCTGCTGCACCGGCGGCAGCCGCAACCCCGGCGCCGTCTCCAGCCGCTTCCCTGCTGAAAAGTCCCGCGGCGGGCGCCCCGTCAGGACCTGCCGCGCCTGCTCTCACTGATTCGAAGCGCACCGTTGCTGTCGCGCAGGAGCAGCCGGGGGTTCCAGCCGCCGCAGCAGCGCGCCAGAACGCCGATGTGACGTCCCTGCTGGCCCTCGGACGGGATTCACGGACTCTGCCGGAGGACTTCACAATCGGGGCCCTCGGGGACGCGCGGGCCGGAGACGCAGAGGACCAGCAGGCAATGACCGCGGCCGGCTCGTTCCTTTCCAGGCTCCTCGGCGGCACGGTTGACACGACCATGCTGGACTCCGGTGTTGCAGGGCGCATCTCCGACATGCTGGAGTTTGCCGTCAAGCGGGGCGATGTTCCCCTGGAATATCGAATCGGCACGCCGAAAAAGCACGACAATGGCGAGGTCACGGCGAGTGTGCGCCTCTTCAGTCAGACCGGCACGTGCGAAGGAGAGATCGCCCTTGCCCGAACGGGCGGACACTGGCTCGTGACAGACCTGCAGATCAGCATGGACGACCTTCAGGTGAAGAGAGAAAAGCCGAAGGAGCGCTTCTTCCCGTCCAGCTACCGCTGGATGCTGGAGGAATAGCGAATGGGAACCGAAGTAGGGCGAATCGAGAAAGAGTTCGTCTTCAAGGCCCTGACAGACGACGGCACACCGTGCGACGTCCACGGGGTTGGACTGGAAGCGAAATGCCGCTTCTCGCAGGTCAGCGAGGAGCGCCTTGAGATGGTTCCCCTGGAGGGCCCTTTGCCCGGCTTCCAGGTCGGAGAAGAGGTCCGCATCTTCTTTTATCTCAAGAACAACTACCACACCTTCTCTGCCAGACTAATCGAGGCAACCCCGGAAAAGATGGCCGTCCAGCATCCGCGCGGCGTCTACAAGAACCTGCAGAGAAAGTACGAGCGCGTGAAGCCACCTGATGATCTGGAGGTCTCCTTCTCCCTGAAAGGGACCAAGATCGAGCTCAATTTCCCCAAGTCGGAGCGGTTCAGCCAGGCGGAGCCTCCCGAGGCCTCCACGGATTTTGACGCAAGCCGGATCCAGGAGCTCGTCAGGGCTTTCCGGAAAAAGATGGCAACCCTGGTTTCGGACAGCAAGATCCTCATGATGCGGGACCGTTTGCCGCGCGCATGGGAAGAGAAGGTCATGGTCAGGCTCGGCAAGTGCCTCTGGATCCCGTCCACGGAGGAGGACTTCCCGGCCAAGGACCCGTTCCCGGATGAGCGCGTGATCACCAAGGGAGATCTGATCCGGCTGGAGGAGGAGAGCGGAGCGCAGCCCTATGTGATAACGGGTAAGCTGGGCAATATCCTCTACGAAAAAGCAAAGAAGGAAATAGTCTCTGAGCTCTGGTGCCCGATTCTCTACAACGAGTATGTCGTGGGCTACCTGCACATCTGGAACACGACTGCCCAGAAAAATCGCATCGGCAAGGACCTGGTGGAATACACATGTCAGTTCGCCCGGATACTCTGCTATTCTCTCGTCACCAACGGGTACTTCAAAGCGGAAAACGCATCCGAACGGCGATACGAAGCTCCGATAATCGACATAAGCGCGTCCGGCCTGCTTTTCGCGCATACCTCGGCCGATCTTGGGCGCGAGCTCCTGGTGCACACTGACCTCGAGTTGACGATGAGGCTCGGGAAACGCTCATTCAAGGTGGGAGCCAGGGTCATGAGGAAGTTCCGCGACGCGGAAAACATTTATTTCGGCGTTCTCTTTCTTCGGATCGATCCCCGTGATTTCTCCTTCCTCTTCCAGTACATCTACGGGAAGCCCTTCGATCCCGCGTACGAAGGGGTATGGGAAGGCGGGGCGCCTCCTCCTCCGCTGGAAATGTAAACTTGGCGCGTGGTCCCTTTGGCGGGTTTCGCATCCAGTATTTCCTTGCCGCCATGGTCTTGCCCTTGTGCGCCGCCGCGGAAAATGCCCCCGAGCTCTACCGGGTGGATCAGGCGGGAATCGGCAGCTGCTATGACGCCGACTTGTCGCTCATGCTCTCCGGCCACGTCTTTGCCTACTTGGAACCAGGGGCCGTGGAGGTTTCTTTCCCCAGACCTCCGCAGGGGATCAAAGCGCAGGAAAGAGTGGTGCTTCTCGGGGACCGCATCAACCCCTTCCCTGCCAGAGCAAGCCGCTACATCCTCACGGAGGTCCTTGGGAAAGATGTCCTGCTGGCTTTCGATTCCACCATGAGAAACGCATCCGGCGCTCTACGCGCCTATCTCTACCTGCCGGAGGACGGCACGTGCGTGAACTTCAGACTGGTCCGTGACGGCTTGACCGCCGTTGCTTCGGCTGACGAGGTTTTCCAGTTCAGAGCGGAATTTGAGCTGTACGAGCAACAAGCAAAAGAAAAGCGCCGGGGAGTCTGGGGACGATAGCTATCCCCGTTCATACGCGTGGGTCTTTTCTAGCAGTCGGGAGGCCTGCGCGAAATCTTCCACGAGGGTACACAGTCCTTTTTCACTCTCCGTGAAGTCGGCTATGAATGCAGAAAGATCGTCTACAAGATCCTGCCCTCTGTCCACGAGGGTCCGTGCATTCTGCCCGCACGTAATGCAGAGCCTGGTGATTGCCGCCGGCGGGACCTCTTTCTGCCGGGAAAACGAGGCATAGGCATTGCGGAACTCCTGCGCGAGCGACGCGACGCAGCTGTGGATCTGCCTGCACTTCTCTTCGAGGTCGGCGACTCTGCTTTCGAACTGCCCGATCTCCCTGGAAAGGATTTGAACGAGCCGTTCGGAGTCCAGCGGTGCTGCCATTTCTTTCTGCTCCAAACCTTGGCCGCCCTCACCGCGGCCCCGAAGCAGAGCACTTGTTGTTACTCCGGATAGTATACGCATGAGGAAAAATCCGCAACTGAAAAAAGAATTTTCGAATTTCTTGACAGCGCTTCCGGGCGGATTTATACTGTGCGTCGACAATGTGCTCACGTGTGCTGGAGTAAGTCAGTCAACTTTGTGCCGACAGCAGCTAAACCCGCCCACGATCATCTGAAGTTTAACAGAAGAGGGTTACTGAATGGCTGTACAGGCACTCGTGCTGGCCAGCATGCTGCTCTGCGCAGTGCAGGCAATCAGGTCCGATCGCCTTCTCGTCTCAGCGATCTGGCTCGCGGGATGCAGCGCGCTCCTGGGGCTCGCGCTCGCGGTGTTAGGGGCTCCCGAAGTGGGCGTCATAGAGCTTTCCGTCGGCGCCGGGCTGGTCACAGTCATATTCGTCTTCGCCATAAGCATAGCGGGGGAAGAGCCCGCATCGTACCGCAGCTTTGTTCCGCGCTCGCTTGCCCGAGTGCTCATGGGCCTTTTTCTCATTCTCCTTGTTTTCCTTGCCGTGCCGCGCGCAGTCGCGCCGGCTCTCGCTCCGCAGTCACTGACCGTTGTTCGGGCGATCTGGGAGATCCGCGCTCTGGACACCTTGCTGCAGGTAACCCTCATTTTCTGCGGAGTGCTTGGCTCTCTGGGACTGCTGGCGGAACCCCGCGTTTCGGTTTCAGCTGCGAAAGGGGGCGCGCAATGAACGGCATTTCAGTGTGGAGCATCTCTCTGGTCGCCGTCTTTGCCCTTGTCATGGTGGGACTCTACGGCCTGTTGATCATGCGCAACCTGATCAAGATCGTGGTTTCGCTTCAGGTATTTGCCAAGGGCACCATCCTTGTGATGGTGGTTGCCGGTGGGATGCAGGGCCAGCTCGCCGTAGGATCCAGCCTTGCCGTCACTGTCATCGTGGCTGACACCGTGGTGACGGTGATTGCATTGGCGCTTGCCATCCAGGTGCGCCGCTACTGCGGAACCCTGGATTCCCGCGCCATCTCGAGCTTGAAGAGATGAGCATGGACACTTCACTTCTATTCCCGTTGACCATTTTTTTGCCGTGGATCGGCGCTCTTGCAGTGCTGGCGGTCGGACGCCACGGAAAGTTTCGGACTGCTCTGGCAATTGGCTTTGCGGCTGCTGACGGGCTGGCCAGCCTTGCCCTCATCCCGCTTGCCGGAACCGGTACCGCATTTTCCGTGTCCCTGGGGGGAATTTTCGGCAATTTCAGCCTTGTTGCCGACGGTCTGGGGGTTTTTCTTGCCGCGGTGGCAGCGGTGGTCGGTTGCCTGGCAGTGGTTTTTTCTGTGGACTACATGCGCGGTGAGGAAGGACTGGGCCGCTATTACGCCCTTGTGCTGTTCTTCATCGGCTCTATGGTCGGGCTTGTCCTCTCCTCGAACCTTCTGATGATTGTGGTCTTCTGGGAAATCACGGCGTTCTGCTCCTATGCGCTCATCTCCTTCCATAGTGATGACCCCAAGGCCGTTGCCGGAGGAATCAAGGCCCTCATAGTGACGGGGCTCGGAGGAATCGGCCTGCTTGGCGGCTCATTCCTTATCTATGCGCAGATCGGCAGCTTCGATCTTCAAGAGTTTCTGGCCAAGGCTTCCCAGATGCGCCCCGTCGCTCTGGCCTGGGTCGCCTTCGCGTTCCTCGCCGCCTCTGCGGCAAAATCTGCCCAGTTCCCGTTCCAGACCTGGCTGCCGGATGCAATGGAAGCCCCCACCCCGATTTCAGCCCTGATTCATGCCGCCACCATGGTGAACGCAGGCGTGTACCTGTTGGCGCGTGTATTTCCGGCCTTCAGCGGCGTCACCGGGTGGTCAACCACTGTCGTCATGGTGGGCGCCATCTCCGCGCTCCTTGCGGCCGTCATGGCCGTTGCATCCACGGACCTCAAGCGTGTGCTTGCCTATTCCACTGTCAGCCAGCTCGGTTTCATGGTTTTTTCAATTGGCGCCGGCGGAATCTTCCAGAGCCAGTTCCACCTGCTCAGCCATTCCCTTTTCAAAGCCCTGCTTTTTCTCGGCGCGGGCGCAGTCATTCACGCGGTCGGGACCCGGGATATGCGAGAAATGGGCGGCCTGTCCCGCAAGATGCCGCTGACATGCACTGTATTCATCCTGGGCGCTCTTGCGCTGGCCGGCATTCCTCCTGTCAACGGCTTCTGGAGCAAGGAGCTGATCCTGGAAGCCGGTCAACTGCACGCGCCGTCCCCGGCATATCTCGTCATGCTGGCAACGGTCGGACTGACAGCGCTGTACAGCGCCCGGTGCGTGTGGATGGTATTCTTCGCCCATCCCGCCGCAGAGCCTCACGCGCACGAAGCCGGCCCTGCCATGCAGGTGGCGCTCGTACCCCTTGCGGCCGGGACCCTTGCAAGCTGGCTGCTCGCCGGGCCGTTCATGTCGCTCCTGGCCCGCACCCTGCCACTGCATTTCGGCCCAAGCCCCGAGATCCAAAGCACATGGCAAATCGCCCAGGAGGTGCTTCTCTCCCCCGGGACCTGGCTGGCCATGCTCGTTGTTGCCATCGGCATCGTTCTCTGGGTCCTCTGGCGATCGTTTGTGCCCGACCCGGCAAAGCTGGCGCCGGCGCGCAAGGCGGC
Organism: Spirochaetia bacterium; assembly: GCA_049515135.1. Classification (GTDB taxonomy): domain Bacteria; phylum Spirochaetota; class Spirochaetia; order SZUA-6; family Fen-1364; genus Fen-1364. The sequence goes on from JBEKUJ010000003.1 coordinate 420,515, forward strand.
CGAGGCGGGCCTTGGTTTTGAAACCATCAACCGCGGCATCACTCGAGCGGTCCAGTGGACCGGGGAAATGCTTCGCACCACCCAATCCGGCATCCTCAACTGGAACGTAGCCGCCATAGTCATGGCGGTCGTGGCCGTCATGGCCGTGCTGGCTGCCGGAGCTTGACATGCAGTTGCCTGCTTTCGTCTGGCTGATGCTGCTCCCTATCGTCTCCTCTCCTTTTGTCTACATCGTTGGACGGCTCTTCCAGAGAACACTGGAAGGTCCGGACGCCAGCGGTGGCATTCCAACGACGCGGCTGACCGGACGTACCGGCAGGCACTGGAGATCGAATCCCGTCCGATGGATCAGCTTCGCGGTGCTGCTCTGCTCCATCGTGCCGTTCGTCCTTGCGTGGCGCGACCTGGCAGGTGGCAGCGTGGCAAGATTCTCCTATGGCATCATATCGCTGCGATTCGACGGGATAAGCCTGCTCCTGGCGGCTGCCGTGCTCTCCCTTGGCGTTCTTGTCTCACTCTTTTCCGGTCCCGATATCGGTCATGAGGGAGGCCAGGAGAAATACCACGCGCTTCTCAACACCATGATCGGCGCCATGATCGGCCTTGGCTGCGCGTCGGACCTGTTCAACCTGTGGGTATGGTTTGAGACGGCTGCTGTGGCCTCGTACATGCTCGTGTCGTACCATGCGCAGCAACCCTCCAGTCTCGAGGCCGGGGTGAAATACCTCGTGCAGAACTCGGTGGGCTCCATGCTCGTGCTCATCGGAATCGGACTGGTGTTCGCCCAGACAGGCACGCTGGATCTGCCGGTTCTGCGCGGCCTGACGGGCGGGCAGGCGTCGAGGCTGCCTCTGCTGGCAGCCGGAACGCTGTTTTCCGTGGGGTTCGGTGTCAAGATCGCCATCGTCCCCATGCACACGTGGCTGCCGGACGCGCACTCGCAGGCCCCCAGCGGCATAAGCGCCGTCCTTTCCGGTGTGGTCATCGAGACAGGGCTCGTGGCCCTCCTGCGGGCGCTTTCAGTCGTATCCGGCGCCTCCCTGAGCTGGGGACCCCTTCTCCTTGCCTTCGGGTGCGTCAACATGCTCGTGGGGAACCTGCTTGCCCTCAGGCAGACGCAGGTCAAGCGCCTGCTTGCCTTTTCCAGTCTCAGTCACGTCGGCTACATGCTCCTGGGTATCGGGACGGCGGTTACGTTCCGTCAGCTTGGCGGCGCTCAAGGCGCCTTTTTCCACCTGTTGAGCCACGCGCTGATGAAGGGACTCGCATTCCTTGCGGCAGGAGGCCTTCTTTTTGCCATGCGCATATCGCGCGGCCAGCAGGGTCCGCTGATGTCGGAAGACCTGGCAGGGGCGGCGCGCCGGTATCCGCTGACTGCCCTGGCTTTCAGCGTGGCGCTGCTGGGTCTGGGCGGGCTCCCGCCCTTTGCCGGGTTCATGTCGAAATGGCAGATATTCGCAGCCGGGTTCCAGACTGGGAACGCCCTGATGGCCGCCCTGGTGGTCTTTGCGCTTCTCAACAGCCTGCTCTCGCTCGCCTACTATGCTCCCCTGGTGAACCTCATGTATCGAAAGGAGCCTTCCGAAGCGGTGAAGGCCGGAACACACCTGCCGGCAGCAATGGCCATTTCCATGGTCATCCTTGTCCTCCTGGTGCTGGCCTTTGGAGTCTGGCCTTCCCTTGCCAGCAGCCTGACAGCGCCCGCAGGCAGGACCGTGCTGGATCTGTTCACGGGAACAGGAGGAACGTGAGATGGTGCAGCCTTTCTCCCCTCCGGTCGCCTTTGCCGTGTACCTCGCGCTCGCTGCCGTCCTCCTGGTGATCGCCGGCGCGGCAGCTGCCAAGGGCAAAGCGAGCGAGCTGAAGACCAGCGTCTATGGCAGCGGGGAGGCGGCCCGGGCCAGCGCGGCGTCACCCGGCTACAGGCCTTTCTTTATGACAGCATTCTTTTTCGCGATGCTTCATCTCGGCGTGCTCATCGTGGGAACTGGCGGCCTTACCGTGATCACCGGCGCCTATATCGCCGGGCTGATTCTTTCTTTGATCGCCCTGGCCCTGGGCTGAGGGGAAGGAGGACCTGTGCCGGTGCAGATTCCGCGGTTTCTCAAACACATCATGGACAAAGTGGCTCTCTGGTCCCGGATCAATTCTCCGTGGTTTGTCCACTTCAACAGCGGGTCCTGCAACGGCTGCGACATCGAGATCATCGCCACGCTGGCCCCCCGGTATGATCTGGAGAGACTCGGGGTCAAGCTCTGGGGGTCTCCCCGCCACGCCGATGTCCTGGTCTGCACCGGGCCGGTCACCCGCCAGTCCCGTGACCGGCTCATCAGGACGTACGAACAAATGCCCTCCCCCAAGTTCGTCGTGGCAGTAGGCTCGTGCGGGATCACGGGCGGCGCATTCCACGGATGTTACAATATCGTGGGCGACATCGGCGACGTCATTCCGGTGGACGTCTACATCCCCGGTTGTCCTCCTCGGCCGGAGGCCATCATCGACGGTGTCGTGCAGCTCTTGACCAGGTTGAAAACTGGCGCCGGCGCGCCGGGGCTTCCGCCGGCTCCAAAGCCGCCTGCTCCAACGGAGGCGAACGCGTGAGTGCCCAGAGCGCCATCAGTTCTATCTCGGATCTCCTGGCCCAATGGGGCAAGGTCCAGCCCGCAGGGGAGGATAGGTTCACTCTGGAAGTGGACGCCGCACATCTGCTGGGCGCAGTCCAGGCGTTGGGCACGGCGCGCTGGGGCTACCTGTCCGCCATCACCGGACTGGACCGCACACAGAACGCGGCGACGGCAGAGGGGGAAGCCGGCTCGGCCGCGCCTTCCCGGCCCCTTTTCGAAGTGCTCTACCAGTTCTGCCGTGGAGCTACGGTGCTTACCCTGAGAGTGAAGGCGTGGGGAGAGCATCCCACGGTGCCCAGCATCTCCCGCATCATGCCCTCTGCCATCCTCCAGGAGCGGGAGCTCGCAGAGGTCTTTGGCATGCACATCACGGACATCCCTGCCAAAGGCCGTCTCCTCCTCTCAGAGGATTGGCCGGAGAACCTCTTTCCGATGCGCAAGAAAAACGCGCCTTCGGCAATACGGGAGCAGATTGCCGCGCCCCAGCCTGCGCCCGCAGCTGCCTCATCACCGGAGCGGGGAGGCAAGTTCATAGTGCCAATCGGTCCGCAGCACCCGGCTCTGAAGGAGCCTGCGCATTTCGAGCTTGAAGTGGACGGGGAGATCGTCAAGGACGTTTCGCTCCGCCTCGGGTACGTGCACCGGGGGATCGAGAAAGCGGCTGAAAACCGCAGCTGGATCCACAACCTCTACCTCGTGGAGAGGATCTGCGGCATCTGCTCCCATATCCATGCCACCGCGTACACCCTGGGCGTGGAGCAGCTGGCGGGCATCACCGCGCCGCCGCGCGCGCACGCCATCAGGGTGCTTTTTGCCGAGATGGAGCGGATCCACAGCCACTTCCTCTGGCTGGGGGTGGCCGCGCACCAGGCGGGATTCGACACCCTGTTCATGCTCAGCTGGCGCGACCGTGAGACAATCATGAACCTGCTGGACGAGGTGAGCGGCAATCGGGTCAACTATTCGGTGAACGTGCTTGGCGGGGTCAAGTATGACATCGATGCCCCGCGGGCTGATGCCATCCTCCGCGGCATGGACAGCCTGGAGGGCCGCATCCGCCACTACCTCAACATCGTCAGCACAGATGAGAGCTTCCTGCGAAGGACCCGCGGGGTCGGGATCTTCCCCCAGGAGCAGGCTGATGTCCTTGGGGTTGTCGGCCCCACGGCACGGGCGTCAGGGGTCCGCCGGGACCTGAGGGTGGACGCGCCGTACAGCGCCTATCGCGATTTCCCGGTGACCCCTGTGGTTGACCAGGGCTGCGACCTCGCCGCCCGGTTCGTGGTCCGGATCAAAGAGCTTTTTGAGTCCTGCCGTCTCATCCGTGCCATCCTGGCCGCCCTGCCCCCCGGGGACCTGAGCGTGGACGTCCCGCGCAGAATCCCCGAGGGTGAGGCCGTCAGTCGGGTGGAGGCGCCACGCGGGGAGCTTTTCTACTACCTGCGAAGCACCGGCGGAACCATGCCGGACCGGCTCAAGGTCCGTACTCCAAGCCTTGCGAACTGGGCGTACGTCCTGAACGTCGCCGTGGGCTTGAAGCTGGCCGACATCCCCATGGTGGTGGTGGGAATCGATCCCTGCTTTTCGTGCAACGACCGTCTGATCACCGTTCGCCGCACCGGCGGAGGAAGCCCGGAATGAAAAGCCTGCTGGCAGTCGTCGCGTATCTCCTTTTTCCCGGAGGCCTTTTCGTCGTCGTGGGGAGCCTGGCCTATGAGTACGTGGACAGGAAGCTCATCGCGAGGTTTCAGAACCGCGTCGGCCCGCGATGGTTTCAACCACTGGCAGACTTCGTGAAGCTGCTGGTGAAGGAAGAGATAGTGCCCCAGGGTGTAAACCCCGGCCTGTTCATATGGCTGCCTGTGGTGGCGCTGGCGGCCGCGCTTGCGACCGCGTTGTATGTGCCTATGGCCGGTCTCAACCCGACCTGGAGCTTCCGGGGCGACGTGGTTGCAACCGTGTATCTGCTCATGATGATGACCCTCTGCATAGGACTTGCAGGTGCCAATACGTCAGACAGGTTCTCTATCATTGGCGCCGTCCGAGCGCTCACCCAGCTTTTCTCCTATGAGGCCCCGTTCCTCCTGGCGCTTCTGGGGCCTGCGGTTGTGGCGGGGAGCTGGAAAATTGCAGAGATCAACGGGTATGCACAGGGACGGCTCTGGATGATCGTCACTCAGCCCTTTGGCTTTCTTGTGGCGCTCATCGGGCTCATGGGGAAGCTCGAGCTTTCACCTTTCGACGCTCCGGAGGCGGAAACGGAGATCGTCTCAGGGGCCCTCACGGAATACAGCGGCCGAGGGCTTGCCTTTTTCCGCCTGGGAAGAGACATCGAGCTGTTCGTCGGACTGACGCTGATATCCGCCTTCTACCTAGGCGGCCTTGCCAACCCTCTCCAGTTCCTCCTGAAAACCCTGGCGCTTCTCTTTGTGACAGCAGCGCTCCAGTCCCTTTTTGCCAGGCTGCGCATCGACCAGACGGTGGGCCTCTGGTGGCGAATCGGCGCATTGCTCGCGCTCGTCCAGCTCCTCATTCTGATCGCACTGAAGACGATGGGGGTCTCCCTATGATGCGGATCGGTTCCATGCTTAGCGACATAATGCGTTCCCTCGTCCGCAGGCCGTTCACAGAGAGGTATCCCTTTGTCGTGAAGCCCGCTCCCGAGCGTACCCGGGGGAGGCTGGAGTGGGAGGCGGCCAAGTGCACCGGCTGCATGCTGTGCGTGAAGGATTGCCCGGCCGACGCCATCCAGATCACCGTGGTGGACAGGGCCGCAAAGAAGTTCATCTTCCGCTACCGAACGGACCGCTGCGTCTACTGCGGCCAGTGCGTCGTGAGCTGCCGGCCCGGGGCGTTGGCGATGTCCCCGAAGCACTGGCATCTCTCCTCGACGTCCAAGGAGTCCTTTGCCCTTGTCTACGGCGATCATGAAGAGGCCGCCAAGCAGTGACGGGAAGTCGGGCTGACTGGATTTGAACCAGCGACCTTTCGGTCCCGAACCGAACGCGCTACCAACTGCGCTACAGCCCGAAGCACGATTCTGCTGCGGCGCGTTCCGCGTGCCTTCCGATTCCCGCGGAGCGCCGCAACGTCTGCGAAGCCTTGCGTTCTTGATAAAAAAAAAGAGCGGGAGCGACGGGACTTGAACCCGTCAAATCTCCATTCCCTCTCATGCCCTCTTGTGTATGTCCGTTCAGTAATATGCCAGAGGGGAAGGAGTTAGTCAATAGTCCTGTGTAATGTTGCGCCCCTGCACCGCCGCCTTGATCCGCGCTGCCCGCTCCGCATGGAGCACCTTGTCAATTAGCTTGATTGCGTCCTCAAGCCCGGTTACTCTCTCAGACTCAAAACTGTGAGCTATGGGATCTATTGCCTTTGTACCTGCCTGGGCGCTTTCCAACAGAGAGACGAGATCGGATCGTATATTTTCATTACTCATGCTCAGCCCCACCCCTCAATATTCCAGTTCTTTCTAAGGCCGAAATAGTCAACTATCTTTTCGACGCCGCTTGCTCGGCTTGTAGAGTCCTCCGCATCCTCGATCCCGGAAGAGTGTCCCAACACAAAAGCCCCGGACGGGCCTCCCTACACGCCCTGGGGGTCAATTCCTAACTTCTCTTTCATGTAGACCCGCACATCGATCAGGGTAGGACTGGTCCCGAGACTCACACGTCTTCGGTTAATTACAAAATCACCACTGACTCTTGATTTAAACCGTTGGTACTTCCAGACGGGGTCATGAAAGGTCACCAGTTTGTAAAAGCCGTAGGCGGATTTCATTTTCTCTTCTTGCTTTTCAAGCTCTTCAAGGCTTCCGGCGGAATCTAGGATGTCGTTAAGTGCCTTGACTAGTTCTTCGCGCGATGCCTTCTCCTCTGCCGACATGAACTCTGGTGACATAGTCTCCCCTCTTTCATCGGCAGATCGCCGGGATTTTCTAGAAAAAGGCCGACCCTGCACAGCCGCCTTGATCCGCGTTGCCCCTTCCGCCTGTAGAGCCTCGTCGATCAGCTCGATTGCTTCCTCTAGGCCGGTTACTCTCCCAGACTCGAAACTGCGAGCTATGGGGTCTACTGCCTTCGTTCCTGCCCGGGCAAGCTCCAATAGTCTAACGAGCCGCTCGCGCAATTGGTCGAGGCTCTCCGCAGCACTACGTCTTGTAGGCCGTGAGTGTTGCGTCAGAAAGGCCTGGTCCTTGACGTCTTGCAAATCATCCTCTATTTGCTCTTTAGTCTTACGCATCACTGTAACCCCTCTTTCTCTATGCGCTCGGCGATCCCGCCGCGCCTTCCCCTCATCATATGCCCGTCACTGATGCCCGGGCAAGCCAAGGAAGGGGGGTATCACAGGGCGGCAGAGCCCTGGAAAATCTCGCCACGGCCCGCCACCGAGCACGTTTTCAAGGCGCTGATGGGCTCTGGACGGAGGGTGTATGCTCGCCGTATATGAAGGGAAAAAGATGGCGAAAGAGAAGCCGAATTTCGGGGATGCAATGTATAAGGCTCCGCGCGAGGGGGGAAGGAGAAACATCATGAAGGCAAAAGTGTTCGAGGCTAGAAGTGGCAAGACCGGCCAAGACGTGCCACTTGAAACAGAACTGAATCAGTTCCTCGCAGGAGTGAAGGAAATACACTTCATTACTCAGAGCGAGTGTGCGGTGGGTCATGGCAGTGGCTCGGGGACTCGCTACACAACGGTGACCGTTATCTAAGGGTGACGGGGGCCTGCAGTTCGATCTAATCCCAAGCAAAGAGGAGCAACTGCGGAGTTGGACAAAGCTCAACGCATCGAACGGGAGGGGACGATCCGGCGGGCGGGCCCGAGGACGGCGAAGGTGAAAACCCGCATGAACGAGGAGCAGCTGGAGTTTCCCGTGGTGCCGGGAAAGAAGGCAAAAAGGGCCACGGCCAATGACCTTGACTTCGAGGCCCGTATCCGAGGGCGGCATTTCTGCCCGCAGTGCGGCCAGGACGCGGCTCATGCGATCGTGAGCAACTACTACCTGTGCGACAAGTGCGACTTCGACTACGGTATGACCGCTCGTGCGTATTTCGAGCAGAAGCCCGGGAAAAACCGCGCATGAATCTCACGTATCCTCGCCAGGAGGGGGATCGTGGGCAGCGCCTTCTTACTTCCGTGCCTGCGAGAAACACTCTGGAACGTCGCTCGTGGCGAGCCGTGGCGCGATCCCCGCGGGCCCGCTGTATGATTCTCCCCGTAGAGACCCCTACTGAGACGCTTTCTTGAGTTCTTGATAGGCGTTAGTGCCTTTCAGCTTCTTGTTGTCCTGTGCGTAATCAAAGGACCAGCCCCCGGGAGGCTTTTTTTGAAGGGGGTCCATACGGCAAGCTTCGCGAAAGTCTCACCTTGCCCCGCCGCGCGGGTCTGGGTCGCCGATCTGACTCGCCGTTCATAACCTCGACACTTTTGAATCTTACCAAAATTCATGCTATGTTGCGTCCTGTGTTATCAAGACATCCGCAATATGTGACGCAGAGTGCGTTGAATCTTCTAAAGATCATTCTCGCCTTTTCAATTACCTTCTCCATTCTTGCCGAACTGGCAGGGTGCAACCTTCTGTTCCCGAGTTATCAATCCACCGGCTCCATCATCGGAACCTGGCAGTTCACACTCCCGTCGAATCCGGATTCATTCACAATGACCCTTGCTGCGGGACTGACATTCACCGAAACCTACAATTTTGGGAGCACCGCGAACACTTATTCAGGAACGTACACAAGCGACTCCAGTTCGATTGTATTTACGACGACAGTTTTCAACGGCGTTCCGGGCGCCGCACAAGTCGCCAACGCCGATTATTCCCTTAGCCCGAATGGAAAGTCCCTTGTTCTCAACTATCAATCAGGGACACCAGCCGGCGCTCCGACAGTACTTTTTCTGGCGAAGATCTAGCCGATCTGCTATGGCCGCCACCAGTACGAATTCTGACCGGGGCTTCTTGGGGCCTTTACGCGCGTCCTATAGTGGCCGGGTTCAAGAGCTGCCGGGCTTCTTTCATCGAAAGGATTCCTTTAGGATGATGTGCCGGCTTAGAGGATTCAACCCGATCCCACGGGTTGCGCTCGATCTTCCCTAGGCGCTCGGCCTCACCGTGCATGATCCTGTAGACGCTTGCCTTGTTGCTGATTGACTTTGGCGAAAGCCCCTGCCTCTCCCATTCAAGGATTAGATTCTCGCAATCTTCCGTTGTGATCTGGTCGAGTAGTTTGTCACCGTGCGCAGGCAGGATATAGGTAGTCAAATCCCGCAGAGCATCATCGGCGTATCTACGTTGAATAGCCGGGCGTTCTTATCGCGCCGCAGCCGGCGGTGAATGTATTTGCAAGCGTCCCATTGCCACCAGCTCTCTGACTTGGCCCATTCACGGAGGGTCGGCATCCTCATGCGCTCGACAACTTTAGGAGGGATGAGCTTGCCTGCCCTTAGAAGCTCATTGCATTGCTGCTCGGCTTTACCCTTGACGGTGATCCCGGTAGAGATCCCGGGGGTACGCGTACCATCCGGGGTATAGGCCCGATAGTACCAAACTACTTTGTCTCTGGGGTTTTTTCGTCTGCCCTTTTGTTTACAGGAATAGAGAGTGAAAGCCTTTCTGTATCGCCCCATTGTCGCCTCCCGAGTCGCCCTATTTGGCTACACAATTGGCTACGGGAGGGAACACTCCTTCCAAATTCCTCATAAAAACAAGGAAAAAAAGAGCGGGAGCGACGGGACTTGAACCCGCGGCCTCCGGCTTGACAGGCCAGCGCGATAACCAGCTTCGCCACGCCCCCGTTGAAAACGAATGTACCAGCCATGACAGAGCAATGTCAAGCCTAGCACGCCTTCCGCGCAGCTTCGCTGTGGTAGGGGCGTACAGAAAGGGCGCTAGCACTGCCGAAAGCCGTGCAGGGGGCGGCATGCCGCCGCACGGAGTACCGTGCTAGGGCCGCGAGCCCTGGGGACCACGCTCATTGACACTGATACGGGCTGCGTGGTAACTTTTTCCTGTCGACATTCACATTCCATACAGGAAAAGGCAATGCCATCACGAGACATTAGACGAGCACAGGCCAAAAAAGGAGATGCCGTCTCCGACGCCATCGAAAAAAGGCATGAGAGCCACCCCCTGCTCTACGGCTTCACCGTCGTTGTCCTTGTTGTCATAGTCGTCACATTCGTCCTGGCGGGACCGGGCGGCCCCATGACGCGCGGCGGCGGGGGCATTGGAGGCTCCATCGTGTTCGGGTCGTATGAGGGACACGATGTCGCGTACTATCCCGGCGGATACTTCGCTCAGCAGAGGGACAGGCTTGCGGCGCAGGTCCGACAGAGCTCATCCCAGCAGAACACAGAGGCCATGGTCCAGGCGGTCTGGTACCAGGCTTTCCAGCAGACTGCAATGCATGTGGCCGTGCTGGCCCTCGGAGAGAAGGCCGGCCTCCGGATCTCGGATGACGCCGTGGACAAGGCGCTTGTCTCCTATCCCGGCTACCTGGATGAGAACGGCAAGTTCAGCGAGGAGAGGTACCGCAAGGCATCGGGCCAGGAGAGGGCTGCCACGCGGAAGCTCTACCGAGAGAGCCTCATGACCTCACAGATAGCCTCGGACATCCTTTCCGCAGTCAAGACGGGCACGGCTGAGTCGAGTTTCATCATCTCGATGGCAAAACCGGAGAGAAGCTTCCAGTTCTCAAGCTTCGCCTTTAATAGCTTCCCGTCGGAGGAAGTGAAAAAGTACGGGGAAGCAAACACCTCCCGTTTCCGCAAGATCAAGGTGAGCAGGATCCTCATCAAGTCGGGGGAGGCTGAGGCAGGACAGATACGCAAGAAGATCGTGGACAAGGTCAGCACGTTCGATGAACTTGCCAAGACGTATTCGAAAGATGCCTACGCGGACAACGGCGGCGACATGGGATGGCGCTATGCATACGACCTGAGCGCCGATTTCGAGAACAAGGACACGGCGAATCAGATCTTCGTGCTGAAGACCGGAGAAGTGAGCGACGTGCTGAAGGGCACGTACGGCTGGATGATCTACCGCTGCGACTCCCCCGCAACTGAGCCGGATTTCTCCAATCCCAGCGTGCTTGATGATGTGAAGGCATACTTGACGAAATACGAGAAAGGCAAGATCGAGGACTACTTCAACGAGCGGGCCGCCCAGCTGTCGCGCCGCGCGGCGGAGATCGGCTTCGAGAAGGCCGTTGCACAAGCGGGACTCAAGCTGATGAAAACGGACTATTTCCCGGTCAACCTCCAGAACACCTTTTCTTTCGCGCCGCTGCAGGCCGTTCCCCAGTCCGACACCCCATCAAGCGCCGTCTCCAGTGACGACTTTTTCTACCGCGCCTTCTCCCTTGGCAAGGACCAGGCGTCCGCGCCAGTCGTCCTTGACGACCAGGTCCTTGTCCTCAAGCTGCTGGGGGAGCGTCAGATGCCGGACACGACCACCGGATTGCTGGGAAGCTGGATCGATTATGTGGCGGGCCAATCCGCCCAGACTGATCTCACGTCCCAGCTGATGGCCCCGGGGAAGCTCACGGACAACTTCGAAGAAGTGTTCTCCCAGAACATCATGCCGCGGCGGCAATAAGCATGCAATGACGGAACAGGAGCTTTCCCTGCTCCATACGGAAAGCGGGCTCACGGCAGTCTGGAGAGGAGTCAATCTCTATCCTGCCTCTGACCCGGTGGAATACGCGCGCCGAAAGGCGCGCGTTTTTTCATTCCTTCCACGAACTCTCGTCTTTGTGCCATCTGTCGGCCTGGGGTATGGCATTGAGGAGCTGTTGTCCAAGCTCCCGCAGGCCTGCGCGGTGCTTTGCGTGGAAGCGCACCAGTCGGTGATGGCGGCCGCCATGGCGCAAGGCCTGCCGCGCGACCCGAGACTGTTCATTCTCCGTGCCGACGATGAAGAGGCGGTGGCGCGAACGCTCAGGGAAATCGGCGCATCACGGTTCAGAAGGGTCGTCGAAGTTCCCCTGTGCGCGGGCTATAGACTCGCGCCGGCCGTCTATGGCCGCATGCGTCGAGCCCTTGAAGACCAGGTGCGCGAGTACTGGAGAAACAGGCTCACACTGATCGCCCTGGGGAGCCTGCAGGTACGGAACCTCTTTTCCAACCTGTCCCTTTTCCCGCGCGCGGGAGATTTTGCGTCGTTGTCGACTTCGATGCCTGTGGTTGTCGCGGGAGCCGGCCCCTCCCTGGACGATTTCCTGCCCACGCTTCGGGCCGTACGGAAAGAAGTAATCCTTGTTGCCGTGGACACGGCCCTGCCGCGGCTCTCAGTGGAGAGCCTGCCGCCGGATATCGTGGTTGCTCTTGAGGCACAGACGGCAAACCTTCGCGACTTCCTTCCCCCTCCGGCCCGGGGAACGACCCTCCTTGCCTGCGAGCTGTCCTCCCACCCGTCGGCGGCGCGCCTTTTCCAGGACAGGGTGCGTTTCTTTTCCTCGGAGTTCGCTCCCCTGCACCTTTTTGCCAGGATGGCAGGCGCGCGGCTTCTCCCCTGCCCCTTTCCAGCCCTCGGATCGGTCGGCGTCGCGGCAGTCAACGCGGCCATGCGCCTTACCAGCGGAGAAATCTTCCTGACAGGTCTCGATTTCAGCTACCCGCGCTCCGTGACGCACGCTCGGGGGACTCCGCATCATCTGATGATGCTCACGGACGCTACGCGAGTGAGCACCGCGGATGGGTCTTTCTTCCAGGCGATGGCCGCACGGAGGAAAGCGATTGTCGCGGACAAGACAGGACGGCCCGTTCAGACAGATACGGTCCTGAAGTCCTACCGCGAAAGCCTGAAGAGGATGGTTTTCGGCGCGGGCGCAAGGGTGATGGACGCAGGTTCCACGGGCCTGGATCTGGGAACCCCGCGCATCAGCGACAAGGAGCTGAAGGAAAGGGTCCGGGGCGCAAAGGCCAGAGCCATGCCGCTTGCGATCGACGCGTCTCCCGTATGCTCGGCCGGGTCCGCTCGGGCTTTCATCGCTGCCGAAGAGGAAATCCTGCGCCGCGGCGATGAACTGCTCAGCGCCGCCATCGAATCGGGGTCGCCATCCGGGGAATGCATATCGTTCATCGGGGACGCAGATTATGCCTGGGTGCATTTCCCTGACGCCCCGGAGGACGATCCGCCTGACAGGAGCTTTCTCGCCAGGGCCAGGGCAGCCGTCAGCTACTACCGGGTGAGGCTGCGGAGGCTGGAGTCATTCTTCTGAGGTCTTGAGGACTGCGAGGAACGCAGTCTGCGGAAGCTCCACCTCACCCACCATTTTCATGCGCTTCTTTCCTTCTTTCTGCTTTTCCAACAGCTTGCGCTTTCTGGTGATGTCTCCCCCGTAGCATTTTGCCGTCACGTCTTTGCGGAAGGCATTGACGGTTTCGCGCGCAATGATCTGGCTCCCGATGGCGCCCTGGATTGCGATCTTGAACTGATGGCGCGGAATCACGTCCCGCAGCCTCTCGCAGACGCGGCGTGCGGTCTGATAGGCGTTTCCCTTGAACACCAGCTGCGCAAGGGCATCCACCACCTTGCCATTGAGCAGGATGTCGAGCTTCACCAGTTGCGTCTCGCGGAATCCCAGGATCTGGTAGTCGAAGGACGCGTACCCCCTGCTGATCGACTTGAGCCTGTCGTAGAAGTCGAAAACCACCTCGGCAAGCGGCATTTCGAACACCAGCTCGACCCGCTTCTCGTCCAGGTAAGTCATGCTTTTCTGCGTCCCCCGCTTCTCCAGGCACAAGGTGATGATGTTCCCGAGGTACTGCGAAGGAGAGATCATGGAGGCCGCGATGAAAGGCTCTTCCGCTTTCATGACCTGGGAGGGGTCCGGGAAGTTCGCCGGATTGTCCACCAGGATCTCCTTCCCGCCCTGGAGACCGATCCTGTACTGGACTGAGGGCGCGGTGAAAACGACGGACATCTCGAACTCGCGTTCGAGCCTTTCCTGGACGATTTCCAGGTGAAGAAGCCCCAGAAATCCGCAACGGAACCCGTAGCCGAGCGCAATGGAGGAATCCTTTTCGTAAACAAGTGACGCGTCGTTGAGCTTCAGCTTGGCCATGGCGTCCACAAGCTCTTCGTAGTCGTTTGCGTCCACGGGATAGATGGAGGAGAACACCACCGGCTTGACCTCCCGGAAGCCGGCCAGCGGCGCCGCGCACGGCCTGTCGTTGTCCGTGACCGTATCGCCGACCCGGGTGTCCGCCACTGTTTTGATCCCTGCTATGAGATAGCCAACCTCGCCCGGTCCCAGCGAAGGGGCCGGCACGAGACTGAGGCGGAAGATCCCCGTCTCCTCGACCTTGTACGCAGAACCGTTCCACCAGAACCGGACGTTCATGCCTGGTCGTAGGGTTCCTTCGTAGACGCGAATGTGCACAATAACCCCTCGATACACGTCGTAGTGAGAGTCGAAAATCAGAGCCTTCAGGGGCTCATCCGGGCTGCCCGTCGGTGCCGGCACCCGCTGCACGATGGCTTCACACAGCTCATCGACGCCCGTTCCGAGCTTGCCGGAGACCAAGAGAGCCCCTTCGGCATCGAGCCCGAGGTCGTGTCCTATCTGCCTCCTGACCCCTTCGATGTCAGCGCTCGGCAGATCGATCTTGTTGATCACGGGAATTATCTCCAGGTTGTGCTCGAGGGCCATATACATATTGGCCAGCGTCTGGGCCTCCACTCCCTGGCTGGCATCGATGAGCAGCACGGCGCCCTCGCATGCGGAAATCGAGCGTGAGACTTCGTAGGAAAAGTCCACGTGTCCCGGCGTATCCACGAGGTTCAGCACGTAGTCCTGGCCGTCCCGCGCTTTAAAGGGGATGGCGACGGCCTGGCTCTTGATTGTAATTCCCCGCTCCCTTTCGATTTCCATGTTGTCGAGGATCTGGTCATGGAAATCTCTTTCGGAAACAAGGCGGGCGCGCTGGATGAACCGGTCCGCGAGGGTGGACTTGCCGTGGTCGATGTGAGCAATGATGCAGAAGTTCCTGATCCTTCGATTTTCCACTGTTGGCGCAGTATAGACAAAGCATCAAGTTTCTTCAATTCAAAGAGCAATCATGGGGCGCCTTCCGCACCTCCATGTGCTCGGCGCCCCTCCGCCATCCCTAGCACGCGTTCCGCGTGCTAGGGCTAGGCTTGACATCCCGTGACAGCGCTCTTAGGCTTGAGTCCCGTGGGCAACGGCGGAAATCCCGGAATCCTTGTGGTCGATGACGAAGAGGCGCTCAGAACACTGCTCGTGCGCCTCCTCGAAAAGGAAGGTTTTGAGCCGTTCTCCGCTAGCGACGGGGAAGAAGCAATCAGGCTCTTCCGTGACCGGTCCCCCCTGGTGGTCATTTCGGACGTGCGCATGCCGAAGATGGATGGGCTCACGATGCTCACTGAAATCCGAAAGATCGACCGGAGCGCCGCTGTCATCCTGATGACGGGACAGGGAAACGAGGAAATCCTTCTCTCAGCCCTGAGGGGAGGAGCCACCAACTTCTTCAAGAAGCCGTTCAACAGCCTGGAGCTGATCGACGAAATACGCAGGATTGTCGGATTCCGCCGGGAGGCCGCGCGGTCAAGCCTGTTCTCGCCTTTTCTCACTGCGGAGACCAAGCTCTTTGTGCTTCCCGCGGGGGTATCCAGTTATTATCCGATTGTCAACCAGGTCACGCTGCAGCTTCCCTGCCTGGTCCCTCCTGAGGAGATCCTGAATCTCAAGATCGGCATCGAGGAGATGATCACGAACGCCATCGAGCACGGCAACCTGGGAATCAGCTTCGAGGAAAAGAGCGAGGCAATCCGCGAGGAGCGGCTCGAGGGGCTTATTGCCGAGCGCACCGCGGAGAGTGAGCGGGCCGGGCGCCGGATCTTCATCCATTCGCGCCTGGATTCCGATCTTTTCGAGGTCACTGTGCGTGACGAAGGGCGGGGCTTTGACTGGAAAGCCCTGCCCGAGGTGGCCCCGGAAAACCTGCTGGCATTCAACGGTCGGGGGATACTCCTCGCCAGGATCTATTTCGACGAGGTCACGTACAACGAAGCCGGCAACCAGGTCACGCTGCGCAAGCGCCGCAGGTGATCAGGACCGCCCGCCTGCGGCGCGCAAAGGCTCAAATGAAGTTGTCGGTCTCCAGATCCGTTGCTATCTGGACAGCGCTCTCGATGAAACCCGCCTTGCGCTTCTTGATCACAAGGAGCAGCGCCGCAAACCCCTTGTCCGTGTCCACCTTCCAGTCCTGGATGGACAACGGGTCGTTCTCCGAAAGCCCTGACTCGTCCGCCACAGAGCCCCGGGTGACGCGGGTGACGACGTAATCATTGCTCCAGAAGAATGATCCCACCTTCTGGAGCTTCATCCCGAACAGGGGATACAGGACATTGTCGCGAGTGTCCCGCTGGAGGGCGACTTCAATGGGTTTCTCAGGGCGGTCAGCAAGGCACATGACGGCATCCAAAGTGTTGGTTCCCCGGCGGAGGGTGACTTTCAGGAGGCTCGGCGGCGCCTGAGCGAGGATGGCTTCCTGCACATCCTGGATCTTTTCGAAGCTCTTCCCGTTGATCGATTCCAATATGTCCCCGGCCTGGATCCCCGCCCGAGCTCCGGGTTCGTCAGGAACGCAGTACACTACCTCCAGCCCCTTGCTGGTTTCAGCGAGGGCCATCCCCAGCCACGGGTGGACTACTTCGCCTCCCTTGAACAGACCGGGGAGTATCTTCTCTATCCAGTGATAGGGAACGGCGAAGTTCAACCCCTGGAACTGTTCCAGCCCTGCAAACCCGACTCCGATGAGGTCCCCCTTCTCGTTCAGCATGGGGCCCCCGCTGTTGCCGGGATTCAGAGGAACGTCGACCTGCATGATGTCGCCCATCTGCAGGAGGTGACGGCCCATTGCGGAAACGATTCCCGAGGTGATTGTCTTCTCCAGCCCTGCGGGCGAGCCGATTGCGAATATCCTGTCCCCCGGATTGACCTGCTCGCCGCCATAGCCCCCGAAAGTGAACGAGGAGTTGATCTCGGTCTTGATGAGCGCGAGATCGAACGTCGGATCATACCCGATGACTTTGGCCGGAATCCGCTCCCCGGCGGGACTCTCCGAGAGCCTGACATACAGACGCGAATAGCCCTTGTCCTTGGGGTCGACTTCGCTCTTGATCACGTGGTGGTTCGTCAGGATGTATCCACGGCGGTCAATGAAGAACCCGCTTCCGATGATCTGATCAGGATAGCCGACGCCGTTCTGGACCTTGATTCCCCGGTCTACGAGTATTGTCACCGTTCCCGTCAGCATCTGCGAGAAAGATGGTGCGGCCTCCGCGGCCGACACCGCATCCGGAGGCGGGGTCAGACCCTTTTCCTTCATCTTTGCCAGGATGAAGCGCTCCACAGCCCTGTTGCCAACCTGCGCCGCGGCGTCAAAAGCGGCCTTCAGGTCCGCCTCCGATGGATCGGGAAGCGAAATTGCTCTCTGCTGGCTCAGGAGGGAAAGAACCTCGTTTCCGTCCGCCTTTTGGACAGATGCGCGGTCTTCCAGAAGGGCGCGCTCTGTCCAGTCTCCGGTGAGATTCTGCACGCCTGCAGCCCGGGCCGAATCGAAGTAACGCAGGGCGTCTTCATACTTCTTGTCGTTGACAGCCTTGGTGAATGCAGCGGAAAGCGCGTCAAGGGATTTCTGCTGGAGGGCTTCCAAGTCCGCAGCCGGTACCTCGCCGGGCTTCTCCCTCTGCAGCCACGAGATCTCCTGCAGGGCCTGAAGGAACGAGCCGGAAGAAATAAGCCCCTGCATCTCCTTGATCCGCACGGCTGGAAGCGGAGGCGCAGGGGGCCCCGGCGGCGTCGAAGCGCAGGAGGCAAGGAGAAGCGCGCAAAGAGCAACAGGCAAGGGAAAGGACTTCACGGCAGCGCCTCCACGTATGTCACGCCATCCTGGCGAAAGACCAGGTACTGCTTCCCGGAAATGGCGCGATACCCTTCCGCGCCGCTGGTGTCTAGCTGCTCGCCGGCAGCGGCGGGAAGGCCGATCCATACCACTCCCCGCGCGGCGTCATGGGTCACCGAAACGGCCTGGCCGCGCCGTGTGACGCTGACCAGCTCGCCCTTCCGCCATTCGTATCTGATATCGAAGACCCCATTCATTGCAGTTGAAAAGTCCCTCACCACCGTATCCGGCCCCGCAGGGTACTGACGGCTGTCGTCGATTCCGTCCTCGTTGTAGTCCCAGGATTTCATCGGGCTCGGCACATAGCGCTCCCGGTAATCTACTTTCCCGTCGCCGTCCGTGTCTACTGCAATCCCCGCCAGCCTGCCATCCCTCCACGTCTCGCTCACCGCGAACCTTCCCGAACCGTCGAGGTCCCGGGCCCCGCGGACAGGCTGGCCGTCCTGGTACCACACGCGGTGATCGAACGCGCCTTTCCCGAGGGTATCCTCTCCCATGAATACTCTTTTGCCCCGCAGGAGATCGATCCGCCGCGCAACTGTCCCGTCGGATGCGTATTGCTCGGTCATGTAAGAAGCCCGCTGGATCTGGTCAGTCGAGGGGCTTCCCGGGCTGCTGACCGCCCGGGGCGCAAGCCCTGTCAGGCCAGATGGAGGCTCGTTGGCGAGAAAAGGGAACTTCAACGTGAAGGGGACGATCCAGAAGGTGCTTGCAAGGCTGCCGCTGGAGGCCGGCGCCTTCACGGATTCCACATACGGATACGTGCTGTAGCTCATAGTGTAAACACTATCCGCGCCCGTGCGGATCGTCAGGGACGTCAGAGTCCCGTTGCGGAACTCCGCAGCAAGCTCGGGCAAGCCGTCCTTGTGCGCGTCACGCACCCAGGAAGTGAGCGCTCCAGTCTCGAACGTCCAGCGTTCCTCGTAGTAGCCGTCCCCCTGCGGATCAAGATCCCGGTTCCCGCTGAAGGTGGAAAGAGCACTCTGGAAGGCTGCGCGTAAGCCTTTGCTGCCGCGAACCACCTTAGCCACCCTTTCCACCAGATTCTCGCGGGAAAGCCCTCCATTCTCGACAAACTGTGAAAGGTATTTCCGCTGGTCCCGCGACGGGGCTTCAAGGGCAAGGACCGCGGCAAGGGGGTCGGCGCCTCCCTGCCCGGCATATCGGTCCACCGCGGCGACTCGCGCGGCAGCGCCTGCCGCAAGCTCCGCGGCCTGCAGGAGAAGGGGAAGGCTTTGGGGATGGACATCGAGCTGGGTTGCAATGACCTGGCGCGCTGCCGACTTCCTGCCCTCCCTTTCCAGCTGGCGCGCAGACAGAACAGCGAAGTCATCATCCAGCGGGAACTTGAGAACCGCATCCGCCAAGGTGCGCCGCAGCGCCCCCGCGTCGTTTTCCCTCTGGTACAGCTCGGCAAGGAGCAGTTCCGTGCGCTGGTCCGCAGGGTTGAGCGCAGCGAGCTTGAGGAGAACAGCCTGGGCGTCGGAGAGCCTACCCGTGCGCAGAAGGACCTCAGCCAGCGCCTGTCCCGCCGCCGCGGGGTCGGTTACGGTCCACGACGCTTCGGACAAGGCTCTTTGCAGGTCGTCGATTGCTTTCAGCGTTGTCCCCCGGTCAGCAAGCTCGAGTCTGGCCCGGAGGTACAAGGCCTCCGAGTAGTCGGGCGCCAGCTGGAGCGCGGAGTCCAGGAGATCTTCAGCCTCCGTTTGCGACCCCGCCGCTATAGATAAGCGCACCTTTGTCAGGAAGGCTTCCGCTTGTATGCGCGCGTTGCCGGCGTCTGCCGGCTGGGCCACCGCGGCGGGCGCGCCCACGGAAGCCAGGACTGCGAGCAGAAGGACAAGGGGAACGGCAGCGTTCTTCTTCACTCTCTTCCGAGTATCGGCGTGCGCCGATGGTTTTATCGTTGAACGATTGACGCGGGCGTCACTGGCGACCCGTCGGATTCGCTTTCCTTCTTCCGTGGCGGGAACTCCAGGAGAGCGCGGATCTCGTCGTCGTTCAGGTTCTCCTTCACGAGGAGAGTGTCACTGAGGAGCTTAAGCTTGTCTTTCTGCTCGGTGAGGATCCGAAGCGCCTCCGAAAGCGAGAACTGGACGATCTTCTTGATCTCGCTATCGATGGCCCGCGCAGTATCCTCTGAATAGTCCTTGTGGCGCGCGATTTCCTTGCCCAGGAAGATCGGCTCCTCTTTCTGTCCGTAGGCAATGGGTCCAAGCAGGTCGCTCATGCCCCATTCGCAGACCATCTTTCTTGCGATCTCGGTAGCTTGATCGAGGTCGTTGGCAGCTCCCGTGGTGGTCTCATTATAGAAGATCCTCTCCGCCGCATAGCCGCCCATGGCGATGGTAATCCTGTCCTCGAGCCATCCTTTGTTGCGCGAATACGTGTCGTTTTCCGGCAGGGAGAACGCCACTCCCAGCGCCCTTCCATGCGGGATGATGGTGATCTTGTGGAGGGGGTCGGCGTTCTTCAGGTAATAATGGAGAAGACCGTGACCCGCCTCGTGGCAGGCGACCATCTGCTTTTCCTTGGGCGGGATGACCTTTGACTTGCGGGCAACTCCCATGAGCGTCTTGTCGCGAGCTTCCTCGAAATCATCCATGTCCACGGCGTCCTTGCCCTTGCGTCCGGCGAAGAGGGCAGCTTCGTTCACTAGGTTTGCAAGGTCTGCTCCCGAGGATCCCGGAGTGGCCCGGGCCACGCGCGAGAGCTCCACGTCCGCAGCAAGGGGAAGCTTGCGGGCATGCAACCTCAGGATCAGCTCGCGCTCCTTCACGTCCGGCATGTCCACCACGACCTGCCGGTCGAAACGCCCGGGACGCAGCAGGGCCGGATCAAGGACATCCGGCCTGTTGGTTGCCGCGAGGATGATCACGCCGTCCTTGGTGTCGAATCCGTCCATCTCCACCAGCATCTGGTTGAGCGTCTGCTCCCTCTCATCATGACCGCCGCCGTATCCGGCCCCGCGCGTGCGGCCCACCGCGTCAAGCTCGTCGATGAAGAGGATGCAGGGGGCATGGCGTCTGCCCTGCTCGAAGAGGTCTCGCACCCTGCTGGCGCCGACGCCCACGAACATTTCGACGAAGTCG
The DNA here is from genome assembly GCA_049515135.1 of Spirochaetia bacterium. Taxonomy (GTDB): domain Bacteria; phylum Spirochaetota; class Spirochaetia; order SZUA-6; family Fen-1364; genus Fen-1364. The sequence goes on from JBEKUJ010000003.1 coordinate 441,162, forward strand.
GAGCCCGACATATGGAAGAAGGCGACGTTTGCCTCTCCCGCAATGGCCTTTGCAAGGAGAGTTTTCCCCGTGCCCGGCATGCCGACCAGAAGGACTCCCTTGGGGATCTTTGCCCCGAGCCGGGAAAACTTCTGGGGGTTCTTGAGGAACTCCACGACTTCCTGCAGCTCGTACTTGGCTTCGTCCTGCCCTGCGACGTCGGTGAAGGTGATCCGTTTTGCCCCGTCAAGGTAGCGCTTGGCTCTGCTCTTGCCGAAAGAGAACGCCTTGTTCCCGTTCCCTTGCACCTGGCGGAACATGAACCAGATGAAGAAGAAGCCGATCACCCAGGGGAGGAACTGGATCAGCACGGCGAGCGGTGAGACCGCTTTTGCGCCCCCGGAGACCTTCACGCCTTTGTCCTTGAGCTCCTTCATGAGGTCGTTGTCGGGATACGGAATAGTGGTCTTGAAGAAGTTCGTCTCACCTGCCTTCGTTTTGAAGGCGCCCTGGATCTCGTACTGGTCGATGATCTTGACGGAATCTATCTGCCCCTCATCGAGGTAGGTCTGAAACGCCGAATAGGACAGCTCCTGGGACAGCGAGCGGTCATTGTAGACAAAGAAGAAGATGAAGAAGGAGACCAGGATCAGGAGGGAAATAAGAGCGATTCGGTTGTTGAAGTTGAACCGCGGGATTCGAGGATCCGGCCCCTTGTCGTCCCTGTTGTCGTTATTGTTGCTCACGTCCCTCTTCCATGTCTGCTGTTTGCCCGCACGACAATGCGATCCGCATCCCCTTCACGGGGGACCAGAGCGCCCGTACGCGTCCGGCTCGGGTACCCGAGCACGTGCCCCAGAACTGCCACCACCCCTTTCCTGTCCGCCAGGACCGGGACCAGCAGCCTTTGTCCCCTGGAGACCTTCCACCCGGCAAACAGCTCTTTCAGAGGTGTTGCACCGTGTTCAAGAAGAATCTCGTCTCCTCTTCTCCTTGACCTGAGGACGAGCGGCGGTTTGACGTCCCGCGCCAAGACCGCGGTCTCTCCTGCCGCAGGACTGTTTTTTCCAATGCACCGGGCAAAACTCACGCGCACACCGATTCCCGGCACGCTGAAACTTCCGGTTTCGGAGACTTCTATAAAATAGCTCTTTTTCCCAGGCATGACAATATGGCGCTCCCAGAAAAGACGTCCGCCTTGCACGACAAGCTGAACGCCATGACCCTGCAGGACCGTCCCAACGCCCGCGGGAAGGCTCCGTCCCAGGGCGGGAGAGATGAAGCGCCAGGGAAGCCTCCGCGGGAGCTGCGGCGACCTCAAGGAGTCATAGAGCCTCATGAGCTCTGAAGCCCGTACCGCTGCCGGCTGTGAAAGGTACTCATCCACGGGCATCGAGAACCCCTTCTCCGTGCGTTCCCAGCCCATCCCGCGTCCCAGGTCACGCAAGAGATCTGCCACCAGGGCCGCTTTTCTCGAAAAGCTGAGAATACCCCGGCGGGAGCCGGGGAACGCGTTTTCCATCAGAGGGAGAAGAACGTGGCGAACCCGGTTCCGCAGGATTGACAGATCCTGGTTCGTGGAGTCCTCACGCCAATCCTGGCCCAGGGACCGCAGGTACTCAAGGATCTCCGTCCTGGCGCATCCCAGGAGCGGCCGGATGAGCCTGCCCTTCACGGAGGAAATTCCGGCCATGCCTCCCACATCGGAACCCTGCATGAATCGCATGAGAACGGTCTCCAGCGCATCATCCTGGGTGTGGCCAAGGGCCAGCCATTGAGCGCCAAGGCGTTCCCGCGCCTCGCGGAGCAGGCGGTGACGCTCTTCCCGGGCCACTTCCTCCAGGCTCCTCGACTCGCGCCTTGCACGCTGCCTGCAGCGCCCGGCGGGAACCCCGGCAGCGATCAGGGAAATCCCGCACGAGTCGCACAGCATCTCTGCGAATGCGATGTCCCCCTTCACTTCTTCCGCAGGTCGAATCCCATGGTCGACGATGCAGGCATGGAGCTGCAATTCCCATTCGCTCTTCAACGAAAAAAGCGCGCGGAGCAGGGCCGTCGAGTCGGGCCCTCCGGAAAGTCCGATCAGGACCGACGATCCCGTTGCAACGCCGCAGCTGGTAAGTGCATTACGGACGCAGGATTCCAGGGGTCTCATGAAGCGGGTTCTTTTCTATTGAATTCGTTCATCACTTTTTCCGGACCTTCCTCCACCAGGGCAAGGACAGCCTGCGCCGCCTTCTCCACCCCGTCTGCGAGCAGTGCCGCTTCGTCCCGACGAGGCGCTGTGAGGACGTGTCCAATGACCTGTCCCTTGTACGACGGCCTGCCGATCCCCACGGTCAGGCGCATGAAGTCACCCGTGCCGAGGGCCGCAATGATGGATTCCAGACCCTTCTGCCCGCCGGAAGAGCCTCTGAGCCTGAGCCGAATGTTTCCCGGAGAGAGATCCAAATTGTCGCAGACGACGACCAGCTCCGCCGGCGAGCCGCCTGTCTCCCTGAGGGCCTCCCGAACGGCCTTACCAGAGGCGTTCATGAAAGTCATCGGCTTGACCATGAAGAAGCTTCCGCCCGTGAATGCAACCTTTGCAATCCAGTAGGAGCGGAAGAGCTTCTTCCTGAAGGACGCGCCCAGACGCTCCGCCAGGCTGTCCACCACTGCAAAGCCCACGTTGTGGCGGGTATCGGCGTAGCGCTCGCCGGGGTTCCCCAGACCGACAACCACCAGCGGCAGGGATTACTCCTCTTTCTCCTCTGTTTCCTCGGCTGCTTCGCCCTCTCCCTCCGCGACGGCCTCCCCTTCGGCAGGGACCTCGCCTTCAACTGCAGCGGGAGCGACCTCCTCCTCAGCCTTGCGGTGGGCAACGAGGCAGACCACCTGGTCAGCGGCCAGGAGTACCCTGACGCCGGGCGGCAGCGTGAGATCCCTGACGTGAAGCGCCCGGTCCAGGGCCAGCTCCGAGATGTCCAGCACGATCTCTTCCGGCAGGTCCTTCGGGAGGCATTCGACGTCCAGTTCGCGGAGCTGGGTCTCCAGGATTCCGCCCTCTTTCACGCCCACCGGATTGCCTTCCAGGCGTATGGGGACCCTGGTTCGGAGCGCCTTGCCCTTCTCGAACTCATAGAAGTCGACGTGGAGAATCTGCCCGGTCAGGTTGTCCCTCTGGTAGTCCTTGACGAGCACCTCGTGAACGCCTCCGGGCATGTGCAGCTCCACGATCGTATTCTCCGTGATCCGCTTGAACGCGTTTCTGAACTCGCGGGCATCGACGGCGATTGCCGTGGGCGACGTGTGCCCATAGATGACCGCGGGAATCTTGCCGTCACGCCGCAGCCGGCCCGCAATGGCCTTGCCGCCTCCCTGGCGTGATTCGACATTCAGCTTCTTCGCTTCCATTCAGAGACTCCTTCATATCTGCGCGTACACTCCTGGCCCTTGCGCAGCAGATGCATGCATTGCGCGCGCCGCGCGACGCGGCCCCGCGCTATCTCAGTCCACCTTCATGATCGCTGGGACGGCAGGATTCGAACCTGCGAAATGCCGGAACCAAAATCCGGTGGCTTACCGCTTGCCGACGTCCCAAGGCGTCACACCGGCTCCGGCTCCCCGCTCTCCAGCGGCTCGCCATCCTCCGATGCGCCATCCGGGAGGGCCACATCCGCATCCTGGTCGGAAATATGCTGTTCTCCGCCCCCTTTGTCAAACTCCTCCAGGATGCGAGCCTGGATTTTCCTGCGGAAGTCAGAGTTGATGGGGTGCGCAATGTCCTTGAACTCCCCATCCCGCGTCTTTCTGCTCGGCATCGCCACGAACCGCCCGAACTGGCCCATGATGATCTTGAGGTTGTGCACGACGAAGCAGTTGTCGAAGGTGATCGTGACGTAAGCCTTCAGCTTGTTGTCAGATTCTACCTTCTTGATGCGAATGTCCGTAATCTCCATGGGTGGCCTCCCACTGGCGAATCCGCATCCGGTTACTTTAGCAGACGCGTGACAGAGACGCAAGGGGGGTGGGTTGACGCTGAGGCTGCCCGACAGACGGCGGCCGGCCGCCGCAGGACTGTGATATCACTCGACTGACTCCCCGCCGTGTCTGCTCCTCGACGCGAAGGAGGGGTCAGGGCTAAAAAACTAGTTGACAAGTCGCAAATTCTGGACGTAGATTCAGCTGGGTTCCATACTTCACGGGCTCAGACGGGGTGTAATCATGCTGGAAAATTTGAGTAGCAAAGACAAAGAGTTCGCTGCAGGATTCCTCCAGTATTCGCTGGCAAAGGGCAAGGGAAAGGGAGAAGAAGAGCCCGCCGGGGGAGAGGAGGAGGAAGAGGACCTGGACGAAGACTTCGACGACTACGAGGATGACCTGGAAGAGGATTACGACGAGGAAGAGATCGAAGACGAGGAAGACGAGGATTTCGAAGAGGATTTGGACGAAGACTTCGAGGACGATGAGGAGGAAGAGGAAGAAGAAGAGGAGGAGGAGGAGGAAGAGGAAGAAGAAGAGGAGGAAGAAGAAGACTTCGACGAAGACGAGGAAGAAGAGTACGACGAGGAAGATTACCTCGACGAAGACGAATACGACATTGACGAAGATCTCGACTACGAGGATTTCGACCAGTAAGGAATCCGCTCAGCCTTGAACCAGAGCCGCTCCAGGTCATAAAAGTCCCGCTGTTCCTTTTCCATCACATGCACGATGAAGTCACCGCAGTCCAGCAGAAGCCAGCCGTTGACCGCAGCACGCCGGTGATGTCCGCGGGGACGGATTCCGCGCGAATGGAAGAACTCAGTCAGCTCCCTGAGCAGGCCCGCAAGGTGCGCGGAGCTGCGGGCGGTCGTAATGACGAAAAAGTCAGCGAAAGTGCACGTTCCGGTGATGTCCAGCACCACGGTATCCTCGCCCTTGTGATCACTGATCAGCCGCGCGGCCTCCAGCACCATCTCTTTACTGCTTGACGAATCTGCCATCGAAGTCCTTTCCCAGGATCACGGTGACATCCACCGCCTGGTCCATCTGAGGATCGGGCTTTGAGTAGATTCTGGTGCACCTGATGATATCCGCGACCTTCTTCGCGTCCTCCATTTTTCCCTTGCGATCCAGAACGACCGTGTTCTGGTACTGGTCGTTGTCGGCGTTGTTCGGAGGCATGACCTCAAGGTCATAGCTCTGGAGAAGTTCCCGCGCCCGCGTGGCAAGCCCGGGGGTCTTTGTTCCATTCAGCACTTCGACCGTTACGGACAGCGAGTCTGGGGCAACGAACTCGCTGGAGGCGTTTGCGGCCATCGCCTGCTTGACGGCCTCCTTCAGCAGCTCCCCCTCCTGGTGGGGAAAGAGGAGATCACGGCCGTCCACGGTGCGCGTGGTCCCCAGGACGCGCTGCAGGACCATACGTTCGGAATCGAACCTGCCCATTTCCTGCACAAAGGAGGCGAGGGCGCGGAGAGAAAGGTTGGTGCGCACAAGCGACTTCAGCTTCCGCAGCGCCGGCCTCTGGAGCAGGAAGGCGTTCTTCTCTCCCAGGCCTTTCAAGAGGGACTGGAGGAACTTCTGCCTGCGGGAGATCAGGTCCTGTTCCGTCTCCAACGGGTCCCGGTAAGATATGTATTGCCGGGCCTTGTTCCCGTCCAGGCTCACGCTTCCGGAAGGCAGGAGAACGCGGATGCCTTCGCTGGACAGGTCCACAGGGTTCGGGATGAAGACGTCAAGTCCGCCAATGAGGTCGACCAGCTCCACGACGTCCTGGCCGCTGATGTCGATGATGCAGGGTATCTGGACGCCCAGAAGGTCCTCGATCCTCGACTTCACCCCGGCCGGGTTGGACCGACGGTACAGGGCATCGATCCCATCCACCTTGTTGAGCCGGGGGATGACGCCGCCGAGGTTGGCCGGGACGTAGAACAGAGACCCTTTGCGGGTGTCCGGAGTATAGAAGAAAACCTCGAAAAAGAGAGCCTTATCGCCATCCGAGAAAATGAACAACGTGTTGAGCGGGAGTTTCTTCTTCAGCGCATCAGTGATCTGATCCACGCGCAGCTGAAGGAAGGCATAGACTCCCGAGGCAGCTACCACGAGGATGATCAGGGCAAGAAGGATCACGCTCCTGTCCGGCTTGCGGCTTCTCCTCTCAAGCATTCCGCGTCAACTCCTCATGCAGGGCCCGCGCTGCGGGGGCAATCTCCTGCGACTGCGCGCGCACGTGATGGAGCTTCCTGTCCAGCACCGCAAGAACCATCTCGTCAAGGCTCAAGGCCAGGGTGCGTCGCCTGAACTCCGGGGATACGAACTCCCGGGTCGGCTCCAGGTAATCCGCAGCAAAAACAATCTTGGAAAGATTTCCCATCCCGGGCCGCCCTGTGATGTGGTCCCGGATGGCATCAAGGGTCACCGGGTCTGAATAGCCTGTATCCTTCAACAGTATTACGGCTCCGGCCCTGCCGTGGAGCAGGAGGGGGTTGTCCCTCTCCCAGGGAGTCAGGGGAAGGCCGTCATTCTCGCACAGGAGGATGACCTCCGACAGCTCCAGCTCCCGTCCCAGATCGTGACACATGCCTGCTATGTAGCCCTTTTCTTCGTCAACGTGAAAACGGTCGCACAGCTCGCAGCACAGCCGGGCAACCTCCCGCGAGTGGGACAGGCGGGGCCGTGAAAGACTGGCCTCGGCAAGGGCCGCTCCGCGTGAACGCCAGACGTTCCTGTCATCCATACAGCTTGTTCGTCTTGATGTAGTCCAGCACCCCATCCGGTACCAGGAACCTCACGGTACGGCCCTCGGAGATCCGCCGGCGTATCTCGGAGGAGGAGATGGGGAGGACAGTATTAGACACCACACGGTGAGGATACTCCAACGTGGGAGGAGCGGCCATAGTTCTTCGGGCAACGAAAAGGTCCACCATCCGGGAGAGTCTTTCGGCGTCTTTCCATTCGGGAAAGCCCTCCACAAGATCGTCCCCGATGAGGAAACCCGGCTTCTCCCTCAGGGAGAACTTCTGGACCAGCTCTTCAACAGTTTCAATGGAATACGAAGGCCCCCCGCGCTTGATCTCGCTTTCCACCACCAGAAACTCGCGACGGCCCCGGACCGCGCGGCGGAGCATCTCCAGACGGAAAGGAGCAGGCACGACAGGCGAGGGGTCCTTGTGCACGGGCTGGTTTGCAGGGACGAAGATTGCCACGTCGTAGCCGAAGGTGCTCCGTACCTCTTCTGCAATGAAAAGGTGTCCGTAATGGACAGGGTTGAAAGTGCCTCCCAGAATGACCGCTCTCACGAGCGGCCTCCAGTCCCGCCGGTCCGAGCGCCTTCCCCCGCCGGTTGCTTCCCGGCCTCCACCACGAGGCCGAGGACCGCTTTCTTCAGCTCCGCTATCCCTGAGCGGGCAAAGGCCGAGACCGTGAAGATCCTGTCGCCGGGAAATGCCTCTCTCAGGGCGGCGATGCCCCGGGGGGCGGTCTCGAGATCTTCCTTGGTGCCGACAATCAGACGAGGCCGGGATGCCAGCTGGGCCGAATAGAGCGACAATTCCTTTTCCAGGGTTGTCACGGCCTTGGGACAGTCCGCACTTCCCAAATCTACCAGGAAGAGGAGGGCGGAGCATCTCTCCACGTGCCTCAGGAAGCGAAGGCCCAGCCCGCGACCCTGCGAAGCGCCGTCAATGATGCCGGGAATATCGGCCAGGATGAGATCGCGTTCGGAAAGACGAAGCAGTCCGAGGTTGGGGACCTTTGTCGTGAAAGGATAATCTGCGATGAGCGGCCGCGCGTTTGTGAGCAGGGACAGAAGGGTCGATTTTCCCGCGTTCGGCAGACCCACGAAGCCCACATCGGCTATGAGATGGAGCTCCACCCTCACCTCTCGGCTTTCCCCGTCCACGCCCTTCTGGGCATAGCGGGGCGCCTGATTGATCGATGTTGCATAGTGGGAGTTGCCCTTGCCGCCGCGGCCGCCGCGCAGGAGCACGAAACTGTCACCGTCCCCGGTCAGGTCAGCCAGTATCTCGTTGGATTCATGGTCACGCACGAGGGTGCCGGGAGGAACCTGTATCTCCACGTCCCGACCGTCTCTCCCGCTCATGCGCTGCCCGCCGCCACGCTTGCCGTCTTCCGCCTTGAAAACCCTCTTGAGCTTGAGGTGGGAAAGAGTCTTCAGGTTCGACTTGACGGCAAAGACGACGCTCCCGCCCTTTCCCCCGTCTCCGCCGTCGGGACCGCCGCGCGGAACATACTTTTCGCGGCGAAAAGAGACCGCACCATCTCCGCCGCTTCCGGACGAGACGACAATCGTGGTCTCATCCACAAAACCGTTCACAAGGGCTCAGCTCTGCGAGGGCTGGATGGCGACGAAGCTCCTTCCTTTTCTGGTCTGGAAAACAACCTGCCCGTCCACGAGAGCGAAAAGGGTGTCGTCCCTCCCCCGCCCCACCCTGTCCCCCGGGTGGAACTTCGTTCCCCGCTGGCGGACGATGATTGTGCCCGCTGTCACACGCTCGCCGGCATACCGCTTGATCCCCAGCCTTTTTGCCTGCGAATCTCGGCCGTTCTTTGCTGCTCCGCCCTTCTTGCGCCCCATGTCAATCCTCCGTCGTCTCTACACGAAGGGCGATCTTGTCCGGGAACTCCTTTTGAAGATCACCCATTCCACGTCGCAGAAAATCGGTTACGCCACGCAGCCATTCGGCGTGACGCCCGCTCCGGTTCAAGGCCATCGCCATTTCGCCAGGCTGGTCTGCGGATCCGCTTTCCACGATGCCCCTCGCCGTGCACTCCCGGCCCGCGGTGCGCAGGAGCACGGTTGCCGCGGCGCACGCGATGTTTCTTCCCAGATCAGCCCCGGCGTGCCCCGTGGCTTCGAACCGCCTCAGGAGCCCGTCCCTGGAAACCGCGAGCGTGATCCGAAGCACCAACGTTACGACAGCCCGTTGATGGCTTCCACTTTGATCAGGGAAAACTCGCGCCGGTGGCCATAGCGCCGGCGGTAGTTCTTCTTCTTTTTGTACTTCCCGAACACCAGCTTCCGCTCGCGTCCGTGATCCTCGATTACGCCACGCACGCTTGCGCCGGCGAGATACGGGCTGCCGATGCGCGCCGTGCCTCCATCCGAGACCATGAGCACGGTAGGAAACTCTACTGTGCTTCCCTTTTCCTGGACGACGTGGTCCACCTTGATGACGCTGCCCGGCTCAACCTTGTACTGTTTGCCGAGAATGTCCACAAGAGCATACATATTCACCAACCTCTGGTAACGCGGTCGTTCCGCGCCGACATCACGTCACGCGCATCACCACAAATGCCACAGCTTGCGCTCTGGCAGTACGGATTGCCGTGAGATTCAGTGGGTACACTAACTATTTATTGGGCTGGTGGTCAAGTAGCGGAAGGGGCCTGGTTCTCAGCCTTCCTCGTCAGAGGCAGTCATCAGGAATTTGAGCTCTTCCGCCGACACCATGTGCTCTTCCTCGGGCGCGCCCTGTCCCCGACCGGCCAGCAGCTCGCGGATGTCGGCGATGTCCTTCTCATGCAGGTCGCGGATAGCGCGAAGGCGCTCTCCGGAATCGGTGACGTGCTGGGCAAACGGGACCCGTTTCCCGATCAACCCGTCTATTGCGTCGACGAAAGCCCTCTTCAGCTTCTGGATCTCCCGAAGGTGCTCCTGACGCTTGACGAAAAGGGAGCTGGCCACCAGGCTCTGGTATACTTTGCCGATCATGACGTCCGCCCATGCAATGTCTCCCAGAACACGTTCCCGGAAGAACTCCGGATCGATCTCCAGCTTGAGGATGTCCTGCAGGCATCGGACCTGGAGCGCAAGGCTGAAGATATCGTCTTCATAGTTGATTTTTCTGGTCATTGCTTTTCTGCGCGGTCTCTAGTCATGATCGGCGCGACCTTGTGGTCACTTGACACACTCCTCCCCCCCCGCTATGGTCCTGAGGCACGGTTGCGGTTCTTGCCGCTGCTCTGCTTCAAGTATATCCTCTTTGCTCGTCGTTGTGGCGAGCCGCAAGTCCAGAGGGAGGAAAGACAGGATGAAGGCGTACGAAGGTGTCGTGATCTTTTTGAGCGATGAAGCTCAATACCAGGCAGGGAAAGAGTTCCTGAAAAAGGAGCTCGAAGGCTCAGGGATCACGATCAAGAAAGAAGAAGACATGGGCGACCGTCTGCTCGCCTACCCCGTCAGGAAGAACGACCGGGGCCACTACATCTGCTACCATATTGAAAGCGCGCCGGAGCCGCTCAAGGCGCTGACCAAGACCATGAAGCTGAGGCCGGAGATACTGAAATACCTGTTTGTCCGCCAGGACAATTAGCTCCCCAGGGAATCGGTATGGCAGATATCAACCATGTTGTTCTCGTGGGGCGACTGACCCGGAACGCAGAGCTCAAGTACACAAACAGCGGCGCCGCGGTAAGCAAGTTCAGCATAGCCATCAACCAGCGAAGGAAAAAGGACGACCAATGGGTGGACGAGTCCCATTTCTTCGATATCGTCCTGTGGGGGAAAAGTGCGGAATCCCTCAACCAGTACCTGGTCAAAGGCAAGCAAGTCGGAATAGAAGGCCAGCTTCGGCAGGACCGGTGGGAGCAGGAAGGCCAGTCCCGCAGCAGGGTGGAGATCTTTGCCACGAACGTCATGCTGCTTGGCGGTGGCCAAGCGGGCGGTGGGCAGGGAGGCAGCGGCCCGGGGGGCGGCGCTGGATCGCGCCAGTCAGGACCTGCCCCTGATGCCAAAGGCGGAAGTGGAGACTTCCCTGAGGGCCTGACTCCCCGGGAAGGTTTTGAGGATGATATTCCATTCTAAAGGGAGAGAGAGGATACGAGCACATGTCGGATAATCAGGAAAACACTGCGAATCGGGCTCCGCGCCAGCCAGAGGGCGCACCGGCCGGTGGGGACAGGGGCGGAAGCCAGCCTGAAATCGGTCCTCGGAGAGAAGGCGGATTCCGGCCGGACTCCGACAGGCCCCGCGAAGGCGGCTTTCGCGAGGGTGGTCCCCGCTCAGACAGGGGAGATCGCGGAGACCGGGGAGGTTTTGCGGGCCGGGGGAGGCACAAGACTTTCTTCAAGAGAAAAGTCTGCAAGTTCTGCATCAAGAAGGCCACTATTGACTGGAAAGATGCGGGAGGCTTGAAGCGCTTCACCTCGGAACGCGGAAAAATCATGCCCCGAAGGATCACAGGGACGTGCGCAAAGCACCAGAGAGAGCTGGCACGCGCCATCAAGCGGGCGCGCAGCCTTGCCCTGCTTCCCTACGTGTCGAGATAGAGGCCTGGGCGGATACTGTTGCAGCCCGGAATCGAATGCTCCAGAGATCGGCGCGTGGACGTTTACTCGAAATATTCCTCTTCACGCTCTCGTCGCTCGTTCTCTACCATATCGGGATAGGGGTCGTGGTGTTCCTGATACCCCTCCAGGTCGTGGGGTCACGACGCGGGGAATCCAGCCTCCTGGCCGCCTGCGGGCTGTTCCTTCTTGTTTTTCTCGGCCTGCGGCTCCTCCCATTCCTTGGTGGCCAGCCGCGGCTGGACATTCTCACGGTGGTCGAAACCATTTTTGTTCTTTCCCTTCTGCTCGGTCTTCTTGCCGTGAACCTGCCACCGCGCGGCAGATTGCGGACGCTCTACCGGCTCCTGGGGGTGACCGCCGTGGCCGGTCTGGCCGCGGTTCCTCTGGCCGTATGGCTGTCAAGGAACCTGGAGTTCCAGGCGGCAATGGGAACGCTTTTCTCCGAAGTATCGAGGATGCTCACCTCGCTGTTTGCCGGGAATGCCGGCCAGCCCGCTGACCCGGCGCTCGCGGCCCTGCTTTCCCAGTCCGCCCTGCAAAAGATGTCGGAGGCATACCTCTCCAGGAGCCTCCTCGCCTTCTATTTCGGACTGCTTTCCTTTTCCTGGTGGGCAGGCCAGACTTCAGCCTCCCGCTCCACGTGGGCCGGGCAGGGGCGGTTTCGGTTCGCCGAGTTCCGCCTGGAGGCTTTCTGGCTGTGGCCCCTGATCGCCGCGTGGGCCCTCATTCTTGTGGATCTTTTTCTCGGGGCGCATTCGGCGGGAAAATGGCGCGCCGTGGGCTGGCAATACGCGGCGTGGAACATCGGTCTGGTGCTCCTGATCATCTACGGGCTCCAGGGGCTTGCCATCCTGCGCTTTCTCTTCGAGAAGCATGGCCTCCCGCGCTTTCTCTGGCTGCTCCTGGTCATCGCGCTGGTCGCGCTGACCGCCTCGCCGAAGGCAGGGTTGTTCGTGATGGTGGCGCTTCCCGTGTTCGGGGTGTCGGAAAACTGGATACGCTACCGCATCCTTGCGGGCAGCGAGCCGAATGAATCGCCGTGACAGAGATCCCGCGGCCGACGCCGCGGTGAAGGACTGAACTGAAAGGAGAAGACCGTCGTGAAGGTGATACTCAACCAGGACGTCATAGGTCTCGGAGAAGAAGGCGACATCAAGGAAGTGGCCAACGGCTACGCCCGCAATTTCCTCCTCCCCAAGAAGCTTGCCGTTCTCCATACGAGGGAGAACCTCGCCGTGCTGGAACACAAGCGGACCGCCATCGAAAGCCGTAAGGAAGACAAGAGGAAGGAAGCCCAGGGCCTTCGGGAGCGTCTGGAAGCGGAGGAGATCAAGTTCTCGGTGCCTGCCGGAGAAAACGGCAAGCTCTTCGGTTCCGTGAACAACACGCTCATCGCGGTGGAGCTTGAAAAGAAGGGCTTCCAGATCGAGAAGAAGCGCATCGAGATCCCCGAGCACACAATCAGGGCGGTGGGCACCTACAAGGTGAAGGTGAAGCTGTACGACAAGGAAGAGGCGGTCATAAAGCTGATCGTGGAAGGGACAGCCCAACCAGGCGCCGCGCCTGCCGCGCAGCCCAAGCCGCGGCAACGAAGGCCGCGGGCTGCGGCAGAGCCTGCCCCTGAGGGCGCGCCGGCGCCTGCGCAGCCGGAAGCGCAACAACAGACAGACACGAAGTAGCGGGGCTACGGCCCCAGGAGGCGGATGCCGTGAGCGGGGCAATGAATCCCGTCAACCTCAGGGACGCGGTCCCATCCCACAATGAGGAGGCGGAGATCGCGACGCTCGGCGCCGTTCTGATCGATTCTGAGGCGCTGTCGTCCGTCGTCCATCTGGTGCGCTCGGAGGATTTCTACAAGGGGGCGCACCAGCGCATCTATGAGGCCATCCTTTCTCTTTTCGACAGAGGACAATCGATCGACCTGATCACGCTTGCGGAGGAGCTGCGCGCCCGCGGCACCTTGGAGCAGTGCGGAGGCGCAGCGTACGTCTCCCGTCTCACCTCCGAGGTCCCCACCAGCGCAAACGTCGAATACTATGCGCGGATCGTCCAGGCAGCCAGTATCCGGCGCACTCTGGCGCGCGTGTCGCAGGAAATCATTGCCCAGGCGCATGACAATTCCGCGGAGATCAGCGTCATCCTCGAGGATGCGGAGCGGAAAATCTTTGAGATCTCAGACCGCAACCAGACCGGCACCTACTATCCCGCCAAAGAGATCGTCAAGCAGACCTTCGACGCCATCGAGAGGCACTACCATTCAAAGACCGAGTACACGGGGATCCCGTCGGGATTCAAGGACCTCGATCAGCTGACAATGGGGTTCCAGAACTCGGAGTTCATCGTCGTTGGGTCCCGCCCCTCCGTTGGCAAGACCGCATTCGCCTTGACCGTCGCGGCCAACATGGCCATCCGGCAGAAAATCCCGGTCGGCTTCTTCTCTCTTGAAATGTCCAGCATGGCCATCATGCAGCGCCTCCTCAGCATGGAAGCGAGGCTGGATTCCCAGAGGATGCGCACGGGCATGTTGAGCCCCGCTGATTTCAGCCGGATCACCGAGGCATGCGGGAGGCTCTACGAGGCGCCGCTGTACATCAGCGATTCGCCGGACCTCAAGCTCCTTGACCTGCGGGCGCAGGCACGAAGGATGAAGAGCCACCAGGACGTAAAGATCATCTTCGTGGACTACATTACCCTGATCAGCTCTGAGAACCGGGAGCTGCCGCGTCACGAACAGATTGCCGAGGTCTCCCGATCCCTCAAGGCCCTTGCCCGGGAGCTGAACCTTCCCGTCATCGCCCTTTCGCAGGTACGCCGCGAGACGGAAGGAAAGAAGCCGTCCCTTGCCGACCTGAGGGAGTCAGGGTCCATCGAGCAGGACGCCGATGTCGTCATTTTTCTTCACACGGAGGACCTCAAACTGGAGGTACGGGAGATCAACGTGGCAAAGCAGCGCAACGGTCCCGTTGGGGACCTCTCGCTTGCCTTCTTGGCAAAGTACACCAAGTTCGAGGCCCTCGAACGCGGATCCGGGATGTAGGAAAGGGAAGGTGGTCCATGGGCCTGAAGGACAGGTACGATTTCGACATGCTCGTCAACGAGGCTGAGGGCCTTGTGCTGGCTGAGCTGGAAGCTCAGGTGGCCAGCACCCCGGGGCTCTGCACATGCCAGGACTGCGTGCTCGACATGGCGGCGTTCGCGCTGAACAAGGTGCATCCTTCCTACCGGGCTTCCCTGATGGGGAGCGTGTACGCCAAGGCCGGGTTCAGCCCCGGGTACCTCCGCGAGATCTCGCAAGCAGTGCGGGAAGCTGTTGAGAAAGTTCGGGCCAATCCGTCGCATGACTGATGGTGAAGGTGGCCTGCAAGGCCGCCCCTGCCATCAGAACGCGTATTCGCGTACTAACGGTCCTGGCGAGCGCAGCGAGCCCTAGCCGTTAGAGCGTGCTCTTCCGCACTGGCACGACCGAAAGGCGCCTTTCGCACGTCCCGGTGCTCGGCGCCTCTCGGCATCCGTGCCTGTGGGTCGTCCTCTACCAGCTCTCCATTCGGAGCCTGTAATCTTCGGTTGCCTTCGCGGATGTTCCGTTCACAAAGACTTTCACGTGTATGTCTCCCCCGGGAGAGGCCAGGTAGCCCCCGGCGTTGACCGTGGCTGCCCATTCTCCATCCGAGAAAAGCGAAAGCTCACCGATCCGCGACCCGCTGGCCTGCTCGATGATTCCCAACGCAGAGTTCCTGTCCAGCGAGACAATGAGACCCTGACAGGCCAGAAACCCTCGCAGGCTGGCGTATTCGGCCGGGATGGCACTGGTTTTTGCCCCATCCCAAGAGACGATGCGCGCCCTGCCGAGCGAAGCATAGAGGACATGCGTTGAAGGATCCAGAGCAAGGCTTGCCTCCAGATTCTCTTCCGGTTCACTGGCAATCACCGTTTCCCTCTCGAACCCGAAGCCGTCATGAAGAAGCAGGTTCGTCGCACCCGATGCATCCACCCCGAGTGAGTACAAACGCGGTCCGCCGGCCCCCGGGGCAGCCGGATCGAATACCAGGTCCCATGTAAAGACATTCGTGCCTGGTATTCCGACGGTTTCTCCGGTGCGGGTATTGATCCTCACGAGCGACCCGTGGGAAGCCAGTGCGGTATTCTTGCCTCCAATCAGCTCGCTAGATGAGGCGGCCACCACCGCGGAAAGAGCGGCGACGCGCAGCTCGAAACGCGAGGCTCCCGTTGTGAGATCCACAATGCGAATCGTCCCGCCGTTCTCGATCCCAAGGAGGGAATTGCCTGTGACGGTGAGGGCGGCAAGCGGCGCTCGAAACCCCGAAGGCAGGGTCCGAAACTGCAGCGACGGCTGCGAGACAGCCACGCTCCTGCGCGTGAAGGCTGCATCGGGGAGATCGAGGACGGCAAACTTCGGCGCGCTGTCATCTCTGCTCCAGGCCAGGAGAGAGGTGTCGGAGATGAACGAGAGCCCAACCGGGCTCTTCCAGGGGTTTTCCACAAGGACCGAATGGACGTACGTCGGAGAGAGCGACCCCTCAAGGAGGTCGGTTCGGAATACACGGACCCAATCCCTGGAGCCCGCGGCAAGATAGCCATGCCGCGCGTCTATTCCCGTGATGTCTGCCAGCAGGTTTCTGCTGATCACACGAAGGTCGCCGGACGTGGACAGCTCGCTGAGGGCGCCGCTTGGACCTGCCATGTAGAGCCCGTCCGACCCGTAGCAGAGAACCTGGTACGCCTCCCGTGGATCAGCGCCGGGATCCTGTTTCACTGCAACAGGGTGCGCAACAAGAGAATCAGTTGCGACTGTCCATTCCACCGGATTTCCCCCGGGGGTCGGCACGGCGGCCACCTGGTCCCCTTCCGGAGAAATATCGAGGCTCGCCTCTCCATTCAACGCTGCCCGGCCGCGCACCGCGCCGCTCAGGGTGTCCACAAGGACCACCTCCCGGCCGTTGCTCCCGACGATGTACCTGCGGTCCCGAGAGATGCGAATGTGCGAGAGATATGGCGGCGCGGCCATGTCCAGGGTCAGGGAGCCGGACACCATGTCCCAGTAGGAAATCCTGCCCGAGACCTGGTATGTCATGATGGTTTTCTCCGACCGGGACATCTCTGCAAAGGCGACGATCCCGAGTCCTTCCGGATGGAACTGGACGGGGTTGCCTGTCGCTGCATCCAGGATCTTCAGGCTCTGCCACGAGGACTCTCCGTACACAAGGAAGCTTCCCTGGCCGGAAAAGCGAAGGAACAGGGGAGCGTCCTTGAGGGGAAGCCTCAGCAGCTGCTTCTCCTGCTCCCAGTCCCAGACGGCAAGGGAAAAAGAGCGAAGGCCATCGCTCACAACCACAGCCACCCGCGGGGCCGCCGGATCCACGGCAATCATCTGTGCAGACAGGCGCGTCACCCTCAGGTTGCGATAGAGGATGCCCTCTTTCGCATCCCAGATCCTGACGGTCCCGTCGTCCCCGGCGCTGAGGAGGAGGTTCCTCCCCTCGTCGTACTGAAGAGCGAGCACGGCCCCGATATGTCCCGTGTTGACGATGCTGTGCACGTTCGATGCGAGGGTATTTTCGGTTGCAGCCACGGCGGCGTCCGCAGCCTCTGCCGGGATTGCCTGCGCGGCAAGCGCGAACCCCAGAAGCGGGAGAACCCGCAAAGCAGGCAGCCTCACACGTCTCCCCCGGTGAGCCGGCGGACAGAAACCCAGGGCGGAGAGCAGAAGTCCTGGAATGGTTCGTCCTTTACCCGGGCGTCCACGTCCTGGGCGATCTTCCTGTATATCTCGTCGCCCAATCTGGCCACCCCTATCTCCCCGTCCTTCAACCCCAGGACATGGAACACGTGCCTGCCTTCCTGTTCCCCTTTGTACCTGAGGACGACGTCGCGGTCCTGGTCCTCCGCCCCCGCAGCTCCCGTCAGGAGGTAGTACTTCATGATCTCGATGATCCTGTCGTCCAATCCGGCTTCCAGGATATACAGCTTCTCCGCCATCTCGGGAAATCCGACTACGACCCGGAACGGTCTGCCGATATCGTAATCCAGCTTCCCGCGGATGAGCCCGTTCATGTCTTTCCCCGGGATCATGATCAGCTCCCCGCGGCCGCCCCGGAGGGAGAGACGGAAAGGGAACTCCGGCGTGAGGCGCTTGCCGCAGTTGGGGCAGGTCAGCGCCATGAAATCCCCGCTCTCGATCTGCTTTTCCACGTCCGGTTCGGCTTCCAGGTCCGCCGAATCGGGAACGTCGGCCTCGAACACGTTGTCGCAGAAGCAGGCCACGCGCCGGGAAACGAAATGCATGCGCTACCGTCCTGGGAAAGAGAGTATATCATTGAGGGTGACAACCGCTATCAGCCCTATGAGAATGGAAAACCCGATGATCTGGATCCTCCAGAAAACCCTGGCGGGAACTGCTCTCCCTCTGGCTATCTCGACAAGAAAAAGTATGATCTGGCCGCCGTCCATGGCGGGAATGGGAAGCAGATTCATCAGGAAGAGGACAACGCTGAGGAATGCAAGAAGCTGGAAGGACGACACCAGGCCTGCGCGGAAGCCCACCTGGAATCCGCTGGCCGCCGCGCTCCCGATGTAGTAGGTGATTTTGAGGGGGCCGGCAATTGCGTTCCTCAGGTTGATGCCCTGGAAAAGAAGCCCGAATCCCTTGACCGTAAGTGTCACGTAGTTCCACGTGTCAGCCAGACCGCGTTCGACCGCGCCGGCCAGCCCGAGCTTCGGCGACGGGTACTCCTTTTCCGCGAATCCTACCCCCAGCGTCTTTTCGGCAAAGTCGAACCCAAGGGCGGTGTCTCTTTCGAACACAAGGAGGGCGCTATGCTCTGCTCCCTGCCTTGCGTAGACGATTGTTGCCTTCCCGGGGCTGGAGGAAAGAACCGGCATCAGATCCCAGATGTTTCTTACGGGGTTCCCGCCTGCCGCCAGGATCAGGTCGCCTTTTTGCAACCCTGCAATGGAAGCCGCGGAGCCGGGTCGAACGGAATCCACAACAGGATCAACCCACGGAAGAATGCCGATCTGACCCGCGCCTGTGTCCTTGTCGAGTCTGGGCATGATGGCGATGTCGAGCTTCTGCGCTGTTCCGTCCACGTTTCTTGAGACCCTGAAGATCAACCTGCTTTTCGGCGAAACCGACACTGCCTCCCGGATGTCCTGAAAGTTCCGGACCTGATGCCCGTTGATTTCCATGATCTGATCCCCCGTTTTCAGTCCCGCCACAGTAGCCGGGGGCGGCTGGGTGGACGACTGCGGAGCATAATCAGTGGCGAGGACGATGCGGTTGTCGTACGAAGGAACGCTGAACCCGGCCCACCAGATCAAGGAGAGGATGATTGCGGCGAACGCCAGATTGAACACAGGACCGGCAGCGGAGATCACGATCCGTCGCCACGGGGCAGCTGCGTTGAATGAGCCTCCCGTTCCCTGGCCAGCGTCTGCCTGCGCGGGGCCGCCGCCGGCCACGCCCGGAGTGATTTCTCCTTTCATCTTGCAGAACCCGCCGATCGGGAACCACGAAATCTGGTAGACGGTCCCGCCCCTCTTGAATCCCACCATGCGTGGACCCCAGCCGAGGGAGAAGGTCTCAACCGCCACGCCGTTGGCCTTGGCGGCTACGAAATGGCCCAGCTCATGGACGAATACCATGATCCCGAGCCCGATGAGTCCCAGCAGGAAAATACCTATCATGATTGCCTGTCCTTATCCTTCGTCATTCATCCGTTGGCCCTCATGGACCGAACAGCCGCATCAGCCCGCAAAAAAGGGGCGCGCTCAGGATCATGGAATCCACTGAGTCCAGCACCCCTCCCCTGCCAGGGATCACCATTCCGGAATCCTTGACGCTCGCAGACCTCTTGAGGCCGCTTTCCGCAAGGTCCCCCAGGATCACCGCCGCACCCGTGAGCACCGAGAACGCTATTCCCCCCATGATGCTCGATGGGAGAAGCGACGGGACCGCCACCCGGAAGACCGTATAGATGATGCCGGTGCCGACAAGACCTGCCGCGAAACCCACGACGCTCTTCTGGGGGCTTATCGCGAGGTTCAGGCGCGTGGAGCTCCCCCAGAGGCTCCCTGCAAAGTATGCCGCCATGTCGTTGCCGAACACCAGGCCGAGAAAAAGAAGAATCGACAACGATGGCTGAGGCAAAGCGGAAATACGCACGACCCACGAGAGAAAGAAGGCCGGGTACAGAAGGACGAAGATGGAAGATGATACAAAGGAAAGGAACTCCGCGATCCGCCGCGAGTCCTTCTGGAAGACCGAGCGAACCAGGATGATCCCGACGGACGCCGTCAGCCAGGCGAGTGCCCACCGGGCAGGGATCAATCCGGCCACCTCGAGCCACACGGAAAGAGGAAGCGTCCCGGCGAGTGCCGGCGCCAGGTACCGCGCCGTGGAGATGCCCCGGCCCTCGAAGAGCGCCCGGGCCTCCAGCGCCCCGACAATGCAGGCAGCGGCCACCGCGAGGTTGAAAGCCAGGTGATGAAGCTGCGGGACAATGAAGATGAGCGCACCCAGCACGGGAAACGCAACCGCAATCAGCAGCAGGCGTGTCGCGAAGCCCTTCCAATTCACGCGGTACCGCCAAATCTTCTCGATCTCTGCCCGTAGTCGGCAAGCGCCGCGCGAAGGTCGCCGCCATCCCAGTCCGGCCACAACTTGGGGCTGAAATACAACTCTGCGTACGCGGACTCCCAGAGGAGGAAGTTGGAGAGGCGCAGCTCATTGGCGCTGCGGATGATGAGATCGGGGTCCGGCAGCTCGGGATGGTCCAGATAGTGCCGGAAAGTCTCTTCGGTAAGAGGTTCCGCGGAACCATTGGCAAGACGTCTTCGGAAAGCCCGGATGATCTCGTCCCTGCCTCCGTAATTGATGGAAAGGTTCACGATCAGGCCGTCATACCCGGCCGTGTCGCGGGTGACATCGTCTATTTCGCGGGCAATCTCGCGGGGAAGCCGCTCCAGATCCCCGCTGTGCAGAATGCGTATCCTGTTCTTGCGGTAGAAATCGTACTCCTTTTTCAGATACAGCCCTATCAGCCCCATCAGATAGGATACTTCTTCCTGCGCCCGGGTCCAGTTTTCAGTTGAAAAGGCGTAGAGGCTGAGGAAGGCCAGCCCGGCTTCTGAGGCGGCGGCCACCACCCGCTTGGCTGCCTTGACTCCTTCCAGGTGCCCCTCGGTCCGCGGCTTCCCCCTGGCCTCCGCCCACCTGCCATTGCCGTCCATGATTATCCCCACATGGCGGGGAAGACGGGACGTGTCAGGAAGGACGGAGGATGCGCGGGGTTCCCGGTCCGGCGAGGGTCTCACACCTCGAGGATTTCCTTTTCCTTGGCTTCGAGGATCTTGTTGATCTCCTCGATGTACTTGTCGGTGAGCTTCTGGATTTCGTCCGTGGCCTTTTTGGCTTCGTCCTCGCTCAGCTCTGAATCGGTCTTGGCTTTCTTGACCTCTTCATTGGCGTCACGGCGCGCGTTGCGCACGGCAACGCGCGACTGCTCTGCCGTGTTCTTGGTGAGCTTCACCAGCTCCTTGCGCCGGTCCTCCGTGAGAGGCGGGATGCTGATCCTGATCACCTTGCCGTCATTATTCGGATTGACGGAGAGCTCGGATTTCTGGATGGCCTTCTCTATTTCCGACAGGACGGACCGGTCCCACGGCTGGATGATGACGAGGCGTGCTTCCGGAATGGATATGGTGGCTACCTGGTTCAGCGGCACCTTGTTGCCGTAGTAGTCCACCCGGATCTTTTCGAAAAGCGCCTGCGACGCCCTGCTTCCGCGGAGCGTCTTGAACTCCTCCTGCAGGGCATGGATGCTTTTTTTCATCCGCTCTTCCGCCTGGCCCCTGATCTTGTCTCTCGTCATGCGAGATCCTCCTTCAGGAATTATCTTCGCCCAGCTTCACGTAGCGGTAGTCCACGATGGCGATCTTTGCCCCCACTTCCTTCCCAAGGTCATCGAGCACTTTCGCAACGGAGCGCTTGTCGTCCTTCACGAAGGGCTGCTCCAGGAAGCAGATCTCGGAGAGCATCTTGTTCAGCTTCCCTTTGATGATCCCCTGCAGGACGTTTGCCGGCTTGTTCAGGTTCTCAGCCTGCTTGGCAAAGATCTCCTCCTGCTCTTTGAGAAAAGCGGGGCTCACCGTGTCCTTGGAGAGGAACAGAGGGGAGAAGGCCGCGGCATGGAGGGCGCAGTCGAAGAGAACCTGCTTCACCTTCGGGTTGTCTTTCACCTTTGGATCACTGAACGAGAAACGTATCATCACGCCGATCCTTCCGTCGTGGACGTACTCCACGATGGTCTCGTCCGGTCCGACGGGAAGAGTGACGATCCTGCGCAGCTGCATGTTTTCCTTGATCTTGCCGACGGTCTCCTTGACCATGGTCTGCAGCTCTTCGGTTGCAGCGCTGATATCCTTCTCAGCCACCTTTCCCAGCAGGGCCGTGCCCAGCTCCTGGAAAAGGCTGTTGCGCGCCACGAAATCAGTCTCACAGGTGAGCTCGAGCATGATGCCCTTGCCCGGCAGCATCTTGGAGAAGATCATGCCGCTGTTGGTCACGCGTTCGCTTTTTTTCACGGCTGCTGCCAGCCCCTGCTCTTTCAGCAGGCGCTCTGCGGCGTCGAAATCCCCGTTCGCTTTGACCAGCGCGTTCTTGCAGTCCAGCATTCCGGCCCCGGTCTTCTCCCGGAGCTTCTTGACATCAGTTGCCTTGATTTCCATCGATTTTGTCCATCACTCCTTGTACAGCTTGTCCTCGTCGATCTCCGGCTCCTCAGGAGGCGTCTCTTCCTTCTTGGCTGCGGCCTCGTCGGGGGTGTAGTTGGAATAGTCCTTGTCCGTAAAGCCGGTTGCAGCCTCGTCCGCGGCAGCCCCAAGGACGGCGGCAACCGCGACCTTCTCTTCCTCCTGGTCGTACTTGGACTGGGCGGCGAACTCTCCCTTGTCGATGGCCTCGGCGAACTCTTCCTCTCCCTTTTCCTCCTGGAGGGTTTCAACAACCTCCAGACCCACCTCGTTCTCCGCCTCGATGACCGCATTGGCGATGATCTGCGCAAAGAGGTTGATGGCGCGGATGGCGTCGTCATTGCCGGGGATGGGGTACGTGATCCCTTCCGGGTTGCAGTTGGTGTCCACCACGGCTGCAATGGGAACGTTGACCTTCCGGGCCTCCGTCACAGCAATGGACTCCTTGCGGGTGTCGATGACGAACACGATCCCGGGCAATTCCTTCATCTCCTTGATGCCGCCAAGGTTCTTTTCCAGCTTGCCGCGCTCCTTCATGAGCCTGGCTATCTCTTTCTTGGTCAGGTTCTCGAAGGTGCCATCGATCTCCATCTTCTCCAGCTTCTTCAGCCGCAGGAGGGATTTCTTGATCGTCGCGAAGTTGGTGAGCATCCCGCCGAGCCAGCGATTGTTCACGTAGAACATGTTGCACCGCTTGGCCTCACGCTCCACCGTCTGCTGCGCCTGCTTCTTGGTGCCGACAAACAGGACCGATTTGCCCGCGAGCACGGTCTTGCGTACCGCCTCGTAGGCGTCCTTGATTGCCACGATGGTCTTCTGAAGATCGATGATGTGGATCCCGTTGCGCTCCGCGAAGATGTACTTTTTCATCCGCGGGTCCCACCTCTTCGTCTGGTGTCCAAAATGAACGCCGGACTCGAGCAGGTTTTTCATGGTAACAACAGCCAAAATGATCCTCCTTCCCCTTCTTCCTGGCTTATACACCCTTTTCCGAACGGATGGGCGAGATGAAAGGGCTAAAAATGGTACTCGTTCCTGATCAAGATGCCATAAAACGCCTCAAGTGGCAAGCCTACGACGTTGCTGTAGGACCCTCTGATCCATTCCACGAAGAACGCCCCACGTTCCTGGATCCTGTATGCGCCGGCAGCTCCCGACCATTCCCCGCACTCCACATACCAGGCCAGCTCTGCGGGGGTCAGCGTCTTGAACTGCACGTCCGTGCTGACCACTTCCAGGTCGATAGGTTTTGCCTTGTCTATCAGCACTGCAACACCCGAGTAGACCTTGTGCGTCTTTCCCGAAAGGAGGCCGAGCATCGCCCGCGCTTCCTCGGGACCCGCGGGCTTGCCCAGGACCTTTCCGTCCACCTCGACAATCGTGTCGACGCCAAGGACCCAGCGCGGAGACTCAGTCTTGAACAGCTCGACAACCGCCTCGACCTTGCTGCGCGCCACCCGCGATACAAGATCGCCCGAGGATTCGAAGGAAGAGTAATCTTCAACGAGATCCGGCGGAATCACCTTGACGGGCATCTTTGCCTTGACAAGAAGCTCCTTGCGCCTCGGTGACCCGGAGGCGAGAATGATCGTTTCCATCACGCAAGCTCCATTGTTTCCATGAGGAATCTCTTCATCTCCGTGTTTTCCTTCGGCATGAACGGCAGACTGCCTTTTACGCCGCCCTGCCTGGGCGTCCAGAGACCGAGAGCGGCCTGGATCCATGGCGTCGGGGAAAGGGGCGACAAATGGTGGCCCCCTGCCCTCCCCTTGTCCAGGGCCGGGCGGTTCACTCGTGGTGGACGACCCGTGAAGTACATGTTGCCCTTTGGATAAAGAAACGCAAGGAAGGGCCAATCCCTGTCTCCGTCCAGCACACCGATGGCGGCGCCGATGCCGGCGTTCGCCGTTTCCAGGGCATGCCTCAGTCTCCCCAGCAGCGGCCCCCTTTCTCTCATGTTCCACGCAACCACCTGGCCGCAGTCGCTCGTGTGATACCAAGCCAGGGACCTGGCGAAGTCATAGCCGCCGGCCCGGCGGCGTACCAGGCCGGCATCTGCAAGAATCTCGTTGATATGGAGCTTCGAGCGGTGAGCCATGGCGCCATGGTCGGAAGAGACAACAAGGAGAGTGTTGCTGTCCATTTCCTGCATCAATCGGCCCAGAAGATCGTCCACCATGTCGACGCATCCGTGGAAAAGCGCAGCTGCGCGCTCGTCTCCATCCTGCAGGAGATCGAAATAGGCGTGGTTGAAGTCATCGATCACGGGAAAGTAGCCGACAACCAGACGAGCGGCCATGTTGCCTGCCTGCGCAACCATCAGGTCTGTCTTTCTCTGAAAGCTGACTCGGCTGGCCAGGAGCTCTGCCTCAAGCGGCACGCGCAGCTCAGGCTCGCGATTGGAGTTTAGCCGCCGCGCAAGATGGAACGCGCTCATCTCCAGGAATTTACCACAGACGGATTGTCCCGCTGTCTTCCCCCGACAGACGACAGCGTTCAGGGGATTGAGGAGGAGAAGCTTCGGCTCCAGCAGATGAGCAAAAACGCGGGTGCCAGCCGTTATGTCCACGTAACGCCCCTCTCCCACCGGCAGCTCCACCCGCAGCGAAGAGCCCTTGGAAAGACCGGCACCGTCCCTCGTGGATCGCAGACGCAGCTGCAGGCCGCGATAGGAAATCTCTTCGGGTCCGCCCGACAACCGGAACAGCGAGGGCTTCTCCCAAAGCCGGTAGCCATCCAACCCCAGGGCAAGGTGCTCTGCCGGTCCTTTCCACACGGGGTCGTTGCGGAATGCCACATTCATCAGAGAATATCCTGCCCCGCGCTCCTCCAGCTCCTGCCATATTGTCCTGGTTCGCTCCACATCCGCGTAGAAACCGCTCAGGGAGTCCTGGAGCCTTTCAGGATGCGGCATATAGTACCCCCACACTCCGTTCTGGGCGGGCTGGGTCCCGGTGAAAAGGGCTAGCAGGGCCGGAGGGGTCTGACAGGCAGGGCTTGCCGGAACCATCGAACCAAGCCAGCCTTCTTTGTCAATCCGGGACAAAGCAGCGTGGCGGTTGGAGCGGACAGCAAGCCTGGCGTGCTCGAAACCCATGCCGTCCAGCACGACCCAGAGCACCCGGGAGTAGCGTTGTGTTGACACCATCCACCTTTCGAAGTATCGTTGAGCCAAGCCCGACGGGGCAGAGCCAGCACGGAGGATTACAGAATCCGTGCGTTTGGGCAATTAGCTCAGTTGGATAGAGCGATGGCCTCCGGAGCCATAGGCCGCGCGTTCGAATCGCGCATTGCCCATCATATAATTCCTTACACCGCAAGATAATCAAAAACCTTGACAGTAAAGCCGCTCCCCGATATGCTGTTCTGGTACCAGCGTTAGTACCAAGGGAGGGGCAGCGCATGCCTAGACTGCCGTACAGGCTAATTCTCATAAGCACCAAAGAGGGCGCAGTCTGGTACGCTCGCTACACCGATCCCAGGACTGGCAGACGTAACAAGTTCTCTACCCACGTGGGAGCAGACGAGGACAAGGGCCGCGCTCACACGGTCGCCGCTGCGAAGCTGGCCGAGATCAAAGAGGGATACAGCAAGTGTCCACGTTTGGAACAGTACGCGGCGGACTTCTTTAAGTGGGGAGTATGCCCGTGGATCAAAAGGCAGCACGCTAAGGGCCGCGACTTCGGAGAGTACCAGGCGCGGACGCGGCGCGCTCACTTGGAAAACTATATCCTGCCGCAATTCGGCAAGCGACGACTCGACGAGCTGACCCAGCCCATGATTGAAAAGTGGCTCGAATCCCTCCCGCTCGCCGGGCAGACCAAGAACCACCTTCTGTATTCCCTTCGCATCATGATGAGGGAAGCCAAGAGGGATCGGCTAATCCGGGAGAATCCACTACAGGAGCCCGAACCGTTCAAGAAGAATCACCAGGTGCGGGATGCGCTCGGTATGGACGAGTTGCGCCTCTTGTTTCCAAGGACACAGAAAGGACTCTTGAACGTCTGGAGAACACAGAAGTACGCGGCCCTGTTTATGGTGATGGCGACAACCGGGATCCGCTCCGGTGAGGCCCGGGCGCTGGCGTGGCGGCATCTGCTGCCTGGCGGCTGGCTGTTCGTTGAGCGTGCCGTCAAGATGGGTGGGACGCTCGGCACGACAAAGACGAAAGACCAGCGCGTGATCGCGCTGCCCCAACGGACGCAGACTCAACTTGCCAAATGGAAGAAGGAAACGCCGTTCAAAGAACCTGAGCACTTGATCTTCTACGGGCTTGCAGCGGACCGACCGCTCGACGTGGAGACTCCGACGCACTGGTTTCCCGGAGCTCTTGAGCGCGCGGGGATCGTCACGGAGGGGCGCAACCTCGTGCCGCACAGTCTCAGGCACACCTATAACACGATCATGCGCCACGTGTTGCCCGAGGAGATTCTACGGCGCTTTACCGGGCATAGAACGGTTGAAATGACGGACTGGTACGATCACGCGGT
Source organism: Spirochaetia bacterium (assembly GCA_049515135.1). Taxonomy (GTDB): domain Bacteria; phylum Spirochaetota; class Spirochaetia; order SZUA-6; family Fen-1364; genus Fen-1364. The sequence continues at coordinate 467,678 of JBEKUJ010000003.1, forward strand.
CATGCGGGATCGGATTGCAAAGCTAGAACCCTCGCGGGCACTGGTAGAGGGGGTCTGGAAATGACAGTGTTAAGGTTGGCGGACGATAGGGTAGCTCCCGAAAGCGCGGAAATCTCAGCCGCGTTTCGTCCGCCTTTTTCAAAGCTGAGATTGCCCGATGAGAGGGGCAAGCATAGTGGGTGTCTGTAAAAGGCTTTTCCCGGGAGTGTGTCTCCGAGTCGCGCAAAGGCCCGGCATTCCTGGCGTCAAGGCTTGGCCGCCCGATAAATACAACGATGAATGTGAGAGTTGGCGCAGATATGGCCACCGTCATGCGAGCGGACCGATACTCAAACGTGAGCAATATGAGGGCATGGACCCTCCGAGGTATCATGCGTTCATTTTCTTCACAAGCGGAAAGCGGTCGAGTGATCTTGATTACTCGCGCCGGACAAAACCGGCCCCCGTTCCTCATAAGCCTGGCGAGAGTCAAATACCACTGCGAGAGACGGAATGCCCACTAAGCTATGGTCACTGCGCTCCTGACAGGAATCCAAATGCAAAGTGTCGATACTTCAAGCCCGGAGCTCTTCCCGGGTTCCCTCCTGACGGAGCGTATACAGCTCGTCAGCCGCTTTTCAGTCTCGGCGGTTGCGCTTTCTACTATGCGCACGGTATACGCCTTCAAGACGTTGGAGGGGACGCGAGGAGGCTGCAAGTGTCAGGCGACATGAGATAATGATCCTCTGGCGACACGAATTCTGACCCCCCTCCGGGAGCAAGAGGAGGAGTGATGGAAGAGGGGGGATTCGTGGTAAGAGCTTCTCACCAAGGATGTGAG